>JRUP01000048.1 GCA_000773965.1 Enterobacter cancerogenus
ACGGGTGCAGATTGTGCGGCAGCGGACATGGAGCACCTCCTGATGATATTGAAGGTATCCTGATGCCGTCCGGTGGTGTTGTACAGTTGAGAGTGGACTTAAGGGCTTAATTCAGCGAAATCTGGACCCTGAGAGTTATATTTCTGCACGGGTCAGAATAAAATAAGCAGAACCAGAGAGTTCCTGACATGATTTTTCCAGGGTTGCATTAAGGTAGCCCTTTGCACCCGGCCACGCAGAAGGCCGTCCGTGACGCCAGCAGTTCGCCCATCAGGACCCCTGGTCCGCTTTACACAGCCGGCGTGAGACCGGTTATGTGAAATCCAGCCTTGATCCCGGGACGGAACACCCCGGGAGATTTTTTTATATCCTTCCTGCCCGCCATCCCCTCCGGCTCTGTCTGAAACGCGGGAGACACATTTGTGACGCAGCGCATGCTTCTCCTGACCACAGGGTGCCGTGGGGATATCCGTGCATGCTAAAGTCTGTTCAGGAGCGGGAAAACCATGCCTTCATGCACAGAGGAGACGTCATAATGAAAAACGGTGCCACGCCCTATCGAGAAGCGCTGATACGCCTGAGCGCGCTCCGGATCCGTTACCGGCGGGCAAGCCGCAATCCGGCGGCCGGAATGGTGGACCTCGCGGCGCTGATGTCCGAGCTGGAGGAGGCCGAACAGGACGTGGAGCGATATGAAAAACAGTAAGCATCACAGAAGACCGGGCTAAAGTTTTTCAGCGGATAGCCGATAGCATGAAGGTGGTTAATCCGATGGCCACACTCCACGACACGAGTAAGTCCGTTTATCTCATTAATGTTCTCAGGGGCTGACCGCCCCTGTTTTTTTAACGTCTGTTCAGCCTGCCTGCGCTCTGTCTTCAGTGATGAACATCTCTCCCGCGCCCTGATTTCCGGCCACTCTGACCCAAATTTTTTCTGAACGCTAAGTTCTGATCTTCTGTGTTGCCTGCAGGGCTGATATTACTATCAAATTCGTGGGAAAGGGTTCAGAATCCGGGCCCTGGCGGTCCCGTACAGGCAGCGTAATAAAAAAATGGCTTCCGGGAGGAAGCCATCAGCACAATCAGTCGCAATATCGGTTATATGTGCCCTGATGAGGCACACATTATTTATCGGCTGACTGCGCCAATGCATTAGGGCTGGAGGGGTATTTGAGCAAAAAAACGGCATCTTGCTGCAAAAAAATATCGTCGCATAATTAAGCCTGATACCGGCGTGATTTGCGCCAGAAGCTTCACTTATAAACGCAGCCATTATTATGAATTTCCGGCTAAAAGAGTTGCATTCCACGTAACTTACTAAAGCGCGTAATTGCTGGAGAAAAAATGGATCTTAACGGGAAAGTGCTGGTTTTTAATCTTGAACCAGGGTTCTCCCATGCGTACATATTTTTTGGCTTCTTTGCTTCTTGCTATAACACAGCCATCGTTATTGGAAAGGATGCAGACGGGCTCATTCCTCAGCGAGGGCTGAAACGCTTTCTCCACGCTCGCATAAAATGAATTCACATCGATAAGCCCAAACATTCAGTTTCTCCGGCGCGTGGTATGAACGAAATGGATGACCACGCCGAAAATCTGAAGCGAATCAGGATCAGGTTTTATTACGGGGTAGGCAGGATTCATTGGCTGCAGAACCGGCCCGTCAGGCGTGATCAGCAGTCGTTTTACCGTAAACTCGCCGTAAACCTCCGCGAGGATGATGTCACTGTTTTCAGGTTTCAGTGAGCGATCAACGATAAGCAGGTCACCGTCATACAGGCCAATGTCCTGCATGCTGCTGCCCTGTGCGCGAAGGAAGAAAGTGCTTGCCCTGTGAGTAATGAGATGCTCATTGAGGTCCAATTCATGCTCGGCGTAGTCCTGACAGGGGGAGGGAAACCCGCAGGGCACGCGCTCCAGAAAAATTGGCCTGTAGCTGGGGGGCGGATTTGCAGCCGGGTTAATCAACTCAAAGGCATTAAACATGACAATCATCTCTTCTAATAGTGCTGTATGTATTTACAGTATTATTAGCTGGCTTTGAGGCCGACGCAAGATGCTGATGGCAGGGGAGGGCAGTCAAATAGATACGTCCGTTGATGTTTAATGCGATATTTAGCGATATTTGCTCACAAAATGACCAACTCGCTGCGCGCTCCGAACTGCACGGGCTGAGACAATTTATCCACAGCTTTAAGTATCAAATGTGCAGTGCTGGTGTGGATAACGAACCCGCGCCGGTTTCCATACCTAACTCAGATAACCAGATAATCCCCATTATTTCTGCAAAATTCGTGATAGGCCTTCGGACCGCCGGGCAGGACACAGATGACAGAGTTGCAAAAAAATGGCCACATTGGCGCTTCTCTGAAAAAGCCGGTACGGGTTTTTTTAACTTTACTTGCTTCTGTATGATAACTGCTCGTTTTAAGGAAGTTTTTGCATAAGGATTGTGAAATGAAACCCTCCCGCAAGATCCATTCCGCTTTATTACGCCGGTTTTGCCTACGTCTGATGCCGGCGCGTCTGAATCCGGATGGCCGGACAATAAAACTGAAATCGCAGAAGGCATAGTGCCATACCTGCAGCCTGCTCTGAGCAGGCGCAAACCGCGACGCCCTGAATTCGGCATCGCTCTGAGGCGCAACGTCGTTTCGCTGCCGCTCATTCGGCGTTGCGGCTGCATCGTACTCTGAGTTTCCGCATTATCTCTCCGCTTAAGTCCTGTCGCCGGGCTAAGACAAGCACAGTTGCCGTGGACGTCTAGAGTGAAATGAACTCCGGTGAAATTTATGTCCAGCCACTGCGTTAGACCTGAAAAAATTTCCCCTCCGCCCCGGACGGCTGCCGTCACATGCACTTGTTAACGCCCCTGCGGCGAAGGGTCTCAAACGGGTGATGTGGTGAACAGCAAACTGATACAGGAGAACGATCATGGCTTCACGCGGCGTAAATAAAGTCATTCTGGTAGGCAATCTGGGACAGGACCCTGAAATTCGCTACATGCCGAACGGCGGTGCGGTCGCAAACATCACGCTGGCCACATCAGAAACCTGGCGAGACAAACAGACCGGTGAAAAGTCAGCCCCAGCAGCCGCCTTCTGCACCAGTAAATAACGGCAAAGGGGGCAGAGGAGGTCGCAGTGCAGACCAGTCGCAGAATGGATCCCAGAGTACGCCGCAGGAAAGCCATCCGCTGGCAGATTTTGATGATGACATATCAGGTAAATCTAACCGTTCTGAATGATACAGCTCCGATCTCGCAATCCATTGAGGGCATTAAGAACGCGGGACCTGAAAAAATTGAGATGGCCTGAAGGCACTGGAGATTGCCCGTGCGGAGCTGCAACCCCGCACGGGCATGACAATCAAATTATGAGGAATCGGATATGCCATTTATCCAGCCTAAAGAATTTATTAGTGAGGGCAAGCCTGCTGGCTATTACGGTCGGCTTTCTGGCGGTTACATGAACGTACATTCAGGTGAAATGATCCGGGATGAGACGTTCACGCTCTCACGTTTACAGCAGTTTTCGCTCTCCGACTATGAGTCCTATCGCGCGCGGTGAGGAGTATCGCCACCGCCTGAGTGGGGCAGTGCTTAACGCGCTGAAACTCAGCGATGCCTGGCGTAATGACTGCGAAGGTCGCGGAGAGTGGGGCGGCGTATTCCCTGTTCATTTGCGGCTGACCCACCGCAAGTGCAAGCACTTGACGATCGATATTCTTAGCCCGGGGGATGAATCGCCTTTCTGGCACGGGCTTATCTGGATAAATCCGGATCATACCGGTCTGTATATCCTTAATGCTGAAAAATTTGAGCCGGCAATGATAAGGCAGATGCTGATCCGCATTGAAGGATTAGTATCAGCGGGTATAAAACCAGCTGAGATTGCCGGATTACTGGGTAGAAAGGAGATGGGTGTATGAATGCGCATTCACTGTTTCGTAGTATGGCATTCAGTGGGGGCCTTCAGCCGCCTGATCATCATTATGAAATCGACCTTACACGGTTTCCGGCTAACATTGCCGGACTTAAGGCGCGGTCTGCACAATGTGCTCTAATTGAAGTGAGTCTGACACCTGCGCTTGATGTGGCTGATTCTGCCGAGCCTGAATGACATTCAGGTAAGGAATTAATTCGTTCAGCATTTGCGATGCAGCATCATGCCGAGTTGCTCGAAAGGCTTATTTGCGAGGCAGAAACGGTGTTGGCCAGCCAGGTAATTGAATTAAATCAATAGGTTGTCAGGTAGGTGGTGCCGCTAACAGCTGATAAATTTGTTGAAGGTTTATCACAGTTTTCGTTTTTAAAAATCTTTTCAGGCTCACGCTTTAGCCATCCATTATCCGAGGGTAGCATATGCATGATTCGTTCGCCCAATGTGGACCTAATCTGATTAAAGCGAACAGGCGGGTTGCTATCAGGCCATTTTATGGTCCGAGTCATGAGTGTCTTGAAAGATAAGGCTCTCTACGTGAGGAACCGGCACGTCTGAGCGCTGAATCAAGGTTTGGCTCTTTAAAATGCTAGTTTTAAAAAGCGTTTGCAAGTTATCTCACCATTCACAGGAAGCCAGTGCGTGGCCTCCGGAAACAGCGCTGAACTGATAGGAAATCTCGCGTATGGGTTATGAAAAACCTCAAATTCTGCAGTCCATGGCTCATAACTATAGGGCTTCCATAAGCTACGATATTCGTCGCTGGTTACGTCCATACTAAAGGGAATTCCACGTGTTGCTCCTGGCGAATCATCAGCAAACTCCCCCGATCCTGATATACCGGTAGCCTTCGATTAGCGCACCGGAAGAAACTGGTACTCTGCTCAGCTTAGACAGCGTCGCTGCATTTGAAAAAATAACCGCAGAGAGGGCTGTATTGTCATGTGAAGAGAATAAACCAGCGCGGATTTTGGGGTCACTTAAAAGGCAATCAACGGTTTCAACTGAAATGACAACCTTCCCATTTTTTTCTATTTCTCTGCCATAAAACCCATAGAGGTAAGTCATGAGTGCTTCACGGCTCCACATCATCGAGCCCGGAGCGTGAAAGTCAGCGATTGCAATGGCAAATGGCTTTCCTTCGACATGAGGCTGGCTGGTGTAATCCTTACGCAATTTATTTCGCAAGGTTCGCGCGTAACGTTCTGCCGCAATTCCTAATACTCTTTCTTGCCGATTCAGGGGAGGCTCCACAGGTTCTGCTCTGGCGTGGTCATAACGCTCAGGTGGATTAACTGTTACAGCTTCAACCTAGGCTCCTCCACCAGCTCTGTTTGTTACGTGAAAATCAGGAGAGGGCTGTTCCTGGGTGACTAACATCCCCTGTTCACGGAAACTGGCCAGGAGAATGGCTTCCCAAATTCGCGTGTGAAAATTATCAGACTGGCACTCTCTTGCCCAGTGAGTATCAGGATTAGGCATTGCAAGATACAATTGATTCAGCATCCATGCGCCAGGTTCTCTGGAAGGATGTCCGAGTAGTTTGAAAATGCCACTTGGTTCTCTTCCTTCAACATCCCATAGCGGTGCACGTCTGTGAACTCCCGGGGGCAAGGGAGCGCGATTCGCTGATTCATTGCATGCCTTACAGATAATGTCTAAAGCTCCTTCTTCGCTAAAAGTGTCTGATTCCCTGTGCAGCACTGACCATATATCGTCTTCACGGCGTCGCATTATGAGAACACCGTGCTTTCCGCTATGGAAATTGCGAGTCAGCGCGCCGATTGTTAAATGATTATGACTGCGCCATGCGCTAACTGGAGGATCATCACCAAATCCCAGCCCTCTGGGCAGTGATAAGGCATAAACATCGAACAGACCAGCAGGAATTGGAGTCATTAAGTATTCTCACTTTATGAGCCTAAGGGGGAGCGTATAGCTTAAAGTCAGTTTTTGAGCATAATCATTTATCTACAGAATTTGCAAACCCATATATCAGGAAGTCTGGTGGCGTACAGTTTTCCATCGTCCTGATAAATGTATGGAACATCTGCAAATCGCATACAGCGGATAATACCTTGACTGAAGTCAATCCCAGCCAGCCAGAGTATCACCTTTTAAGGACGTGAGATTACCCGTGCCTGAACATCATTGTTCCCCTATCAACCTTACATTTCAGCGTTGCAGGGGTATATGGTGGAAACTCCTCAACTCTCTGAATAGACTAAAAAACATCTCATCAGTTGCCTGCATTTTCTGAAAGCCTGCGCGGCGTAATTTACTGCCATCACCAAACATGTCGTATTCCCAGCCAAATACAAAGTCTGCAAACTGACCGTCGTTGATCTGCAGAATATCAGCTTCCACAAGATTGTGAGTTAATGCCATGTCGCGCCATGCAGATTGGTAATCTCTAAACATCTGGTGAAATGAAAGTCTGACCGGTGGTGCGCATTCCAGCTGAAACCAGCGTGCGATTCGCGGCCACAATTCGCTCCATCGCCAGATGTCGCCGTTATTCACATTGAAAGCCTGATTTGCTGCTCCCGGCGTGGTGGCTGCCCATATTGTTGCTTCTGCCAGTAAACCCGCATCGGTGTGATCAACAATGCTATTCCAGGTGCGTTCAGAACCCGGAAAACGGAGCGGTAACCCCAGGGACTGACAAAGCGAAGCATATAGCGCGATGCTCAGCGCAAGATTCATGGTATTGCCGGACACTGCGCTGCCAACCACTCCCGGCCTGATAGCATTCCAGTGCCAGGCTTTCCCATGCTGAAAATCACTCAGCCAAGCCAGTTGCGCGGCGTTAAACTCAGCGCCCGGCACGCCAGGATCGCTCTCCCTTGCCGGTGTTTTAAAGGGCCCGAGATGTGCGCCATAGACTTTGTAGCCCTGCATCAGGCTTACCGTCTGAAGTGGAGCCACTTTCTCAATATTACTGACCAGATTACGCAGCATGGTCACGTTAGGCCCAACCATATCTGTCCAGTTCGCCGCATTTACCCATGCGCTAAAGAAGATATGTGTAATGCTGCTTAATTGCTGAAGCACCTTTTCACTTTGTTTCTCATCAAGCAGATCAACGCATACGACCGGAATACTATCAGGATGAGGTAGCGCCTGGCGACTCAGGCCGATCACTTCCCAGCCATCCTGAAGGAGCGTTTTTACGAGATTGCTACCGACAATACCCGTTGCACCTGCGACCAGTGCGACCTTATTTAAGTTATTCATGTTGTGACTCCGAAGTAGGGGTTCAGAGAGTGTGATATATTATTTTTTCCGCATATACCCCCATAATTAGATGGTACTTATAATGGAAATAGCTAAATGAATAATAAACTTAATGCTATCTCTACCTTTCTGCATGTTGCAGAAGCCGGTTCTTTTTCTGAAGCTGCACGTCAAATCGGGTTGAAACAATCTGCGGTTAGCCAGCAGATTGCCGCATTGGAGGAGGAGCTCGGGGTGGTATTGCTGAATCGTACGACGCGTAAGATGGCACTTACCGAGCAGGGACAGCGTTACCAGCGTGATATGCAGCCGTTGTTGGAAGCAATGCGTGAGGCGGAAAGCAACCTGTCTCCCGGTGATCATCAGTGGCAGGGCAAAGTTCATGTGCAGCTTCCGAGTGGCCTTGGCCAGCTATTTCTTCCTCACCTTCTGAACCTGCAGAAAGCCAATGCGGGATTACATCTTAAAATTTCCCTGGACGATCGCATTGCAGACCTGATTACCGAAGGGGTGGATATCGCCATAAGACTAGGAAGCCAGCCACCGGATGAACATGCGTCACGCGTGCTGGCGCGGGTCAAGATCCAGCTTTTTTCCGCCCCCATGTTCTCACCGGTGTATTCGCCAGCTGACCTGCCAGCGCTGCCACACATCCGTTTCAGCGGAATTATGCATGATGCCCCCTTACGGCTGATTTCAGAAAATGAGACGGTCGATGTGAAGGTGAATACCGTCTTTCAGACCAGCACCAGTGAAGGCCTGCTTCAGGCATTACAGGCAGGGATTGGCATTGGTGGTATGCAGCTGCCGCTCGTAACTAAAGCGGTGCAGGCGGGTACGCTTATTCCGGTACTTCCGGACTGGAAGCTGCCAGATCGTTTCCTGTATGTCGTTTTCCCCGACGCCCGTTTTATCCCGCATAAGGTCAGAAACGTGGCAGGGGTGATCGAACAGTTACTGCCGCAGATAGCAGGACTGCTTTAAAGAACGAAATGATTGAGTGAGATGGCCATCGAAATGGAGTAAGCCAAAGTAAGTTTTAATATAATCAACTGATATTTAATTAATATATTACTTTTCTTTAATGTCAGAGGAGCAAGGAAACAGCTATGATTCAAGAATTAAAAGATCTGTTAAGTATTCAGGTCGTTTCTGTTTTTCTCGTTACGATCATCGGTGCATTGGCAAAAAAGTATATGCAGTTTCATCGCAGAGATTTCTTTTCACGCCCTTTGCCTGAGCAGATAAAAGCGGTTAAGTGGCTCAGAGATACAGCTGCCCCGGTAGCTGACCCGTTAGCTAAGGCAGAACAGCAGTTCCGTCTTCAGTCATTCGGACTGCACAGAGACCGTGATCTATCCTATAAAATCATATGCATCTGTTCAGATCATGCGCAGTCATTGATTCCGTCCCTTAAAACAGTTTTGCGCTATCAGGGAATGTACAAAATCTCTGAGGGATATATTTATCCACACAAATACCATATCTGGTTCGTACCTCTGGTAATGATATGTTTGTTAGTGATCACAGGTTCAGAGGTATACAGTGGTTTCATACAAAGTGACGTCACGCAATTACTGAAGTCCCTGTTAGTCTTTGTTGTGGCCTTTTTAACATGGGGGTGGGTAGCAGTTTGTGCTCTTAAAATATCCCGTATAAGCAAAACGCTCAATGCATACATTCCACCCGCCGCTAATAAAAAAAGCGCTTCAGATGATTTCAGTTCCATACTCAATAATGATTACCCTTAGCCTTGTCTCTGCGTCTCAGAGAAAGTTATGGTTCGGCGTTCTGCCTCGAACCAGTGATAAGCCGCATCGGGATTGTCTGAGCATTAAGGCCGTCAAGTTTGGCACGTTCAGAATAACAGCGCAGAGTAACACCACTGGAATTTTCCTGCTGGACCCATACACTTACCGCAGCCTTCGCCTGAAAGAGTTGTTGAAGTTCTTCCCCCTGAATAAAGGTGGTTATGAATATCTCATTCTGAGAATGGCTGGTGGATAGGCTTTGCAGGATAATTTAATGACCTCTCTTCAATGGCCCCCGTCGGCTCTCCGGCGTGGCCGGGTCGTCAGCCCGACTGCGCTTACCAACAAAGGTGGTAAGCTCCGCCGAACCGTGAAGGAATGCGTTTCGGGCCTAAAGGCTAAGGTCTGATGGCGAACTAAAGGCAGTGTTAACTGCTACAAAGTCTATCCATTCCTCCTTCTTAAAATAGGGAGTTGCATACAAATACGTTTATAAAAACAGAGGTGGAGACTTTGTCAGAAACCCCCTGAGAAAGGGGGGGTATTTTAATATTGACAGGCATCTATTTAATAAGACCTGGTTATTGATTATTACAGGGTTCAGTTTTTTCCTGGCTCGTGTGATATTTTGGAAAAGCATTTTTAGTGGATAGTAATAAGACCTTCCTTTAAAGACCAGTCGGCCGTCAGAATCATATTCGAAGTATTCATCAATTGTCACGGCAACGTTGTCAAACTCTTGCCCAATTACACGGTGTGATGTCTTGTTGTAAACGTTTGCATATTTATCATGATGTTCTTTATCGTATTGCGAAGGCGTGAACCGAAGAACTTCCCAGCTTCCTGAATCTAAACTATAAAGGTAGCCTCTTGCATCATCTAAATTGTGGAAGTAATTTATTTCAATATTGCCAGAACTGACAAGCTCGAACGTGCGTTTGTTATTAAAGAGCATTTTAATGAAATTGGCTATTTCTTTGTTGGTCCTGATTTTTTCTGAGAGGCTGAACGTTTTAATGTTGCTTATTGCGTTAATTCTGCCGTCGATATTGGTTCTTTCTTCCCAGGTGGCAAGAGTTTGCATTTTATCATAAGAAAAAATGCATGATTTTGCATTGCTAGTGACAAAATCAATTATATCATCCTGAATCGCCACGGGTAATCTAGACACTTTTGAGCCGTTGATAATATAGGTCTTCATATTCAGCCGGTGGCA
>JRUP01000049.1 GCA_000773965.1 Enterobacter cancerogenus
ATCAGCCATAGTGCCGGATTGACACACATAAAAATATGCCACAGTGCCGGATTCACACACCTTCCGGATAAATTAAACAGTGCCGGATTGACACACACTGAAGCCGGTGTAAATAATACGGTAAACGAGATTATACCGGAATGCAGTCGTTCAGGATTGCTCCCTGATTAAAATACTTAAAATTAAACATACCCGGCAGGATTAAAATAATCCCGGATCACAAGGAATACCCGCATGGCGCGCAGGAACATCTACTTTAAAGAAAAAACGGAAAGGGAAGTGCAGGAGCTAGTGCAGATTGAACTGCAAAATGGTGCCAGTCACGGTGAGGTTAACTTTTCCTCCGTTGTGAATGAACTCGTCGGCATCGGTCTGATGGTGAAAAAACACCAGGGCGAGGGGAATAAATTCGACGCGGAAGAATTTAACCGGGATTTAATACGCCGCGTGGCGGGCACCCGTGAGGGAACCAGCATCATGATGGCCATGCTCACTGAAATGTATCTGCATCTGCGCGGGGAGTCCGGTCCGCAGGCGCTGGAAGAGATAATTGACCAGAACCTGACAGGAATGAGCACGGCTGAAGATAAAGCCGAGAGCAAACACTTTATTCTGGAAGAGTGACACTTTCTGCATAAGGATTTAAATCCGGTAGCGTAACGCTACCGGAATATGCACCATCCGCTGCTCAGGATACTGTGTACCCTGCCTAGTGAGCCTGACCCAACTGCAAAGGGTATTTAATTTCCTGAGCTTTCTCTGATTCATTCACTCCGTAACCCTGATTATTCGATAAAATAAAAGGCCATGGTTTTTTCAGGTGAGGGTGAAGAGTGTGGTGACTTACTCTTTAAGGCTGGAAATTTCAGTGCGTTGACGTTGAGTCTCAGTATGCCATTTTGCTTGTCAGTGATTTCAGACAAAGCTTGTGGATAACAGTATCTTTACTCAGGAATGTTAAACTTATTCACTTCCTCATGACCCAATAAATTTATCCTAATCTTATTTTCCATAGCCGCCGTGCGTGAATGCTCCCGCTGCGGCGGCCATGCCTCTGGTTTTAATCTCTGCTGTGGAAAATAAAGGGAGTGGATGAGCAGACTATTTATTAATTTTAATGAAAAAAATCAGGACTCCTACTGTTTACCCGTGAGCGGATTCTCGGCCACCACCTCTTTTTCCAGAATAAACTCGTCAAATAATATGGCCAGCTCGCGCAGCCTTCTGACCTCTTCGTTCTCCGGCAGCTGCTGCTCCGTTAAATAATTCAGCGAGGCTAGCAGGTGCTGCTGTATTTCCATGTTCACGCTGCGGCGGTTAAAGCGGGCACTGATTTCCATGTCACGCCATAAATTCTCCGGAAAGCTGCTGCTGAAGGCCGTGTTTTTTCCGGGGGCGAACGGTTTCTTTTCTGCCTGTCTCATTTCATTCTGCTGAAACTCCACCCGGATAATATCCAGACGCGACTGAATAAACTCATAGAACTTCCTGGCCAGCGCAACCAGCCGCTGTCCCTCATCCGTTTTTATGACGTGACGGCGGGGTGAAAACTGCATCGACGTTATTAACCGGCTGATAATTTCGTCGTTGGTGGTAAATCGCCGGACGCGCGCCGCCACGCGTAATTCCATCAGCAGATTTTCCGGCAGCCACAGTTTCCGGTACTGCATTTCACCGCGGGCATATTTACGCGGTCGTCTGTGTTCGTCGTCATATTTTCTTTTAATTCCCTGCGTCATGACTTCCGTCAGAAAAATAAATAAGGTGTTCATGCCTGCATTCTGCGGGAATAAATAAAGCCTTCGCTTGCAGCGGCCGCGCCACTCAGAGGTTTAAGGTAGCTCCCGCGGACGCGGGCCCATGATAGTGCAATTAGTTACAACAGTCAGAGAAATAACTGTAGTCAGCCAGTCTGAACCATCGCGCCCCTCTCACCTCGGACCCGCGCCGTACCTGCACCCCGGTTGCCCCCACTGACCAGCCCCCGCCGCCCGGCCCGGAGGGCCGGTAAATCGTTCAAGGCTTTGGGTTGAATGCTGTAACTACTGGGTCCTTCGTGGCTGTTAGCGGTGCCGCGGGTTCTTTCTTTCGTCTGCGACCGTCTGGCTTCAGTGCGCCTGAAAGGCCGCTGCTTAAAGGGCGGTCGGGCAGGGGGATGTTCAGGCAGGCTGGGAATAAGTAACACAGACTGTATGTATGATGTTTTCAGCGCAGACTGGCAGCTGAATGTACATTTTCCTGTTCGCCTGCGTGCTGCTCATAGCGTGCCGTATAACGGACCAGTTTATAGCGGCCATTGTTTATTGAGTCAGGCGCGATGATGATTGGTGCTGGCTTCTGATAGAAGTACCCTGAGATTAAAATCGGTGACATTTTACGGTTAAACGCCCAACCAGACAGTTCAATCAATAAACCTTCACCTACTGAAATTATCATATCAACGTCACAGGCAGTCTGTTAGTTCTCTTAAGCAAATGGATATTAATCAATAACGCTGTTAGTGCCGGGACGATTTTTTTTGAATGTTCCTGTTCCAATACCTCCCAATTTAAGTAATTACCTTTCGATCCCAGCTTTCATGCCTGATATTCACCAGATATTGCGTTTCGCTTAATTTTCTTTTTTTACTTTTTTGAGTCTATTAACGTGACAAACATCACAACTTTGCCAGGCTTAATTTAATCACCAAAAAGGAGACACAGATGAACTCATTCACTAATAAAACTCTCATCACACAGGAATATCCGAAGCCGCCGTTTAAAAAACAACATCAGCCTGTTCCTGGCCTGGCGAGTAAAATGGAGCCACGGCCCGACCACGGTGAAACCAGTTACCGGGGCACTGGACGCCTTACCGGTCGTAAGGCACTGATTACGGGTGGAGATTCCGGTATTGGCCGCGCCGTTGCTATCGCTTATGCGCGTGAAGGCGCCGATGTCGCGATTAATTACCTGCCGGATGAAGAGCAGGATGCTGCAGAAGTCGTAAAATTAATCGGAGCCGAAGGACGAAAAGCTGTTGCTATCCCAGGCGATATTCGTTCTGAAGAATTTTGTCAGAAACTGGTTAACGAAGCTGCCAGCCAATTAAATGGTCTCGATATTCTGGTTAATAATGCCGGGCGGCAGCAGTTTAATGAATCTATTCGTACGCTCTCTACGGAAGATTTTGACGCTACATTTAAGACCAACGTTTATGCGATGTTCTGGATAACCAAAGCGGCGCTGGAATACATGCCTGCCGGTTCATCCATCATTAATACCACCTCAGTACAGGCCTACGATCCGAGCGCCATTTTACTGGATTACGCTCAGACAAAAGCTTCGATAGCCGCTTTCACCAAAGCCCTCGCGAAACAGCTGGGCGAACAGCAAATACGCGTTAACGCTGTCGCACCAGGACCTTACTGGACACCACTGCAGGTCTGCGGCGGCCAGCCACAGGAAAAAGTTGAGCAGTTTGGCGCCACCGCCCCGCTGGGCCGCCCCGGCCAGCCAGCAGAAATTGCGCCTCTCTATGTCACCTTTGCTGAAACCACCAACAGCTTTACCTCCGGCCAGGTCTGGTGCTCCGATGGCGGCACCGGCACGGTCTGAGTATCAGCAGGATTTTTTGAAGAACGTGGCCGCAAGCGGCCACGTTGTCGTCTCAGCATGCAGGGAAAAGCAATGAATAATCAGGTACTACGATCGCCGATGCGCGAGGATGGATTTGCCCGCCTTGGGGATTATGCGGCCATTGGTGAAGGTCGGTCTGTGGCACTTATTGCCCCGGATGGGGCTATTGACTGGTGGTGTGCGCCAAACCTTGATTCACCGCCATTATTTGACCGCCTGCTGGACCCCGAAATCGGCGGTTTTTTCCAGATTGAACCCATTGCAGATTACCGTACGGAAAGGGCCTACCGCCCTGACAGCAACGTCTTGGAAACACGGTTTATTACGCAGGATGGCAGCGTACTCATTACTGAGTCGATTAACAGCACGCTGGCCGGTCGTCTTCCCTGGAGCGAACTGGCAAGACGTATTGAAGGGATCGAAGGCAAAGTTGAACTGAGCCTGACATTACGGTTCGGCACCGTGGCCGAGACCCGCTCTCCGTGGCGGGATAACACTGAACAGGGTGACGTTTATCATCTTGCCGAACTGATGGCTATGCTACGTACGTCTGACGACTGGCTGATAACAGAGCGAGGCGATGGAGTGATCCGCGCAACGCTTCGTACCCGACCTGATAGTCACTCGCTGGTTGCCCTGCTGGTGACAGAGCGCGAGCCGCTGGCTGTGCCTGATTTGCAAGCCGTTGATGCCCGTATTGAAACCAGCCATACGGCGTGGCGCGACTGGACGCACAGCCTAAGCTACGCAGGCCGTTATGCAGATCACGTCAGACGCTCGGCGCTGTCTCTCAAATTCCTCTGGTATTCGCCAACCGGTGCACTGGCCGCTGCGGCAACCACCTCACTGCCCGAGGGCATTGGCGGAGAAAAGAATTATGATTATCGCTATGCATGGGTGCGCGACGCCTGCCTGATTATCAAATCGTTCGTTTTCCTGGGCGCGCTGGAAGACTGTAAAGCCGCTTTTTCATGGTTATCGAAAACCATCATACGCCACGGCACCCGGCTGCGCGCCTGTTACACGCTGGAAGGCGGCGTGGTGCCTGCAGAAAGTTACCCCTCCTTACGCGGTTATCAGCATTCTCTTCCTGTTCGTATCGGCAACAACGCACGCGATCAGGTTCAGCTCAGCATGTACGGCGACATGCTGGCCACGGCAGAACTCTTCATCCGTGCCGGCCACATCCTGGATCTTGAAACTTCACGCATGCTGGGAGAGCTCGCGAACTACTGTGCCGATCAGTGGCGTCAGAAAGACAGCGGGATCTGGGAGTTGCCGGACGAACAGCATTATACCCACTCCAAAATGGCCTGTTGGCTGGCGCTCGACAGCGCAGTATCACTGGCAAAAGCTAAACATATCGAACCCACCTGGGTTCAGCGCTGGGAGCGGGAGCGGGATCGAATCAGTGAATGGATTGAGGAGCACTGCTGGTCAGAGGAAAAGCAGGCTTACCTCTTCTATCCCCACGCTGACGGTAAGCTCGATGCCGCTCTGGCACTGGTACACCACTATGGCAACACGGTTAACCCGGAACGCATGCGTGCCACCTATGGTGCCATCCGGGAGGACTTGGGTCACGGCAGCGCGATGCTATACCGTTACAGCGGCGTTGAGCAGGAAGAAAGCACGTTTATTGCCTGCTCTTTCTGGATGGTCGAAGCGCTGGCAGCGATGGGTGAAGCGCAGTCAGCCGAAAAGGCGATGGAAGAGATTCTGGATAAGCTCTGCCAGTGCGGTAACGTCGAAACCTTCAATGAAATGTTTGATGTCCGCAGCGGCGAGTGGCGCGGCAACATGCCACAGGGGTTGAGCCACCTGGCTCTCATCTGTGCGGCGCAGGCGCTGACCGATCACGCTTAAACCTCAACCGTTTTTTCTGAGAGTAGGGTTCCAGCGTTGCAGATACAGCCCGGCTGGCCCTCTTACATCACTTTAAAAAGGATATAACCGATGATCCGCGGAATTGAACATATTGGCATTACCGTTTCTGATTTAAAGCAGGCCGAGCATTTCTTCATCGGCGCGCTGGATGCATCTGTGCTCTACCGTATCGTTCCGCCCGCTGATGCCGAAAAGTTTATTCCGGGCAAGAAAATGGCTCCTCTCAATGGCTTCCCTGCGGAACTCAGGTTAACCGGCCTCTCCATGCTGCGGCTGAAGAATGGGTGCAACGTTGAGTTATTTCAGACAGACCCTTCCGCGAAAGATCACTCCGCTCATCCAGGCTTGCCGGGAATTAACCACTTCTCACTGTATGTGGATGACATTCACCAGGCAGCGGAAAGAATGCGGGCGCATGGCGCAGAAATGCTTGAAGGCCCTTCCGACTGCTTTGCTCAGGAGGAGGGGGCAGGCAATCAGACGTGGTTCGGCATGACACCTTTTGGCGTCCTCATCGAGCTCATTACACTGCCTTCAGGCATTCGCTATGACGCTGAAGCCACCCAGCAGCGCTGGATACCGGAAGTCTGAATCATTTACCCGGAGGCCAGACGATGCAAAGACGTGAATTTATTGCGGGCGGACTCGCAACATTGTGCCTGTCGCGGGCAGCCTTCGCTGTGGCAGAGTCGATGGTTAATCCGCAACTGCAGGTTGCCGCCACTTCACCCTGGCTTGCCAACGGCCTTGCTGTCTCAGCCGGTGGCACCATGTTCCTCAACTTCCCCCGCTTTAAAGGGCATGAGAAGTCTCCGGCGCTTGCGCGCGTGACCGAATCTGGCCTGGCCCCCTTCCCGGGTAATCACTGGAATAAATGGACGCCGGGTGATGAAGGTCTCAACAACCTTGTCAACGTAAATGCCTGCCATCACTTCGGTGACGGCAGGCTGTGGGCGGTTGATCAGGGTGCACCTCAGGGTGAGCAACCTTCAAAGGGTGCGGCAAAACTTGTCGCATTCGACATCGCAACAGGCGAAGCGGCTTCAGTTATCCGGTTTGATGAAATAGCTTTACCGCCGGGTGGTGCGCCTAACGACCTGCGCATAAAGGGTAACTCCGTGTATGTGACTGATTCCGGGCTTGGCGGCGTCATCATTCACGACCTTGAGACAGGCAAAACGATAAGAAGGCTCTCCGGAAATGCATTGCTGCGTAAACCTGATGGGCTCGTTCAGAAAGGCTACCAGGGCCGAATTCTTGAGGATAACCGCGGAAAACGCCCCACCGTGCACAGTGACGTTATCGAGGTCAGCCCTGACGGACAATGGCTTTACTATGCGCCCCCGGCCGGCCCGCTTTATCGTATCCCTACGGCTTCATTAAAAGATCAGCGGTTAAGTGATAAAACACTGGCGGGGCAAATTGAGAAAGTAGCGGATATTCCTTCTATAGGTGGATCGGCCATCGATGCGGCAGGGAATATTTATCTTTCCAATGTGGAGAAACGCTCTGTCGATAAACTTCAGCCTGACGGCACACTCAAGACGCTAATAAAGGATGAGAAGCTCATAACGCCTGATGCTCTCGTTATCTCAGACGGCTGGATCTATGTACCCGCACCTCAGATTGAGTATCTGGCAGATAACAACAAGGGTACAGATGCAACGCATGGCCCCTGGTCAGTTTACCGTTTCCCCTTCAGCACTTAAGAAAATAGTTTTGTAACTGAAATCCATGCGGTGCATGACGAAGCTAAAAGCCAGGGCAGACAAATTGCAGGGATAGAGCGAAAGTCGCCAACTAAAGAAGAGCCATAAGGGCAATGTTACGGGTATCAAGCTTTACGCGGCTTGGCTGATTTTATCTCAGGAAAATTCCGAGAATGTGATAAGTGGCAGGAAAAATACCCTGCATGATCCATACTTATTAGCATGAAGTTCTGAACTGGGATTGCCAGGCGGCAGCCCGTGAATTAACGAAGGAGACCGACATGAACGAAGATCGCATCAGCGGTAACTGGAAGCAGTTCAAAGGCAAAGTGAAAGAACAGTGGGGCAAGCTCACCGACGACGATATGGATGTCGCGGAAGGTAAACGCGACCAGCTGGTAGGTCGTATCCAGGAACGTTACGGTTACGGCAAGGAACAGGCTGAAAAAGAGCTGAAAGACTGGGAAGATTCTAACCACTATAAATGGTAAACCCCTGGAATTGATACTGAAACCGGCTGCCATGCCGGTTTTTTTATTGCATGGCATAAGTACGTGATACAGGGCTGGCCAGTAATCTGCCCTCGTGCCGTACGTCTATTTCATCCTAAAGATTTTCACTTCAAAGGGGAATTCTGAAAACTGCCCTGTGCGGAGCCACTTTAAATTTAAGATAGCGATTTTTTTCTGAATTAATCTATAGTTAGTGCCGGGTGAAACCCAATCTCTTGGAAACTTGAATTTTTAACCGGCACTCAATGTGCCGGTTTTTTTCAACTCTCCTTTGTAGCCTTTATTCAGCCACCATAAAACTGATAAGAGCCCGTTCTTTTCGCTTTCGCCTGATACATCGCTTTGTCAGCGTGATCAAATAACTGATCGACGGATACTGATCCGAAGCCTGCAAGGCTGATACCTATGGATGCCCCGATACGCACTTCCATTTTATGAATAACGAATGGCTCCCGGAGGCTGTCAATAAGACGCTGTGCGATCGCTGAAGCCGCCTCGCGATTAAGGCATTTAGCGGCTATGAGGAACTCATCACCTCCCAGGCGCGCCACTGAGTCCCCAGAGCGCATGCAGTGTTTTAATCGCTCACTCACCTGCTGTAGCAAAACGTCACCTGCCGCATGCCCCAGGGTATCGTTAACGGGTTTGAATCCATTAAGATCGATAAAAAGAACTGTTGTGAAAGTGAGATCTTCTCCCTCAGACAGCATCCCTCTGACTTTATCGTAAACCCAGGCCCTGTTAGGCAATCCGGTCAACGTGTCCCGGGTAGCAAGCTTCTCAAGCCTTCTCATTTTTTCCTTGTCATGCGTGATATCGCGTGAGACAAGCACGGCTCCGATATTATCGCCAGTAGAGGGATCACTTACCCCACAAGCCTTAGTACCGAGCGTGATGTAGTGGCCATCCCGGTGCCTTTTGCGAACTTCTACGACGTCCGGCAGCACACCACCCTCAAATAGATGCATTAACGCATCTCCGGCGGATACGCGGTCGTCAGGATGGAGGAAATCCACCACGCGCTGGCCAACTATCTCGTCCACTGAATATCCAATCATTTCACTATAAGAAGGCGAAATCGATACGTACCTGCCGTCCCTGTCACAATGCGCGATTAGGTCGGTGCTGTTTTCAATCAACAATCGGTATTCGGTCGCCGTGCGTAGAGCATCCTCAAGGGCTTTACGCTGACCGGTTATATCAAGGATAAATCCATTGAAATGGCCAAGAGAGTTACTGGTCGTGTATCCCGGCAAACCAGACAGGATCACCCGGCGTCTGGTCCCGTCAAGGCAGTTAATCGGTACTTCGATGTTAAAAGGGGTCAACATTTCCAGCGCTGCAGTGAGTTGCTGCGCAATCGTTGCGTCATTATCAGCCTGTGCGAATTCCAGCCATTCACTCAGCGTAACGCCTTTCAGTGCGGGGAGAAGACCCTCAGGGCTTTCCTGACTGGTAACACAGAAGTCACAAGCGTCGGTGGACCAGACGGCGGAAAGGGCAGGTTTGATCGCATTGCTCATTATTTTGAACTCCGTTTTAGACTGTCGATACTGGTTAACCTCAACAATGATCGTGATAGATACCTTTTATCAGTCACTGACGTTCCTGGAGTTCATCATTTAAGAGATAAAAGCGTTTCATTTCGGGTATGGCAACCATGCTTAGCGTTGTAGATAAACCTGCAGAAATCAAACTGCGGATTATTTCTGGAGTGAGGGGACAGTGAGACACTATCGGCAATTGAGATATCAATCTTATCGGCTGTTCAGTCCGCTAACTTAAATATCTCATACCGCCGAAACGGGGTCAGGTTTCGCGAAGATGTATGGTGTCTCAGCAATTAGATCCATAACCAATCAAAAGTACACTGCGCCAGTAGCGAGTCATGATTTTTATGATTACGCTTTCTGCCTGGGGAATAAGGAAATTTTGAGGTGGTTATGGCTCGTAGACTCGCAGAGAACGTAATGAGTGCTCAGGAAGTTCACATCGAAATGCTGAAGTGCTACCTGCGGGAGTCAGAAATTATTCTGCATTCGCTGGAAGAACAGAAAATCACGGCAGGAGAAACGTTGCTGTTCGAGAGACGCCTGAGCGCGGCCCGGGGGGAGCATCTTCAGCTGCAGAACGAAATCAGTCTGGCCACTGAAAAACTTAACAGACTCATCCGTCAGAAAACGGTAATGCAGCCTGCCTGACCGGAGGCACCGCCAGCATCTCTAAAAAAAGTTGTAGCCCTGATGTGAGTTTTCCCTTTGTAATCAGTGCGGGCAATCAGCAGGGTGGAGAACGGATAACTGAGAAAGGTAAAAGCTGGGTAAAGGCAGAAGACGTGGCGCGGCTGGCGGGGGTTGCCCGTTCGGCCGTGTCCAGGACCTTCACGCCCGGCGCATCTGTAGCTGAATTAAATCGCGCGAAAGTGATGCGTGCCGCCGAAAAGCTGGGCGACCAGGTCAATATAATTGCCTGCACCATGAACACCGGCAGCAGCAACTGTCAGGGCGGACATTCTCATTAAAGGCGCGCAAATGTCATCGCATGCCTGCTTTTCAGCTACCCTCTTTAGATTGAGGATCTTTAGGGAACAGAGGTGCATGATACTGAGGTTAAACGAGGCGGAGCTGGCTACACTGGTAGGCCGTCGTTTCGCATCAGCTGAAAACAATGCCGCAACCAGCGTCACGACAGTCCTGGAAGTCAGGATCCAGAGTGGCAGGCAGCTGATTGTCCATGAGCTGTACGGCAGGCAACACAAGACAGCTCTCACTGTATTTATGCTCAGATTTCCTTATGCGCTGCCCTGAATACAGCTTGCCTTTATGCCCGAACACAGCTGCCGTCTGAGGCGTGATGGTCTGAATTATTTACATCCAGAAAATGCCGGCGGGAATGCTGTAAAAAACCCGCATTATGACGGGTTAAATAAATCAGTACAGAAATTCTCGTTTGAAACAGCGTAGCTGTGTGTGCACCACGATATTACTCCGTCAGTCCCCTCGCCTCCTGAAGGGCAAAGAGGTTCCCTGATAAACAGGGATGAAATTGAAGCCCGCGCGGGTTAGGATCGGCAATTAAATCCGCATATCAAAGAAAAATTAATCAAAGTATGGATACCTCAAACCTCTACGTCGATCACCTTGCCTGGTGCGGACTTATCGCACTGAACATGGCACGTCAGGCCGGAGCCGTCAGTTCCGCTGCGCAGGAAAATCTCTTTTTATGCAGGTGGCTGGCGACCGCTGAGAAGAAACGCCTGTTCCGGCGTGAACTGGCGAATGACATTCGCTGGCTGCTCAGAGAAGGCCGGGAGAAAGGGCTTCGGGCGGATCTGCCGGGTAAGCTGGAATATCTCTGGCGGGCAAGCAGCAGTGATTTGCTGGCGTAAAATGATTTATTCCGCCTCCAGCACGTGATGCACGCCATTACGCTGACGGGTATTAATTACGGCGTTCTCACGGAATCCGACTGGGAAGGGCGCCAGGCATTGAAGATGAATCCTAAAATCCCGGCTGTTTCCTCCGGAAAAGCGATCTGGAAACCGGTTTTGATGAACAGGGAAGCCTTATAAAACCGCTGGCCACCCGTATTACCGCCGAACTCTCTGCGGTGGATGCGCTACTGTCACGTGCCGGGTGGAAACGCAAAGCAGATGTGGATGATCCCCTATTACATCTTCTAATCACTGATATTCAGTAAAGGCAGCCAAACCGTATGAAGTTTATGAGGCAGATAACCAGAGTACAACCCTGACATTAGCTCGGGATCACTTGAGCCAATGTCAGGCTACTATTATGGCCCATCTGAGAGTTAGTCACTGACCAAAGCCAGAAAATCCTGACAGGGAGCCAGGGTATCAGACAGGGAATAAAAAGCCTTAATGACGAATTTTAGAAAGCTCTTCTTCAGACAGGCCTGTCATTTCTTTCACTGATGTCAAAGCCATGCCACTTTTGAGGAGTTTTTCAGCAATATCGACTCTGCTTTTATGCTCTCCCAGTTGCATACCTTTTTCGATACCTTTTTCGATACCTTTCTGTTCCAGCTGCTGTGCGATGGTCATCAGAGCCTCCTCATGCTGCGGCACTCTCTGTGCCAGATTACGTACAAAGGCTTCAGCGTCTTCAGTTTCGCCTGCCTGTATAAGGTAGTTTATCAGTGATATGAGTTGCTGTCCCGTCAGATGTCCGGTCAGCAGCGTTGTCGTAAGTCGATCGAGAAGCTCCGCCAGATCCCGTCGATGGATGTGCTTCTGAAGCAACGTCAGCGCTGCCATGCTGCGGTGATTCATAATCTCATCATCGGGTATAGCCGTAACGTCTACAAGTGGAAATGCCGTGCCGTATAACCTGGCAGCCATATCCGGATCGCTGAACTCCTGAAGCCAGTCTGTCGAATAGGGGTAAGGGCTTCGCCGACCGGTGTAAAACAGTACAGGGATCACCAGTGGAAGCTGCTTATGACCCGCATCAAGATGCCGCTGCATTGCCGCTATAGCGTAACGCATAAGACGAAACGCCATATGCCGATCGGGCGTAGACTGATGCTTAATCAGCACGTGGATATAGCCGTCACCACGGGTGGTTTTAACGCTGTAAAGCACGTCGCTGTAATAGGCGCGAAGGTTTTCTTCCACAAAACTGCCGGACTCAAGCCTTAGCGTGCTGAGGTCGCAAATGGCGCGAAACTCTGCCGGCACGTGTAGTTCGATAAAGTCGCGCGCCGTATCCGGGTGCGTCAGAAATGCTTTGAATGTCGCATCGTGTGGTGTCGGTGTTATTTTTTTACTCATGTTCCTGTAGTCCGTCAGCCAGACGTTCTTCCGCGTTGGAAGGAAAGTGTGCGCTTAAAAGGGAGCCAGCGAATGGTGATTACTGACATCGCGTGCTGTATTCAGCATTCAGCCAGTAAGCGAATGTCGAAATCCTGCTGGCAAAAGTCATGATATCGCCTCGCGGCCGCTGGCTGACACTCAGCAGGTAGTCCATTTCTTCCGCAAGAGCTGGATACCGATCATTAAATTTTGCGCAATGCTCTTCAAGCGTTGCCGGCCAGCCCGGATCATTGTCGTCTCTCAGAATGCTCGTCGAACGAATGGCCTTACGTGCTGCCGCCCGCTGTAGCGCATGTCGTTGCAAAGGCTCCAGTGAGGGCTTCATAAGAGAAATATAGCCATTCAGCACGATGAGAAAATCACCGTTAACGGCGACGGCAATGTCCCTGGAAGGTCTGAAAGGTTTAAAGCGTTCTCGCAGGTCTTCACCATACACGCAGACGCAGTGATGTTTCAGCCAGTAGCCCCAGCGATTCGCACTGGCAGGCAGCATCACCTCATCCAACACGCCCGGGTCGATATCAATTTTACTGATGACTGAATATTGCTGTTCCAGTTCTGCCTTAACAACCTGCATTTTGGCTGCAGTAAGGTCATCAAGTTCCCGCGTGAATATCACCGTAAGATCCAGGTCGGATAACGCCTCCCTGCCTGTGCCCTCAGCCAGGCTGCCATACACATATATGCTGTGGATCTGGTCAGGCATGTCTGAACTCAGCTTCTGCACCACGTCAGAAACCACTGGGGCGAAAGCAGGCTGAAAGCCGCTGAAGGCAGGTTCGGTGATGTATCCGTTTTTATCAACCGCCATTCTTTCTCCTTCGTGCTGTTAACGACATCCTTAGCTGAAGCCAGTAACGGAAGACGAATATTACCAGCCGCATCGAAAAATTTCATTCAGAGCATACGGCATACAGGTTCAGTCAGGCCTGTGCAGAAGGTATCCTGCTAATCATCATCATTTTCCATGAGCGCTACCATTGCGCCTCTATGAGCTTCGACCATACGGATATACCGCATAACCGTCTGGGTCTGAGTCCAGGTGCCTTCCTGCATGATCTGAGCGATCGAAATGCCCTTTCTGGCCATATCCTGCGCGGCCCCGACGCGCGCGCTGTGACCACTCCAGCTGGAATAGCGTCCCTTGTTCGTTTTCAGGGGTGTTTTTGCACCCGCCTGATGTCTTGCGCGGCGCCAGATATCTTCCAGGCAGGGCGCACTCATGGGCACTTCAGATACTGACGTAATTTTGTTAGACCGGTGTACCGGGCAGAAGAGTACCGCATCGGGTTCACCCGCCAGACCGGCGGCGTTTATCCATTCCATCAGCCGCTCAGATGAGCGTGAACTGAGCGCCTTGACGATGCCGCCGGACTGGAGAATGGTCTTGGTCCAGCCGACGTCGAGGATAATGCGACCGTCGGCCGACCGGGTAATGTCACGCACCCGCAGACGGGACAGCTCACTCATACGCAGCAACGTACCGTAAGCCACGTGCATGAAGGCGAGGTCCCGCAGGTGCTGAAGCCGGGGTGAATGCTTCCATGCCGCATCGAGGCGATTCAGGTCCGGCCGGCAGAAGGGGACCGCCTGCCCGGTGCGCTCGCCGGAAACGATGGCCGTACGATTAATTTTCTTTTTAGCACGCACTACGTCAGGCGATACCGTTGGCGGCACCAGCCCGGCGTTACGGTGTAACATTGACATCAGCGCGGCGTGCACCGAGATGGTCGAGGTTGACCGTCCGATGGCCTGGAGGTGAAACAGGTAGTCCTGCATGTCCTCCGGCGACATCGGCAGAAATGAACGGCTGTTTTCCTGCGACCAGCGCCAGCAGATCCGCATCACGCTCAGAAGCTGGCGCCACGTATTAGGTGAGAAAGCCTCGCGGTGCCGGACAAAGGCGGCCAGCTTCGCGGTGAGATCGTCACCGGCGCTGCCGCAGAGGGCCACGCCGGTAAAACCGGATATATCGTTCATGTCTGCTCAGTATTTGCCCGTTTTGATGACGGCATCGCTACGTGAATTCTGAAGAAAGAGCAGGGCAAATGCCCGCCAGATTTCACGTAGCGATGCCGGAGTTTTAACCGCCAGCGACCGGCCCCGCTCAGCTGCGCAGCGTTCGGTTCTAGCCGTATCGTATAAATGGCCGTTGAGCTCAGGATCCGGCCCGGATCCGCATGATACAGGGGTTTTTAGGGTTTGTCTGGACTTATATAAGCTTTATTATATAAGGCTAGGATCCGGAGTACGCGTCGGGTCAAAAAGTAATGGCAAGATCTGCAAAGTTCATAAAACGCCAATTATATGAAGTTGAGCGTAGTTAAAACTTAATGATATATATTGGGCTCTAATAAAGAGTTAAAAAAGGGATTTTCAATTGTAAAATTATTCATAATGTAGTTTCGACAACGTAAGGATGTATTTGGCAATTAATTTAATAAATGCCTCACTTAATAATTAAATCTGATAAATGAGGCGAGTGAAAATCTAAGCTCTCTGACGTATTTCTTCTCGAACTTTAACTTTCTGGTCAACTAAATTCTTAATTTCTGTAAACAATTTAGCATGTTCATTTTCTCGATCAGACACAGTTATAACCAGAGAATATTTTTCATTATCTTTGACGTCTTGATGAATCCATTCTCTATCCTGCCTGGTAACTACCACAAACCATTTGTACTTAGGATTCAACTGCTTAAATTTCCATCTGGAGCTTTGAACTGTACCTTTACTTCGAAGCTGGGCAGAAATTTCACGATTGTTAGTGCTGTCGTCGTTTCTTGACTTTTGTTCCTTCTGATTTTTATGATCGAACGACTTCTGAACCTCTTCCAGAGACAATCCTTTTACTAATCTGTAATAAATTTGAGTAGCAGTATAATCAATACGTGTTGTACGTACAGCCGGTGAGTGTGCCAATGTTACAGTCAACTCTCTGGTTGAACGTTTAGAACGTAAAAAATCTGGAGGTAAAGGGAGTTCAAAGAATTGACAGGTGTCATTTTCAATTACCTCTTCACTCATTAAAACAACGCAATGGTCAGATGATTTAAATAAATCACTTTCACTAACGCAACCGTAGCCAGCTACATCACGAGCAATTTCTCTATTATAAGTCTCTTTATTTTCCTTATAAGCAGTTTTCATAGCATCTGGAAATGTTTCAGAAACCGCATTGTTCATGAAAGAATGGTTTACTAAAAGTGCCCTTAATGTATTTGCAGATGCATCTGGATAAATATTGAGAAGCCTACCGGCCAAATGAGAAATATAAGGTGCTGAAAAGCTTGTCCCACAAATTTCTTTAAATAGAGTGTTACCTTGGAATTTGTTATTAAGAGTTAAAACTCCAAGCCCCCTCATATCAGATTTCCACTGATTACCTTCATGTCGCATTGGACTCGCAAGATTCCCACCTGCTGCTACTAACTCTGGTTTTAATGCACCTTTAACTGATGGGCCATGCCGTGTAAACGGTGAAGGCTGATTCTCTGAGGCAGGAGATAACTGATGTATTTCAGAATAACGTTGACTATCGAAAGTTGCATTATGCTTGGCGATGCTTCCAACAGTTAAAGCATTAAGAGCAGGTGCAGGATCAATAAGTGTGCTTGCTTGATTAAGTAAATAATCAGGGTATTCATCTCGCCAGCTTTCTGTCGGAACTGCAGGATCATCTGACCCATGAAAGTTACCAGTTGATACTACAAAAAGAACATTAAATTTTCTTGCGAGAACATCTATTATATATGCTAATCCTTTAACGTGCTTACCATCATATGGTGAGTTTAAATTTCCAATCGACAAATTAAATATTCTGCACCCTTGACCATAAAAGTATTCGACTGCATCACTCAAGGTTTTTTCCAATGTACCGGAATCGTAAATTGCATTACCGGTAAATGGGCATTTACGCATTATTTTCCCATTGTAAATCCAAACCTCAGGATTCCAGTAGTTGCTAGAATCACAGTTTTCAACATCACCATACAAAGCTATCCCCGCAACTGCAGTCCCATGGCCAACATCATCGAACTCATCTTCTCCATTTATAAATGATTGACTTTCAGCAATTGAAGATCTCAATAGCGGATGGTTTGTATTAATCCCACTATCCAAAATACAAATTTTAGAGGAGTGAGGGGGCGGGGAAGGGATGTAATGAGGAAGTTCGGTAATGTCTCTATTCAGTTGAGGAAAGTTGATTCCTGTGGCAGGGAGAAGATCAACGTATCTGACGTCACAATGATTTAGAATTAGGTCAACTTGACTAAAATTAATTTCTATCCGAAACATCAATAGACTATCAAGATTGATCCTGTCAATTTTTTTAATATTGTTGGATTCTAACCATTTTTCAAAATTACCACATAATTTTAATCTTGATGGGTGGTTCATTACATCAATCGGCCATAGTTCAACGTCGAGTTGGAAAAACTCTTCAGTAGGTAGACCATAGTTCTTTATTGCCCAACTTTTACGGTCTTCGCAGTTCCAATTCTCAATAGTTTCAATTGCTTCTAAGATCTGTTTATAAGTAAATGATTTATCAGAAAAACCTAGTTTTTCAATATGATCTTGGAAGGTAGCTAATCCTTGCTCTGTAGCAAAGACGATGCAAACTTGATTACTTTCTTGGCTTATAAATTCTAAGCCATGAGCTTTCAAATTATCAAAAGTCATGGCGCCATCATACTGCAGCTTTAAAACGTAAGGGGAATCAGATGATGATTTTACCTGTTGTTTTGCGACCGATACTGCCTTCGCAAAATAAGCATTAAGCTTTTGCCCATGTCCCACTAAGTCATCTTGCTTAGCGAAGCGTGGTGGAGTTTTAGAACGGCGTCGGTTATCTATTTCTTCTCTAAAATAGCTTAGATGATTGTATGTTGGCAATTTTTTTCATCCTTGATTATATTTAAATATTACGAGAGTTTTCTCTTTTTAAGGCACTTCGAATTTCTTTAATTGTTAAAAATTCTTGTCCTTTTAAGATCATTCTTTTTACAGCTCGACGCACAACTCTTTCAATATCAGAACCGCTTTTACCTTCTAAAGAATCCAGTAATTCTGTATCGTCAGTTTCAAACTGGCGTCTTACGCCCCGGAGCTTAAGTTTCAAAAGCGAATTTAGAATTTGTCTATCTGGTAGTGGAAACTCTATCGAATCGTCGAAACGGCGCCATATTGCTGAATCAAGAATAGTTTCATGATTAGTGGCAGCAAGAATTAAACTCAACCCATCGTACGAGTCCATCATCTGAAGAACTGCATTAACTACACGACGCAACTCACCATGCTCAGAATTATCATTTCTTTCTTTTCCTATGGCATCAAACTCATCAAATAAAACCACAAAGTTATTAGAAGCTATGAAATCAAAAACTTTTCTAAGGTTTGCTGCCGTCTCACCTAAAAAGGAAGAAACTAAAACATCAAGTCTTACAATAGCCAATGGCTTATCTAATTCGAAGGCTATAACTTCGGCAGCAAGTGTTTTACCACAACCAGGTGGGCCAAAAAATATCACTTTACCCGATGGCTTTATACCAAAGCTACGTAATATATCCACTCTTCGGTGTTCTTCAAGTAATTCCTCAATCATCGAAATACTTGACTCCGGCAGTATAATCTCATCTAGTGAGCGACTAGGATGACGAATGTCTAATAGTGGTAGCCCTCGTTCTTTATCTATAGGAATATCATAAGTCAGCAGAGGTCTTTTGACTTTATTATCTTGAATGCTACCGCCACCATATAAAATTTTCTCAAGATCGTTTGCTAATAAATGGTGCTGCTTCTGACGTTCTTCCTCAATTATTGCCTCTGAAGCTCGACGAAAAGCATCTGGATCCCCAACGGTTCCAGCTTTAAAAAGTTGTCTTAGAATTTTTCCGTTTGCCATTTGCTCCCCCAGATTAAGTCCATACTTTTTCAAGAAGTATGCGATAACTCCTTTTACCGAAGAGAAATTAATCAACTAGGGTAGCAAAAGAGAAACTGTTATTATTATAAACCTAAAGTCGATTTAAGTTTATTAAAAAATAATCATTAAAATCATAACGTTACATAGCTTAGAGTTTAAGCAGTTACCAAACTAACATTTCGCTCTCCAGAACTAGCAAAGGGGGAGAAGTGTAAGGGATAAACTGATTGATACAGATAAATGCATGTATTAAAGATGGGTAAAACTTAGAACAGGTTCTGAAACTCATTGAACACCTTATTTAACATAATTATGATGTTCTGAACTTCGTGTCCTAGCGAAGCTGAACAGCCCGCCATTTTGAGTGCCTTCCGGCCGTAAGTGACCACTAAATGCCAGACGCTGTTTAAAAAGCTAGCAATAACGTTGCTCACGAGAAGAGGTGTGCGCATGCATGCACCGGCACTCGCGCGCTCCCCGACAATTCATCACTTCGATACAGCGGTAACCGCTAAAAATCCCATCTCAGGCGAAGCCCAAAAGCCTGCCGGCCTGAAGAACGGATACCTTCCGACGGGCACGTGAGGGACTCAATTTGCTGTTCTCAGAGATGCTTACGCTACGCTATTACTAATCAATCAGACACGCTGCGCGCTTTATTTCAGTGCAGTTGCTAATCAGAACGATACAAATAATACAAATAAATATTTCCTCTTGTCTGCAACCTAAAACCATCAACTTTATATTTGAGTTAATCAGACAAATAACCCTTCACTAAGTTAAATATAAATCCCATTCTCGTTTTATAGCGCCATCAGGAACTTTCTGATTGTTTAGGTGATATTCTGCACAAACAAGCTTACAAAAAATTTACAATCAATTTCACTTAAGTCTTTATGATGGCACATACAGGGAAGTTACTGGCGCTGAGCGTCAGCTTATTAACTGCTTCAGCAATAGCGGCACCGTTAAATCCGGGCGACCGCGATTACATCCAGAATCAGCAGCAACAGCGTCTGCAGCAGGACCAGAACCAGCGCGATGCGCTGTGGAACGCTGTCGCCCCGCAGGCCGCACCGGATGGCGGTTTAAGTGCATCCAGCCCGTGTTTCCCCGTCCATCATATCGTCATCCGCAATGCGTCTTTACTCTCACAGAGCCAACAGCAGAATATCACTGCGCCCTATATTGACCGCTGCCTGAACTTAACGGAAATTAATTCGCTGGTCCACGCCATTTCAGACTGGTATATGCAGCGCGGCTATATTACCAGCCGCGCGTTTTTAACCGAACAGGATTTATCCTCCGGTGAGCTGGTTATTCCGGTGCTGGAAGGGAAGCTCGACGAAATACGCCTCGACGGGCAGCACCCGCGCGCGCTGTTAATGGCGTTTCCCGGCCTGGAAGGGAAGATGCTTAACCTGCGCGATATTGAGCAGGGCATGGAGCAGATTAACCGCGTACGCTCAACGCCGGTGCAGATTGAAATTCAGCCGTCGCCTAAAGCGGGATATTCCGTCGTGAACCTCACGGCAAAACCGGAGTTTCCGCTCAGCGCTTCGCTGGGCTTTGATAACAGCGGACAGAAGAGCACTGGCGTGGGCCAGCTGAACGCCTCGCTCACCGGCAACAACCTGCTGGGCCTCGCCGACCGCTGGTTTATCAGCGGCGCGCGCAGCAGCGCCTTCAGCCAGTGGCGCGACGCGCAGAGCCTGCAGGCGGGCGTCAGCGTGCCGTACGGCTACGGCCTGATCGACTACAGCTACAGCTGGAGCAGCTATCACAGCAGCTTCATCAACAATGATTTCACCTGGCTCAGCAACGGTGACAACGTCGCGCACCGCCTGAACGGCTCCTGGGTACTGTTCCGCAACGGGGACATCAAAACCGGCGTCCAATTCGGCCTGAACCACTACACCAGCCACAACTTCCTGAATAACACGCTGCTCACCAGCAGCAGCCGCAAAATCACCAGCCTGCAGTTCGGCCTCAACCACACGCAGAAAATCTTCGGCGGCGTGGCCACGCTCAATCCGGCCTTCAGCCGCGGCATGCCGTGGTTTGATGCCGAAAGCGATGACGGCAAAAGCGGCGACCTGCCGAAAGCGCAGTTCCGCAAGTGGAGCCTCAGCGCCAGCTTCCAGCGTCCGCTGACGAACAGCCTGTGGTGGCTCAGCAGCGTTTACGGCCAGTGGTCGCCGGATCGGCTCTACGGCAGCGAGCGCCTGACGCTTGGCGGCGAAAGCTCGGTGCGCGGCTTTAAGGAGCAGTACCTCTCCGGCGATGCCGGTGGCTACCTGCGCAACGAACTGGACTACAGCCTGTTCACGCTGCCGGTGATGGGCGAGGTCAGCGCGCTGGCCGCCGTCGACGGCGGCTGGCTGAAGATCGACGCGCAGAACCGCGAGTCCACCGGCACGCTGTGGGGCAGCGCGGTGGGCATCAGCACCCGCAGTCGCTATTTCTTTACCCAGTACACCGTGGGTATTCCGCTCAGCTATCCCGGTCATCTGCAGCCGGATCACGTCAGCATTTACGCCCGCGTCGGGCTGGTTTTCTAAGAGGCAAAGATTATGGACGATCGTCAACCCGTTTCCCTCGCCCGTCGCGCGCTGAGCTATCTCATCTGTTATCTGGTGGCGGTGCAGCCCATGCTGCCGGTCGTCGCCGCACAAATCACCCCTGTGACGCCCGGCACGAAGATGGATGCGGCGGGCAACGGCGTGCCGGTGGTCAACATCGCCACGCCTAACGCAGCCGGCGTCTCGCACAACCAGTACCAGCAGTACAACGTCGGCCAGGAAGGGCTGATCCTCAACAATGCCACTGGTCAGCTCAATCAGACACAGCTCGGCGGCCTGATCCAGAACAACCCCAACCTGAAAGCCGGGCACGAAGCGCAGGCGATCATTAACGAAGTGACGGGCGCGAACCGCTCTCAGCTGCAGGGCTATACCGAGGTGGCGGGCAAAGCGGCCAACGTGATGGTGGCAAACCCTTACGGCATTACCTGTAACGGCTGCGGCTTTATCAACACGCCGAACGTCACGCTGACCACCGGGAAGCCGCAGCTGGATGCAAACGGCAACCTCTCTTCGCTGGAAGTCACCAAGGGCTCGGTCACCGTTGAAGGTAAGGGGCTGGACGGCAGCGGCGCCGACGCGGTGTCGATCGTCGCGCGCGCCACCGAGATCAACGCCGGGATCCACGCGAAAGATCTGTCTGTCACCGTGGGGGCCAACCGCGTGGGCGCGAACGGTTCAGTCACACCGATAGCCGGCGAGGGCGCGGTGCCGTCGGTGGCGGTCGATACAGGTGCGCTGGGCGGCATGTACGCCAACCGCATCCATCTGGTGTCGAGCGAGAAGGGCGTGGGAGTGAACCTGGGCAACCTGGCCGCGAAGCAGGGCGATATTCAGCTGGATGCGAACGGTAAACTGACGCTCAGTAACAGCCTGAGCAGCGGCGCATTGACGGCGAATGGCGCATCGGTTGCGCTGAACGGTGATAACAAAGCCACCGGGCAAATCAACGTCAGTGCACAGCAGGATGCCTCGCTGGGTAAGGGAACCCTGCTCAGCGATGCCGGGATCGCCGTGACGGCGAAGGGCAACCTGACCACCGGCGGCACCAGCCTGACGGCGGGTCGTGACATCCGGCTGAGCGGGGTGACTCTGACTGCGGATCAATCCACCCGCGCCAACGCCGGCAGCAGCATTCAGCTTCAGGCTCAGAACCACATCAGCAACGGCGGTCAGTTCACCGCAGCTGACAGCCTTTCCGCCGATACCCGCCAGCTGAACAACAGCGGCGCGCTGGCCGCGAGTACCATCAGCGTCAAAGCGGGTACGTTACAGAACAGTAAGGGCGCGAGCGTCGCCGCGACCCGCAGCCTGACGACGGTGAGCGACAGCCTTCTCAATCAGGGCGTGTTCTCTGCGCCTGTGCTGGATATCAGCAGCGCTCAGACCGATAACAGCGGCATGCTGCAGGGCACCAGTGCGTTGAGCTTCAGCGGCAGCAGCCTGAACAATTTCAGCGGCGGCACCCTCAGTTCCAATAATGCCTTCACGCTCAACCTGCCGGTTCTCAGTAACAGCGGCCTCATCAGCAGCGGCACCACGCTGACGCTAAGCGGCGACAGGCTGATTAACGCGGGAGAAATTAACGCGGCAGACCTCAGCGTGTTTAACGCGGTGGTGCTGAATCAGTCGGGCGGCTCGCTGCTCGCCGGGCAGGCGTTGCAGCTGAACAACCAGCAGCTCACCAACGAGGGGAAAATGTCCGCCGTCGGGCTGACCCTCAACAGCGACACCATCAGTAACAGCGGCACGCTGCAGGCAAAACAGACGCTGCAGACGCAAAGCCGGCAGCTGACTAACACCGGGACCGTACTCAGTGAAGACCAGCTGACGCTGGATACCGCCGGGCTTAATAACGCGGGTTCACTTCAGGGCCGGCTGATGAATGTCAGTGCAGGCAACTGGCTGAACAGCGGAAAGGTGCTGAGCCTGGCGGAAGGGACGTTAACAACAGGCAGCCTGAACAACACCGGCAGCCTATTCAGCCAGCAGGCGCTGCAGCTCAGCAGCGGTGAAACCGACAACAGCGGCCTGATTCAGGGGACGACGGCGCTCCGCTTCAGCGGTCAGCGCCTCACGAACCTGGCCGACGGCACCGTCAGCTCTGATAACAGTTTCGGGCTCGATCTGCCGGAGCTGAACAACGCCGGGCTGATTTCCAGCGGTACGGCCCTGAACCTGAGCGGCGGCACGCTGACCAACGCCGGAGAAATCAGCGCCACTGATATCACGGCAGACAACGACACTCTCAGCAATCAGCAGGGTGGCCTGCTGCTGGCGGATAACGCCGTGCAGCTGAAAAACGGCAGTCTTTCCAATGCCGGGCAGATAGCCGCCGGCCAGCTTGCTATCAGCAGCAACACCGTGGAGAACAGCGGCACGCTGCAGGGCAAACAGTCGCTGCAGGTGACAGGACAGCAGCTGACCAACAGCGGAACCGTGCTGAGCGGCGGTCAGCTGACGCTGAAGCAGGATCGGCTGGATAACCGCGGTCAGATGCAGGGTCAGCAGCTTGACCTGACCGCAGGCGACTGGCAGAACAGCGGCAATGCGCTGAGTGAAGGGGATGCAACGATTACTGCCGGCACGTTAACTAACAGCGGCAAGATACTGGGCCAGCAGCACATCGGGATAACGGGGAGCACCGACAACAGCGGCTGGCTGCTTGCACAGGCGCTGACGCTGCAGGGGGATCTGGTCAACAGCGGGCTGATGCAGGGGACCAATGCCCTGACGCTGCAGGGCGATACGCTCGTCAATAAAGGCAACGGGCAATTACTGACGGCCGGCAAGGCAGACGTGCAGGGCTCATCGCTGAACAACCAGGGCAGCATCCAGGCGGATCAGCTCGACCTGAAACTGGAAAGCTGGCAGAACGCCGGCAGCGCGCGTGCGGATTCCGGGCTCAGTGCGAGTGTCAGTGGTGCGCTGGATAACAGCGGAAAGCTGATAAGCGAACAGGCGATGAACCTGCTCAGCAACCAGCTCAGTAACAGCGGGACGCTGGCAGCAGACCGCCTGACCCTCATGGCACCCCGGCTGACTAACTCAGGCCTGCTTCAGGGCAACAGCGCGCTCTCGCTCAGCAGCGCGGACATTACGAATACCGCCACCGGCGAGCTGATCACCGGTGATTCGCTCTCCCTTGCACCCGTCACGCTCACCAACGCCGGCCTGCTGCAGGTGACAGGCGACCTGAGTCTGACCGGACACAACGTCAGCAACAGCGGTCGCATCACGGCAAGCAATCTGAACGTGGACCTGGACGGGGCGCTGGACAACAGTGCGGGCGGGTTGCTGCTGGCACAGCAGCAGGCCGATCTTCAGGTCAACACCCTGAATAACGCAGGAACCGTTGCCGCACAGCAGATCAAAACCTCTGGCGCGAAGCTGCAGAACCAGGGCCTGCTGCAGGGTGACGCGCTGCTAAGCGCAGAGTTTGCCCAGTTCGATAACCTGCTTCACGGGCAGCTTGTCAGCGGTGGCGAACTCTCCCTGAAGGGAGGGACGGCCAGTAACGCAGGCGTGTGGCAGGGCAAAAACCTTGGCTATCACTTCACCTCACTGTCCAGCAGCGGCACCATCAACGGCACCGGTTCCCTGAGCGGCACCTCGGACACACTGCTGGACAACAACGGCAGCCTGCTGTCCGCTGGAGATGCCAGCATATCAGCCGGCAGCCTGACGAACAGCGGAAAGATAATGGCGGACAGCCTCACGCTTCGCGGGGATTCGCTGAGTAATCAGGGGCTGTGGCAGGGCACGACGGCGCTTGATGCGCAGGCATCTGACCGTCTGGTTCAGTCAGCGGGTGGTCAGACTCTGACCGGGGGAGCGCTGCAGCTGAATGCCGGCACGCTGGAGACTTCCGGTACGCTGCAGGGTGAGGGCGTCAATGTCAGTGCGGGAAGCTGGCAGCATCAGGGATCGCTGCTGAGCGGCGCTGACCTCACGGCATCGGTCAGCGGGGAGCTAAATAATCAGGGTGGGCTGCTGTCTCAGGGCGCAGCGCAGATTGGCGCGCAGAATCTGAATAACAGCGGCAAACTGCTGGCAGAAAAAGGCGTCACGCTCAGCGGCAGTTCGCTTAACAACAGCGGTACGGTACAGGGTGATGCGCTCGCCATCCGCCCCGCCAGCGTCACCAATCAGGGCAGCCTGATTGGCCTGAAGTCACTCACTCTCGGCCCGGCACCCATCCAGGGGTTCCGCCTGCTTGCCGTTCAGGCTCAGCCCGCGCGCGTGCTGATGAACAATGCTGGCGGCCAGCTGCTGACGCAGGGCACGCTGCACATCAGCGGTGACGCCGTGACGAATAACGGCACCTGGCAGGGACAGCAGATCCTGCTGGATGCCACAAGCCTCGCCAACGGCGGTGCCATTCAGAGCGCCGGCGACCTGCAGCTGAATCTGAGCGACACGCTCACCTCTGACGCGGGCAGCAAAATCTCCGCCAATGGCACCGCCGCGCTCAATGCCCTGAGTTTCATAAACCAGGGGCAGTGGATTGCCCGCAACCTCACGTTGCAGGGTACGACGCTGAACAACAGCGGTGAGATTTCGGGCGTTGAAGGCCTGACCACCACCCTGACGGGCGCGCTGACGCAGCAGCAAAACGCGGTGCTGCTGAGCGGTGGCACGCTGGACGTGCATGCAGCCACCGTGGATAACGCGGGCCGCATGCAGGGTAAGGATCTGTTACTCAGCAGCGACGGCGTCACCAACAGCGGGCGCATGCAGGGCGACAGCAGCCTGCAGCTCAACGCCGGCGGACGCCTCACCAATAACGCCAGCGGCACGTTGCTCAGTCAGAACGGCCTGACGCTGACCGCGCCCGAACTCTATAACTACGGCGTGATCCAGGGTGCCACCAGCCGTATTACCACCAGCGGCCTGGCCAGCAACAGCGGCAAGTTACTCTCTTCGGCGGATCTCACGCTGAACGCGCCACAGCTGGTCAACAGCGGCTGGCTGCAGGCTTCTCAGCTGGTCCTCAACGCGGCCAGCGCCAGCAACAGCGGCACGCTGATGGCAGACCAGCAGGCGACACTCACCGGCAACAGCCTGCAGAACCAGGGCACCGCGCAGGGCGGGAACCTGGCGGTGAACTATGCGCAACTCACCAACAGCGGCACGCTGCTCGGCGCCAGTCAGCTGAATGTCAAAGCGACAAATGTGACCCAGCTGGCCGCGGGTAAGCTGTTCAGCGGCGGCAATCTGCTGCTGGAAAGCACGGGATTTGATCAGCTTGGACAGGTGGTGGCGCTGGGCGACGCGACGCTGAAACTGATTAACGGCTTTACCACCCGCAACACGCTGGCCGCAGGCGGCCGTCTCAGCATCAGCAGCAATGGTGCGATTGACAACCAGGGCACGTTACAGGGGCAGGCACTGACACTGAACGCAAGCGGCGATCTGTCGAACAATGGGCAGCTCACCACCGGCATCGGCGACAGCAGCCTGAGCGGCAATCGCATCACGATGAACGGCGCAGGCACACTGCAGGGGGGAGGCAATGTTGTGCTGACCAGCCGCAGCGATGTGGCGCTGAATGGCTTTACCGGTACGAGCGGCAATCTCACCATCACCTCACCGGGCAGCATTGTGAACACCGCGCTGCTGTATGCCGGGCAGAATCTGTATCTTTTTGCCAACAGCATCCGAAACCAGCAGGGTAATATCCTTGCTGGCAATAATCTCCTGATGCAGAAAGATGCAGCGGGAAATCAGACCGCTGAAATCATCAACACCTCGGGCACAATTGAAACAACGTCTGGTGACATACTGTTAAACACGCGCCATTTGACCAACCAGTGGCTGTCAATTCAGCCCGGTACAACCACTACAGAAAATCTGGCTAACAGCTTCACCTCACCTCAACCAGGCACCTATGCGATTCCTTATACGTTTTTTTCCCCGGACCAGGTCAGATTTCTGAATTTTGGTTTTAGAATCATTGGCGATCAAAATCGCGTTCTTGACGGCACGATTGCGGATCTGCGCGAGGGTGTAACTCAAACTGAAGTCGCGGTATCCCGCGTGAACTCATCAACGGTAACGTCGGGAACGGCCGGAAGAATAAGTGCTGGAGGAAATTTATCAGGCACAGCGCAGACATTAGATAACCTGGGTAGTTATTTGCTGGCAGGGAAATCTTTATCTCTTTCAGGAACAACATTAAATAACCAATCTTATCTTTCAGGCAGTCAGACGGTTTACAGAACCTATACGCTGGACCCGGTCAATGATGCGGTAGCCACATATAAAAATATGCCAACAGGCGTGCCCGGTTACTCTTACAGCAACACGCTTTATCCTGACCCAGATTTATTTGTTGATACAATCAACTTTACCGCTACAGATAGTTATCGAACTGAAGGCACCACCGCGATTCGCGGTGTTATTCAGGCGAATGGCAACGTCAGCGCTAATTTTACCTCTGTCGTTAATAACAGTGAATCGAGCGATGTTCGTGGCACCATTACGCCAACGCTTAACGCACCAGCGATAGCCAGTCTGGCTCACGCTGAGTTCAGCAATGGGTTGCAACGTCTTGGTCTTGAGCAAGCCTCAGCCGTCGCCGTGGGCAGCCCTGACTGGATCGACCAGGTTTCACGTGCGGTGCAAACCGTGAATGGCGGAGGAGCCCTTGTGTCGTCTGATACAGCGGTCAGGGGGCTGAATACCATTACTGACAAAACGGTAGCCCTGCAAACCGGCGGCAAAAAAATTACTCTGGTTGGTAACTCAGACGATGCATTTATACCGCAGCCCGGAAGACTTCCCGAGGGGCAGAAAGTCGATACCAGCGCCTATCCGATTCCGGAAACGCAGAATGGCTACTTTACGGTGTCGCAGGATCCTTCCAGCCCCTATTTGATCACCGTTAACCCGAAACTAAATGGCTTGGGAAATCTCGATCAGACCCTGTTTAGCGATCTCAATACCCTGCTTCATCGCCAGCCTTCAGCCGCTCCGGCTGAGACGCGAAGCGCCTATACCGATGCCGGTCAATTCCTTGGGTCTTCTTATTTGCTGGATCGTTTGCAGCTCAAACCGGAGCAGGATTATCGCTTTCTTGGCGATGCGGCGTTTGATACCCGTTATGTCAGCAATGCGCTATTGAGCCAGACCGGGAACCACTATATCAACGGTATGGGTTCCGATCTGGAACAGATGTCCTATCTGATGGATAACGCAGCGAAAGCACAGCAATCTCTGGGATTAGAGTTCGGTATATCTCTGAATGCTGAACAGATAGCTGCACTCGATCACAGCATACTGTGGTGGGAGCAAGCGACGATAAATGGCCAGACGGTGATGGTGCCGAAACTTTACCTGTCACCTAAAGATGCCACCGTGGCCAACGGCAGCGTGATTGCAGGCAATAACGTCACACTGACGGCAGACAATATCCGCAATAACGGCAGCACCATTGCCGCGACACAGAATGTCGCGCTGACCAGTCAGACACAAATTGAGAATATTAACAGCAGCCTGATTACGGCGGGCGAAGGCTTAAACCTGAGTGCCCTGGGAAATATCAATAACATTGGCTCAACCATAAGTGGCAAGCAGGTGGCACTTGAAAGCGTCGGTGGAAATATTATTAACCTGACGAACACCTCCAATACCAGCAATAACTCAATCTGGAGTAAATACGCCATTACAGAGCAGGGAAATCAGGCAGCCATTACCTCTACAGGTAATCTCTCTCTGGTGGCTGGTGACAGCCTGCTCAACACAGCCTCTCTGCTAAAGGCTGACAATGACCTGAAAATTCAGGCAGTGAATGATGTCTGGCTCGGCGCGAATACTGTCAACAGTAACTTTAAAAACCGCAATCGTGATAACGCCAGCACCGCAGCGGTAGGCAGTACGCTATCCGCAGGTTCGGCATTAACGATTAATGCAGGCAAAAACCTTTCAGTCGAGTCAGGGCAGCTTAATTCAGGCAAGGACATGTCGCTGAAGGCGGGGAATGACCTCGATTTAAAATCTCAGCAGTCCAGCGCCCATGATCAAATCGGCAATAAAGAAAGTCATAGCTCCATTGCAGCGCCCACGATGGTGTCCAGCGGCGGCAATCTGACATTAAATGCCGGGCAGGATCTGACAAGCCAGGCGGCAGCCCTGGTGGCTGAGGGGAATATCGGACTGCATGCTGGTCGTGACATTAGCCTCGTTGCAGAAGAGAATCGTTCCGGCAACAGCGAACGCAGCAGCAATAAAATCATTATCAACGAAACTGCGCGCCAGCAGGGTACTGAAATCACTGGCAAGGGCAGCACTTCCCTTACGGCTGGTCGCGACATCATCAGCCAGGCCAGTAACATCACAGCTGACCAGGACCTGTCTCTGAAAGCCGGTCGTAACGTGGATCTCACCACCGCGACCGAAAGCGACTATGCGTACCGCGAAGAGACCAAAACCAAAAAAGGTTTCCTCAAAAAGACCACTACGCACACCATTCAGGAAGACAGCGTCACCCGCGAAAAGGCCTCGCAGCTGAGCGGAAACACGGTCTCCGTGATTGCGGGCAATGACCTCACCGTACAGGGTTCTTCAATCGCCGGTGACAAAGGCGTCGCACTCAGCGCAGGCCATGACCTGAATATCGTTACCGCCACCAACACCGATTCTACCTACAGCCTGAAAGAGGTGAAGAAAAGCGGGCTGATGGGCGGCGGCCTCGGTCTCAGCTACGGCAAACAGTCGGCGAAAAGCGAGCGCAACGGCGAGCAGGTCACGCAGAGCGATGCGCGCAGCCTGGTGGGCGCAGGCAACGGTGCGGTGACCCTGACGGCAGGCAACAACGCGCTGATTAAGGGCAGTGACGTGGTCGCAGGCGGTCAGAACGGCGACATCAGCGTAACGGCGAAGAACATCGCCATCGTGGCGGGTCAGGATCAGGTACGCGAAACCGCGAAACAGGAGTCAAAAAGCAGCGGGTTTGGCCTGAGCCTGAACCTGGGGCCGCTGGACACGGTGCGCAACCTGCGCGACATCATGAGCAACACCAGCTCTGTGTACGACCAGGTCAAGCAGGTGGGTAACGAGTTTGGCGCCAGCGCGCTGGATTCACCCGCACCGGGTCTGACCTATGGTCGTTCAGACAGCAAAGCCAGCCAGAACACTGAAAGCGTCTATCAGAGTGGCAGCACGCTGAATGCTACCGGCAACCTGACGCTGAAGGCCCGTGGCGATGCGGATACGGCCACCGGCAACATTCTGGTCGAAGGCAGCAGCCTGAACGCTGGCGGTAAAGCCTCGCTGGACGCCACGCGCAATATCGACATCACCAGCGCCGCCGACAGTCAGAAGGCGGCCAGCAGCAGTAGCAGCAAGAACTGGTCGGCGACGACCTCCGCCTCAATAGGTGCGCTGGCGCGCAGCGGCGGCGGTTCACCGAACAACGGTTCGGCGGGCACCAACTACGGCTCAAAAAACAGCCAGATGAGCGGCGACAGCAGCATACTCACACAGCACACGTCATCGATTACCGCTGGCAGCGTTGACGTGACCAGCCACAAAGGCGACATCGCGATTACCGGCTCAACGCTGACCGGCACCACCGGCGTCTCGCTAAACGCGGAGCAGGGTAACGTCAGCGTCGTCGCGGGGGAAGACCGCCAGCAGGCGTCGGCCAGCGGGTCAGATCATGCTATTGGCGATCTGGGCGGCGACGGCTACAGCGGCACGGTGGGCGTGGGCCACAACAGCTGGAAAAACGCCAGCGCGGGCACGCAGCAGAACACCGTGCGCAGCGGCATCGTCAGTACGCTGGGTAACGTGACCGTTAATGCGGCTAAAGACGTCAACCTGCAGGGCGCAGACGTTTATGCCGGAAACGCGCTGAACGTCAATGGCGAAAACATCCACCTCGACCCGGCGAAAGATACGCACGACGCCAGCAGCAGCAGTAAATCCTCGCAGTATGGCATCACCGCGCAGGTCTCCGGCTACGGCGTGAGCATGGCACAGGCGGCAGACAAGCTCGCTCAGTCGCACAAACAGAGTGACGATCCACGTCTGCAGGCGATTTATGCCGCGCAGGCGGCCATGACCGCGCTGTCGGCTTATACCCAGAACACCGCCGCCGTCAAAGTCACGGTCAGCGCCACCGCAGGCAGCAGCCATCAGTCCGTGGAGCAGAGCAGCACGCAGCAGAGCGGCAGCGTACTCGAAGCGGGCGGCGACGTAGCGGTCACGGCGAAGCAGGACATCACCGGCGAAGGCGTCAAAATCAGCGGTGATAACGTCTCCCTGAGTGCGGGCCGCGATATCGCTCTGAGCAGCGCCACAGACAGCAGCAGCCAGAAATCGAGCAGCGGCGGCAGCAAGTATGGCGTCGGCGTGGGCTTTGGCCTCGGCGGCAGCCAGAACGGCTTCTCCATTGAGCTGGCCGCCAGCCAGAACAGTGCAAACGGCAACGGCAGCAGCATTACTCACCACAACAGTGAAGTGAACGCAGCGGGCGACCTGACGGTGAAAGCCGGTCAGGACGTCACGCTGAAAGGCGCGAACCTCAACGGTCATCACGTTGACCTCGATGCGGGCCGCAACCTGGAGATTGCCAGCCAGCAGGATCGTGCGAGCTACGACAGTCATCAGAGCTCATCCGGCTTCAGCGCCAGCATCTGCGTGCCGCCTATCTGTGCGGGCGTGCCGGTGGAGGGCAGCGCCAGCATGAGCGGCAGCAAAATTTATAACGATTTTGATTCTGTACAGCAGCAGAGCAGCATCAGCGCGGGTGACGGTGGCTACAACATTTACGTCGGCAACCATACGCAGCTGGATGGCGCGGTCATCGCCTCCTCCGCAACGCCAGACAAAAACCACCTCAGCACCGGTACGCTCGGCTGGACCGATATTGAAAACCACGCCAATTCAGGCGGCAATGGCTTCAGCGTGGCCGTCAGCGGCAGCATGGGAAAAACCACCACGCCAGCGTCTGACAGCTTTATCAACAACATTCCGAAATCCGGGCAGCCCCAGCCGTCGGGCGGCAACTCGCCGCCCATGGGTACGCTGCAGCAGACGAAAGACAGCGCCAGTTCAACGACATACAGCGCCATCTCGCCGGGCACGATTGAGATCCGCAACCCGGATGCCCAGAAGCAGGACGTATCGCAAATCAGCCGCGACACTGCCGCAGCGGAGAATGCGCTGAAGGATAAGTTTGATGCGCAGAAAGCGGAAGACAGTCTTGCCATTCAGCGGGAAATGGCGGTTCTGGGGCAGCAGGCTATCCAGCAAACCTTCGACGCGCTCAAGAAGCAGGAGAAAGAGCAGGAGAGAGAGAAGCTTAAAACCGATGCCGCGTTCAACGGACTCTCAGACGCGGATAAGAAAAAAACGCTCGATGATTTTGATCAGAAAGTTGAAGAGAAGTACGGCATCGGTTCTGACCTGCAGATTGCGGCGCAGGCCATCAGCGGACTGTTTGCCGGGCTGGCGGGCGGCAACGTCAGCGGGGCCATCGCGGCAGGTGCCGCGCCACTGATGGCGCAATTGGTCAAGCAGGTGTCGCAGGGTAATGAGCCAATGCGTGTACTGCTGCATACGCTGGCATCGGGTCTGATTGCTAAAGCGCAGGGTGGGAGCGGCATCGGTGGTGCTGCTGGCGGCCTGACGGCTGGGTTGCTCAGCTACGAGAATAAACTTAGCCAGTTGCTATTCGGCAAGGATGCTTCTGAATTGTCTTCAGACGATAAAATGCTGATTGCTAACATTGTCACTCTGGCGAGCGCTACAGCTGGGGGAGCAATTGATGGCAGCACAGGGGCAGGCAGTGGTGCATTCGCGGGCAAAACAGAGGTTGTAAACAATTATCTGAGTTTAAATGAAAAGTCAGAGCTGGAGATAGCAAAACAAAAGCTTAAAAACAGCAAGGATCCTGAGGAACGTGCAGCGGCTGAAAAAAAAGTTGCTGAGTTAATGGAGTTGGATATAAGCCGCGATCTTGCAGTCATCAATGCCTGCGGTAATGGTAAAGCCGCAAGTTCAGGTTGCGCTAATGCAAGATTGCAAGTGATTGCAGCTAAAACAGAGTACGAAACGACAGGCAACTATAACTCAAGGGCTAGCCAACAGTATGCTGATGCTTATGGCGCGATAGTTAACTTACTTGATATCACCAGTGTTGATGCCCAAAATCAACAGCAGGTCAAAGATGCAATGGTGAATTATGCGATGGCTCAGCTTGGCGTGGACAAAGCCACGGCTGAGAATTACATCGAAACCTATGATGGTATGAAGACCGTTGCAGCATCGATGACGTCAGTGATAGGTTCGGCGGCCGTGAGCAAACTCAGCGCGCTGGCAGAGAACGTTGTAGTTTATCCATCGGGTATAAATTTCAGCATTAATCAGCCAAAGCATCTGGCAACTGTCGAAGGATTTACACAGAAAAACGGGATCTCAGGCGGTCATAATGCGAATGCGTTTTATGATGCAGCCAAAGAGTATAACGTGAAGATAGTCAGTGAAACTCCAACGGGCGTGAATGGCATTACGGAGGTGAAATATCTGATACCCACGAAGAATAGGGATGGGAGCTTGACTGGTGAATATAAACCATCACCGGAAACCAAAACCATTTACGACCCAAAGATATTTACCGATCAACAAATTCTAGATCTTGGGCAGCAGGCCGCTGCTAATGGTTTTAAGGAAGCGATGAATAGTCCGAATGGTACAGCAAATGTTATATCAGGCGGTGTTAGCTTCAGGATATATGTTGATAAAACCACGGGTAGGGTACGCAACTTCCACCCAAACTGAGGCATTTAATAGATGGAAATGAGTAAAAACTTATTCGACATGTCAGATGTTGACTCGGGTCTGAACGAGATTGTTGTAGGCTATTTCAACATCATGTCATCTAGCAGGAATTTTCTGGAAGTTATCGAACATATTGTTGGTCAGGTTGGTTTTAACACTGATGGGGCTTATTGTAATTTTCCCGACATGAACAGTTTCGACGAAAGCGAACATTTTGAGGGTGTAGAGTTTGCTGTAGGTTACCCGCCTTCGGAGGCGGAGACAGTCATTGTGAGCGAAGAAGCCTGCTATCAATATGTCCGTCTGGCATGTGAACGGTATTTAAAACTGCATCCTGCCGATACTCAAAAAGTAAACAGCTTGCTTGCAAAACTACCTTTTTAAGTTAAGGATCCCAGCGACTCATAGCGATTTTATAAAAGGGTGATAGTCGAAAATAGTTATCCGCCACCGGCTAGATTTTTCGACTATTAGCATCCTAGCGAAGAACATACAGGTGCGTACAAGTTATTTAACATAATAAGTATTTTGCGAACTTATATTGTTACTCCAAAACGCTAATGTCGTACGGAACAATTCACAGATGTCGTCCCTGAACTAATCTTAAATCTCCTCAGGCTCAGCTCAGGATGCAGACTTTATGTTGGTGACCATGACAGATAAGGATCTATACCGGCTCGGCATCATTCAGCGCGTTCACGACCACACTCTGCTGCAGCGTGAAGCTGCGCGCCTTCTCGAACTCACCGTTCGTCAGGTTCAGCGCGTTCTGCGGCGTTATCGTGAACATGGCGCGGCGTCGATTGTATCAGAACGTCGCGGGCGTCCCGGCAACAACCGCATTCCCGAAGATTTACGCTGCGCCGCTTTGCATCTGATCCGGCAACACCACGCGGATTTTGGTCCAACGCTGGCCACCGAGAAGCTTCTCGAACGACACGGCATTCCGGTTTCCGTTGAGACTGTCCGCAACTGGATGATTTCAGACGGGCTCTGGCGGCCTCACTCACGAAGACAGGCACACATCTATCAGCCGAGACACCGGCGCGACTGCCTCGGCGAACTGGTTCAGCTGGACGGATCACCATGCCTGGTTTGAGGACCGCGCGCCGAAGTGCTGCCTTCTCGTGTACGTTGACGATGCGACCGGCCGCCTTATGCACCTGCGTTTCTGTGATTCAGAGTCTGCGTTCGATTATATGACGGCAACGCGTGAGTACATTGATGTTCATGGAAAACCCGTCGCATTTTACAGTGACAAGCACGCCGTTTTCCGCGTTAACGGAACGGAGACACGCCGCAGTGGCACCACGCAGTTTGGCCGGGCGCTGCGCGATCTGAGCATTGAGCTGATCTGCGCCAACAGCAGCCAGGCTAAGGGGCGCGTTGAGCGTGCGAACCAGACTCTGCAGGACCGGCTGGTCAAGGAGATGCGGCTGCACAATATCAGCTCCATCAGCGAAGCGAACCGCTGGGTAACCGGCTTTATCGATGACTTTAACCGCCGATTTTCGCGACCGCCAAAGTATCCGAAGGATCTGCATCGTCCTTCAGGCCTGTCACCGGGTGAACTGGACGATGTCTTTGCCTGGCAGGACCAGCGGAAGTTATCAAAATCTCTGACTTTTCAATACGATAAAATGCTCTATCTTATCGACCCTTCAGATGCGAACACCCGCATCGCAGGTGAAAAAATCACCGTGTTTGAATATCCTGACGGCAGGATCTGCTTCCGCTATGCTCAGCGGGAGCTGAGTTATCAGGTTTTCGACAAGCTGGCCTGTGTGGATCAGGGTGAGATCGTCGATAACAAACGCCTTGGTGCCGTACTGCGCCTGGCGCAGGAAAAACAGGATGAGCAGGAAGCGGCCGGGAAACGTTCACGAAGTAAAAAGATGCCGCGCCGGCTGGCTCAGGAGCGTGCACTTGAAGCGCTGAGGGCAATTAATCCGGTGCTGGTGAATCCGGTGAGCTTTGTCTCAGACCTCAAACGCTGACGCCCGCACCCTGCCCGCTTCCGCGGACACGGCGCCTGAGGGAGGAAAAATGACTCAGGAAAAGTTCTCTATCATGGCCATTCAAAGACGCCACTGAGTCCGTGGCCTATTCTGTATTGTCTAAAAAAATCCCGTCAGAATACGATTTTAACGCCGGTGCTGGCACTGACTGGCGACTCGCTGCGCTCGCCGCGCGCCCAGCCCGCGTCCAGCCACAGCGTCGCGGCAGGCGTGACCGATACGCTGACGCCCGCGCCCGCCCGCGCGCCACTGCCGGCGAAGTCGTCGGCAAAGTCATAGCGGTCGTTGATGCGCACGGTGCCGCCCTTTGCCAGCTCCTGCGTCAGCGCGGCCCGCAGGTAAGGCGTGACCGGCACGCCGCCCGCGCTCAGCGTGGCCGCCGCCCGGGCGCCGGCTTCGGCGCGCACCGAGCGCCCGGTGCACGTGCTGGCGGTCATCCCGTTGCTCAGCTCCACGCGCCCGGACTGGTTCTGATAGCCGGTGAGGCTCACGTAGGGGGTCAGGCTCAGGCCGCCGCTGTACTGCAGCTGGCGACCCGCCTCCAGCGAACCCCCGTAGCCCCAGGAGTTCCAGCTTCCGCTGACGTCAGCGCCGTCCCCCATGCGTGCAGACAGGCTGTTCTCAAAGCGGTTCAGTTTCAGCACCGCGTCGGCGTACCAGCCCGTGCCGGACTGCTGGGTAGCGTACAGACCGCCACCCCAGGCGTCGATACGACTTTTTCCACCGTGGGCGTGCTTCACGCGACCGGACGAGGAGCTGACGAAGGCGCCGGTCACCAGCGAGACGTGAGCGTTGTCGCGCGCGACGTCCGCGCCGAGCATCAGGCCGTCCTGCTGCAGCCGGTAAGCGGACTGCAAGGCACCCTGAGCCCGGTCGCCGTTATGCAGGTAGGTGCCCCAGACGCCGCTCTGATGGCCACCGCGGACGGACTGCGCGCGGGCGCTCAGGCTGCTGAGCTCGCCGTAAAACATGAACCTGGGGGCGGAGGCCATGCTCAGCACGGCGTCGGTGGACGCAGAGGTGGACGGGCCGGGCTCAGGCTCCGGACCCGGTTCAGGGTCTGGCTCCGGTTCGGGATCAGGAGCAGGTCCGGTACCGGCCTGAACCAGATCCCATTCGTTGCCATTCCGGACCAGCGTGTACTGCCAGGCGCCGATGTCGACCCGCCCGCCGTTCAGGGTAAAACCGGCGTCGCCGCCGCCGGTGCGTACCAGGCGCAGCGCGTCTTCGGTCTGCGCGGGCTCGGCGCCGGTATTGGCGACGTGCAGGAGATAGCTGCCGCTGGCGCTGCCGGCAACGTCGATAAAGTCGCCCTGCATGCCTGCGGCGTCGGTGTTCATGTAGAAGCTGCCGCCGCCATCGATAGTGCCGAGAGACAGGGTGCGAAAGCCGTCGCCGGAAGACGGTGCAAATCGCACGGTTCCGCCATTCAAGGCCAGATTAGCTACGTCAGAGTCGGCGGTTACATTCCAGGCGGAGGAGTCATCAAGCGCAACGTGTCAACGCCAAGATTATTGACCGTTTTTCGCCATTTTCATTGTCCGCTGTTGGTCATTAACGCTGTCCGCTTTCCACCATTTCATCATCACTGATTGGCGTTGCGCTTTTTGCCAGCACCCCGGCCTTGCGTTTCTCTCAACCGGTAGCTTTCTCCTTTTATGTTCAGCGTCGTTGAGTGGTGCAGCAGACGGTCCAGGATCGCCGTCGCCAGCACGTTATCTCCGAACATCTCGCCCCAGTCAGCGAACCCTTTGTTTGACGTCAGAACGATGCTCGCTTTTTCATACCTACGGTTCAGCAACCTGAAGAACAGACTGGCCTCCTCACGGTTCATTGGCAGATAACCTATCTCATCCAGGATAAGCACCCGCGCATAACTCAGCTGCTGCAGCTGTCGTTCCAGTCGGTTTTCCTGCTTCGCCTTTATCAGCGTGGCAACCAGCCTGTCTAGCGGCATGAACAGCACCCGGTGGCCCGCATCTGCGGCTTTTACTCCCAGCGCGACCGCCAGATGCGTTTTCCCCACGCCCGGCGGGCCCAGCAGGATCACGTTTTCACTGCGCTCCACGAACGCCAGACCTGCAAGCTCACGGACGACCTTTCGGTCTATGCCCGGCTGGAAGCTGAAGTCGAACTGCTCCAGCGTTTTCACCCACGGCAAGCGCGCCTGCTTCAGCCGGGATTCCATTCCCCGCTGGTGCCGTCCGTTCCATTCCTGCTGCAGCGCCATACACAGGAACTCCCGGTAGTTCAGTTCCTGCTTCGCTGCCTGCTCAAGCAGATTTTCAACGTGGTAACTCAGGTGTTCCATTTTCAGCCGGTTCAGCAGTGTTTCCAGTTCGTACATCACAGCAGCTCCTCATACGCGCTCAGGGGCCGGTGCTCTACCTGACTGACCTGTTGCCACAGCGGAGCATGGTGCTCCGGCACTGTCTGCCAGCCCGATGAAGCCTCGCTGAGCCGGTGGGTCGCGGCCAGATTTTAGTTGCTGTAGATCCGCAGCTCGTCATCCAGCGAGATCCGGATCGAGACCGGATGGCCACACAGCGACTCGGGCACACTGTAGCGGTTGCCGCCAACCTCGATGTAGCCATCCCACATGCCGGATATCGAAGTAGCTGGTATCGAAGTCGGTTGCCGGCAGCGGCTGCAGATGCGTTTGTTCGACAACGAAGCGCTGCGCAGGCGTCTCCCGGAACTGGCGAAGATCGCGCATGTCAGCGACATCTGCCATCCACTGTTCCAGGAGCTGATTGACGTGGGTAAAGCTGTCGAACCTCCGGTAGCGGACAAAGAAGTTTTCCTTGAGGTATTTCACCATCCACTCAACCTTACCTTTGGTACGGGCCCGGCGAGGGCGGCACGCCCGCGGCAGGAAGCCATAGTGGTCGGCAAGCAGCAGGAAGCCTGCGTTGAACACCACGTTGCCGTTACTGTTTTTCAGCACGGCAGCTTTCTGGTTATCGACAAGCACGGTTTTCACGCTGCCGCCAAAATAACTGAAGGCGCGCACCAGCGACTCGTACGTGTGCTCAGCGTCCTGTTTTGGCGCGGCAAGACGTGGAAGCGGCGGGAGAACCCCAGCGTATTGACGGCGAAGTTCACCTTGCATCGCTGCCCAGCCACGTCGACTTCCACTTCTCCCCAGTCGTGCTGCAGCTGGTAACCGGGCTGAGTTTCGAAGCGCACGGTTTTCTTTAAGGGCCGCATTTTACGTTTGGGCTGGATGTAATAGCGCAGCATAGAGCGCCCGCCGGTGTACCCCATCGTCCTAATTTCGGCGAGAATGACCTCGCTGTTCCAGACGTTTTCCGCCAGCCGCATGTCGATGTAATCCATGAACGGCTTGAGTTTTGCCATTTTATGGCGTGTTTTACGGGCCGGGGGCTCAGGGTATTTGAGATATCGCCTGACGGTTCTTTCGGAACATCCGATCTGTGTTGCGATATCGACAATGTAAGCACCCTGTTGGCGCATTTGCTTTATCATGAAAAAGTCCTCTCTGCTCAGCATGCTGTAATCCTTTTCGGTGTGGGAACCTTAAGGAAACCGCATGACGGGTAGAGCGGACAACCCGAATTGTGAATTAAAGTCTTATATCACTGGCGCTGACAAACGCGACTGACACCGAACTACCTGTACTATCGACAAACTCCGATTGATCATGATTCGCACCCATTGTGCAGCCCGGACGCCATCAGTGCCGGGCTTTTTTATGATGTGTGACTATCACTTCAGAAACGGAACGCAATTCCTTACTCCCATCAGTAAATTCTTATCATGGAACTTTTCGGAACGTTCAAGAAACTATTGCTATAATAGCGACGTATTCATATACACGCAGCAAGCGTTATGCGTACGAAAAGAGAATTTCTCATTGAACGAATTTTCACCCGCCTCTGCGCGGGTTTTTTTGTGTTTTATAACTGGATTATCCAAGGACGACCTTCAACATAAGGGCGTACCAGTTCTCCTCGGGATTACCATCACTCCATTGATAAGTCAGGCGTTTAAATATTGCCGGCCGAACTCCATTGCTCCGACTTTTTTGTGCCAAAAACGGTTACAACTTTGTTTGGGCTCACAGGGAAGAATTAACTTAACACTTCCTAATATTTCTTATTAAATTCCAGAATTAACACTTTACTTACAAAGGTTAATTTTTGTTCCTAATTTTCAGATTATTACACTGTAATCAGCTAATTTAACGAACCTAATTTTGTTGTAAGAGTGTTACATTTTCCCTTCAACATTAGTGATGTGATGTTGTACGTTACAAACTCCAATTTAACGCCCGCTCCATTTTTGGAAGCGGGTTTTTTCGTCCAAGCGGCTCAGATCACATTAATTAACGTAGGAAAGAGCATGATGAATACAAACCAGAAGGTTCGATAGTTTCCCCCAAAGATTGCCCGCGCTTCATCTCACTCGGAGCGCAGGCTTTTTTGCGTAAATAGACTAGATTTGAAGTGGTACTGTCGAAAACGTGGAGGCGAGAATGCGATATTTTTTGCTGCCAGGTATCACTACGGTTTTGTTAGTAGTTGTTGTGTTTCTGATGCAAGCACACTGGAGTCCCATGCTGTGATGACTCGACCCATTACAGCAGGCCATGAAAAAAACTATAAAAGATTACGCTGAACTCTCCGCACAGGCTGAACTAAAGGGGCATCCTGTGCTTTTTTTTGCACACTCTGGCAATTTTGTCCTCAAGCTATTTTCAATTCGTTCCGGTTCCCATCGGGAATCAATCAATTCGAGGCAAAATATTTGCTCCCGGGATAACTTTGCCTCGGTCAATTTTGCACAGAAGTCATTCAACTATTGTGCTGACGGAGCAAGTCTAGGACGACATCTACAGCCAAGTGATAGTCATCCCCAGCAAAATTTTGTTTAACAACCTCAATCAGAGAATCTTTGGTAAGCTCTTTTTGCTCTTCAAGAATGCACATAAGAGACCCGCCTAACACACCAATTACACGTGAGTGGAGATTTTCAAAATACTTTTCATCCTTCATGGCGCACTCCGGAAATGAGAATTGTCTTAATCATTCTAGATCACTTCAGGAAGAGTGAATTTTTGATTGGTCTTAAAGCAAAAAGTAAAAGGCATACTATTCTTCTTAAGTCCTGACTGCTTCCCCGTAGTTGAGGTCATGCTCTTACTCTTAATGGAAATGTTTGGCATAAATTGTTGCCGCCCGGGTGACTGGTGTTTCCCGGGCTTTTTATTTTGAGCATTAAATTGGTGACCCATCCTGTTCGTGTATTGCAGTAACCTCGTGCGTTACCACTCCAACCACGGACACATCCTCCATCAGGTCATCATCCAGGGTCAGGCCGTCATCGGTGATGATGCGGCTGGGATGCAGATAGGCATGCCCCCATTCGTAATTTCCTAACAGATCCAACAGAACAGCGTCACCATTCTGCGGTCGACGCTTCTCGTCTACGATGCAACTTCGCCCGTTCCACTCAACCAGGTAACAGGTACTGCTGGTTGTCATCAATTTCTGAACCGGGAGAGTCACCTCGCAGCCAGCAGATCCTAATATCGAGTGGTGTACGCCGGGGACAACATTTCTCGCTTCATTGCCCACGCTTTCTGAGTATCCTGTCCTGCGAACCATATTTTTCCCCTTCCCGCTCTGGTTAAGGCCGTCTAATAAACACCTCACTGCTGGCCTTTGGTTTGTGGTCGTCAAAGAGATTGAGCTGTGAAATGCCTTGGCTAAAAAAGTCGATGAGGATCGCACCTGCTTTCATTTAGCGCCGGGCGAATGTTGCGCTGAAGACATAACACATGTTCACATCAACCAGCGCGAACATCACATTCCACCATTGGGATTGAAAACCTGAAACACGCGCTCCTCACCGTTTGTAGGTGAAATGTCCCGGAACGTTGTAGTGTGGGTTTCAATCCACTTATTCGCTTCACTCAGGGAATACTCCCACTTATAACGTTTAAGCACTGCAACAAAGTCCACTGTACTGATTGTGAATCGGCCCTCTGCATCACGCTTTAGCGCCTGTCTGAAGGCCATCTTAATTTCGTAGTCACGGGGCATTGTCATTCCCACCCAACAATACTGTATGTACGTACAGTATTGTTTGTAAAAAGAAGCTTATCAAGATCGTTAACGTGAGGTTTTTGTAAAGCCCTTGGCGCATAACGAAATTTACTTTTTTAATTGCTCTGATTTTGACAAATGATTTTGAAAACCTAAGCTTTATTAGCAACATACCGTTGTTTTCATGGACTGGGAAAATTATGAAGAAGTTTTTAAGCGGATTAATCATTATTACAGGCCTTGTGACGCTGGCAGGATGCCATCATGAAAGCCCTGCAGTAGGCCATGATGGTCGACCGCATGCACCAAGCGGCGAATCAGCACCTGGCGGCCCGCTGGGCAAAGGCCCGGTTGGTCAGCCACAGAGTTAGTCAGTGCCCGGCCACCGTGCCGGGTTTTTTATGCTCTAGCACAGAACAATCCTAACCTCACAACCTGTAAGAGCATTCCCACATCACTGTACTTTACACAGTCTTAGCCTAAGAGAGCTACACGCATACAAGATGTTGCGCGTTAGCGTACGAGTTTGCAGGTTAATCCTGCCATGAAACATTTTGCCCGCCACTGAGCGTGCTTTTTTACGCATGTTGCATGGGGGGGAGGCACGGTAAAACGAATTTAGGTGGAGGGGATCAGTGTGAGCGACTAACCTTTAATCACCCACCCCGTAGTCTGCTTCAAGACGGGCGCGGTACATATCTGCCCCGTCGCCAGGGCTTTTTTAAGGAGTTGGCTTTGTCGGCCACTGTATATCAGGTGCAACACTGATGTCGGTATCGTTCAGAGCGTCAATGTAATCCATCCAGGCATTTAGTGATTCAGTTTCATCACCGCTCAGTTTGCGTCCCATCAAAAGCTTGGTCTGCCCTACAGTGATTGCCTGTGTAGCTTCATCGAGCAGTGCTTTTCTTTTCGATTCTGCAATCTCTTGATAATCCGGATTGGGAATATCAATTATAACTGGCCTAGCATCAACCCATGCTCCGTATTTACCTTCTGGAGGGCTAAACCAGGCGTTATAATCTTCCCTACTAATTTCAATCAGGTCGTTCATCGTGAAACCATTTACTATTGCTGTGGCAATTACATCGCTTGAGTAAAATCCTTGACCAGCATAGTAATACTTTATATTTCCCGCATCACCACCACTTACCTCATGCTGATTTTCAATTATTTCTTCTGACATAAAAACCTCTTAAATATTTACAACGCCTGTAGCAATATAATTTATGCGGACAGCTCCAGTCTGTGCTCCACCGTAGTTATAAACCCGACAGTCAAAGCCGGAAGTTCTAAGTGCGTTTAGTACGTTCATATTAAGATTGCCAACTACTCCATCCCCGTTCGATACCACTACGCTGGTAATTCCCGAAAATGCAATTGGAAACGTTAGGGGCCAGAGTGGCCTTGCGTTTGTAATACCAGTTGATTCCAATAGTGATGACCGCGACCACGATGCCAGCAAGAACACCAACCGCGCTCCACTCATCAGGACTTAATCGGGTTAGCAATCCAACAGCAATTGTGCCCGAGGAAGCGCCGTAAGCAGCGCCCGTGGCAATTTTGCTCATATCGATACTCATACACACCTCCCATTGGGTCGGTGCTGTCTATAGTCAGGAGAAGGGACGCCCGCTAAAACTCAGGAAAACTCGGTGAGTTTTCACTGACTGGAAGAGGCAAAAAAAAGGCCCGCCAGAGCGAGCCTTTAGATAATCAGATTGGGGATTGCTATGCCGGGTGCCTCCCGGTGATAAGTACCAGCTAATACTTACCGCTTGAGACCGATTCTGGGAGTGCAGCTGTCGCCCCTCCGCATAGGGGGATTCATAGCAATGATTTCATAATAGCAGGTTGACTTGACGCCTGGGGCTTCAACTGAATAAATCCAATAAGCCCAACCCGGAATTAGGCTTCCCTTCCCAGAGTGAAGTTTTGAAAAATGTCCTTCAGCACAGGTAGGGTGGCTATGCATTAGAAATTGCTATGCCGGGTGCCTCCCGGTGATTCAGAAAAGTCACAATCTGAATCGCTTCAGTCTTTCACGTGCCCTGTGGCTTAGCCCCTCCGCTTAGGGGGATTCATAGCAATATTCTCATATTAGCAGGTCGCCGGAACGCCGGGTGCCTCCCGGTGAATGAAGTACAGCTACCTTCATCCGCAAACTTGCGTTGGCTCTTAGCTGATGCCCCGCCGCATAGGGGGATTCGTTCCGACTTTGAAAATGTCTGCGGTGCCGGGTGCCTCCCGGTGAGTAAGTCCAGCCAGCCTTACCCGCTATTAGGCTTGTTGCCACTCAGGAGAGTGATAGCTGTCGCCCCATCGCTTAGAGGGATTCACCGCATTGATAACAATCTAGAACATAAGACAAAAATAATAAACCCTGACGCATTTGGCGATCGCGTATTCCTCATTGGAACCCTAGGAAGCTTTACGCAAACAAAAAGCCCCTTCGGTTGAGAAGGGGCTTCCGGCCTGATATGCGAGATGAAAGATTGGACTAGCGAATGAAACACATCAGTCGATTTATTTTTAACAAAAACTCTTTTTTTGAAGTCAAGAATCTTAATTGAAAAAGGCACCACCTGAGTAGTGCCCTGAATTTGGTGCGCCCGTTTATCGTCAATGATTGGGTAACAATCCATCGTTAGATGTGGCGCATTGAGATGATACACAATCAATACTAGCTGCATTCATCAGCATTTCAACATTGATAGTGTTTTACAACGTACAGGAGAGCTAAGTAGTTTCCATCTATCAATATCGTAGTTAAGCCGTGCTGGCACAAATCCGGAATAAGCTAACTGAATTTACCGCCTGACAGAATCATCGATGTATAACGTCAGGAATTCGAAAAAACGACGTCAAAAGCTTTGATTAAGAATGTGCTTAAGGTATTTGAACTGATTACGCGTATATTACTCAGCGGGTACTACCCAATCTCTTGAAGAAACTTGAATTTTTATCCCGGAACTTATCATTTCGGGATCTTTTTTTTCAAAAAGGCCCACCGAAGTGAGCCATGCTTTGCTGAAGCATTATGGCTTATCTGCGGTGCCGCTCGTTAGACGGTGAGTAAGGTACAGTCCCCTTACCCGCTTGCTCAGACAGCCCTCCAGAGCTTTGACTGTTGCCACGCCGCTAGACGTGATTCACCGCATTAAACCCAGCATATAGTTAAGCATTACTTAAGTGAAGTTTTTTATCTTAATTATATGACCTGACACCTGACGCTTATACGTTTTTTCAGGCATTCATGAGATGGAGAGGTCCGCCGTCAAGGAATTTAACCCCGTCCTCTGGCATTAGAGCCAGCGCTCTTTCCAATAAGCTAACGGCGGATTAATTGACATGCCGGATTACTATCAAAGGATGATTTAAGCCAGCAGACAACGAAAGCATTATAGTCGCTACAGCGCCGGGTGCCTCCCGGTAGGCTCGTAAACAATCAACGACACCCGCATGTTAACGCACTTCGATTGTTCTGCCCCTCCGCTCAGGGGGATTCGTTGTAGCTAAGAGAATTTAGCATTCGATTGAAACTATATGATTTTAGTAAATAAAAAAAACACCTACGGCTGGTAACCGTGGCGCTTTTAATCACTCACTTATGATGGAACTGCTCAGTCCGCTTTGCTTCCCGAGCGTAAAGTGAATATGCCAGGTCGCATGCCCTTTGTCTTTAGCTATTCGTGCCATCAATTCTCTTCACTCCTTATTTTAGGGAATTAAATTCTCCATTTCGCGTTTGATCGCATAAAACATTTCCCCCTCAAGAATATCCAGCACCCATTCCATTCTGTCGCGGGCTTCCTTAGTGCTGATACCCGTGAAATAGATCATGGATGCACCGATGTTTTGCACGCTCTTGCGTTTGCAATATCGTAATCTGGCTATGTTTTTAATCGGGTTGTCCTTACCGAATGTTTTCACCATAACTAATTCAACAAAGGCAGCATCATCTGATTCTTTGGCTAGAGCAATGATGCTTGCCGTTGCTGATTGAGGGATTAGCAGGTCACGGGCTTTGCGGAATAACTCTTCGCCGCGCAAACCTTCACAATGAAGCTCTGACACGATTTTCTCAATCTGTCTGCCCTGCTGCTCACTCCATTCGCAACGCATCATAAGGCGGCCCATAACGTTTACTTCTCCGCGATCGTAATCTTCATTACCCAGATGCTGACCCCACACTGTGAGCATGTGGCGAACCCATGCCTGTTGCGATGAATTGATGGTCTTCCTTCCATTACCAAACAATCGTCGCATGTCGGCAGCGCTGCGCACACCCGCAAGCCTGACGATTTGTTGGAAGTCTCGTTCAATGCGCATGTTTCATCCCCATGATTTTGGCGATGTGCTTGATAATTCGGTAATCGACCGGGAAGGTATTTCGTGAGCGGTACATTCTGAGCAACCGCCATTTTTCTCGAAGGTAATCGGCGATCATTTCTTTCTCCGTCTGGTGATTTTTGTAGGGCTTGCCGGGCAGCTGGGGACGCTTACTCAGTATCTGGATGGGTTGATAGGGGTAAACCCGGCTGAGTAATCTGGTTAACCAGGTCATGCCGCCTCTGATTGCTTTATTAGCTCTCTGGTTTTCTGCCGGTAGTGCGACGCTAGTTCCTGCAACTCTTCACGCGTCCACTTAACCACCGGGTGCGGGCCCATCAAGAGATCGAAAGCATCCTGCCCGATTTTCTTAATCAGGTTTGGCGTGTAGTTTTCGATGTTTCCTGAGAGATGTTGATTGCAGGGAACGCACTGCTTATGGCAGTTGGTTTCGTCATAACGTGTGGCCGGCGATGCCCCGCGAGTGCGGTAATGACCAGCGTCATATTTTCCATCGTGAAAGCGACCGCAGCTTATGCATGGATCGTCGGCGTCGCGTGTGCGGATAAACTCGTTGAAGGCGGCTTGAGCTTGTTTGTGAAAGTGGCTGAGGGGCTTAAGTGCTAACTTGCGGATCTTGAGGTGACGTTTTTCCTGCTGTGCTTCTATCTTCCTGACCTGCTCCTGCTGCTGTATTCGTTTCTTTCTGGCTGCTGTTGTGAGTTGCTTTATCAGTTCGTCCTGGTGCTCTTCGCTACACCACCACTGATAAAGAGTAAGAGGCTTATAGCGCTTTTTGCATATTCGACATTTACGCACCTTTGGTGCTTTCCTTTCTTCAGGCATTGCACCTCTCCTTATTGCGGTCATCATAATATCTGACGTCGTCGCCCTTGAGCGGCATAAGGTATATGGATGGGAAAATACACCAGCCATAATTTCTGAAATCTCTTAGCGAGACGTACATTTTGCCAACACATACAATGTCACCGACACACAGCCAGCCGCCTGTGTTAGAGGGCATTTGTCCACGGGTACCATCTTGAGCGTTAAAAAATTCTCCAGCCTCGAACCAACTCAGTAATGTTACAGACTTGCCGACATTCTCTGGATTCACTGATTCAATCACCAAGGCAACGAAACCTGCTTCAAGTCCTGATTTCATCAGATTTTCTCCACATGATAACATCTGGCCCTAATTCATATTCATACGGACCCGGAAGTTTTAAAGCTATTACAGAGAAAACGTGGTGAATTATGACGCTTCGTCTGTGCGATCCTTATGCGCGTAATCGGGCCAATATTTATTGAAGATGATTTCTGATACCTTCAGCTTTAGCCCAAGCGAGTGGGCCTTACCTGTAACAGCTGACACCGATTTATTTATCGCGGCTGCCATAACGGGCACAGGAACCTTTCCGGCGACGCGCTCGATGTAAGCCAGATCCTTATCTGACCATGTTTTCTTAGGCATTTTGATTGTCCTTTAGTTTTTGATATTCGCTACCGTGCGGAATGGTCAGCGCCAGCCGGAACTGCGCGCACCACTGCTCAACCTGATTGAGGAAGAAGTGCATATCTCCTGTATCAAGGCTGGATGTATGGCGTGGTTCATAGGAGGTGACTTTCTCGCCGGTAACGAAGTCGGTATAGGTAATCTCTTCGCAGCCAAGGTAAGTGCGTTTGAGGTTGCGCTTTACCCAATCAGGTGTGGCGTCGATACGACCAAACTAGATGAGGTATTCACTGATTTCGCCAAACCACATATGGATGAGGCTGTTCTGTGAAAGGCTACGTTTTTCTTTCCACGGCCTGAGGATTAGCCGGTAGCAGTCGCCAGATTCGAGCAAAGGGAGTAACTGCTGCCCCACGGCGAGGAAGTTCGATTTGTGCAACCGAACCCCACTATTTGAGATGTCGGCCATATAGTTTAATTAGTTTATTTTTAATTTTTTCTTGATTTCCCTAGTGCTTGATTTACTTATCGGTGAGGGTAAGCCCAGGAGTGATCAATGCCCATTGATGATAAGATTCCGGTAATAGCTAAGTAAGCCAATACCAGCGCGAAAATTACAATTGCTGTAATTTCAAGTGATTTCAGAAAATGATGCTTAGCCATAAATATCCCTCTTCAGTTTGTGTGTATTGAGCGTACCTTCTGAAAATAAGATGTTACCGGTAAAGTGCAAGTCAAATTCACACTTTGAAACGTAAAGCAGAACTTATTGATTTTTTGCGTTGCGAACATACCCCGCTCCGCTTTGAGAGCAATCATCGCCATTGGGTTGGTTTTAGGCGTGCCTGCTCATGATTTACCTCGCTTCAGGGTGGCACGCAGCATCGCTACGCCTTCCTGCGCTTTCTCGGTAGTTGATGGGATGGAGAGCTTTAACAGCAGCTTACACGGCTCAGGTATTTCTTCTCCAGCTTCGATGCGCTGTGATGGAGTTGCCCCCGCTAAGACGGACGCGGTTAATTTATAGCCAGCAGCGAACTTCTGTATTCCCTGGGGGACTGCATTTTCAGCCCTTTATGGGGATGCCAGTTATTATAGTCTTCCATCCAATCCGTCAGTTTTCCCATCACTGTCATGGCTGAATCGCCACGGGTTTAACAGACACCTCTGAGTCATTTAAGATGACTTAAAGAGAGGTGTCCATGAGCGGTAAGCGTTAT
>JRUP01000005.1 GCA_000773965.1 Enterobacter cancerogenus
TGAACCCTGAACCCTGAACCGTGGTGTCATAAGTTTACCCATTAAGTAAGCATTCTAACTTTTTCCTAATGTTACTAATGAGCGTTTTTCAAGTTGCACTTTTTAAGCACATGTTAATAAAATGCTGATAAAAGCATCATCAGCATAATCTTAACTCCGGATTTTTCCCGCAAAGCCAGAGAGTTATTCTTTTAAGATTTTAAATTAACAAAGAGTATGGGTTTTTACCGCTAGGGTTATTGACGAGTAAATCATTAATGTTGTTTATTGGAGTGGTATCGATACACAAACACAACTTTACAAACCTAACTGAACAAGCAAGAGGGTATCACTATGATCAAGTTCTCTACTCTGTCTCAGCGCATTTCTGCTATCACTGAAGAAAATGCTATGTATACCAAAGGTCAGGTTATCGTCCTTAGCTGATAACGTATGACAAAGGCCGCATCTCGTATGCGGCCTTACTTTTTTTGGAGGACACGATGTCACTAACGAATGTTAAACCCCTCATTAAAGAATCTCATCACATCATCCTCGCAGATGATGGAGATATTTGTATTGGAGAAATTCCGGGAGTATCTCAGGTCATTAATGATCCTCCTTCCTGGGTAAGACCAGCTCTTGCCAAAATGGATGGCAAAAGGACAGTTCCCCGGATTTTTAAAGAACTGGTTAGTGAGGGGGTAGAGATTGAAAGTGAACATCTGGAAGGACTGGTTGCGGGCTTGGCGGAAAGGAAGCTCCTTCAGGACAACTCCTTCTTCTCAAAAGTGCTGTCTGGTGAGGAAGTAGAAAGGTACAACAGGCAAATCCTTCAGTTCTCACTGATCGATGCTGATAACCAACATCCTTTCGTGTATCAGGAACGGCTAAAGCAAAGTAAGGTAGCCATCTTCGGGATGGGAGGATGGGGCACATGGTGTGCACTTCAACTGGCTATGTCAGGTATAGGCACCTTAAGACTCATTGATGGGGATGATGTCGAGTTGTCAAACATCAACCGGCAGGTGTTGTATCGCACAGATGATGTAGGCAAGAACAAAGTTGATGCGGCCAAAGATACGATCCTTGCCTATAACGAAAACGTGAATGTGGAGACATTCTTTGAGTTCGCTTCTCCCGACAGAACAAGACTTGAAGAACTCATTGGTGACAGCACCTTCATCATCCTTGCTTGGGCAGCACTGGGTTACTATCGTAAGGACACGGCTGAAGAAACCATCCATAGCATAGCTAAAGACAAAGCCATCCCTGTTATTGAGCTGGGTGGTGATCCTTTAGAGATCTCCGTTGGTCCCATCTACCTCAATGATGGTGTTCACAGCGGGTTCGATGAAATTAAGAACTCTGTTAAGGATAAGTATTACGATAGCAATTCAGACATTAGAAAGTTTCAGGAAGCCCGTCTGAAGCACTCGTTCATAGATGGTGATAGAAAGGTAAATGCCTGGCAAAGTGCTCCCTCACTATCAATCATGGCTGGTATCGTTACAGATCAGGTTGTCAAAACCATAACTGGTTACGACAAACCACACCTTGTAGGTAAAAAATTCATTCTTTCATTGCAAGATTTCAAGTCCCGCGAAGAAGAGATTTTTTAAATGAGCATTGATAGTATTGCCTTTAACGACAAAGGGTATCTTACCAAAAACATACAATCTCAATTCGCTTCAAAAATTTATGACATTATGGAGTCGTCACAGGATTCATCAGAGGAGTCCTGGACTTACATATACAAAAATTCCTTAGAACAAAAAGATCTCTCATTCTTGACTCCAGCAGATGAGATTGAAAAGAGTTTCAATTCTTGTTTTGCGGATTTTTGTGATAATAAATTCAGTTTCTTCTTCAGAAGACTCTCCAATGAAGTGAAAGATAATGTTGCTTCAAGTGAAGCTTCAACAATTGCTTATAACTTTTGTAATTCCGATGAGTTTAAAGATCTGATTACAAGCTTAACCGGAAGGAAGATAGGTAATACCGACCTTTTCTATATCAATCGATTCGATAAAGGCCATTTTCTCAACACCCATACAGATTCAGGAAACAATGTCGGGGTAGCCTTGAATATTACTCAAAACTGGGACCCGAACTTTGGTGGTTTAACACATATACTTGATCAGGATAGAAAGAAGGTTGTTGATACATTGACACCAGGTTTTGCGGAGTTGTTTCTTTTTGATACATCAGAGAAACAGGTTCCTCATTTCGTATCGATGGTGACAGCTAATCAGAAAAGCAGGCGGATGTCTGTTATAGCAAGGTATGGGAAGGCTTAGATTAATGACTAAAAGTTCTTTATGGCTTACGATGTTAATGGCTTTAATATGGGGTACTTCATTTCCTGTTTCAAAAATTGCGATCAATGTGATAGGGCCTTATGCATTCCGAATGGCGGGGTCGCTTGTTTCATGTGGTATTATCTTTTTCATATTCAACAAAAGTATCCGTGAAAGCCTTAAGACACTTAATTTTGATGAATTTTTAAGAATTGCAATAATTGCGGTGCCAAATGTTTTCCTGGTTCCAACACTCAATAGCATCGCTCTTCACTTTACCTCAGTTACGAATGCGACGATCCTCGTTTACACCATGCCTTGCTTTACCTCGATTATCCTCATGTGCTTAGCAAGAAAACTGAACTTACTCTCTCTGTTCTCGCTGCTGCTCTGCTTTTCGGGGATTTTCTTGATACTCAAAGAAGTCCATGTTGGGTTGGGTGAGGTTGTAATTCTGTGTAGTGCCATTTTCTGGGCTATGGGAGCTGTCGTTTCTCAAAAGATAGTGACTGTCACTCCATTTAAGGCGAGATTATTCTGGCAGATATCGGTTTCAACTATTCTGGTTTCCATTACTTATCCTTTCTTTCAATCAGGTCCATTGCTTCAACCTCTTGTTACCGCTTTCACTAATACCGAGTGTCTTCTTTGTGTTCTCTATCTCGGTATTGTAGGTAATGCACTGGTATACTTCATCTGGTTTTATCTCATTCAGAACGAGAGTGCAGAATTTGCAAGCTATGCGACTCTGCTTTCACCAGTAATAACCGTAATTATTGCTTCGACATTTCTCAATGAACAACCCTCAAGCAAGCAAGTGATTGGTTTTAGCATGATATTAATGAGTGCCTTGTTAGTGAACTTAATAAAACCATACTTTCTTAAGAATAAGTAGCTTGGGTTTTATGTGGATATTTTAAGAATCAACTGAACACAGGTTTGGAACTAACTTGTTAGATGAATGTTTTTAGCAATGAAAAGTTTGAAGTTAGTGGATGTTTAAAAATATAAATTGGTGTTTTTTAGATTTTTTTATTATAATGTGTTTTCCTTAAAATGACTTCAACTCAAAAGTTCAAATAAAATGAAAAATTACACTTTAGAAGAGTTTTCTATAAATGGTCTTAACGATGATTCAAATGTAAATCTAAAGTTCGCTGACAACTTGAAAATAATTGTTTCAGAAAATGGTTATGGTAAGACAACTATAATAACTATTTTATATTATTTTTTAAAGAAAGACAGGAAGCTTAAAAAATTTAACTTCGACAGTTTAAATATAAAGTTTAATGGTAAAGATAGTATTATTTATCCAAAGTCTATTGCTGTATTATTATTTGAAAGTAACTTTGTTAGCTCATTCCAATACATAGCTGAAATTTTCGACGATAAAAAAATAGCCAATAAAAATAGCAGGGAAATGGGTTTAAAAAAAATTAATTCATTTTATATAATGCTAATGATATTCTTCATGGTTAACTCAGATAGTGAATCGAAAATCAGCGCTGAGGAAATAAGTAGAATTTCACTTTATTTAGGAGTTGAGGAGAAATCAGTTTTTTCTATCATTAACATGATGAGGAAATTTGTAGGCGATTATGACTACATGTATGATTTTGAAAATGTTGGTGTGGATTTTTTTGAACTTTATCAAGGTGTTGAAAGGATTTATAGCGATATATATCACGAGCATGAAACGAAATATTCACTTCAACCTTTTGTAAAGAGATTACAATTTTTATTAGATAGTATTAATGAGTTAGGGCACAAGGAATTTATTTATTTACCTACTTACAGGCTTGTTGAAAGTAGCATTAGTTCATTTAGACAGAACGAAAGTGATGATTATTACTTTGATCATTCTGATCAGGCCCAAGAGTTCTTTAAAGAGAGTGCTTTAATTCAATTTGGTGTTCAAGACATCAAAGATGTTTGGAGCGAAATTTCTGGCAGAATAAGAAGGACAACCACGCAGGATTTTCTAAAATCATCTGGCTCTTTGCTAAAAAACATCCTCAGTAATAAAACGGTTGATGAAAAAAACATAGAGGAATTGTTATGCAATAAGGAGTCCATATTAAAAATATTATCCCGAATAGATCCTAGTACAATTGACAAAAAATCCAAGAAAAATCTACTTAATATTCTCGAAAAAAAAGAATTCAATATTGATTACAATAATAATGCTCTTTTTTATATCCTTGAAAACATGGTCGCGATTTACAATAACCAAAAGCATTTAGATGTAACCATTAATAAGTATAAGACGGCTGTGAATGAGTTTTTTAAAAATAAGAAGGTTATATATAACGAAATAACTTCAGAGATATATGTTGAAAAAGTAATTGGTCGAAAAAGGATTGATATAGAGAATCTTTCATCCGGAGAAAAACAAATTCTTTCCCTGTTTACTAAAATATACCTTTCTGAAGTAAATGATGTGGAAAGAAAATACTGGATCTTTTTTGATGAACCTGAAATATCTTTGTCGATTGAGTGGCAGCAGATTCTTCTCCCTACAATCCTTGCTTCCGAGCGATGCGAGTTTTTAATAGCTGCTACTCATTCTCCATTTATTTTTAAAAATAATTTAAAAAGTTATACTAGCGACCTTTCTCTCGAAGTCACGGAGTTCATTAAATGATGGATTTTCATAATATGAACCGTGTTGAAGCTATGGATTTAATGACACAAGATGAGTCAGTAGTATTCAGAGAGTATTTGAAGAAGGTTGGTAAATCTAATAATATGCTAATTTTATTATTAGAAGGTCAGGATGATCTTGATTATTATCAGTCCATTTTCAATGCTAATTTAGGGTTGCATAATGATGTTTGGATAGAATTAGTTTGCCATGGAAGAGATAATGTCATTAAATTAATAGATGACATTAGCACTCATACTATGAAAGAATATAGAGATGGCTTCTATTATGGCTTTATTGATAAAGATTATCATGAGGTCGATGAGAATGATAATCAAGAAAGAATTTATATTACTCCTACTTATTCAATAGAAAATTTTTACGTGAGTTTGTCGTTCTTTAAGAAAGTTTTATCCAGAAAGTTTTATTTGACTGCTAATGATGAGGTTAACAAAGACTTTGAAACGTGCTGCGATAATTTTGTTGCACGAATAGAAGAGTTTATTCAAGGCATAAAAGAGTTGGATGTTTATTTAAGATGTAATAGGCTAATGTATAAGAACAATAATGACAATATAAGAATTAATGCTAGGGATATTAAACTGGATGATCTATTTAGCATTAGTTTAGATACAGTTGTAGTAAAAAGTGATGCTTTGACAGTACTTGCTAAAGAAATTGAAGATTTCGATAGTAATGCACTTGCTTCTTCATATGAATATTATGAAGGGAAATCGAATATCGAACTTTCTAAAGTGATACGTGGAAAGTTTATGTTTTATTTTATACATAAATACTTGTTTAGGCTTAAAGAAGATAATCGAAAAAAAAGCCCATGCTTATTCATTGATTCCTATGCACTCTCAAAAAGGACTGATGATACGAAACGTATTTTTAATAAAACAAAAATATCAGTATATAAAGACCATGAAGATATTCTTTCAGACTTGTGTCAGTTTGCTGATATTCCTTCATGTTTAATTAGTTTCTTGTCAAGAATTAGGAGTGTTTTTTTTGGAGGGGCATTTATTTCTCCTTGACTCTTAATTTATTTAAATTTTTTTAAAGGAAATGGTTATAAGTCATTAGTTTCTTTATATTATTAATCATAAAAAACTGGAGTATCATCTCCTGTACTCCAGTTCAATATTGATTAAGCCCTTTGGATTATTTGGTCAAAAATATGCATCCATCGCTTAAGTTGCAGTTCCGTATCACGGATACCTTCCTGTGAGTTGAAGTCACCCTTTTGAGGAAAGAACATCACTCGCCATTCTGGATAATGAACATCGTCTACTGCGATGTAAAAGCCCGATTCTCTGAAGTCGTGGGTGCGGTCAAGTTCTCTATCCAAGCCTGTTCTTTGCCTTGTGGTAGACAAGTTGTATCGCCACTCCTTGACCGCAGAGAAGGGATAGGTCTTCTGTTTATTCTCTTCCTTGAGATGGATAAGTCCTCTTTGCTGGTCGAGCTTCATAAAAGTGGAACCAAATTCATGGCTCCACATCCCGTCCTGCTCGCCAAAATGGTCCCTGGTGCTGGCATTCCACTTTTTGATGCGGAATTTTTTATAAGCAAACATCAAAAGCATGATGCTTACGAAAACCCAAATAATAGCGAGTTGCACTAATCCTCTCATACCCAAGAAGTAGAAGATGACAATTGGAAGTGCGATAGCAATCCATACTCGTTTCATCATCAGGAAATTAGGCTGCTTAACTTCAGTCATTGTTGTCATAGAACCATCCGGTATTGTTTCGTTGTATTCAAATCGCACTTATCCATCAGCAAATTTTGCCGATAAATCAGTGAGCTACATCGCTTCTTTTGAAGTTACATTACGGCCTGGAATGAGAGTCTAGCAAATCATTTGTACCGATCGATAAGATCTTTTTGATAGTCAAAAACTATCATATGTTTAAAATTGATCTGTAAAAACGATCGATCGATATTTCCTATCAATATGATTATTAATAAGAATATTTAGCACATTTGACTTAATGAACGGTTTTAAACCACTGATAACTAGCAGGTTTTGAACTCATTAGATAGAAAGTTTTTTTTGCTCTGTGGCGATTTCTTTGATGACAGCGAGAGATTTTGTTTCATGATTGCTTTGGTAGGGAGTAACAAAGTGGAAGGGTTTCATCTTGATTGACGGCTTAAGAAGGCTCAGACCCGTTGCTTTTAAGGCTTGGATAATCAGCTTTAGGTAGGGCACCCAAAGTAGCCAGCGAACCTTGTCCTTCTGTTCAGTATTCATCTCCTCAATGTGTGGGATAGCGGGGGAGTGGAACATAGGCTCGTCGTTTATGTTAGCCACTTTTTCAATTGCTTCTGACTCCTCCTCAGGCAACCCTGTATCATCTATCACCTGAGGCTCGACAGCAGAGGTGAGGGTAACCTTCTGGCTGAGACTCGACCATGAGTAGGCTTTACCTAACTGAGATGCTTTGAATGCGATTCCTGCATACTCAAATGAAAAACCATTCATTTTACCCGTGGAAGCAATGCTCGCATTGGCTGTTATATTTTGCTTACCGAGTTCATAGATGAAATCGTCAATGGTGAGGGCGCCATAGAAGCTGAGCACCGCCTCAATTGCTTCCTGGATGATTTTCTTTGGAGCTTTATTGCCTGTCCTTGCTTCCATCATTTGTTCATTCCTACCAGTTTTCCTGACTTTGGGTGCTGAAGAAGGAGATGGACCTTTGGTTAGTGTGAGCAGATGATCCCGCTCAAGCTCTTGAATGATTCTGGTGCTGATGAGGTTTTCATTCCTACCGAGGTAAAGCTGGCCATCAGGTATACGGATGCGGGAAGCAATAATGTGTATGTGCTGGCCGGCCTCGTCGTCATGCAGGACATAACAGCGGAGATGAGTATTACTAAATCCCATGCGCTTCATATAGTCGTCAGCTATTGCTACCCATTCCTGCTTAGTCAAAATCTCACCGGCTTGGAGCCGAAGGGAGTTGTGCCAGACAGGTTTCTGCACATCTGGGCGGAGCTTCTTTGTTCGCATGAACTCATCAGTCACCTCATCCACAGATAAGCCAATCATGTTACCGCCGATTATCATGGGAGCTGTCTTGTGATGAGGTGCTGGGGCAAGTGCATATGAGACGACACCTTTGAAGCACTTACCCCTGCGTATTTTTTGCATTCCTTTCACGAGCAGAGCATCACTTATCGAGTGAGAGCAGGGCATCTCTCACATGAGCCAGCTTTAGCTTGAGAGTATCTACCTCATTACTCAAAGGCTGAGCATCAGTTCCGCGATGATTAAGATATGAAGTGAGGTCATTCAACTTTTGAAGTGAAGATGTCAGCTCATGCCATGCATCTTGATTTATCTCAGGAACGGAAGGAGGTAAGTGCTGAAGAGCAGAAGATCTCAGCCAACAGCTTCTGCTGAGCTGTCCTCTGGACTGGTTTACTTTACTCAGCTCAACTTCATTTAATCTGACAGTTACTGAGTAACTGCGAAGACGATTAGGGGGTAATTTTTTAACGGCAGGATCATTGGTAAATGTAGAAGGAAACTCATCATCGAAAATAATATTTATTTTTTCCATATCAACTCCTTTTGATATTTAGGCTTAATAGCAAATCCGTATGCTATATATAAAAAATATCATAAATATCAATCACGTCAATGGTTTGGCATTTGATTGTGGTGTGGCTTTGATCTTTCTTTTTCAACCGAAGGGCGGAAAAAGCAAGGCAACTCAAAGATGCGGAGCATCTATGAGTTAGCCCTTGCTTTAATAATTAAATTAGATTGACATAATGAGATGGGGTGATATAAGTAAATTATTTCGAAGGAGGTATGACATGTTTACTATAAGAACAGTAATAAAATATCCAAGGTTCACTCTTTTTCTCATGATTTTATTAGTGATAAATATATGCGGAGTGAATTACATAAGTGATCGTTATTCTTTTGAAAATGGGCTGGATATAATTTTTTGGTCAATATGGGTTGAGGTTCCTATATTTTTCATTACACTCTATCCAGCTATAAGCAGGGATCTATCTAAGATTTCCTGAAAATTTTTCTAATGGGGCGAAGTAATTTCCTTTTAATGCTGATGTTAGCTCTTTGAAAGCATCTAATGATTCTTGTGTTTATATTGTATTGATTGGATTTTTTGCAGTTTTTAACGTACTTCTCAAATAGCTCATGAAATGAAATTGAAAGCTTTAGTATTGTGCATATTGAGATTGCCCAGAGTGTTAAATAAGCAAAAGTGGAATGTAGTAAAACATGTTTATATTTTTCATCAATCTCTTTTATGGAGCTTAAAATGAAAATTAGTGTTGAAATTGCAGCGGGATAGTAAAGAAGGGTGTCTACCAATGGTTTCATAAAGTCCTTATTTTTTGGTATTGCTTTAATACCAATAACAATAGCTGGTAATGCAGCTATTGCATAGAACCAAAAAGCATTTACCACATTATAATTGAGGGTTTTTGTGCAGTAGTATAAAATTGAAATTGCAAGTACGACTAACAATCCCGCTATTATTGGCTTTAATTTTCTAGCCGCCTGTGTGTTTCTTTTTCTGATTCTTTTTATTCTGTTTGTTTTGGCTGGTTCTTTTAAGTCATTTATTGCGATGTTTTTTGGCTGAGGTATGATAGATAGTTCTTTTTTATCAGTTGTTAATTTTATCTTTGGTTGGAATATATTTTTTATTTTTTCAGCTAATTTCGACATCTTTTCTCCGATTTTAATTTTAGCTAATGGGATTTTTTAACAATATCTTCTCAATCGAGATCATTGTTAGGCCTCAAACTCTTTCTTTTAGTACAGTAGTGCTTAGTAAAGGCTCCCTAAGATTGACGTTACTAAAAGCATGCACATTTTAAAACTTTACATAAGCATATCAAATCAGTTAAATGATGATAATTTATGTGTTCGTAAAAAATCAATGAGAATTATCGGTTTATCAAAAAAATAAATTCATTATAAACAATGGTTTAAGTTTTTTTTAATAGAAAAATATTTATAAGTCTAGCTATTTTGTCGAGAATGTATAAATAATTTTTTACTTTCTGGGTGCGATGTTTTTCTGGTGCTAATGTTATGAAAAAAAGTCTATTAAAAACAAACAATTCTGAATGGGTGCTTCGAAACAGCCTCTACTGGATGAGTGCTGTCTCCCGCTGGAAGCTCGAAGAAGACGACCAGAGCTGGTTTGTTTGTTTTGAAAATTGGAACGACGAGGTTGAGTTCGAGTTCGAGCGACTTTTGAATGACTACAAACTCAGAGAGAAGCTTCAGGCACACACCGGCCAGGTCAGAACTTCTATCATCGACAATGTTCTAAGGAGTATTGATTCGAGACTCTCTCAATGAACACTATGCCATTCAACTTTGACCGCCTGAGCAATGGCAAAGTCTTCATCAGCAACCTTGCTGGCTTTCACAGCTTCGTCGATGACGAAGAGCTACATCTTCTTGCCGATAACAAATTCCCTCCAGAACAAACAATCTCCCGGCTACTTGAAAGCAGGTTGTTCATTGCAGACGATGCGACTCAGGCGGTCTCAAAAGCCTCACTGAGTTCTGCCTTTGCCAAACGACTGATGAACGAATTGGCCGTCCGACCAATCTTCATGATTGTGCCGACTCTCAGGTGCGATCACACATGCAAGTATTGCCAGGTCAGCAGAGCATCGGTTACCGCTGATGGTTATGACCTCAACACAGAACTGATACCGCAAATCGTCAGCACTATTAAGAAACTTGGCACTCCGCCATACAAGATAGAAGTGCAGGGCGGTGAACCGCTTCTCAGGTTCGATCTCGTCCAGGCAATTTATGAAGAGTGTGAAAGTTCATTAGGTAGCGAGGCTTTCGAAATGGTTATTGCTACGAGTCTCTCCATACTCGATGCAGATATCATCTCTTGGGTTAAAAAACGGAACATCACCTTCTCCGTCTCGCTTGATGGTAATGAAGCCGTCCACAATAAGAATCGTATCCTTACCGACTCTCAGGCTCACAACAAAGCCGTCACAGGCATTAGAAAAATCACAGAAGTGCTGGGAGCAAACCGGATAGCTACGGTAACCACAGTTACTAAGGAGCTAACAAAAGAGCCAGCTTCCATAGTGGATGCTCATCTGTGTCTTGGCCTAACCGACATGTTTATCAGGCCAGTCAGTCCATACGGGTTTGCTCAGAAGCAGAGCTTCACTTTTTCTATGCCGGAATATTTTGATTTTTATAAAAAGTTGATGCAGGAAGTGTTGCTCCAGAACCATAAGGGCATACCTGTCGTTGAGCATTCGGCTTCAATCCATCTAAAGCGGATTTTCAATCCGGGCTTCAGTGGTTATGCAGATCTAAAATCACCAAGCGGAGTCGTGCTGAACTGCATACTGTTCAACTATGACGGTAAAGTCTACGGTAGTGACGAAAGCCGTATGCTTCAGAAAGTAAACCCGGAAGCAGATTTTAGTGCCGGAGAGTTTGCTTCACTGTCATTCAGTAGCAACGAATACTACCGTTCCGCTCTCTCATCATCATTCAACTTCGCCATGCCAGGTTGTGACACCTGCGCATATCAGCCTTTCTGTGGAGCAGATCCTTGTCAGAACATCAGTGTTCATGGCGAGCCTGTTGGTGACAAGAGTCGGTCTACATTCTGCCAGTATCATAAAGGGATGTTCCGCTTCCTTCTGAATGAAATTTCTAAGGGTGGACCGATGGCTGAGATGCTCAAAAGGTGGGCTTATGTCTGAGGTGCTGAGGAACGATATTTTCCGGTTTTCATCAGACTTACCAGTTCAGCAAGGCTTCTATCGCCTATGCAAATCTAAGCCCGAAAATCCTCAATTCTATCTGCAAAATTTGCTTGTCACTGCGACACAACTCAATTCCAGACTGCCTGCATATTTTGCAGACTCGATTGTGAGCCAGGAACTTTTCGATTCCATTCAAGATGGTGACATTGGGATCGTCAACAACGGCAACATGCTCCGGGTGATACTGTCCCGTAGAGCAAACCACAACACTGTCCTTGTCACTGAAAGGTGCAACAACAGTTGCCTGTTTTGTTCTCAACCTCCCAAGACAGGTAATGATGACTGGCTTCTTAACCAGTCAGCTCTTGCTATCGCTTCCTTCTCTCTTAATGGAGTAGTGGGAGTGAGCGGGGGAGAGCCTTTGCTCTATGGCGAAGACTTCCTGCATTTTCTGGACTTCATAATCGAAAATTCCCCTGACACAGCACTGCATGTTCTAACCAACGGACGGAAGTTCGCGGATGTCAGCTTTACCCAGCAGATGAAAGAACGAAGCGAAATGATCAAAATCACTTTTGGCATACCGCTTTATTCTTCAAGAGCATCAGTGCACGACTACCTGGTTGGAAGCGAGGGAGCATTTGATGAAACAGTCAGGGGACTGATCAATGCCGGTAACTCAGGTATCAACATCGAACTGAGAGTCATCCCTACTCAGGCGAACTACACAGAGCTTGATGACATAGTAGAGTTTGCTGGCCGTGTGTTCTCTAACATTAACCAGATCTCCCTGATGGGACTTGAGTCGATTGGGTGGGCCCGTAAGAACTGGTCATCGATCTTCATAGAGAACGACAATTACAGCGAACAAATCCTTTCGGCTGTAGACACTGCACACAGGTCAGGTATCCCTCTTACCATCTTCAATTACCCATTGTGTCACCTTCCTGAAAGGGCATGGGATTTTGCTACACAGTCCATCTCTGACTGGAAAAATTACTATCCCAAAGAATGTGATGAATGCACTCAGAAGTCTTCCTGTGCTGGTTATTTCAGTTCATCAAAAGGCCGTTTTCATCAACCTCCGAGACCAATAATATGAAAAAATTTAATTTCGCGGCTCTTCTTCCTGGTTTTTTGGCTCTTAATAACTCTGTATGGGCAAGTGATTCATCTACTGGCGCCAGTGATTTACCTGGTATGACCCTGAACGAACATGATTTGGTGATAGCCCCGCTCAACACCGAAGTGCCGTTCTACATTGCCGGACACAGAAGTCACAGTTCTCACCGTAGCCACAGCTCACACCGTTCTTCATCAGGCGGTGGATACTATGGCGGAAGCACTCCTTACTATCCCAAAACATACAGTTCGCCAAGCACCTCAGACTCATCCAGTTCAGGAACTCGCTCCTCCTCCTCAATCCGTTCGCTTCGTTCTAACGACACTGATAGCTCAACTACAACAAGCTCAGCAGGAACCACAGGTGCCAACCGTGCAAGTAGTGGGCTGACTGTTGATACAGAAAAACGTAAGCGGTTGATCATGAGAGTGCAGTTCGCCTTACTCGATAAAGGTTTTTACAACGGCAATATTGACGGGAGCATGGGACCAGCCACAAGGACAGCAATTAAAAATTATAGGGTTGCGAATGGATTGCCTACGCCAGTAAGAGAAACCTTGGATACACAGCTTTTGAATTCATTGAACATTTTGGCCCGTTAAGAAAAGTAAATTTCAAAAATTAAGCTTTCAAATAATATTGATATTTTATTTTGAAAGATTTAATTATGCATGATGTTATTTATAAAAAGGAATTGATCATGTGGTCGGATTTTGAATCAAGTGTTGACTATCTAAATTTCGGAGAAGTATCGAGTTTAGCTGTAGATATCTTAAAATCAAATAATATGTTGCCTGTATCTATTGGAGTTTTTGGCAACTGGGGTGCTGGCAAGTCGTCATTATTGAAAATAATTGAAAAGCAAATTAGTGATGAGTGCGGTGAAGAAATTTTGGTCGTGAATTTCGATGCATGGCTTTATCAGGGGTATGATGATGCCAGGGCTGCTTTGTTAGAAGTGATTGCAACAAAGTTAAATGAAGCTGCCCAGGGTGATGAGGGAGTTGTTAAGAAAACGTTTAATCTCTTTAATAGAGTCGATAAAGTAAGAGCTTTAGGGTTAACAATTGAAGGGGTAGCTTTAGCTCACGGTATTTCTACAGGTGGGCTTGTTTCCAGAGGATTAAATGCAGTTAAGGATATTTTTAATAATGGAATAAACGAAGATAACTACCAAAATAGTATGAAGTTAGGGAGCGAAATAGCTAAATTAGGATTGATAAAAGATAAAGAGCTTTCTACTCCGCCACAACAAATTAACTTATTTAGAAATGAGTATAATGATATACTGAAGAGCTTAAATAAAAAGTTAATTGTGTTTATTGATAATTTAGATCGGTGCTTGCCTCACAATGCAATTCAAACTCTTGAGGCGATAAGGCTATTTTTGTTTCTTCCTAACACTGCTTTTGTAATAGCCGCTGATGAGGATATGATAAGAACTTCTGTTTCTGAATACTTTAAAGGCACTTCTGCTAGGCATCATATCGATTATTTGGATAAACTGATTCAAGTTCCTATAAGAGTGCCACGAACAGGTTTATTAGAGATTAGATCATATCTTTTCTTACTCCATGCAGTAAATTCAGGAGTAGATGAAAATTTAATTGAAGATCTTCGACTAGCATTGGAAGTATCACTACAAGAGTCATGGCATCAAGATCCGATGAAAAAGGAAGATGCACTTAAAATTTTAGAGTGTGAAGATAATATTGAGTTAGCAATTGCATTTGACCAAGTAGATCGGATTGCACCTATTTTCGCTACATCACCTATAATTCATGGTAATCCGAGAATTGTTAAAAGATTACTAAATGTCGTTAAAATGAGATTGAATATTGCAAGAAGAAGAAAAATATCTTTAGATGAGAATGTTATAACGAAATTAGTAATATTTGAAAGATGTGCTGGAGAAGAAGCAGCCAATGCATTGTATTCTATGATCGATACTAATAAAAATTACAACAAAGTTATAAGTAACCTTGAAAGCGAAAGATTAGTTGAACTCCCAGATTATGTCCCTCAAGCTTGGAAAAAAGATGAGTCCACAAGTGATTTTATTCTGAAATGGTTAGAGCTTGAACCAAAGTTAAGTGATAAAAATTTAAGGGCTGCTGTATATCTTTCTCGTGAGACTATGCCTGCGGGACATTATGTTATTGGTCTTTCACCTAAAGCAAGAGATGCATTAGGTGTATTAGTGTCTACAAAAAGGAAAAGTTCACAAGCAGCTTCAAAAGCATTAAAGGATATTTCTAAAGATGAGGTTATTCCAGTTATGGAAGGAATAATTGAGCATCTAAGAAGTATAACGGAATGGAGTAATCAGCCAGACGGTTTTGCGGGTGCTATTTTATTAGCAGATAGTAATTTAGAGGCAGCAAAAAGCCTTAAGAGATTCATAGCTGGAATACATGAGCAGCCGCACTGGATGAATATGCTTCTTAAAAATAAAGCTTGGAATAACTAAGGATAAAAAATGGGCACATCTCAATCGAGTAAAGGACCTAAGAATGGAAATGAATTAGTTCCGCCTTGGGCTGATCAATCACATAACGGTAAAAGCAATAATCTTAGTGGCTTTAGGACATTATTTGGCCGATTTGCTCGTAACAGAGATGCAACGGCATTAAAAGGTGCATTAGGACGTTATGCTAGACAAGTCACAGGAGGTTCTGAATCTACTAATGCCCGTTTAGGGAATATCATCAATGCTGGCGGTGGTTTATTTGAATTATTAAGTGATGGTATTACCAATGATCCTAATATGAATCCTTTGGTAGACCTTGATAGTCTCAAAGGAATGGAGTGTGAAGATGTAATTGCGAGAATATCACATTCTTTATCTGAAGGACTTGAAGATGCCGACAAAATTCAAACTGCCATGAATGATGCTTTAGTAGAAGCTTTGAATGGAAAGTCAGTTTTCGATCCGTCAGACATAACTGACGATGTAATCATTGAAACAATGATTTGTTATTTAACGGATAGCATTTTTTTACAAATCACAATGGATGCTGGTAAAGCATGGAATAATGCAGAGACCGCCAAAGAATTACAGGCAGCAGAAAATTCTTTACATCAACTTATTAGTGCCACCGTTGATAATATAATGGAGCCAAAGTTAAATAATAATATACGAGTGTTTTCCAAAAAAGACATAATAGCCATACAAAATGATGTTATAAGAGAAGTCTGGGATGAATGGAAAGGATATGAAGAATGAAAATTTATATTAACTCTGATTATAAAAAGTTACCAGCGGCCAACAAAGAAACTGTATCTGTTCAGATATATTCACGAGATGGTGTCGTTTCTAAAAATGGTATAAGGCCAAGAGAAGACATTGCAACTATAGGTAAGCCAATTTACGATGCAATAAAAAGATTGGGAGTTACTATATCTGATGATGTAATGGATTTTTTAACAATTTCACTTGCTGTAACTGCTGCTGATACTTTTATTGAAAGGGATGTGTGTTTTGATGGTTGGACAAGAAATATTAATCTATCAGTTTCATTAATTAACCCTCAGTTATGGGATAATAATAAACCACTACTTGAAAAAGCATTACAATTTCTTAGTGGTGATGTTTGGAATCTAAATTTTGAGACGGATGGCCCTAAACCGCCACAGCCATTTCAAGCTGTTAACGGAAGGAGGTTGATTAACCTCAAAGGATTAGATAGTGTATCACTATTTTCTGGAGGCCTTGACAGTGCAATAGGTGTTATAGATTTATTAACTTCAGGAAATAAGCCCTTACTGATTAGTCATTCGTATAAGGGGGATAAATCTAAACAAGATGCAATAGCCCGCAAAATTCAAGGGAAAGGCATTTTCTCCAGATTACGTTCAAGTGCAAATCCTATTGGCCGAGGTATCCCTAGAGATATCACAATGAGAACAAGGAGTTTAAATTTTTTGGCATTTTCACTCGTGGGTGCTTATGCGGTAAAAAAAGTAAATAATTATAATAAGTTGTCTATCTTTGTCCCAGAGAATGGGTTTATCTCTTTAAATGCACCTTTGACCTCCCGGAGAGTCGGTTCTCTAAGCACTCGCACTACGCATCCATATTTTATCGAAATGATCCAGCAGCTTTTTGATAATGTAGGTTTTGGAGTTGAGTTAAATAATCCTTATCAGTTCATGACAAAAGGAGAAATGGTAAGTGGGTGCAAAGATTTTAATACTTTATCTGCGATAATCGATCTTACTGTTTCATGTAGTCACTGGAAAAGAAAAAATAAACAGTGTGGGTATTGTGTCCCTTGTATGATTAGGCGGTCATCATTAATTCAAAGCAATTTGAAGGAGACGATTTCCTATCATCATGGCACATTTCCAACCTTACGTGATTTTGTTAAAAATAAGAAAGATGGAAGGGATGATGTAAATTCTGTTTTATTGGCTATAGATAAATCAAAAAATAGAAAATTGAAATCTTGGATATTAAAGTCTGGGCGGCTTAATTCTTGTGATCTTGATAAATATGAAAGGGTTTTTTTAAATGGGTTGCTTGAAGTGGAAACGTTTTTAAAAAGGGAAAAAGTGATTTGAAGCTTGATATGCATTGCCATTTGGATCTTTATAAAAATCCAAATGATATTATTGAAAAGTGTAATGAGAAAGGACTTTATGTCCTTTCTATAACAACAACCCCCAAAGCATATATTGGGACGAATAGGCTTGTTTCTAACAATAAGCGGATCAAAACGGCATTAGGTTTACATCCCGAACTCGCACATATTCGACACAATGAGTTAGATATTTTCGACATGTTATTTCCTCAGGTGGAATATATTGGTGAAGTCGGTCTTGATGGAGGAAGAGATTATAAACAATATATGGATGTGCAACTTAAAGTTTTCAAACATATATTAAAGAAAGTCCATCATGGAGGTGGGAGGATTATGTCGATACATTCAAGGTCCTCAGCTACAGAAGTAGTTGATCAACTCAAGGGAATCGATGGCGTTCCTATTTTTCATTGGTTTACTGGTTCGGAATTAGAATTGAGAAATGCAGTTAAAATTGGTGCATGGTTCTCAGTTGGTCCTGCAATGCTGAACTCTATTAAAGGAAAGCGAATAATTGAACTCATACCCAAAGACAGATTATTGACTGAAACTGATGGACCATTTGCTAAGGTCTCAGGAAAGAATTTATTTCCTTGGGATGTTGAAAAAGCTATTGCTGGTATATCCAAGATATGGGGGTGCCACCCTGAATATGTTGAAGCTAAAATAGAAGAGAACTTTAGGAATATACTTAAGTTTAAATAGTATTTTATAGATCATTAAACATGATACAACACTGGGAAGAATCCCTTTCGTTAACCTAAGGCTATGACATTATGATTTTTTTGATTAAGTTGAATGGGCCAATATTATTGAGATAAAAGCAAGATTAATTTCAATGAAATTCATTCATAGGATTGGCTTTTTATTTTTGAGTGTTTTTATCTTCAGTCTTTTTAAGTCTAGATAAAATAAATAACACTGAATTTTTATCGACATTGAAGCAAGTTAGAATATTTAGGTCGCTTGCCAAAATTAGGGTGCTCAATGTTTTAATAAAATTAACTTGGTTGACTTTAATACAAAATGAGATAAAGCATTATAGGATGTTCACTCAAAGAGGAGGTTTGACATGGATAAGACAGAAATCACAGATGATGATATAAAAGAGGTAGTGGGTAGGCTTGGAGAGACCACATCACAATTATTAAGTGAAAGGGGGGGTAAGTGACAATTTCTTAGACTTTCCAGGTGGAAATATAGTGATTGAGTTATTTTTGAAACATTTTGAAATTAGCTTTGCTGAAAAAGTACTATTCATAATAAATAACTTCGATTTATCCATTTTTTATACCGGAAAAAATGGCGAGATTGAGCATTGGATCGTAGAAGAATTGCTTGATTCTAATTTTGATAACACCCTTGAGGATATGTTGGTTAGGAGAAGAGTTAAGGAAGAAAAGAATAAGGTAAGTAGTATATTGAATCCTGAAAATGGCGAGTGTGATGATTTTAGAAAAAGATTGTAAATTTTCAAAAAATATTTTCTGGAAAAATAAAAGCCAGTAATTCATTGCTGGCTTTTATTAGGTTCAAACTTACTGGCCTATATCACGAAGCCTCTTGCCAGACATCAGATTTTTTTCAATGTGCTCAAGAGTAACCCCTTTAGTTTCAGGGACCAGCAGAAAAGTTATCACGATGAAGAGCAGATTGAACCCCGTATAGAGCCAGAATGTCCCTGCCGGACCTATGCTACCCAGAAGTGAAAGGAAGGTCGCACCGATAATCATGTTTGCAACCCAGTTCGTCGTGGTTGAACAGGTTATCCCAAAGTCCCGGCATTTTAGGGGTTGTATCTCAGAACACAGTATCCACACCACAGGAGCAGCACTCATAGCATAACCACCGATGCATAACATCGTCATACCCACTGACACCCATGACAGACCCGTGCTGATTTCTCCCTGACCCGCTTTCATCAAACAGTAGCCCAGAACCATTGTGGCGAAGGCCATTACACTAAATCCTATCTTAAGGATTGGCTTCCTTCCTGTTTTATCAACCGTGAAAACTGCAATGAAGGTTGCGAACATGAAGGTCAAACCCACGACAATGGTCGCAATCATTTGCTCCTGGGTGCTCTGGAAGCCAGCCATTTTAAAAATCTGAGGGGCGTAATACATGATAATGTTCATACCTGTAAACTGTTGCATACCCTGTAGCAACATACCGAGATAAACGGCTCGTCTCACATTGCTGTTCTTCCTGAAAAGAGCAAAGCCTCCCTGCTTCATACGGAGGCTTTCTCTTATCTCATTCAGCTCCTGTCGTGCTTTCTCAGATGTGTCTCTGAGCATTCTGAGTACTTCTTCCGCCTCTACATGCAAACCTTTAGAAGCTAGCCAGCGGGGGCTGTTAGGCAAGAATATCACCATAACGAAAAGAATAACCGCTGGTATAGCGAGAACTCCAAGCATTGCCCGCCAATTGCCACTGTAACTAAATGCAGTATCCGACAGGAAAGCTACGACAATTCCAAAAGTGATCATGAGTTGATAAAGGCTGATCATTTTTCCGCGAACATTCTCTGTTGCCATCTCTGACAGATAGAGTGGGGCCGTGTAGGAAGCAATACCAACGGCCAGCCCGAGCAGAACCCTGAATGTAAGAAGAACCTCGACACTGTTTGCGAATGCAGAACCCAGTGAACCCACGATGAAGAGGATGGCTCCAGCCATAAGGCTGTATTTTCTTCCCAGACGATGCGAAACCCAGCCGTTGCAAATTGCTCCAATCGCGGCTCCCAGCATCATACTGCTGACAACCCATTCCTGTTCATGACTGGTTAACTGAAAATGTTTTGTGATGAAAGGCAGGGCACCTGAGATTACCCCTATATCCAGTCCAAAAAGAAGCCCTGCGAGAGCAGCAGAAATGGATACAAAGAGATTCATTCTTCTGACTTTTGATTGATGGTCACTATCGTAGGTGACTGTCTGATTTACATGAGACATCATTAAGCTCCGCTCATACAGCATGTAATAGTGCTCAAGCTTACTCAGGGGGTTCAGGCAGGATTAGGGCAACTGTCTCTCAAGATATGGACTTTATTGCTATGGCTGTAGTTTGTGTGATGAGGATCTCACTACCGATCCTCATCATCATAATATTTTTCAACTAAATAATATTTAATGGCTTGTCCCAGTCATATCGAGTCAGCACAAGTTTGATTTTACCTTTAATTTCACCATATCTTTTTTCTGAGTGTGAAAGGAAATACTCTCTAATGAGTGGTGGCAATTTTTTAGATTTATATCTCAATATAGTCGTATGCCAGAAGTCAGGGGGCAGGGCTTTACCCGGATATCGATCCTGTAACTTTAACTGCCAGTCAGAACTCATAAGATCATCCCAAAATATTTTTCGCAGGTTGACTGAGTTACTATCAGGGATTCCAGCCAGTAATAACTGATTAGGCAATGCTACAAGCTGAAGCTCTTTTACTTTAAGCTGGTTATTTCTGATAGAAAGGCTAAACCGTTCTGTCAGATCGGCAATTTCAGAAATGTCATTATAGGCTTCATAGATGGACTGAGTTATAGCAAGGAAAGTCATATGAAAATTTTCTTCGCTCATAACCTCTGCTAACGGATCATTATCAATGAGTAATTTAACATCAGATAACAGTGCTTTTATTTGCGGATTTAATTCGGGCTGAATACCACTTGTCAGAGCCAACAGTTTTTCAGGATAGAAAATTACACCCTTTTCATTAAAGTGGTTTTCCAGTTCCAGTAACCATTCATGAATAGTTTCCTGTGAACGATTAGTGTATATGTTCTGAAGATAGTTATCATTGTCCAATGTCTGCTCCCTAAAATGAATATTCAAAACATGGTTAATATTATTTAACAGATTATGTATTTGACTGAACATTGCTTTGTTATAAGTTTAGACTAAAATTCATCTGTCTAATTAGAAATTAAAAAACAGGTTCAGTAAGAGGTTACAAATGCTTAGCTTTACTCGTCAGGGGAATCAGGAAGGTCCGACATTAGTTTTTATGCATTATCTTGGTGGTTCTGCCAACACCTGGACCCCTGTAATTAACAATCTCAAACATAATTACGACTGTATTGCTTTTGATATGCCCGGTTTTGGTAACTCTGGAGCCTTAAAAGATATGAGTATTCAATCGCAGGCTAAAATTTTGTGGGAAAATATTCTTGAACTTAAGATAAAAAAACCGTTCCTGATTGGTCACTCAATGTCTGGTAAAATCGCGGCCATTATGTCTTTACAGTTCCCAGATGCAATCAGTGGACTTATTCTCGTTGCTCCATCACCACTTACTCCACAGCCTATGACTGTCCAGCAATACCTGCAACAGAAAGAATGGACGGGAAGTTCAGAAGAAGCCAAAGCATTTGTAGACGGTGCATGTTCACAGCCGTTGAAACCGGCATTAAAAGAACTCGCTATTAAAGACACCCTACAAGCTGACTGTGAAGCATTTCATAAATGGGCTGATAATGGAAGTCAGGAGGATTTCGAAGGTGCCTTTGATAAAGTAAAATTGCCAGTTAAGTTAATAATTGGTAATGATGATAGAAGTGTTCCTAATATCACCGAACAAATCAAAAGGACTTTGGTATATTTCAATCCTTATTCTTTTAAAGTTATAGACGATTGTGGGCATATCTTACCTTTAGAATGCCCTGAGGAACTTTCCAAAGAAATAGATGTTTTTGTAAGTTTGATTCGTAAGTGATTTTTCGGCAAGTTTTCGATGGTTGATTTAAAAATCACGAATATTTGCCTTAAAAATTCTTTTCTTAAATCTTTGGCCTTTTTGACAGGGATAGTTCTTACTAAGTGAGAATAAAATAAATTTCAACTATTTTAAGTAATGATAATTTTCAGATGATAATTATAGTATTGACATGTTTATAATTTGTGTTAAATAAAAATAAAAAAGGAGAGTTAAATGAAAGATGAAATAGCTTTAGAAAAAGAAAGTTTATCCTTAGAAAGTGCTAAGGTGTTTTTAGCAAAGATTCATAATGATTTGCAGGCATTCCTTGAGAAAAATAATATGATTGAGGGTTATGAAATGTACCCTGCTGAGGATGTTGTTTATATCATGCTCAGAGATTTTTACAACTCGGAAGAGTGTTTAAAGCTTTTTACAATTGTTCATGGTTTTGAATTGACCGATCTTGCCGAATATAAAAGTGTTGATTGGTGGTTCTTATCTTCTTTAGTATTCGATGTAGATATTGATGAAGTTAGAGGTATTATAGAAAAAAAGATTGCTGAAGAAGAAAAGATTAAAATAAACTCGATTGTTGTTAGTGAAGAAGATGTAAGTATCAGAAAAAGGATCTGATATATATTTTGAAGACTCTTTATACCCTGTAAGCATTATGTCTCTTAACATAAAACATGAGTTTTAGGGTTTTTATTTTGCACTGTTTGAAGTTTTTCTTAGCAAAATCCATTCAAAATAAGTATTCCTTAGGTAGCTCAGCAGTAATTACCTCCATTTATTTTGTTTATAATCATTTAGTTATTAACTCATTCTTAATACTGCTGCATCATGGGCGTGTGGCCAGTAAAGTCCATTTGCGCTGCTCCTTTCATCTCGTTTTCGCTCAAAATTCACTCGTTCAATCATGGCTGCCCGATATGAGCAGGCCAGTGTGGTGCGTTATCTCACAGACGGATAACCAAGGCGCAGATATTAACATTTTGCCCTGCGCGCATCATCCGGCTGCAATGGATTCTGGCTGCCGACCTTAACAAATTGCGATAAGCAGTAAAAAGTAAAATTGGGCGATAAAGATAAAGTGTGGAGCTGTTCCGCAAATTTTCGCTGCAACCCACTGAAACCAGGGAATAGCGGCGTAAATTTAAGATATTGCTCTGTATCCCGCTTTGATGAACGATTACCATGTTGGCTTCCGGTTTCATCTGGCTTATGGATATCTAATGCGTTTTAAGGTTGCTTTTCTTCCACTTATCGCCTTGCTTGCTGCCTGCAGCAGTAAGCCTGCAACCCAGCAGCAAACCGCCGTTGTGCCTGCACCAAAAGGTGGTTTTTTACTGGAACCTTCACACGCCGTTCAGCCTATGTTTGGTGATTTCGCAGGGAATCCAGCGGCTGAGCAGTTTATTGATCAAATGGTGGCAAAACACGGTTTTAACCGTGATCAACTGCACGCCGTGATTGGCCAGGCGAAGCGTCTCGATTACGTGCTGCGTCTGATGGATCAACAAGCACCAAGCTACACGCCTCCGACGGGGCCAAACGGCGCCTGGATCCGCTACCGTAATAAATTCATCACGCCAGATAATGTGCAAAATGGTGTGGCGTTCTGGGATCAATATCAGGACGCGCTGCAACGCGCTCAGCAGGTTTATGGTGTGCCGCCGGAGATCATTGTCGGAATCATTGGTGTGGAAACACGCTGGGGTCGGGTGATGGGCAAAACGCGTCTGCTGGATGCGCTGGCCACCTTATCCTTTAGCTATCCTCGTCGCGCGGCCTACTTCAGCGGCGAACTGGAAACCTTCCTGCTGATGGCGCGCACTGAACAGGATGATCCGCTGGATCTGCGCGGTTCCTTTGCGGGTGCAATGGGGTACGGCCAGTTTATGCCGTCTTCCTATAAAGAGTATGCGGTCGACTTCAATGGTGATGGCCACATTAACCTGTGGGATCCTGTGGATGCGATTGGTAGCGTAGCAAATTACTTTAAAGAGCACGGCTGGCGGGCAGGGCAGAATGTTGCCGTACCGGCAAGCGGGCAGGCTCCTGCGCTGGAAAATGGGTTTAAAACGCTCTATCCGGTGAATACGCTGATGGCGAGTGGCCTGACGCCGCAAGGATCGCTGGATGGTAATAACCAGGCGAGTCTGCTGCGCCTTGATCTTGGCACCAGTTATCAATATTGGTATGGCCTGCCTAACTTCTATGTCATCACGCGTTATAACCACAGCACACACTATGCCATGGCTGTATGGCAATTGGGTCAGGCAGTGGCGAAAGCGCGTCAGGGCAACATGCTTTAATGCTGTCCTTATAAAGAGTGAGGGTATAAGATGGCGCCCCTTTTGCGGTGCCATCTTCACCGCCTTTCGACTTCTGAGGAATGCTCATGACAACATTACCTGCTTGCCCTGTGTGTCAGGCTGATTATACCTGGCAGGATGGTGAGAACCTGAACTGCCCATCTTGTGGCCATATCTGGTCACCGAGTGCTGATGCAGCATCGGATGGTTTGGTGGTGCGGGATGCCAATGGCAATCTGCTGGCTGATGGGGACAGCGTTACCGTGGTCAAAGATCTCAAGGTGAAAGGCAGTTCTTCAACCCTGAAGATTGGCACCAAAGTGAAAAGCATTCGTTTGGTTGAAGGCGACCACAACATTGATTGCAAAATCGATGGTTTTGGCCCGATGAAACTCAAATCTGAGTTTGTTAAAAAGAACTGAGAACGGGACGGCTGCCCGGCCGTCCCTTATTGTGATCACATCAGCAAACGATCCAGCTCTGCGCACTGCTCAACCGTGAGTTCACCGCCATAATTACGTGAATGGCTGCTTATAGAATCATATTTGCGCGCCACTGCGGTTTTGATGGTCGTGACAAAGTCATCGCCGATGGTGTAAATCGCCATCAGCTTACCAATACGCTGTTGAATCTGTGCCAACTGCGCTAACTCTCCCGCTCGCCATGCGTGCATCGCCTCGGCAAACAACTCCGGCACTATGTTGTTTAAGCCGGAAATCACCCCGGCACCGCCTGCCAGCAAATTAGGCAGAAGATATTCGTCATACCCTGAAAGCACGGTGAAATCAGGGCGAACCTTTTTGGTTTCTTCAATCAGGGCCCGATTATGTGAAAGACAATCCATGGTGTCTTTAATGCCGATAAACTGCGGCAGTTCAGCGGCTAATTCTGCTACCAATGCCGGCGTTAAATCGCAACTGGTGCGCGCCGGAAAGTTGTAGGCAAACCACTTGCCGCCTAACTGTTTATCCAGTGCTTTGAAGTAGCTCAACAGCTGTTTCTGCGTTTGCCCATAGTAGTAGGGCGGCAAAACCATCACGGCGTCATAACCGTTTTGCCAGGCGGCTTCAGCGAGCTGCAACATGTCGGGAACACAGGTACTTGAGATATTCGCGACCATGGTCAGTGGCGAAAGCTGACGAGCTTCGCGAATCAGCATCAGCCGTTCCTGCTGGGTCAGAGAAGCAAACTCCCCGATACTGCCCATCAGCAACAGCGTATCAATCCCCGAGCCATTCAGGCGCGCAAAGTGGCGGCCTAGCGCATCAATATCGAGCTTATTATGTTGATCGAAAGGGGTAACTGAAGGACACCAGACGCCAGTTAATTCAGGTTGTGAAGCCATAACGCGATCCTCGTTTTTTAAAAATGAAACATCGTTTTAACTTAGTGCTCGTGACTGACATTAACCAGTGACAAAGGGTAAAAAGGTGAGACATCGCACTTTTCTCTTCGCTTCGCGATTGAGAAAACAGGTAGTGTGATGCTCTTCAGCCAGACAGGAGCGTTGCCATGCAAGACTGGAATCCACAGCTGTATCGTCAATTTGAATCGGAACGCACGCGCCCTGCGCGTGAACTCTTAGAACGTATTCCTCTTACCGACGTGCATTTCGCCACAGACCTCGGATGCGGTCCCGGCAACAGCACTGAGCTGCTGGCGCAAGCGTGGCCAGGCGCGGTGATTACAGGCATCGATAGCTCTGCAGCCATGCTGGAACAAGCGCAAGAGCGGTTACCTGCCTGCACGTTTCTGCAGGCGGATATTCGTACCTGGCAGGCGAGCCAGCCACAGCAGGTCATCTATGCGAATGCTTCGCTGCAGTGGTTAACCGATCATCACACGCTGCTGCCGCATTTGGTTGAACAGCTGGATATCGGTGGCGCTCTGGCGATACAGATGCCGGACAATCTTGAAGAAGCCTCTCACAGCTTGATGCGTAAGGTTGCGTCTAGTGAACGCTGGCAGGCACATATCTCGCCACAGGCCGCGGATCGCAAACGCCTGCTGAGCACGGAACAGTATTATGACTTGCTGAGTGATGCAGGCTGTCAGGTGGATATCTGGCGTACCACGTACTATCACCCGATGGCCGATGCGCAGGCCATCATTACCTGGCTCCGTGCCACGGGCTTGCGTCCTTTCCTCGCTGGATTGACCGAACAGCAACAAGCGGATTTTCTGCATGACTATCATCAAGCATTAATGCCGGCTTATCCCCCACGCACCAACGGCCAGGTTTTGTTAGCTTTCCCACGCTTATTCATGGTGGCAGTGAGAACGCGTTAAAATTGCTGGAAGCGGTTGCGCAAATTGGTGCGACAGAGGTTGAAAAGGGCGCTCTTTTGCACCATTTATGGCTAACGCGCAGCGCCAAAACAGGAGAAGGCGATGAACGACCAACAGTTGCAGCAGCTCAGCCAGCGTATTGGCGAACAGCTGAAGAAACGCGAGGCAACGGTGACCGCGGCGGAATCTTGCACCGGTGGCTGGATCGCCAAAGTGTTCACCGATATCAGTGGCAGCTCTGCCTGGTTTGAGCGGGGTTTCGTGACCTACAGCAATGAAGCCAAACAGCAGATGGTGGGTGTACAGACAGCAACCCTGGCGCAGTATGGCGCGGTGAGTGAGCAAACCGTAAGGGAGATGGCGCGAGGGGCCTGCAATGCCGCTGCCGCTGAGTTTGGTATTGCCGTGAGCGGGATTGCGGGGCCAGATGGTGGTTCGGCAGAAAAGCCAGTGGGTACAGTGTGGTTTGCCATTGCCGGACCTGGCGATCGTGTTCTGGCGCAGCGGCAGATCTTTGCCGGAGACCGTGACGCGGTGCGTCGGCAATCCGTGAGCTGGGCGCTGCAAACACTGCTTGATGAATTTCTGACAAATTAAACTTGATACTGTATGGTCATACAGTATAATTACCGGCAACAGAACGAGCAGGCACACAATGCTGTCGGCTTACCCAGCATGATTAGGAGTGGAAATGGCGATTGACGAGAACAAACAGAAAGCTTTAGCTGCCGCGCTGGGCCAGATTGAGAAACAATTTGGCAAAGGCTCGATCATGCGCCTGGGTGAAGACCGCTCAATGGACGTAGAAACCATCTCAACCGGTTCACTGTCACTGGATATCGCGTTGGGTGCTGGTGGCTTGCCGATGGGGCGTATCGTTGAGATCTACGGACCAGAATCTTCCGGTAAAACCACGCTGACGCTGCAGGTGATTGCCGCTGCACAGCGTAAAGGTAAAACCTGTGCCTTTATCGATGCTGAGCATGCGCTTGATCCGGTGTATGCCAAAAAACTCGGCGTTGATATCGACAATCTGCTGTGTTCGCAGCCGGACACCGGTGAACAAGCGCTGGAGATTTGTGATGCGTTAGCTCGCTCCGGTGCCGTTGATGTGATCATCGTTGACTCCGTGGCGGCACTGACGCCGAAAGCGGAAATCGAAGGTGAAATCGGTGATTCTCACATGGGTCTGGCCGCACGTATGATGAGCCAGGCGATGCGTAAGTTAGCGGGTAACCTGAAGCAGTCCAACACGCTGCTGATCTTCATCAACCAGATTCGTATGAAAATTGGTGTGATGTTTGGTAACCCAGAAACCACCACCGGTGGTAACGCGCTGAAATTCTATGCTTCTGTTCGTCTTGATATCCGCCGTATCGGTGCGATTAAAGAGGGCGATGAAGTGGTCGGTAGCGAAACCCGCGTCAAAGTGGTGAAGAACAAAATTGCTGCGCCATTTAAGCAGGCTGAATTCCAGATTATGTACGGTGAAGGCATCAACACCTTTGGCGAGCTGGTGGATCTCGGCGTGAAACACAAACTGGTTGAGAAAGCCGGTGCGTGGTACAGCTACAACGGCGAAAAGATTGGTCAAGGTAAAGCGAACTCGACCAACTTCCTGAAAGAGAACCCAGCGATTGCTAACGAGATCGATAAGAAGTTACGCGATCTGCTGCTGACGGGTGCAACGGCTGGAGCGGGTGCAGCAGAAATCTCTGCTGATGACTACGAAGAAGCTAGCGAAACCAACGAAGATTTCTAAGATACCCACCACGGGAGCAGCGATGCTCCCGTTTGCTTTTCCCCGTCAACACTTCCCCTGATCGTCTTCTTGCTTTACCCTGCGCAACAGTCAGAACAAGGTCAAATTCATGTCATCATCACCTTCAACGGCTTCGGTGCCGACATTTTCCCGTTTGCTGGATCGTGCCATGCGTGTGCTATCGCAGCGTGACCACAGCCGTGACGAATTGAAGCGTAAGCTGCAACTCTCTTCTCAGCGTGCGGCTTATCTGAAGCAAGAAGAAAATGTGCCGATACCGGATGAGCTGCTGGAAAAGGTGCTCGACTGGTGCCAGGAGAGTGGCTGGCTCAATGATCAGCGCTTCACCGAACGCTTTATCCAAAGTCGGGCGCGCAAAGGATATGGTTCACAGCGCGTGCGTATGGAATTGCAGCAGAAGGGCATCAGCCGCGATGAGATCAATCAGGCGATGATGGATACTGAAGTGGACTGGAGCCAATGTGCGGCCGAATTGGCTAAGCGTAAATTCGGTGAACCTCTGCCGCAAACCTGGGCTGAGAAAAGCAAGGTACAGCGCTTTTTAATGTCGAAAGGCTTTATGATGGAAGATATTCAGGCAGTTTTCAGAAATATTGACGACTGAAAGGCGATGGGATTTTACTTCCCACTGAAGAAAATTTATCTTATTCCCACTTTTTGTTCCTCAATCAGCGGTAAACCTGCAGATGTGGTTTGCCCGCGAAAGGGAACGTTCGTTAGCGTGATTCCAGGAATTATATGAGCAAGAGCACTGCTGAGATCCGTCAAGCGTTTCTCGACTTTTTTCATAGCAAGGGACATCAGGTTGTAGCCAGCAGCTCCCTCGTACCGAACAACGACCCAACGTTGCTGTTTACCAATGCGGGAATGGTGCAGTTTAAAGACGTTTTCCTCGGTCAGGATAAACGCGATTATGCACGCGCAACCACGTCTCAACGTTGTGTACGCGCCGGTGGTAAGCACAACGATCTTGAGAACGTTGGTTACACCGCTCGTCACCACACCTTCTTTGAAATGCTGGGTAACTTCAGCTTTGGCGACTACTTCAAGAAAGAAGCGATTGCTTATGCCTGGGAACTGCTGACGGGTGAACAGTGGTTCAAGCTGCCGAAAGAACGTCTGTGGGTCACCGTTTATGAAACCGATGATGAAGCCTTCGAAATCTGGGCTAACGATGTCGGTGTGCCGCGCGAACGTATTATTCGCATCGGCGATAACAAGGGCAGCGCCTACGCGTCTGATAACTTCTGGCAGATGGGTGATACCGGCCCTTGTGGTCCGTGCACCGAAATTTTCTACGATCATGGCGACCATATCTGGGGTGGCCCACCGGGCAGCCCGGAAGAAGATGGCGATCGCTACATTGAGATCTGGAACATCGTCTTCATGCAGTTCAACCGTCAGGCCGACGGCACCATGGAACCTCTGCCGAAGCCTTCTGTTGATACCGGTATGGGCCTGGAGCGTATCGCCGCGGTACTGCAGCATGTTAACTCCAACTATGAAATCGATCTGTTTGCCAAGCTGATCAAGGCTGTTGCTCAGGTAACCGGCGCGACCGACCTCAACAATAAATCGCTGCGCGTCATCGCTGACCACATCCGTTCCTGTGCATTCCTGATCGCTGATGGCGTCATCCCATCGAATGAAAACCGTGGCTACGTGCTGCGCCGTATCATTCGTCGTGCAGTGCGTCATGGCAATATGTTGGGAGCTAAAGAAGCCTTCTTCTACAAACTGGTTGCGCCATTGATCGACGTCATGGGTGATGCTGGTGAAGACCTGAAACGTCAGCAGAAGCATGTTGAAAATGCCCTGAAAAATGAAGAAGAGCAGTTCGCTAAAACGCTGGAACGCGGCCTGGCTTTACTGGATGAAGAGTTGGCCAATCTGCAAGGCGATACGCTGGATGGCGAAACTGTCTTCCGTCTGTATGACACCTTCGGTTTCCCGGCGGATTTGACCGCTGACGTCTGCCGCGAGCGCAATCTGAAGATTGATGAAGCGGGCTTCGAAACAGCCATGGAACAGCAGCGCCAGCGTGCGCGTGAGGCCAGTGGTTTTGGCGCGGACTACAACAGTGTGATTCGCTTTGATGCCGCCACTGACTTCAAAGGCTATGACCAACTGCAGGCTGAAGGCACCGTGCAGGCGCTGTTCGTTGGCGGTCAGCAGGTTGAGCAGATCTCGGCTGGCCAGGAAGCGGTAGTGATTCTGGACCAAACACCATTCTATGGCGAGTCAGGTGGCCAGGTGGGCGATACTGGGGTGTTAACTGGGCAGAATGCTGAATTCAGTGTCCAGGATACACAGAAGTATGGCAAAGCCTTTGGTCATATCGGTAAGCTCAACAGCGGTGAGCTGCGTGTAGGTGACCGCCTCAATGCACAAGTGGATGAAGAGCGCCGTGCTCGTATTATTCTCAACCACTCCGCAACGCATCTGATGCATGAAGCGTTACGTGAAGTATTGGGCGATCATGTCGGTCAGAAAGGCTCACTCAACAACGATAAATACCTGCGCTTCGACTTCTCTCATACCGAAGCGATGAAGCCAGAGCAGATTCGTACCGTTGAAGATATCGTTAATACCCAGATTCGTCGCAATTTACTCATCCAGACTGAAGTAATGGATCTGGATGAAGCGAAAGCGCGTGGCGCAACGGCGTTGTTCGGTGAGAAGTATGAACAGCGTGTGCGCGTGGTTAGCATGGGTGAATATTCCGTTGAGCTGTGCGGCGGTACGCACGCAGCGCGCACTGGCGACATTGGCCTGTTCCGCATTCAGTCTGAATCCGGCACGGCGGCAGGTGTGCGTCGTATTGAAGCGCTGACGGGTGAAGGTGCGATTGCTCAGCTGCATGCGCAGAGCGATCAGATATCTGAGATTGCTCAGGTGGTTAAAGCCAACAGCAGTAATCTGAATGAGAAAGTGCGCGGCCTGGTTGATCATGTCCGCGCGCTGGAAAAAGAACTGCAACAGCTACGCGATCAGCAAGCGGCGCAAGAGAGTGTCTCGCTAAGCAGTAAAGCGATGGACGTGAAGGGGGCCAAACTGCTGGTCAGCGAGCTTAACAACGTTGAGCCGAAGATGCTTCGCACCATGATGGATGACCTGAAGAATCAGCTCGGCTCGGCCATCATTGTGCTGGCAACGGTTGCTGAAGGTAAGGTTTCACTGATTGCTGGGGTGACTAAAGACCTGACTGACCGCGTCAAAGCGGGTGAGCTGGTCGGCGAACTGGCCGCTCAGGTTGGCGGAAAAGGTGGCGGTCGTCCTGATATGGCTCAGGCGGGTGGTACAAACCCTGAGGCACTGGCTGGCGCACTGGCTGGCGTGTCGGAGTGGGTGAGTAACCGACTGTAACGAATTAAAATTCAGCATCGTGAGCAGCGCCAGAACCCCCATGTTCTGGCGCTTTTTAACGCGGTGTGCACCCGATAATGACAAAGTCCGGTTGATGTAGTGTATTTCGGCTAAACTAACTATCAGCAGAATGTATTGGCGTGGCGATGCACAATGGTGTATTTGTCATAGACATTGTTCAGCGTTATATGATGGATATGGCCGGGAGACCGAACAGGCCCGACTCTTTTAATCTTTCAAGGAGCAAAGAATGCTTATTCTAACTCGTCGAGTTGGTGAAACCCTCATGATTGGCGATGAGGTGACTGTAACGGTGCTGGGTGTTAAAGGTAACCAGGTCCGTATTGGCGTCAATGCGCCTAAAGAAGTTTCGGTGCATCGCGAAGAAATCTATCAGCGTATCCAGGCCGAAAAAACTCAGCAAACGAGTTACTAACGGATTCAGCGCCTCGCATCCTGCGAGGCGCTACCGCTTTTATCCTCCCATCTTCATTTTTTCCGCCCTGAACCTCATTTTCTTTCTTCCCATTTTGTTAACTGCAACATGCTTTCGCTGTTGATTAATCACTCTTTTTGTCGGCAAAACATCCTAATTGCGCGTCATTTGTGCAAACAGAACGATATCCAGAAAAAGTCGGGAAAAATTGTTTGACTTATAAGTGCGGGAAAGTAATATGTGCGCCACGCAGTGCCGATGAGCAGAAACAAGTTCAGAAGCACGGTTCGGAAGAACGCGTAAGGTGAGGTGGCCGAGAGGCTGAAGGCGCTCCCCTGCTAAGGGAGTATGCGGTCAAAAGCTGCATCCGGGGTTCGAATCCCCGCCTCACCGCCATTTCCGATGCATCCATAGCTCAGCTGGATAGAGTACTCGGCTACGAACCGAGCGGTCGGAGGTTCGAATCCTCCTGGATGCACCATTCGGAAAACTGAAGTAAGAGTGAACGAGCAGTTCCTTTCATGGTGAGTTGTCAGCACCCTGCGTTGTACAAGAATTAACTCGATGCATCCATAGCTCAGCTGGATAGAGTACTCGGCTACGAACCGAGCGGTCGGAGGTTCGAATCCTCCTGGATGCACCATTCTTCGTATCATTCCCAGGTTGATTGCAGTAAGTCCATCGTAAGAAAATCTCTCAATGCATCCATAGCTCAGCTGGATAGAGTACTCGGCTACGAACCGAGCGGTCGGAGGTTCGAATCCTCCTGGATGCACCATTCTGTTTTCTTCATGCTATTCTCAATGTGTTTCATCAGTCAGACCCCAATGCATCCATAGCTCAGCTGGATAGAGTACTCGGCTACGAACCGAGCGGTCGGAGGTTCGAATCCTCCTGGATGCACCATCTCCTGTTCGAAACAATCAACGCCCGCTTTCTGAATTTACTTCCCATTTTTCTTCATCACGCAAAAATCACTTATATAACCGCCATTTATCCCCGGTATCGCTACCTGACCTTTTTCCGAAAACAAAAATAGCTAATGCTTTCAAAGCATTTGCTGTTAAGCACACCTGGCGACAACCTAAGCGCATTACGCTAAAGTAATGGCTCATTTTGTGGTGCTCGATGGAGTGACAATGTACGACCAATATGACGCCCTGATTTTCGATATGGACGGCACAATCCTGGATACTGAGCCGACACATCGAAAAGCCTGGCAGCAGGTGCTGAGCCGTTACGGTTTCACCATGGATGAGAAAAAAATGGTGAGTTTTAATGGCGCGCCCACCTGGCAGCTGGCGCAGTACATTCTTGAGCAGAACAACGCTGAGCATGATCCTCATTTACTGGCCGCAGAGAAAACCGAAGCGCTCAAGGCGATGTTGCTGGATGATGTACGCCCTTTACCGTTAATGGACGTGGTAAAAGCGTATCACGGTCGTCGTCCCATGGCGGTGGGTACTGGCAGTGAACACAGCCTGGCAAAGGCTCTGCTGGAAGCCTTGGGTGTCTATCATCTGTTTGATGCCGTTGTCGGCGCGGATGATGTGCAGCGCCATAAACCCCAACCCGAAACCTTTTTACGCTGCGCCGAGTTAATGGGCGTGGCACCTGAACGCTGTGTGGTATTTGAAGATGCTGACTTTGGTGTTCAGGCGGCGCGAGCCGCGGGCATGGATGTGGTTGATGTCCGTTTACTGTGAATGAAATTCTGACCTATGGATCGTTATTCGGCAGTAGCTTTCTGAGTGCCACCCTGCTTCCGGGAAGTTCAGAGGCTGTGCTGATTGCTTTGCTGATCGCCCAAAAGGGTTCGATCTATGGATTGTTATTGGCCGCATCAGTGGGAAACACGCTGGGCGGCCTGACCAACATTATTCTTGGTCGCCTCATGCCGCCAAAAGGGCAGGGGCGATGGCATGACACAGCAATGACGTGGTTACATCGATTGGGTCCTGCAGCGCTGCTTTTAAGCTGGCTGCCGGTAGTGGGCGACCTGCTTTGCGTGCTTGCAGGCTGGTTGCGCTTTGCCTGGCTGCCCTCGGTGCTGTTCCTCGCCATCGGTAAAACGCTGCGTTATATCGTTATCGCGACCGCCACATTACAAACAATGCAATGGTGGCATTGATTCGCACAGATTCGAGGCTACGGTTAACATTATGCTGAACAAAAATAAATTATTCGCACAGCGGGAGGTTAATGTGATCCCGGACGTATCAAAAGCGCTTTCCTGGTTGGAAGCGCATCCCGACGCGTTAAAGGGTATCGGCCGTGGCATTGAACGCGAGACGTTGCGCGTCAATCCGAATGGTCACCTGGCAACCACCGGACATCCTGAATCCCTGGGTTCGGCGCTGAAGCACAGTTGGATTACCACCGATTTTGCCGAAACGCTGCTGGAGTTCATTACACCTGTCGATCAAAGCATTGATCGGTCACTGGCCTTCCTGCGTGATATACATCGCCACACTGCGCGAGAGTTAGGTCAGGAACGCATGTGGCCGTTCAGTATGCCGGGTTATGTTGAAGATGTTGATAGCATTGAGCTGGCGCAATATGGCAGCTCTAACATCGGCAAGATGAAAACCCTCTATCGGCAGGGACTGAAAAATCGCTACAGCGCACTGATGCAGATTATCTCAGGTGTGCATTATAACTTCTCGCTGCCACTGTCATTCTGGCAGGAGTGGGCGGATGTAAAAGATGCGGAAAGCGGCAAAGAGACCATTTCTGCCGGATATCTGCGTCTGATCCGCAACTATTATCGTTTTGGTTGGGTGATCCCTTATCTGTTCGGTGCATCTCCAGCGATCTGTTCATCGTTCCTGCAGGGACGTGAAAGCAAATTACCCTTTGAAACGGACGGCAAGGGGACGTTGTGGCTGCCGTATGCCACCTCGCTGCGCCTCAGTGATTTGGGCTACACCAACAAGTCGCAGAGCGGTTTGGGCATCACCTTCAACTCGCTCGACGGTTACGTTGCTGCGCTGAAAGCAGCGATTAAAACGCCGTCAGAAGAGTATGCGGCCATGGGCACCAAAGATGCCGACGGCAACTGGCTTCAGCTGAACACCAACGTGTTACAGATTGAGAACGAACTGTACGCACCTATTCGCCCAAAACGTGTGACACGTTCGGGTGAAGCGCCTTCGGATGCGTTGTTACGCGGCGGTATCGAGTACATTGAAGTGCGTTCTCTGGATATCAACCCGTTCTCTGCCATTGGCGTGGATGCTAATCAGGCGCGTTTCCTCGACCTGTTCCTGATCTGGTGTACCCTGGCGGATGCCCCTGAAATGAGTTCGGACGAACTGCTGTGCAGTCGTAAAAACTGGAACCGCGTGGTCATGGAAGGACGTAAGCCGGGCCAGGTGATTGGTGTAGGTTGTAGCGATACAGAACATCCGCTGGTTGATGTGGGTAAAGCCCTGTTTGCCGATCTGCGTCGTGTTGCCGAGGTGCTCGACAGCAATTATGGCAGCACGCAATATCAACAGGTTTGCGATCAACTGGTGGCATCGTTTGATGATCCTGAGCTAACCTATTCAGCGCGTATTCTGCATGCCATCAAAGAAAATGGCTTAACCGGCGCAGGTGTGGCACTGGCTGAACAGTATCGCCATCTGCTGTGTGAAGAGCCGTTAGAGATTTTGACCGAAGATGACTTCAGTCGTCAGGCGTTGGAATCGGTACAGGCGCAGGAAAAGCTGGAACAGAGTGATACGCTGGATTTCGAAAGTTATCTGGCAGGTCGCGAAGGCTAAAAAAGAAAATGGCCACATCATTGTGGCCAAAATTAACATCTCTGTTGTCAGGGATGATGATAACAAATGCGCGTCTTTCATATATTCAGACGTTGGGCGAACGGAAAAGTTTCATCGTTTTAAAAAAAATCTCAAAACAGGAGGTGACGTATGCCACTACTGGATAGTTTTACTGTTGATCACACCATCATGGGCGCACCCGCTGTGCGCGTTGCAAAAACCATGAACACTCCGCATGGCGATACCATCACCGTTTTTGACCTGCGTTTCTGCCGTCCGAATATCGATATTCTGACTGAACGCGGCATCCATACGCTCGAGCACCTGTTTGCTGGCTTTATGCGTAATCACCTCAACGGTGATGGCGTGGAAATCGTTGATATCTCGCCAATGGGCTGCCGCACTGGCTTCTATATGAGCCTGATTGGTGAGCCTGATGAGCAGCGCGTAGCGAAAGCGTGGAAAGGGGCGATGGAAGACGTTCTGAAAGTGAAAGAACAGAGCCAGATCCCGGAATTGAATGAATATCAGTGTGGTAGCTACAAGCTGCACTCACTTGACGAAGCGCAGCAGATCGCACGCAACGTGTTGGCGCATGAGATTGGCGTGAACCGTAATGAAGATCTGAAACTGCCGGCAGAGAAGCTGAAAGAGCTGCACATCTAGTGCCTGCCTAAGCAGAAATGAAAACGCCGCGATGTTCGCGGCGTTTTTTTGGCTTCAGGAACCGATGGAGGATTTCAGCGGATGGTGCGGGGTAATGCGCACCTGCTTCACCATGTTGTCTTGCACGTCGAGGATATCCACATCGTACTTACCGATTTTCACTCGCGTATCAACCAACGGAATCTCTTCCAGCGCTTCCAGCAGCATGCCATTAATGGTGCGCGCTTCGTCTTCGGGTAATGCCCAGTTAAAGGCTTTATTAATTTCACGCACGTTAGCGCTGCCTTCAATCAGCACTGAGCCATCATTCTGCGGCATCACTTCTTCCGCCAGCGAAGGAGACATAGACGTCGTAAAGTCGCCAACAATCTCTTCCAGAATGTCTTCAATGGTCACCAGCCCTTTGATGTCACCATATTCATCGACTACTAAGCCGACTTTCTTCTTATTACGCTGGAATTTCACCAGCTGGACATTCAGCGGTGTACCTTCCGGCACATAGTAAATTTCATCAGCGGCGCGCAGCAGGCGATCTTTGTTGAACTCTTTCTTCTCGGTCATCATGCGCCAGGCTTCACGCACGCGCAGCATGCCAACCGAATCATCCAGCGAATCGCGGAACAGCACGAGCCGGCCATGCGGGGAGTTACTCAGTTGGCGAACAATCGATTTCCAGTCGTCGTTGACGTTAATGCCGACAATTTCATTGCGTGGCACCATGATGTCATCAACACTGACCTTTTCCAGGTCCAGCACCGACAGCAGCATGTCCTGATTACGACGTGACATCAGTGAGCGCGACTCATAGACAATGGTACGCAACTCTTCCTTACTTAGGGCTGAACTGATGGAGCCTTCCGTTTTGATACCAACCATGCGCATCAGAATGCGGGTAATGGTGTTGAGCAGCCAGACCAAAGGCAGCATCACATACTGCAGCGGCGCCAGCAGCACGCTGCTGGGATAGGCGACTTTTTCGGGGTAAAGCGCTGCAATGGTTTTCGGCAGCACTTCAGCAAACACCAGCACCACAAAAGTCAGGATCCCGGTGGCAATTGCCACACCCGCATCGCCGTAAAGACGCATACCGACAATGGTACCCAATGCGGAAGCCAGGATATTCACGAGGTTGTTGCCTATCAGCACCAGGCTGATTAAGCGATCAGGACGGCGTAAAAGTTTTTCGACACGACGAGCCGCGCGATTACCGCTTTTGGCTTTGTGGCGCAATTTATAACGATTGAGCGTCATCATGCCGGTCTCTGAACCGGAGAAGTACGCAGAGACCAGCACCATGATGACCAGCGTAACGATCAGCGTGGTGGTTGAAACATGTTCCAACGAAAAAATTCCTTTAGTGAGAAGTGAGCAGGTGCTGAAGCACGCGACTGCCGAAGTAGGCCATGGTCAGCAGCAGTGCACCACCGCAGTTAAACCAGACGACGCGGCGTCCGCGCCAGCCCTCATGATAGTGTCCCCAGAGCAGAACGATATAAACAAACCAGGCAAGAATGGACAGCACCGCTTTATCGACATTCTCCGCGCTAAACAGGTTATGCATGAAGAACAGACCGGTACACAGCACCAGCGTCAACAGCACTACACCAATTTGCGTGATATGAAACATCTTACGCTCAATACTCAGCAGCGGCGGCATATCCTGGGTGAAAGCCAGTTTCTTATTTTTTAACTGGTAATCAATCCATGCCAGCTGCAGCGCATACAGTGCCGCGATAATCAGCGTGGCGTAGGCAAACAGCGACAGGCCGATATGGATCATCATGCCCGGCGTGGTTTCGAGATGGGTAATAAAGGCATTCGGCACAAAGGTGGCGAAGGCGAGGTTAATCAAGGCAAAGCCGTAGACAATTGGCAACAGTAACCAACCGCGATTGCGCGATGCAACGATGGTCATGATCGCGCAGATCAGCAAACTCACCAGCGAACCGATATTTAGCAGGCTGAGGTTTTGTCCGTTATCGACGGCAAAAATGCGTTGTTGCAGTGCAACCGCATGGGCGATCAACGCGACGCAAGCAGAAATTACGGCAAAACGACGCCAGCCACCGTTGCGTTTCAGCAGGCTGGGGATGATCAATGCAAGACTGAGGGAGTAGGCGAACAGCGCCACGATCGCGAAAACGAACATAGATCCTTTCAGGTGTCGGTCAGATAAGGAAAAAACCAGTATAGCGCCAGCTGCATCAGGCTCCAAACGATCTGAAGGTCAATTGCAGAGATCGCTGTGGCTTCGTGCTATAATCCGCCGCATTGTGCCGCCCAGGCGGCCTCGCTACGGTCCTAAGTGAGAGAGCATGTTTGATAATTTAACCGATCGTTTGTCGCAATCCCTGCGCAACATCAGCGGCCGCGGAAGGCTGACCGAAGACAACATTAAAGACACCTTGCGTGAAGTGCGCATGGCATTGCTGGAAGCGGACGTTGCCCTGCCGGTCGTGCGTGAGTTCATCAATCGCGTGAAAGAAGCGGCGGTAGGGCAGGATGTAAACAAAAGCCTGACGCCTGGCCAGGAATTTATCAAAATTGTTCGCAACGAGCTGGTTGCGGCAATGGGTGCAGAAAATAATGCGCTCAATCTGAACGCACAGCCGCCAGCTGTGGTGTTAATGGCGGGCCTGCAGGGTGCGGGTAAAACCACGAGCGTGGCGAAGCTGGGTAAGTTCCTGCGCGAGAAGCATAAGAAGAAAGTGCTGGTGGTATCTGCCGACGTTTATCGCCCGGCGGCGATTAAACAGCTGGAAACACTGGCGCAGCAGGTTGGCGTGGACTTCTGTCCTTCCGATCTGAGCCAAAAGCCTGTCGACATCGTGAAGAACGCGCTGAAAGAAGCGAAGCTGCAATTCTACGACGTGTTGCTGGTGGATACCGCCGGTCGTCTGCACGTTGATGAAGCGATGATGGACGAGATCAAACAGGTACACGCTGCGATCAATCCGGTGGAAACCTTGTTTGTGGTCGATGCCATGACCGGTCAGGATGCGGCAAACACGGCAAAAGCCTTCAATGAAGCGCTGCCACTGACGGGTGTGATTCTGACGAAAGTGGATGGTGATGCGCGCGGTGGTGCGGCGCTGTCTATTCGTCATATTACCGGCAAGCCGATTAAATTCATGGGTATGGGTGAGAAAACGGAAGCACTGGAAGCGTTTTATCCAGACCGTATCGCCTCACGCATCCTCGGCATGGGCGACGTACTGTCGCTGATCGAAGATATCGAGAGTAAAGTTGACCGCGAACAGGCGGAGAAGCTGGCGAAGAAACTCAAAACCGGTGATGGCTTTGATCTCAACGACTTCCTCGATCAGTTGAAGCAGATGCGCAACATGGGCGGCATGGCCAGCCTGATGGGTAAGCTGCCGGGCATGGGGCAGTTACCAGACAACGTGAAGTCGCAGATGGATGACAAAGTGCTGGTGCGTATGGAGGCGATCATCAATTCGATGACCACCAAAGAGCGTCAGAAACCGGAAATCATCAAGGGCTCACGCAAGCGCCGTATTGCCACCGGTTCAGGTATGCAGGTGCAGGACGTTAACCGTTTATTGAAACAGTTCGACGACATGCAGCGCATGATGAAGAAAATGAAGAAGGGTGGCATGGCCAAAATGATGCGTGGCATGAAAGGTATGATGCCGCCCGGATTCCCCGGTCGCTAAGGCGAGCGGCACACAGCCAGAAAATTAACACGCTCAGGTTGCTTTTTTCGCCAAAATGAGTAAAATTTTCGGGCTTTTTATATTGCGCTCGGGTTCCATCCCTCGATGGAGCCCGAGCGCTTTATTAACTAATGAGGATGTTATGGTTACAATTCGTTTGGCACGTCACGGCGCGAAAAAGCGTCCGTTCTATCAGGTCGTCGTTACTGACAGCCGCAATGCGCGTAATGGTCGTTTCATCGAGCGCGTAGGTTTCTTCAACCCGATCGCTTCTGGTCAGGCTGAAGGTCTGCGTCTGGATCTGGACCGTATTGAGCACTGGGTTGGCCAGGGCGCAACGCTTTCTGATCGCGTTAACGCGCTGATCAAAGAAGCAAAAAAAGCAGCTTAATCTGTCACGGTGGTTAGCATGAGCATTAAACCTGCCGCACAGCCTCTCGTTAACCCAATTGTATTGGGGAAAATGGGGGCCGCTTACGGCATTCGAGGTTGGCTCAAAGTGTTTTCCTCCACTGAAGACGCTGAAAGCATCTTCGACTACCAACCCTGGTTCATCCAGCGCGCCGGTAAATGGCAGCAGGTCGAACTGGAAGGTTGGAAGCACCACAATCAGGACCTGATCATCAAAGTCAAAGGCATTGACGATCGGGACGCTGCGGCACAGTTAACCAATTGCGAAATTACGGTTGATTCTGCTCAGCTGCCAGCGCTGGAAGAGGGTGATTACTACTGGAAAGACCTTATGGGTTGCAAAGTGGTAAACCTCGACGGTTACGAAATGGGCAAAGTCATTGATTTGATGGAAACCGGTTCGAACGACGTTCTCGTCGTTAAGGCAAACCTGAAAGATGCATTCGGTGCGCAAGAGCGGTTAATCCCGTTTCTTGATGAACAGGTTATCAAGAAAGTCGATCTCTCTACTGGCACGATTGAAGTAGATTGGGATCCTGGTTTTTGATCTCCGGACAATCCGGTAACGTAACGGCGAACGCGATGTGGATTGGTGTTATTAGCCTGTTTCCAGAGATGTTTCGCGCTATTACCGAGTACGGGGTAACTGGCCGGGCAGTAAAAAATGGCCTGCTCAACATTCAAAGCTGGAGTCCTCGTGACTTCGCGCACGACCGGCACCGTACCGTGGATGAACGTCCTTACGGCGGCGGACCGGGAATGTTGATGATGGTGCAACCCTTACGGGATGCTATCCACGCAGCGAAAGCGGCGGCGGGAGAAGGTGCCAGGGTGATTTATCTTTCACCTCAGGGTCGCAAACTGGACCAACAGGGCGTTTGCGAACTGGCGACCAACCAGAAGATGATTCTGGTGTGTGGTCGTTATGAAGGGATTGATGAGCGCGTGATTCATACTGAGATTGATGAAGAATGGTCAATCGGTGATTACGTACTCAGTGGTGGTGAGCTACCAGCCATGACGTTGATTGATTCAGTCGCCCGGTTTATCCCCGGCGTATTGGGCAAGCAGGCGTCAGCCGATGAGGATTCGTTCTCGGATGGTTTACTGGATTGCCCGCACTACACCCGACCTGAAGTGTTAGAAGGGATGGAGGTTCCGCCAGTCTTACTGTCGGGCAACCATGCCGATATTCGCCGCTGGCGCCTGAAACAGTCGCTAGGCCGTACCTGGCTAAGAAGACCTGAACTTCTGGAAAACCTGGCTCTGACTGAAGAGCAAGCACGGTTGCTAAATGAGTTCCAACGGGAACATCAGCAGCAACAAAACCATCAGGTGGAAGAGTAATCTTCCCTGACTATCAGTTTACCCAGGATATAGAGATTTAATTATGAGCAACATTATCAAGCAACTTGAACAAGAGCAGATGAAGCAGGACGTACCTTCATTCCGTCCGGGTGATTCCGTGGAAGTGAAAGTATGGGTCGTTGAAGGTTCTAAGAAACGTCTGCAGGCATTCGAGGGCGTGGTTATCGCTATTCGTAACCGCGGTCTGCACTCTGCATTCACTGTTCGTAAGATTTCAAACGGCGAAGGCGTTGAGCGTGTCTTCCAGACTCACTCTCCGGTAATTGACAGCATTTCTGTCAAACGTCGTGGTGCTGTACGTAAAGCCAAACTGTACTACCTGCGTGAGCGTACCGGTAAGTCAGCTCGTATCAAAGAGCGTCTGGGCGCGTAAGCGACATCCCAAAGTTAATAGCAAACAAGGGGTTGGCCTAAGGGCCAGCCCCTTTTTTTTATGGTCGCTTGAGATGGTAAATCGCGCTATTCACTGGGCCGCTATCAAGAATGATTAAACCATAGCGGCAATCGATAAACTCAAAACCACTGCGCAATGCCACGGCACGGCTGGCATGATTCTCCTCAGCAGCGATAATCTCCAGTAAGGGAATCTGCGCGTGCTTGAAGCCAAAGTCCACCAATTGAGCCACTGCACGTGTTGCGACACCTTGCCTTTGTGCATCGCTGCGAACCCAATAGCCTAATGCACTAAATTCCCCAAGCCGCTGTGCGAATCTGATGCCTGCGCCGCCGAGTAACCGATCATTGCTATCGACAATAGCGAACTCTTCCGCTTCACCGTTACTACGCTGCATATGGGTGAAGTTAATCCAGTTAGTGGCTTCCTCTGCCCGATAATCGTGATGCGCCCATACCATCCATGGCAGCAGGCTGTTGAGAGACTGATTGACCGCCGCAGTAAAGGCGCCAGCATCCTGTAGAACGAAAGGGCGTAGGGCGATGATAGAGGTAGACATCCTGGGATCCTGGAAAACGATGAATGGCAAAATGTTAATGGAAAAAGAGGGTGTTGGCATTTTTCCAATAAAGGTAGATTGTAAAATAAAGTTTACATTAATTGCTTTGTGCTAGATAAGTGTTTTTGAATTAACTTGATGTATTTAAAGTATTTTTAGTCTTGTTTTTGTGGTTATTATTAATGGTGGTAATAAAAGTGTACATTCACGGATTGCAAGATGTACATGTTGTGGTACAGTAAGCGCCATCCTCAGTGAGGATCCCAAACCGCATACACGAGTTAAAAAGGATCGCCATCATGCAGAAAGACGCGCTGAACAATGTGCATATCGCCGACGAACAAATTTTAATCACCCCGCAAGAGCTGAAAGCGAAGTTCCCGCTTACTGCGGCTCAGGAAGCGCAGATTGCTGCTTCTCGTCAGACCATTGCCGATATTATTGCTGGTCGCGATCCGCGCCTGCTGGTGGTCTGTGGTCCTTGTTCAATTCACGATACCGAAGCCGCACTGGAATATGCTCGTCAGCTGCAAACTCTCTCTGCACAGTTGAAGGATCAGCTGTATATCGTTATGCGCGTTTATTTTGAAAAGCCCCGTACCACCGTTGGCTGGAAGGGGCTGATCAACGATCCTTACATGAACAACTCATTTGATATGGAAGCCGGGCTGCACATTGCGCGTCAGCTGCTGGTGAACCTGGTGGAAATGGGCCTGCCGCTGGCAACTGAAGCACTGGATCCTAACAGCCCACAATACTTGGGCGATCTGTTTAGCTGGTCTGCGATCGGTGCCCGTACTACCGAGTCACAAACACACCGCGAGATGGCTTCTGGTTTATCAATGCCTGTCGGCTTCAAAAACGGCACTGATGGCAGCCTGGGCACCGCAATCAACGCCATGCGCGCTGCAGCGATGCCACACCGTTTTGTCGGCATCAATCAGGCGGGGCAGGTTTGCCTGTTACAGACTCAGGGCAACCCGGATGGCCACGTAATCCTGCGTGGTGGTAAAGCGCCTAACTACGGTCCTGAAGATGTTGCGCAGTGTGAAAAAGAGATGCTGAAAGCGGGACTGCGTCCGGCCTTAATGATAGATTGCAGCCATGGTAATTCTAATAAAGACTATCGCCGTCAGCCTGGCGTAGCCGAGTCGGCTATTGCGCAGATTAAAGATGGAAATCGTTCCATTATTGGCCTGATGCTGGAAAGCAATATTCACGAAGGCAATCAGTCTTCTGAGCAGCCACGTAGCGAAATGAAATACGGTGTTTCCGTCACGGATGCCTGTATCAACTGGGAAACCACGGAAACCTTGCTGCGTGAAATCCATCAGGATCTGCAGGGAGTGCTGTCGGCACGTCTGTCACACGAGGAATAAAGAGTCATGGTGGCTGAACTGACCGCGCTACGCGATCAAATTGATGAAGTCGATAAAGCCCTGCTTGGGCTATTAGCCAAACGCCTTGAGCTGGTAGCTGAAGTAGGTGAGGTCAAAAGCCGTTATGGTTTGCCGATTTATGTGCCAGAACGTGAAGCCAGCATGTTGGCTTCACGTCGTCAGGAAGCTGAAGCGCTCGGCGTTTCGCCAGATCTGATTGAAGATGTCTTACGTCGCCTGATGCGTGAATCTTATGCGCATGAAAACGACAAAGGCTTCAAAACGCTCTGCCCAACGCTGCGCCCGGTGGTGATTGTTGGTGGGCGTGGCCAGATGGGGCGCTTGTTTGAAAAGATGCTCAATCTGTCAGGTTACCAGGTCCGTATTCTGGATAAGGGCGATTGGGATCGTTCTAAAGAGCTGCTCAAAGATGCGGGCATGGTCATCATCAGTGTGCCCATTCATCTGACCGAGCAGATCATCGCTGAACTGCCAACGCTGCCAGAAGATTGCATCCTGGTGGATTTGGCATCGGTGAAGAACCGTCCACTGCAGGCGATGCTGGCGGCGCATACTGGCCCGGTGCTGGGCTTGCATCCGATGTTTGGCCCGGATAGCGGTAGCCTGGCGAAGCAGGTGGTGGTGTGGTGTGATGGTCGTCAGCCAGAAGCCTATCAGTGGTTCCTGGAGCAGATTCAGGTTTGGGGCGCGCGTTTACATCGCATCAGCGCGGTCGAGCATGACCAGAACATGGCCTTTATCCAGGCGCTGCGTCACTTTGCCACTTTTGCCTATGGTTTGCATTTAGCGGAAGAGAACGTCAACCTTGATCAACTGTTGGCGCTGTCCTCACCGATTTATCGCCTGGAACTGGCGATGGTTGGTCGACTGTTTGCTCAGGACCCGCAGCTTTACGCAGACATCATCATGTCTTCGGAGAGTAATCTGGCGCTGATTAAGCGTTATTACCAGCGCTTTGGTGATGCGATTAAATTGCTGGAGCAGGGCGATAAACAGGCGTTCATCAAGAGCTTTGAAGGTGTGGCGCACTGGTTTGGTGATTACGCTCAACGCTTCCTGGTGGAAAGCCGAAGCATGTTGCGTTCGGCTAACGATAGCCGGCAATAAAAGAGAAGGCATCCGCAAGGATGCCTTTTTCACTTACAGTCGCGGCTCAACCGGAACCACATTTTCACCCGGATAGCAGCCGAGTACTTTCAGAGACAGCGTCAAATCACGCAGCTCTTTCAACGCCAGCTGCATGTTCTCTGATTGCAGATTGCCCTGCACGTCGATGTAAAACATCTCTTCCCACGGATTACCGTTGATTGGGCGGTTTTCCAGTTTACTCATGATCAGATTGTGATTACGCAGCACCAGCAGAGCCTCAACCAGCGCACCGGCTTGCTGACCGGTAGCCATAATCAATGTGGTTTTGGCCGGTACCTGGCCAGAAACTTCAATCGGCTTACGTGCCAGCACAATGAAGCGGGTATGGTTTTGTTGCTGGTTAGCTAAATTCCGTTCTAACACCTGCAGACCATACAGCTCACCGCCCGCTTCACTGCCCAGAGCCGCCACCTTTGGTGAATTCATTGCCGCGACCTTTTCCATTGCCGCTGCGGTGCTCTCGGTATATTCGATTTTCCATTGTGGGAAACGATTGATGAACTGGCTGCACTGCTGGAATGGCTGAGGATGGCTGTAAACCGTTTCAATTTGCTGTAAGTCGGTACTGCCGTTGACCAGCACACAGTGTTCGATTGGGATGGTCAGCTCGCCAACGATGGAGAGCGTGGTTTGCTGCAGCAGGTCATAGACGTCGTTAATCGAGCCTGAGCTGGTATTTTCGATTGGCATCACGGCGTAATCGGCCTGGCCACTCTCCACCTGATGAATGATGTCATGGAATTTTAGGCAGCCCATCTCAACCATGGAATCAAAATGACGTGTGGCGTATTTACGCGCCGCGAGGTGAGAGTACGAACCTTTAGGACCCAGAAATGCGATGCGTGGCGCGTGTGCGTGCGGGTGGTTTAAGTTTTTCTGTAGCAGCGCTTGCTGAGTCAGTACCGAATCTTCAATCACCAGTTGGAACAGACGAGTAATGTAGTGCGCATCAAGCTGGTGCTTTTTGCCGAGTGAGATCAGGTTTTCCAGCAGTGCGCGTTCACGCTCAACATCGCGAATCGGGCGATGGGTCGCGAGCTTTGCTTGCGCCACCTCAACCGCCAGCGAACGGCGTTCAGATAACAGCGTTAACAGCTTTTCATCAACGGCGCTGATCTTATCGCGTAATGCCAGCAGTGGATTTTCGGGATTCATAGGGCTCACCTGTAAAATGTCCAATAAAAAAGCCTCCCGTTTGGGAGGCTTTGTTGTTCGTCTTCGCATTCATTTTCACATGACGAATCGCCTCCCAATCAGGGGAAGGTAAAAAAGAATGCGAAGAAGAACGGTAGATGTTTCATGTGTGATTCCAGCAATAAAGTGGATTGAGAGTAACCGCAGTGATTTAAAGCTGTCAATAAAAAACGCGCCCGCAGGCGCGTTACTGGAAAAGGTCTATTTATCCCGCAGGGGTGAAATCTTTCATACTGCTGGTTGCGCGGCGCGCTTCAGGTTTATGCTGCGCCTTATTCAGTTGTCGCTCCAGCTTGGCAATCAGATCGTTGATAGCCGTATACATATCTTCGTGTTTCGCGCTGGCGACCAGCGTGCCGTTCGGTGTGTTAATGGTGGCATCAGCCACGAATTCTTTCGGCTCTTTCGATAACACGATGTGCGGATTTATCAGGTGAGTTTGCCACTTTTCCAGCTTGGCGAGACGGTCTTCGACATGGTTGCGGATGGCCGCAGTGATTTCCATTTGTTTGCTGGTAATGTTCAGAATCATAGTTAAACCTCTCTGTCATTTCCGTCTGGGTAGGACCAGCATACCGCGTAAATCAGGAAAAAGTGTGATATAGATCACATTGAAATGTCACTTTTTGTCAATGCCAGTGAATTGTGAGGAAGGCTCATAAAATCGCGGAAAATGCTTGAAGGGCAGGGATGAAAAGAGCAAGATTGATGAGTTAACCGCAGCGGATAATCAGCAATCTGGCTGAATTTTCGGCAAAAAAAAGCAGCCATCAAGGCTGCTTTTTTATTGGTAGTAAAATCAGGACTGATTATTTGTCGCGATGATCTTCGCTACCTTGTCCGCTTCTGCGGTTAACTGCAGCTGGCGGTAGGCATTTTCCATCAGCGGCAGCGCTTTGTGCGTTGCTTCGGTATCCGGGAAATCTTTCATCATCCCTTCAACACGGTTAACAACGGCGACATAGGCCCCACGCTTGGTATAGAATTGCGCCACCGAGAGTTCATACTTCGCCAGACGCTCTTTCAGGTAGGCTAAACGTTTCTGCGCATCCTCAGCATACTGGCTGTTCGGATAGCTGCGCAGCAACTGTGAGAAGTCACGGAAAGCATCACGAGCGTGCGTCGGATCACGATCTGAACGATCGATACCGAAGAAGCCCTGCAGTGCAGAGTCATCCAACGCCATATCCGTCAGGCCCTTCATATAGATGACGTAATCGATGTTTGGATGAGTCGGATTCAGGCGCATAAAGCGAGCGATAGCGGCTTGCGCCAGTGGCAGATCGGCATTTTTGTAATACGCGTAGATTAAATCCAGCTGTACTTGCTGCGAATAAGGGCCAAACGGGTAGCGGTTATCCAGTGCTTCCAGTTGCTTAATCGCCGCTTTAAAGTTACCGTCCTGCAGCTTTTGCTGGGCTGTAGCGTAAATTTCAGATGGCGGGCTGTCCGGAACGGGATCCGATGAGCCGGAACAACCCACCAGAGCCAGGCTCAGGCTCAATGTGGCAGCAGCCACCAGATGTTTCATACGCGTCATGACGAAATGATTATCCTCAAAGTGTTGTAGCGGAAGCTGTCCGTATAGCTCCCGGTTATGACCTGGTACGATAGCACATTATATTAAACGGCATCGCCGTGAAAACCCAACGTTAACGAAGAAGCTGTATATGGCACAACAAGTTCAACTCACCGCAACGGTGTCCGAAGCACAGCTTGGACAACGCTTAGATCAGACTTTGGCGGAATTGTTCCCTGATTATTCACGTTCCCGCATAAAAGAATGGATTCTCGAGCGTCGCGTCAGCGTCAACGGCACCATCATCGATAAACCGAAAGAGAAAGTTTTCGGCGGTGAGCAGGTGTCTATCGATGCTGAAATCGAAGAAGCGCAGCGCTGGGAAGCGCAAAACATTCCCCTGAACATCGTTTATGAAGACGATGATATTCTGGTCATCAACAAACCGCGTGGCCTGGTGGTGCATCCTGGAGCAGGTAATCCGGATGGTACGGTCCTGAATGCGCTGCTTTATCATTACCCACCGATTGCCGACGTCCCGCGTGCCGGGATCGTCCATCGTCTTGATAAAGACACAACCGGTTTGATGGTGGTGGCGAAGACCGTTCCCGCTCAGACGCATCTGGTGGAAACGCTGCAGCTGCGCGAGATTACCCGAGAATATGAAGCGGTTGCGATTGGCACCATGACGGCAGGCGGCACGGTTAACGAGCCGATGGCGCGCCACTCCACCAAACGCACCCACATGGCGGTACACCCTATGGGTAAACCCGCAACCACGCATTATCGCATCATGGAGCATTTCCGTGCCCACACACGTCTGCGTCTGCGTCTGGAAACGGGGCGTACTCACCAGATTCGTGTGCACATGGCGCATATCAACCATCCATTAGTGGGTGATCCGCTGTACGGCGGTCGTCCGCGTCCGCCTAAAGGTGCATCAGATGCGTTCATCGCCGCGCTGCGCGGTTTTGACCGTCAGGCGCTGCATGCCACCATGCTGCGTCTCTACCATCCCATCACCGGCATTGAGATGGAATGGCATGCGCCGTTGCCGCAAGACATGGTCGATCTGATTGACGCGCTGAAAGCCGATACCCATGAGTTCCGCGATCAAATGGATTGGCTATGAGTGAGTGGATCATTCCTGACTGGCCTGCACCGCAGCGCGTTCAGGCATGTTCCACCTTGCGACATGGCGGTGTTAGCACTGCGCCCTGGGATTCGCTGAATCTTGGGGCGCACGTTGGCGATGCTGAAACGCATGTCTTGCAAAATCGTCAGCATTTGAAAGATAAACTGCTGCCCGCCATGCCGCAGTGGCTTAATCAGGTGCATGGGCAGGACGTTGTGCGTTTGCCTGCGGACGAGTTATTACCCAATGCAGATGCGGCCATCACCCGCGAATCCGGTGTAGTTTGCGCCATCATGACGGCGGATTGCTTGCCGGTGTTGTTTTGTAGTGATGATGGCAGTGAAGTGGCCGCTGCTCACGCTGGCTGGCGTGGTCTGTGTAACGGCGTGCTGGAACAGACGCTGCAACAGTTTCGCTCCCCAGCCCGTGAGATCCACGCCTGGCTTGGACCCGCTATCGGCCCGCAGGCATTTGAAGTCGGTGCTGAGGTGCGTGAAGCCTTTTTGGCGCACGATGTACAAGCCGATGCGGCTTTTCGCCCGGTTGGTGACAAATTTTTTGCGAATATCTGGCAGCTAGCGCGTCAGCGACTTCAGGCCGCTGGAGTGCATTCTATCAGTGGTTCACAGCGTTGCACTTTCACCGAAGCCAATGATTTTTTCTCCTACCGACGAGATGGAATCACCGGGCGTATGGCAACTTTGATTTGGCTGAGATAATCTTACGCCGCAAGACGATCCAGTAGCGTATTTTTTGTTCGCAACACAGGTCATTAACCTTGAAATATTTGAGGGATGACCTCATTTAATCTCCAGTAGCATTTTGACCTGTATTGGAGGAATCATGCGTCTGGATCGTCTTACTAATAAATTCCAGTTGGCCCTTGCCGATGCTCAGTCCCTTGCTCTGGGACACGACAATCAATTTATCGAACCCCTGCACTTGATGAGCGCTTTGCTCAATCAGGAAGGCGGATCGGTGCGTCCGTTGCTTAGCGCAGCAGGTGCCGATGTGGCTGGTCTGCGTACCAGCATCGAACAAGCTATCAATCGACTGCCGCAGGTAGAAGGTACGGATGGTGATGTACAGCCTTCAGCCGATCTCATTCGGGTCCTGAACCTGTGCGACAAACTCGCGCAAAAGCGCGGCGACAACTTTATATCATCTGAATTATTTGTTCTGGCGGCCCTCGACTCTCGTGGTTCGCTGGCGGACCTATTGAAGTCCGCTGGTGCAACCACCGAAAAACTCACTAAGGCCATCGAGCAATTGCGGGGAGGAGAGAACGTGAACGATCAAGGGGCTGAAGATCAGCGCCAGGCTTTAAAAAAATACACCATCGATCTGACCGAGCGCGCCGAGCTTGGCAAGTTAGATCCGGTGATTGGTCGTGATGAAGAGATTCGTCGTACCATTCAGGTATTGCAGCGCCGTACCAAAAACAACCCGGTATTAATTGGGGAACCCGGCGTAGGTAAAACTGCGATTGCCGAAGGGTTAGCGCAGCGCATTATCAATGGTGAAGTGCCAGAAGGATTGAAAGGTCGCCGCGTGTTGGCCCTGGACATGGGTTCGCTGGTGGCGGGTGCTAAATATCGTGGTGAGTTCGAAGAGCGCCTGAAAGGTGTGCTGAGCGATCTGGCAAAACAGGAAGGCAACGTCATTCTGTTTATCGACGAGTTGCATACCATGGTTGGCGCGGGTAAAGCCGATGGTGCCATGGATGCCGGTAACATGCTGAAACCTGCATTAGCGCGTGGTGAGTTGCACTGCGTGGGTGCTACCACGCTGAATGAGTATCGCCAGTTCATTGAGAAAGATGCGGCGCTGGAGCGTCGTTTCCAGAAAGTCTTTGTGGCTGAACCGAGCGTGGAAGACACCATTGCTATTCTGCGTGGCCTGAAAGAGCGCTATGAGTTACACCACCATGTGCAGATTACGGATCCGGCGATTGTGGCAGCGGCCACGTTGTCGCACCGCTATATCTCCGATCGCCAGCTGCCAGATAAGGCGATTGACTTGATCGACGAGGCTGCATCGAGCATTCGTTTGCAGATGGACTCGAAACCGGAGTCGCTTGATCGTCTGGAACGCCGCATTATCCAGTTAAAGCTGGAACAACAGGCACTGAAGAAAGAGTCGGACGATGCCAGCATCAAACGTCTGGAGATGCTGGAAACGGAACTCGATCAGAAAGAGCGTGAATATGCTGAGCTGGAAGAAGAGTGGAAAGCCGAAAAGGCCTCTTTAACAGGTACGCAGAACATCAAGGCGGAACTGGAGCAGGCTCGTCTGGCGATGGAGCAGGCGCGACGTGTTGGTGATTTGGGCCAAATGTCCGAACTGCAGTACGGTAAAATTCCGGAGCTGGAAAAACAGCTCACTATTGCGACGCAGTCTGAAGGTAAAACCATGAAGCTGTTACGTAACCGCGTAACAGATGTGGAAATTGCTGATGTGCTGGCACGCTGGACCGGCATTCCAGTGGCACGAATGATGGAAGGTGAGCGCGAGAAACTGTTGCGGATGGAGCAAGAGCTGCATGCGCGCGTGATTGGCCAGAACGAGGCGGTTGATGCGGTATCGAATGCGATTCGCCGTAGTCGTGCGGGTCTGTCCGATCCTAATCGTCCAATTGGCTCGTTCCTGTTCCTTGGGCCAACCGGTGTCGGTAAAACCGAGTTGAGTAAAGCGCTGGCTAACTTCTTGTTCGACAGCGATGACGCCATGGTGCGTATTGATATGTCAGAGTTTATGGAAAAACACTCGGTATCGCGTTTAGTCGGTGCACCTCCGGGCTACGTGGGTTATGAAGAGGGCGGTTATCTGACAGAAGCAGTACGTCGTCGCCCTTATTCCGTGATTCTGCTGGATGAAGTCGAGAAGGCTCACCCGGATGTGTTCAACATCTTGTTGCAGGTGCTGGATGATGGGCGTTTAACTGATGGTCAGGGGCGTACGGTCGATTTCCGTAATACTGTGGTCATTATGACCTCTAACCTTGGCTCGGATCTGATCCAGGAACGTTTCGGTGCGTTGGACTATCCGGAAATGAAAGATATGGTGATGACGGTGGTAGGTTCGCATTTCCGCCCAGAGTTCATTAACCGTATTGATGAGGTGGTGGTGTTCCATCCGCTTGGCGAGCAGCACATTGCTTCTATCGCGCAGATTCAGCTGCAGCGGTTGTACAAACGTCTGGATGAACGTGGCTACCAATTGCATATCACGGATGCAGCACTGAAGCTGTTGGGTGAAAATGGATATGATCCGGTATACGGTGCACGTCCATTGAAACGCGCTATTCAGCAGCAAATTGAAAACCCGTTGGCGCAGAAGATTCTTTCTGGTGCTTTTGTTCCGGGTAAAACCATTGAAATGGATGTGAAAGACGATGTCATCGTCGCGCATCAGTAATTCAAAATGTTGAAAACGGGCCTTCGGGCCCGTTTTTTTTGCCTGTGTGATGCCAATTCGTTGCTAATTTCAGCGCATCGACCGAAAAATGAGCGGTCGTGCAAAAACTTCAAATTAACGCTTGTCAGCTCATCAGAAATCCCTATACTGCGCCACCACTGAGACGGCAAAGCGGCAACGCAGACGACTCAGCAGGGAGTGAAGAAATTCATCCCGCCGGAGAAAAATGCTGAAAAAAGTGTTTGACT
>JRUP01000050.1 GCA_000773965.1 Enterobacter cancerogenus
TGGCATAAAAAAAATCCCGCCACGGCGGGATTTTTCTTTATTAACCTTTGCGGCTGAGCGTCGACTGACCTTTGCCTAATCCATCGGGGCCGTAAAACGCCTGAGTCTGGTGCGGTTTCAGTATCGAAAGCGCATCATTGGTGAAGCTGATTTGATGCTGCAGCAGAATACCGTTATGAGTGTTGGTATCGCGCAAACGGCGGGTATGCTGCTGAATGCTCTGCCAGCGGCGTTCACGATCGCTGTGACCATCATAGGGCGCCTGAGTACCGAGTGATTTTTCGGTATTTCGGCGCATGTCGTCCAGATAATTCAACGTTGTCAGCAGCGCGCTTTTATCTTCTGATATGCGCTGCAACAGGTTGCCATTAACCTGGCCGGCAGACAGTTGCTGTTGCTCTTCATCCATCACCACAGTGAGTGAAGCCAGCACGTCCTGCATTTTATCTAAGGTGGTCAGCAGATTGTCCATTGGGATTAGTTACCCTCTAAATACGCCTTGGTATCGGCGATCAGCGCGTCGGCGATCTTACCGGTATCCATTTTCAATTCGCCATTACGAATAGCGGTTTTCAGTTGTTCAACACGTGCAGTGTTGATGTCTTTGCTGCCCGGCTGCATTAACTGCGCCTGAGCCGTGCTCAACTTCACTTCGGCACCGCTTTCGCTGGTGCTGGCGTTGGTTGAAGCAGTCACGTTTTGGCGCACCTTGCCGTTGTTATCGTTGGTGTCGCGGGATTGTACAGTGCTCACCGGAATTAAAGGCTGCGTTCTGTCGATGCTCATGGTCGTGCTCCTGTAAGGTCAGCTGAGGGTCAGTCAACTGAGTCAGCATAGGGTAATGTCTTTGTTGATATCTCTATCGGCAGAACAACAAGGTTCTTTAACGCTTTATAGCGATATCAGAATATTCCCATCCGCGTCGACGCGCCCACTGACAACCTGACCATTTCCCATGCGCACGCGCACCATTTGTGCCGCGCTGGCGTTGTTCAGCGCACGTCCTTCGCTACTGGCATTAAACCCGTTTCCGCTGGCTACCACCATCACATTTTGTCCTGCTTTAACCCGCCAGGGCTGACGTAGCATCATCGCGGTCACCGGCTGTCCAGGCGGGATATCGCGCAGCGCAATCGCATCGGCCACGCTGTTGTTATCGAACAGGGCTCGCGGAGGCAGTTCATCCAGACGCCCGGTCTCGAGACGGAAATCATTCGGGTCGAGGGTACTGCCACGTGCGACCTGACGGCTGGCAACTAAATACTGACCGGTCACCTGTACCTGAACCTGCAGGAAACGACGATTCTGATCGCAACTGGCGGCAATGCTGAGATTACCCCACTGGCGGCTGTTGCCCGGCAGTTGTAACGCCGGTGCCTCGCAGGTCGGCCACTGCTCTTTGGGTGTGCGCACCACCACGGTCATCCCCGCGGCATGTTGCGGATCGCGCGCTTTAAAAAACTGCGTTAACTGTGCGGTCAGATCCGCCGCATGGCCGGGCAGCGCGAAGGCCAACAACAACGTGGCCAGCAAAGATAAAGAACTGCGCATAAACGCCTCCTGTCGAGAAGATGGCCTGAGTCTACTCTTCGCGCGAAAAATTCAATGTCAAAAATAGCCGTGATTTTTGCTGCTATTCAGACGATCGCCCTTGCATTTGTCCACTTAAGCTGTCAGCTCGAAATTCTCATTCGCGGAGGAAGCATGCTCGACAAACTCGATGCCGCGCTGCGATTTGGTACAGAAGCGTTAAATCTGCGTGCTCAGCGCCAGGAGATCCTGGCGTCCAATATTGCCAACGCCGATACCCCGGGCTACCAGGCGCGGGATATCGACTTTGCCAGCCAGCTGAGCAAGGTGATGGAAAATGGTCGCGCGGAGGGGAGCAGCATGGCGCTGAAAGTCACCTCTTCACGCCACATTGCCGCTGAAACCAACTCTCAGCCATCCATGGACCTGATGTACCGCATTCCCGATCAACCTGCCGCGGATGGCAACACCGTGGATATGGATCGTGAACGTACGCAGTTTGCTGATAACAGCCTGAAATACCAAACCGATCTCACCCTCATCAGTAGCCAAATCAAAGGCATGATGAGCGTTCTGCAGGGGCAATAACCATGGCATTGCTGAATATTTTTGATATCGCCGGTTCTGCGATGACCGCGCAATCACAGCGCCTCAACGTCAGTGCCAGTAACCTGGCCAACGCCGACAGCGTCACCGGGCCGGATGGCCAGCCTTATGTGGCAAAACAGGTGATATTCCAGACCGATGCCGCCCCTGGCGCGGCGACCGGTGGCGTCAAGGTCGCGGGCGTGGTGAACGATCCTACCCCGGCCAAATTGGTGTATGACCCCGGTAATCCGATGGCGGATGAGAAGGGTTACGTCAAGATGCCAAACGTCGATGTCGTATCAGAAACCGTTAACACCATGTCAGCGTCCCGCAGTTATCAGGCCAACGTCGAAGTGTTGAATACGGTGAAATCAATGATGATGAAAACCCTGACGATGGGTCAATAACGGAGCACGAACATGAGCGTAGCAGTCGGCGTTAATGCCAATCTTGACCCAACGGTACTGAGTTCGTCCAGTTCAACAGGGACGGGAAACAGTGCTCAGGACTTGCAGAACCAGTTCCTGACCATGCTGGTGACGCAGTTGCAGAACCAGGATCCCACCAACCCAATGGACAACAGCCAGCTCACCACTCAGCTGGCGCAGATTAACACCCTGAGCGGCATTGAGAAGCTGAATACCACATTGGGTTCTATCTCTGGTCAGCTCACTACCAGCCAGTCACTGCAGAGTACGACGCTGATTGGACATGGTGTGATGATTGATGGCAGCCAGATCCTGGTTGGCAGTGGTACCACGACACCTTTCGGTGTGGAGTTGAGTACAGCCTCTACCGCCACCACCGCGACCATCAAAGATTCGAACGGCACTGTGGTTCGCACTGTCGATTTGGGCGCATTGACGTCCGGCGTTCACGCCTTCTCCTGGGACGGCAAAGATGCGAATGGCACGACAGTGGCTGATGGCAAATATTCTGTATCAATTGCCGCCAGTAATGGCAGCACACAATTGGTGGCACAACCGCTTAATTACGCTTACGTGAATGGCGTGAGTACGGTGGATAACACCTCAAAACTGGACCTCGGCACCATGGGCTCCGCCACTCTTGATGAAGTTCGTCAGATTCTCTAATTCAATTTTAGCAGGAGACACGTTATGTCTTTTTCTCAAGCTGTCAGTGGTATGAATGCGGCCTCCAGTAACCTGGATGTCATTGGTAACAACATCGCTAACTCCGCGACCGCGGGTTTCAAATCCAGCACCATTTCGTTCGCGGATATGTTTGCTGGTTCAAATATCGGTATGGGTACCAAGGTCGCTGCGGTTATTCAGAACTTCAACGACGGTACCACGACCTCAACCAGCCGTGGTCTGGATGTGGCACTGAGCGGTAACGGTTTCTTCCGAATGACCGATGCCGCGGGTAGCGTGTACTACTCTCGTAACGGTCAGTTCACGCTGGATGCCAACCGTAACCTGGTGAATACCCAGGGCATGAGCGTGACCGGCTATCCGGCAACCGGTACACCGCCGACGATTCAGACGGGTGCAAACCCGGTGGCATTGAGCGTACCGACGACACAGATGTCGGCGCGCGCGACAACCACAGCAGGTTTGGTTTCAAACCTGAACTCCACAGATAGCGTGCCAACTGTGGCAACCTTCAGCTCGTCAGACGTCGATAGCTACAACGCCAAAAGCACCATCACTGTGTATGACTCACAGGGTAACGATCATGCACTCGACCTCTATTATGTGAAAACCAGTGATAACAACTGGGATGTGCACGCGATTGATTCCACGACTGGAACGTCAGCAGGTGATTTCTCCATGACCTTCGACTCCAACGGTAAGCTGCAATCAATCACAAGCGGCGGGACAACTACCCCAGGTGCAACCACTGTTGGCTTGACTATTCAGGGAGCTAATGGTGCTGCGGCTAATCAGGCCATCACGCTGAGCGTACTTGGAAGCCAGCAACAAAACACCGGCACCACTTCATTCGGAAACCCAACGCAGGATGGTTATGCGCCGGGCGACCTGACCAGCTACGCCATCAACGATGACGGCACCATCACCGGTACCTATTCGAACCAGAAAACTCAGCTGCTGGGTCAAATCGTTTTGGCTAGCTTCTCTAACCCGGAAGGCCTGCAGTCAGAAGGCGATAACGTCTGGTCAGCGACCAACTCTTCAGGTCAGGCAGCTATCGGTTTGGCTAACACCGGCACTTACGGTTCACTGACTTCAGGTGCACTGGAAGCCTCCAACGTCGATCTGAGTAAAGAGCTGGTCAACATGATCGTTGCACAACGTAACTATCAGGCGAACAGCCAGACGATTAAAACGCAGGATCAGATCCTCAACACCCTGATCAACTTACGTTAATTCGCTAACGGGATTGCATTATGGATCACGCAATATATACCGCGATGGGCGCCGCCAGTCAGACGATGGAACAACAATCGGTGACCGCCAGCAACCTCGCCAACGCCTCAACGCCGGGCTTCCGCGCCCAGCTCAACGCGTTGCGTGCGGTGCCGGTCAACGGCTGGTCGCTGCCGACGCGCACCTTAGTGGCTGCCTCAACGCCGGGTGCCGATATGACGCCAGGGGCGATGGACAACACCGGACGCCCGCTCGATGTGGCCGTACAGCAAGATGGCTGGCTGGCGGTGCGTACCGCTGACGGTTCTGAAGCCTATACCCGCAACGGCAACATGCAGATCAGCTCGACCGGTATTTTGACCATTCAGGGCAATCCCGTGATGGGCGATGGCGGTCCAATCGCCATTCCACAAGGCTCCGAACTGACCATCGCGGCTGACGGTACCATCACTTCGCGTAATGCGGGTGATGCACCGAACGCCACGGTGCAGATTGGCAAGCTGAAGCTGGTTAAGGCCACGGGCAAAGAGTTACAGCGTGGTGACGACGGCATGTTCCGTCCAACCCAGGCGACGCAGGCGACACGCGGTGCGGCTTTAGCTCCTGATGCAACGGTCGCGGTCATGCCAGGTGTGTTGGAAGGCAGCAACGTTAAGCCAGTGGAAACCATGGTCGACATGATCGCCAACGCCCGACGTTTCGAGATGCAGATGAAAGTCATCACTAACGTCGATGAAAACGAACAAAAAGCCAATCAACTGCTCAACATGAGCAGCTAAGGCGTAAGGAAAACAACATGATTCGTTCTTTATGGATCGCTAAAACCGGCCTTGACGCCCAGCAAACCAATATGGACGTCATTTCGAACAACCTTGCGAACGTTTCAACCAACGGGTTTAAACGTTCGCGTGCCGTGTTCGAAGATCTGATGTATCAGACGCTGCGCCAGCCGGGCACGCAGTCATCAGAACAGACCACATTGCCTTCAGGCTTGCAGATTGGTACCGGTGTGCGCCCAGTGACCACCGAGCGTCTGCATACCCAGGGCAACCTGTCGCAGACCAGCAACTCAAAAGACGTGGCGATCAACGGTCAGGGTTATTTCGAAGTGCAGATGCCAGACGGTACCTCTTCATATACGCGTGACGGTTCATTCCAGGTAGATCAGAACGGTCAGCTGGTGACCAACGCCGGCTATCCGGTTCAGCCTGGGATCACTATTCCGGCGAACGCCACCAGCATCACTATCTCGCGTGACGGTGTGGTGAGCGTGACGCAGCAGGGGCAGACCAACCCAGCGCAGGTGGGACAGTTGACGCTGAGCACCTTTATGAACGATGCGGGCCTCGATAGCCTGGGTGAAAACCTCTATCAGGAAACGCAGGCATCCGGTGCGGCGACGCAGAGTACGCCAGGGCAGAACGGCGCTGGTTTGCTGTATCAGGGTTATGTTGAAACCTCTAACGTCAACGTGGCGGAAGAGTTGGTCACCATGATTCAGACGCAGCGTGCTTATGAAATCAACAGCAAAGCGATCACCACCTCTGATCAGATGCTGCAGAAATTAACCCAGGTTTAATCTGGGGCCGTTGGGCCAGCCTGGCTGGCCCGATTAAGAACATGAATAAGGTCAGAACTCCGTGGCGAAGCAAGTGATTCTCAAGCCTGGGCATTGGTTAGTAGCCACGCTGCTACTGACATTAAACGGTTGTGCGTTAGTCCCGCGTACGCCTCTGGTGCAGGGTGCAACAACGGCAGAACCCACGCCTTCCGCACCGCCAGTGGTAAACGGTTCCATTTTCCAGGGCGTTGCGCCACTGAACTATGGCTATCAGCCGCTGTTCGAAGACCGCCGTCCACGTAACATTGGCGATACTCTGACGATTACGCTGCAAGAAAATGTCAGCGCCAGCAAAAGTTCTTCAGCCAATGCGAGCCGCGATGGCAGCAACAGCTTTGGCGTGAGCACTGTGCCAACTGGCCTGAGCGGTCTGGTCGGCGCCGCCGGTGAGAAAGCCGGACTGGATGCCAATGGCAAAAATGACTTCGCTGGCAAAGGTGGCGCAACGGCCAATAACACCTTTACCGGCACCATCACCGTCACCGTGAATCAGGTGTTGTCGAATGGCAACCTGCGCGTGGTCGGTGAGAAACAGATCGAAATTAACCAGGGAACCGAATTTATTCGCTTCTCCGGTGTGGTTAACCCACGCACCATCAGCGCCAGCAACGCCGTGTTGTCAACGCAGGTGGCCGATGCACGTATTGAGTATGTCGGAAACGGGTATATCAATGAGGCGCAAACCATGGGCTGGTTCCAGCGTTTCTTCCTGAACGTGTCGCCGATGTAATCGAGGTAATGATGAAAATGAACACTCTGCTGCGTCTGAGCCTGAGCCTGCTGCTCGGTGTCAGTCTGATGGCCCAGGCTGACCGCATTCGCGATCTGACATCCGTGCAGGGCGTGCGCGAAAACCAGCTGATCGGTTACGGCCTGGTTGTGGGGCTTGATGGAACAGGTGACCAGACAACGCAAACCCCGTTTACCACCCAGACGGTAAGCAACATGCTGTCGCAGCTCGGTATCACCGTGCCCACCGGCACCAATATGCAGCTGAAAAACGTGGCGGCGGTTATGGTCACGGCAAAGCTGCCGTCGTTTGCACGACAGGGGCAGAATATTGACGTAGTGGTCTCTTCGCTGGGTAACGCCAAAAGCCTGCGCGGTGGCACGCTGTTAATGACGCCGATGAAAGGGGTTGATAACCAGGTGTACGCGCTGGCGCAGGGAAATATTCTGGTGGGTGGTGCAGGTGCATCTGCAGGCGGCAGCAGTGTGCAGGTTAACCAGCTAAACGGTGGCCGCATTACTAATGGTGCAACGGTAGAGCGCGAGCTGCAAAGTAACTTTGGCAGCCAAAACACCATCAATCTCCAACTGAATACTGAAGATTTCACCATGGCGCAGCGTATTGCCGATGCGATTAATAGCCGTGGCGTGGGTTCAGCGCAACCACTTGATGCGCGTACCGTGCAGATTCGCGTTTCACCCAACAACAGTTCACAGGTGCGCCTGCTGTCAGAAATCCAGAATATAGACGTTTCCGTACCGGTTGAAGATGCCAAAGTCATCATCAACTCGCGTACCGGTTCGGTGGTCATGAACCGCGAGGTAACGCTCAATACCTGTGCTGTGGCGCAAGGCAACCTGTCGGTGACAGTGAATCAGCAGCAGAACGTCAGCCAACCGAACACGCCGTTCGCCGGTGGACAAACCGTGGCGACTACGCAGACGCAGATCGACTTGCGCCAGAGCGGCGGAGCCTTGCAGCGTGTTAACGCCAGCGCCAACCTTAATAACGTGGTCCGTGCCCTTAACGCCCTGGGCGCAACGCCGATTGAGCTGATGTCGATTCTGCAGTCGATGCAAAGTGCAGGCTGTCTGCGCGCCAAACTGGAAATCATCTGATGACCGATACGCAATCGCTGATGAGTGCGGCCTATGACAGCCGCTCACTGAACAACCTGAAACGCGAAGCAGCCGCCGATCCGAAAGGGAAGGCGCTGCAGGTGGCAAAACAGGTTGAGGGAATGTTCGTACAGATGATGTTGAAGAGCATGCGTGAAGCGTTGCCGCAGGATGGCATCTTCAGCAGCGACTCAACGAAGATGTATACCTCAATGTACGATCAGCAGATTGCGCAGGAAATCGGTAAACGCGGGCTGGGAATGGCGGATTTGATCGTCAAACAGATGCAGCCCGCGCAAGAGCCTGATGAAACCGCTGGCACAGTACCGATGAAGCTGGATAACAGCTTCATTTATAGCAATCTGCCTTCCAACCAACTGGAGCAGATGGTACGCAAAGCGGTGCCGCGTCTGCCGGTCTCGCCGTCCAGTTTCCCAGCGGATAGCAACGACTTTATTGCCCAGTTATCCCAACCCGCGCAGGCCGCGAGTCAGCAGAGTGGTATTCCTCATCACTTGATTCTTGCCCAGGCGGCGCTGGAATCGGGTTGGGGACAACGCCAGATTCTGACGCGCGACGGCAAGCCGAGCTACAACGTGTTTGGCATCAAAGCCGGTGGTGACTGGAAGGGTGCAACCACCGACATCATGACCACCGAATATGAAGGTGGCGTGGCGAAGAAAGTGCGTGCCACCTTCCGTGTGTATGGTTCCTATATGGAAGCGCTCAGCGACTACGTCAAACTGCTGTCCAATAACCCGCGCTATGCCGCCGTTGCCAATGCCGCAACGCCGGAGCAGGGTGCACGAGCCCTGCAGGCAGCGGGCTACGCCACCGATCCGAAATATGCGCAGAAATTGGTGGGAATGATCCAGCAATTCAAAAACATGGGCGAGAAAGTCGTGAAGGCGTACAGCCAGGATATCACCGATTTGTTCTGATTTTTTACCTCAAGTTTCACTTAAGCACGCCGATAACCATCATAAGCTGCGGGCGTTTTAGCCCGCCCAATCGCACTGATGACTGCCAGCCCGGTTAACGGGAAATAAAGGAACCGAGATGTCCAGCATAATTAACTCAGCGATGAGTGGGCTGAGCGCCGCACAGGCCGCATTAAGCACCACCAGTAACAACATCAGCAACTACACGGTAGCGGGTTACTCACGTCAGACCACCATTCTGTCGCAGGCCAATAGCACCCTACAAGGCAACAGCTACTATGGCAATGGCGTGACGCTGTCTGGCGTGCAGCGTGAATATGATGAGTTTGTTACTGCTCAGTTGCGCGGATCCAATGCCAATTACAGCGCGGTGAATACCCAATACAGTCAGATTTCAAACATTGATGACCTGCTGTCGACATCGACCACCAGCCTTTCAACGTCGATTCAAAGCTTCTTTACCAATGTGCAAAACGTGGTAAGTAATGCGAACGATCCGTCTGCACGTCAATCAATGCTGAGCTATGCACAGGGGTTGGTCAATCAGTTCCAGACCACGGCGCAATACTTGAATAACATGCAAACCAGCGTGAATACGGACATTGCCTCTAACGTTGACCAGATTAATACCTACACCAGCCAGATTGCCGATCTCAACACCCAGATTGCAAAACTGACCACCGGCAACGGTGCTGCACCGAATGATCTGCTGGATCAACGCGATCAGTTGGTGAACAACCTTAATAACATCGTTGGGGTAAACGTCTCTCAGCAAGATGGTAGCTATATCGTTTCGATGGGGAGTGTCACTCTGGTTAACGGCAAAAATTCGACTAATTTGGTCGCGATGCCTTCCAGCGCCGATAACTCGCGTATTACTGTTGGTTATGTCGACAAGCAAGCAGGTAATGTCGAAATTCCTGAAAAAACCCTGACGACCGGTTCACTGGGTGGTTTGCTGGCGTTCCGCACGCAGGATTTAGATACCGCACAGAATCAGCTTGGCCAGTTAGCGGCAGCCTTCACCACCAGCTTTAACGCCGTGCAAACTGCAGGATATGACAGTAACGGCGATCTGGGCACGAAATTCTTCAACATCGGCTCACCGAACGTAGTGAGTAACAGCAAGAATACGTCCACTGCAACGGTGACCGCAGAATGGTCTGATACCAGTGCGCTTAAAGCCTCAAACTACTCCATGAGCTATGACAGCGCCAGCAGTACCTGGTCTGTGACTCGCTTGTCTGACAACGTGAAATTTAGCGTTACGCCTGATGCGACAGACGGCACACTGAGCTTTGATGGTCTGAAATTAACCGTTACCGGTACGCCTGATAATAAAGATAGTTTCCTGGTAAAACCGGTCCAGAACGTGATTAGCAGTATGTCTGTGGCTATCACGGATGAATCGCAAATCGCTGCTGCATCCAGTGCGACCAGTGGCGAAAGTGACAACACCAACGCCCAAAAAATGCTGGATTTGCAGGATGCGAAGTTGGTTAACGGCAACGCAACGATTGCGCAAGCGTATGCCAGCATCGTCAGCACGGTGGGTAACAAAACCAGCACGCTGGAAACGGCCAGTACCACGCAGAAAAACGTGGTCGATCAGCTTACCGACCGTCAGCAGTCGGTCTCAGGGGTGAACCTTGATGAAGAGTACGCCAACCTGACCAAATATCAGCAGTTTTATATGGCGAATGCGCAGGTATTGCAGACCGCCAGCACGATTTTCAACGCGCTGATGGACATCCGCGGCTAAGCATAGAGGATAAAAACCATGCGTCTTAGTACCAATATGATTTTTGACCAGCAGGTGCGCGGGATTACTGACTCGCAATCTTCCTGGTTAAAAGTGGGCGAACAGCTTTCCAGCGGTCGTCGTGTTAACAACCCATCTGATGATCCCATTGCGGCCTCTCGTGCCGTGGTGCTGTCGCAGTCTCAGGCGAAAAGTACCCAATACGCGACCGCGCGTAGTTTCGCGGATCAAAGCTTGTCGATGGAAGAGAATGCGCTTAAAGGCGCGACCAGTAGCATTCAGGATGCACAAACCCTGATCGTTTATGGCTCTACCGGCACACTTAGCGATGACGACCGTGCCTCTATCGCCACCCAACTGGAAGGTATTCGCGCCCAGTTGCTTAATCAGGCCAACAGCCAGGATGGTAATGGTCGCTATATTTTCGCCGGTTACAAAACCGATACGGCACCATTCACCGATACTGCCGGCACTGGCGTGAGCTATGTGGGCGGCGATCAGGCTATCACGCAGAAAGTCGATGATGGGCGCACTATGGATGTGAGCAGTACCGGATCTTCTGTGTTCATGTCGATTACCAGCAATGCGAAAGCTGAACCTGATGGAACGGCGAGCGAGACCAATGTCTTTAATATGCTCGACAGCGCCATTGCGGCCCTTAAAGTGCCACAAGACAATGCGGATGATGCGACCAAACAAACGTTCCAGGATGCGATGGATAAAACCAACCGTGGCCTCAGTAATTCACTGAACAACGTTTTGACTGTGCGTTCTGCAGTCGGTACACAGTTGTCAGAACTCGACACGCTGAATGCGCAGGGTGACGATCGCGATACTATCATGACCTCGCAAATGAGTGATTTGGTAGATGTCGATTACACTTCCGCCATTTCCAGTTACACCATGCAACAGACAGCACTGCAAGCGTCTTACAAGACCTTCACTGATATGTCGAAGATGTCACTGTTCCAGCTGAATTCATAAGATCTGACTTGAAAATTTGAGCGTGCTTAAACCGGGCGCGCTTAGTTTCTCCCACCGCCTTTTGGGGCCGTGGGATTTTTTTTGCCTGTCATTTCGTCGCACCGTTCATCGCACCTGGCACCCGCGGAGCCGCGGTCTGTTTGTCTACTCTGCCAGATCATCACCTCTTCGCACCTGCCTCCTGCGGCGCAGCGGTCTGTTTGTTTACTCTGCCAGATCATCACCAGTCATTGCGGCAGAGCAGGATCGACAGGCAATAAAAAACCCCGAACCAGTCGGGGTTTTGTTAACGCTGATTAGCAACTAAGACTTAAACGTTTTCCGGACGTGTAGCCGGTGCCGTCGCCTGATGCGTTGCGCTATGGCCGCCCGCAGAGCCACGGCCTTCGAAGTCAAACGGTGGGCGAACCCAATCGCTGTGACGAACGACTTCTGGCTCCCATACCGGAGCAGGTGCTTTGGTCATCGGCGCCGTGGCGTGGTGCTTCCATCGGGTTTCAGCGTTGCTCACTGCAGTATCGCGTGCTGCAACAGGGGCATGAGGTTCAGTTACTGGTGCAGCAGGCGCTTCAGCAGCCACGGGTGCAGCCAGTACTTCTTCCACTTGTGCTGCAACAGCAGGCTGAACTTCAGCAGGCGCTTGCTCAGCCACTGCTTCGCTTACCTGTGGTGCGGTAATTTCCGCAGCAGGGACTTCTTCAGCTGGTGTCACTTCAGTAGCAGAAACTGTTTCAGTCGATGCAGGCGCCGCAGCCGGTGCCACTTCAGACGATGCAGCAGCAACTTCCGTAGCGGGTGCAACTTCAGCCTGAATATCTTCAACTTCATTAGCGATGACCGTGTCAGCCGGTGCCGTTGTCACTTCATCGGCCGGTACGGCTTCAGCAGCGGTTTGTTGTGCAATCTGCTCAACAGCGGCAGAAATCACGGCAGGCTCTTCGTTAACAGGCGCAGCGACTGGGGTAAGGTCATCGGTGTTCACCACCGGCACTTCAGTGTGTGCCTGTGGTTCAGACTGATGAACAGCCTCTTGCGCTGCTGGCTGAGTAACCTGTTCTGCTGCTGCCGCAACCGGCAGTGCGTCCGCTTCACCGGTATGTTGATAGCTGTAATCAGGCATTTCGTTCAGCGCTTCCTGAGAGGAGAACTGATCGTGGGCCTGAGCAACCGGGTAGGTAATCCAGACTTTGCCGGATGCCATCTCTGGAGAAGAGGCAGCCGATTCCAGCGGCATGGCAGATTGGGTTGGGTAACGCTCATCACGGTAGCGACGACGACGTTGGCCGCTCACGCGCAGATGACGTGGTGAACGACGTGAGCGACGCGGCATGTTGGCGCTATCACGGTTCTCGTTATCATCCTGTTCATCCTGAGCGACTTCAGATTGCTCATTGAATGCAGTGCGCTGTGCGTTTTCCACAACCGCTTCCGTGGCTGCTGGTGCTGGGATAGCTGCCGCCACTTCGCCAGTATCACCCACGCGCACGCGCTGGGTCAGTTGACGCTGTTTACGGCGTGGCATGACCTGCACACGTTCTTCTTCCTGCGCAACGTTTTCATCAGTGATTTCGGTCTGAGCAACGGTCTCAGCGGCTTTTTGATCCTGCTGCTGATTACGTTTCTCATCCTGACGACGACGCTGGCGTTCAGCTCGCTGCTCACGACGCTGTTGCTGCTGCTCATCACGCTGCTGCAGCTGCTCATCGGTCAGCGCTGGACGTTCACCACGAGGCTCGTTCTGACGCTTGTTACGGCGATTGTCCTGATTGTCACGCGGCTCGCGGGCTTCACGTGGTTCACGCGATTCGCGTGGCTCACGCGCTTCACGCGGTTCACGGCCTTCGCGACCCTGAGCATTTTCCCCGTTGCGCGGAGTGCGATCGCGACGATTATTGCTACGACGGTTGTTACGGCGGTCACCACGCTGCTGATTGTTCTCACTTTCAGCGGCTTTCTCTTCTGGTTTAGCTTCAACAGGTGCAGCAGCAGGCGCATCGCCAGCAAACAGTTTTTTCAAACCGCCCAACAGGCGAGCGACAAAGCCAGTGCTGGCAACGGCAGGCGCCGCGGCGGCAGCTGCCGGTTTTGCATCCGCTTTAACCGCGCTACGGCTCTCTTTTTCCACTTCAACCGGCGCAGGCGGCGCATCAGGCATCACAAAGGCGGCCAGGGCTGGCTGCTCAGGGCGACGACGTTCGGCATGCTCTTCTTCCGAAGGCAGCGCCATTTCGGCTTCATGCAGTTTCGGCAGGTGGTAAGACAGTGTCTGTGTCTCTTCGCCTTTGCGCACGCGCAGCACAGAGTAATGTGGCGTTTCCATCTGATCGTTTGGCACGATGATGGCACGCACGCCACCCTGGCGTTTCTCGATAGCACTGACTGCATCACGTTTTTCGTTCAGCAGGTAAGAGGCGACGGGCACCGGTACAATCGCATGCACTTCTTTGGTGTTGTCTTTCAGCGCTTCTTCTTCAATCAGACGCAAGATAGACAGCGAGAGCGATTCGTTATCACGGATGGTGCCGGTGCCGCTACAGCGTGGGCAGACGTGATGGCTGGATTCACCCAATGATGGGCTAAGACGCTGACGCGACATTTCCAGCAGACCGAAACGCGAAATGTGACTGATTTGAATGCGTGCACGATCCTGACGAACCGCTTCACGCAGACGGTTTTCAACCGCGCGCTGGTGTCGAACCGGTGTCATGTCGATGAAGTCGATGACAATCAGGCCGCCGAGGTCGCGCAGGCGCAACTGACGAGCGATTTCATCAGCCGCTTCGAGGTTAGTATTGAATGCCGTCTCTTCGATGTCGCCACCGCGTGTTGCACGGGCGGAGTTGATATCGATGGCGGTCAGCGCTTCGGTGCTATCGATAACAATTGAGCCACCGGAAGGCAAGCGCACTTCGCGCTGGAATGCCGATTCAATCTGCGACTCAATTTGGTAGTGGCTGAACAGCGGAATTTCACCGGTGTACAGTTTGATTTTGCTGCTGAAGTCCGGGCGACCGAGCGCAGCAATATGCTGACGGGCCAGCTCCAGTACTTTCGGGTTATCGATGAGAATCTCACCAATATCCTGACGCAGATAGTCGCGGAAGGCACGTACAATGACGTTGCTTTCCTGGTGGATCAGGAACGGGGCAGGGCGGCTATCAGCGGCTTTTTTGATCGCTTCCCAGTGCTTCAGTCGGAAACTCAAGTCCCACTGCAGCGATTCGGCAGATTTGCCAACGCCTGCGGTACGCACGATCAAACCCATACCGTCTGGCAGTTCCAGTGCGGACAGCGCTTCCTTCAGTTCGGTGCGATCGTCACCTTCAATACGGCGGGAAATACCCCCGGCACGCGGGTTATTCGGCATCAGGACTAAATAGCTACCGGCCAGAGAAATGAAGGTGGTTAAGGCTGCACCTTTATTTCCACGCTCCTCTTTATCGATTTGCACGATAACTTCCTGACCTTCACGCAACACCTCTTTGATGTTAGGACGGCCATGTGCGTTGTAATTAGCAGGGAAGTATTCGCGGGAAATTTCTTTCAGAGGGAGGAAACCGTGGCGTTCAGCACCGTAATCGACAAATGCCGCTTCGAGGCTGGGTTCAACACGGGTGATTTTACCTTTGTAGATATTGGCTTTTTTCTGCTCGTGTCCGGGGCTTTCGATATCCAGATCGTACAGACGTTGGCCGTCAACAAGGGCAACGCGCAACTCTTCCTGCTGAGATGCGTTAATTAACATTCTTTTCATCGTGACTTACTCGTTATTCTCACATGAGTGATGTAGCTGCGGGCATCGTTACCCTGGACGAGAATCAACCGATGGCCCCGTGTCTTAATGCACTGACGTCAACCTCACGGCTGTCGTCGGCTAAAGGGGCGCAAATCTTGTCGGTGGCCTGTTTTTCATAAGGAAAAACAGCGCCTGAAGGTGGAATAGCTATAGAAAATTCAGAAATCCACACATCCCAGTCTGTCGTCCAGGCTGCAACCCGCAGCCCGCTAAGTGCCTGATTTAACATTACGTCTTACGCCATTGCTGCGTGTCCGTTCAATCCGGCAAAATGACTTATTTCGCTCTTTTTTCCTGCCTGAATTTTTCCAGGGCAGAAACCCCTGCATTATTCCATTGCTCACTCACATATAGCAAGGCGACTTTTGCCGAGCTGTGAAGTTTGTGCATCCTTAACCTGTTCATTTGCAGGGCTTAACATCGCATCGGTGAAAAAGTCATCATTATGACCTTTTGTCCGCGCGACAAAGAGAGAGTTAAGCACAGAAAAAGGGGTGGCGCTATCCAGGGACACTATTTAGAATCGCCGCCATGAAAACAGAGAATCCCGGCGTACTTTATGTCGCCATTACGGCTGAAAATGCCGAACAACGTATTGATAACTTTTTGCGCACTCAGCTCAAGGGCGTGCCGAAAAGTATGATTTATCGCATCTTGCGTAAAGGCGAGGTGCGTGTGAATAAAGGACGCGTAAAACCCGAGTATAAGCTGCAGGTGGGGGATGAAGTGCGCATTCCGCCAGTGCGTGTGGCCGAGCGTGAAGAGCAGGCGGTATCACCGAAACTCGATAAGGTTGCCGCGCTGGCGAATGCCATCCTGTATGAGGACGATCATCTACTGGTGCTGAACAAGCCATCAGGTACCGCCGTACACGGGGGTAGCGGTCTTAGCTTTGGTGTGATTGAAGGTCTGCGCGCGCTGCGTCCTGAAGCCCGTTTCCTCGAACTGGTACATCGTCTTGACCGCGACACTTCCGGTATTTTGCTGGTGGCAAAAAAACGTTCTGCGCTGCGTTCGCTGCATGAGCAGTTACGTGAAAAGGGCATGCAGAAAGATTATCTGGCGCTGGTGCGCGGTGACTGGCCTTCACATCTGAAAGTGGTGCAGGCACCGTTGCTGAAAAATATTTTGCAAAGCGGTGAGCGCGTGGTGCGCGTCAGTGCGGAAGGCAAGCCCTCCGAGACCCGTTTCAAAGTGGAAGAGCGTTTTGGTTTCGCCACTCTGGTAAAAGCCAGTCCGGTGACCGGGCGCACGCACCAGATCCGTGTTCACACGCTGCATGGCGGCCATCCGATCGCTTTTGACGATCGCTATGGCGATCGGGACTTTGACCGTCAGCTGGCGTCAACCGGCCTGGCGCGATTGTTCCTGCATGCTGCAGCGCTGACGTTTACCCATCCGAATACCGGCGAAGTCCTGCGAATGGAAGCGCCACTGGATAACGCACTGAAACACTGCCTGGCGCAGTTGCGTCAGAAAAAAGCTTAATCTGGCGGGCATCAACCCAATGCGTTGATGCCCACTTTTATTAGCATTTCGTTTAAAGCTATCAGCGGTAATCCAATCAGCGTATTGGGATCGCGCCCCTCCAGCCGCTCAAACAAGCAAATCCCCATACCTTCGCTTTTAAAGCTGCCCGCACAATTCAACGGCTGCTCTTTTTCCACATAGTGACGAATTTCTGCCTGGCTTAAATGACGGAAATGTACGTTGAACGGTTCACAAACCACCTGCTGGTGTGCCGTTTGTGGCTGAATCAAGGCGAGCCCGGTATAAAACGTAATCACTTTGCCACTGGCCGCAGCCAGTTGCCGGCAGGCATTCTCCACCGTATGCGGTTTCCCGGTGATGTTGCCATCAAGCACGCAGACCTGATCGGAACCAATAATCCAGCTTTGTGGATGCCGAGCGGCTAGCGCCTGGGCTTTTGCCAGTGCTAAGCGTTGCACTAACTGCGGTGCGGATTCGTTCGGTTGCGGCGTCTCGTCGCAATCGGGCGCAACGGCAATAAAAGGCAGGCCAAGCTTGCTCAGCAAGGCCTGACGGAATGGGGAAGTGGAGGCCAGAATTAACGGTGTCATGATTTTTTTTCAGAATAGATAGCGTAAAGATGACAGGCATTTTAAACTATGCGCCGCACTGGATGCGACTAACGGGTGAAAGATGCTGTAAACCGGCCTTTTTCTTTGACTCTATGACGTTACAAAGTTAATATGCGCGCCCTATGCAAAAGGTAAAATTACCCCTGACGATCGATCTGGCCCGCGCCGCGCAAAAGCGCCTTGATTACCAAGGTGTGTATGCACCTGAATTGGTGGCGCGCCTGGCCGAAACGGTCGTGAGTGTGGACAGTGATGTGGAATGCACCATGTCGTTTGCGATTGACAACCAGCGCTTAGCGGTTCTGCAAGGAACAGCTGATGTGCAGGTGACATTGTCGTGTCAACGCTGCAACCAGTCATTCCCGCATGCTGTCCACGTAAGCTATTGCTTCAGTCCTGTCTCTTCTGATGAGCAGGCCGAGGCACTGCCGGAAGCTTACGAGCCAGTTGATATCAATGATTTCGGCGAAATCGACTTGCTGGCAGTTATCGAAGATGAACTCATCCTCGCGCTGCCTGTAGTTCCGGTGCATGATTCTGAACACTGTGAAGTGTCCGACGCGGACATGGTATTTGGCAAGTTGCCTGAAGAGGCAGAAAAACCAAATCCCTTTGCCGTATTAGCCAGTTTAAAGCGTAAGTAATAGGAGTAAGGTCCATGGCCGTACAACAGAATAAACCAACCCGTTCTAAGCGTGGTATGCGTCGTTCGCACGATGCGCTGACCACCGCAGCTCTGTCAGTAGATAAAGTTTCTGGTGAAACTCATCTGCGTCACCATATCACTGCGGATGGTTACTACCGCGGTCGCAAGGTTATCACCAAGTAATTCTTTGCGGTTACGCAAGGCGATACCTTGACACGTTTGACCCTGGCAGTTGATGCCATGGGCGGGGATTTCGGTCCCTGCGTGACAGTGCCTGCATCCTTGCAGGCACTGGCCTCTCATACGAATCTGGTTCTTCTTCTGGTCGGTGATCCCGACATCATCTCGTCATTTCTTGCCAAAGCGGATTCCTCGTTACTGGGGCGTGTGCAGGTGATCCCTGCCGAATCGGTTATTGCAAGTGATGCCAAGCCTTCACAAGCCATTCGAAACAGCCGCGGTAGCTCGATGCGTGTGGCACTCGAACTGGTGAAAGAGGGGAACGCGCAAGCCTGTATCAGTGCAGGCAATACCGGCGCGTTAATGGGTCTGGCTAAAATGTTATTGAAGCCGCTGGATGGCATTGAGCGTCCGGCGCTGATGACCGTTCTGCCGCATCAGCAGCAGGGTAAAACGGTGGTGCTGGATCTCGGCGCAAATGTGGAATCGGATAGCGATATGTTGGTGCAGTTTGCCATCATGGGCGCTGTTATGGCCGAGGAAGTGCTGGAAATCGACAGACCGCGTGTCGCGCTGCTCAACATTGGGCAGGAAGAGACCAAGGGGCTGGAAACGATTCGCACAGCATCTGCGGTTCTGCGGGATACGCCGCAAATCAACTATATTGGTTATCTTGAGGGGAATGATCTCCTCACCGGCAAGACGGATGTGCTGGTCTGTGATGGCTTCGTGGGAAACGTCACGCTTAAAACCATGGAAGGCGTGGTAAGAATGTTTCTTTCTCTGCTCAAGTCGTCAGAGGATGGGAAAAAACGGGCGTGGTGGTTGAAATGGGTCGGGCGCTGGCTGCAAAAGCGTCTGGCTAAACGTTTCGGCCATCTCAACCCCGACCAGTACAATGGCGCTTGTCTGTTAGGATTGCGCGGAACAGTGATCAAAAGCCACGGTGCGGCGAATCAACGTGCGTTTGCCGTGGCGATAGAGCAGGCAGAGCAGGCGGTGCGCAGGCAAGTCCCAGAGAGGATTGCGGCGCGCCTTGACGCTGTATTAGCCAGGAGTGACAAAGCGTAGATGTTTACCAAAATTATCGGTACGGGCAGCTATTTGCCTGAGCAGGTTCGCTCCAATGCGGATCTGGAAAAAATGGTGGAGACTTCGGACGAGTGGATTGTCACGCGTACCGGTATCCGTGAGCGCCGTATTGCCGCTCCAGATGAAACGGTTGCCACTATGGGCTTTGCGGCTGCACAGCGCGCGCTGGAAATGGCAGGCGTAGCGGCCAGCGATGTTGGTCTGATTATCGTGGCGACCACCTCTTCCAGCCATGCCTTCCCAAGTTCAGCGTGCATGATCCAGCAGATGCTGGAGATTAATGACTGCGCTTCTTTCGATCTGGCCGCTGCATGTGCAGGTTTCACCTATGCACTTAGCGTTGCCGATCAGTACATCAAAAACGGTGTGGTCAAACACGCGCTGGTGATCGGTGCGGACGTCTTAGCCCGCACCCTCGATCCTAACGATCGTGGCACCATCATCCTGTTTGGTGACGGCGCTGGCGCTGTGGTGCTGGGGCAAAGTGAAGAGCCCGGTATCCTGTCAACGCATCTGCATGCTGACGGTCGTTATGGCAAGCTGTTGACACTGCCGTATCAGGATCGTGAACATCAGGATGAGCCAGCCTATCTCACGATGGCCGGTAATGAAGTCTTTAAAGTTGCTGTGACCGAGCTTGCCCATATCGTGGACGAGACGCTGCAAGCCAACAACCTTGATCGCGAAATGCTCGACTGGCTGGTGCCGCATCAGGCGAACCTGCGCATTATCAGCGCAACAGCCAGAAAGCTCGGCATGGGCATGGAAAAAGTGGTGGTGACGCTGGATCGTCATGGCAACACTTCAGCGGCTTCGGTGCCAAGTGCACTGGATGAAGCGGTGCGAGATGGCCGTATCAAGCCTGGCCAACTGATTTTGCTGGAAGCCTTTGGTGGCGGTTTCACCTGGGGTTCTGCGCTGGTTCGCTTTTGATTGACAGGAACGACAGATGACACAATTTGCTTTTGTTTTCCCAGGACAGGGCTCACAGACCGTCGGCATGCTGGCCGATCTGGCTGTGGAAAACCCGCAGGTTGAAGCCACTTTCCGTGAAGCTTCTGATGCACTGGGATATGACTTATGGCAGTTGGTACAACAAGGCCCAGCTGAAGAACTGAATAAGACCTGGCAGACGCAACCTGCGTTGCTGGCGGCCTCCGTCGCGATTTATCGCGTTTGGCAGAGCAAAAATGGCCCGCAGCCTGCGCTGATGGCCGGCCATAGCCTGGGTGAATACTCTGCGCTGGTATGTGCTGGCGTACTGAACTTTGCGGACGCAATCAAGTTAGTCGAATTACGCGGCAAACTGATGCAGGAAGCGGTTCCTGAAGGGACCGGTGCCATGCAGGCAATCATCGGGCTTGATGATGAGTCTATCCGTAAAGCGTGCGAAGAAAGCGCGCAAGGTCAGGTGGTTTCGCCGGTGAACTTCAATTCGCCAGGCCAGGTGGTTATCGCGGGTAACAAAGAAGCGGTGGAGCGTGCTGGCGCAGCCTGTAAAGCAGCGGGTGCCAAACGCGCACTGCCGTTGCCTGTGAGCGTGCCATCGCATTGCGCGTTGATGAAGCCTGCAGCAGATAAACTGGCTGTGGCACTGGAAAGCATCACTTTCAACGCACCATCTGTGCCTGTCGTCAATAACGTTGACGTCAAGTGTGAAACCGATGCCGCGGCAATCCGCAGTGCACTGGTTCGCCAGCTGTATAGCCCGGTGCGTTGGACCGAAGCTGTTGAATTTATTGCCACCCAAGGCGTTGGCCAGTTGCTGGAAATCGGTCCAGGTAAAGTCCTGACCGGTCTGACCAAACGTATTGTGGATAGCCTGACCGCTGCAGCCGTGAACGATTCTGCTTCACTCTCTGCGGCGCTTACACAGGAATAAGAGGAAAAACATGAGCTTTGAAGGTAAAGTAGCGCTGGTGACTGGCGCAAGCCGCGGCATTGGCCGTGCAATCGCGGAAACGCTGGTTGCGCGCGGTGCGAAAGTGGTGGGAACCGCCACCAGCGAAAGCGGTGCGGAAGCAATCAGTGCTTACCTCGGCGATAACGGCAAAGGTCTGCTGTTGAACGTGACCGATGCGGCCTCTATTGAGAGCGTGCTCGAGAAAGTTCGCGCTGAATTTGGCGAAGTGGACATTTTAGTCAATAATGCAGGCATTACGCGTGACAATCTGTTGATGCGCATGAAGGACGATGAGTGGGCGGATATCCTCGATACCAACCTGACATCTGTCTTCCGTCTTTCTAAGGCGGTTATGCGTGCCATGATGAAAAAACGCGTGGGCCGTATCATTACCATCGGTTCTGTAGTTGGAACCATGGGTAACGCGGGTCAAACAAACTATGCGGCAGCAAAAGCAGGTTTGATTGGCTTTAGCAAATCACTGGCGCGAGAAGTCGCGTCACGTGGCATTACCGTAAACGTCGTGGCTCCGGGCTTTATTGAGACGGACATGACGCGTGCACTGAACGAAGATCAGCGCTCGGGCATTTTGGCAGAAGTGCCGGCAGGTCGTTTAGGCGACCCGCAGGAGATTGCCAATGCTGTTGCATTCTTAGCCTCTGACGAAGCCTCTTACATCACGGGTGAGACGCTCCACGTCAATGGCGGCATGTACATGGTCTGATAATCACGAAAACATTTGCATTATCTGCGGTAAACACCGCAGAATAGCGCAAAATCGTGGTTCGACCAGCCGGGATTTTGTTGCATCTTTTTCAACATTTTATACACTACGAAAACCATCGCGAAAGCGAGTTTTGATAGGAAATTAAATAGTATGAGCGATATCGAACAACGCGTTAAGAAAATCGTAGCTGAGCAGCTGGGTGTTAAAGAAGACGAAGTGATTAACACTGCTTCTTTCGTTGAAGACCTGGGTGCAGATTCTCTTGACACCGTTGAGCTGGTAATGGCTCTGGAAGAAGAGTTTGATACTGAAATTCCAGACGAAGAAGCTGAGAAAATCACTACCGTTCAGGCAGCGATCGATTACATCAATAGCCACCAAGGCTAATGAATATCTTCAGGCGGTCACCTCGACCGCCTGAGTTTTATGTTTGCCCCACATAGCGTTATTTTTTCCCTCCCTGGAGGACGTACGTGTCTAAGCGTCGTGTAGTTGTGACTGGTCTTGGCATGTTGTCTCCTGTCGGCAATACCGTAGAGTCTACCTGGAGTGCTCTCCTTGCCGGTCAGAGCGGCATCAGCCTGATCGACCATTTTGATACTAGTGCCTACGCAACACGCTTTGCGGGCTTAGTAAGAGATTTTAATTGCGATGAATTCATCTCGCGCAAAGATCAGCGCAAGATGGATGACTTCATCCAATACGGCATTGTGGCTGGTATTCAGGCTATGGCGGACTCCGGTCTGGTCGTGACTGATGAGAATGCCGGTCGCATCGGCGCAGCTATCGGTTCCGGCATCGGCGGACTGGGTTTAATTGAAGACAACCACAGTTCACTGGTTAACGGCGGTCCGCGCAAAATCAGCCCGTTCTTTGTTCCTTCTACCATTGTTAACATGGTGGCAGGTCACCTGACCATCATGTACGGTCTGAAAGGTCCAAGCATTTCTATTGCAACCGCTTGTACTTCAGGCGTGCATAACATTGGTCATGCTGCGCGTATCATTGCGTACAACGACGCCGATGTCATGCTGGCCGGTGGTGCTGAAAAAGCCAGTACCCCGCTGGGTGTGGGTGGCTTTGGTGCTGCACGTGCGCTCTCAACCAATAACGATAATCCGCAGGCGGCAAGCCGTCCGTGGGATAAAGACCGTGATGGTTTCGTATTGGGCGATGGTGCAGGCATTGTGGTGCTGGAAGAGTACGAGCATGCGAAAAAGCGCGGTGCGAAAATTTATGCTGAAATCATCGGTTTCGGCATGAGCAGCGATGCTTACCACATGACGTCTCCGCCGGAGGATGGTTCAGGTGCTGCAGCAGCGATGGTGAATGCATTGCGTGACGCGCAGCTGAATGCTGAACAGATTGGCTACGTCAACGCGCATGGCACCTCAACGCCAGCGGGTGACAAAGCTGAAGCTCAGGCGGTCAAGTCTGTATTTGGTGCAGCGGCTCACAGCGTGATGGTGAGTTCTACCAAATCCATGACTGGGCACCTGTTGGGTGCAGCAGGCGCGGTAGAAGCGATTTATTCGATTCTGGCGCTGCGCGACCAGGCAGTTCCGCCAACCATCAACCTGGATAACCCAGATGAAGGTTGTGACCTCGACTTCGTGCCGCATACAGCACGTCAGGTGAGCGGACTGGAGTACACGCTGTGTAACTCCTTCGGATTTGGCGGCACCAACGGCTCGCTGATCTTCCGCAAGGTCTAAGTTTTACCCAGCCAAACAGAGGCCCGCAATGCGGGCCTTTTTTATATTTTGTCACGCAGTGGCGTGGATTCTTACCGCTGTCAGTGATATTCAGATTGGCAAGGTAGCCAGAGGTGATGAGTATGTGGATAAACGGCGTTGAACAAATCGAACTTTCTGCACGCGATCGCGCGGTGCAGTTTGGCGATGGCTGTTTTACCACTGCTGCGGTAGTGGCAGGCAAAATACTCCTGCTGAACGCCCATTTGCAGCGGCTGCAGGAAAGCTGTGAGCGTTTATACATCCCCTTACCGGATATGGCGCAGTTGGCTGCGGAGATGCAGCATGCCGCCAATGGTCAAACCCAGTCCGTTTTAAAAGTGATTCTGACGCCAGGCGTCGGTGGACGGGGATATAGCCGAACCGGTTGCACATCCCCGACACGCATCCTCTCCCTCTCTCCGTGGCCGCAACACTACGCTACTTTGCAGCAGCAGGGTGCAGCGCTTATAACCAGCCCCGTGAGACTGGCGCGCAATCCACTGCTCGCCGGCCTCAAACATCTTAACCGACTGGAACAGGTGCTGATCCGTCAGCAGCTTGACTACACCGATGCTGATGAGGCGCTGGTGCTTGACACTGCAGGGACGGTGGTGGAATGCTGTGCGGCCAATTTATTCTGGCGCAAAGGTGATCAGGTTTTCACGCCGCGTCTTGAGCAAGCGGGTGTCGATGGCATTATGCGCCGTTATCTGATGGCGCAGATGGCGTCGGAAGGCCAGGCTTGTCAGTTGATTGAAGGAAGCAGGGAGGATGTGCTGAACGCCGATGAAGTGGTGATCTGCAATGCCCTGATGCCGGTTTTACCTGTGCGGAAAATTGACGATGTTTCGTTCACCGCACGCAGGCTGTACCAGCAGCTGTATAACAGTTGCCAGAAGATGGAAGCATCATGACCCGAATGAAAAAAATACTCACCAGCGCTGTGGTGATTGCCGGCCTCGCGGCGGCATTGAGTTATTGGCAGATTGAACGTTTAGCCGATACCCCTTTGACCATTAATCAGGAAACGATCTACACATTGCCCGCGGGTAGTGGTCGGGTCGTGCTGGAAGCGCAACTGGAAAGCCAGCACATCATTCCGAAAAGTATCTGGTTTAGGCCGCTTTTGAAACTTGAGCCTGAACTCGCGAAGTTCAAAGCCGGCACCTACCGACTGGAAAGCAATATGACGGTAAGGCAACTGCTGCAGCTGCTGGCCAGCGGTAAGGAAGCGCAGTTCCCGGTTCGGTTTGTCGAGGGCTCGCGCCTGAAGGAGTGGTTGGCCGAACTGCGTCAAGCGCCCTATATCAAACATACGCTAACTGACGATCAGTTTGCGACTGTCGCCGCTGCGCTGAAGATGGATGCAAATCAGCTTGAGGGCGCTTTCTATCCCGACACCTATTTGTATACAGCTAACACCAGTGATATATCGCTGCTGGAGCGGGCACACACGCGCATGAATAAACTGGTGGATGAGATCTGGCAGGGGCGGATGGACAATCTGCCCTATAAAAATGAGCAAGATCTGGTCACCATGGCGTCGATTATCGAAAAAGAGACCGGCGTGACGGAAGAGCGCGCACGTGTCGCCTCGGTATTTATCAATCGCTTGCGCACCGGCATGAAGCTGCAAACCGACCCTACCGTGATTTACGGTATGGGTGATAACTACACCGGTACGATTACGCGTAAAGACCTCGAAACGCCGACCGATTACAATACCTACACGATTAGCGGATTGCCGCCAGGTCCTATCGCGATGCCAGGCCGAGCCTCGCTGGAAGCGGCGGCGCATCCAGAAAAAACCAACTATCTCTATTTTGTCGCGGATGGCAAAGGCGGACATACCTTTACCACCAATCTCGCCAGCCATAATAAAGCGGTGCAGGTCTATCGGCTGGCTATGAAGGAAAAAAATGAAAAGTAAGTTTATCGTCATTGAAGGCCTTGAAGGCGCGGGCAAAACCACTGCGCGTGATGCCATTGTGGCGGTGCTGCATGAGCAGGGTATCGACGATGTAGTGTTCACCCGTGAGCCCGGCGGCACGCCGCTGGCAGAACAATTACGCGTGCTGGTGAAGCAGGGAATTGATGGCGAACAGGTGACTGACAAAGCCGAACTGCTGATGCTGTATGCCGCCCGTGTTCAATTGGTCGAGAACGTGATTAAGCCTGCGCTAGCGCGTGGCGCGTGGGTGGTTGGGGATCGTCACGACCTCTCATCCCAGGCTTACCAGGGCGGTGGCCGTGGCCTGGATACGCAGTTGATGACCACCCTGCGCGATGCGGTATTGGGCGACTTCCGTCCTGATCTGACCCTTTACCTGGATGTGACACCGGAAATCGGATTGCAACGCGCGCGTGCTCGCGGGGAACTCGATCGTATTGAGCAGGAATCACTGCGTTTCTTTGAACGCACACGTGACCGTTATCTGGCGTTGGCTGCCTGCGATGACACCATTGTAACCATTGATGCCACACAAAATATTGCAGAAGTGACATCGTCACTTAAATCAGCGCTACAAAAATGGCTGGCAGGTCAGGCGGCATGAACTGGTATCCGTGGCTGAATCAGCCCTATCGGCAGATTATCAGCCGTCATCAAAGCGGTCAGGCACACCATGCCTTGCTGATACAGGCCATTAATGGCATGGGTGACGATGCGTTAGTGTGGGGTGTTAGCCGTTGGTTAATGTGCCAACATCCAGAAGGCTTGAAGAGCTGCGGCCATTGCCACGGCTGCCAGCTGATGCAGGCGCAGACACATCCTGACTGGTATCGTCTGGAAGCAGAAAAAGGCAAATCTTCACTGGGTATTGATGCGGTACGTGACGTCACCGAGAAGCTCTACCATTTTGCTCAGCAGGGCGGAGCCAAGATTGTCTGGTTGCCGGATGCGGCGCAGCTCACTGAAGCCGCCGCCAATGCGTTGTTGAAAACCCTGGAAGAGCCACCTGCCAACTGCTGGTTTTTCCTGAGCGTCCGTGAGCCATCACGTTTGCTGGCAACCTTGCGCAGCCGCTGCATGACATGGCATCTTTCCCCGCCGGAAGAGCTGCCCAGTTTGCAGTGGCTGCAGAAACAGCTGCCGCAATCCGAGCCAGTACTGCGAGCCGCTCTGCGCTTGAGCAATGGTGCACCTGCTGCGGCGTTGACCCTGCTGCAGCCTGAGCGCTGGCAGGCACGTGAGAAGCTGTGTGAAACTTTGCTCAGCGCGTTGAACAGCGATGTACTGCAACTGCTGCCCGCGCTGAACAGCGACGATGTGGCAGAGCGCCTCAGCTGGCTGATTTCATTACTGGTGGATGCCATGAAAGTGCAGCAGGGTGCCAGCAACTGGTTAAGCAACGGCGACCATCCTGAGGTCGTATCGCAACTGGCTCAGCAGCTTAACAGCAGTGCGCTCAACGCCAGCGCCCAGCAGTGGATGCAGTGTCGTGAGCAACTGTTGCATGTCGCCGCCCTGAACCGTGAACTGATTTTGACCGATCGCCTGTTAGCCTGGGGACGCTTAATGTCGCCCACGGCGGTCGGCTAAGCGTAAAAGAGAGAAGTATGTTTATTGTTGATTCGCACTGCCATCTTGATGGCCTGGATTATGAGAAGCAGCATCGCGATCTGGACGATGTGATCGCCAAAGCCGCCGCGCGTGACGTGAAGTTTATGCTGGCGATTGCCACCACGCTGCCGGATTACTACAAGATCAAGCAACTGGTCGGCGACAGGGAAAACATCGCCCTGGCGTGCGGCGTGCATCCGTTAAATCAGGAAGCACCGTACGATGTCGAAGAGTTTCGTCGACTGGCAGCTGAAGAGCAGGTGATTGCACTGGGCGAAACCGGGCTGGATTACTTCTATCAGCAGGAGACTAAAGCGCAGCAGCAAGCCTCGTTCCGTGAACACATCCGCACCGGCATCGCGCTGAATAAGCCGATCATCGTGCACACCCGCGACGCGCGTGAAGATACGCTGGCGATTCTGCGTGAAGAGCAGGTGGAAAAGTGTGGTGGCGTTCTGCACTGCTTTACTGAAGATAAAGAGACTGCGGCGCAGTTGCTGGATATGGGCTTTTATATCTCCTTCTCCGGCATTTTGACCTTCCGCAATGCTGAACAGATTCGTGATGCCGCGCGCTACGTGCCGCTGGATCGCATGCTGGTAGAGACCGACTCGCCGTATCTGGCGCCGGTTCCGCATCGTGGCAAAGAAAACCAGCCTGCCTTTACGCGCGATGTCGCGGATTATATGGCGGTACTTAAAGGTGTGGATATCGAAACGCTGGCTGCAGCGACCACAGAAAACTTCTCGCGTCTGTTCCATGTCCCGATGAGCCGTCTCGGCGGCTAATCCGCTTTATTTTAAACTCTGTAATAATTCCATAATCATTGACCTGTGCGGCGTTTAACGCGGCACGGGCAGTGATTTGTTGCTGTTTCCCCAGGCAATTCAGTCAAAAATAACAGAAAGCAAGCGCTTGTCATGAGCGAAACGTGATAGCCGTCAAAGTAACAAATATCGATTTATTTTACCCTTCGTAATAAATCAAAAGACGCTCAGCGTCACCCCGGTGAAGGATCCTCCCCCTTTGCCAGCGCACTGCGCAAATATGCACTCATACTCAGGAGTTTCTATGTTCAAGAACGCATTTGCGAACCTGCAAAAAGTAGGTAAATCGCTGATGTTGCCGGTATCGGTTTTGCCGATTGCCGGTATTTTATTAGGTGTTGGTTCGGCTAACTTCAGCTGGTTGCCTGCTGTGGTTTCACATGTGATGGCGGAGGCGGGCGGTTCCGTGTTCGCCAACATGCCGCTGATCTTTGCGATTGGCGTGGCGCTCGGTTTTACCAATAACGATGGCGTATCGGCGCTGGCTTCCGTGGTGGCTTACGGCATCATGGTGAAAACCATGGCGGTGGTTGCACCACTGGTGTTGCACTTACCGCCAGCGGAAATTGAGGCGAAACACCTTGCCGATACCGGGGTATTAGGCGGGATCATTGCCGGCTCCATCGCCGCGTATATGTTTAACCGTTTCTACCGTATCAAGC
>JRUP01000051.1 GCA_000773965.1 Enterobacter cancerogenus
CAGCGATGCTCATCTGTAAAACGTCATAATGAATTTCATTATGTGTTCACTCGTGAGACTTGATATTTTTTACGTCCGGAGACGCTGATATCAATCCTGCGAGTGCCCACACAGATTGTCTGATAAATTGTTAAAGAGCGGTGCAATCAGCGCCTTAAGCTGCTGTTGCGAGGTGGCGTATATTACGCTTTCCTCCTTCAGAGTCAAACACTTTTTTCAGTGTTTTTCTCCGGCGGGGTGAATTTCTTCACTCCCTGCTGAGCCGTCTGCGTTGCCGCTTTGCCGTCTCAGTGGTGGCGCATTATAGGGATCCGATTTTTTTGCACAACCCCTTTTTTCGATCTTTTTAATCGACTGGCGAGTTTTCAATCTTTTCGCTGAGATCGCGAGCGATCCGCTCAAAATTCATCTTGTTTGCCAGCCTGATAAGCCGCAGGCTAGGGGGTAAAAGTGCAAAAGGAGAAAGATCATGTCTGTAGCCCTACGACTTTATAAGAACCATTTTCCACAAATCGGCGATCGCGTAATGATCGATCGCAGTAGCGTGGTGGTGGGTGAAGTGCAGCTCGCCGACGATGTCAGCATCTGGCCACTGGTTGCTATCCGCGGTGATGTGAACAAAGTCGTGATAGGTAAAAGAAGCAATATTCAGGACGGCAGCGTTTTGCACGTCACGCATAAATCCACCAGCAATCCGGAAGGGCACCCTTTAGTGATTGGTGAAGACGTGACTGTAGGCCATAAAGCAATGCTGCACGGCTGTCATATCAGCGATCGCGTGCTGGTTGGAATGGGATCGATTTTGCTGGATGGCGTGTTTGTTGAAGAGGATGTCATGATCGGAGCGGGTAGTCTGGTTCCTCCGGGTAAAAGACTGGAAAGCGGCTACCTCTATTTAGGCAGCCCGGTTAAACAGATCCGCCCATTAAGTGAGGCGGAAATCGCAGGTCTACTCTATTCATCTAACAATTATGTTGGCTGGAAAGATGAATACCTCGCTCAGGAGAGCCAGATCCAACCTTGATCATCGATCTTATCCTGCCGGATAAGCGCTTCCGCTTCTTCTTCCAAATCCCAGCGATGCGCGCTAAACAGCGCCATCGCTGCACCCGTTCCGAATCGATCCTGTAATGCGTCGGGCTTGATGGCACAAGTTAACCCCATTCCTTGCACCAACACCGGAAAGACGATCGCTCCTCGTTCCTCGTCCCAACTTTCACGATCGGGAAAATGGATCGCCTGATTCACTCCTTCATGGCCTGCTTTAATTGAGCAATAACGGGGGTAATTTCTGGCATCACGCCATGCCATAATTGGAAAGCATGTGCCGCCTGCCCCACCAGCATGCCCAATCCATCTGCCAGCTGACCCGCACCGTGCTGCTGACACCACAACAAGAATGGCGTCAGCCCTTGCTGATAGAACATGTCGTAGCAGCGTGTTTGCGGGGTGATCAATGAGTCTGGTAACGGCGGCACTTTACCCTCAACGCCACTGGAAGTTGCATTGATGATCAGATCAAATGCCTGGCCGGAGATCTCAGCAAAGCTGCTCGCCTGGATATCCCCACTATGCTGGAAGATATTTGCCAATTCTTCAGCGCGGGCAACCGTTCGGTTGACCACTACCACTGAACATCCAAAAGAAAGCAGGGGAAGGATCACACCACGAGCCGCACCACCGGCTCCCACCAGTAAAATTCGGTCACCAGAACGGATCAAATTCAATCGTTCCAGATCGCTTAGCAGGCCAATTCCATCGGTATTATCACCAAAGATCGAGCCATCTGCCTTTTTCTTTAATGTGTTAACCGCCCCAGATAAGGCTGCACGTTCACTGAGTTCATCGGCCAGTTCCCACGCCTGTTGTTTAAACGGCAGTGTGACATTTGCACCTTTTCCACCGACAGTAAAAAAGTCGCTAATTGACTGAGGAAACCCCTCCAGCGGAGCACAAATCCGGCCATAGGAGTGCGCGATTCCTGTCTGCTCGGCAAAAAGGCTATGAATGAAAGGTGACTTACTGTGTGCAATGGGATGACCAAAAACGGCGAAGTGTTCCATAAATTAACCCTGACGAATAAGTTCGCCGCTGATAACGTCGCGAATTTCAGAAGGATTTAGCCGCCCGCCCGTTGCAGCATGCAACACGGGGAATTGAGCACCGAATTGCTGTGCAACTTCATCAGCATTGCGGCACGGCGCCTCGCCGGAGAGATTGGCGCTGGTAGACACCAATGGTTTGCCAAAGCCACGACAGAGTGCCTGCACATCCGGATGATCGCTAACGCGGATAGCCAGCGAATCGAAACGACCTGTTAACCAGCGCGGCGTATGCGGTGTTGCCGGCACCACATAAGTCACCGGCCCAGGCCAGCTCGCGAACATACGCTCACGTTGCAATACTGTGAGTTCGCGGTCGGCGATGTAGGGCTCCAGTTGCGCATAATCGGCTGCAATCAGGATAAGCCCTTTTTCAACCGGACGCTGTTTGAGTGCCAATAAGGCCATGACGGCGCTTTCGCTATCGGGATCGCAACCTAAACCAAACACGGCTTCTGTTGGATAGGCAATAACGGCCTGCTGCTGTAGTTGCTCGATGCAAAACTCGAGACTTCCGGGGGCATACGGTTTTTGCTTCATGGTGGTTATTCGTCCTGGGCGATGAGCTTGCCACAGCGTTTGCTGGCGCATAAGCGCTTCATGCCTTGTGCGGTTTTCTTCTCTATTAATAGGGGGAACTGGCAATGCGGGCAGACACCTTCAACCGGCGTTGCATTGATCGCAAACTGGCAATCGGGGTAACGGTCGCAGGAATGAAAAGTCTTGCCATAGCGCGAACGGCGCTGCACCAGCTTTCCATTCTGACATTGAGGACAGGCGATCGCCGTCTCGTCGGGCTTATCGATGGTTTCTGTGTAATCACATTCAGGATAGTGACTACAACCAACAAACATCCCAAATCGCCCCTGACGCAAAACTTTATCTGCGCCACACTGGGGGCATGCGTGCCCTTCCAGCACTTTGACAATATGACCATCGGCCTGATTTTTCAGGGGACGAACATAATCACAAGTTGGATAATTCACGCAGCCAAGAAACGGGCCGTGTTTACCACTGCGTATCACTAAATCTGCCCCGCAAGCGGGGCAGGGATCGTGTTTACGCACAGAAAATAGTGCTGATTTACTCATATTTCCGGATGCATTAATCGCAAATTAATGCAGCATACCTTCATTGACGTCGAATAACAGTTCTTCCATCTGCTGATAAGCGTTTTCACATCCAGGGATGTTAAACAGCACCATCAGCACCACCCATTTCAGATCTTCAAGATCGAATTCCTGAGTATCAAGAGCCGTGACTCGCTCGATGACCATTTCGCGCGTTTCCATATTCAGCACCTGAACCTGCTCCAGGAACAAAATAAAACCGCGACAATCGGCATCAAGACGCTGGCATTCCTCGTCCGTATAAATTCGCATTGAGAGCGGGTCGGCAGCCAATTGTACAGGCGCCACCAGACCATCCTGATAGTCCGCTAAACGTTCAAGCCAATTCAACGCATTGTAGATATCTTCACGATGAAAACCCGCATCAGCCAAATCATCGGTCAATTTATCCTGGTCAACACGCATTTCAGCTTCGTTGTGGATATAGGTCTCAAACAAGTACATAAGTACGTCGAACATGGCATGCCCTCCTCAATCGGACATAGCCGCCGGGTACAGCTGCGATCCATCCTGCTAACTCCAGCTCCAGCAACTGGGCTGCGATAACTGGCACAGGTTGGCCGGCACGTTCAGCGACGACGTCAACAGGTGTAACCTCATCACCTACGTTAGCCAACACGCTTGCAAATGGCAATGGAACATCGTCACTGTCTTGTGAATATATTGTTTCTGAAGTGGTTGCCGGCAGCCATTGCAAGGTGGAATGCAAATCTTCAAGGATGTTATTGGGATGGGCAACCAACAGCGCTCCCTGCTGAATCAACCAATGTGTGCCTTCACTGCCATCATTACCCAATGCTCCAGGTAGCGCATAAACATTGCGATTTTGTTCCAGCGCGCAGCGAGCCGTGACCAGCGAACCGCTTTTCAGTGAAGCCTCAACGACCAGCACTCCCTGACTTAACCCACTGATGATGCGGTTACGGCGCGGAAAATTAACCGCATGCGGCGCCATTTCAAGAGGAAATTCAGAGACTAAAGCCCCTTCGTTATCCATGATCGCCTGCGCCAGCGACTGATGGCTTTTGGGGTAGATATGTTGCAAGCCGCTGCCCAGCACTGCGATTGTTTTTCCACTTGCGTCCAAGGCTGCACGGTGTGCAACGCCATCAATACCGCGAGCCAGTCCGCTAGTGATGGTCAACCCACTGAGTGCAAGTTGCTGTGTAAACCATGTGCCCCACTCTTTGCCATAGTGGGAACAGTGCCGACTGCCCACCACAGCTAATTGCGGTGTCTGCAAAACGGAGAGGTGCCCAGCCACATAGAGCAATGAGGGGCGTTGACTGATTTCAGCCAGGGGACCTGGATAATCAGCATCTATGCAGGAGATTAAATGATGATGAGGTTGATCCAGCCACTGTAACGTGCGCGCCAGTTGCCGTGGGCAATAATCGTTAAACTGTTGGCGCTGCAATTCATTCAAACCATGGCTGTGCAGTAATTCGTCATCGACGGCGGCGCCGTTTTGCAAATTCCGCGCGAGATTCACTACGCGATGCCGGCGCAGGCCTTTAACATTTGCCAGCCGGAGTATCCCTTCCACTCGCTCCATGCGTCCATCCTTAAGCCCGCTCACATGCGGTGCAATGCTGTCAATCAGGCCACAAAAAGTCTACAATATGAGGTAGTAATCTTTTCTTTAACGCATACAGATCTGGATATTTATGTCAGTTTTGCAGGTATTACATTTCCCTGATGATCGCCTTCGCAAAATCGCTGCGCCGGTGGCTACCGTAAACGCAGACGTTCAGCGCATTGTCGATGACATGTTTGAAACCATGTACGCCGAAGAAGGCATTGGCTTAGCGGCCACTCAGGTCGACATTCATCAACGCATCATTGTTATCGATGTTTCTGAAAATCGAGACGAACGTCTGGTGTTGATTAACCCGGAACTGCTGGAAAAAAGCGGTGAAACCGGTATTGAAGAGGGCTGCCTCTCAATCCCTGAACAGCGTGCCTTTGTGCCGCGTGCGGAATGGGTCAAAGTCCGTGCGCAGGATCGTGACGGTAAGAGCTTCGAGCTGGAAACGGATGGCCTGCTGGCGATTTGTATCCAGCATGAAATCGATCATCTGGATGGCAAGCTGTTTATCGATTATCTGTCGCCGCTGAAGCGTCAGCGCATCAAACAGAAACTGGAAAAGCTGGCCCGCATGAACGCACGCGAAGCCTGAGTACTAACAGAAGGTTAAACTGTGTCTGCATCGCTAAAGATTATCTTTGCCGGTACACCTGACTTTGCAGCGCGTCATCTCGACGCGCTGCTTGCTTCTGAGCATCAGGTAGTTGGCGTATTTACTCAGCCCGACCGTCCATCAGGACGCGGTAATAAACTCACTCCAGGCCCTGTCAAAGTGTTGGCACAGGCACATGATGTTCCCGTGTTTCAGCCGAAATCGCTAAAGCCTGAAGAGAACCAACAACTGGTCGCGGATTTGCAAGCCGATATCATGGTCGTGGTGGCTTATGGCCTGATTCTGCCGAAGGCGGTTCTCGATATGCCGCGACTCGGTTGCATCAATGTCCATGGTTCACTGTTGCCACGCTGGCGCGGCGCGGCGCCCATTCAGCGTTCGCTCTGGGCTGGCGACAGCGAAACCGGCGTGACCATTATGCAGATGGATGTGGGTCTGGATACGGGTGACATGCTGCATAAGCTCTCCTGTCCTATCACGCCTGAAGACACCAGCGCATCACTGTATGACAAGCTGGCCGAGCTTGGGCCACAAGGTATGCTGGATACACTCGATCTGCTTGCCAGCGGCAAAGCTCAGCCTGAAGTGCAGGATGAAGCGCTGGTTTCTTACGCTGAGAAGTTGAGTAAAGAAGAGGCGCGTCTTGATTGGTCACTTTCTGCTGCACAGCTTGAGCGCTGCATTCGTGCCTTCAATCCCTGGCCGGTGAGTTTCTTCCTGATCGAGGATCAACCCGTCAAAGTGTGGCAGGCTAGCGTTCTACCTCATCAGAACAAACAGCCGGGCGAAGTCATCCATGCTGATAAAAATGGCATTCAGATTGCCACCGCTGACGGCGTACTCAATCTACTTTCGCTGCAGCCTGCTGGTAAGAAAGCCATGTCCGCGCAAGATCTGCTGAATTCGCGTCGTGAATGGTTTGCCACTGGCACCCTTCTGGCCTGATCTCCAGCCCGGTTTAACCGGGCTTTTTTGTTTGATGAATGAATATGAAAAAAGCAACTAACCTGCGTAGTCTCGCCGCGCAACTGATTGAACGCGTGGTAGATAAAGGTGAATCGCTCAGTGCCATTCTGCCTGGCGCGCAAAAAACATTGGCTGATAAAGATGGCGCGCTGTTGCAGGAACTCTGCTTTGGCGTAATGCGCACTCTGCCACAACTGGAAGCGCTGATTGGCAAACTGATGGAGCGCACGTTAACGGGAAAGCAGCGCGTACTGCATTACCTGATAATGGTTGGGTTGTATCAGTTGCTGTACACGCGCGTGCCAGCACATGCCGCACTGGCCGAAACGGTTGCCGGTGCAGAAGTCCTGAAGCGTACGGCGCTGAAGGGATTGATTAACGGTGTGCTGCGTCAGTTCCAGCGTCAGCAAGAGGAACTGGTTGCTGCAGTGGATCAAGGCCCACAGCGCTACTGGCATCCCGGTTGGTTGCTTAAGCGTTTGCAGACCGCCTGGCCAGATCAATGGCAGCAGATCGTTGACGCCAATAATCAGCGACCGCCGATGTGGTTGCGCGTCAATCGCCAACACCATAGCCGTGATGCGTGGCTGAACCTGTTACAGGCTGAAGACAAAGCAGCCTTCCCCGCCGATGCGCCGGATGCTCTGCGTCTTGAATCCCCTGCTCCTGTCAGTCAGTTACCGGGCTTCGATCAAGGATGGGTGACAGTACAAGATTTGTCTGCACAGCGCTGTGCTCTGCTGCTTGAGCCACAAAACAATGAAGCCATTCTCGATCTCTGCGCAGCGCCCGGCGGCAAGACCACGCATATTCTGGAAATCGCCCCTCAGGCAAACGTGCTGGCGGTAGATACCGATCAACAACGTTTGACCCGCGTGCATGAAAATCTGCAGCGCCTGGGTATGCAAGCCGAAGTCCGCCAGGGCGATGGCCGGACACCTGCAGAGTGGTGCGGCGACCAGCAATTTGACCGTATTCTGCTGGATGCACCTTGTTCTGCAACCGGAGTGATTCGACGTCACCCTGATATCAAATGGTTGCGCCGTGATCGTGATATCCCAGAGCTGGCTGTACTGCAGCGCGAAATCCTCAATGCAGTTTGGCCACGTTTGAAATCCGGCGGAACGATGATTTACGCGACTTGCTCGATCCTGCCCGAAGAAAACCATCAGCAGATCGCAGCCTTTTTGGCTGAACACGATGATGCCGCCGCTGAGCCGCTGCCCGAAGGCCAAATCAACGGGTGGCAAGTCTTCCCGAGCGTTGATGGCGGTGACGGATTCTTTTACGCTAAGTTGATAAAGAAATAGTGCGGCGCATTCTGACAAGAGCGATTCAACGATGAAAATTATTATCCTCGGCGCCGGGCAGGTTGGCGGCACACTTGCTGAAAACCTGGTGGGCGAAAATAACGACATCACTGTTGTTGATACGGATGCCACCCGTCTGCGCGCGTTGCAGGACAAATTTGACCTGCGCGTGGTGCACGGTCATGGTTCCCATCCACGTATATTGCGTGAAGCCGGTGCTGAAGATGCCGATATGCTGGTTGCTGTCACCAGTTCCGACGAAACCAACATGATTGCCTGTCAGATTGCCTATTCGCTTTTCAATACGCCGAACCGAATTGCCCGTATTCGCGCGGCGGAATATTTGCGCGATGCCGAAAAGCTGTTTGTACCGGAAGCCGTCCCTATCGATCATTTGATTTCACCGGAACAGTTGGTTATCGACAACATCTATCGCCTGATTCAGTATCCTGGCGCATTGCAGGTAGTTAACTTTGCCGAAGGGAAAGTGAGCCTTGCAGTAGTTAAAGCCTATTACGGTGGGCCACTGGTTGGTAACCCGTTGTCCATTTTGCGTGAACATATGCCGCATATTGATACACGCGTAGCGGCTATTTTCCGTCAGGACCGCCCTATTCGCCCTCAGGGTTCCACGATTGTCGAAGCGGGTGATGAAGTCTTCTTTATTGCCGCGAGCCAGCATATTCGCGCGGTAATGAGCGAAATGCAGCGCCTTGAGAAACCCTACAAGCGCATTATGCTGGTCGGCGGCGGCAACATCGGTTTTGGTTTGGCCCAGCGGTTGGAAAAACAGTACAGCGTGAAGTTGATTGAACGTAATCAACAACGCGCAGCAGAACTGGCTGAGCGTCTGCACGACACCGTGGTGTTTTATGGTGATGCTTCAGATCAGGAGTTGCTCGCCGAAGAACATGTTGATCAGGTGGATCTTTTCATCGCCGTCACCAATGACGACGAAGCCAACATTATGTCGGCCATGCTCGCAAAGAAGATGGGAGCGAAAAAGGTCATGGTTTTGATCCAGCGTCGTGCTTATGTCGATCTGGTTCAGGGTAGCGTGATCGATATTGCCATCTCTCCGCAGCAGGCCACCATTTCCGCCCTGCTTGGTCACGTGCGCAAGGCAGATATTGTTGGCGTCTCCTCACTGCGACGTGGCATTGCCGAAGCCATTGAAGCTATTGCGCACGGTGAAGAGACCACTTCCCGTGTAGTGGGTCGTTTAATTGAAGATATCAAACTACCGCCGGGTACGATTATTGGCGCTGTCGTACGTGGCGATGAAGTGATCATTGCTAACGACAACGTACGTATTGAACAGGGCGATCATGTCATTATGTTCCTGACAGATAAGAAGTTTGTCCCCGATGTTGAACGTCTCTTCCAGCCAAGTCCTTTCTTCCTCTAAATCGCCGCGGGCGTTTGCCCGCCGTGATAATTTTGCTTAATCCGCTGTTATCATGGCAATTGCACAAAGGTTTGTTAGACTTTAGCCATTGGCCAAGGCAAGGAGATAACAATGAGTTTATTCAAAGAGTTTCGTGATTTTGCAATGCGTGGGAACGTGGTGGATTTGGCAGTCGGTGTGATTATTGGTGCCGCTTTCGGCAAGATTGTTTCATCACTGGTCGCGAATATCATCATGCCACCACTGGGATTACTGATTGGCGGAGTCGATTTTAAACAGTTTAAGTGGGTCCTAAAACCGGCCGAGGGTGATGTACCTGCTGTCGTAATGGAATACGGTAACTTTATTCAAACCATTTTTGATTTTGTCATCGTCGCCTTTGCCATCTTTATGGCCATTAAGCTGATGAACAAGCTGTATCAGAAGAAAGAAGTTGAAAAACCAGCGCCAAAACCAACCAACGAAGAAGTGTTGCTCACTGAAATTCGCGATCTGTTGAAACAGCAGAACAGCGATAAACTGTGATAAAAAAGCCGCCAAGTCCAGGCGGCTTTTTTGTCTGTAAAGCAGAAGGCCAGTGATAAACTTTTCTGCTTATCACTGGCCTCCCAGTTTCTACCCTTCGCATGTTTATCTTTACGTCGGTAGCTGCCTTTCCCTTTCTGATTCTGTTCAACTCGCTGACGAAACAGCGGATCATGTAACAGTGCCTCCAAAGCGTTATCGTTAATCTTGCCTTTGCGATGCTGATAGCGACTCATAGTGTCCTCCGGTTAATAATGGCGCAACTATAGGCTTTCCTGCGTGAAATTCAATCCTTGCTACAACAAATTTCCACCTGCGGCTCTTCACCTTTTTCCAGCGCTTCAAGAATAGAACAGCAGGCGCTGCTATGTAGATCCCCGCAACAGGTCGCGGCTAAACGTTCTAATGAGCGCTGAATGGTTTGCAACTCGGCAATCATGCCATTCACTTCATCCAGACGCCTGGCCACGATCGCTTTGGACTCCTGGCAGGTATGGTGCTCGGGATCGATACAGATCGATAATAAACCGCGGATCGAATCTAGGCTGAAACCGAGCTGACGCCCATAGCGGATAAAGCGTAAGCGCTGAAGATCATCATCGTTATAGAGACGGAATCCGCCTTCAGTGCGAATCTCATGATCCATCATTTGCTGCTTTTCATAAAAACGTATGGTGTCAGGTGTAACGTCAGCAAGTTTAGCCAGCTGGCCAATTTTATACATGTTACTTCTCCTGCAGCAGACGGTGCCGAATGGCACCGCCATATTCACCACGTAAAAAATCTGTGCTCATTCCGGCCTGCTGTAACTTCATCTCCAGCAGAGTTAATCTTTTTTTGAGTTCACTGGCTTGATGACCGTCAGGATCCAAATGCTGTAAAAGATCGTTGAGTTGCACAGCTTCGCGGCGCATTTCAAGTTCAGGGGGTAAAAAACCTGAGTTTTTCAGTAATCGATATGCCGTACGTAACTCAGGCGGCACGCCACTTTCGTCTTCGAGCTGTAAAGGTGCACCTTCACCCGGTAGATTACTCAGTTCACCTTTTTCCTGCGCGGCGCGTATCTGCTGTTCTACCAGCTGGTCAATTAACCACATAATGAACCTCTACGATTTACAACAGCGTTCAGCATAGCGAAAGATGGGGGGGATGGGGAATTGGAGACAATAAAAAACCCGCCGAAGCGGGTTTTCTACGTTACTGCAAATTACTCTGCAGCAGCTTCTGCTTGAGCTTCTGGACGATCAACCAGCTCGATGTAAGCCATCGGAGCGTTGTCACCAGCACGGAAGCCACACTTCAGAATACGAGTGTAACCACCGGCACGGCTCGCGAAACGCGGGCCCAGCTCGTTAAACAGTTTTGCCACGATCTCGTTATCACGAGTGCGGGCGAATGCCAGACGACGATTAGCTACGCTGTCGGTCTTGGCAAGAGTAATCAGCGGCTCAACTACGCGACGCAGTTCTTTGGCTTTCGGCAGAGTCGTTTTGATGATCTCGTGACGAACCAGAGAACCGGCCATGTTGCGGAACATAGCCTGACGATGGCTGCTGTTGCGGTTCAGTTGACGACCACTCTTACGATGGCGCATGACCTTATCCTTCTCAGTGAAACCTTAACCTGTGATCTGATTATTCATCAGCAATGCTTGCTGGTGGCCAGTTTTCCAGGCGCATGCCCAGAGACAAACCACGTGAAGCGAGCACATCTTTAATCTCAGTAAGAGATTTTTTACCAAGGTTAGGCGTTTTAAGCAGCTCAACCTCGGTACGCTGTACCAGATCACCGATGTAGTGGATAGCTTCTGCCTTGAGGCAGTTAGCAGAGCGGACAGTCAATTCCAGATCGTCAACAGGGCGCAGCAGGATCGGATCGAATTCTGGTTTCTCTTCTTTCACTTCCGGCTGACGTACATCACGTAAGTCAACGAAAGCTTCCAGTTGTTCTGCCAGGATGGTAGCCGCACGACGAATCGCCTCTTCAGGATCGATTGTGCCGTTGGTTTCCATTTCGATGACCAGCTTGTCCAGGTCGGTGCGCTGTTCTACACGCGCTGCTTCAACATTGTAGGCGATACGGTCTACAGGGCTGTAGCAAGCGTCAACCAACAGACGGCCGATTGGGCGCTCATCTTCTTCCGAATGAATTCGGGCAGAAGCCGGCACATAACCACGACCACGCTGAACTTTGATACGCATGCTAATAGATGCGTTTTCATCGGTCAGATGGCAGATCACATGCTGTGGCTTGACGATTTCGACATCACCGTCGTGGGTGATATCGGCTGCAGTCACAGGGCCAATGCCAGATTTATTCAAAGTAAGGATGACTTCATCTTTACCCTGAACTCTTACCGCCAGCCCTTTCAGATTGAGCAGGATTTCCAGGATATCTTCCTGTACGCCCTCTTTGGTGGAGTACTCGTGGAGCACGCCATCGATCTCAACCTCGGTCACCGCGCAACCCGGCATGGAAGAAAGCAGAATACGGCGCAGTGCGTTGCCAAGAGTATGGCCAAAGCCACGCTCTAACGGCTCAAGGGTCACCTTGGCGTGCGTCGAACTCACTTGCTCGATATCTACCAGGCGCGGTTTTAGAAACTCTGTCACAGAACCCTGCATTGTGTCCTCTCTTTGGTACTAAGCTTTACTTAGAGTAAAGCTCGACGATCAGGTGTTCGTTAATGTCCGCAGACAGATCAGTACGTTCAGGAATACGCTTGAACACACCTTCCATCTTAGTCGCATCAACTTCCAGCCAGGTTGGCTTTTCACGCTGCTCAGCCAGCTCCAGAGCGGCCTTCACGCGAGATTGCTGTTTGGCTTTCTCACGGATGCTAACGACATCATTCGGAGATACCTGATAAGAAGCGATGTTAACAACGCGACCGTTCACCAGGATAGATTTATGGCTAACCAGCTGACGTGCTTCTGCACGAGTGGCACCAAAGCCCATACGGTAAACAACGTTATCCAGACGACCTTCCAGCAGAGCCAACAGGTTTTCACCGGTGTTGCCTTTCAGACGTGCTGCTTCTTTGTAGTAGTTACGGAACTGACGCTCAAGCACGCCGTACATACGACGAACTTTCTGCTTTTCACGTAACTGACCGCCGTAGTCAGACAGACGCGGTTTACGCGCACCGTGCTGGCCAGGTGGTTGTTCAATTTTGCACTTGGTATCGATCGCGCGAACGCCAGACTTAAGGAATAAGTCGGTGCCCTCACGACGGCTCAGCTTGAGCTTAGGACCCAAATATCTTGCCATTTTCTTTCTCCAACTAACCTAAAAACGGGCGTTAAACGCGACGTTTTTTCGGCGGACGACAACCGTTGTGAGGGATTGGAGTCACATCAGTAATATTAGTGATGCGGAAACCAGCAGCGTTCAGAGCACGAATTGTTGATTCGCGACCTGGACCTGGACCCTTAACCATAACTTCCAGATTCTTAATACCGTAATCTTTCACTGCTTCTGCACAGCGCTCTGCAGCTACCTGAGCAGCAAACGGAGTAGATTTACGTGAACCGCGGAAACCGGAACCACCGGCGGTTGCCCAACCCAGTGCGTTACCCTGACGATCAGTGATGGTAACGATGGTGTTGTTAAAAGATGCATGGACATGAGCCACGCCATCTGAGACTTGCTTTCTTACACGCTTGCGTGCACGAACTGGTGCCTTTGCCATTATTTACTCACCCCGATTATTTCTTGATCGGTTTACGCGGACCCTTACGGGTACGTGCATTGGTCTTAGTACGCTGACCGCGAACTGGCAGACCACGACGATGGCGTAAACCACGATAGCAACCAAGGTCCATCAGACGCTTGATGCTCAGGGTGATTTCACGGCGCAGATCACCTTCAACAACGAATTTACCAACTGCTTCACGCAGCTGTTCAATTTGTTCTTCAGACAGCTCTCTGATCTTAACATTTTCAGCGATACCCGTTGAAGCGCAGATGGCTTTAGAACGGGTCTTGCCGATACCGAAGATCGAAGTTAATGCGATTACGGTATGTTTTTGATCAGGAATGTTAATGCCTGCTATACGGGCCACTATGCACTCCTATAATTAAATAAATGCGTCCCATGCTGAAAAGCCCGTTTTCAGGATACTCAAATGGTAACGCATCGACATACAAAAGATTGGCTGGCTAATCTAGCCAGCTCAACCCGACTTTGCAAGAAAAATATGTGACAATATCAGCCTTGGCGCTGTTTATGCTTTGGCTCGGCGCTGCAAATCACACGTACGACACCGTCGCGGCGGATGATTTTGCAGTTACGACATAATTTCTTGACGGAAGCACGAACTTTCATTTTTACTCTCCGTAACTTCTCAAGCGCCTGAATTAACGGCCGTAGCCTTTCAGGTTTGCTTTCTTCAATGCAGACTCATACTGACTCGACATCATCAGAGTTTGCACTTGAGCCATAAAGTCCATGATGACAACCACTACGATAAGCAGCGATGTGCCGCCAAAGTAGAAGGGAACCTTCATGGCATCACGCATGAACTCCGGGATCAGGCAGATAAAGGTAATGTACAGTGCGCCGATTAAGGTCAAACGTGTCATTACTTTATCGATATACTTCGCCGTTTGCTCTCCCGGACGAATTCCCGGTACGAATGCTCCAGACTTCTTCAAGTTATCAGCTGTTTCACGTGGGTTGAAAACCAACGCCGTGTAGAAGAAACAGAAGAAGATGATTGCAGTCGCATAGAGTAGCACATAAAGCGGCTGTCCTGGTTGCAAATACAGCGAAATTGTTGTCAGCCAGTTCCAACCGGTTCCGCCCCCGAACCATGACGCGATGGTTGCTGGGAACAGAATAATGCTGGAAGCAAAGATAGCCGGAATTACACCCGCCATATTCACTTTCAACGGTAAATGTGTGCTCTGTGCAGCATATACACGACGACCTTGCTGACGTTTAGCGTAGTTGACCACAATGCGGCGCTGGCCACGCTCAACGAAAATAACAAAGAACGTCACTGCAAATACAAGAACTGCAACCAACAGCAACAGGAGGAAGTGCAGGTCACCTTGCCGCGCTTGCTCGATGGTATGGCCAATGGCCGGCGGGAGGCCCGCAACAATACCTGCGAAGATAATGATCGAGATACCGTTACCGATACCTCGTTCAGTAATCTGTTCGCCCAGCCACATCAGGAACATTGTCCCGGTAACCAGACTTACAACAGCGGTAAAGTAGAATGCGAAACCTGGATTCATTACCAGACCTTGCATTCCAGGCATATTCGGCAGACCGGTAGCAATACCGATCGACTGGAATACAGCCAGAACCAGGGTGCCATAGCGAGTGTACTGGCTAATCTTACGACGACCAGCTTCACCCTCTTTCTTAATCTCGGCCAACGCGGGATGAACCACCGTCAGCAACTGGATAATAATAGAGGCCGAAATATACGGCATAATACCCAGTGCGAAGATTGAGGCACGACTGAGAGCACCACCAGAGAACATGTTGAACATTTCAATGATGGTGCCACGCTGTTGCTCAAGCAGTTTGGCAAGTACAGTGGCATCGATACCAGGGATTGGAATAAAAGAGCCAATACGGAAGACAATCAGTGCACCGATAACAAACAAAAGTCTGCGCTTCAGTTCACCAAAGCCACCTTTGGCACTTTGAAAATCTAATCCCGGTTGCTTTGCCATCTGCTACTTATTCCTCGATTTTACCGCCAGCAGCTTCGATTGCAGCACGCGCACCTTTAGTGACACGCAGACCACGAATCGTTACCGGTGCAGAAACTTCACCAGACAGAATCACTTTCGCGAACTCGATCTGAACACCGATGATGTTGGCTGCTTTCAGAGTATTCAGGTCAACAATACCGCCTTCAACTTTCGCCAGGTCAGACAGACGAACTTCTGCAGTGACCATTGCTTTGCGAGAGGTGAAACCGAATTTCGGCAGACGACGATACAGAGGCATCTGACCACCCTCGAAACCGCGACGTACGCCACCGCCAGAACGAGAGTTCTGACCTTTGTGACCACGACCACCGGTTTTACCGAGGCCAGAACCGATACCACGACCCAGACGCTTAGAAGCGTGTTTAGACCCTTCGGCCGGAGACAGAGTGTTTAAGCGCATCTCTTACTCCTCCACTTTCAGCATGTAGGAAATCGCGTTAACCATACCGCGCACTGCTGGCGTGTCTTCACGCTCAACGGTATGACCAATACGACGCAGACCCAAGCCAACCAGAGTGGCTTTGTGCTTAGGCAGGCGGCCGATTGAACTGCGGGTTTGTGTAATTTTAATAGTCTTAGCCATCGTGATTACCCCAGAATTTCTTCAACGGATTTACCACGCTTGGCAGCGACCATTTCTGGAGAATTCATATTGCCCAGGCCATCGATAGTTGCACGAACCACGTTAATCGGGTTAGTAGAACCATACGCTTTAGCCAGAACGTTATGCACTCCAGCAACTTCTAAAACAGCGCGCATTGCACCGCCGGCGATGATACCGGTACCTTCAGAAGCTGGCTGCATGAACACACGAGAACCCGTGTGAGCACCTTTAACAGGGTGCTGCAGGGTGCCGTGAGTCAGCGCGACGTTAATCATGTTGCGACGGGCTTTTTCCATCGCTTTCTGGATCGCTGCTGGAACTTCACGCGCTTTACCGTAACCAAAACCAACGCGGCCGTTACCATCACCCACTACAGTCAGTGCGGTGAAGGAGAAAATACGACCACCTTTTACAGTTTTAGATACACGGTTTACCGCGATCAGTTTTTCCTGCAGTTCGCCAGCTTGTTTCTCGATGTTTGACATCTTAGACCTCTACCTTAGAACTGAAGGCCAGCTTCACGGGCAGCATCTGCCAGTGCCTGGACACGACCATGATATTGGAACCCGGAACGGTCGAAAGAAACATTAGTAATGCCTTTCTCGACAGCGCGCTCAGCCAGAGCTTTACCTACAGCTGCAGCAGCGTCTTTGTTACCGGTGTACTTCAGTTGTTCGGCAATAGCTTTTTCTACAGTAGAAGCAGCAACCAGAACTTCGGAACCGTTCGGGGCGATCACCTGTGCGTAAATATGACGCGGGGTACGATGTACCACCAGGCGAGTAGCACCCAGCTCTTTGAGCTTGCGACGTGCACGGGTCGCACGACGGATACGAGCAGATTTCTTATCCATAGTGTTACCTTACTTCTTCTTAGCCTCTTTGGTACGCACGACTTCGTCGGCGTAACGAACACCCTTGCCTTTGTAAGGCTCAGGACGACGGTAGGCGCGCAGATCCGCTGCAACCTGACCAATCAGCTGTTTATCAGCGCCTTTCAGCACGATCTCAGTCTGAGTTGGACATTCAGCAGTGATGCCGGCCGGCAGTGCATGGTCAACAGGGTGAGAGAAGCCCAGGGCCAAGCTCACAGAGTTGCCTTTAACAGCTGCACGATAACCAACACCAACCAGTTGCAGCTTCTTGGTGAAGCCTTCGGTAACACCGATAACCATGCCGTTCAGCAGCGCACGAGCAGTACCTGCCTGTGCCCAAGCGTCCGAGAAGCCTTCGCGTGGAGCGAAAGTCAGGGCGTTGTCTGCATGCTTAACTTCTACAGCACTGTTGATAGTACGAGTCAGCTCGCCGTTTTTGCCTTTGATCGAAACTTCCTGACCGTTGAGTTTTACCTCTACGCCCGCAGGAACAACGACAGGTGCTTTTGCAACACGAGACATTTTATCCTCCGATTACGCTACGTAGCAGATAATTTCGCCACCAAGACCAGCCTGGCGCGCTGCACGATCAGTCATGACACCTTTAGAAGTAGAGATTACAGCGATGCCCAGACCAGCCATTACTTTTGGCAGCTCATCTTTTTTCTTATAGATGCGCAGACCTGGACGGCTAACACGCTGAATGCTCTCTACCACAGCCTTGCCCTGGAAATACTTTAAAGTAACTTCCAGCTCAGACTTGATGTCGCCTTCGATTTTAAAATCTTCAATGTAGCCTTCTTCCTTCAGCACGTTGGCAATTGCCACTTTCAGCTTGGAGGAAGGCATAGAGACCGCAACTTTGTTCGCGGCCTGACCGTTACGGATACGGGTCAGCATATCCGCGATCGGATCTTGCATGCTCATCTGTGTTACTCCCGTGATTCAAATGGTGACAATTACCAGCTAGCCTTTTTCAGACCCGGGATTTCACCGCGCATTGCGGCTTCACGGACCTTGATACGGCTCAACCCAAACTTCCGCAGGAAACCGTGCGGACGACCTGTCTGACGGCAGCGGTTACGCTGACGGGAAGGGCTGGAATCACGCGGCAGACTCTGCAGCTTGAGAACGGCATCCCAACGATCTTCGTCGGATGCGTTCACATCAGAAATGATCGCTTTCAGTTCTGCGCGCTTAGCGAAGAACTTGTCTGCTAATTTCACACGCTTTACTTCGCGTGCTTTCATCGATTGCTTAGCCATTAAGTAACCCTACCTTACTTGCGGAACGGGAAGTCAAAGGCAGCCAGCAGAGCACGGCCTTCATCATCAGATTTCGCAGTAGTGGTAATGGTAATATCCAAACCACGAACGCGATCGACTTTGTCATAATCGATTTCTGGGAAGATGATCTGCTCACGAACGCCCATGCTGTAGTTACCGCGACCATCGAAAGACTTAGCAGACAAGCCGCGGAAGTCACGAATACGTGGTACAGCAATAGTGATCAGGCGCTCAAAGAACTCCCACATGCGCTCGCCGCGCAGAGTTACTTTACAGCCGATCGGATAGCCCTGACGGATTTTGAAGCCTGCAACTGATTTGCGTGCTTTGGTGATCAACGGTTTTTGACCGGAGATTGCTGCCAGGTCAGCTGCTGCGTTATCCAGCAGTTTCTTGTCAGCGATCGCTTCACCAACACCCATGTTCAGGGTGATCTTCTCGACCCGAGGGACTTGCATGACAGAATTGTAGCCGAACTCAGTCATGAGTTTCTGGACTACTTCGTCTTTGTAGTAATCATGCAGTTTCGCCATCGTACTACTCCAAATTACTTGATAGTTTCGCTATTAGACTTGAAGAAACGGACTTTTTTGCCTTCTTCGAATCTAAAGCCTACACGGTCAGCCTTGCCGGTTGCCGCATTGAAGATTGCAACGTTAGAAACCTGAATAGCAGCTTCTTTTTCAACGATGCCGCCTGGTTGGTTCAGAGCCGGAACCGGCTTCTGGTGTTTCTTAACCAGGTTGATACCTTCAACGATGACCTTACCAGAAGTCAGGACATTCTTTACTTTACCGCGTTTACCTTTGTCTTTACCGGTAATCACGATAACTTCGTCGTTACGACGGATTTTCGCTGCCATTGCTCGCTCCTTAGAGTACTTCTGGTGCCAGAGAGATAATTTTCATGAACTTTTCAGTACGAAGTTCACGAGTTACCGGCCCAAAAATACGCGTACCGATAGGCTGCTCGCTGTTATTGTTTAAAATAACGCATGCATTACCATCGAAGCGAATGACAGAACCGTCCGGGCGACGAACACCCTTCCTGGTGCGCACCACTACCGCCTTCAGGACATCACCTTTCTTAACTTTACCGCGAGGAATTGCTTCCTTGATGGTAACTTTAATGATGTCGCCGACGCCTGCGTAGCGACGGTGCGAGCCACCCAGAACCTTGATACACATTACGCGACGTGCACCGGAGTTGTCGGCGACGTTCAGCATAGTCTGTTCTTGGATCATTTTAGTGCTCCGCTAATGTCAACTACTACTTCGGGACCCAAACCTCAGGTCGTTAAAAAGCCCCATAATTGAGGGCGCGGCATTATAACACCGGTTCTCGCAGATGGGTAGAAAAAATGAACGGCTCAGACGAGCCGTTCATTTTATTTTTTAGAGGAAGCGGATTCTATTACAGAACCGCTTTCTCTACAACGCGAACCAGCGCCCAAGACTTAGTCTTAGACAGTGGACGGGTTTCGCGGATTTCTACCACGTCACCGATTCCACATTCGTTGTTCTCGTCATGGATGTGCAGCTTAGTCGTACGCTTGATGAACTTACCGTAGATCGGGTGTTTCACGACACGTTCGATAGCAACAACTGCAGATTTCTGCATTTTGTCACTAATTACACGACCCTGCAGAGTACGGATTTTATCGGTCATTACGCCGCCTTCTCAGTCAGTAAAGTCTTAACACGTGCAACATTACGACGCACTTGCTTCAGCAGATGGGTCTGCTGCAGCTGGCCGGATGCTGCCTGCATGCGCAGGTTGAATTGCTCACGCAGCAGGTTAAGAAGCTCAGCGTTCAGCTCTTCAACGCTTTTTTCACGCAGCTCATTTGCTTTCATTACATCACCGTCTTAGTAACAAAGGTGGTTTTGATAGGCAGTTTTGCTGCTGCCAGCTTGAATGCTTCACGGGCAAGCTCTTCCGGAACACCGTCCATTTCATACAGGACTTTACCCGGTTGGATCAGGGCAACCCAATACTCCACGTTACCCTTACCTTTACCCATACGCACTTCAAGCGGCTTCTCGGTGATCGGTTTGTCCGGGAATACACGGATCCAGATCTTACCTTGACGCTTAACTGCACGGGTCATAGCACGACGTGCTGCTTCGATCTGACGAGCAGTCAGACGACCACGGCCAACAGCTTTCAGACCGAAAGTACCGAAGCTGACATCCGTACCCTGCGCCAGACCACGGTTGCGGCCTTTGTGCACTTTACGGAATTTCGTACGCTTTGGTTGTAACATCAGCGACTCTCCTTACTTACGGCCTTTACGCTGCTGCTTTTTAGGTTGAGCAGCCGGTTCCGGTTGTTCAACAGCAGCCATACCACCCAGGATCTCACCTTTGAAGATCCATACCTTAACGCCGATTACACCATAAGTGGTGTGCGCTTCAGAGGTGTTGTAGTCAATGTCTGCACGCAGAGTGTGCAGTGGCACGCGACCTTCACGGTACCATTCGGTACGTGCGATCTCGGCTCCGCCCAAACGGCCGCTAACTTCAACTTTAATACCCTTCGCGCCCAGACGCATTGCGTTCTGAACAGCACGCTTCATCGCACGACGGAACATCACACGACGCTCCAGCTGTGAAGTGATGCTATCAGCAACCAATTTAGCGTCCAGTTCCGGTTTACGGACTTCGGCGATATTGATCTGTGCAGGAACGCCAGCGATTTTCGCTACGACCGTGCGCAGTTTTTCTACGTCTTCACCTTTCTTACCGATAACGATACCCGGGCGAGCGGTGTGAATGGTCACACGGATGCTCTTAGCCGGACGCTCGATAACGATACGAGATACAGACGCTTTAGCCAGTTCCTTAGTCAGGAACTGACGTACTTTAAAATCGCTGTCCAGGTTGTCAGCGAATTCTTTGGTGTTCGCAAACCAGGTAGAGTTCCATGGTTTTACAATACCCAGGCGAATACCATTAGGATGTACTTTCTGACCCATTGCTAGTCTCCAGAGTCTCAGCGATCGGACACAACCACAGTAATGTGGCTGGTGCGCTTCAGGATGCGATCTGCACGACCTTTCGCACGCGGCATAATGCGCTTCATGCTTGGGCCTTCGTCTACGAAGATTTTCGCGACTTTCAGATCGTCGATATCAGCGCCATCGTTGTGTTCGGCGTTCGCAATGGCAGATTCCAGGACTTTCTTAACCAACACAGCAGCTTTCTTGTTGGTGTAGGTCAGAATATCCAGAGCCTGCGACACTTTCTTACCGCGAATCAGGTCAGCAACAAGGCGGACCTTCTGAGCAGAAGAACGAGCATGGCGATGTTGAGCAATAGTTTCCATCTCTTCCTCCTACTTATTTCTTCTTGGCTTTCTTATCTGCAGCATGGCCGCGATAAGTACGTGTCGGTGCAAATTCACCCAGTTTGTGGCCGACCATTTCGTCGGATACAAAGACAGGAACGTGCTGACGACCATTATGGACAGCGATGGTCAAACCGATCATGTTAGGGAAGATCGTTGAACGACGGGACCAAGTGCGCAGGGGCTTCTTGTCACCGCTTTCCACCGCTTTCTCTACCTTCTTCAGCAAGTGCAGGTCAATAAAAGGACCTTTCTTGAGAGAACGTGGCATGGCTTATCCTCTAAAATTATTTGCTACGGCGACGTACGATAAATTTATCAGTACGCTTGTTGCTACGGGTCTTCTTACCTTTGGTCTGAACGCCCCACGGAGTTACCGGGTGCTTACCAAAGTTACGACCTTCACCACCACCGTGCGGGTGATCGACTGGGTTCATCGCAGTACCGCGAACGGTAGGACGAACACCACGCCAACGGGTTGCACCAGCTTTACCCAGAACGCGCAGCATGTGCTCAGCGTTACCGACTTCGCCCAGGGTTGCGCGGCAGTCGATTTCGACTTTACGCATTTCGCCTGAACGCAGACGCAGGGTTACGTAGGAACCATCACGCGCAACGATCTGCACGTAAGTACCAGCTGAGCGAGCAATCTGACCGCCTTTGCCTGGTTTCATTTCTACGTTGTGAACGGTAGAACCCACCGGAATGTTACGCATTGGCAGGGTGTTACCTGCTTTAATCGCAGCATCAACGCCAGATTGAACCTGATCACCAGCTTTCAGGCCTTTAGGGGCCAGGATGTAACGGCGCTCGCCATCTTTGTACAGAACCAGTGCGATGTTCGCAGAACGGTTCGGATCGTACTCAAGACGCTCAACAACTGCTGGGATACCATCTTTGTTGCGTTTGAAGTCAACAATACGGTAAGCCTGCTTGTGACCACCACCGATATGACGGGTAGTGATACGACCATTGTTGTTACGACCACCGGATTTGCTGTTTTTTTCTAACAGCGGAGCAAAAGGTTTGCCCTTGTGCAGCTCTGGGTTCACCACTTTAACTACGTGACGACGACCCGGAGATGTCGGTTTACATTTAACAACTGCCATTGTCTTTCTCCTCCGACTTACTCAGCGCCGCCGACGAAGTCCAGGTTCTGGCCTTCCTTCAGGGTGACGTAAGCTTTTTTCCAGTCGCTACGACGACCGATACGCTGTCCGTGACGCTTAACTTTGCCCTTAACAACCAGGGTGTTTACGTCTTTAACTTCAACTTCGAACAGCTTCTCAACAGCAGCAACGATCTCTGCTTTGGTCGCGTCTTTAGCAACTTTGAGAACGATGGTATTGCTTTTTTCCATCGCAGTAGATGCTTTTTCAGATACGTGCGGTGCACGCACTACTTTCAGCAGACGTTCTTCACGGATCATGCCAGCATCTCCTCAACTTGCTTAACTGCTTCCGCAGTCATAACGACTTTGTCGAAGGCGATCAGGCTAACTGGGTCGATACCTGCTGCATCACGCACGTCAACCTTGTACAGGTTACGCGCAGCCAGGAACAGATTCTCATCCAGTTCACCGGTGATGATCAGCACATCTTCCAGCGCCATGTCTTTCAGTTTCTGTGCCAGCAGCTTAGTTTTAGGCGCTTCTACAGAGAACGTCTCGACAACGATCAGACGGTCCTGACGTACCAGTTCGGACAGGATGCTTTTCAGCGCGCCGCGGTACATCTTCTTGTTAACTTTTTGACTGTGGTCCTGTGGACGCGCAGCGAAGGTCACGCCACCTGAACGCCAGATCGGGCTCTTTACAGAACCTGAACGCGCACGGCCGGTACCTTTCTGGCGCCAAGGCTTTTTGCCTGAACCAGTTACTTCAGCACGAGTTTTCTGCGCACGAGTACCCTGACGAGCACCAGCGGCATAAGCAACAACAACCTGGTGAACCAGCGCTTCGTTGAAATCACGACCGAAGGTAGTTTCGGAAACAGTCAGCGCGCTCTGCGCGTCTTTCAGTACTAATTCCATTGCTATCCCCTTACGCCTTCACAGCTGGTTTAACAATCAGGTCGCTGCCGGTTGCACCCGGGACAGCACCTTTGACCAGCAGCAGGTTGCGCTCAGCGTCAACACGTACCACTTCCAGGCTCTGAACGGTTACGCGCTCGTTACCCAGTTGACCAGCCATTTTCTTGCCTTTGAACACTTTGCCCGGAGTCTGGTTCTGACCGATAGAACCCGGAACGCGGTGAGACAAGGAGTTACCGTGTGTAGCGTCCTGGGTACGGAAGTTCCAGCGCTTAACGGTACCTGCGAAACCTTTACCTTTAGAGGTACCGGTAACGTCTACTTTTTTAACGTCAGCGAAAATTTCAACACTGATGCTCTGGCCTACTGAGTACTCTTCACCTTCGGTGCGGAATTCCCACAGACCACGGCCAGCTTCAACGCCAGCTTTAGCAAAATGACCTGCTTCCGGCTTGCTCACACGGTTTGCTTTTTTAGCACCGGTGGTCACCTGGATAGCCTGGTAAGCGTCGTTTTCCAGGCCTTTGACCTGAGTAACGCGGTTTGCTTCAACTTCGATTACGGTTACTGGGATTGAAACGCCATCTTCAGTGAAGATGCGAGTCATGCCCACTTTTTTACCGACTAAACCAATCATTGTATCAACCTCTCAATCGCTCGATGACCTGATTAACCCAGGCTGATCTGCACGTCAACACCGGCAGCCAGATCCAGACGCATCAGTGCATCAACGGTTTTTTCAGTTGGCTCAACGATGTCTACCAGACGCTTGTGAGTACGGATCTCGTACTGATCGCGCGCGTCTTTGTTAACGTGCGGAGAGATCAGAACGGTGAAACGCTCTTTGCGAGTTGGCAGCGGGATCGGACCACGTACCTGCGCACCAGTGCGCTTGGCAGTCTCAACGATTTCCGCGGTTGATTGATCGATCAGGCGATGATCAAACGCTTTAAGACGGATACGGATTCTTTGGTTCGACATGAGACCAAGGCTCCAAACATTTTATAAACGAAAAGAATTACTACCCACACCCATTACGATTGATGGAGGAGTGTAATCGTTCAGCATATAACTCCCCAATCGGGAGTATTGTCAGGTGATACATAGCTTGCTATCACCTGCGATTCTGCTCGAATCGCGCCATACCAATATCGGCAGGCCCGCGCATTATACGCAAATCAGTTCAGGAAGCAACCCGTGATGCGTTTTTAACCACATCAATTGCGGACTAAATGCGAAAAAGCCTGTATGGGGCTCGATATTTCCCCCTACAGGCTCTGTGACATTGCTACAACGAAAGGGTTTTAGTCTGTGCTTTCTTCTTTTAATTGCGCCTGCAGGTAATTCTGCAAACCGAGTTTTTGAATCAGGTCGAGTTCTGTTTCCAGCCAGTCAATGTGATGCTCTTCCTCACCCAGAATCTCAATCATCATGTCGCGGCTGACGTAATCATGCACCTTGTCGGCATAGGCAATCGCTTCACGTAAATCCTTCGCCCCTTCTAACTCCAGCGTCAGATCGGATTGCAACATTTCCGGGACATCTTCACCAATACGCAACCGGCCGAGATCCTGCAAATTTGGAATCCCTTCAAGGAAAAGAATGCGCTCGATGTATTTGTCCGCATGCTTCATTTCATCAATGGATTCGTGATATTCGACATCGTTGAGGCGAATAAGCCCCCAGTTTTTGAACATACGTGCATGAAGAAAGTACTGATTAATCGCAACCAGTTCATTCCCCAGCAGTTTATTGAGATGAGTTATGATTTTACTGTCGCCCTTCATTTTGCTTCCTCCGCTTCCAGGTAAATAGATCGTAGATGCGGATAAAAAGAAGTCAAAAAAACAGGACTGTTTTTGTGGTTATTGCCGGAGGATGTCGAATCGACCTAAGCGATTTCTTTGTACAGCGGTACCTTCTGCAGCTCATCATCCATAATCTCGCGCGCAAAACGGATGCACTTACCACACTGTTTTCCGATAGGAACCAGTTGACGAAGATGTTGGATCGATTTGGGCTGATAGCGACGCACAACTTCGCGGAGGGTTTTGTCACTCACGGCATTACACAGACAGACGTACATTTACTGCGGACTCCAGTACAAATTCTGATCAAAGTGTAAATGAGAATGGTTTTTATTTCAAACGTAGCTTTTGTGTGGGATTGGCTTGAACGGTGAATTTCAGGCAAAAAAAAGAGCACCGAAGTGCTCTTTTTTCGTGCTGCGGTGGCTACCTAAGCAACCACCGACATTAACGCAATTAAGCGAGAACTTCAGCAACAACGCCCGCACCAACAGTACGGCCGCCTTCACGGATTGCGAAACGCAGACCCTGGTCCATCGCGATTGGGTGGATCAGCTCAACGGTCATTTTCACGTTGTCGCCTGGCATTACCATCTCAACGCCTTCTGGCAGCTCAACGTTACCAGTCACGTCAGTAGTACGGAAGTAGAACTGTGGACGGTAGCCTTTGAAGAACGGAGTATGACGGCCGCCTTCGTCTTTAGACAGTACGTATACTTCTGATACGAACTTGGTGTGTGGCTTGATGGTGCCTGGCTTAGCCAGTACCTGACCACGCTGGATGTCTTCACGCTTGATACCGCGCAGCAGAACACCACAGTTTTCACCCGCCTGCCCCTGGTCCAGCAGCTTACGGAACATTTCAACGCCAGTACAGGTAGACTTAACAGTCGCCTTGATACCAACGATTTCAACTTCGTCGCCCACTTTAACGATACCGCGCTCAACACGACCGGTTACAACAGTACCACGGCCTGAGATTGAGAATACGTCTTCGATTGGCAGCAGGAACGGCAGGTCGATTGCACGTACTGGCTCTGGGATGTAGTTATCCAGGTGACCAGCCAGCTCAATGATCTTCTCTTCCCACTCAGCAACACCGTTCAGTGCCTGCAGAGCAGAACCGCGTACGATTGGAGTATCGTCGCCTGGGAAGTCGTAAGCTGACAGCAGATCGCGAACTTCCATCTCTACCAGTTCCAGCAGCTCTTCATCATCAACCATGTCGCACTTGTTCAGGAACACGATGATGTAAGGAACGCCAACCTGACGACCCAGCAGGATGTGCTCACGGGTCTGTGGCATTGGGCCATCAGTCGCAGCAACAACCAGGATCGCGCCGTCCATCTGCGCAGCACCGGTGATCATGTTTTTCACATAGTCGGCGTGGCCTGGGCAGTCAACGTGCGCGTAGTGGCGAGTCGGGGTTTCATATTCAACGTGTGAAGTGTTGATGGTGATACCACGAGCTTTCTCTTCTGGTGCGTTATCGATCTGATCGAACGCTTTAGCAGAGCCGCCGTAGGTTTTAGCCAGAACGGTGGTGATAGCTGCAGTCAGAGTGGTTTTACCATGGTCAACGTGACCGATGGTGCCAACGTTTACGTGCAGTTTGTTACGCTGAAATTGCTCTTTCGCCATGGCGATAATTCCTTACGTTGTGCCTTCATGAGTCATGAAGGCATCAGTTCACAATTTTTAAACCGTAGCTTATTTGCTACGAGCTTCAATAACGGCCTGAGCGACGTTGTTCGGCGCATCATCGTACTTCAGGAACTCCATGGAGTAAGAAGCACGGCCTTTGGTCAGAGAACGCAGCTGGGTTGCATATCCGAACATTTCAGACAGTGGAACTTCAGCATGGATCTGAACGCCAGTAGCGTTAGATTCCTGTCCTTTGAGCATACCACGACGACGGCTAAGGTCACCGATAACGTCACCGGTGTTCTCTTCCGGAGTCTCTACTTCAACCTTCATGATCGGCTCAAGCAGAACGGGCTGTGCTTTCTTAAAGCCATCTTTGAAGGCTAAAGAAGCGGCCAGTTTAAACGCCAGCTCAGAGGAGTCAACGTCATGGTAAGAACCGAAGTGCAGACGAACACCCAGATCTACTACCGGGTAACCGGCCAGTGGACCAGACTTCAGCTGCTCCTGGATACCTTTATCAACCGCAGGGATGTATTCAGTTGGAATCACACCACCCTTGATGTCGTTGACGAATTCGTAACCTTTAGGGTTAGAACCCGGCTCCAGTGGATACATGTCGATAACAACATGACCGTACTGACCACGACCACCAGACTGCTTAGCGTGTTTACCTTCAACATCGGTGATTTTAGCGCGAATCGCTTCGCGATAAGCAACCTGTGGTTTACCGACGTTCGCTTCAACGTTGAACTCACGCTTCATACGGTCAACGATGATGTCGAGGTGCAGCTCACCCATACCCGCGATGATGGTCTGGTTAGATTCTTCATCAGTCCATACGCGGAAAGATGGATCCTCTTTTGCCAGACGACCCAGAGCCAGACCCATTTTTTCCTGGTCAGCTTTGGTTTTCGGCTCAACGGCGATAGAGATTACTGGCTCTGGGAATTCCATGCGCTCAAGAATGATGACATTTTCTGGATCACACAGGGTGTCACCAGTGGTCACATCTTTCAGGCCGATCGCAGCTGCGATGTCGCCCGCACGAACTTCTTTGATCTCTTCACGTTTGTTAGCGTGCATCTGAACGATACGGCCCAGACGCTCACGGTTTGACTTAACCGGGTTGAACACGGTGTCACCGGTGTTAACAACACCAGAGTAAACGCGGAAGAAGGTCAGGTTACCCACAAACGGGTCGGTTGCGATTTTGAACGCCAGAGCAGCAAACGGCTCGTTGTCGTCAGAATGACGCTCAGCCGGCGTGTCTTTACCGTCGTCCAGCATACCGTTGATCGCGGTAACGTCAGTCGGTGCTGGCAGGTATTCAACTACCGCATCCAGCATCGCCTGAACACCTTTGTTCTTAAATGCAGAACCACAGGTAACCAGGATGATTTCGTTTTTCAGCACGCGCTTACGCAGAGAAGTTTTGATCTCTTCTTCAGTCAGTTCTTCACCGCCGAAGAATTTCTCCATCAGCTCATCAGAACCTTCTGCAGCGGCTTCAACCAGATTCGCACGCCATTCATCAGCCAGTTCCTGCATATCAGCTGGGATATCTTCGTAAACGAAGGTAACGCCCTGATCTTCATCGTTCCAGTTGATGGCTTTCATTTTCACCAGGTCAACAACACCGGTGAATTTCTCTTCTGCGCCGATTGCCAGCTGAAGCGGAACCGGGTTTGCACCCAGGCGCGTTTTCATCTGATCAACAACTTTCAGGAAGTTAGCACCCATGCGGTCCATTTTGTTAACGAACGCGATGCGTGGAACTTTATATTTGTTAGCCTGGCGCCATACGGTTTCAGACTGTGGCTGAACACCACCAACCGCACAGTAAACCATTACTGCGCCATCAAGCACACGCATAGAACGCTCAACTTCGATGGTGAAGTCAACGTGTCCCGGGGTGTCAATGATGTTGACGTGGTGTGGCTCGAACTGCTTAGCCATACCTGACCAGTAACAGGTGGTTGCAGCGGAAGTGATGGTAATACCACGTTCCTGTTCCTGCTCCATCCAGTCCATGGTTGCGGCGCCGTCATGCACTTCACCGATCTTGTGGTTTACACCGGTGTAGAACAGAACACGTTCGGTAGTGGTAGTTTTACCGGCGTCGATGTGAGCACTGATACCGATGTTACGATAGCGCTCAATGGGTGTTTTACGAGCCATTTGATTCCTCTGATTCTGAGACGTTCTAAGTTAAAAAAGCCCAGCAGGTAAGCCACTGGGACGCCCGCTGGGTTAATAACAACTACGTGGCTGTTACCAGCGGTAGTGTGCGAACGCCTTGTTGGCTTCAGCCATACGGTGAACGTCTTCACGTTTCTTAACTGCAGTACCTTTGTTCTCTGCAGCGTCAGAAAGTTCGTTCGCCAGGCGAAGAGCCATTGATTTATCACCGCGTTTACGAGCAGCTTCAACGATCCAACGCATTGCCAGAGCATTACGACGAACCGGACGGACTTCAACTGGAACCTGGTAGGTTGAACCACCAACGCGACGTGACTTAACTTCTACAGTCGGACGTACGTTTTCGAGTGCAACTTCGAAAGCTTCCAGACCATCTTTACCTGCACGTTGAGCCAGGGTATCAAGTGCGGTATAGACGATAGATTCTGCAGTAGATTTTTTACCATCTACCATCAGGATGTTTACAAATTTAGCCAGCAATTCTGATCCGAACTTAGGATCTGGCAGGATTTTACGCTGACCAATGACGCGACGACGTGGCATGGAAATACTCCGTTGTTAATTCAGGATTGTCCAAAACTCTACGAGTTTATTTTGACATTAAAGTGAAAATGTTTGGCCTTACTTAACGGAGAACCATTAAGCCTTTGGCTTCTTCACGCCGTACTTGGAGCGTGACTGCTTACGGTCTTTAACACCTGAGCAGTCAAGCGCGCCGCGAACGGTGTGGTAACGCACACCTGGCAAGTCTTTAACACGACCGCCACGGATCAGGATCACTGAGTGTTCCTGGAGGTTATGACCTTCACCGCCGATGTAGGAGGTAACTTCAAAACCGTTAGTCAAACGCACACGGCAAACTTTACGCAGTGCTGAGTTTGGTTTTTTAGGGGTAGTGGTGTACACACGAGTACAAACACCACGTTTCTGCGGGCAAGCTTCCAGCGCAGGCACGTTGCTCTTTGCAACTTTGCGTACGCGTGGTTTGCGAACCAGCTGGTTAACTGTTGCCATTAAATAGCTCCTGGGATTTAGCTTTTTGCTTCGTAAACACGTAATAAATCGCCTCGTATTACTACGAGGAGGCAGAATTTTAGGGCTGTGTCAAAAGGGTGTCAAGAAATAACCAGGTTTTCCTTGCTACCAGGCCACTTGTTGTTGGTGCTTCACCGTCATCGCAACGAAACCAGTATAGTCCAAACGTGCTACTTTGGTCGAAATTTGCTCAACCAACCCACGCGCGACCACATCTTCCTCAAGAACCCAAAGCGCGGCCGGAGAGGCTTGCAGCTTGATGAACATCTGGCTGCCCTCAAGCGCGGCCGTGACGCCATCCTGCATTAGCAGCAAGTCGTCGCCCTCCTGCATCAGCAGTAACAGGCTATCGATATCGCATTGCCAGGGTGATTGCAGCAGCGTGTAGAGCATGTTGGATTCTCAGAAACGAAGGATTCGATGATAAGTGGCGAGTTTCTGGCGCAGTGTCGCGGCATCCAGCACTTCAGCCGTCATCACGCGTTCAGCCGTCAGGCTTTGCCCGCGCGCATCAAGTGACTCGCGGCAGGCGAAACACTGGTCGATGTCGTAGAGATCGAGCACGCCGAACGTCGCGATATAGTTGCGAGCCAAAATCTGCTCAGGCTGCTGTGCGCGTTGCAGTTGCAGCACGCCATCGCCAATAAAGAACAGTCCAATGTCTTCGCTGAGCGCGCCAGTGGCCAGCACCGCATCCAGCCCTTCCCTGCCCGCGCTGCTGCCGTGGGGGGCCTGAGTGAAAAGAAATGCCACACGATTCATCAGAATTGCACCAAACGATCACAGCTCAACGCGGCTTCTGCCAGCGCACCTAAGCCGCTCAGTTCAAAACCAGGCTGCAAATTACTGCCCACCAGTTTCAAGCGCGTCGCTTCCTGCTCATCCGTCACGCCACGGCGCAATGCGGCGGCCACACAGATATTCAGGGCAGCACCGCTCTCTTCACGCAATTGCTGCCATGCGCGTACCACATCCACTTCATCGCTGGCAGGTGCACTCAGCTGATTAGCATTGAGCACGCCTTCTCTATAAAAGAACACACTTTCCAATTGGTGCCCTTCTTTAATCAGCGCACGGGCAAACAGCAAAGCACTACTGGCATTCTGCGTACCGTATGCCGGCCCCGTCACCAGTAACGTATAACGCATTAGCGATCCTGCCCCTGGAAGTCTCCACTTTTGAACTGGCGGATGTAGAGGTAAACCGTGTGTTTGGAAATATTGAGACGATCGGCGACCTGGTTAATCGCATCCTTGATATCAAAAATTCCCTTCTCGTACAGGTTGAGCACAATCTGGCGATTCTTGGCGTTGTTCGACACATTGCGGTCGTTGCTCACTTCCTCAATGGTAAATTCCAGCGTTTGCATCACCAGGTCTTCGACTGAGCTGGCAAAGTTGACGTTGGAATCTACCTGCTGCATTTCCGGCGGCATAAAGGTCGACATAATCTGTGAGAACGGCACATCAAGGTTCATGTTGATGCACAGCAGGCCAATCACCCGCTGCTGACGATTGCGAATCGCAATAGTGACAGATTTCATCAGCACACCGCTTTTGGCGCGCGTGAAGTAAGCACGAGACACATTGCTGTCGGCACCATGCATATCATGCAGCATGCGCAATGCCAAATCGGTAATCGGCGAGCCCACTTTACGGCCGGTATGTTCACCGTTGGCGATGCGCACGGCGGAGCATTTCAAATCTTCCAGTGAGTGCAGCACGATTTCGCAGTGCGAGCCGATCAGCATCGCGAGGCCATCAACGACGGCTTCGTAAGATTTGAGAATATCGTAATCGGCTTGCTCGAACGGACGTTGCTCCAGTAAATCGAAGTCAGTCAGTTCACCGGGATTGAATGGATTAGACATCGAAGACATTACCCTAAATGGCTGGAGCCTGTCTCGACAGCTTTGGGGCAGACTCATATTGTGATAGTTGTGCAGGCGCTAGTCTGGCAAATGTCGGGAGGTTTAGCCAGAGCTTTACTCATTCCCCTAAACAATTTGGGTTGCTGCAAGACGGCATGTTGGTTCAGCCCTGAGCATGAGTGAGGATGGCGAGCACAGCCAGCGCAGCTCAAGTCTGGCGGACAAATAAAAACGCCGCCCGGAGGCGGCGTCAGAAGCGCAAGCAGATTACTGCGCTTTCTTATCAGCAGCGGCCGGAGCCTGTGCTTTCTCATCCGCTTTTGGCGCTGGCTTGATATCCAGCAGCTCAACATCAAATACCAGCGTTGAGTTGGCCGGAATGCCCGGAACGCCATTTTTGCCGTAAGCCAGGTTCGGTGGGATCACCAGCTTGATCTTGCCGCCTTTCTTCACGTGCTTCAGACCTTCGGTCCAGCCTGGGATCACACCGTCGAGACGGAATGACAGTGGCTCGCCACGGGTGTAAGAGTTGTCGAACTCGGTACCGTCGATTAGCGTACCTTTATAGTTCACGACGACGGTGTCGCTGTCTTTAGGTGCGTCACCGGTGCCTTCTTTCTCAACCTGATACAGCAAGCCAGATTCAGTTTTCTTCACGCCTTTTTCTTTGGCGAATTTATCAGCGTAAGCGGTACCCTTGTCAGAGTTCTCTTTCGCATCTTTTTCCATCTTCGCCTGTGCAGCGCCTTTCACGCGGCCTTCGAAGGCTTGCAGTGTCTGCTCGATCTCTTGGTCAGACAGTTTGCTCTTGCCACCGAATGCATCCTGAACACCTGCGATCAACTGATCTTTGTCCAGTTTGATGCCCAGTTTCTCTTGTTCCTTCAGAGAGTTGTCCATGTAGCGACCCAAAGAAGCACCCAGCGCATAAGCTGACTGCTGGTCTTCGTTTTTGAAGGCAGCATTTTTCGGTGCCTGCGGTGCTGCCTGAGCAGCGTCAGCCGGAGCCGCAGCGGTTTCAGCTGCCATTGCCAGCGGTGCATTCAGCGCAATGGCCATGGTGGTAGCTAACAATGTGACTTTAAACAGTGATTTCATCCTTTCTCCAAAACCGAAGCATCTAAACCTCGGGAATCATTGCGGACAGTGGCCCACACTATAACTTTACGTGGCAGCGGCGAACACTCCCACAACGTAATTACCCGCTTAACATCCGACCTTTTTTGCATCAGGAAGTTTCACCAGAGATGAAGGCATTAGCGCTGATTTCAACCGCAAAGCCCCATAAAGGTTAAAAATCGGGTGATTCTGCCGCTAAAGACCGTAGAATCACGCCCGATACGCGCCAGGCGCAGCACCGTGACAGGAGAAGAAATGATGCAGCATGAAGAGTGGGAACAACGCCTTGAGGCGCTGGAGAGCAAACTGGCATTTCAGGAGCACACCATCGATCAGCTCAATCTGACGGTGACTCAACATGAACTGGAGATGAGTCGTATGCGCGAACAGGTACGTTTATTAGTGGATAAAGTGAAAGCCGCGACACCTTCACCGATTGCTTCGCAGTCCGAAGAGACGCCTCCACCGCACTATTAAAGCAAAAGGCCACCTGAAGGTGGCCTTTTGTTGTTCAATGCAGAACTTAGTGGCTGCAACCGCAACCGCCAGTACCACAACCGCCCTGGCCGTGATCGTGACCATGGTCGTGATCGTGGTCATGATGATGACCATCTGCACCATGCACATGGCCGTGTGCGATTTCTTCTTCCGTTGCTTCACGGATCGCTACCACTTCCACGTTGAAGTTCAGGTTCTGACCCGCCAGCATGTGGTTACCATCAACCACAACGTGCTCGTCTTCCACTTCAGTGATTTCAACCGGCACTGGACCCTGATCGGTTTCTGCCAGGAAGCGCATGCCAACCTGCAGTTCGTCGACGCCCATGAACACATCTTTTGGTACACGCTGCACCAGGTTGTCATCGTACTGACCGTAAGCGTCGTTTGCCGGAATATGCACATCAAACTTATCGCCAACTGCGTGATTTTCCAGCGCTTTTTCCAGACCAGAAATCAGGGAACCATGACCGTGCAGATAGTCCAACGGTGCACTCACCGGTGACTCGTCAACCAACACACCGTCTTCGGTACGAACCTGATACGCCAGGCTCACCACCAGGTCTTTTGCTACTTTCATGATATCTCCTAACCGTTGAGAACTGAGATCCCGTCTCATTGGTCTATTTTGCGTGCAATAACCAACCAGAAAGGTTCAAGACTGAGGATGCCAACAAATGTGTTGCTGCATACTGCTCAGCGTTAATGGCGCCGATTGTAGCGGAATTCAATCCCGCTGTAAGTTTAAGCTTAAAAAAAGCTGCGCCATTCTGCTACTCAGGATGAAAAATGCCGATCACTTGCTCATTGCTGCGCACCTTATCGCGAACTTGTTTGTCCGCTTCACGCATTTGATGGCCGCACTGCACGCACTCCACCACTTCGACATTGTTTTCACGCCATAACGCCAGCGTGTCTTTTTCCTGACATTGCGGACATACCGCACCAGCAATAAAACGTTTACGCATACTCTTTCCTGCCCGCTATTAAGCAACGGATATGTTAAGTGTAGTCCTACTCGTCATCCCAACCGTCGATCTGGCGTTTTTCATGCTGCATTTCGCGCTGGAAGATGTCTTCTAACTCACGACGAGCTTCACGCACACGTGAGGCCTGCGCATTATCATCGTGGCTTGGCACCAGCTCACGTAGCATGCGCATATCGAGTCGGCGGAAATGCTGTTGCGCGCGTTGCGCCTGATGCGGATGCATGCCGAGTGAAATCAGCGTCTTGCGCCCCAACTCCAGCGCACTTGAGAAGGTTTCACGCGAGAACAACGTTACGCCCGCTTGCAGTAATTCATGGGCTTCCACACGGCCACGCGCACGCGCCAGAATTTCCAGCTGCGGGAAGTGCTGCTGGCAAAGGTGAACGATGGACATCGAATCTTCCGGATCATTGCAGGTAATCACAATGGATTGTGCATTCTCCGCACCGGCAGCACGCAGTAACTCAAGCTCAGTGGCATCGCCGTAGTAAACCTTATAGCCATATTTGCGCATCAGGCTGACAGCCGAGATGTCACGCTCCAGCACCGTAATACGCTTATTGTTAGCCATCAGCAAGCGGCCCACCACCTGACCAAAACGACCAAAGCCAACCACAATGACCTGCGGCTGATCATCTTCGACAAACGGCTTCTCATTGTCATCATCGGGCTCATTGAACCGACGTGCGAGAATTTTATCCACCCCCTGCATCAACAGCGGTGTGGTCATCATCGACAGCGTCACCGTCACCAGCAACAGTGGTAATTGATCGCCGCTGAACAGTTTGGCCGACGAGGCCGCTGAAAACAGCACAAAAGCAAATTCACCGCCCTGGCTAAGCACCCCGGCAAACTGCAGGCGCTCGGAACTGCGTAAACCATAAATACGGCCCAGCACATAGAGCACCAGCGTCTTGACCGCCACGAGAATCACTACGCCAAGGATAATCTCCGCGATATGGGTATAGAGCACGCCCAAATTCAGCGCCATGCCGACGGAAATAAAGAACAGCCCGAGCAGCAACCCTTTGAAGGGTTCGATCGCCACTTCCAGCTCGTGCCGATATTCACTCTCGGCCAGCAGGATCCCGGCGATAAAGGTGCCGAGGGCCATCGACAGCCCTAGCATATCCATAAACAGCGCCGAGCCCAGCACCAGTAATAATGAAGCCGCAGTGAACACTTCACGCACACCGGAAGCGGCGATAAAGCGGAAAATCGGACGCAGCAGATAACGGCCACCCACCAGCATGCCGGCAAACGCCAGCACCTTCATGCCGACTTTCAGCCAGTCAACATGACCGCTGTCCCCTCCGGCCAGCAACGGCACAAGTGCTAATGCAGGAATGACAGCCAAATCCTGGAAGAGAAGCACCGAGAAGCCGAGCTGACCCGCTTCACTGCGATTCATGCCTTTATCGCGCATCAATTGCAGTGCCATAGCCGTTGAGGACATCGCCAGGCCAATCCCGCCGATAATCGCGGCCTGCCAGCTAAAGTTGGTTAGCCACAACAGCACACCAAGAATTGCCGCAGAAACCAATACTTGCGCAGCGCCCACACCAAAGATTGAACGTCTTAGCGCCCAGAGTTTGGCGGGATTCAACTCCAGCCCGATGATGAACATCAGGAACACCACGCCGAGTTCGGAGAAGTGCAGAATCTCATCAACGTCGCTGATAAAGCCTAGCCCCCACGGTCCGATGGCAATGCCTGCCACCAGATAACCCAGCACGGCACCAATGCCAAGTCGTGCCGCAATCGGCACCACAACCACAGCGGCCACCAGATAAATCACTCCGGCAGTGAGTAACGTTTGACCTTCCATCACATCACTCCCTGCGGCAATGGTGACGAGAGCCAGTCACGGTAGGCGCGCGCATAATTGCGCATCACTTCCGGTGTCTGGCGGCGAGCCCAATAGATCACCATCGGCGTCATCCAGTGCATACGACACATCTGCGCCGTCAGCTCAAACGGACGCATGATGTCGCTCATCGGGTAACGATTCAGGCCGTTATGGTGATACGCGGTTTCCGGTTCTCCGGTGGTCACCACGCTGCGCCAGTACTTGCCCTCCAGCGCATTCCCGTCCTGGCCGCTGGCAAACCCACGCGACAACACGCGATCCAGCCACTCTTTCAGCAAAGCCGGGCAGCTATAGGTATACAACGGATGCTGGAAAACGATGATTTGGTGTTCGCGCAACAGCTGCTGCTCGTAATGAATATCAATGAAAAAATCCGGATAGTGGGCGTATAAATCGTGCACCGTGACGTGGTCCAGTTCCATAGCCGACTGCAGCAAAACCCGATTAGCAATCGAATCCTGTGTTTCCGGATGGGCGTAAAGCAGCAAAATTTTGGGTGGCTGCGACATCGTTCCCCTCCAAAGCGTCGTCACCGCAACGGAATTCCGCTACCATGCTCGACGCAACTAACCATTATTGAATTATGTTGCCGATAAATTAACATATTCTGACGATACGGCGCTTATGATTGTCTTTTCCGCATTACAAATACGCCGCGGCACTAACGTGCTGCTGGACAACGCAACAGCCACCATGAATCCCGGCCAAAAAGTCGGTTTGGTGGGTAAGAACGGCTGTGGAAAATCCACGCTGCTGTCGCTACTGAAGGGCGAAATTAGCAGCGATGCAGGCAATTTCACTTTTCCAGGTAACTGGGCGCTGGCATGGGTGAACCAGGAAACCCCGGCCCTCACTAAAGCCGCGCTGGAATATGTTATCGACGGCGACCGCGAATATCGTCAGCTTGAATCCGAATTAGCTGATGCCAACGCCAGGGATGACGGCAACGCCATCGCTCTGCTGCATGGCAAGCTGGATGCAATTCAGGCGTGGAGCATACATGCTCGCGCCTCCAGCCTGCTGCACGGATTGGGCTTTAGCCAGGAACAATTAATGCGGCCGGTGAGTGATTTCTCCGGTGGCTGGCGCATGCGCCTTAACCTTGCGCAAGCGCTGGTGTGCCGATCCGATCTGCTGCTACTGGATGAACCGACTAACCACCTCGATCTTGACGCTGTTATCTGGCTAGAGCGCTGGTTGAAAAGCTATGAAGGCACGCTGATCCTCATCTCGCATGACCGTGACTTCCTTGATCCGGTGGTGGATAAAATCATTCATATCGAACAGCAGACGATGTTCGAATACACCGGCAACTACAGCTCGTTCGAGCGCCAGCGCGTCGCCAAACTGGCGCAGCAGCAGGCGTTGTTCCAGAGCCAGCAGGAAAAAGTACAGCACCTGCAAAAGTACATCGACCGCTTCCGCGCTCAGGCCACTAAAGCCAAACAGGCGCAGAGCCGAATCAAGATGCTGGAGCGCATGGAGTTAATTGCCCCGGCTCACGTCGATAACCCGTTCAGCTTCAGCTTCCGCGCACCAGAGAGCCTGCCCAATCCATTACTGAAAATGGAGAAAGTCACGGCGGGTTATGGCGAACGCATCATTCTTGATGCCATCAAACTGAATCTGGTACCGGGTTCACGCATCGGTCTACTCGGCCGTAACGGTGCGGGTAAATCAACGCTGATCAAACTGCTGGCCGGTGAAATTGAAGCGCTGGATGGCAAAGTTGGCCTGGCAAAAGGCATCAAGCTTGGCTACTTTGCTCAGCATCAACTTGAATACCTGCGCGCCGATGAATCGCCATTGCAGCATCTGGCCCGCATTGCGCCACAAACGCTGGAACAACAGCTGCGTGATTATCTGGGCGGCTTCGGTTTCCAGGGTGATAAAGTCAGTGAAATCACTGAACGTTTCTCAGGCGGTGAAAAAGCGCGACTGGTGCTGGCACTGATCGTCTGGCAACGTCCAAATCTGCTGCTACTCGATGAACCGACCAACCACCTTGATCTCGACATGCGTCAGGCATTGACCGAAGCGCTGATTGATTTCGAAGGCGCGCTGGTGGTGGTTTCGCATGACCGTCATTTACTACGATCCACCACCGACGATCTCTATCTGGTGCATGACCGCAAAGTCGATGTGTTTGAAGGCGATCTCGATGATTACCAGCAGTGGTTGAGCGATCTGCAAAAGCAGCAAGCCCAGCAGGATGCTGCACCGAAGCAGGATAACGCCAACAGCGCCCAGTCTCGTAAAGATCAGAAACGCCGCGATGCCGAGTTGCGCGCGCAAACCCAGCCTCTGCGTAAAGAGATCGAGAAGTTAGAGAAGCAGATGGCGAAGTGGCAGAGCCAGCTCAGCGAAGCAGAAGCGCAACTCTCTGACAGTGCCATTTACGATCAGAGCCGTAAGGCCGATTTAACCTCGGCGCTGCAACGTCAGGCTGAAAGCAAATCGGCGCTGGAAGACGTTGAAATGGCCTGGCTGGATGCCCAGGAACAACTGGAGCAAATGCTGGCGAGTTAAGCAGTGTATGTAACCAGAGCGGCGCCATTCATTGCGCGTCCTCTAGCCCCCCTCGCGATAAATTGCGCTGTGACCCGATTATGTCTGCTGTAGAGCCAGCAGGCATGTTTAGGTCGGCATTGATGCCGACCTGGCTAACCACCGTCGTCATTCAAAAAGGCACATCACCCAGCACGGTTGCGCGATGCATCACTCTACGCGCCGGATAGTAATCGGCATTCGCATAATGCTGCGTCACGCGGTTATCCCAGATCGCCACATCATTCTCCTGCCAGCGCCAACGCACCTGGAACTCCGGTTTCGCCGTGTGCCAGAACAGGAAATTCAGCAGCGCCTCACTCTCCTTCTCACTCAATCCCAGTAAACGCGTCGTGAAACCTTCATTGACAAACAGCGCCTTGCGCCCGCTCACCGGATGGGTACGAATCACCGGATGCTGCACCGGCGGATGTTTGGCGACCGCTTGCTGCCAGCGCTGATGCTCTTCTTCCGTCTTGCGGTACTTATACTCCTGGAACGACTTCTTAAAATCATGCTCCGCCTGCAAGCCGCTCAGCAGTTGCTTAAACGGTTCGGACAACGCTTCATAGGCCGCAATACCCGTTGACCACAACGTATCGCCACCACTTTCCGGCAGCAGTTTAGACGCTAAAATCGCAATCGCCGGCGGCGTTTCAATAAAGGTCACATCGGTGTGCCAGTTATCATTATCCGGTGGATTATCCTGATGGGTATCCAGCACGATAATTTCTTCCACCCCCTCTGCATGCGGATACACCGGATGGATGTGCAGATCACCGAAGCGGATCGCCAAAGCGCGCTGCTGTTCCGGCATGATCACCTGATTGCGCAGGAACAACACCTGATGGCGCAGCAGACCATGATATAGCTGCTCAAACTGCGCGTCGCTTAACGGGCGGCTAAGATCGAGGTCGCTGACCTGCGCACCGATATACGGGCCCAGCGCGGTAAAAGTGATACGTTCGTTCATTGCTGTTCTCCATTCCAGGGCGTTAATCGGCGCTGCAAAGCGCGCAGACCCAGTTCTAAACTAAAAGCGATCAAGGCAATTACGGCGATTCCGGCCAGCACCACATCGGTGGCAAGGAACTCGCCCGCCGACTGCACCATAAAGCCGAGTCCTCGCGTGGCCGCAATCAGTTCGGCGGCCACCAGCGTCGACCAACCCACGCCGAGGCCAATGCGTAAACCGGTAAGGATTTCAGGCAATGCGCCCGGCAGGATGACAAAGCGCAGCAGTTGCCAGCGCGTAGCGCCTAGTGCCTGCGCAGCGCGAATCCGCACCTGCTGAGCGTTTTTCACCCCTGCCAGCGTCGACAGCGTCACCGGCGCGAAGATCGCCAGATAAATCAGTAAAATTTTTGAGGTCTCACCGATGCCAAACCAAATCACCATCAGCGGCAAATAGGCCAATGGCGGCACCGGACGATAGAGTTCAATCAGCGGATCGAGCAGCCCCCGAATCGCCGGACTTAGGCCCATCGCAATGCCGACTGGAATGCCAATCAGTGCAGCGAAGAACAGCGCTACCAGCATGCGCGTCAGGCTGGCGCCCAGGTGCTGCCATAACGTGGCATCCATAAAGCCTTGCGGGCTGGCGATCAGCAGCAGCTTTTGCAGCACCTGCTGGGGCGGCGGCAGAAATAGCGGTGCCACCAAATTGAGCGCCGTCACGCTCCACCACACCAGCAGCAGCACGGCTACACTCAGCAAGCTCAGAGAAAACTGCGGTGAAAAAGGCCAGCGCAACGTGCGCCGGCGAGTCTGGGTTTTCTCATCAATCACCGCGCTCATACAAACGCCTCCCGTTGGGAAAAGACCTGATTCAGCACATATTCACGACGCTCGATAAAGGCCGGGCCGGATTTGATACTGCGGCACGGTTCACCCGCAGCGAAGCGCTGACCGAAGTCGAGTTTGATACGCTCCACCACACGGCCTGGCCCCGGCGACAGCAGCACCAGTTCGCTGGCAAGAAACACCGCTTCTTCAATATCGTGGGTAATCAGCAGAATCTGTTTGCCGGTATCACGCCACAGCGTCAGCAGCAGGGTTTGCATCTGTTCGCGTGTAAAGGCATCCAGCGCACCAAACGGCTCATCTAACAGCAGCAACTGAGGATCAGCCGCCAGCGCACGCGCAATCCCCACGCGCTGACGTTGCCCCCCAGAGAGATGCCAGACAAAACGCTTTTCTGCCCCTTCCAGTCCGACTTTGCGGATTAAACGGCGAGCAATGGCGTGGCGTTCAGCCTTGTCCATTCCCGCCAGCTGCAAGCCAAACGCCACGTTATCGATCACGTTACGCCACGGCAGTAGCCCTTCGTTCTGAAACACCACGCCGCGTTCTGCGCCCGGTCCATTTACCGCTTTGCCATCCAGCGTGATACTGCCTGACTCCAGCGGCAGGAATCCGGCGATCAAGTTCAGTAAGGTGGTTTTGCCACAGCCTGACGGTCCCAGCACCACCAGCAGGTCGCGTTGATCCAGCTGCAGGTTGATATCCTGCAGCGCGGGTTGTCCGGCGTAACGTGCATTCAGATTGGTGATGCTGAGCATACGGCCTCCGTTATTTCGCCAAAGGCGCGACAAAGCGCGTGGTGACAAAGCTGCTGTAATCGTTAGCGGCATCCGGCACTTTGCCCTGCTCTTTCAGGAAGTGCGCGGTATCAACAATGGCTTTGTTCACTGGCTTGCCCAGCTGTTCCACCTGCTGCTGTGCGGTCAGGTAGGTATTGCCTTGCACCAGAACCGGCACATCGCTTTCCGGTACGCCACTCAGGCGCGCCAGTTTGCTGAGATTGTCGGGCTGCTTGAGCCACTGTTCTGGATTCGCAATGTAGGCTTGCTGTGCCTCAATCGCACTGCGCGCGAAAGCGGTGACCACTTCAGGATGCTGCTGAGCGAAATCTTTGCGTACCACCCACACATCCAGCGTTGGCGATCCCCATTTGCCCACCTGAGAAGAGTCGGTTAACACCGTGCCATCCTTTTCCAGCTCGTTTACCGCCGGTGACCAGACGTACGCGCCGTCGATATCACCGCGTTTCCACGCTGCAATAATGGCTGGCGGTTGCAGATTCACTAACTGCACCTGCGATGGCTTGATGCCCCAATGTTTGAGCGCTGACAGCAGGCTGTAATGGGTGGTGGAGATGAAGGGCACGGCGATGCGTTTGCCAATCAGATCCCTGGGACTGGTGATGGATTTTTTGACCACCAGCGCTTCGGAATTGCCAAGCTGTGATGCCAGTAAGAAAGCTTCGATGGGCAACTGCTGTGTTGCCGCCACTGCCAGCGGGCTGGACCCGATATTACCGATTTGCACATCACCGGAAGCCAATGCCCGCAGCACGCTGGCACCGCTATCAAACTTGCGCCAGTCGACCGTCGCGCCACTCTCTTTGGCAAAGGTGTTATCGGCCTGCGCCACTTTGGCCGGTTCCGCCGAGGTTTGATACGCCACGGTGACATTCACCGCCTGCGCCTGAAACACCATCAGGGCCAATGCTGCCGCCACTGCTGTTATTGTTTTTTTCACTACCATCATCATTCACCCCAATGTTATGTCGTGGTGGCAGTTTCTCCAGCGGCAGTAATTTCATAAAGGAATTAAAAATTATCCCTAATGAAAATCCGTTCTTAGATCAACATCGGGCAAGGCTATGCGAAATGCGCAAATGCAAAGAAGGCGTAAAGACGGAAATATGTCACACGCTCACATAGCGACTGTGCTATTGATAGGCTTCTGATTTTTCACCTCTACTGGCGGTACTGAAATCCATGTCGATTGAGAAAGTTGCCCGTCTTGCTGGCGTGTCTAAAGCCACGGTTTCTCGGGTGTTGAACCAGCATCCGGGCGTGCGTTCTGATACACGAGCAAAGGTATTGGCGGCCATCGAACACTGTGACTATCAGCCCAACCTGCTGGCCCGCCAGCTGCGTACTGCCCAGAGCCATATGTTGCTGGTGTTAATTTCAGACATCACCAATCCTTTCTGTTCACGTGTGGTGCAAGGCATTGAAGCTGAAGCCGAAGCGCAGGGTTATCACATCTTGCTGTGCAATTCGGCCTCACAGTTGCCACGCGAAGCCGCTTATCTGGCATTGTTGAGCGGAAAAGTGGTCGATGGTGTGATCACCATGGATGCTGCCGCCTGTTTGCAGCAGTTAAAAGGTTTGATTGGTGACGCACCCTGGGTGCAATGCGCCGAATACGATCCGTCCATTCCCGCCTCAAGTGTCACCATTGATAATAAAGAAGCGGCGTTTGAAACCGTGCGCTATCTGGCCAGCAAAGGTCGCAGACGTATCGCACTGGTGAATTGTGATATGCGCTATCTCTATTCCCATCAGCGTGAAAGTGGCTATCGCGAAGCGCTGGAACAGCTGGAACTGAATTGGGGTGGCGTGGCTTACGCGGAAAACATTTCGTGTGAAGCGGGCAGTGCCGCACTGCGTGAACTGCTGGCACGACCGGAGCGACCAGACGCCGTGTTTGCGGTCTCAGATGTGCTGGCGGTTGGCGTGATTCACGCCGCGCTGGAGGCCGGATTGCGCATTCCGGAAGATCTCGCTGTCGTGGGGTTTGATGGCATTCCCTTCACCAGCAGCCTCAATCCGCCGCTGACCACCATCGAACAGCCGATGAATCGGCTGGGCGCACGCAGTGTTCAGC
>JRUP01000052.1 GCA_000773965.1 Enterobacter cancerogenus
ACCAGCACCTGCTTGAACGCACCACCACCGGCAATAATGAAGACGATCATGGCGATGGCGGCAATCGACTCACCGCACATATCCATCACTTCTTCCATCTTGCGGCCGTTGCGCAGACCCAGCGTCAGCACCGCAATCACCACGGCAATAAACAGCGCCACCGCCGGGTTACCAATAAACTCGAAGAACTGACGCAGCGGGTTCTCTTTTGGCGTGGTCAGCTCAAACACCGCGGCAATCGCCATCAGCACCACCGGGATGATGGCCGCAAAGATACTGATACCGAAACCTGGCATCTCTTCTTCAGTGAAGATCTTCGGGTTGTACAAGCCTTCCGGCGGTGACTTCTCAAAGCTCTTGAGGAATTTCGAGAAGATCGGACCGGCCACGATCACCGTCGGAATGGTGATGATCATGCCGTACAGCAGCGTGG
>JRUP01000053.1 GCA_000773965.1 Enterobacter cancerogenus
CATCAGGCCATACGCATCCCCGCCGTAAAAGAGGTGACGATACAAATCGATAATCTGCCGCGCGAGTTTGAAGGCTACCAGCTGCTTCAGCTCACCGACCTGCATATCACCAAAATGTTCAACTCCGCATGGACCACCGCCATGGTGAAAAAGGCCATGACGCTGGACGCGGACCTGATTCTGGTGACCGGCGATGTCATTGATGGAACCCTGGAAAATCGCAGAAATGACGTGGAGCCGCTGCGAGGGTTACATGCGCCGGACGGCGTTTATGCCATCACTGGCAACCATGAGTACTTCTTTGAACAACAACGCTGGACCGAACATCTTGCGACGTTAGGACTGCAACCTTTGCTCAACAGCCATACCCTCATTAAACGCGGCGACGCGGAGCTAGCGATCGCCGGTCTGCCCGATGTTTCAGCCTCCCGCAGAGAAGCCACTGGCCCTAACCTTGAGCTGGCGCTGGAGGGTGTTCCTGCTGATGCTCCGGTAATCTTGATGGATCATCAACCACGCAATGCGCGCCAGAACGCAACGCACAAAGTCGATTTGCAGCTATCTGGTCACACCCACGGCGGACTGATCGTCGGTTTTGACCGCTTGTTTGCGAAACCCAACGCGGGCTTTGTCTCGGGGCTTTATGATGTGGATGGCATGCAACTCTATGTGAATAACGGCACTGCGCTATGGCCAGGCATGGCAGTACGATTGGGGCGTCCCTCGGAACTGACGCGGATTACATTGCAGCGGAGAGAGTGAAGTCTTGAGTCATATCTTCTAAAAAACGTTGGGAAGAATGTGCATAGCCATGAGCCTGTTATGTGAGGCTCATGGCTTGTATTGATCCAACAAGTACTAAAAACGTTTGATCACATGGAAATCAAAATTTTGTTGTAGCCCAAAACGTCATCAGAATATGTTCAATTGGCGCCGCAGAGAGGGTCAGGTTTATATCAGGTATTCAAAACAGAAAGATCAACGGTTCTTGCCGCTCGGTCCAGGTTATAAGCCGCTTGAATACGAAGCCACATGGGGGGCGTACTTCCAATTACCGCTGATAACTTTATGGCCATCTCTGGAGTGATTGCTGTCAAACCCGAAACCATTCGAGATGCTGTGGATGGTGCAATCGCCAAAGCACGTGCTAGCTCGCGTACACCAATATCAAGGTCTTCCATGATATCGGAAATGATTTCACCCGCGTGAGGGGGATTATGAACAGTCATCAGTGATAATCCTCATAATTAAGAATCAAAACATCACATGTTCTACACGAAGCAACACCTTGCATCAAGGTTGTAGCTTTGACTGGCCTATGTACGGCTGACTAACCCAAAGTGGCTTTGCAGCACAGCAGCAATTTCCTCTTCCTCCACCCGCTGTTTTTCCACTCCACTCGCCGTCACCGTTTTCAACATATCACCCAGCAGGATCACCCGCCCCTCTGGACGATGCTGCAAAATCAGCAATTTCTGCACAAAAATCGCATCAGGATGCGTCGAGTTGAGGTAATTCGCCGGGGCAAAATCAATCCACTCTTGCGGTGACAGGTCAAAGCCGTATTGGTTACACCACTCCCCTTCTACCTTCGCCTGAAGCAGATACTCGCCATGCGCGTCACAGGTGAGTTTGAACGTGTCGAAATCCTGTTTAGTATCGCTATTGAGCTGATCTAAAGCTATGGGTGCGCGGATGCCGTAGCTACCAAACCCGAGATCGCACAACCATTGACGTCCATCGACTTCCGCCACCAGCGCCATATGGGTTTTAGGACGGCATACAGGGTAGAACATCGGCCTTGCTGCCACAAAACGGTAGGGAATACCTAACGCTTCCAGCGCCATGGCAAACAACCCGTTGACCTCATAACAGTAGCCCCTCGCCCTTGATGCAAAATCTTGTCGCAAATCTCTTCAGGCACCAGCGAAACAACTTTCCCGGCCTGCACATCGAGATTCTCAAACGGCACGGTGAACAGTTGATGGCGCATAATTTTGTGCAGCGTGGCGGAATCCGCGGCTGCAGGGCCGGTGTAATTGATGCGGCGGAAATAGCAGGAAAGGTCGAAGTTATTGCTTTGCATAGTGCCTCCTTGTCTGGTTCATGTTTGACACTATAGATGGCACCCGGCATCGTCTGTATAGTCAGATTCATTGAAAATCAGACTGTACAGATCGACATGCCCGCCTCGTCATTATCGTCCCCACATTACCGCCGCATTGCTGAGAGTCTGCGACACACCCTCGCCTCCGGTGCGCTACGACCCGGCGATCGAATGATCTCCGCACGCAAACTGGCCGAACGCGAACAGGTAAGTCTGCCAACCGCTCTGGAAGCCCTGCGTCGTCTGGAAGCGGAAGGATTGATTATTGCGCGTCCGCGCTCGGGCTATTTCGTCAGCCCGCGAAACACCGAACGGCAAATACCGCCGGCTCTGTCGGGCCCTGTGCCCGTGACCCTGTCAGCCGTTGCGCGTTCACTGTTCAGCAGCGCGGAAAGCCGTTTGATACCGCTCGGCGCTGCGCTGCCCGATCCCCACTGGTTGCCGACGGAGACACTCCAGCGGGTGCTGCAATCGGCAGGTCGCCGTCTGGATGCGCATGGCCAAAGCTATAGCCTGCCACCGGCCGGGCCGACCTGCGCAATAAGATAGCCACACGTGCCGCGCAATGGAGCGCACGCTTTAGCGCAGACGAACTTGTTATTACCGCTGGGGCGACCCAGGCGCTGCGTCTGGCACTGCGCGCCTTGTGTCAGCCTGGCGATGCCGTCGCGATTGAGCAACCCGCCTACTTCGGCACGCTCCTGCTGCTGGAGGATTTGGGCCTGAAGGCACTGCAAATCCCCACAGATCCCATTGAAGGATTGCTGCTGGCACCGCTCGCTGACGCCATTAATCGGCATCGACCCGCTGCCGTACTGGCCTCGCCTACCGTGCAAAACCCGCTTGGCGCCAGTATGCCGGTCGCGCGCAAGCAGGAGCTTGTCGCATTGCTTGAACGTGCAGGCATCCCGTTAATTGAGGACGATGTGTATGGCAATCTGGCTGGCGATGGGCAGCGACCTCCCGCCTGCAAGGCCTTTGATCAGCGTGGCAATGTGATTTACTGCAGTTCATTATCCAAGACTCTCGCACCGGGCTGGCGAATTGGCTGGATTGCCGCCGGCCGCTATCACCCCCAGGTTTTGCAGGCGCGCATGGCGGGCGACTGGGCGGGCGCGCCGTTACTTGAAACCGCCGCCAGCTACGTACTGGCCAGTGGGGACTACGAACGGCACCTGCGGCGTTTGAAGGTTCGCGTTGAGAAAGGTGTGCGAGCCGTCATCGCACGGGTTGAAGCGAGTTTCCCGCTTGGCACATGCGTTACTGCACCGGAAGCCGGTTTTTTGCTGTGGGTTGAACTTCCGCATCCGATCAATGCGCTGGAAGTGCATCGTCGCGCGCTGGCGCTGGGCATTGGGGTTAGCCCCGGACCACTGTTTTCACCGGGAGCGGAGTTACAGAACTTCCTGCGGTTAAATTGTGCCAACGAACCGACGGCACAGCTGCTCAATGCCGTGGACCAGATTGGTGCGATTTGTGACGAATTGATGGCCTGAGTTTTATATGGCGCATTAGAAATAAATACCGGGCCTTCTGGCCCGGTTCATATCAGAACTCGACGCGTGCCCCAAAGTTAAAACATCGTCCTTCCAGCATCGTCGGCTGGTTGTAGAACATTTTATAAATCGGGTCACTCCAGCAGAGCCGCCAGGCTAATTAAAATTAAACCAACGTGCCCTTCACACCATGCGGTTCAGAACGCAAATACTGTGACGGAACCTTGACCTGCGCATTCAACGCGGCAGCAGCCTGCCATGGCCAGTGCGGGTTGTAGAGCACAGCACGCCCCAGCGCGACCAGATCCGCGTCCCCCTGCTCCACCACCGCTTCTGCCTGCTGCGGATCGGTAATCAAGCCCACGCCGATAACCGGAATTTTCACCTGCTGGCGGATATCGCGTGCGAACGGCAACTGATAACCCGGCCCCACAGTGATGGATTGCTGTGGCGATAGCCCACCGCTCGACACATGCACATAATCACAGCCCTGGGCTTCCAGTTGCTGGCTAAACACAATGGATTGCTCAACATCCCAGCCGCCTTCAACCCAATCGCTGGCAGAGAGACGCACGCCAACCGGAATCGAAGCTGGCACAGCAGCACGTACCGCCGCAAACACCTTTAGTGGGAAACGTAAACGATTCTCCAGCGAACCACCGTATTGGTCCTGACGTTGATTGCTCAGCGGTGACAGGAACTGGTGCAGCAGATAACCGTGTGCCGCGTGGATTTCAATCAGCTCAATACCCAGACGTACCGCACGCTGCGCGCTATCCACAAATGCCTGTTTGATGCGCGCCAGCCCCGCTTCATCCAATGCGGTCGGTGCATGATCCTGCTCTGCAAAGCTGAGCGCTGAAGGAGCCACCGTTTGCCAGCCACCTTCACTCTCCGGCAGTTGATGCCCTCCCTGCCATGGCGCACGGCATGAGGCTTTACGCCCTGCGTGGCCCAGCTGGATACCCAGACGGATGGGTGACCAGGCGCGAATGTCAGACAGCACGCTGTGTAACGCGGCTTCGGTCTTGTCATCCCACAGCCCGAGATCTCCCGGCGAGATGCGGCCTGCCGCTTCAACGGCGGTGGCTTCCAGAATCAGCAATCCTGCGCCAGAAAGCGCCAGTGAACCTAAATGGATGCGGTGCCAGCTGCTGGCGCATCCGGCATCGGCGGAGTATTGGCACATCGGGGCGATCACGATGCGGTTCTCCAGCTCAAGCTCTCCAATCTTTGCGACACTAAATAGTTGACTCATCTTTATCCCTTAACGTTGGTAGCAGCAGTGCTGCAGAGGTTTCACCTAACTTAACACTGTTCTGACATCGGGACAGCGTCAGGGTTGAATAGCCCAACTCACTGAGATGCCGGGCTTAACACCTATAGAGGCCGCGACCAGACACTTGGTCTTTATTACTCAGTCGTGTTGTGACTATTCCTGGACTTTGCTGAGGCAGATGCCCATTCCCCCGCAACGTTGCTCAATAATCGTCCATCGCCTCTTATCGGCAACCAACCTCACCTGCTCCCTATTGACGAATTTATGTCTCCACTTCTCCGCGCATAGTGATATTTCCGCATTTTTGAAATTCCGTAAGAATTCCCCTTCCTAAACGCCCCTCAAGAATATTCACAGTGGATATTTTGCGCGGCGATCTTCACCTGCTTAATAACAACCTGAACATAGGTATGACAATGCAAAACAAGGGTTCACTCCTTTTACTGACGCTGTCCGTTGCCGTTTTTGGCGTCATCACCACGGAAATTGGCATCATCGGTTTACTGCCCAAACTCATCTCACAGCTACACGTCACGGCAACGCAGGTCGGGTATCTGGTGAGCATCTATGCGGTAATTGTGGCCATCACCGGACCGTTCATCACGCTACTGCTTTCGGGTTTGAACAAGAAAACGGTGCTGCTGGCAATCCTGCTGGTGTTTGTGGTTTCGAACCTGATATACGCCACCACCGACGTTTTCAACACCATGCTGATTTTCCGCATTTTGCCTGCGCTCACGCATGCGGTGTTCTTCTCTGTTGCGCTGGTAGTCGCCACCCAGTCCGTTCCGAAAGAGAAAAGCGCGGGGGCGGCAGCTAAAATTTTTGCGGGTGTGGCGATCGGGCTGGTGCTCGGCGTACCACTGAATACGCTGCTGGCTGAACATGTTTCGCTGGCTGCAGCCTTCTGGTTTGCGGCGGTGGCTTGCTTTATTGCGTTTCTTGGCATTCTGTTGTTCGTTCCTTCCCTGCCTGCAAAAGAAAAGGTCTCCTTTGCCAGCCAACTCAGCGTGCTGCGTAACGGCAAGCTGTGGCTGACCATCATCACCGTGACCATGATCTTTGCGGCGATGTTCTCCAGTTTTAGCTACGTGGCGGATTACCTTGCTGGCATCACGCATCTGAACAACAACACTATCAGTGGATTGTTGCTGGTATTTGGCATATGCGGCTTCATTGGTAACTTCGTGTTCAGCACTTTCCTGCAGAAAAACGTAGTGAAAACCACCCACCTCTATCCGCTGTTATTCGCGCTGGTACTGGTGCTGATCTGGATTACCGGCAGCTCCTCACTGGCCATGTGCCTGTTGACTGTTTTCTGGGGCGCATTCCACTCCTCCGGGCTGGTGATTAGCCAGACATGGCTGATGCGTGAAGCCAGCCGGGCACCCGAATTTGCCAACAGTCTTTACATGTCGTTTTCCAATCTCGGCATCACCATTGGTTCACTGGCTGGCGGCTGGTTTATTGCCGAGTTTGGCACACGCTCGGTGGTATTGAGCAGCATCATTTTTGCCGTGCTGGCGTTTATCAGCATCTTCATAAAACAGCGTGCTGACAATGCAGGTCACCGTTCCGGAACCTTACGCTCAGTTAGACAAAGTTAAGTAACAAGCTGCCATTAGGTCGACAAAATTTCGCCTCCGATCGGGGGCGAAATTGTTTTCTCTCATGCTGACTCAGTCCAGCAATCCCTCTTCCGCTGCCTTAACCAGCGTATCCACCATAAAGCGGATTTTAGGCAGCAGCTGACGGCTTTTCGGCCATAAGGCACTCACCGGCATTTCCCCTCCTGCATGTCCACTCAGCACTTCAACCAGTTCCCCACCAGCAAGATATTTCCCGACCAGCCACAACGGCAGCTGAGACAATCCGCACCCGGCGAGCACAGCCGCCAGCATCGCATCACCATCGGCAAATTCATGCGTCGCCGGCGGCGTAAAGCGCGTGACTTGCCCCAGGCTGTTTTTCAGCAGCCAGATTTTCGGTTCATTGCGACGAAGGCCAACGATACATTGGTGGTGACTCATATCAGCGGTTTCAGCAGGCACACCAGAACGTTGCAGGTAATCAGGAGAGGCACAAATAACCAGCTTCTGGGTTGTCAGACGCCGTCCTATCAGCCCGCTACTGTCAGCCAGTTCACCAATACGGACCACCAGGTCAACCCCCTCTTCTATCGGATCGACAAATCGCTCACTGAACGTCACGGTCATGGAGAGTTCCGGATACTGACGGAGCGTGCGCAGCAGATGAGGTAGGATGCGCTGCCTGCCAAACGCGGCAGGCAGATCTATCCTTAACCGTCCGGAAGGTTCCGCAATATGTGATGTCAGCTCAGCCTCTGCCTGCTCCAGAATCTCGATGGCGCTCTGACTGCTCGCCAGGAATCGTTCGCCATCCGGTGTCAGACTAAGACGTCGGGTCGAACGCAGGAACAGCTCAACGCCAAGTCGCGCCTCAAGTCGGCCGACACTTTTAGCCACAGCTGATTTGGTGAGCCCCAGACGTTCGGCGGCAGCGGTGAAACTGCCGTGCTGGGCCGTCGCCACGAACGCCGTTATCCCCCCAAGATGGTCTGTTTTACGCATGGAATGAGTTCCTGAATGATGGGCTGGCTTTCGCCTTGAAAAGAGATAGTTAGAGACGCGACGGGTTTTTATTGTGGAATAAATGTATTCAATGGAGGGTTTGAATACCAGTTAATTGCGCAAATTGGTCATGTTCTACAATCACTATTAAGGTAAACGCAGTGAGAACTGATTTAACTGGTCGATGCTGAATCACTTCGTCGCAGGCAACACAATATGAAAGACTTCAAAGGAAACAAAAAATCCCTGCCCGTCCGCTACTGCAAGCAGTGTCATAAACCGATGACCTGGCGTAAAAAGTGGGAAAATTGCTGGGATGAAGTGCAGTACTGCTCGGAACGCTGCCGCCGTGCAGCCAAGAGCCACACGGTCGGCAGCGGGTCATAATACGATTTCAACCACTACGCTGAAGCCGCCGTTTCAGTCGTGCTCTCGCCAAAATGTTCACGCATGTGCGATTCGATCTCTTCCAGCGATTTACCACGGGTCTCCGGCAACATCACCGCGACAAACACCAGCGATGCCACGTTGATGGCGGCAAAAATGAAGAATGCATTATTTCCCACCAGCGATAGCAACGGCGGGAAAGCCAACGCAACGATGGCGTTACATATCCACTGAAAAGCGACGGCTGAACCGGTCAATACGCCACGTACTTTCATCGGATACAGCTCAGACATCAGCAGCCAATACACGGGCGAAATACACATCTGCATAAAGAAGAGAAACACCAGGATGCAGGTCAGCGCCAGCAAGCTTTGCACTAAACTGTGCGGCATCAGTACCAGCACCGCTCCCAGCGCCAGCTGCATGGCGATCACCACCGATAACCCGGTGATCAGCATTGGGCGGCGACCAAAATGGCTGATCGCTTTGATGCCGGCAAAGGTCGCGATCACAGATACCACACCGTTGCCTATCGTGGCTGCGATCGACGCGCTGGTTCCCAGACCGGTACTTTTCAGAATGATGGGTGTGTAATACATAAAGGCATTCACGCCGGTGAATTGTGCAACGATCCCCATGCCACAGCCCAGCAGCAGCAATCGTACTATCCATTTTTCTTTCAGCAGTTCACGAGCGGGCGGCCCCTGACGGGCTTCGCGCGCGTTCTGGCGCATCTCCGCCATCTCTTTTTTAATTTCGCGCGGATTCTCACGCAATTTACGCAGAATACGTAACGCCTCGTTTATGCGCCCTTCGGCCACCATCCAGTGCGGTGAGGCCGGGACAAAAAAGGTGCCAATAAACAGCAGCACACCCGGGATCATCGCCAGCGACAACATATAACGCCACATGCTCGGATCGTGCAGTAACAGACTCATCGCCGCACTGACGATGTAAGCCAGCAACTGGCCTGACACAATCATCAGCTCATTACGGCTAACCAGCGGCGCACGATGTTTCGGACCCGCAATCTCAGCGATAAACACCGGAACCGTGGAGGATCCGCCCCCCACGGCGAATCCGAGGATAAATCGCATCACCACCATGATCTCAAGATTCGGCGCGATGGTGGTGCCTAATGCACCAGCAACGAATAGCACGGCCAGACTGCGCAGCGTGATTCGGCGGCCAAAGCGATCAGAGACAAACCCGCTAACAAAGGCCCCAAACGCTGAACCGAATGTGAGCGCAGAAGTGACCAGCCCTTCGGTAAAGGGCGTGAGGTCAAGTCCGCCCTGCGAGGTCGGTAAAGTCATATAGGGCAGCGCCCCGGAAATGATACCCGTGTCATACCCGAACGCCAGCGCGCCCATGGTGGCGACTAACACCACAAAGAACAGACGTTGCTGCACGGTTAAATTGAGCGAGCCGCCATCATCCGATGGGGGCGGAGAAGAATTTTGCATTTGAGCTTCCATGGGTTGCTAAAAACACAGCTAACACTGTGTAAAGAAAGGTATGAGTATAGTCAGGATTTGAAGAATGAGATCTGAGTCACGGTATTGCGTTGGGTCTGAGAGGTTTGTACAGAAGACATTTTTTGATTTTCGAATTCATATCGTGGGTTAACCCTCGCCAGCATCCACATCGCCCACAACCTGTTATTTGCGGTGCACAGATAATAAAGCGAGGCTGTTATTACGAGGGAATGGAAGGATGCAGAATCTTCAAGGGTTAATCCAGGTGGATGAAGTCAGACTTCCCGTTGCGGAATAAGTCAGTCGCGCCCTGCGATTATTGTCGCGCTCAAGGCGAAACCAGTCGAGCGACTCAGCCTGAAAAACCAACACACCAAAATGGCGCTGACCACCTTCCCCGCTCTCCTCACTTTCAGCATGCTGGGTTTGATCGTGCGGAAACAACCATTCTGCTCCCGGCGGCCCGCCTGAATAACTCCTGCGCGTCCAGACTGGCAACCCTTGCCACGTTTGCCCGGCGAGAGCGCTTGCCGGTTCATATCGTTTGAACCCCCCCTGCAAACGTAACTGCAGGCGTGATTGCGAGCAAAATCCCAATACCGTTGCAGCGGGGTTGAGGGCTAATTCCTGCCATTTTGCACTGCGGATATCGGTGTGAAACTCCAGAAGCCGCCGGGCACTGTCCGTTCGCCTTAACACCATCATGCGAGCCTGTGGTTTTAATTCAGTATTGATGGTGCAGACGTTCAGATAACGAAACCCGGTGTGAGGGTCGTTTGCTGCGTCATTCAGTTCCTGCCAGGCCATGGCATCAATATGTTCAGATTCTGGTGTCAAAAATTACGCCCCCAATGTAACGAATGACGTTAAGTATAGAGACTTGTGATTATTCATTGAGGTGTTGCGGGATTAACTTTACCTGAAGGGTGTGACGCTGGAACCTCCGCACACAAGGCGTGAAGGTTCCAGCAATCAGATGATGACAGGGCCTTTCTCCGTGGAGAATTCAGCCAAATCAGAATCGGTAGTTCGCGGAGATAGACAGGTTACGCGGTTCGCCGTACACGGTGTTTCTGCCAACATCGATGTTATACGTCTCGTCGAACAGGTTGTTCAGGTTGGCCTGCACAGAGAGCTGTTTGGTGACCTGATAGCGTCCGAACAGATCTACCAGCGCGTAGCTGCCCTGCTCTGCATACAGCGTTGAGGTTCCGCCTGGGCCCGCTACGTTATCCCAGGTGTGCGTCTGCCAGTTCACGCCGCCGCCCACAGTCAGGTCCTGCAGCATCGGCAGGCGATAGCTGGTGAACAGTTTCAGTGAAGTACGCGGCTGCGTTGGGTTCAGCGCGGCATCTTCGCCATCTTTCGCCACATAGCGCGTTGCACCGAAGGTCATCTGCAGGTTATCGGTCACCGCACCGTTGATTTCGAATTCAACACCTTTACTCACCGTGCCTTTCTGCTCGTAGTAAGCGTAATCGGTACTGCCTGGCACCAGCGCATAATCCGTCGCGCCAAGGTGATCCTGCTCGATACGGAACACCGCCAGCGATGCGGTGATGCGGCTGTTCATCCAGTCGCCTTTGATCCCGGTTTCATAGCTTTTACCGGTGACAGGAGAGAGATAAGCACCCTGCGCATTACGATAGGTCTGCGGTTTGAAAATAGAGGTATAGCTGGCGTAGGCGGAATAGGTATCGTTGATGTCATACACCAGGCCTGCATACGGCGTGATGTTGTTCTTCTCCATATTCTGCGTCAGCGTGTTGGCGTTGTATTGCGTATAACGCGCGCCAAGGATCAGATGCAGCGGATCGGCCAGTGAAATGCGCGTCGCTAAGTAAGCGGATTTCTGACGGATCACATTATCCTGTGACAGCGCCTGGTCGTCCCAATCCGGTTCTGGATAATTACCCCAGTCATTGAAGTCACCCACGTCTGCCGAGGTGAAGCTGGTGGAGGCACTGACGTAGCGATCGTGCTGGCGGATATAAGTGACACCCGCCATTAACTCATGCTGGCGACCAAACAGCTCATACGGACCGGTGACATAGGCGTCTGCGGTATCTTCTTTGCGTTTTGCGGTGTTGTAGCCGGTGCCGCCTAACAAGTCATAGCCCTCATAGGGGCCAATGCCGATACCGGTCGATTTATCAAAGTAACCGTCGATATACAGCAACTTACTGTCCATAGTGGCTTCAGTATGCGAGCCGCTCAGGTTGAGCTCCCAGCCGTTATTAAACGTCTGCTTCAGGCTGGCGAACACCTTTTTGGAATCGCTGTTGTTGTAGGCCCAATCTGGTGCGAGGTTGGCACTGCGAGAGTAGTTGGTTTTGCTGCCGTCGAGATAGAAAGTCGGCAAGCCGCCCCAGGTCGCACCTTGAATGTTGGTTTCCTGGTAATCATACCCCAGTGTCAGCGTGGTGGAATCGGTGAGATCGGCCGCGACGGTGCCATACAGGAATTTCTTCTGCGTATGGTAGTGATCCAGCCAGCTGTCGCCATCCTGATAGCCCGCCACCACGCGTCCGCGCACATTGCCGGACTCGGTCAATGGACCGGAAAGATCGGCAACGTAACGTTGGGTATCCCAGCTGCCGTAGCTGGCTGACAGATTACCCTGAAACGTTTTGCTGTCTGCCTGCTTGTGCACCATGTTCACTGACGCTGCCGGGCTGCCCGCGCCGGTCATCAGACCCGTCGCACCGCGTACCACTTCAACGCGGTCATAAACTGCGGTATCTGACAGGGTATCACCCAGATTCCAGGCGCTATCAATCAGTGCTGGCACGCCATCGATCTGGTAGTTATCGATCATAAAACCGCGTGAGTAAAAATTGCTGCGGTTAGCGCCAGAGTTGAACTGACTGATGCCGGTGGTGTTGGTTAAGACGTCAGTTAACGTCTCCAGCTTCTGATCCTGCATACGCTGTTTGGTGATGACAGAAACAGACTGCGGCGTGTCACGCGCGGTCAGCGCTAATTTAATGGCGGCGCGCGTAACCGGGACGTTGTAGTCCGTGTCCTGGCTGCTATTGATGCTACCGGCTGCCGCCGTGACTTCCAGCGTTTGCTCTTTAGTGGTGGTCTCCGCAGCGGAAACTTTCGGGCTGTGTAATGCAGTCGCGATAACCAAGGCCAGTAAAGAGATCATCGGCAGCGTTTGGCTCACACCGATATTATTATTTGCCTTTAATAGCCTGGCTTGACGTGAAGAACGAGACATTATCATCCTTTGAGATTTTTTATTAATGAGATGACTGGTGGGTGTTCTGATGCGCAAACGCCCAACTCCGTCAAAATGAGAGACAGAATTCCCTGTAAAACATATTTTCGAAACTGATTTAGTAGGAAGCGTTTTAGCGTGAAAGTGGTACGCAGCAACAGATTCCCCACTCGCCCAAGAAGGCGAATGAGAATTATAATTATTACAATTCACCGATCAAGTTATTTACGGTAATGACGAAAAATAAACAGAACTAACGATAAATTTATAACCTCAGGTGATAATCCCTAATGGACATAGTAAAAATAAATCGGTCTTAGCGTTGAAACTTATTCAATTTCTTTGCTGTCTCAAATATTGAAACATCGTAGCAACCAATCAACAGACATTTATTGAGGATGGGTTTATGAAATAATTAATAACGAATTTATTTTCGCTTTCGCACTAATCTAAATTCCCAGACTTTAAATGGACAACCCAGACCTCAAGGCGTTTATTTGACTGAATCACTCCAATGATTCATTCCCTGATTCAATCCAGGCCCACACCAACAGTTTCATGATTGTTAAATAACCGCAAAACTAACCCACTTAAACCCCCTCGAAGTGAAATCATAACGATATGATATGTAACAACATAAAACATGTCGTGATGACCTCGGGATTTAGAGGCAGGAACCTACACTGGCCAGTGATAGTTTTTCAGTTTCTGCGCACAATGCTTATTGCTGAGAAAGCAGCGCTGGACATCCTCAACGCTAGGTTGGGAAATGATGATTTAACGAAGGTGACGATCCCTACTTCCAGCTCGCAACACCATGGGCAATCACGTTAAGCGGCTCTCCACGCTGCGGATAAGGCTGGCGGAGAACGATACGGCTGGCGAATTTTTCAATGCCGATATCGTCCTCCATCAGGTCTTGAAACATCGATATGGTGGGTGCGATGATCTTGAGTAGGTAATCGTAACCGCCACTAGCGTTATAGCAATCCACTATCTCTTGGTAACTGCTCCTCGCCCTTTGGCCGGGGAACAGCCAACCAATGTGACATTGAATAACCCCAAACTAGCAGCGGTGAATATCGGAACGCGTTTGATTAGTGTTGGATATGATGATGTTGGCGACGGTGAAGGCGGGTTCATCTCGCTGTGATTGTGCGGGCGGGATAACTTAACGATGAAGTTAAGGTTAGTGAACAGGCTGAAAGCCTACATTAAGGTCATTGGCTAACTTGACGAGCCGTTTATCGAGCGTCCAGAGCATTGCTCCTGGGGTAATGAGAGCAGATGCAAGCAAGGTGATATCCACCAGGCCACACCCGTGTCCGTACAGCATTTTATTTTCAATAAATGCCATCACCTCACTCATGCTGGCTTGGTGGCATTGCGGTAACAAGTTCAGGTCACGAAGTGTGCGCACGCGGGGCGCTGGCGGAGTGCCGCAGGCAAGTTCTCCAATAACCATTGGATGAATCAATACCAGGTCCCCGCTCAGTAACCGCACTAACTCTTCATTTCTGTTTTTGAAATGATCTACCCAGACAGATGTATCAACTAGAATGGACATTATGCAGACGGTTCCTCGCGACGGCGGGGAATGCTTTCCATTTCAGGCGCTGCGCCACCCAATGAAGCAAGGCGCTTTGCCGCTTGTACCCGAACAAACGTTTTCATCGCTTCACGGAAAATATCAGCCTTGTCCATATCTGGATCGGCCATATCCAGAGCCTGAGCATACAGCACATCATCAATTGTCACTGTAGTACGCATCTCGCCACCTCATATGATTCAAAAACTGATGTCATCATGCATCAAAATATGAATCAGGTCAATTTCTCACCTTGTTGATGACTCTGGTATGGAGCGTTGCAACTTCGAAGGCAATCATGGCCGTAGCTATACGTGCATTCTTGTCACCAAATTTCACTCTTCATGCCTAGGGTAAGAACACGCGAAAAGTTTCAGGACATCAAACGCGCCGCGCACGGAGGGGTGAGATTCCGACGCGGCATGATTAATTCCATGCACTAAAATCTGGCCAGAGGCGTTTTTATCCGCTGGCACGCTTGTGCCAGCAAATTAACGCCCGCCCGGATAACTTGAGCGCTACCAACCGGCTAACTCAGTTGATAAAACGCACCAGCTTCCGCTTCACTCAGCGCGAGTTTCTGCACCGTGCCCGTCTCTGATGAGCGCACTGCCGCTTCAATCACCGCCATGACGGCAATCGCCTGAGCGGGAGAAACTGGATTAGCCTGCTTGCCCGCCAGCGCATCTCGCACCTGGATATAGTACTGACGCTGGTCGCCTTTTGGCGTTTTGAGTGACGTGACCTGCAGATTGCTGTCAAACACCATCAAATCATCCTGATCTTCGCCCCAGGTCGCGGAACCCGGTTCGATGCCAGCAATCAGTTGCGCTTCCTGCTGGTCGGCTTTGGGTTTGACCACGCTGCCCTTATCTCCGTGAACGATAAAGCGTGACACGCCACCCGCGGCGAGCATGCTGGCATGCAGGATCACTTTATGCTCAGGGTAGCTAAGCGTGACGTGCGCCCAGTCATTGCTTTTACCGCCATGACGCAGTACGGCGATGTCACCAGAAACGGTTTCTGGCAGTCCGAAAAGTTGCAGAGCCTGATCGATGATATGAGGCCCAATGTCGAACCATAAGCCGCTACCAGGAATATCGTGTTCTCTCCAGCGGTCGCGCACTTCCGGGCGGAATCGGTCGATGTGAGACTCGAAATGTTTGACCTGACCGATCGCGCCAGAATCGATGACCTTTTTTACCCCCAGATAATCGGTATCCCAGCGACGGTTTTGAAATACTGAAAGCAGTAATGTCTTCTCACGGGCCAGTGCCGCCAGCTCTCTGGCCTCTGCCAGATCCAGCGTAAAGGGTTTATCCACCACCACATGCTTACCGGCATTCAGCGCCAGCTTCGCCAGGGGTGCATGAGTCGCATTGGGCGAGGCGATCACCACCAGATCAATATCTGCATGCTGGATGGCCGCTTCCGGGGAGTCGAGAACGATGACGTCAGGCAGGTCCTTTTTGACCTTCTCCTTACTGCCAGACGAAACAACATGCAGCTTCAAACCGTGAACGGATTGAATTAAAGGTGCATGAAATGTTTTACCGACAAATCCGTAGCCGATGAGGGCGACGCGAATCTCTTTCTGAATACTCATTTCTGACTCCTCTTGCCATTAAGAATGTGTGATGTTGACCTGTGTAGCGTCGGTGACGTCAAACTCGCTCCAGGACGCATCAAGGAAAAGTTGATGGATATCGGTGAGCGGTGCGACCAGATAGGGTTCACAACGGTTGAGCTTCATATGATCGGCCACCACCCAGTGTTCGCTGCTTGCCGCCAGCATGGCGCGCTTCACCTCAGCGTCACCCTCCTGGCTGGCACTCAATCCAAACCGGGCATGCAGCGCACAAGCCCCCAGAATGGCGATGTCGGCACGATACTTTTCAAGCAGAGATAGCGTGGCGCTGCCGGAAAACAGCCGTTGTTGCTTGTCCCATTTGCCGCCCAAAAGAATGAGTTCGACATCCGGCTTATCACTGAGGTGATGGGCAATATCCAGTGACGTAGTGATGACCGTTGCTGGGCCTTTTAGCAACGTGGCGACCGCCAGCACTGTGCTGCCCGCATCCAGAAACAGCGTGGCACCTGCCGGTATTTTTTCCGCTACCTGCCTGCCAAGTTCAATTTTGACATCGGGAATCAGTGCGCTGCGCTGGTGGCGATTCATCACTGACAGATCCAGTGCCACGGCTCCACCATGGTTTTTTTGCGCCAGACCCTGTTTTTCCAGATCGGCCAGGTCGCGACGCACGGTATCCGCAGAAACCTGCAACTTTTCAACAAGCTGCCCAATTCCCACCTGCCCTTGTTCAAGCAGCAATTCCATCAATAATTTTTGTCTGGCTGTTTTATGCATGCCGATCTCAAAACCGCAAAATATTGCAATATGCAGCAGAATACAGCATGAGGGGTGCAGTGAATACTGCTTTATGCGAGTGGATACAATCAATGCATTAACTGAACTGGCGAACGGTGCTGAGATAGCACCCGAGAGAGGGATTTTATCATTCTGCAAAGGATTCCACTGCCGTGAGAACTGAATAATCCATTAGCCGAGTTACGAGTGACATAATCCGGCTATCGATATTGTGCAGACAAGCGAGCGTGTTTTCGCTTTTCTCAACTAGAGCAGAATGACCTGCTTACCACTGAAATTGCGATGCTGCAGAGCCAGCAGTTGCGCCGGAAGCTGTTCCCATGCGAAGTGCAGCAACGACTCGCTTTGCAGTGTGCCCTGCGCAATCTGCCTCAGCATCTGTTCTCCCTGCTGCGTGAGTCTTTGCCATTGCTGTGCATTACCATGCTGGTGCAGCGCGCCGAGCGCCACTTCATGCAACGACAACGCACGACCAAACGCCGGATTTGGCCACTCTTTCACCCGCCCCTGAATGCATACCAGATGCCCATTCGCCATCAGGTTATTCGCCAGAAGCGCTGCTTTTTCCGGGCTGACAGCATCGATAACAGCAAAATAGCGCTCCTTCACGGCAGAAGCATCATGCTGCTCATCGCTGTAGCAGCGCTTCGCACCCAGCGCGTGCAGACGTGACCAGTGACGTTCACCGCTTAACGTCGTGACCTCAAAGCCACGTGCGTAGGCCAACTGCACAAGAAAATGTCCGACCGATCCCCCCGCTCCCGAAATCAAGAGGGGCGCGCCAGGCTCAAGCGGGATCTTTTCAATTGCCTGCCAGGCGGTCAGTGCCGGGCAAGGGAAAGCGGCGGCGGTCGCGAAGTCGAGTCCATCCGGGATAGGCAGCAAAACCTGCGCGGCCAGCACGGTATACTCAGCGAAACTGCCATTGCATTGTAAATTCTGATGGTAGGCAACGCGCCTGCCCAACCAGTGCAGGTCGACATCGGAGCCAACCGCGACCACCGTGCCCGCACCATCGACGCCAGGCACCCGATCCCTCTGGGTGTCGAGCACTTTCCAGTCAACCGGATTCAAACCTATCGCGGCATTCCTTATCAGCACTTCGCCCGGTTGGAGGGGTGATAAACTCAGGTAGCGTTCCTGCAGCGCCAGCGGGTTATCGCCACCCTGCCACACCCACCCTCGCCAGTCGGCGGGGAGGGCAAATTCATGCTCAGACATACGCACCTGCAGAATAAGTCAGCTCGTAACTGTGGCTGTAAATCTCGATGATGTTGCCGAACGGATCTTCCATATAGACCATGCGATATGGTTTCTCACCAGGGAAATACTCACGTACCGGCATACGTTGTTTGCCACCCGCAGCGACAATTTTCTCCGCCAGGCCTTCTACATCAGGATCCTGCACGCAGAAATGGAATACGCCGGTTTTCCAGTATTCAAAGTTATTGTCGGGTTTTGCTGCCGCCTTAAATTCAAAGATTTCAACACCGACGCGGTCGCCTGTGGAAAGGTGGGCGATGCGAAACTTCTCCCATCCCTTGCCGAAAACATAACTGCACATCACACCGATGGCGGATTCATCCTCTGCAATCTGCGTAGGCGGCATGATCAGATACCAGCCCATCACTTCGGTGTAAAACTTCACGGCGGCATCAAGGTCTGTCACCGAGAGGCCAATATGGGAAAAGGTGCGCGGATAGGGAGTTGTCATGATCAATCTCATAGGATGAAAAGATCTACAGGCTACGTAACTGTCGTTATAATGAAAACAGACAATCAATTATGAGAAGTATAAAATTTCATTATGATGAACCCGCAATGGCTCAAATCTTTTGCCACGCTGGCCGAACTCGGGAGCTTTACCGACAGCGCTGAGCGATTAGGCATCACCCAGGCGGCGGTGAGTCAGCATATTCGCCATCTGGAACTGCAGTTAGGTCCGGTGATACTGAGGAGTAAGCGCCCACTGGAACTGACGCCCGCTGGCAGCGCCCTGCTGGATTATTGTCAGCAAATTGATCGTGCTCACCATCACTTAATGCTGAGACTGAATGATGCCGAAGCCACCTGCGGTGAAGTGAGCGTGATTTCGCCCGGCAGCATCGGGCTCCGGCTCTATCCCTTGCTGTTGTCATTACAGGAACAGCATCGCGACCTCACTGTTCGTCACCGCTTTGCGCCGGATAGCGAAGTGATCGACGCGGTTTTGCATAACCGTTACGAAATGGGCCTGGTCACACACAAACCGGATGATAAACGGCTCGAGGCCCATCCTTTTGCTGAAGAACCGCTGGAACTGATCGTACCGGCTAATACGCGAGTGACTGGCTGGAACGATTTGGAAAAGCTGGGTTATATCGACCATCCCGATGGGCAGGCGATGGCGACACGATTATTAGGTCGATTATTTCCGGGCAACCCAGGCATTCGTAACCTCCCCCAACGCGGATTCAGTAATCAGATCGGCCTGATTCTGGAACCGGTCGCGCGCGGGCTCGGTTTTGCGGTTCTGCCACGATATGCGCGACTGGCGTTTACCCGCCCTGAAACCATTGAGGTTGCCGCTGAGGGTAATGCGCTGGTTGACACCATCTGGTTAGTGCACCGGGCTGAATGGCCACTCTCTGCCCGCGCCCAATTAGCCTTAGCCTGGCTACAACGTCACCTCTAATCTTGTGGCGGATGCTACAAAACGTCCGCCACACGCCTTCACAATCTTTCCATGATTGCTCACTTTACAACCTCTTTTGCAATACCTGAGGCAAGACATGTAAACAGGCACCATCAGACATGTCTAAATGTGTCAAAAATAGCAATATTGAGAATGATTATGATTATTATTCTCCTCCTCATTTGATATGTAACTAATAATAAACCGGTGTAACAATATGTCTTTTGTCTTTAGTGTAAGGAAAACAACGCTTTCAATTCTGATTGGAATAATCGTTCACAGTGGAAATGTGCTGGCGGCTGATAATAGTGACGTCTTATCGCTGGATAATAATGATAGCGGTAAAGAGAAAGTTATTTCAGCGAAAAAGGCAGAGAAGCCCGCAACAAATGAAACGGATATGATCGTCAGTGCAAAAGCTGAGAACGTATTAAAGCAGCAACCTGGTGCATCCTTGATTACTCAACAGGATCTTGAGCGCAATCGTGATATCAACACGTCGTTACAGTGGGAGATCAACGATCAACAATACCTCGACTTCAATTACGCCTACAGCCGCCAGGGCAATATCTACGCCGGGGATACGCAATATAGCCTGAGTAATCTCAGTACACTGGTGCCGACCTTATATGGCAGCGAAACCAACCGCATGTACCGCCAGGCTTATAGCCTCATCCACAATGGCATCTGGGATTGGGGGCAATCCAAACTCACGCTGAGCTATGAAGATACGCATAATACGCGTCTGGCCGAAGGATCTACCGGCAAAGTAGAAGGGATGATCAACAGCGATACTTTCAACACCAGCCGCTATAAAACCTGGCGTATCAACAACGAATACACCGTTCCCTTCAACTTGCTGGTGGACCATACCTTAACCATCGGGGGCGAGTGGAACTAAGAGCAGCTCAACGACCCGGCGGCGATGCAGGAAACGGATGCGACAGGCATTGATATCAACGGTGTTTCTGGCGACCCATCGCAGCGCAGCAGCAAAAACAGCCAGGAGCTGAGTGCACTCTATCTGGAAGACACCATTGATGCCTTCGACGGTACCACGTTGATTCCCGGCCTGCGCTTCGATTACAGCGATAAATTCGGTCATAACTGGAGTCCGAGTCTGAATATTCAGCAGGATTTAACCGACACGCTGAAGTTAAAGGCCGGTATTGCTCGCGTGTTTAAAGCCCCGAATCTCTATCAATCAACCGAAAGCTATCTGCTCGCCAGCAGTGGTAACGGATGTTCTGTGAGCGGCAGTAATGGTTGTTACTTGATGGGAAATAGCGATCTCAAACCTGAAGTCAGTGTAAACAAAGAGATTGGTTTGCAATGGAATGACGCGGGTTACAGCGCAGGCCTGACCTACTTCCGTAATGATTATCAAAATAAAATAGTCGCGGGCTCGGATTCTCTTGGAACCGTTGCGGTAGCCGGTTCATGGTATTCCTCGAACTATGATATCTATCAGTGGCAAAACGGTGGTAAAGCGTTAACCCAGGGTCTGGAAGGAAACTTAACCCTACCGCTGATTGAAGACACGCTGAACTGGCGCACCAATGCCACCTACATGTTCACGTCGAAATATAAATCGACCGGCAATCCTTTATCGTTGATTCCGAAATACACCGTGAACAGCTGGCTGGAATGGCAGGTGACGGATGCCTTGTCCACCACGCTGAGCTGGACCATGTATGGCCGTCAGCATCCACGTACCACGGCAGAAATTCGTAAAGAAGCGAGCGGCTTATCAGATAAGGAAGTCGGTGCCTATGCAATTTATGGTGTTGGCGTAAATTATGAGATGAATAAAAACCTTCGCTTCAGTGCCGGCATCAGCAATCTGCTGAATAAACAGATCTACCGCGAGAACGAAGGTGCTTCGACGTATAACGAACCGGGCCGCGCTTATTATGCGGGTGTGACTACTTCCTTCTAAGACATTTATGAGCCTCTGCGGAGGCTCTTTTTCATGTCGAGGCGTCTGATATTCCAGGAAGTGTTTAAACATTATATTTCGGCGATAAAACATTACATACCGCACTGTTATAAAGAATTCTTATTGCCGCTATATGCAAATCACCGTTTCACAATCTTACACCGCAAATTATTCTGGGTAGGGCGATGTTTGGCACATTTCCCGGCACAGCGCATCCACTCCGCAAAAAATGAATAAGACTTTGAGGATCCTTTATGAATGGCGTCCAGCCGCACTCAGTTAAACCGGTATTGCTGGTACTGAGTAGTTTTCGCGATATCGTCGCCGGGCATGAAATCTCCGGCTTTTACCTGCCAGAATTGACTCACCCTTTACATGTGCTTGAATCAGCCGGTATTCGAACGACCTTTGCCTCTGTCAAAGGAGGAAAACCACCGGTTTATGGTATCGAAGATGATGCGATCAATCAGCACTACTGGCAGGACGTGGGCTTTCAGCAGCGGCTGAATAACACCTTACCGCTGGCGGCGGCCAAAAGTGAGGATTACAGCGCGGTTCTGTTTGTCGGCGGACACGGCACTATGTGGGATTTCCCCGATGATGCCGTGCTGAAATACCTGACGCGTCAGATGTATGAGAGCGGCAAACCCGTTGCGGCGGTTTGCCACGGCCCGGCAGCGCTGATCAATGTGAAACTGCGTAACGGCCAGTATTTGGTAAAAGGAAAACGCGTGGCGGCCTTCACTGATACCGAGGAAATGGAAGTCGGTATGGCAAATGTTGTGCCTTTTATGCTGGAAGCAGCGCTCAAAGCGCGAGGTGCACGCCACCAGCCTGCGGATAACTGGCAGTGCAATGTGGTGACCGACGGCCTGCTGATTACCGGTCAGAACTCGCAATCTGCTAGCGCGGTTGGTGAGGCTTTGTGTTACGCGTTGCTGGCAGCGACTCCTCTTGCGTTTTAAAACACTGTTGCCGAAACTTGCTGACGCAGTGTTGAATCCGTGCCAACACCATAGGCTGATTTTTCCCACAAATCGAAGTTGGCACACTCATGTTGATGCAACTTGCTACGCCACTCAATGAACTGATGAATTTGCCAGTAGCACGAGCGAGCTGACTTTCAATGCCTCAACAACAAAGCTCGCTGTATTCCAAGACGACTGACATAAGCGGAAAGACGCTCCGCATGTCTTTCAGTGACCACCAGGCCGATATAGCCATCCGGTCGAATCAGGTAAGCGCTGTCCTGTTTGAATCCTTTTTTCTCAAATGCATCCTGCCAGGGGAAGACATGCCATTCCACACCATGGCGATCGCACCAGTTCCTGACTTCTTCAGTGGCTGTACCATAGATGTGTAATTGCCAGACTATCTTTCTCAGTGATGCATAATTGTCTGTCTCACCCATAGCGATATACGGTAAGCGATCGCCCGCACTTATTTCTCCCGCTTTTCCCTCACTCATAGGGCTATTCGGATAGCTCATCGTTGTTTGTGAGATGATACGAAAAAGGTATTCGCGCACACTTCCATATCGATAGGCCTGACTCGCGATTGCCGGTGCAATGTGCGTACGCACAAAATCTGCAAACCCGCCAGCGGCAGTGATGAAGGTGAAGACCCGGTCTGTGGTTTTTACCAGTTGGTGAGCGAGGCCTTTTCGCTCTGCCTCATAACTATCTAGCAAGGTTTCAGGGGCCTGCGCTTTAATTACCGCAGACAATTTCCACGCAAGGTTTATCGCATCGGCAATACCGGTATTCATCCCCTGCCCTCCTGCCGGGCTATGGACGTGTGCTGCATCCCCCAGCAGAAATGCACGACCATGGCGAAAATGATTGGTTACCCGATGATGAACACGGTAAGTGGAAAACCAGTTCACCTGTTTGATGCTGAGCCCTAACCCATTGATGGCCCGTTGACTGACATCGTCAAAACAATGTTGCTGCTTATCCCCTTCCTCACTCTCCACAGTGCCGATCAAACGATATTGATGTTCTGGCCCATAGGGCATCACCAGGACAAAATCAGACTTGTCGAAGGCGATATGTCCCTCATTCGCGGGTGTCACTCCACTGGCCAGTACATCTGCAACGTAAAAGAGGTGGTCGTAAGTACCGCCCTCGAAGTCACTGCCTATTTGATGGCGCACCGGGGAATGCGCGCCATCACAGCCTGCAAGATAGGTGGCAGTGCAGGTTTCCGTTTGCCCTGTAGGTGTTTTGATCGTAGCAACAATCTGTTCGCCTTCTTCGCTAAACGACATAAATTCTGTTTGCCGTTCGACGATGACACCTGCCATTTCAAGGCGGGTGACCAGCAGTTTTTCATGTCTGTCCTGGGGTAAGACAAGCACGAACGGATACGGAGAAATGTCGTTCCCGGCATTCTCCAGGGGAATGCGCGCCCTCGGTTTTCCCTTCGCCGACATATTCATAGCCGGCATTTTATAGCCTGCTGCGATGGTTTCTTCAGCCATATCCAACTGGCGATAAAGTTCCAGCGTTCGAGCCTGAACGGCCATTGCTCGTGATGTCTCACCCGGTCCCTGACTCTTGTCAATGATACGGACCGACACGCCTTGTCGGGTGAGCCAGAGTGCCAGCACCAAACCAGTGGGCCCTGCTCCAACGATGAGTACGTCGATATTGTTCATAGGACTATCCGACTGTGGGGTGAGTTAAACAGGAACGTCATGGTGAACGCTTAGGGTTGGTGTGATTAACACAGCTCAATGCAAAGTATAATTGCGCTCGATTGAACCGGGCGTGCTTTTGCTCACTGTCTTCCGCACGCACTGAGTAAAGCATTCTTACCGGCAGTAGATGGGCGCCCTGCCCTTCCGGGTTGGCTGTCATAAGTGTTGATGATTAAAGCTTGAAATGACATTGTCATCTTTTCAGATGGATTTTTTCACCTTCCTGAAAACGCTATAAGGTAGTGTATTAAAAGAAAATTTCTGAAATTTTCAGGCTGAAAATCACCATATTTTTTTGACTGGTGGTGAAGGTAATTGGAGAGATGGCGCTTAGGATGGTCTGGGTGCTACTTTTATGAGTCCTAGTGAGTCATGACGATGGTATTTCTGTATAACGCATTTCGTGTCGTTCATCTCTTTGCAGTTACTCCAGGCAGAACTTCAGGATAACGAAATACATCTAAGCGACAGTCGGTATTTTGTTATCTTTCTCTTTCCACTTTCACTATCCGCGCAATGCGACTTCTAATCTGTAAACAGCATTTCAGCCTTCTCCAGATTCCGTTTCGCTTGCATAGCCATTGGGTGTGATTAAAGACATCTGATTAGTATAGTAAGGGTCAGTCGCACATTGGCAGGATGACGGGTACGTAATGCTTTCATACGAGTTGGTCAGATGGGTAGACAGATTTTGTCGAATTGTCTGCAATATCTGGATTGTTGGAAACGGATAACTTTGTCGGAAGAAAGTCTCTGGACGATGGGCTTGATGCTGAATGCTGAATGCTGAATGCTGAATGCTGAATGCTGAATGCTGAATGCTGAATGCTGAATGCTGAATGCTGAATGCTGAATGCTGAATGCTGAATGCTGAACATTATAGTATGGCCCAACGGGTTTAATGTGAAGTGAAATGGCTTGAACTCTGTGTTTTTCTCACCAATAGAAAAAATGATTAACACGTTGAAAAATATAAGTTAATCTTGTTTTTTCAGGCTGAAAATCACCATATCCTCCTCCAGTTTTTTGACTTTTCCTGTGTAGTGATTGATTACGCCCCACCTTAATCTTTCGTCAACTCAAGGGGGAAATAAAAAATGTATTTGGTGATACCTGCGGTTGCAAATTCGATAGTAAGTAATGACCCCTAATTTGCCCAAATCGTCTGCCTTTTTGAAAAAGACCACAAGGTCTCTATATAGATCCCTTAAACAACTTGAGTGCCTGGTCATCATCTATTAGTTGTCAAACCTCGCCATGCATTAATCGAAACATACTTAAGCCATCCCTCAGACTATTGAGAAAGAGCTCAAATTAATTCATTTACGTCCATCAAATTCGGAGTTTGCTACACCTTTAGAGATTTGAGCTCTCGTTCAATTGCGAACTGAAATTTAGGTGATAGGGATAACTTAAACCTGAACGTTGTCATTAAGTCCTCCAATTGATTTAGATACAGTACGGAGAACCTGGAAACTTCCGTGATCATATTAGTGACGAAACAATCGCCATGGCCTGATAGGGTTAACTGACATTTGGGAGATTTGGTCAGTTCCTCAGTTATCACACCATGTTAAGTTACGCTGAAAGTTATAGTGTATAAATCAGGTTAAATGCGAACTGAATCTAAATTCCTTTCTTTGAACGACTTGATATGTCGTAAATGTACTAACGGGTTTTAGATCGAATAACTGCTCTTACAGGGTGAGAATGAGTTGATAAGTTGATAAGTTGATAAGTTGATAAGTTGATAAGTATGAATGCATTCATTACGTCAACTCATGTCAAATAATGGTCACTTTAGAGAGTGAACCATTTTGAATAGCATTGAATGTCTTGATTAAAACTAACGGAAGGGAAGGTGTAGATTATTTTGTCTGGCCATGCGGATTTGGAAAATTTCAAATAAAATCGCCGCGATCAATCAAATCGTCTCCGTTTCTATCCACAACAAATCACATGCTGCTTAAGGTATTCATCTCATCTTAAGTGGTGGAAACACTATGACCGGCCATGACAATTTTTTATCGTTTAAAAAGCCACGGTTTTTGCAATATTACCTCATTAACACCTTTTGTTTGAAAATCATGCTAAATACGATAGGGTAGGGGAGTTGACTAAAACATCACTCTCAACCCTCCATCGGTCAGATAAATACAACATCACCTATGTCATTGATTTTAATTAATTATACTCAATCAGCATAACGACAAAGAAACCACAAAAAATCCACTTTTATTGATTTTTACCTAAAAACTGGCATGCGGAAGCTTTTTTAGTACAATACAACAAATCATTATTATTGAGGTGCTTATGAAGCGTGATTACGGTGACGTGTTTGACATCGCCAACCGTGCGAATGGCATGCTGCACGGACTCAGCAGCCACATCGAGCAGCAGCGTCAGGAATTCAATCAACAAGGCTACTACCATACCTTTACACGTAACGCCGTCGCCAACTTACCGCTGTTGAGTAAACACGCGGTTGCCGCCGCCATCAGTGAGATGGAAGAGGCGGGTTATGAATTCGGCAGAAAGCAGACGGGCAGCACTTCTCAATATGCGATGAGCATTCAGAATGTTGTCGATATTTATAAGCATCGCAAGGTACCCAAATATCGCGACAAACATAAAGATCCCTTCGTCGTTTTTGTTGTGAATCTCAAGGGTGGCGTATCCAAAACTGTTACGACCGTTACCCTGGCTCATGGTCTGCGTGCTCACCCAGGCTTGCTGCATAATGATCTGCGAATTCTGGTGATTGATTTGGATCCGCAGGCCTCCAGCACCATGTTCCTCAGCCATACCAACAGTGTCGGTTCGGTGCTGGAAACGGCTGCACAGGCGATGCTTAACGATGTCAGCACCGAGCAGCTGCGTGAGCAGTTTGTGAAATCCACAGTGATGCCTGGCGTCGATGTGATGCCTGCCTCTATCGATGATGGCTTTGTCGCCAGCGACTGGGATGCACTGGTTGCTGAGAATCTACCCGGCATCGCACCATCGGAAGTTCTGCGCCGCAACGTCATTGACCGTCTGGCTGAAGATTACGATTTCATCTTTATCGACACCGGCCCGCATCTTGATGCATTTATGCTCAATGCCATTGCCGCGAGTGACTTACTGCTTACGCCGACACCGCCAGCACAGGTTGATTTTCACTCAACGATGAAATACCTGACGCGACTGCCGGAAATGCTTGAGCGCATTGAGAACGAGGGGATAGAACCAAGATTGAAAGCAAATATTGGCTTTATGTCGAAGATGACCACCAAACATGACCACATTACGTCTCATAGCTATGCACGTGAGGTGTTCACAAAATCGATGCTGGATGCAGTGTTGCCCCGTTTAGATGGTTTTGAGCGCTGTGGCGAGTCATTTGACACGGTGATCAGCGCAAATCCGACTTCGTATCCAGGCAGTGCCGATGCACTCAGAAAGGCAAAACAGGAAGCCGAGAATTTTTCACGCGCTGTATTTGACCGCATTGAATATATCAGGAGTACCAAGTGACCGAACCCAAATCACTCAAAAGAATTGGCCGCACCATGGGCCAATCCCAGATGTCGAGCTTTATCAACAGCGGCAATCAGTCACGCGTGTTCACTCTTAAGTCTGGTAACACAGCGACATTCAGCCGCCAGCTCATTCCCAGCGGTGAAGTGGAAAGCAAAACCTTTGTTGACGCGCAGGTGAATGGGCGAGATCAGTCAGCGCTGACCGAAGAATCAGTAAAAGACATTACGCGCACCATTGAGTTGCAACAGTTCTTCCCGGCAATTGGTCGCCTGGTGGATGGCCGCATTGAAATTATGGATGGTTCTCGTCGTCGTGCCGCTTGTCTGTTCGCCGGAACGGGCCTCGAAGTTCTGGTGACCGAGGATGACATTGATATCAGTGATGCCCGTCAGCTGGCTGCGGATATTCAGACAGCAAAAGAGCACAATCTGCGTGAACTGGGTCAACGTTTCCTGATGATGGAAGCGCAGGGCATGAACAAGACCGAGATTGCGAAAGCAGAAGGGATCTCAAACGCCAAAGTGACGCGTGCATTTCAGGCTGCGTGGGTTCCTGCTGAATTTATCGAGTTAATACCGGTTGTTTCCGACCTCAGCATTCCGGACTACAAATTACTGCTGGATGTGGCAGAAGAAGCTAAAGCAGAGGGTGTGGCGGTTAAAGAGGTTGTGGCTCAGGTCAAAGCGCGAATGGATGACGATCAGGCGCTGCACAAACTGGCCTCCGATGATCAGAAAACCCGGATTCTGTCGTTTTTCACCACCGCTAAAAAGCAGCTGGTTAAGCCGGTGAAAAACAAGAGTGTCACCACTGAGAAGTTTGGCCATTTCTCAGATCGTACCGCTTACGCTAAGCGCAAAACTAACGCAGAAAAGCGCCATGTACAGTATGAATTCCACCGTTTGCCTGCCAATACGCTGGAAGAGATCGATATTGCTATTAAGGCGATCCTTTCTAAGTCTTGATCCGGCTTCTTCATACAACGCAAATCCAAAATGGACGTGATTTTCACGTCCTTTTTATTGTTCCCACTTTTCAGTAACCCACGCTCGTTTGAATCTGTGCTTCTAAGCGCTTCAGCAGCCTTCTAAGCCATTTAAGTTCAGTTATCGTATCTGGTAAGCCCAATCCTCTCAACGCCCCAAAAACCCTGTACAGGCTGAATTTACGAATATCTGATTGATGATCGTGTTCATACCAAAATCTGGGCTTATCCAGGCCAACAAGTTTTACAAGGGGATCTTTTCTCGGGATCGACATTGAGAATTGAACCAAATCACCGTATTCCGGCTGAAATCTGCTTAACAGTCTCATTTAACGCTGATTTTTATCCCCTTTATCCACAGGGTAGATCCAATTATTCGATCATAATGAGATCCCATTGAGATCAAAGAAGATCCCGGATCGCTGCAGGCCTTGGTATGACTGGGCTGAGATGGCCTTAATAACCGCTATAAGGAGTAAACTAACCGCTGTGGAGAGGGAAATAACCGATGAAATGAGTGAAACAACCGATGAAGAGAGTGACTGATAACCGCTGTAGTGAGCAGGCAAGGATGCATGCTGTGTGTAACTGATCCCGCTGTGCATAACTTTGATTTCCAGTGACGTGATTGACTGAATTTCAGCCGCCGTTATCCCGGAAAGGTTATCCCCATTATTCACTGACCCGATCCAAGAACAGATCCTCATGAGATCATAGAAGTTCCTAATAGATCCCCACTACGGTTAAAGCCTTGTGCCACTAGCCCTGAGGAGATATCGGTAACCGCTATAAAGAGTAAACTAACCGCTATAGAGAGTAAATTATCCTTTATAGAGAGTAGTCTAACCGATGAAGTGAGTGCTAGTATCCGCTATAGAGAGTAAACGCGCGATGTCCCTGTGTATAAACCGGATCCTCGAAAATGTCGGAAAATGAGCTAAAAAACAACAAGATAGTTGAAGCCTTTTCAGAAACAGATAAACGAACTGGCGAACTGGTTGTACTTACCCCCAACAGAGATAACACTGTTCAACCGGTTGCTTTAATGCGATTGGGCCTGTTCGTTCCTACGTTAAAATCGACCAATAACCGTAAAAACGACACGACAGCCGTTACTGATGTCACGAACGAACTTAAGTTACTGTCTCTCGTTAAATCAGAAGGTTATGAAAGGATTCGGATCATTGGCCAGCGACTCGATATGGACAATGATTTTAAGACTTGGGTCGGGATCATTCACGCGTTTGCGAAGTATAACGTGACGAATGACAAGGTGGTTTTACCCTTCGTCGAGTTCGTCAAACTGTGCGGCATTCCTTCTTCAAGATCTTCAGCCAAGCTGAGGGAGCGACTGGAAGCTTCGCTGATCCGCATTGCATCCAATACCATCCAGTTCGGTACTGCTGACAAAGATGAACTCTATGTCACGCATCTGGTGCAATCCGCAAAATACAGTGTCAAAAAGGATACGGTCGAGCTTCAGGCCGATCCAAAGCTGTTCGAGTTGTATCAGTTTGATCGCAAGGTATTGCTGCAGCTGCGCGCCATAAACGCACTGGCTCGTAAGGAGTCCGCTCAGGCGCTTTATACCTTCATCGAAAGCCTTCCTCCTAATCCGGCGCCCATCTCCATGGCGCGCTTGCGACAACGTCTGAATCTGACATCTCGTCCCATTACGCAAAATGCGACCGTACGCAGGGCGATGGAGCAGCTCAAAGACATTGGTTACCTTGATTACACTGAGCTAAAACGCGGTAGCTCCGTGGTATTCCACATTCATTATCGTCGGCCTAAGCTCAAACCTGCAGAGTTGCCACTCAAGCTGCCGGATATTCTCGAAGATGAACTGGAGCTGGATGATCCTATCGAGACCAATGAGGTTGCTGCAGCGAGCGAACCGCAGGGTGAAATGGTGATGCTGTCAAAAGCGGAGCTGAAGATCCTTGAAGAAATCCGCAAAGGCAAAGTGAAGTAGTCTTCTGAATTACCCCCCCATTTGATAACCGCTATAGAGAGTAAGTGCTCTCTATAGCGGTTATTTGCTGCTTCAATCCACGTCGTTCACCTCCCACATTCACTGCTATCAAGACATTTGTGACCCAGTAACCACTATAGAGAGTAGGCTTGTACTCTCTATAGTGGTTATCTGGAAGTCGCTCACAATTTGCACCATTCTCAGCCAAAACTCGCAATGTGACTGCTTTCAGTGTGATAGAAGAGGGGACTGCTGGTGTTTAGTCGTCGTGGAATGATCTAGGATCGTCGCCAGGTTTTAATAACCACTATAGAGAGTA
>JRUP01000054.1 GCA_000773965.1 Enterobacter cancerogenus
TTTTGTCACCCGCCACGTTCGGCACCCACATGCCCACCAGCACCATGGTCAACAGCGCTAATACGCCAACTATCGCAAAGGCTTCACGCCAGCCAAACACTTGCCCAATCGCGGTAACCGCAGGCACGCCGAGCAGGTTGGCGATCGTCAGGCCAAACAGCACCATCGAAACCGCCTGAGCGCGTTTTCTGCGCTCCACCAATCCGGCAGCGACCAGTGCAGCCACCCCAAAGAACGTGCCGTGCGGGAAACCGGCGAGGAAACGCGCCAGCAGCATTGAGTAGTAACCCGGAGCAATCGAGCTAAACAGGTTACCTGCGGCAAACAGACCCATCAGCGTCATCAGGAAATTACGACGAGAGGCGCGAGCGCCGAGCACGGCCAACAGCGGCGCGCCGATCACCACGCCCAGCGCATAGATACTGATCAGGTGGCCCGCCGTGGGGATGGAAACATTGAGGCCGGTGGCAGCATCGGGCAGCAGGCCCATGATGACGAATTCGCCGGTACCAATGGCAAAGCCACCGGTGCCGAGCGCAAACAGCGCTTTCAGCACACTGGCACGCGGCAGCGATGCCTGCTCCGGCAGCTGATTAAGTTGAGGTTGTGCAGATGACATGGTTTTCCAGTAACGCAGGTGAAGAATCCAATCACAATCGTGGCGGCATTGAAGGCCACCATCGTTGAGACTGAAAAGATTTAGCGTCACATGATAACTGATTTAGATGAAAATTCGATGGCAGAGAATAATGTGGCTGCTAATTAATCGTTGATTAGCCGCCTTGCGCCCATCACGGCGCAAAGCAAGGGTATGTTGACCGGCACCGCTGCAGTGTGTGCATTTTCGTTAAGCAGCCTGACGCGCCAGCAGCGCCGCGCCGATCATTCCGCCGTTATGGGCAAACGCGCCGGGCACCACCAAAGGATGCTGAGTGCTGCGCAACACATAACGCTGCACTTCCTCATTTAACGCTTCCATCAACGCCGTCACCGAAGCCAATCCTCCGCCCACCGCCACCAACGATGCACCGGTGATATTGATGGTGTAAGCCAGCGGCTGACTTACCAGTTGTAACCACACCTGAACTGTGCGATTAGCCTGCACTTCCTGCTGTTGCCAGCCGGCGATAATGTCGAGGCTGCTCGCATTAACGTCATGCAAAGTGCGATGGAGATTCTCCAGCCCACGCGCGCCGCCGTAACTATCGAGACAGCCTTTTTGACCGCAGGGACAAGGCTGGCGCGGCAAGCGTATTGTCTCGCCTTCAATGTCCACTTCGGTCAGCGTAATCGGACCATGGCCCCATTCACCCGTCAGGCCATTCTGTCCGGTGATGATTCGCCCATCTGCCACCAAACCGCCGCCGACGCCGGAACCGAGAATGGCACCGAACACCACTTTGTGCCCTTTGCCCACGCCTGCCTGCGCTTCCGCGAAAGTGAAACAGTCGGCATCGTTATGCACGATCACTTTACGTTGCAGTAACTCGCCCAGCGCCTGGCTGAGATTACGTTGATGAAAGGCTGGGATGTTACTGGCAAACATCTCACCGCTATCGGGTGCCACGATGCCCGCAGTGGAGATCGCCAACGGTGAATCCGTGCTGAAGTGCTGCTGATGTTGTTGAATCATGCGACTCACCAGCGCGGTAAAATTCTGCCAGCTGTCAGCCGGGATGGTTTGCTGATCGAGCATAGTGAGCTGCTGCTGCGCATCCATCACACCCAGCTTAACGAACGAACCGCCGAGATCGAGGCAGATCACTGCCGGTGTTGTACTCATAAACGTTTATCCATCACATCACGCAGGCCGTCGCCCAGCACATTAAAGCCAAGCACAGTAATCAAAATCGCCAGTCCGGGGAACAGCGACACATAAATATTCAGCCCAAGGAAGTTGCGCCCATCACTCATCATGGTGCCCCACTCCGGCATCGGCGGTTGCACGCCTAACCCCAGAAACGACAAGCTGGCCGCCGACAGCACCACTGCG
>JRUP01000055.1 GCA_000773965.1 Enterobacter cancerogenus
ATAACGCTTACCGCTCATGGGCACCTCTCTTTAAGTCATCATAAATGACTCAGAGGTGTCTGTTAAACCCGTGGCTATTCACATCAACCTCGGATTGATAACCATTGAAATAAGTGATTATCCACAAAGGAGGAGATTCCATTGCAATCATTGCCAATCTGATCTCATTACATTTTGTATTATTCATACAGCCATAAAGCATTCGAACCTCCCAGCGTCTACTAACCGCAGAGTAACACACTGTGTGGTTAGGAATGTCCTATCCTAGCACACTGCAGACTTTCATGGATCAGCGTCCACGCTGTATCTGTCTGGACTAAACTTAGTACATTAACCTCACGATACCTCTGTAAAGTTGGCGTAGTTCTGTTTCATGATCGCCACCGGCGATCCTCTGGTAGCTTATTGAGCCACCAGAGGTGAGATCAACTTTCTTCGTGAAACTTCTAATTAATGTTCCAGCCAGATAAATTCAGGCGGGGAGTGCATCAGGAAGTTCTGGTGTGAAATGTTCCATGCATAAGCCCCTGCGAGTTCAAAGACCAGCCAGTCACCGGGTGCCAGTGCGGATATAACTTGCTGACGTGCCAGTACATCTTTGGGTGTACAAAGCTGTCCGACCAGTGTGACCCGTTGATCGTTTATCCATGATGCGTTTTGTTCACGCATTAGCACACTAAAAGGATGGTTGTGGCTTTGCGCGGCAGGGGTGCGGAAGTGGTGAGTACCGCCACGACCTATTGCAAACCATTCGCCCAGATTCTTTTTGACGTCCAGCACCTCCATCACGTAATAGCCGCAGGCTGCAGCGATATAGCGACCGCACTCAAATCGAAGCGTCCAGCCCTGAGACTGGCTGAATTGCGTTAAGTCTGGCAGACGCTGACAAAATGATGTCCAGTCAAAGTGATGCTGTGGTTCAAGGTAGTTAATACCGATCCCGCCGCCGACATTGATCAGGTCTATCTCAAGCGACCAGCTTTTGCACCAGCCTTGAACCTTGTCCAGATACATACGGATCAAAGTCAGATGATTATCTACATCCAGCTGGTGGGACATAAGATGGAAGTGAAAACCCCTGAGCTGTATCTGCGGAGAGGCGGCGATCTCGCGCAGGGCTGCGGGTAACTCCTGCTCATCCAGGCCAAATGGTGTCGGCTTGCCTCCCATCATCAGTCGCGTGCCGGTAAGCCCTTCCAGCGCAATATTTATCCGCAGCAGCACAGAGATAGTTTTATTTTGTTCAAGCGCAATAGCCTGTATGCGACGCAATTCCGTTAAACTTTCGACATGCAAAACTTCCACGCCGAGTTGCACTGCATGTTGCAGTTCACTCTGTAATTTGCCAGGCCCGCCGAAAATAAGCGGCTTGCCGGGCACCTGCTCACGTAACCAGGTGAGTTCGCCACCGGATGCCGCTTCAAAGCCATCAACATGGTCGTAAAGGGTATGGAGTATCGGCGCTTCAGGGTTGGCTTTCGCGGCGTAGTAGAGTTCACAACCTGATGGCAATGCATCATGCATGTAGCGGATGTGCTGGCGTAGCGCATCGAGGTCATACACATAAGCACAAAACGGCTCTGCGCGTTGCTGCTGCAAGAGCTGCAATGTTTCTTTGACTTTCGGAGTCACTGGGCGCTCCTCATTGGATGCTGCATCATGGTGTAATCTGCGTGCTTATCGGCTTTCTGTAGCAGTCGGGTTTTCAGGTTGTTTTTCGATGGAATTGCACCTCCAGCGAGAATAGCGGCGATCTCCGGCTGGTGATGCCAGCGACTCAGCTGCACAGCCAGTGCATCCCAAAGCTGTTGTTCCAGCATCTGATCGCTATCTGCGAGACGGAACAGCACCTCAGATAGATGATTGATAAGCAGGCAGTAGGCCACGCGACGCCAGCCCTGTTCACGGCTATACCAGACGGACTGCCGGGCACGCTCGGACATCATCGCCAGGTCATTGGCCGACCAACGTTCAGTCGTGAGTTTAGTGCCCTCAAGATCGCGTACCCAGATTTGAGTTGGCAGATGGTTTTCAAAGGAAACCAGCACATTTTGCAGGTGTGGCTCAAACACTAATCCTTCGGTGTAAAAGGCGTCCAGCACGCCGGGCAGCAGTACTGACAGGTAGCTATTGATCCACAGCAAACTGGCCTGATGTGTTGAAATTCCCTGTGCGGCGCTGAGCTGGTGGATCAACGGTTGCAAAGGGCTGTTGCCATGATGGTCCAGTGCAAATAATGATGCGGCCAGCCACGGCTGTTCGTCAGTCAGGTTTTCGCGGTAGAGAATGCCAAAGCACTCCTGTAGATGGCGCACTTCGTCCATTTCACTGGGCTCGGCCACGGATGAGAAATCCAGGCTGCTGGCAGCGGGCTCGCGCATGATGTGGAAACCTGGCACCTGTCGTTCAAGACGCGAAAAGTGACTTTCCAGCAGGGTATTGAGTGCCACAGCGCTTTCCAGTTCATACCAGGCATTCTTTCGGACACAGTTGGTAAGCCGGACATGAATGGAGCATTTAAGGTAATAGGGCAGATCGGCTCGATACAGTGTACGCACTGAAGAGGTTGCCGCAAATTCTGCACCTGTCAGTCCCAGAGGGGTAATGATTCCTGCTTTTACTGCTCGTGAATAAAGTGGTGACTGCATGATGTGACGGGCTTCCCAGGGATGACAGGGATAACTGTGCTCGCCGTTAAGAGTATCCAGCATCGCCTTAACCGGGGCGATGCCCCGTACCAGCAACAGTGAGGGATCAATGCGGAACCAGAACAGCGGAAAGCGCGCGGCCACCTCCGGTGAGCAGGCCAGTAGCGCATCTGGCGCGACCCCCTGACGACTTTTCGGGCTGGGATGCATCGGATGGCCCCAGAGCAGGCTCTCTTCACTTTGAATGTAGCTATGTTCCCTGGTACGTTGCGGCAGGCGCTCCAGGAAAGAGGCCGCTACCTGGACGCTGTTTTCAATCTGGTCGAGTAATTCCAGATCCGGCATCTGACCGGTCTGATTCACCATATCACTGACGAGCAGTGCCATTGCTTCGCTGCAGCGGACGGCCCGCCATGGGCGGCCAAACTGTTTGATGAACGGCGTGCCGATATAATCGCCACGGTCCAGCAAACTCCAGCATGAAGCACGGATAGCGAACAGCGTGCTGCCATCGCTACCCATCTCCAGCAAAATGACGTTCCCGGTGACCATGCGGCTGGCGAGCGACAGAGGAATATTACCCTGCTGTACCTGCTTAACACGTCCAGCCGGACGGGCAAATTCCCGGATATAGCAGTTCAGCAGAGCAGTCAGGCCTGCAAATTCTGCCTGCTCTCTTTCGAGGCTGACTTTGGGGGCCAGTAAGGGATTTTTACGAACGGCGAGTGATACGGACATAACCTGATCCTCGTAAGGGAGAGAAAATAAAAAGTGCGATGGCGCCGGAGGCTGCCAGCGCAGACGCAAGGAATGGCGCCTGTAATGAGCAATGCGTAACCAGCCAGCCAGCAGCCACGCCGGCCGCAACGCCAGCCCATTTGCCCGCGGCATCAATCTGCCCAAACTGCTTGCCGGCGCTGTGCTGGCGAATGCTGTCGCTCAGCATCTGATTGGCGCCGCTGTATGCCAGCAGCATGCCGCAACCAAACAAAGTGCGGGCCACCAGCAGCGCGGGTGTTGCGTTAAGTTGCATATGCCACAATGCCGCCAGTGCCATCAGCAACATGCCGGGAACAAAATAGACACTGCGCCCTGTGAGCCGATGCCAGAGAGGCAACAGCAGCAGGTAGATCAGATGCGGCCAGCTGTATAACACGCCAATGAGGACGTCTGAATGCAGCCAGTGTGCGGCATAGGGCAGGAAGTAGGGGAACGTCACCACCATCGCAAAATTAAACAGGAACTGAATCACCCACAGATGGGGAAAAGTGGTTTTCACTTGCCTGTGCTTTGTCTCAGGCGCTGGAGATTCAGTAACGGGGTCGGGCGTTAATCGGAGGCTGACCACTAAACCGCACAGCGGCAAAACAGCCAGGCCCAGCCACAAATGGTGGCCAATGTCGGGCTGCCACATCAGTATTGCGCCCATGAGCGGCGGTGCGCTCAGGAGCGCCAGTCTTGCAGATGACTGCGTCCAGTTAAGTGCTTTGGCCAGATCCTCGCCACGCAGGTGGAGAGAAAGATAACCATTGGCTGCTGCCAGCGTTCCCCCCGCGACTCCCTGCAATGCCAGTGCGACAATCAGCCAGGGCAATGAAGGCGATACGCCCGCCAGGACAAAGGCCAGAGTCAGTCCTGTTAGCGCCCGCTGTAATGATAACCGCCGGCCAAAGCGATCGGCAAATCGGCCCCACCACGCGGAGGAGAGCGCCGTCATCACCGCCGGCAGGCTG
>JRUP01000056.1 GCA_000773965.1 Enterobacter cancerogenus
CCATGAGCGGTAAGCGTTATCCTGCAGAGTTTAAAATTGAAGCAGTCAAACAGGTTGTTGAGCGTGGTCATTCTGTTTCCAGCGTTGCAACACGTCTCGATATCACCACCCACAGCCTTTACGCCTGGATGAAGAAGTACGGTCCGGATTCTCCCACTCATAATGCACAGTCAGATGTTCAGGCTGAGATCCGCCGTCTCCAGAAAGAACTGAAGCGGGTTACCGACGAACGGGACATATTAAAAAAAGCCGCGGCGTACTTCGCAAAGCTGTCCGACTGAGGTACGCCTTTATCCGCGACAACAGCCGTTGCTGGCCTGTTCGATTGCTCTGTCGGATTCTGGATGTTCATCCGAGTGGATTTTATTTCTGGCTTCAACAGCCACATTCACAGCGTCACCAGGCAGACCAGATGCTGACCGGGCAGATCAAGCAGTTCTGGCTTGAGTCTGGCTGCGTCTATGGTTATCGCAAGATCCATCTCGATCTGCGTGATACTGGGCAACAGTGTGGAGTGAACCGGGTCTGGCGGCTCATGAGGCGTGCAGGAATAAAAGCTCAGGTTGGGTACCGTAGCCCACGGGTAAGTAAAGGCAAAGCCAGCATCGTGGCACCCAACAGGCTCCAGCGGCAGTTCAATCCAGACTCACCGAATGAGCGTTGGGTGACGGACATAACCTACATCCGAACCCACGAAGGCTGGCTGTATCTGGCCGTGGTGGTTGACCTGTTCTCCCGAAAAGTTATCGATTGGTCAATGCAACCTCGTATGACAAAAGAGATTGTCCTGAACGCATTACTAATGGCGGTGTGGAGGCGTAATCCCCAAAAACAGGTACTGGTTCACTCTGATCAGGGCAGTCAATACACGAGCCATGAGTGGCAGCCGTTCCTGAAATCACACGGTCTGGAAGGTAGCATGAGTCGTCGTGGTAACTGCCATGACAACGCGGTTGCGGAAAGCTTTTTCCAGCTACTGAAACGCGAACGGATTAAGAAAAAGATCTACGGAACGAGAGACGAAGCCAGAAGCGATATTTTTGATTACATCGAAATGTTTTATAACAGTAAGCGTCGGCATGGTTCGAGCGAGCAGATGCCACCGGCTGAATATGAA
>JRUP01000057.1 GCA_000773965.1 Enterobacter cancerogenus
TGCAGAAAGGCGGCTTTATCCATGCCAATATCAACAAACGCGGCCTGCATGCCGGGCAAAACGCGGCTAATGCGACCTTTATAGATATTCCCAACGATACCGCGCCGTGCTTCGCGCTCAATGTGAATTTCCTGCAGAATGCCGCCATCAATATAGGCAACACGGGTTTCAGAAGGTGTAACGTTAACCAGCAGCTCAGCCGTCATCTTGTCCCCTTAACGCACGCAGTGACTGAAAGTGGCTCAGCAACTCATTGGTTTCAACCAGCGGTAATCCCACTACGGCGTGATAGCTTCCATTAATCTTGCGGACAAAATTGCCGCCCAGACCCTGTATTCCGTACGCGCCGGCTTTGTCCATCGGCTCGCCGCTGGCAATATAGTGCGAGATTTCTTCTGCCGTGATATTGCGGAATGTCACGTCAGTGGTGACAAGGCAATCCAGCTCGCGTGCACTGTCAGCCAGCGCGACGGCGGTCATCACCTGATGCGTTTGCCCGGAGAGTTGACTCAACATCTGCGCTGCGTGTGCAGCATCGCGCGGCTTTTCCAGCACGTCATTGTTGAGTACCACGATGGTATCTGCACCCAGCACCGGTAAATCCTGCGGCGCGACCGCCACGCCAGCTCGCGCTTTGTCCAAAGCCAGACGGCGAACATACACTTCCGCCGCTTCTTCTGGCTGGCGCTGCTCTTCAACGTCGGTAATCAGACGTTCAAACTGCAGACCCAATTGCGTGAGCAGTTCACGTCGACGCGGTGAACCGGATGCGAGATACAGGCTTATCATAGTCTTCCTTACTGAACAGCGAACTGTCGGCGAATCTTTCTCATTAATAAGAATAGCCAGGGCCATAGAATGCCGTCGACCACACTGCTCCAGAAGATTTCCGGGCGAAATGAGACGTTGATGACCAGGAATTCAGCCCAGAAAACAATGACATCCACCGCGAGCGACAGCACCATAACCATTAATGCCTGCTGCCACAACGCCAGATTTCGGAATAGCTGAAATTTGAAGGCCACCAGATACGCGATGATGCTGAACGCCAGCGCGCGCACCCCCAGCGTGGAACCGGCCACCAGATCCATCACGGCCCCTAAAAAGAAGCCTGTACCAACATTAACCCGGTGCGGTAATGCCAGAACCCAGTAAACCAGGATCAACAAAAGCCATGAAGGCCGGAACATGTAGATTTGTTCCGGCCAGGGCATGATTTGCAGAATGAGGGCAATCAGAAAGGACAGCCAGATAACCCATCGGCCCTGGCTGCGATATCGACTCAAGGCTGGCCTCCGCGTGTGTTCGCAGGAATCCCTTGCGAACGACTGCTGTTAGCGGGTGCCGGCGGCCCCATTTGCTGCGTAGGCTGCATCATATCCGGTGCCGGTGGGCCCATTTCGCCAGCTGGCGGCAAGACCTGCGGCATCATCTGCATCAGACGCTCATTCGCCACGCGGTGAACTTCATCTGGTGCCATTGGCATGTCGCCATTCTTATCCGCGCCCCACAACAGCAGCAGGTAACGCAGACGTTGCAGGCCTGCCGTCGGATGCGCCTGAATCACGGTGTAGGCACGTTGGGTATCGACTTTCACGGAAGAGACCACGCCAACCGGGTAGCCTTCAGGGAAACGCCCGCCGAGGCCTGACGTCACCAGCACATCACCGACACGAATGTCGGTGTTGCCCGGCAGATGTTCCAGCTGCAAATCTTCACTGCAGCCGTTACCCGCCGCAATCACGCGAATATCATTACGTAACACCTGAATCGGCAACGCATGCGAAGCATCACAAATCAGCAGTACACGGCTGGTCACCTGACCCACAGCCACCACCTGACCCACTACACCTTTATCACTGATTACCGGCTGGCCTTCGTAAACACCGTTTACGCTGCCTTTATCGATAACCACCTGATCGGTATACGGATCGGTGCCGGTTGAAATCACCTGGGTCACCATCTTGTGCTCATCCTGACGCAGTGGCGAGCCGAGCAGCTCACGCAGACGTGCGTTTTCCTGCTTGTATTGCCCCAGCATCAGCAGGTCACTGTTTTTCAGGAAGAGCTCACGGCGCAGCGCTTTGTTTTCCAGCTCGAGCTGCTGGCGTGAAGCCAGCGTTTCTGAGACGCCGTCAAGAAGCTGTCGCGGCCCATTTGCCAGAAAATAAAATGGACTTACCGACGTGTCCAGGTAGTTGCGGATCTGGGAGAAGGAGCTCACGCGGCTGTCTGCGATAATGATCGCGATAGCCACAATGACTGCCAGAAAGAGACGCAACTGCAGGGAAGGCCCCCTGCTAAAAATCGGCTTCATAAATTCTGCGTGTTCCTCGACATCAGGGAAGAAGCGCCAGTCTTATGACTAACGCCTCCAGGGCTGGACGCATTTCGCCGTCGTGCGCAGCGTCGATAGGCGCGACTCCCTGCGCAATTTGACCACGGTCTCAGCCGATGAGGATTTACTCCTCGCTGAACAAATCGCCGCCGTGCATGTCGATCATTTCCAACGCTTTACCACCGCCGCGCGCGACGCAGGTCAGCGGGTCTTCTGCAACGACAACCGGAATACCGGTTTCTTCCATCAGCAGACGATCCAGATTGCGCAGCAATGCGCCACCACCGGTCAGCACCATGCCGCGCTCGGAAATATCAGAAGCCAGTTCTGGTGGGCACTGTTCCAGCGCGACCATTACTGCACTCACGATACCGGTCAACGGCTCTTGCAGCGCTTCGAGGATTTCATTGGAGTTCAGGGTAAAGCCACGCGGTACACCTTCAGCCAGGTTACGACCACGTACTTCAATTTCGTGTACTTCATCACCCGGATAGGCAGAACCAATGCCGTGCTTGATACGTTCCGCAGTGGCTTCACCAATCAGTGAACCGTAGTTGCGGCGCACATAGTTAATGATAGCTTCATCGAAGCGATCACCACCGATACGTACAGAAGAAGAGTAGACCACGCCGTTCAGGGAGATAACGGCCACTTCAGTGGTACCACCACCGATATCCACCACCATCGAACCGGTTGCTTCAGATACCGGCAGGCCAGCACCAATTGCGGCTGCCATCGGCTCTTCAATCAGAAACACTTCGCGCGCGCCTGCACCTTGTGCAGATTCACGGATAGCACGGCGCTCAACCTGAGTGGCGCCAACCGG
>JRUP01000058.1 GCA_000773965.1 Enterobacter cancerogenus
AAAGACAACAGCCTGGCGGTGAGCTTCTACGGCTGGAACCGGATAGACATTTTTATGCAGGCATTGAAGGCGGCGGGGTTCCGCGTGGTGGGCCACATCGTATTCACCAAGCCTTACGCCTCAAAGTCGGCCTTCGTGGGCTACCAGCACGAAAGCGCCTACGTGCTGGCCAAAGGGCGCCCGGCGCTGCCGGCAAAGCCGCTGCCGGATGTGATGCCGTGGGAGTACACCGGCAACCGCCATCACCCGACCGAAAAGCCGGTCAGCGCCCTGCGACCGCTGATTGAGACCTTCACGCACCCCGGCGCCATTGTCCTGGATCCGTAAACGCGCTGTGCGTAAAACTGCTTCGCGTCACCGCGCCGACGAGCAGATTTCACTGATTATCTGGACTAAAGAGGACGTACTGGCCGTACTTGATGATGACAGCGTGACGGAGGAACAAGCGGCCGAAATACTGGCTCAGATCGAAGGCGTCGATGGCCACCACGAGTATGGCATTGACGAAGACACGCTGAGGGTGATGCTGGACAACATCCGTGAGCAGGATAAACAGGCGCGGGAAGTCTGCGTGTCGGCCGCCGCGCTGGCTCAGGTGCTGCGCGTGGCGGGAGATTTTATGAGGCTGGAAGACGCGCAGGGTGGGGAGGGGAGCGCCCTGCGTCTCTGGCCCCATGAGAATGCGGCAATGAAAAAGTAATGGACGCGCTGAAGGGTTAACCGGAGCAGGGCACGGAAGCCCGGATAAACGGTAAAAAAAGCCCCCAGAGACAGGGGCGCTTCATAACGGAACCGGAACGTCGGCAACGGCTACGGGTTAATCCTTAACCATAAAGAAGAAAGGCAGTGCTCTATGTCCGTCTGAATTATAGCGCTTTTTTTCGTTTCGAATGGCGCCCCGGTAAAGGCGAAAAAAACTCTGCCGCAGTCGCGGCGGCCCCGGGTCCCGCGCCTTCGGCGCCGGTCTCGGTGGCCTTATTCGAATTCCTGGACAGTCTGCTTAAGAGGAACCTAAGCAGAGAGTGATTTCGCACTATTTATCATTAATTCAATCTCATATATTTTTCATGCTTGTGTGTTAATCCGTAACTGTCCCGAATTTTTAGCGTGACAGGCGAGTACTTCTGGAGTCAAGCCAGCGCGGGCAGAACCATGAAAAATACACTCAAAATATGAACAAACATCCGGGACATGGCCCCCTTCGGCTTCCCGGCAAGCCGGGTCGTCGAGCCCTACTGTGCTAACCGGCAAAGCCGGTTAGCTCCGCCGGAACGCGAAAGGCCGCGCTCCGTGCCTGACGGCTAAGGTCTGATGGCTGAGGTCAACGGCGGCTGCCGGCTTCGCCGTCGCGTTCACCGTCCCGGCAAAACCCCGCCGGGCCTTTAAGGCCAGCCCGCGGGGCGGTCTGCAACGTCCCTTCTGAAGCTTCCCTGCATTCCGGCCAGCCCTTGCGCGGAGGGCGGGTCGTAGCACCGCCGGTTCAGGCAGAAAGGGGTGAAGTGCACGCCGCCAAAAACTTTTCGCCAGGGGCCGCAAAAACTTTTGTCGTCGCCCCTTTATGCCCTCACTTCGTCGTTGCTCCTTTGCCCTTTGCCGCGAAAGGCCAGACCGGAAAGAAGAAACCCGCGTCAGAGAAGGTCTTTTTCGGGTCCGCAGCGCGTGCTGCACCCACTCAGCCCGATTAAGGAGCGATGCCATGCAAAACACTCTCGTTAACATTACCCACAATGCGACCACTGACCGTGCGCCGGTCGAGAAGAAGATCCGCAAAAAAAAGTCAGACATCAACGATACGGCGTCTGAATCGACAGCATCAAGAGTTGCACACCTCAGTGATAACGTTCGCTTTTTAACCCGCCTGCAGTTTCGTGATGCGCAGGGAAATTACGTGATGGCCACGGAGAGCCAAATCCTCGAGGAGGCCGTGCGCGCCATCGATCACCGTTACCCGACCTGCACCAGCTTTACCTCACCTGAGATATCTGAAGAGTTCTCCAGGGCGAAGCTTGCCGGGCTCGGGCGGGAAGTGTTCGCGGTCGCTTTTCTGAATAACCAGAATCAGCTGCTGGCTTACGAAGAACTGTTTCAGGGATCTATTTCAAGTGTGGAGATTCATCCCCGGGAGGTGGTCATCCCTACGCCGCCGCGTTTATGAAGCAGCTGAGCGGCAGGAGCCGCGTCAGCGTCCAGGCACTGAACCGCATCCGGGGCATTTACCTGCGCCCGCGCTAAAAGCGCGCGCCGCTGCCGGAGTGGGAAGGCGCGCTGGATATGTTCCTCAGCACGGCGGGGGAGGTGTGCCCGCTGCCGCTGCCGGACGAGCTGGCCACCACGCTGTTTCCGGAGGCCGTATTCCGTCGGGCAGAACGTGCAAAACATGCTGCAGATAAAACAATTAACCACGCTACGCGGCGGGAACGGCAGGCGGCGGACTACCGTGAGCGCACGCTGGAGAACCGCATCCGCCAGGCTGAAACTGAGCTGGCATTTCGCACGCCGGAGACCTTGCGCAGATGGTTAGCCGCCTGGTGTGACAGCGTGCCGGAAAACGATATGAAGAACATGATCGCCGCGTGGGCGCAGCGCTTTCCGTCGCTGAACGGTCTGGAAACCCTGCAGCCGTATGCAGGAGACGTTGCCTGCGAAGTGGCAGGAGAAATTCACCTGCGATCGCTGCACATGGACAGCGCGCAGAAGGGCATGAACCGTTGGCTGGTGCCAAACAAGCTGACGCCCCGGAGCATCCTCTCTCAGGGCGATGAAAAATAAAAACACAGAGTGTTTCTCGTGACGAAACATATGATATACTGTTTCTTAACAGGAAACGCGGAGCCGAAAAGTGATTAAAAGCTGGAAGCACAAAGGATTACAGAAGCTGTTTGAGAAAGGTGATATCAGCGGCGTACAGGCAAAGGACGCGGAACGCATCCGGCTTCGCCTGCTGGTCATCGATGAGGCGCTTTCCACGGATGAATTCAGAAACTATCCGGGCTTTCGTTTTCACCCCCTGAAGGGCGACAGGAAAAACCTGTTTTCCATCACGGTCAGGGCTAACTGGCGCATCACCTTCGAATTCACGGACGGTGATGCCTATATTCTCAACCTGGAGGACTACCACTGATGGCCATGTTCAATCCCCCGCATCCGGGCGGCCTGATCACCGAGTACATTGAAGATAATAACATCGGCCTGCGCGTGCTGGCGAAAGAGCTGGGCGTATCAGCAGCGGCGCTGAGTAAGGTCGCCAGCGGTAAGGCATCAGTCAGCCCGGAAATGGCGGTGCGACTGGAGGCGGGGCTGGGTATTGCGGCTCGCCTCTGGTTATCCATGCAGGCCGCCTGCGATCTGCACAAAGCGCGTGCCACCACAGACGTTTCCGGCGTGCACCTGCATCCGGGCGTGCTGGCCGCTTCCGCACAAGATCGGCCCGGCAAGTAACCCTGCGAAAGATCACCCTACACCGCGCCGCCTGGCGCGGTTTTACTTTGTGCTTTCTGCCAGCCCCGAATGGCAATACTGCCGCCCTGAGGGCCGGGAAAACCGGTGCTGGCGCACCGGTCCTCTCCGCCCGGATGTGTATGGCCATAATCTATCGGCCCGGTTTAGCTTTAGTCTTTCTCCTGTCAGTTCGGACTTCCCGCCGCATAAAAATATGCTTTAACAGCAACAGCAAAAACATGGCCCCCTTCGGCTCCCCGGCAAGCCGGGCCGCGAGCCGTCAGGCTGCCTTATCTGCCGCGCTTTTAACTTTGAAGATGAAGCAGCCCGCGGGCTTCGTACTGATATCAACCGCAGCGGTGTGAGTAAGACGCTGCATGACCGTCTGGAACCTCTGACCGGCCTGAACGATAAGACGCTGGCACTGAGCGTGCGCCGTGAATTTTTCTGGGTTGAGCTGCATGACATGGCAAAAACCGTAAGGGTTCAGGCGATGAATGTGCCTGAATCTAACCTGCCTGCCTCCATTCTGGAGGTCTTGACAAAAGCCGGTCATCTGGCACTGAACCATTTTGGAAAGCACGGCGAGAAAGCGTAGATGAACGCCAGCCAGTGGCTGGCCGAAGAGCTGAAGAAGGATAGCGCGGCAGCAACAGCTGCTGTTCAGGCGTAAAAAAAGCAGGGTAGCCCCTGCTTCGTTCACGGCGGCCGGCCCCACCTGGCTGCCTCATCAAAATCTGCACTAAGGAGAAGTTATGAATTTTGACCCGCAAATCGTCGCACAGGCATAGGCACAGGCATTTGTAAAAGGCTTTAACAGCGGGTGTGGCGTGCGCGTTCCAAAAATGAAGTTCAGCAAATGGCCGCATTTTATGCGTGCCGTATGCCAGCAGCTGGAGGTGCAGCCATGAGCATCGCAAACCCCCTTAACTTACCTTTCGCGCTGGCACCCGTGATGCAGAACGACATCATCCGCGTGTTGGGCCAATACACTTTTATCCGTCTCGATAACGGCGACGAAGCGTTTTATCACCACGGGAACCGGATCATCGGCGCGGACGCGAGCTGCGTCGAGCTGCCAGTCCCGGATGATAAGGAATGGAGCTGGGACGACGTGGTGACGCAGCTGGTACGCGCGTCATTTACGCGTCAGGTTCGCGGAGATCGGGCAACATCAATGTCAGACCTAATGAAAGCCTCTGGCCTTGCAAGTGCCAGTATTTATAAGCAGCTTTACCCTGATAAACGCACAATCTATCTCGCGGCCTTACAGCAATACATGGATGAAGGTGCTTCCAGAGCAGCAGAACGCGATGCGGAGTTTTCTCCAGAAATGGCATTGCGCGAAACGTTAGAATTTGTAGCGCTTTTATCATCTTCTCCTGATGGAGAAAAAGGTTGTTTTACCATTGCCGCGGCCAGTGAACTTCTACCGGGTGATGCAGAAGTAAAAAGTAAGGTTCATCATAAATTCAACAAAATAATCAATCAGTTGGAAAGAATATTATGTAGAGGTCAGACGCAGCAGCTTTTTCGGTGCGATGAAAGCCCACGAACAATGGCAATAAGCATTTTCATGATCCTGGAAGGGATGCGATTTTTGGGAAAATTCAGCCCGAAATTGACGAACTCAAAAAGAGTAACGAATTTATTGTCAGATCGGTGCTCTCAAACAGACATGAAGATGGGAAAGGCCTCTCCAGACAGGCATCAACACGATGGAAGTGGGCACAATTGTTCGGCGTCGAAAAAGAAGAATTACAATGGTTGTGCTCGAATGTGAAAATGGCATGGCTTTATATGGTTGGGTCAATAACGGAAAGTTTTTCAAAAGACGCTTTCCATTGTCTGAGTTAAAGACATGTGTGCCTTACTCAAACTTTTGGCCTCTTACTTAAAGCGCCGGTATGCCCTTTTTCCGGCGCCTGATACTGACGTCCGCTCCTGGCTGTGAGTTCAATGGCTCGATGCAACGCTATCCTTAATCAAGGGGGTGACTTGCTGAAATGGGCGAGCAGTTGCTTCATCACGCCGAATTTCTGCACCACAACCGCAAGAACGCGGAGGACGTGAGCTGGGCCGGAGTCCTGAAAGAACTCATGCGCCGCAGCGGGTAGGTTATCCGGATGTGCAGGCATAAGTCTGATGAGCATGCAGCATGATCTTATGCGTTAATCTGATTTAACGTGATTAGATCCATTTAATTTATGACCAGGAATTTTGCCATCAGAATTCCTGTTTATTTAACACAAATATAATCAGGTATTTTATGCAACTTTTCAGGAGCGCCTTTTTTACGCAATCATAACGAAAATAAATAACGCACCGTGAGAAAACAGGTCTATTATGACCGTGTTATTAAAATAATATGAAATCACAATATTTTTTCACCCGGGGGTTATATGGTTCACATTGATTTGTGCACCCGTGAAGGCGTGATGAAGGCTTATGCTTTCCGGACGCCAGAGCAGGCTTTAAGTATGATAGATGAGATAAAGGATGATGATTTTCAGTGGTTTAATCTTGACTGGGAGGGCAGGAAATTCACCTGCCCGAAAAAGTTTATTAAAAGAATGACAAGCTGGTCTTATATTAAAATGATGCGGGGGTTCCTGTAACCTACCTTTTGTTAACAATCCGGAAATAAATAAAATCACGCTGGGATGTGTATTTTCTTAATATCCGAATCGTTTCGGTTCCTCTGAAAAGCCACCTCCTGGCAGAAGTCACTTTTCCGCCGAGAGGTCAGCGCCCGGCCGTCCGGATATGGCGGTAACGGCGCAATATGAAAAAGACGCCCCTCATCACATACATCGGGGACTTTACGGGTGTGTGTGCCTCACCGGCCTGATGCCGGATGTCCGTGTCGCAGGTCTCACAGTGGCTGATAAAATAATAACGATCCTCCGTGGTCAGAGGTGCACAGCAGCGCCGGCAGCGTACGGGACCCATGGCGTTTCTTCTCCGCTTAACCTGCTGTATACCCGCAGTGGTTTAAGCAAAGACCGCCGCTACCGTTAAGGCAACCGGGCGCACGTGAATAAGAGGATTCCTGGCAGTGCGGGCCGCGATCACCGGGGGGCAGGGCTCAGTGGCAGCGCGCGGGCAGGGCGCCAGCCCAGAGGCGCAGGCTGGCGGAAGAAAAATGCAGGGGGCGTCCTTCCGGCAGGGCGCCGGACAGCCGGACTTCGCGGCCCGCACTCCCGGACAGCATGTCCAGCATCGCGCCGGGCACCCGGGCGTAGAGAATGTTGCAGTGGCCCCGCAGGGCCCCGCTGGCACACGTCCATCCGCCGCCGTCCTGCCCTGCGCGGTTATGTATGTCAGCATCCGAAAGTCTGCCGTGCGGCGCCTCCAGCGAAATCAGAAGCGCTCCGTCGTCATCGCAGGTAGCGTGCAGAAACACGTTTTTATCCTCCGAAGACGTGATGCAGGTGCCGGAGCCGGGAGTGCAGGCTGCCCGCTGCGCCCATAAGGGGGGCGCTATGAGCACTAACAGCAGCAGCATCTTGTTCATGAACGGCCCGCCTGTATGAAATTTGTACGCCACCCGCCGTCGGGCATGGAGCGCTCCCTGGCCGATGGTGTATGCACCCTGCCCACAGGGTTATCCACCGCACGGGTGCATAAGTTCGCCTGTGCGCCGCCGGCGAAAAAAAACCGCGCGGGTGCGCGGTCAGGACGTTCCGTAAATACCGGACAACACGCCTCCGGCCGTCCGGACCTGAGTCAGGTGCAGAAGGGCGGAGACGTCAGCTCTCTTCGTTTGCTGTGCAGACGCGTTGTGTGTGCAGCGCGGGGAGTATATCCCTTTTATCTGTGTGGCACCGGCCCGCCTTCATGAAATAAAACGTCCGGCACGATAAAAAAATGCCCGCAAGCCTTCACGGGCTAATCGTTGATTTGTACCGTGGTGAGACGGCACCGCTTTATTAATCATTTTCCGTGACATTAATCCATGAATATCACGTTAAACAGGGAATTATCAGATTAAGTTGCATTAGGAAGGAGGAATTACGCTAAGCTGGCGCGGACGTGCCGGCTCCCGCCATCCCGCCGTGCGGCACAGAAAAGGTGCGCTGTTCTGCCTTTTGACCGGGGCCGCAGGCGTTACACTCTGATGACACCTTAACCGGGCCCCTGACGCCATGCCGCTGAAAAAATTCCGCCTCCGCACGCTTCTCATCTCACTCTCCGTCGGCGGGGTGATCCTGACCGCCTGCCTGCTGCTCGGGTCGCTGCTGATTTTTCAGAAGGGCAACATTGAGGACAGCCTGCTTGAG
>JRUP01000059.1 GCA_000773965.1 Enterobacter cancerogenus
TTCGGGTTGTAAGGACGCTGTACCGGCATCGCCCACAGCGAGATTTCGGTGCCAGGTTTAATGCCCGCTTCCTGCAGCAACGCTTTGGCTTTCTGCGGATCATAATCGTAATCTTTCAGATCCTTGTCGGCGCTCCAGACATCCGGCGGCAGAATATTTTTCGCCACCGTGCCGGTGCCTTTGAAGATCGCGTCAATTATCGCCTGCTTGTTAATCGCCATCGCCAGTGCCTGGCGGACTTTAACGTTATCCAGTGGCGCTTTAGTGGTGTTGAACGACAGGAAACCGGTATTTAAACCCGATTTCTGTTCCAGCGTCAGGTCAGGGTTCGTGCGCATTTTTTCCAGATCGGCCGGATTAGGGAACGGCATAATCTGGCACTCGTTTTTCTCCAGCTTGGCATAGCGCACCGAGGCATCTGGGGTGATGGAGAAGACAATGCGATCCAGTTTCGCTTTGCCCTGCCAGTAATCCGGGAAGGCTTTGTAGAGGATGCGTGAGTCTTTTTGATATTGCACCAGCTCAAAGGGCCCGGTGCCGATCGGCTCCATGTCCACTTTCTCTGGCGTACCGGCCTTCAGCATCTGATCGGCATACTCCGCAGAGTGAATCGAGGCGAAGTACCAGGCCAAATCGGCGAGGAATGGCGCTTCCGCATGCGCCAGCGTGATGCGCACCGTATTGTCATCCACTTTCTCTATATTCTTGATCAGCTTCGCCAGTTCCAGACTATCGAAATTGCTGTAGTTGCCACCGGAGACGTTATGGTAGGGGTTTTTGGGATCCATCTGACGCATAAACGAGAAGATCACATCATCGGCATTCAGGTCGCGCGAGGGTTTAAACAGTTTGTTGCTTTGGAATTTAACCCCTTTGCGTAAGTGAAACGTGTATACCGTGCCGTCCGGGCTGATATCCCAGCTTTCAGCCAGGCTTGGCACCAGTTCTGTGGTGCCAGGCTTGAAGTCTACCAGACGATTGAAAATCGGCACTGCGCTGGCATCCACGCTAGTACCTGAAGTGTAAAGTTGCGGATTGAAATTCTCAGGCGAACCTTCAGAACAGTAAACCAGCGTTTTTGCCGATACCCCGCCTGCTACCGCTAAACACAACGCGCTGAGTGTGAACTTTGCCATCATCTTTTTCATTGTGATCCTCGTTTTTGTTGACTTCCATGAGTCCGCATCGGTATTTATTGATAAATAACACGATTTATCCGAGGTGTGTAATGCACATCGCGCAAAGCTAATAAGGAAATGTGATGACAGACCAACTCGCTCGCCAACTGACCCAGCGTTTTTACCGTTATCTGGCGGTTTCCAGCCAGAGCGATGCCAAATCCACCACGCTGCCCAGCACCCCTTCACAACATGCGATGGCGGAGCTGCTGGCGCAGGAACTGCGTGAGCTTGGGTTGCAGGATATCGTCATCGATCAGCATGCCACGGTGACCGCAGTGAAACCGGGCAATCGGCCCGATGCACCGCGCATCGGCTTTATTACCCATATCGACACGGTTGACGTAGGTTTATCACCGGATATCCATCCGCAAATCCTGACGTTTAACGGTGACGATTTGTGCCTGAACGCTCAGCAGGATATCTGGCTGCGCGTGGCGGAACATCCGGAGATCGCGCCCTATCACGGCCAGGAGATTATTTTTAGCGATGGCACCAGCGTGCTCGGCGCCGACAATAAAGCGGCGGTGACGGTGGTGATGACGCTGATGGAAAACCTCAAAGGCGATCATGGCGATATCGTGGTGGCGTTTGTGCCGGATGAAGAGATTGGATTGCGCGGCGCCAAAGCGCTGGATTTGGAAACTCGCTTTAACGTCGATTTTGCCTGGACTATCGATTGCTGTGAGCTGGGTGAAGTGGTGTATGAGAACTTTAATGCGGCGGCGGCGGAACTGGTGTTTACCGGTATGCCAGCGCATCCGATGTCCGGCAAAGGCGTGCTGGTGAATCCGCTGCTGATGGCGCACGACTTTATTTCACGCTTTGATCGCCTGGCCACGCCAGAGCATACCGAAGGCCGCGAGGGCTATATCTGGTTTAACGATATCAATGCCAACGCCAGCCGTGCGGTGTTGAAAGCCTCGATTCGCGACTTTGATTTACAGGGTTTCGATCAGAAAAAACAGCAGTTGGTGGAAGTCGCGGATGAGATCGCCGCGCTTTATCCTACCGGGCATGTTTCACTCACCATCAACGATACCTATAGCAACATCAGCAATGCGATTGGGGAAGATCGTCGTGCGATTGACTTGATATTTGCGGCGCTCGAACAAGTGAGTGTGGAGCCGAAAGTCATCCCGATGCGCGGCGGCACAGACGGTGCGGCTTTATCGGCCAAAGGATTGCTGACACCGAACTTCTTTACCGGCGCCCACAATTTCCACTCACGCTTTGAGTTTTTACCGGTGCCCTCGTTTGTGAAATCCTATCAGGTGGCCGAAGCGCTGTGTTATCTGGCGGCGAAATAAGCAAGAACTTTACCGGCAGATCTTAATGCTGTCAGAGGCACAGGGAGGGTCCGGCAACCGTTGGGAGGCAATGCCACCCACTTCGACGTAAACGAAAAAGGCTGCCATAGATTAACAATGGCAGCCTTAATTTAATCCGGTTTTAACGGCGCAGCGCGCCAGAGTGGCGCTTGATGTTATTTCGCTGCGGTCACGTCAATGCCAGGGAAGAATTTCGCCGCCAGCTTGGTGATGGTGCCGTCAGCCTGCACTTTCGTGATAGCCGCATCCAGTTCACCTTTCAGCTTGGCATCACCCTTACGCAGGCCGAAACCGATACCGGAACCGAGGATGGTGTCATCTTCAACCGGCTTGCCAACAAAGGCGAAACCTTTGCCCTGTGGCTTATCGAGGAAACCAGACTGACCCGCAGCTGACATCACCAGCGTGCCGTCAAGGCGGCCCGCCACCATGTCGTTATAAACCTGGTTCTGGTCCTGATAAGAGGTCACGGTCACACCCTGCGGTTCCCAGTGCTTCTTAGCGTAAGTTTCCTGGATTGAACCCTGCAGCACGCCGATGTTTTTGCCTTTCAGCGACTCGGCCGTTGGCAGCAACTTCTCACCGGCTTTAACGATCAGCATGGTCGGAATACGGTAGATTGGCTTGGTGAAATCGATGCTTTTGGCACGCGCTTCGGTGATGTTCATCGCCGAGTTGATCGCATCAAACTTTTTCGCCTGCAGTGCCGGAATCAGCGCATCAAAGCTGCTTTCCACCCACTTACAGTCGAATTTGCCAACTTCGCAAATCGCTTTACCCAGTTCGATATCAAAACCTTCCAGCTCGCCCTGTGCGTTGCGGCTTTCAAACGGCGGATATTGGGATTCCAGACCGTAGCGTAAGGTTTCCTGTGCCAGTGCGTGTGCAGAAGTCAGCATACCCAGCGCCACAAACAGTGCGTTTAACTTTTTCATTATTCTTCCCCTAATTACCCTTTAACCCGGCACAGCGCTTCCGCGCCAGCCTGCAGTGTTGCGTCGTCTTTCGCGAATGACAGGCGAATTAATTTATTGTCAGTGCCGTCCATATAAAACGCCGACAACGGAATGGTGGCCACACCGTGATCGACGATGAGACGTTTTACCATTTCACTGTCGCTTTCGTCACTGAAATGTCCGTAACTGGCCAACATAAAGAAGGAACCTGCGCTTGGCAGCAGCTTAAACGGCGAATCTTGCATCAATGACAGGAGGCGATCGCGTTTTTCCTGATAGAACGGTGACAGCTGCAGGTAGTTTTGCGGATTCTGCAGATAGTGCGCAAAACCCACCTGCATTGGCGTATCGGCGGCGTACATCATGAACTGATGCACCTTCACAATTTCTTCCATCAACGCGGCTGGTGCCAGCGCATAACCGACGCGCCAGCCGGTGACGTGGAAGGTTTTGCCGAATGAAGACACGATCACACTGCGCTGTGCCAGTTCCGGATGGGTTGCCATGCCGCAGTGGGCACGGCCATCAAACAGGATGTGTTCGTACACTTCGTCGGACAGTACCACGATATCCGTGTTGCGGGTTAAGGCTGCCAGCTGCTCCAAATCGGCTGGCGTCAGCACCTGCGCACTGGGGTTGTGCGGCGTGTTGATGATGATCATCCGGGTGCGCGGCGTGATGGTGGCGCGCAGTTCATCCCAGTTGATCGCAAAATCCGGCACCTGCAACTTCAGGCCAATCGGGGTTGCGCCTTGTAAACGCACCACTGGCGCATAGCTGTCGAACGCCGGTTCAAAGAAGATCACCTCGTCACCAGGATGCACCAGCGCCGAAATCGCCATGTAAATACCCTGGCTGGCGCTGCCGGTGATCAGCACTTCACTGCCCGCATCATAGCGCTGGCCATACAGCGTCTCGACTTTTTCAGCCAGCGCTTCACGTAGCGCCGGTAAACCGGTCAGAGAGGCATATTGGTTATGACCTTCGCGCATGGCTTTACTGACCAGCTCCACCAGATGCGGATCGCACGGGAAGTTCGGCGCACCTTGCGACAGGTTGATGGCTTTATGTTGTGCTGACAGCTGGCCGATGACGCTGAAAATCGTCGTGCCGACATCGGGCTGTTTGGAAGAGATGTTAACACTGCTGTTCAAGGTCATCGTTGCTCCACAAGGTTGCATAACCACGTAAGGAAAGTAGATTTCTATTCAACGGTGAGACGCTTGAGTCGACAAGCGAATTGTTGTCATAATAGCCATGATTAAAAATCATAGCTTGAGGTCGTTATGTCCCGCTCCGCCTTGCCGTTGAATGCCATCCATGCTTTTCTGGTCACCGCACGCCATCTCAACCTGACACGCGCCGCCAGTGAATTATGCATTACGCAGGGTGCGGTGAGCCGTAAAATCGCCACGCTGGAAAGCTGGCTGGGATTTCCCTTGTTTGCACGCCATGCGCGTGGTCTGCATCTCACCGAGCAAGGCGCGGCGCTGTTGCCCGAACTGCAACAAGGTTATGCCATGCTGGTGAATGCCACAGAGAAAGCCAGCCGCAGCAATGCCTCAATTCGCCTGAAAGCGCCCACCTGTGCCATGCGCTGGCTGGTGCCACGTTTGGTGGCGCTGGAGCAACAGCGGCCGGAAATCCATGTGGCACTGACCACTACGCTGGACCACGCTTCACAGCTGGAAAATTATGATGCGGCGATTGTGTTTGGCACGCCGCCTGCCGGTTCCATTCGTTTATTTGATGAGCGACTGACACCGGTCCTGGGCAGCAACATCACGCCACCCGTGGGCATCAGCGATTTGGCGAGGTTTACTTTTTTGCATCCCACCCATGATACGAGAGACTGGCAAATGTGGCTGGCGGATCAAGCGGCCAATGTGTCGATGGCACGCAATCAGCACTTTGCCACTATGGATCTGGCCATCAGCGCGGCGATTCAGGGCTTTGGTGCGACGGTGGCGGATGTGACACTGGTGCAAAATGATTTGGCGAATGGCCGGTTAATTGCCCCGTTTGCCAACACGGTGGCAACCGGGGCCGCTTACAGCCTGCTACAGCGAGCAGAGCAGGATGCGCCACCGTTCCTGCCGGACCTGGTGGCGTGGTTGTGTCAGCCTCAGAATGAAACCCACTCATCGGCGCTGGCTGACTTCGATTGAGCGACAGGCGTACTGGTTAACAGCGGACGGCGCAGAACGGTGCTGGCTGGCGCGGCCTGAGCTTTACCTAACGGCGCACTGTCCGACAGACGGAATTTCGCGACAGAAGCCTGCAGCTCTTCCGTTTGACGCTCCAGCGCACTGGCCGCAGCAGAAACCTGCTCCACCAGCGAGGCGTTCTGCTGGGTCACGCTGTCCATTTCCGTAACAGCGGTTCCGACCTGCGAAATGCCTTTACTCTGCTCTTCAGAAGCAGCCGCAATGTGCTTCATGATCTCATTCACATCCTGCACCGACTTCAGAATGTCGTTCATGGTACTACCCGCGCTACTAACCAGTGCAGAGCCCTTATCCACGCGCTGAACGGAATCTTCAATCAGCGTGGCGATCTCTTTCGCCGCCCCGGCACTGCGCTGTGCCAGATTACGCACTTCGCTGGCCACTACCGCAAAACCACGGCCTTGTTCGCCCGCACGCGCGGCTTCAACGGCGGCGTTAAGCGCCAGGATGTTGGTCTGGAAAGCAATGCTGTTGATCACGTTGGTAATCTCAGCGATTTTCTTCGAACTGCCGGAAATGCCCTGCATGGTGGTGACCACTTCCCCTACCAGACGGCCGCCCTGCTGCGCGGTGCCGGTAGCCGTTTCTGCCAGTGAACTGGCCTGACGGGCGTTGTCGGCGTTGAATTTCACCGTTGCCGTGAGCTGCTCCATGCTGGCCGCCGTTTGCTCCAGCGCGGCCGCTTGCTCTTCGGTACGGGAGGAGAGATCGTTGTTACCGGATGAGATTTCTGCCGCGCCGCGATAGATATTCTCGGTTCCGCTGCGAATGGCGCTCACGGCTTCACGCAGGCTGTCCTGCATCGCACGCAGCAGCGGCACCAGTTTGCCGACACAGTTGCGACCAAAATCCTCTACTGGCTGGCTGAGATCGCCTTGGGCAATCACCGCAAAATGGTTACGCACGCGCTCTAGCGGTTTCACCAGCATCGCTACCAGATAACGGTCGGTGAACAGCAAAATCACCAGACCGAACACCACGGCGACCAAAATAATCACCTTGGTAATGTTGGTGAGTTTGTCGACGGTGACACGGGTTTCATCCAGCTTAATGCCTGCGGCTTTGTTAAACGCCTCCGCGCTGGTGCCAAAGGCGCGGCTCAGGGCGGGCGTCACGTTATTAGCCTGTGTGCGGTAAGCTTCAACGGTGCTCTGCTGTGCCAGCGACACCTGCGGCGCAATCCCCTCATCCAGCAATTTCTGCCAGCTGGCGATAACGCTGTTAACCGTTTCACTGTCCATTGGGCCAGGTGCCATCGCTTTGAATTGCACCAGCTGCGCTTTCATACTCTCCAGCGCCTGTTGCACCGGTGCGAAGGCATCCGCGCTCACTGCCGCGCCCGATGCGCGCCCTTCCATCACGCGGGATAGACGCGTCACCACACGAAAATATTGATCGTTGCCTTTACTCAGTACCGTCATCTGATTAACCAGCTCACGGTCTATCTCATTCCCTTCGCCGAGGGCATTGAGCGAGTGCACACTAAATAATCCGACACCGCACCACAGCAGGCAGAACAGCCCGAGAATAGTCAGCATGACGGCGCGAATAGTGAAGTTTTTTAAGATTCCCATACATAATCCCTTGGTGTGAAACGCGTAGGAGGCCCGATAAAATCGGGCATATTGCGTTTATCGGCAGTGGATTGGGAAAATGTAACGGTTTAATAAGCTAATTAATTGCTGTCTGCTTAAGCCGGATAGGAAATGTTATTACTTAAAATCAATGGATTAGCCGAAAATTTGCCTTATAAATTCATTTGCGCAATTTCACTATTAGCCTGCTCATCAAAGCTTAACGTGACTGCGCATCATCAGACGGAACAAACGCAGCCGCCCACGCATAAAACGTGCCTTCAACACCGCTTGCGGTTTACCCTGATCACCGAGGGCTAATGTCAGGTCTTCACGGGGACGCCACACCGGCCAGTCGATTTTGCCCTGCAGCCGATAGCTAAACTCACTGGCATCCCGGGCGAAGGTCACCCAATAGGTACTGACCATGTCGGCGAAGCGCTTATCTGCGGCAGTGTAATCCCGCTCAGGCAGCGGTTTCAGTGAGGTCAGCGTGTTGAATACATAGGGGATTTCGTTGCCGTGCCAGGTGCCATGTGGATAGAGGTCGCGGGCATTCTCTGACACATAGTCGAACCAGTATCGCCAGGCAGGCATGCCAATACTGTGTTGAGACTGCGCTACCAGTAACGGGATCACGGTAAACGCCATGTCTCGCGCCACTGCCCGGCCCAGTAAGGTATCGTCGTGAATATCGTATAGCCATTTCATCAGGCCATAACTCAGGCGATTTTTGCGGCGAATTTGTTGTAGCACCGTTGCAGGATCAACACCAAAATAATCCAGTACGCTGGCTTCATCACTGTTACTTCCCACCATCAACGGCACCCGATGCTGTTTACCGGCCATAAAGGTTTCGAGCATCGGTTTGGGGAGCACCGCATCACCGCTGATTGCCACCGGACCTAATCCCAGTGGACGTTGCAGCGGCCAGAATTGATCGGCAGGTAACTGACGAAGCTGTTCGGCAGAGGCGTGATCCGGCAGGCCAAAATGCGCTGCAACCTGTTTACCGATTTGTTGCGCCCTCCTGCGCGGCACATCCGGCAAGCTGTATGCACTCTGGACAATACCTTTGTGGAACAACCCTTCAGCCAGCGGAGAGCAGCACAGTGACAACACGCTGCGCGCCCCCGATGATTCACCAAACAGCGTGATATTGTGACGATCGCCGCCAAAGGCAGGAATATTGCGTTGAACCCATTGCAGCGCAGCGATTTGATCCAGCAAGGCAAAGTTATTTACCACCGCTTCTGGCGGGTATTCAGCATCCAGCGCCGGATGGGCGAAAAAGCCAAAATGGCCAAGACGATAATTGAGCGTGACCACTACGACGCCCTGCGCGGCTAAGGCTTTGCCACGATAGGGATCAAGACTACCCGCGCCGATGGCAAAGCCTCCGCCGTGCAGCCACACCATTACCGGCAAGGGACGGGAGGGCTCAACGTCTGGGGTCCAGATGTTCAGGTACAGACAATCCTCATTGAACCGGCCCGGATCGCCTCCACCCACTGCCACGCAATAATCCCGGTTTTGCCAGCTGGCATCACCCCATTGCGTGGCTTCACGTACTTCTTGCCAGTGTGCAACCGGCTGTGGCGGACGCCAGCGCAGTGCGCCCACAGGTGGCGCGGCGTAAGGTATTCCCTTGAAGACAAAAAGATCATCGTCAATCAGGCCTCTGAGTTCACCCTCTGCGGTCATGATCCTCAGACGTCGTTCGTTTTTCATCTCGGGTTCCCAGATCAAGCTTGGTTCCATTATTTGCAGGCCTTGAGCGAATGTCCATGTTCTGAAAGCATTTGCAGATTAAGCCGAATATGCTTTCGATCCATTGAACATCTCCATCAAATTATTTGGCTAACCCTGGCATGGCGAATTGCATTAAGGTTACAAGTTAACCTGGCGAGACGGAGAAGCGCGATGTTTGGTGGTATCAACCAGATGTTCAATCGGATGAGCGATCACCCGGACTTCGGTAAACTGCTGTTACGTCTGACGTTTGGCGGCCTACTGCTGTTTCATGGCGAATTCAAGGTGATGCATGGCGTCGACTGGATCGCTCATATGTTGGCCGTTAAAGGCATGCCAGGTTTCATCGCTTACGGTGCTTACATCGGGGAAATAGTGGCACCTGTCATGGTGATCATCGGTTTAATGACGCGCCCTGCGGCTTTCATTATTGCGGTGAACATGGTTGTTGCGACCTTGCTGGTAAAAATGGGCGCGGTCTGGCATCGCACAGATGTTGGCGCCTGGTCTCTGGAAACAGAGGCGCTTTATCTGCTGGGCGCACTCGCCATCATGTTCTTGGGTGCCGGGAAGTACACGCTGGTGCGTGATTCGCGCTTGCAATAAAAATCAAAAGAAATGAAGCCGGTCTGCTGAAGTGCTGATGCCACTTCACAGACCGGTTTTCTTATGCCGTTAACGTATACCGCAACGAGCCAGACTGCGCTGCTGCATCTGCTGATACAACGCCATCTCATCCTGCACCGCTGCACCTAACGCGGCTTCAAAATCCGCCCGGCTGGCATTGCCCGCGCTACGTGCGTGCGTTTCGTCGCCTAAATTAGACTGAAATATCCCCGCGGCGCTCACTGGCAGAAAATCTTCATACACTATCGGTTCTGCCTGCACGCGCCCTTCAGCAAGCAGTTGAACCAGAGTTTCTCCCGTTTGCGGAGGATGCTGGGTGCCCTTAGCGGTCAAACGATAGCGGAACCACGCCAGTTCCTGTTCGCGCAAGGTATCTTCATCATCTGGGAAATCGCGAAACACCGCGCTCAGATGCTGTTGATGATGCTGGTTATCACTGCCGGTGCCCGCTTCCGCCAACAGACGGTCGTAGAGTGTGCGACCTTTGGGGGTTAGCGCCGCGCCGCGCTGCTCGATCTCGCCAAAGCGCGCTGTGTGTGTGCCGGGGGTGCCGTCATTAAAATGGACTGCCTCTTCCAGCGCTTTAAAGCTGGTTTGACGTAACAGGATCGGCACCTCGCGCCGTGGTGGCCCCTCAATGAGGGTTTTGGGATCGATACCGCGCGCGGGCATCAACGTTTGCACGCGGTCAATATCCAGCGTGCGCGGCGTCAGATGATTGATGTGGCACCCCTGGAAGCACACTACATCGGCGATCAATCGATGTTGCTGACTCAATGCGCGGTAGGTCACGCTGTCCACAGTAGTGTGGGCATGCCAGCGGAAGGTCTCCAGCGCCTCTTTGACAAAAAGCGCCGCGTCCGCAGCGTTTAAACCGCCCTGCTGTTGTTGTTGCGCGATCAATGCGCGGCAACCCGGCGTGAAAATATCGCGCGCGGCCAAAATGGTTGCGGCTTTTTCCCTTAGCGCGGCGTCATCAATGAGTTCCAGCCGTAACAGAGAGGTAAATACGCGGAACGGATTACGGCGCAATGCGCTGTCGGTGACCGGACGGAATGCGGTGGAGTGAACCGGCACCCCCGCTTGAGAGAGATCGTAATATCCCACCGGTTCCATCCCCATCACCGCAAACATCTGGCGCAGTGTGCTGAGTTCTTCTGCCGTTCCCACGCGAATCGCACCGTGACGTTCCACACTGAGTCGGTCCAGTTCATCGGCGGCGGCGAGACGGTTTTTTAAAGCGGGTTGTGCTTCCAGCGTACGTTCATTCACGGCCGTGACCAGTTGCGTCAGGGTGCCATATTGCGGCACTTCCTGCTGATACATACTGGACATAGCTTGTGAGAACAGCGTGCGAATCGCATCGCTGGTGAGAAAGTTTTCCATGGTCATCACCTCGGCGTTAAGGGTTGTTGCTAATGTAGATCAACCCTTTATCGCCGTGGAGGAATTTCGTGGAACTGTGATCGCCCTGTCACTCAACCCGGTTTGACGAGTCACCAAAGCGACATTTCAGGGCCAGCATGATCGTGGTGAGCACCGCTGGAATCGCCAGCAACAGGAAGATTTGACTGAACGACCATCCCAGAGAAAGGAGTTCTGCCCCGACAAAAGCACTCATTATCGCGCCGACGCGACCGACACCGTGCATCCAGCTGGAACCGGTGGCACGCGCGTGCGTAGGATAGTAGCTGGCCGACAGCGCGTTCATGCCAGTATTGGCGCCGTTAAAACAAAAGCCGCTAAAGAAGGCGATGGCACTCATTAATCCCACTTCCGCCGGAGAGAAGCCGAGCGCGACAATCGCAATGCCGCCACAGAAGTAGATCACCGCCAGCGCGATATTGGCGTTGATGCGGTCCATCAGCCAACCCGCAAACAGCGAGCCTACTGTACCGCCCGCCTGGTACATGGCCGTGACGATAGCCGCCTCCGTCACCGACATACCCAGGGTGTTGATCAGCGAGGGCATCCAGCTGCCAATCAGATAGACAAGGAACAGCCCCATAAAGTAGCCGCCCCATAGCATCAGGCTGCCGAACAGATAACGTCGGGACACCACTGTCGCCACTGCGCCACGCCGCACGACAACCTGTTCAGTGGACTGGTAATGGCTGTTCGGCTTAACGACGCCAGGCAGAATGCGATCCAAAATGGCATGAATACGTGCAGCAGGTGCGCGACGGCTAATCAGGAAGCGCACGGACTCCGGTAAGCCGCGCAGCAGGAAAGGCAAGACAATCAGCGGCAACACACCGCCCATCAACATCACTGAGTGCCAGTCATAGCGAGGCAGCAGCCAGGAAGCCGCGAATCCGCCTGAAGCAGCGCCAAAGGTGAAACCGCAGAACACCACGGTGATAATAAAGGAACGTCGGCGTTCTGGCGCATACTCGGCCACCAGCGTACCCACGTTTGGCATGGCGGCTCCAAGGCCGAGACCGGTAAGAAAGCGGAAGAACATCATTTGATCGATGTTTTGCGCCATCGCCGTTGCCAGCGTCCACAAGCCAAAAAAACCCACGCTGAGCAGTATCATCACACGCCGCCCGTAGCGATCGGCCAATGGCCCTGCCACCATGGCACCTAAGGCCAGGCCAATCAGCGCAGCGCTGATCACCATGCCAAGCTGATGATTAGTGACGCCCCAACTGGCTTTCAATGTAGGAGCGATAAAGCCCATCAGCGCGATGTCCATGCCATCCAGCGCAACAACGATGAAGCACAGCGCAATCAGGCGTTTTTGCCAACGGCTAAGCGCACTCTGATTAATCAGCTGGCGAACATCTACGGCTTCAACGGTGGTCACGGATCAACTCCTGCACATTCATCGTTTAATCATCAGTTTTGGTAAAAAAAACGGCGCTAATGATAGCTCATCGTTAACAATAACGGGCAGGATTTTTAGGTGTAAGTGAGAATTATTCAAATTATGCGAGATTAAGCGCTTGATATTGCAATAGGTGATAATTTTGCATTGGCGCTGATTTTTACTAATTCGATTTAAAACATCAGGTTAGCAATATCAGGGTTTTTGTTAATATAATTTTGCAGTGAAGTTAACATAATTCCAGTTTTCCCATTGCCGCCATCAGGTAAAAGTCATTATGTTTGAGGCTATGGACAAAAATTCCCTTTTCAATCAGCGCATTCGCTTGCGCCATTTACACACCTTTGTTGCGGTCGCGCAGCAAGGCACGCTGGGGCGCGCGGCAGAGACACTCAATCTCAGCCAGCCTGCGCTCTCAAAAACCCTGAATGAGCTGGAAGAACTGGCTGGCGCGCGTCTGTTTGAACGTGGCCGTCTCGGTGCCCAGTTAACCACGCTCGGCGAGCAATTTCTTGTCCATGCGGTAAAAGTGCTGGATGCGCTTAACCATGCAGGCCAAAGCTTTAACGCCCCACAACCCGGCCGACCGGTCGTGATTCGCCTCGGCGCGCTCACCACAGCGGCAATGGGTATGCTGCCACAGATTCTCGATCGCTTTCACGAGCAACAACCGAACACCACGGTACAAGTAGCGACATTACATAATAATGTTCTGCTGGCCGGGTTGCGCGCGGGTGAGTTTGATATTGGCATTGGGCGCATGGCCGACAGTGAAATGATGGCGGGTCTGAGTTATGAATTGCTATTCCTTGAGTCGCTTAAACTGGTGGTACGTCCGGAACATCCGCTTCTCAGTGACAACGTCACGTTATCCCGCGCGATGCAGTGGCCGGTGGTTATTTCCCCGGAAGGTACCGCCCCGCGTCGTATCGCTCAACATATGCTGGACGAGCAAGGTTGTGCGCTTCCCGCTAATTGTGTTGAAACCTCATCCACTTCGCTGGCGCGTCAGCTGGCCCTGCGTTATGACTATGTGTGGTTTGTCCCCTCAGGCGCCATCAAGGAAGATCTTAGCCACAATGCCGTTATTGCACTGCCGATTAACTCCCCTGGGCCGGGAGAGCCGGTGGGGATTATCACCCGCAGCGGAAGTCATCTCAGCCTGAGTGCCGAAGTGTTGCTGGCGACCATTCGCAAATTTCACACCTGATTAGCGACTGCGTTTGGCGTGGCGCTCACGATTATCCAGCCGCGCCTGATCCGTTTTTCTTAAACTGACATACAATGCCCCGGCACCTCCGTGCTGGGGCTGCGCCACGCAAAAGCTTTGCACCTCGTCAAACTGCGTCAGCCAGCGTGCCAGATAACTGCGTACGATATTGGCATGGGCTTCATCATCACGGCCTTTACCGTGGATAATCAGCAGATTGCGTAGCCCCTGCTTGCGTGCCTGCAGCATGAAACTGAACAATGACTTTCGACAGGTTTCTATCGGCTGACGCAGCAGGTTCAGGCTGGCGTCCAGGGAATATTTCCCCAGCCGCAACTTGTCCAATACACCTTGTTGAATCCCTTCTGTTTTGTATTCCAGCGGTGTCGTCAGCGGGATGATGTCAAGAAAGCCCCGCGTGAGGAAATTTTCCTGTTCGTCATTCGCTTGCGTCGGGCGCGGCGCTTTGGTCGAAGGGGAACGCAACCATTGGGTATTGGCACAATCTTTCAGTGGCGTCACATCGCCCATGGCATCCCGGAAAAGGTCTTCATCGTCTAGGTTCATGGTGTTTTCTCACGCCTGGTGGTTTGCTGAGCGCAAGTTGCCGCTCAAAAACAAAATAATAGCAAAGGATTTTTGGCATCACATCTGTCACTTTTTGCGCTGAGACAAGTTATGACCAGATGTAAATATGGCAACAAAACGTTCCAGGTCAAAAAATAATGTCAGGCAAACCTTGCGCAAACTCAGGTATACCCTACGTTAGTGGGGGTTTAAGGGGAATTACTGCTCGGATGAGTTCCCTTAACGCGTAAAAATGTTAAAATTGACGGCAGTCAATAATCATCGAGCGTACCTATATGATCCCGGAAAAACGCAGCATTCGACGTATTCAGTCTGGCGGTTGTGCCATTCACTGTCAGGATTGCAGTATCAGCCAGTTGTGTATCCCTTTCACACTGAACGAGCATGAGCTGGATCAGCTGGACAATATCATTGAGCGCAAAAAGCCGATTCAGAAAGGTCAGACGTTGTTCAAAGCCGGTGATGAACTGAAATCGCTTTACGCTATCCGCTCCGGCACCATCAAAAGCTATACCATTACTGAACAGGGTGACGAGCAGATTACCGGCTTCCATCTGGCAGGGGATTTAGTCGGCTTTGATGCGATTGTCGGCGCGCACCACCCGAGTTTTGCTCAGGCGCTGGAAACAGCGATGGTGTGTGAAATTCCTTTCGAAACTCTCGACGATCTCTCCGGTAAAATGCCGGCACTGCGCCAGCAGATGATGCGTCTGATGAGCGGTGAGATTAAAGGCGATCAGGATATGATCCTACTGCTCTCCAAGAAAAACGCGGAAGAGCGTCTGGCGGCCTTTGTCTGGAATTTGTCACGCCGCTTTGGTCAACGTGGCTTCTCACAACGCGAATTCCGCCTGACCATGACGCGTGGTGACATTGGTAACTACCTGGGACTAACCGTAGAAACCATTAGCCGTCTGCTGGGCCGCTTCCAGAAAAGTGGCATGCTGGCCGTTAAAGGCAAATATATCACTATCGAGAACCATGCGTTGCTGGCAGAACTGGCGGGTCAGACTGAACAAGCTGCGTGATTCTATGCCGGGTCGATAAATGTTAGTTTATTGATCCGGCAACAACTTTTCCCCTTCTGCCCTGCGCCAACTTAGGCTATCTTTAATCCAACTTGCTTTGGTTTGAGGAGATTGCCTTATGTCCCGGTACCAAAATATTCTGGTGGCGATTGACGCCCAACAGGACGATCAACCCGCGCTGCGTCGTGCGGTGTATCTGAATCAACGTATCGGCGGAAAAATCAAAGCTTTCCTGCCTATCTACGACTTCTCCTATGAAATGACCACCTTGCTGTCGCCTGATGAGCGATCCAACATGCGTAAAGGTGTGATCAGTCAGCGTACTGAATGGATTCGTCAACAGGCCCACGCCTATCTTGAGGCCGGTGTTGATATTGAAATTAAAGTGGTGTGGCATAACCGCCCTTATGAAGCGATCATTCAGGAAGTGATGGCGCATCAGCACGACCTGGTGCTGAAAATGGCCCATCAGCACGATCGCCTGGAAGCAGTGATTTTTACCCCGACAGACTGGCATCTACTACGCAAATGCCCCTGCCCGGTGTGGATGGTGAAAGATCAGCCGTGGCCGGAAGGTGGCAGAGCCGTTGTGGCGGTCAATCTGGCCAGTGAAGAGCCCCACCACGATGAATTAAACCAAAAGCTGATTCGTGAAACCGTGCTGCTGGCCGATATGGTCAATCACACAGAAGTGCACCTTGTCGGTGCTTATCCCATCACGCCAATCAATATCGCCATTGAACTCCCCGACTTTGACCCCAGCGTGTATAACGATGCGATTCGCGGACAACATCTGGTGGCGATGAAAGCGCTACGCCAGAAATTCTCCATCGGCGAAGAGTTTACGCATGTGGCAAAAGGCTTGCCGGAGGAAGTGATACCGGATATCGCCTCTCATCTGGAGGCGGGAATTGTGGTACTCGGCACCATCGGCCGCACTGGCCTTTCGGCCGCGTTCCTGGGGAATACCGCTGAGCAGGTTATCGATCATCTCCGCTGTGATTTGCTGGCAATCAAACCGGACGATTTCAAATCGCCGATTGATTATGACGATGAAGAAGACGAAGACGATTAAAACAACAAAGGCGACCAGATGGTCGCCTTTTTAATCGCACTACAGATTACAGCGCGCGCAGGATACCTTCTACACTCGCCTTCGCATCACCAAACAACATTTGCGTGTTGTCTTTGAAGAACAGCGGGTTCTGCACCCCGGCGTAACCGGTATTCATTGAACGTTTAAACACGATAACGTTCTGCGCTTTCCACACTTCCAGTACGGGCATACCAGCGATTGGGCTGCGCGGATCTTCCTGCGCCGCCGGGTTAACGGTGTCATTGGCACCTATCACCAGCACGGTATCAGTATCGCTGAAATCATCGTTAATCTCGTCCATTTCCAGCACCACGTCATACGGCACTTTGGCTTCAGCCAGCAACACGTTCATATGGCCAGGCAAACGGCCAGCAACCGGGTGGATGCCGAAACGCACTTTGATGCCACGCGCACGCAGTTTTTCGGTAATTTCCGCCACCGGGTACTGTGCCTGCGCCACTGCCATGCCGTAGCCTGGGGTGATGATCACTGACGTTGAGCCTTTCAGCAATTCCGCCGTGTCTTCTGCCGTGATTTCGCGATGTTCACCCTCTTCTTCGCTCTCGCCACCGACACTCACATCGGTACCAAAACCACCGGCAATCACGCTAATGAACGAGCGGTTCATCGCCTTACACATAATGTAGGACAGGATGGCACCAGATGAACCCACCAGCGCACCGGTGACGATCAGCAGGTCGTTGCTGAGCATAAAGCCCGCAGCCGCTGCCGCCCAACCGGAGTAGGAGTTGAGCATCGACACCACAACCGGCATATCCGCACCGCCAATCGACGCCACCAGATGCCAGCCGAACACCAGCGCAATCACCGTCATCAACAACAGCGCGACGACTTGTGAACCGGTGCTATTCGTCTGTACAAACCACAGCATCAGCAAGAAGGAAACCACCAGCGCTGCCAGGTTCATTTTATGACGATGTGGCAACATCAGCGCTTTCGACGAAATCTTGCCGCGCAGTTTACCAAACGCCACGATGGAACCGGTGAAGGTCACCGCGCCGATAAAGATGCCGAGGAACACTTCCGTCAGATGGATATTTTCCATCACCGGCGCCAGTCCTGGTGCATGATCGATGTAGCTGTTGAAACCCACCAGCACCGCAGCCAAACCGACAAAGCTGTGCAGAATCGCTACCAGCTCTGGCATTTCAGTCATTTCGACTTTCTTCGCCAGACGCACACCGATTGCCCCCCCGATCACCATCGCCAACAGGATCCACGCCACGTTGCCGCTGTTGGGGCCGAAGATGGTCGCCAGCAGCGCAATCGCCATGCCGCTGACACCAAAGATGTTACCCTGCTTTGACGTCTCGTGTTTTGAGAGGCCAGCCAGGCTGAAAATAAACAGAATTGCGGCAACAATGTATGCTGCAGTCACTAATCCGCCAGACATGTTGTTACCCCTTAATTCTTACGAAACATTTTCAGCATGCGCTGGGTGACGGTGAATCCACCGAAGATATTGATGCTGGCAATCAGTACCGCGACGAAGGCAAGGAAAGTCACCCACCCGCCGTGTCCCATCTGCAGCACCGCACCCACCACAATAATGCCGGAAATGGCGTTAGTGACGGACATCAATGGCGTATGCAAAGCGTGACTGACGTTCCACACCACGTAGTAACCGACGACACAGGAGAGCGCGAAGACAGTGAAGTGGGAGAGGAACTCAGGCGGTGCCACGTTAGCGAGGCAGGCAAACAGCACCACAGCCAATGCCAGCAGCAGATATTTGCGCCACGGTGAAACCGGTTTGGCTTCCACTTTTGCTTTTGGCTCAATGGCCGCCTGCGCCGCTTTCGGTGCAGCAGATACCTGAATCGGTGGTGCTGGCCAGGTGACTTCGCCGTCACGAATCACGGTGACGCCACGTACCACAACGTCTTCGAAGTCGACGGTGATTTCGCCGTTCTTCTCTTTGCACAGCAGTTTCAGCAGGTTGACCAGATTGGTACCGTAAAGCTGAGAGGACTGTGTTGGCAGACGGCTAGGCAGATCGGTATAACCAATGATCTTCACACCGTTGCTGGTTAGAGTCACCTGATCAGCTACCGTGAGATCACAGTTACCGCCGGTTGCTGCCGCCAGATCGACAATCACGCTACCTGGCTTCATGCTGGCAACCATTTCAGCGGTAATCAGCTTCGGTGCCGGTTTGCCCGGGATTAAAGCGGTAGTGACGATGATATCGACTTCTTTCGCCTGCGCGGCAAACAGCTCCATCTCTGCCTTAATAAAGGCTTCTGACATCACTTTGGCATAGCCATCGCCACTGCCGGCTTCTTCTTCGAAATCCAGCTCAAGGAACTCGGCGCCCATACTCTGCACCTGTTCTTTCACTTCTGGACGCGTATCAAACGCACGCACGATCGCACCGAGGCTGCCCGCCGCGCCAATCGCTGCCAGACCGGCCACGCCCGCGCCGATAATCATCACTTTCGCCGGTGGTACTTTACCCGCGGCGGTGATTTGCCCGGTAAAGAAGCGGCCAAATTCATGCGCCGCTTCAACAATGGCACGGTAACCCGCGATGTTCGCCATGGAACTCAGCGCATCCAGTGCCTGGGCACGAGAAATACGTGGCACAGAATCCATCGCCATGACGGTAACCTGGCGCGCCGCCAGTTTTTCCAGCAGTGCCGGATTTTGTGCGGGCCAGATAAAGCTAACTAAAGTGCTGCCCGCGCGTGTCAGTTCGATCTCCTGATCGTCTGGCGCATTCACTTTTAACACGATGTCAGACTGCCAGACACTTTCGGTGGTGCTGACAGTGGCACCAGCGGCGATAAAGCTCTCATCGTCAAAACTTGCGCGAATACCTGCGCCCTGCTCGACCGTGACGCTGAATCCCAGCTTGATCAGTTGCTCAACGGTCTTTGGCGTTGCAGCAACGCGCGACTCATTGGCTAACCGCTCTTTGGGTATCCCAATTAACATACTGTTTCCTTTCAACAATTAAAGGATGAGGTTCTGTAAGTGGCACAAGCCCATAAGGCTGAAACAGCGTTTCAGCTTTTTATGAGCAAAATGCGCAATGTAACAAAGTCTTTATAACCTACTGAAAATGTGAAAAGTGATCCACAGCGATAACGCACACTTATGACATTCACACTAATATTCAGATGCAAAGATTGAATGCCACCTTTTGCCACTAGTTTTGCGACATAATAAAAAATATTCTGCTGCGCAAAATCGTGTCATGTCGAATTTAGTGTTTTTAAAAACCTTTATTTAACAATACTTTAACTATTATGATGCTATGTGTTACCAGAATAAGTGGTAAAGCGGTCAAAAAAAAGCCATAGCATAGGTAAATGACATGTCGATGAATAATTTGCGGAGATTGTCAATCTTATGCGCATAAATTGGCTGAGACAGGTTGATTATTACATGCAATAATCAGCGGCTAATCTGTTATACATCAAGAGTCCAGCACGTTTTCGTACTCATTTTGCGTAAGGCGAAGGATCATTTTTATGAAGCTGAAGAACACCATTCTGGCGACCACCTTGTTATCACTGTTGGCAGCAAATGCATTTGCCGCCAAAGAGTTGACGCCAGAACAAGCGGCCGCGTTGAAACCATTCGAACGTATTAATATCAGCGGTCGTTTCAATGCCATCGGTGATGCTACCGATGCCATCTCTAAAGCAGCCGATGAAAAAGGCGCTGACTCCTTCTATGTGCAGGGTATCAACGATACCAACGGCAACGGCGGCAACTGGCGCGTCACGGCTGATTTGTACAAAGCTGATGCCCCAAAAGCGGATAACACCACCCAATACCGCACCTTTAGTGGTGTGAAAGAGTTGCCAAAAGCCGAAGCGTATCGTTTAGAGCCATTCGATACTGTTTCTGTTAGCGGTTTCTTCGCCAGCCAGCCAGATGTGAATGATGCCATTGCCAAACAGGCTAAAGACAAAGGCGCGGCATCCTTCTTTATTGTGCGTCAGGTTGATGCCAATAACGGCGGTAACCAGTACGTGACCGCTTATGTCTATAAAGCGGATGCACCAGAACGTAAGGTGCAGAATGTTTCAGATTCGATTCCTGCCGATTCTGAAGCCGGCAAAGCAGCACTGGCTGCTGGTGGCGCTGCAGCCAGCAAAGTGGCCATTCCGGGTGTTGCCTCGTCTGATAGCCCTAGCCGTAGCGTAGGCCGTTTCTTTGAAACGCAGAGTTCAACCGGTCAGCGTTATACCGTTAAGCTGGCAGATGGCCGTAGCGTGCAGGAAGTGAATGCGATTACTGCCGCACAGATGCAGCCGTTTGATACTGTGACCTTCTCCGATCACTTTGGTACACCGACTGAAGTCTCTGAAGCCGTGGCTAAACGTGCAGCAGATAAGGGTGCGAAGTACTATCACATCACCCGTCAGTGGTCGAGCCAGAGCGGTGGTAACCTGACCGTGACCGCGGATCTGTTCAAGTAATTCTCCTGCGGGGCGGCTTTTGTCGCCCTGCTCATCTGTTTGCATAGTCTGTGCGCAGATCTGCATAATCCTGCATTGCCTTCCCTTTTCGCTCTCCGTAAAATCCTTCGCCTGTTTTCAGGGTATTCCGTTTCAAAACCGGCCAATTGCCACGTTACACTCCAGCGGAATCGTCACTACCCAGCATACTCTGCTGTCCAGGAATGGTGTTTTGGATAAAAAATTAGGTCTGAGCGCGCTCACCGCGCTGGTACTCAGCTCCATGCTCGGTGCGGGTGTATTTAGCCTTCCGCAAAATATGGCTGCCGTCGCCGGTCCCGCGGCTCTGTTGATTGGCTGGCTGATCACCGGTGTCGGCATCCTGTTTCTTGCGCTAGCCATGCTGCTGCTGACGCGCTTAAAACCCGAACTGGACGGTGGGATTTTTACCTATGCACGCGCCGGATTTGGTGAGTTAGTCGGATTTTGTTCCGCATGGGGTTACTGGCTCTGTGCGGTCATCGCCAACGTTTCTTATCTGGTGATTGTCTTTTCGGCGCTGAGTTTCTTCACTGATTCGCCTGACCACGTGGTATTTGGCGATGGCAATACCTGGCAAGCGATGCTCGGTGCGTCGGTACTTTTATGGCTGGTGCACTGGCTGGTGTTACGAGGTGTGCAAACAGCTGCCAGCATCAACCTGCTCGCTACCCTGGGGAAACTGGTACCGCTGCTGCTGTTTGTGGTGTTGGCTTTACTCGCATTCAACTACGATCGCTTCCACTTTGACTTCAGCGGCGCCACGCTAGGCCAGCCACTCTGGCAGCAAGTCAAGCAGACCATGTTGATTACTTTGTGGGTCTTCATTGGTGTGGAAGGCGCCGTGGTAGTCTCCGCGCGGGCACGCCATAAGAAAGATGTGGGACGCGCCACCATGCTGGCGGTTATCGCGGCACTGCTGGTTTACTTACTGGTGACCCTGCTTGCACTGGGCGTGGTGCCGCGTGCAGAGCTGGCGCAAATGCGAAATCCCTCCATGGCCGGCTTGATGCAGCATCTGTTGGGACATTGGGGTAATACGGTGATTGCGCTGGGTCTGATTATTTCCGTGTGTGGCGCGTATTTAAGCTGGACAATTATGGCCGCCGAAGTCCCTTTTCTGGCGGCACAGCAAGGGGCTTTTCCCCGCAGCATTGCGCGACAGAATCGTCACAATTCGCCAGCCGCTTCGTTGTGGCTCACCAACGGCAGCGTGCAGGTTTGTCTGATCCTGATTGCGGCCACTGGCGCGGATTACAATACGCTGCTGACCATCGCGTCAGAGATGATTCTGGTGCCGTATCTGCTGGTGGGGCTGTATTTAATTAAAGTGGTTCGCGGACAAAAAAATCCGCTGGCATTGACGGTAGGATTGGGTGCCAGTGCCTACGGATTCTGGCTGCTTTATGCTTCTGGCCCGCTGCACCTGCTGTTGTCTGTGGTGCTTTACGCGCCGGGATTACTGCTGTTCCTTTACGCGCGACGCGGCGGCCGTGGTAACAGAGTGTTGTCACAACTTGAGCGCATCGCGATTGGATTACTGATTGCGGCAGCACTGCCAGCGATGTGGCAGCTCACGCAGTAATTAGTGAGGCTTAACCGGGATGGAAACGCACAGCAGGTCATCCTGCTGTGTCAGATTGAGCGCTTTACGATATTCCTGATGAATCGCGTCCAGCTGATCTTCTGACAACGGATAAGGCAGTTGAATGTCAAAACGGCTGATGTGCTGTTGTTCCGCGAGGGTAATCAGTCGCGCGATATTGATCTCGTCGCTGACCTGCGTTGAAATGATTTGTAATGCTAATTCTTTCAGATGATCGTCGCTTGCCGCTAAGCCGTGTGCAGATTTACGCGTCACCATGCCAAAAATCGGCATGACACCGTAAATGGCGTCAACGAAACTCCAGCGTTTTTTGCAGGAAGCAGAGAGAAAATCGCTGTAATTGAAGCAGATGCGGTCACTGTATCCGGCTGAAGCCAGCTCTTTATCAGACACCCTCGCACTCCTCCTGGTTTTCGTTACGGTTCCGAACCTTGCGCTACAACGCGCCGCTAATAATGGCACATTTCACCGTAATTATACCAGTCAGGCAGGGATATTTCGTGCGATAGCGTAGAGCTCAGGACCAGGAAAAGTTATGCTGCTGTCATTCTCATCACTTACCGTGAAATATGAACAAAATTGTCTATGTGGAAGATGAGCCAGAAGTCGGTGAATTGATCGCCGCTTATCTTGGCCGCCACGATATTGAAGTGACTGTTGAAACGCGCGGTGACCGTGCTGAAGCGACTATTTTAGAAGCCGATCCCGATCTGGTGCTACTGGATATCATGTTGCCGGGCAAAGATGGCATGACCGTTTGCCGCGACTTGCGCGCGCACTGGTCAGGGCCGATTGTGCTGCTGACCTCGCTCGACAGTGACATGAACCACATTCTGGCGCTGGAGATGGGCGCCAACGACTACATTCTGAAAACCACGCCGCCCGCTGTTCTGCTGGCACGCTTGCGTCTGCATCTGCGCCAGGCGCAGGGTTCTCAGCCTGAAGTGGCGCCCGCTATTCAAAGTTCACAGCGGGTGTTGCGTTTTGGTTCACTGACCATCGACTCCCTCAATCGCCAGGTCACGCTGTTTGACGAGAACATCACCCTCTCCACCGCCGATTTTGATCTGTTGTGGGAGCTGGCCACGCATGCAGGCCAGATCCTGAATCGTGATGCATTGCTGAAAACCTTGCGAGGGGTGAGCTATGACGGCATGGATCGCAGTATTGATGTGGCGATATCCCGCCTGCGCAAAAAACTGTATGACAGTGCCACCGAACCGTTCCGCATCAAAACCATCCGCAATAAAGGTTACCTGTTCGCGCCTCAGGCCTGGGATACCCGCTCCGCATGAGAAAGCTCTTTATCCAGTTCTATCTGCTGCTGTTCGTCTGCTTTCTGGTGATGACTTTGCTGGTGGGCTTGGTGTACAAGTTCACCGCTGAGCGTGCGGGCCGCCAGTCAATGAATGATTTGATGGCGAGTTCGCTGTTTTTAATGCGCAGTGAATTGCGTGAGATCCCCCCGCGTGACTGGAATAAAACCATCCGCAATCTCGATCTCGATTTGTCTTTTGAGTTGCATATCGAACCGATGAGTAAATATCAGCTGGATGAGCCTGATATGCGCCGCCTGCGCGCCGGTGAAATCGTCGCACTCGACGATCAATACACTTTCCTGCAGCACATACCGCGCAGCCATTATGTGCTGTCGGTCGGCCCGATCCCTTATCTGTTTTATCTGCATCAGATGCGCATTCTCGATATCGCGCTACTGGCGTTTATCGGCATGTCGCTGGCGCTGCCGGTGTTTATCTGGCTACGACCACACTGGCAGGAGATGCAGCGGCTGGAAAAAGCCGCGCAACGTTTTGGTCGCGGCGAGCTGGATGTCCGCACCCATTTCGAAAACACGTCGAGTCTGCACAGTCTTGGCGTGGCGTTTAACCAGATGGCCGATAACATCAACACGCTGGTCGCCAGTAAGAAACAGTTAATTGATGGTATTGCCCATGAGTTAAGAACCCCGCTGGTTCGCCTGCGCTATCGCTTAGAGATGAGTGACAATCTCAGCGAAGCCGAGTCGGCGGCACTCAATCGCGATGTCGGCCAGTTAGAAAGCCTGATTGAAGAGCTGTTGACCTATGCCCGCCTCGACCGCCCGCGTGTCGATCTTAATCTTCAGTCGTTTGATTTGGCGCAGTGGTTGCGTGTGCATATCGAAGATGTGCAAACCATGAATCCACAGGCGCATATCGCGCTGGATATTCCGCAACTTGAGAATGTGGGTTCCGCCGATACCCGTTTGATGGAACGCGTACTGGATAATCTGGTGAACAATGCGCTGCGTTATGCCCAACAGCGTCTGCGCGTCAGTCTGTGGTTTGACGGCGCCATCGGTAATTTACAGGTTGAAGATGATGGTCCAGGTATTCCACCTGAAGAGCGCGCACGCGTTTTTGAACCTTTTGTGCGTCTCGACCCTAGTCGCGATCGCGCGACCGGCGGCTGTGGGCTCGGGCTGGCGATTGTCCACTCTATTGCACAGGCACTGCAAGGACAGGTCACTATTGAGAGCAGTCCGCTCGGTGGTGCCAGTGTTCGCTTCTGCTGGCCGGTTGATCTACCCTTGCGAGATATTTCGCCCCGTTTACCGTCATAAGGAGCTTTAATTGTGACTTCTGCTTATCAGGAACTTAGCAAAACTTTCCAGCGCCTGGCGCGCTTTGGCCATCTTGGGGCTATCGCCGGTGTCGATATGCAAACCACGATGCCCCCCGGCGGCAGCCAGGCGCGTGGTGAAGCCATGGCGGAACTCAGCGTGTTTATGCATGAACTGTTGACCGATAAACGCCTCGGCGGCCTGTTCGATGCCGCCCAGCAGGAATCGTTGAACGATGTAGAGCACGCTAACCTGAGCGAGATGCAGCGTGCGTGGCAGCAGGCAACGATTCTGCCCGCTTCGTTGGTTGAAGCCAAATCGCTGGCCGGTTCGCGCTGTGAGCATGCCTGGCGCCAACAGCGCCCCGCCAATGACTGGCAAGGCTTCTCGGCTAACCTGAAAGAAGTGGTGAAACTCAGCCGTGAGGAAGCCCAGTTGCGTGCCGAAGCGCTGGGTGTCTCTCGTTATGACGCGCTGCTGGATGTGTTCGAGCCCGGCATGACCAGTGCACAACTCGACAATACCTTTGGCGAATTAAAAAGCTGGCTGCCCGTGCTGCTGCAAAAAGCCGTCGAGAAGCAGCAGAAAAGCGCCATCGCGGCGCCGGTGGGTCCCTTTGCCATTGAAGCGCAAAAGCAACTCGGTTTGAGTGTGATGAAAACACTGGGCTTTGATTTCAACCATGGCCGCCTGGATGTCAGCGCTCACCCCTTCTGTGGAGGCGTGCCAGAAGATGTGCGTATTACCACACGTTACAATGAGAACGATTTTCTGAGTGCGATGATGGGCGTGATCCACGAAACCGGCCACGCACGTTACGAGCAGAATTTGCCGCAGCAATGGCGTGGACAACCGGTGGCACATGCTCGATCAACCGCCATGCATGAATCACAAAGCCTGTTTATGGAGATGCAGTTGGGCCGCAGCAAGGCGTTCCTGCAGCATATTCATCCGCAGGTCGTCGCCCTGATGGGTAACCAGCCCGCATTAGCGCTGGATAACTTTGTTCGCCAGACACAACGCGTGAAGCCGGGCTTTATCCGCGTGGATGCCGATGAACTGAGCTATCCAGCTCATGTGATTCTGCGTTACGAAATCGAACGTGCGTTGATTGAAGGCGAGATTGAAGTTGATGACATCCCTGCGCTGTGGGATGAGAAAATGCAGCAGTCTCTGGGGATGGATACGCGTGGCAACTACCGTGATGGCTGCATGCAAGACATTCACTGGACCGACGGCGCCTTTGGTTACTTCCCAACATACACGCTGGGTGCCATGTACGCCGCCCAGCTATTCCAGGCGGTAAAGCGCGCTATCCCACAAGTGGATGAGCTGATCCGTAACGGGGAGTTGCAGCCGGTGTTTGATTGGTTACAGCAGAACATCTGGCAGCACGGCAGCCGCTTCCCGACGCAGCAACTGTTGGTGAATGCCACGGGTGAAACACTGAATCCGCACTATTTCCGTCAGCACCTTGAACAACGCTATCTCTCTGAGTAAACTGCGCGGCGGCCCGATCGGCCGCCCCTTTTCGCTTCCTTAACCCGCCTTTGTACATTCCGTTACACGCCGATACCAATGCCTCACGGAAAGACCGAATTGTTTTTCATATAGTTCTTTCACCGGCCCCGCAGTGGGCTACACATGAAAAAATAGTTCGAGGATTTTGCGATGAAAAAATTAGTTGCACTGGTGATCGCCGCTGCTATGGGTATGTCTTCTGTTGCTTTCGCTGCTGAGACCACTACAGCTGCTCCGGCTGCTGCCGCTACCACTACCGCAGCACCTGTTAAGCACAAAGCAGTTCATCATAAGAAAGTTGCCCAGAAAGCTCAGGCAGCTAAGAAACACAAAAAAGTAGCGAAGAAAGCGCCAGCTGCTCAGAAAGCTCAGGCTGCTAAAAAGCACCACAAAAAAGCAACCAAGCCAGCTGCACAGAAAGCCCAGGCTGCTAAAAAGCACCA
>JRUP01000006.1 GCA_000773965.1 Enterobacter cancerogenus
TGCTTTAATCTTTTTGGCGTGATTCCGACACCGACTGAAATCTCTTTAACCGTATTAAACAGTGCATACTCTGCAAACCATTTCCTGTCTTTTGCATATTGCTCATCCGTCGCGCTTTGTCCTGCCCGATCTTTTATACGCACAATACCTTTGCCGGGCAGATTGGCTTCTCCTGCTCCCCCTGCTGAATTGAGTGGCATTTCCCAACCCAGCACTCGCACTTCCACGTTGTTTTTTCTCGCAACGTCTACGAGTAACTCTCCAATCGAGGGGGCCTGCCCATCGCGGATAAAATACATTGAAGGCTGGAAACCCCAGCAGATGATATCCACTGATTTCTTCGCATTCGCAATGGCGTGATGAACCGCAGCAAAAGCCTTTTCACCATTGACCAGCGGCTTGTAGGTCGCCAGGGCTGGCGGGTATTCCGTGTTCTGAACAAACCAGGGAGAGGTTATCACCCCGTGATCCGCTTCCTGAGGGGCAATAGGGACAACAAAAGGGTTCTGTTTCATTAAGCTTCATCCTTGTCGTTTACATTACCCAAGAGGCGGGCATAAGTCGTACGGTGGGCAGTATGGGTGTCGGGCGTAGTAATGTCTGAACTGGCCATCGACGGATGATGATGGAACCCAAGATTAGCCAGTTTGCCCTGCTCCGGGTTACTGTATGCATCAACGACAGGGATCTGATAACGCACACCATTAGCCATTTCCAGGGTGTACTCTCTGGTCACCACTTGATGGTCAATTGGGAGTTGGCCGCTCTTGTCCAATACGCCTGATTTAACCAGCGATCCATCTGCAAAAAGGGAATATGGCATGCCAGCCCAGCTTATTTCAGGAGCGTTAGGTGCCTGTGGAATATGTAAACGCAGCGATTGTTTTACATTTTCTTGCAGCGCCGGATATTCTGGATGGCTGGCATCCATATTGGCAGGTTCACTGTAAGCAAAGTGGGCTGCTTTAATATTGCAATCACCGTTGGTACCTAATTCAATCTTGTACGGGTCAAGGGTAATGTAGGATCCCCCTGCATTCAGAACGATTTTCTTCTTAGCAACAATATGAATTTCATCTTCTGTGCTGGTTATTTCCAGCCCCTGCCGTGCCAGCAATTGGAGTTGATCATTTTGCGCCTGAATAGTTACGGGGCCTTGGTTAGCGATAAGCTTAATACCTAATTTTCGGACAAACAGGCTCACTCCATGGCCAACCCCCACAAACAATCGTTTCACAATGCCAATATCAGTATCAGCACCAGCGCTGAACGTGAGATTTTGCCGCGCTGCCAGCTGCAAATGCTTACCGCTTGTTAAAGCAATCCCCTCTGGTGCACTCAACACCGCAACGGCCTCTTTCAATTCTTTAATTTGTTCGCGCATGAAAGAAAGCTGCGCCTCTATTTGTGCTGGTTCCGCTTTCGCAGACTGTGCATCTTTAGAGAGGGAATCCATCTGTTCAGCAGACTGTTTAAGCCTCTCCATTGCCGCCTGCATTTCCAGTATTGGCCCTAGTGCCTTAGGTTGTTTATCTGCAGAAATAAACAATCCGGCCCCACCCCGCACCGCTATGTGCTTGTCCGTGCGAAGTTCAGCACCCTCTCCTCTTAGTGTTCCTGAAGCATCTACGTTATGACCAAGATTAAGCTGCGTCTTACCCCCATACTCCGTGCTGAGCTTAATATGCTCCTCACCACGCTTATCCTCCATGCGCAGCTTGTTCAGTCCGGCGGTACGAATAACGTTGCGGGTGCTGTTTTTCTCGGTAACGTGATCCACATGCCGTGAATCATGCAGCGCATGAGCGATATAAGGCTGGTCCGGATCTCCCTCACGAAACGCTATTGCCACCTCCGTCCCCTGTATCAGCGGGAAGTGGAAGCCGTACATATCTCCACCGTAAGGTTTTGCGAGGCGAACGGGCATACTCTCCAAGCCTCGCTCTCTACCCTCCTCGTCCGCATCAAACACCACACGGTATAGCCCGGATGCATCCTGCCAGGCATAGATGTCGTTGTCTTTCGCACTGGTCACGCGAGCCGTCATGGTACCGCTGACTTTAGGACGAGCAGGCAGTGCGGGGCGCCAGCAAAGCGTCTCACTGTAAGGCACAGCATTCAGCGTGGCCTGGAAGGCCGAACGTCGGCTCGCACTGACATTGATTTGGGTGATTAAAACGGGGCTCTGCAACTGTGCAGGCAGCGTGGGTATGCCTGTTTCGGTAACAGATAAAACATGTCCGGGGCTGATAAAAGCATCGTTGCAAATACCGGATATCAGCGTCTGCCGGGCAAGAAAACGTTCATGATCGAGACGGGCATAAAAGTTAGCGGTCTCGGTCTCCGGAGTAAACTTATCGCCGCTGTAAGGATGGCGGGGACGATAGTGATAAACCTCCCCGTAAGAGATATTCTCACCATCACCCCGTGTCATATCGGCCTTCACCGACCGCAGCACGCGCTGTGCCTCACGGTGGTTGTAATCCTTTGCTATCACACCCGCTTCAACCACGTTGTGGGTCAGATTCAGGTTCCAGATGGATTCCTGAGCTTTGTCTTCCAGACCTGACGGGCTGTTCAGCGGAAGCGACCTCTGATCGGCATAAGCGCTCTGCGCGTCACCAAAACGGATGACTTCAGTCTGAGTGTCGGGCTGAAGTGTGAAGTAGTAGAAGATGCCAATTTCGGACAATAGACGCTGAATAAACTTCAGGTCACTCTCCTGATACTGGTTAATCTGCTCTCTTTTGGGGTAGTCATGCTTCAGGCTGAATTCATATTCCCACCCCTGAAAACCATGCTCATCCAGGATCTGACTGACGACTTCCGGAACGGATTTATTCACAAAGAAACGGTGTGAGCGGAATTGTTTATCCAGAAGCGCAAAGCGGGGTTCAATAACGATGAGATAACTGACCTGGTCTGCGGAACCCGTCAGACGCCGGAAGTCGGTGATGTAGCCGTGAACAACCTTCTGCGATTCGGGTTCCAACAGTGAGCCAGTTCCCATGGTCAGCGTTACCGACTTGCGCAGCATCTGCTCCGGCAAGATGTCTTTATCGGGGCTGGTGAATAGCACGTCATAGTGATAATTCGCGCTCAGCGCTTCCGTACCGTTCAGACTCTCAACATCAATAACAGCATTGCAGGCGGGAATGTGAAGAGAGTAGCGATTCTGGGTAGATGATAAAACCGATGCTGCGCTAAGTAACATTTCACTTGGGGTCATTGTCATTCGCTCCGTGATGACGGATGGTTCAATCCCTTTCAGGAATGCGGGTTAGATAAGTACTCAGTGTATTGAGTTGAAACGGTCAGGCATTTAATGAAATAAAACGCTAATATCCGCGGCCTATGTAATAGGTGATTTCGTTTCGCTGAAGGGGAGCGCTGATAACGCCCGTGTTGTAAGCTTTAAAAGCCACAGAGAATTTCCGAATCGGTTTACGTTTAGTCTGTGTCGTCAGACCAAACTGAGCCACATGAACAATTTCTGAACTGCTGGCGATGTCCTCAGTCAGGCAGAGAAGCAGACTGTTATCAGTTCTGTATTCAGCTATTTCTGGCTGCTGAGCAGAGTCCCAACTTCCTCTTTCAAAGAGGTCAAAGTATGAAAGTGAATAATCATCAGGTTTTAATACAGTGAAGCATATGCGGCCATCAACTTTGCTGACCAATGTTTTCTGAGAAAGTGTGAATTTATCACCAATACAGCCTGACAATAAAAACATCATGAGTAAAGGGGCGTTTTTTAATATCAATGACACACCTGAAAATAATTGCCTTTCTCTTAATGCATTATAGAAACTTGATGGGATTAAGTATTTACAATAAATCAAATTCTTCTACCAAGATAATGTACAACCTCATCCTGTTGCAATGGAATATTCACAAAAGCTCCATCTTTAAATTCCATCGCAGTGGAGAAAATCCTTAGATTCTGACGATTTTTACTCTGTTTTAGAACAAACATTACAATATATTTCCCCTTAATTAAATTCATGGAAGTAAAATCGCTTAAGCATATACACTCATTATTGACCACCTCCACAGCATCCCTCCCCACAAACTCTCTATTTTCGCTTTGCCCCCGCTTAAAAATTGTTACATTTCCTACAGTAACATCATCGGCGCGCCTGACTTTAAAACATACTTTATTTCCTTTACTTTCAACCTTAGCCACTTCAGAAAACGTGACCTTTTCTCCAATACAACCAGTTATGATAAATGCAACAATCATAGGCAACCAATTTACTCTTGGGATAAAATCATCCTTCAACATGGAAAACCTCAGAGAACACATCTATACCTTTCATCGAGAACAGGCTGGGTGCGTTCGTTTGCTAACGATATTTAAAAATCCGTTTTTCCGTCAACATAATCTCACTCAGAGATGAAGCTTGGGAAATAATCTTCTCTTTTTAATGGAAAATTATAGACCCGACTATTCTTCAACCTTATGGCCGCTACTTTTCTAAAGGATGGAAGTGTTTCCAGCCTGGACAATAGACCATAATGAATAATATATTCTTTTTTTTCTGATGCAGGCAACCAGGGTAATGGCATGCAACGTTTATTATTTACTGCTATTAACTCGCTGCCATCGATTGTTTTCCTAAGCCCTGAGCCACCTTTATTTTTTATTGAAATCACACTGAAATAATACGCTTTATTTTGGGGTATATTTATACATAGCATATCATCAATAACGCTCATATCGGCATCGCGTTCAAAATCGACAGGATCTTCTCCCAAAGTACACCCGACTATAGCGAAGCATGTGAATATGCCGATGAAATATAATTTCATAAATTTCACCATGGAAAACCTCTCAATGCTTTCATATAAGCTAAACAGGCTTCAGGCTCACTCAATGCTCTAACAGATTTGACATAGTCATACAACCTTAACTCATTCCATCGACCAAATCCCCACTCAGTAAGAATATAGTTATCAGCAATTATTTGAGCCTGTTGCTCCATCGAGTATTCACTCAATAGTCGGCCGTCAAGATCATAAGCATATGTAGCTATAAAACTGAGCATACCGCGACAAATAACGCACATTCCTTTTTCACGTTGCCAGACATGGCTGAGTTCATGAATGAAAGTTTGTAGATCTATAATGTTACTTTGTAACCGGTCGGAGAAATCATCCTTGTATAACGACGTTCTGTAATAAATTTCGCCATTTGGTGTCATGGCTACGCCATCACTTTGAAGGCCAAAGGGAAGATAGCTGTCGTGATGTATCCATACTTTAGAATAAGTAATCTTATCGCCAAATACTTTCTTAGCGAGGTGAATTTCACCTGCAGTCATCAAACGCAAGCCACCGTCTTTGATAGCAGCATCTTTACCTGAATTCGCGCTGCTCGTTTTCATTCCTCAAACTCCATGAGCACGCCCTCCACATCATCCCAGTCCAGACTGAGACTACCAGGCAACTGCCCCTTAACTTGATATTGCAAAAGCTGCTGACTAAGCACCGGTAAAATCTGCTGGTTGAGCAGGCTGTCGACGTTGCGTGCGCCGGTGTCCGGCAGCAGGCATGCGGCGGTCAGGGCGTCGTACAGCGCCGCTGAAATTTCTGTTGCCAGGCCGTAGTGACGCTGTAGCCGTTGACTGACCTGGCCAAGCTTCATTTCTACGATGGTGCGCATCGCCTCAGCAGCCAGTGGGCGGTAAATCACCGTCTGGAAGCGCGCCAGCAGCGCGGGCTGGAAATGGTCGCGGATAACCGGGCGCAGCAGTTCCTGCAGGTCAGCGTCACTGGCGTCCGGCTGTTCGTCCAGTTTCTGCATCAACGCGTCGCTGCCGAGGTTAGAGGTCATCAGGATAACGGTGTTGCGGAAGTCAATCTCCCGCCCCTCGCCGTCGCGCATAAAGCCCCGATCGAACACTTGGTAGAACAGGTTAATCACGTCGCGGTGCGCCTTCTCCACCTCGTCAAGCAGTACCACGCTGTATGGACGTTTGCGCACCGCCTCGGTCAGCACGCCGCCCTGACCGTAGCCCACGTAGCCCGGCGGCGAGCCCTTGAGCTGGCTCACGGTGTGCGCCTCCTGATACTCGGAGAGATTGATGATAATCAGCGATTTCTCGCCGCCGTACAGGGTATCAGCCAGCGCCAGCGCGGTTTCAGTTTTACCCGTACCGCTGGTGCCGACTAGCAGGAACACGCCCTGCGGCCCGTTCTCGGCGGTCAGGCCGGTTTTCGACGCGCGCAGGCGCTGTGCAATGGCGGTCAGCGCCACCGGCTGCCCCACCACGCGCGCCTCCAGCGCCTTCTCCAGTGTCAGCAGCCCCGTCTGCTCGTCCTTCATTAAGGAAGAGAGCGGCACGCCAGTCCAGTCGGCAATCACGCCCGCCACCGTGCGCGCGTCCACGTCCAGCGTCATCAGCGGCTCGCCCTGCTGCAGCGCATGAAGAGCGGACTGAAGTTCAGCGCGGCGCACCTGCTGAGAAGCATCCTGCCGGCTGAGAAGCAGCGTCTCCGTCAGCTCACGCTCGGCCACCCAGCTCAGCTCCAGCTGTTCGAGACGTTCATCCGCGGTGGCCAGTTCTTTCAGAATGTCATGCATGCGCGCCTCCTGAACGGTGCCGCCCAGCGCTTGATCATCCAGGATAGCGCGCTTCTCAATATTCAGGGCATCGGTGCGGGCACGCAGTTGCGTGATAGCTTCCGGCACCGTGTCCTGGCTCATGCGCACGCGCGCGCTCGCGGTGTCGAGCAGGTCCACCGCCTTGTCCGGCAGCTGGCGTCCGGTCAGGTAGCGGCGGGACAGCGTCACGGCGGCGCGCACGGCTTCATCAGTGATGTGCACGCCGTGGTGCTGAGCGTAGCGCGACTTCAGGCCACGCAGCATCAGGCAGGCGGTCTCGTCGTCCGGCTCATCAACTTTCACCATCTGGAAGCGGCGCTCCAGTGCGGCATCCTTCTCGAAGTACTGCTTGTACTCGCTCCAGGTCGTGGCGGCGATGGTGCGCAGTTCACCGCGCGCCAGTGCGGGCTTCAGCAGGTTAGCTGCATCCGCGCCGCCTGCCTGATTGCCCGCGCCGATGATGGTGTGGGCCTCGTCGATGAACAGCAGCACCGGCTGCTCAGCCTGCTGCACCTCAGTAATGATGTTCTTCAGGCGCTGCTCAAACTCACCCTTCACGCCCGCGCCCGCCTGCAACATGCCAAGATCCAGGGTGCGCACGCTGACCGTGCTCAGGCTGGCTGGCACGTAACCTTCCGCAATGCGCAGCGCCAGCCCCTCGACCAGCGCGGTTTTGCCCACGCCTGGTTCGCCCACCAGAATCGGGTTGTTCTTGCGGCGACGCGAGAGGATGTCCACCATCTGGCGGATTTCATTATCGCGCCCGTACACCGGGTCAATCTTCCCGTCCCGCGCGTCAGCGGTAACGTCGCGGGTGAAGCGGGACAGCGCCTCAGCGGTGGTAGCATGCGCAGCGCCCGCCAGCGCAGGTGGTTCGCCCTCCTCTGCGTTCAGGCTCCGCAGAGGTTCGTTCGGCTGCAGCGCGTCCGGGCGTTCGTCCGACTGCGCGTCCAGCAGCGGGCGCAGCGCCGTCATCTGGCGCGGGCTTAGCGTCAGCAGCGGCCAAAGCGCATCACAACGGGTTATAGAGTGGTTCCCCATTATTGCTGTCAGCAAGTGCACGCTACGGATGCGCTCCTCACCGTCCACCGAGGCCGCCAGCCAGGCCTCCTTCAGCAGGTGGTGCAGGCGAGCCGAAAGATCCGGGCGGCTGCGCACCAGGCGAGGCTGAGCATCCAGAAAGCTCAGCAGCCCCTGCCAGACGCTGTCCATATCCCACTCATAGCGGCGCGCCATCACTGTGATATCGCCCTCTCCCTGCTCCAGAAGCTTCAGCAGCCAGTGCTCGGGGAATATTTCCGCGTGCGCGCGGGTCTGGCACAGTGAGGCGGCGGCCTCCAGCGCGCGGGCGCAGAAGGGGTTAAGACGGCGCAGCAGCGCTGCAGACTGGTGTTCCATTGGTATTCTCTCCGTTGCTGGCACGCTACCGCCCCTGGCCGTAAACCGAGGCCCATAAGGTCTGTAGTATCTGCACATCAGTGTGTTTTTCAGGCGTGCACCCGCGCGCAGGCGCACGCCTGAAAAAGCGGACGGCGAACCGTCCGCACGGACTTACGCGGTGGCGCGTTCGTTCCAGGAATCGGAATGAATGATGTTGCCGTCCTTGTAGGTCCAGGTGATTTTTTCGTAGCGCAGCTCAATCATCTCCAGATGGTTGTGCTTCTCTTTGGAAGGATCCTTAATGTCGTGCATGACAGGATTCACCTTCACCACCTTCACGTTCTCAAGCCTGGTGTTGAAGTACTCGACTTCCTGTCCTGCGTCGCTGATGCGATACCACTTGAACTCCGCCGACTTCAGGGTCTGACCAGTTGTCACGGCCTTGTAGAGGTACGGGCTCGACGCGTCGATTTCCTTGGTGAACAGGAACGGCGTGTGAATGCGGGTGCCGGTCAGCTTGCCGGTGTTGTTGTCGGTCGGGATGTACAGGTTATGCTCCTGTGCCACCACCTCAATGCTGCCCTCGCGGTCCTGCACGTCTACTGAACCCTTGATGTCCGCGCCGCCGTCGTCCTTCAGCCACAGATAAACTGGAATTGCCATGTTGTTACTCCTTTTCAGACTGAGAATGGCCATCATCCTGTGATGACCGGGTGTGTGCGTCTGGCACGCGGCAGGCGTCCGCCTGTGGCACCAGACTGATTTCGACCCGGCGGTTGAGCGCACGCCCCTCCGCCGACTCGTTTGTTGCTACCGGACGATCCTGACCGTAGCCCTGTACCGCGAAGCAGCTCTCCGGTACGTCGCCGGTATCGCGCATCCAGTCGCGCACCGCTCCGGCGCGCTTCAGCGAGAGCAGCTGATTGTTCTGCTGATTGCCGGTGCTGTCGGTATGGCCGGCGACGACAATCAGCCAGCCGGGTCGGGCCTTGATGCCCACCAGTGCATTGATGAGCACTTTGTCGGACCCCGCCCTCAGCGCCGCTTTGCCCGATTCAAACAGCGACAAGCTGTCAAGCCGTACCGTCTGCGGTCCCTCCACTACCTGCTGAATCACGGGTGCTGGCGCGGGCGGCGGTGCCCAGCGATGGATGGCTGCGTTTACCGGCTCAATGAGCCGCATGCCCTGATAAAGTCCCACACCGAACGGAACGGGCTCACCGCTGCGCTGCCAGGCATCCAGCTGCGTGCGGTCACGGATAAGGGCATCGCGCGCAAGTGTTTTCGCTGCAACAGCCCCCTCCGGCAAGCTGTGCCACAGGGCAAGGTGATCGGCGACGCTGCGCACGAGGCGCTGGTTATGGATAAAGGAAGCAAGCATGGCCAGCGCCAGAAACAGGCCCAGCATCATCCCGACACAACGCGCCGTGAGCAGCCAGCGACTGATGCCTTTCCGCAGCGGCATACCAGGCAGCAGGACGTCCGGCAGCGGCAGTGAAGGTGGAGACTCATAGTTTTCAGGCGACAGCGTGGTCAGCCCGACGGTATGCTGCTGCCACAGGTTGCCCGGCAGCGACTGTACTGGCGTCAGGCAAACGCCGATCTGGCACGAGCTTGCGGTGTGCGAAGCCGCGAACTGCCCCGCATACCATTGCATCAGGCTTTGCAGTCTGAGTGCGTGATGAAAATGCAGGGGATCCCGGGTGATCCACTCCGCCAGCGAAAGGCGGGCGTCATTTTCCGGATGAAACTGAAACTGCGGATGTTCTGGCGTAAAGCTGAACCAGTGCGTGTGCTCATCCACTGACGAGCCCCATATCACGGTCCACAATGGCAGCAACCCTTTCAGCACAAGCCGGCACTGTGAATAGGCCCGCAGCCATCCACTCTGCTGCTGTGTCAATATGTCAGCGGAGGTGTGCTGCCCGGGGATGATCGCCAGCATCACTGAAAGCTGAGGTAGCAGCGCCGAATACTGCTGTGCCAGCCGTTCCGCCAGCGCGGGCAGTTCACCAGGCTGGCGCACGTTCAGATACCACCCCAGCCGGGTCTCGCGGTGTGTCAGATCACCAAACAACGGTGCCGTATCCCCGATAACCAGAATTACCGGCCCGCAATAGGTTTCCGGCGGCAGGCTGGCATCAATGTCCGGTTGGTGATCAGTGGCATTACGCTGCAAATGCCACAGAAGAAAACCGGCCACTAGCAGCACCAGTACACAGAGCGCCACCGTGTTCAACGGCTTCAGTCCCGAAAAGCCCACTACCAGCAGGATAGCGAGCACGGCTGCCAGCAGCGTCAGGCCCTGACGTGAATCGGGTCGGACCATTACTGTGCACCTGCCATGCGCGACACCATCTCTGCCAGCCTTGACTCCAGCACGAACCAGAGCCCGCCAAGCAGCACCACTGCTGCCACCCAGCTCAGCCAGTAAAAGCGGCGTCCGCTGCGCAGACCTGCAGGGCGTACCACCAGCGGCGCATCTTCCGGCAGCGCAAAAGGCGGCACGCGGGCAGCCAGCGCACTCACCACGTCTTCACGACGTTCGTCATCCTGCGCGCGGTAATGCCCGACGAACCCCAGCTGCAGGGTGCGGTAAAAGCAGGTCAGCACCGTAATGTCTGCTGCAGGTTCGTTCAGCACGGTGCGGATGCGATCCCAGAGTGCTTCACCGCCGTTCAGTGAACCAAAGAAGCGCACCTGCAACGGGTCACGGGTCCAGCGCAGCCAGCCATCGTCCTGACTCCCTCTGTTCAGCACTGCCTCATCCAGCAGCACGCAGAAGGCATACAGCATGTGGTCACGGCTAGCCTCGCTGAACCCGGCCTCTGTCAACGCCTCGCGGGCTGTCTTCACCCAGCCCGCCGCACGTCGGTATAGCGCGTCGCCGTTTTCAATTTGCTGTCCGCAACGCAGCTGGCTGACCATTAGCCAGCCCTGAAAAAACAGACGCTCTGTCAGTGTGTTGGGATTATTCATGAGCGCAGCACCGCGTAGAGTTCCAGTTTCAGCTCACCAAGCGATTCCGGCGTGTAGAAGGTACAGCCGCCGGAGGCCAGCATTGCCCGGGCCGCATCCGTTGAGAGATCCAGCGCGAAATACTGATTTTCCAGGCGTAACGGGATGGCCGCCGGGACGTGAGGCAGTGGGCGGATGACCATACCGCTCAGCGCAATATTCACCACCTCAGAAACATCGTCCTGGCTGCCGGCTTTACACAACAGCGGGAAGCGTGCCTGAAGCTCGTGATTCGGCAGGGAAGAGCGAACGGACAGATAAAAGTCCGCACCTTCGCGCAGTCGTGCATCGTGGAGTTTTCCCCTCCACAGCACGCCCTGTTTTTCCAGGTCGATGGCGATAACGCGAGAAGGCAGGCTTGCCTCCAGCAGTGTATCCAGCAACGTGAAAAGCGGCGGGAATACCTGCTCTGGCGCGTTGTGCCGATAGGCCGGGATATCGTCCGGCGCGTTCTCGAGGGAAAATGTCAGCAGACTGCCCGCAAGGCGCACCAGCTCACGATAAAGCAGTTCAGGATGCCGCGACGGTGACTGATACAACTCTGTCAGCACCGGCTCCGCGCTGTTCAGCGCATTGAGCAGCCAGAACAGAGAAACGTCGGACACGGCAAAATCCGCCATGCGTTCGTTACTCTCGCGGCGCAGTTGCATCAGACGTTGACGGCGTGCCTGCAGGCGATGAAGCAGATCACCCAGCGCCGCGACCAGCGCCGGGCTCGCAGCCAGTGACAACATGGGGGGAATAAACGTGGTGTCGCGCATCCACTGCCCCTGAGCGTTGCGCACCAGACGGGCAACCGGACAAGTCAGGTACGCCACGTTTTCCTGATGCGCCAGCCGCAGGCGCAGCGCATAACGCTGTACCGCAATCTCGGTACGCTCGTGACCGGCCAGCTCCTGCACGCGCTCCCGGGTGGCGACCCAGCGGCGCGGACGTTCGCTGTCCGCACCGTTTTCCAGATTACCGCCGTTGGCGTTGATCAGCGGCAGCGCCAGTACCACCTCTACGCTGTCCCGATCCATCACATCAGTCAGCTCACACACCGGTGGCAGTGTGTCAGCCAGATGGGTATCGACCAGTGAGCCATCCGCAAAGCGGACGGCAATGTGCGTTGCATTCAGTTTTGACAGCGCCAGCGCGCCCTCATCGAACTCCGCACACAGCACGCCCCAGGGGTGTGCCAGCGTCATGCCAGCGACAGTACCTGCCACATGCGCGTCCCACATAGCCTGCTGCTGGAACTGTTGCGGCGTCAGAAACGCGCCGTCTTCCCATAACGGACGGTAAATTTTCATTCCGGATAGCCGCCTTACGCTTTCGCTTTTGGCATCTGCGATACCAGCGACAGATTGACGTCCATGCCTTCCACCTGGAAATGGGGCACTGCGAACAGTTTCACGCGGAAGAAGCCCGGGTTATCTTCGATATCTTCCACAATCACTTTGGCATCGCGCAGCGGATGTGAAGCCTGCAACTCATCACCCGGATCGGTCATTTCAGTCACCAATCCACGCACCCAGGTATTCAGCTCCAGTTCCAGCAAGCGGCGATCTTTGGTGGTGCCGATGTTTTCGCGCTGAATCAGCTTCAGATAATGCGCGATGCGTGACAGCAGGAAGATGTAAGGCAGGCGCGCATTGATGCGACTGTTGGCGGTGGCATCTGCGGTGTCATACAGCGCCGGTTTTTGCGCGGAGTTTGCGGAGAAGAAGCAGGCGTAATCACGGTTCTTGTAATACGAAAGCGGGATAAAACCGAGATTCGCAAATTCAAACTCGCGGGTTTCAGGGATCATCACTTCAGAAGGGATTTTCACCTGATTACCGGTGCCGAGGTCATACAAGTGAATCGGGAGATCCTGCACCGCACCACCCGCCTGTGGGCCACGAATCTGCACGCACCAGCCGTTGTTGATAAAGCTTTTCACCATGTTGGCGGCGAAGGCAAAAGACGAATTGGTCCAGAGATATTTTTCGTGATCCGGGCCTTTTACCTCTTCCACGTAGTTGAAACTGCGCACCGGCACGGTATCAGGTCCGTACGGCAAACGGCCCAGCACACGCGGCATGGTCAGGCCGATGTAGCGAGAATCATCGGTGTCGCGGAAGGATTTCCACTTGATGTATTCTGCACGATCGAAGTAGTTGCCGATGTCCTTGATTGCAGCCACTTCTTCCATGGTTTCTTTGAGGAAGAATGCCGGCCCTGCAGAACCGATAAACGGCATATGGGCCGATGCAGCAACTTTCGAGATATTACGCAGCAGCGCCATATCCTGCGCAGAGGCATCGAATTCATAGGCAGAGATCACCGCGCCAATCGGCTCGCCACCCGGCGTGTCATACTCGGCAACGTAAGTTTGCAGATACAGGCCACTTTGAATAATTTCCGGCGCATCTTCGAAGTCCTGACGCAGGTCTTCTTTCGACACATCAAGCACTTCCAGCTTCACGTTCTGGCGGAAATCGGTCTTATCCACCAGCGATTTCAATCCACGCCACACCGATTCCACTTTCTGGAATTCGTCATGGTGCATCACCGCATCCAGCTGGCGGCTGATCTGATAATCCAGCTCGGCAATGTGATGATCCAGCAGGTTTTTATCCAGTTTTTCGACTTTCTCACCGCTGAGTTTTAAGCGATTAAGAAACACCTGCATCGCCGCCGTGACGCGCTCGTCAGCAGTGGCGTCTGACATCGCCTGATTGTCTTGCCAGACATTCAGATCGCTCAGTGAGGTGACCGGATGGAGATTAATTTTATCGAACAGCGAGGCGTACACACCTTCCGCTGCAGGGTTTTCAAGCACGGTGGTACCACCGGAAGACAGGGTTTCATTCTGAACTGACATCAGCATCGTCTCTCATTTAGTCCGTTAAAAGGGTTCAGCCGTTATCGCTGGCAAGCGCAGAAAGTTCGGAACGCAGTTCGTCACTCAGTGCCGGGTCTTTCAGGATGATTTCCAGCTCTTTGCGGAAGGTGACGTTATCGAGCAGATTGGATTTGAGATCGCGCAGCAGATTGCGCATCGCGAGCATCGCTTTGAGTTGCGGGATCTGACGAGCGACCTGTTCAGGTTCGAAGTCTTTGATGTTACTGAAGGTCAGATTGATGGCTTGTTCACTGCCATCCGCTGACAAGGTATCCGGCACGGTGAGTCGGATTGATGGCGAGAAGTCAGCGAGTACGCTGTCGAAATTGTTTTTATTGACGTTGACCTTTTCGCGTTCGCTCAGCACGCGATCTTCCTGGCCATTACTGAAATCGCCGGTCACCAGCAGTTTGAGCGGCAGCTCCATTTTGCGTGCAGCGCCGCCGGTGTGAACGTCGAGTTTGATGTTAACGCGCGCTTTGGGTATTTCGTTTTGATAAGAATTACTCATACAACCTCCTGTTAAATAAGCGCGGAAAGCACGCTTTATGCACACTTTCCTTGTGTGATTCTGCGCGAATATATCTTAGGCTCAATGAGGATAGCAACAGGGCAAGATGATCTTTGTGATCTGATTTATATAGGAAATTTCTTAGTTTATATTGTAAGTCGTTGAAGTTGAGCGTGGTTAAGGGCCAGGAAGCGTCTGAAAATTTATGTTGTATACACTGTTTTATTAACTGAAATCGTTAAGATAAATCGCAAGAAATATCCTAAAAATTAATGTATTTCAGAGTGGGATTGTTAACCAAAAAAATTACTTATTAGCGGGTTTGGTTATGAAAAAACCCGCCGAAGCGGGTTTGAAAGGAGGTTAACTATTACGCTGCAAGTGACTACTGACAAAAGCCCGGCAGCGATCAGAGAGCGGATCGCTAAACACTTGTTGTGGCGGCCCTGACTCTTCGATTTTGCCCTGATGAAGAAACACCGCTTTGTTGGAGACATCACGCGCGAAGCCCATTTCGTGGGTGACGATGATCATCGTACGTCCCTCTTCAGCCAGGCTGCGGATCACCCGTAACACTTCGCCCACCAGTTCAGGGTCGAGTGCGGAGGTGGGTTCATCGAAAAGAAGCGCTTTGGGCTGCTGTGCCAACGCACGCGCTATCGCCACACGCTGCTGCTGCCCACCTGACAGCTGCGATGGCCATGCGTTGCGCTTTTCATACAGCCCGACTTTATGCAACAGAGCTTCGGCTTCTTCAATCACCTCTTTTTGACTGCGTTTCTGCACATGTACCGGCGCTTCAATGATGTTCTGCAGCACCGTTTTGTGCGGCCAAAGATTAAAACTCTGGAAGACAAAACCCAATTGCATGCGCATCAGTTTGATACGACGCTGCTGCTCACGGCTGAGTTTCTCGTGGGGATTGTCAATGGTGACCACCTCATCCCCGACCGCGATTTCCCCGCCTTGCGGCACTTCAAGAAACGGAATACAGCGTAATAGCGTACTTTTTCCGGAACCACTGGCGCCAATCAGTGATATCACGTCGCCATCCTGCGCCGTCAGGCTGATGTCATGAAGCACCTCATGCCCGCTATAACTTTTTCTGAGATGACTCAGGGCGATAGTGGGTTTACTCATTGACGTGCTCCAACATGATAAGGTGACAAACGGCGCTCCAGCCGCGCCACCGCTTTACTGACCAGCACAGTCAGCAGCAGATAAATGATCGCCGCACTGATAAACACCTCCAGCGCGCGGAACGTCTCTGACACAATCGAGTCCGCGATACCGGTCATTTCCATCAGGCTGATGGTGCTGACCAGTGAAGTGGATTTGATCATCGAGATAATTTCATTGCTGTAAGCAGGCAACGCCTGACGCACGGCGAGCGGCAAGGTGATGCGGCGCAGCGTCGTGAAGCGCGACATACCGCTAACTTTGGCTGCCTCAAGCGACTGCACGCTAACGGCATTAAGACCACCACGCAGAATCTCCGAGGTGTAAGCCGCATCGTTAAGCACCAGCGCAATCAACCCGCACCAGTAGGGATCGCGCAACAGCGGCCACAGCACGCTCTCGCGCACTGCCGGTAAACTCCCCAATCCGTAATAGATCATAAAAATCTGGATTAACAAGGGTGTGCCGCGGAACAGCCAAACGTAAAAGCGGGCAAAGACGCTACCATAGCGATTCTGGCGCAACAGGTTGAGCAATAAAGCTAAAATCCCCCCACCCAGCAGTGACAAAACGGCCAGATTAAGGGTCAGTGGTAAACCGCGCAGCAACGCGGCAAGCGTATGCTGTAAGAACGTGAAATCCATCGTGGCTCCTTACAACCGCGCGCGTTGTTGCCCGCGCATGGCCACTTTTTCCACATAGCGGAAAACAAAATCGGAACAGGTGGTGATGATCAGGTAGATCACCGCGCCGACGCTGTAAAAGAAAAATGGCATTTGCGTGGAGTTGGATGCGGTGGAAATCTGGTTCATGGTTTCCACCAAGCCCGTCACGGAAACCAAAGCCGATTCTTTAATCACCGACTGCCACTGATTTCCCATTCCCGGAAGAGCCGTGCGCAACGCCTGCGGCACAATCATGCGGCGAAACAGCATCAGTCGTCCCATACCCGTCACCGTAGCCGCTTCCAGCGTGCCTTTCGGGATAGCGTAAAATGCGCCACGAAACACACCACTCTGGTAAGCGCCGGAGATCAATCCGATAGCGATAGCCCCGGCGACAAAACCGTTAACATCAAACGGCCCCTGCATGCCCAACGCTTCCCCAACGAAGGAGACCACCTGGCGTCCGCCGAAGTAAAACAGGTAGATCACCAGCAGTTCGGGTACGCCACGAAACAGCGTGATATAGCCATTGGCGAGGCGCTGTTGCCAGCGCGCACCACCAATTTGCATCCAACAGAGTAGGCTGCCGAGCACTGCGCCCAGCAGCCATGCACACAAAGAAACGGTGACGGTCACCGTGGCGGCGTCAAGCAACACGCCGCCCCAGCCTTCGTCACCAAAACCTAACAATTGCCAGTCAATAGTCATAAGCGCTTAGCATTACTCCGCAGGCGCGACGTTCTCGCCGAACCATTTTTCTGATAGCTGTTTCAGCGTGCCATCTTTGATCATTGAAACTAAAGCCGTATCCAGCGCCGCTTTGAGCTCCGGGTTGTTCTTCTGAATGGCAATCGCAGAACCCTGCCCTAACACGCCGCCGGAGAAGCCGTAACCGGTGCTGTTCACGGTATCGGTGTGTTTTTTCACATAGGCATTCAGGTTGGTGCGTGACGCCATTACCGCATCAACGCGACCGTTAAGCAGGTCAGCAAAAGTTTCCGGGCCAGCCTGATAGGTGCGGATGGTGGCAACGTCAGCCAGATATTTGTTGAGGAAGTCAGCCTGAATAGTCGCGACCTGCACAGCGATGGTTTTACCTTTGAATTTCGCTTTCAGCGCATCGATGGCTTTCGTCATGCCCGCCTCATCACCCGCCTGAACGACTTCACCGTTACCCGGCAAAGTATCTACAGCGCTACCTTTCAGGGTGACAAAACCAGACACGCTCACGGTGTACTGATGGGTGAAATCCACCACTTCTTCACGTTTAGGTGTCACGGTAACCGCATCAATGACAGCATCATATTTGCCATCGACCAGGCCCGGGATCATGCCGGACCATTTCTGCGCCACGATTTCATATTTAAAACCGGCACGTTTCGCCAGTTCCGCCACCATATCGGGCTCATAGCCAACAATCTTGCCGCTCGGCGTAGACTGGTTGAACGGAGGATAAGCCGCTTCGGTTGCGAATTTCAGTGTGCCAAAATCTTTTGCCTGCACCAGTGCAGAAGTTGCCAGCAGCAACAGGCCAGCGGAAGCGGTAAACAGCCCTTTACGCATCATCATAAAACCTCTGAGTTCATTATTTTAGGAGAGTAAATCGATGGCTAAACGGGCTAATGCCTGAGTGCCTGCATGAATGCTGCGTTCGTCGGGTTGATAATCCGAATTATGCAGATGATCGTCGCGTCCCGGCGCACCGGATCCAATATGAATCTGGCAACCTGGCGCCCGCTCGGTAAACAGGGAGAAGTCCTCCGCGCCGAAACTGGCACTTGGTTTCGCCACAATCGGCTTACCAAACTGGTGCGACAAAATGGGTTCGAGCACATCGATCAGCGCATCATCATTCATTAACGGGGGCACGCCGCGCTGATAGTTGACATCAATGCGTGTATTCAGCGAAAGCGCCACGCCGGCACAGATACGCTTAAAAGCGTGCTCAATGTGCGCGCGTGACTCAGGTGATTTCGCCCGCACAGTGCCCTGAATCAGGCAGCTATCGGAAATGATGTTGTGCGTCGAGCCACCGTGAATATGGCCAATGGTTAACACCGCAGAATGCGCCGGATCGAGCTCACGTGAAATGATAGTTTGCAGTTGGCTGATAAGGTTCGCCGCCGCAATAATCGGGTCGGTTCCCATATGTGGGCGCGCAGCATGAGTGGATTTGCCGTGGACGACGACATCAAATTCGTCGCTGGAAGCCGTACTGGCACCGCGCGTCAGCGCAATTTCACCTGCTGCCAGCTCGGGCTTATTATGCAGAGTGATCGCCAGATCCACGCCCTCTGCCACGCCATCAGCAATCATCGCCTCGGCGCCACTCTCTGGCGTCTCTTCTGCTGGCTGGAAAATCAGCCGGGCCGTGCCTTTTAACTGGCTGCGATATTGCGCAACAATCGCCGCCACACCCAGCAGCGTCGCCGTGTGGATATCGTGGCCGCAGGCATGCATTTTACCGGGATAGGTGCTGCTAAACGGTAAACCGGTCTGTTCCTGAATCGGCAGCGCGTCCATATCGGCGCGGATGAGGATGGTTTTGCCGGGCTGTTCGCCCACAATATCCACCACCACGCCGGTTTTTCCGACGCCTGTTTGTGGCGAAAGCCCTAGGCGCAGCAGTTCATGCTCGACGATATGCGCGGTACGAATTGTGTCGAACCCCAGTTCGGGATGCGCGTGAATATCACGGCGGATGGCAATCAGGTGCGCTTCCATGCTTTCGCTTTTGGCGCTGATGTCCCTGGCTAAAACATCTTTAAGGTCGGTCATAATTGCATTGATCTTTTCAGGCTGATGCCTGGCCTTTATGGCATTTTTATGATGATTGACCTTGTATTTATTCACAGCCATAGCAGGATTGCAACGCGCATTGTTAATGGTTACTTGCTGAAATATCGTGATATTTTGCTAATCCACTGCGTTTGCAGGATAAAAGCCCGGGTTTGCATCTTCAGTCAGTTATAACATTCATAATCTCACCAGGATCATCAGTTTTACTGATTTTGTGATTGAACAAAATCAGTCCCCTTTTTTTATAATTTATGGCTGTTTGACTTGTTCCAGCAACCACGCACACACAGCCGCGACAGCGGGATGTTCGCGCGGACGTCGTGGTGACACCAAATACCAGCCCGCGTCAACGTTCATTTGCTGAGGAAACGCGGGCACCAGACGACCGCGAGCAAGATCGTTTTCGACAAAATGCGGACTGGTGAGGGCAATGCCCTGCCCGTTGATCGCCGCCTCTAAGGCCAGCGCAGTCTGGTTAAAACGCAAATGATGCTGATGATGTAGCGTACTTTTTGGGAAGACAAAAGCGAGAAAGGCAGGCCAAAGATGGTGCCCGTCATGCAGCAAAGCATAGCGCTCAAAACTATCCCGATCCTGCGGATCGCCCAACCCAGCCAATAAATCCGGACTCACCACTGCTAATACGCTTTGACTGAACAGCAGCGTGGCATCCAGCCCTGCGCCAAACGGCGGGCGTCCATAGCGCACCGCCAGATCAACCCCTTCGTGATGAAACTGCACTAATCTTTCTGAGGCCAGTACACGAAGGTCAATATCCGGCCACGCGGTGGTAAAGGCCGGTAAGCGAGGCAGCATCCAGCGGCTGGCAAAAGTCGGCGTGACACTCAAGGTCAGATGATCCGGTTCGGGTCGCAAAGCACGTGTGGCCTCATCGATCAATTCAAACGCCTGACGGACACTTACCGCATAACCTGCACCCGCTGCGGTTAACGCCAAAGTCCGCGGCAGCCGTTCGAACAGTTTCAGCCCCAGGCTGCTCTCCAGCCCACGAATTTGCTGTGCCACCGCGCCCTGAGTGACGCCAAGCTCTTCAGCAGCGAGGCGAAAATTGAGATGACGCGTCACCGCTTCGAATACTTTCAACGCATTAAGCGGCGGTAGCGTGGGAAACCCCTGACCCATCCTGTAGTTTTCCTATCGTCAATTGCGAATCAGACTGACTCTCTGCAACCGAATTTAGCCCCTATACTGCAATAAATCGACTTCTAATCTTAAAAAGGATCCGAATCATGACAGTAGAAAAAGTCGCAGTGATTGTGGCAGGAGGTAGCGGCATGGGTGCCGCAGCAGCAGAAAAACTGGCAGCGGATGGCTATAAGGTTGCGATCCTTTCCTCTTCTGGCAAAGGGGAAGCGCTGGCTGAACGTTTAGGCGGATTAGGTATCACCGGATCCAACCAGTCAGTGGATGACTTACAAAAACTGGTTGAAGCCACGATGGCTCGCTGGGGTCGCATTGATGTGCTGGTCAACAGTGCTGGTCATGGGCCACGCGCGCCGATTCTGGAACTGAGTGATAATGACTGGCAAGTTGGGATGGAAACCTATTTCCTGAACGTGGTGCGAGCCGCGCGCCTGGTCACCCCGATTATGCAAAAACAGGGCGGTGGCAGCATTATCAACATCTCATCCGCCTGGACGTTTGAACCCACCGATATGTTCCCGACCTCAGCGGTGTTCCGCGCCGGACTCGCCTCATTCACCAAAATTTTCGCGGATACTTACGCAGCGGATAACATTCGCATCAACAATGTGTTGCCGGGCTGGATTGACAGCTTGCCTAAAAACGATGCTCGTCAAGATAGCGTACCGCTCAAACGATACGGCACCGCAGCAGAAGTCGCCGCCACCATCGCGTTCCTCGCCTCACCCGGCGCGGCCTACATCACCGCTCAGAACATTCGTGTTGATGGAGGCGTCACCCACAGCGTGTAAAACCGTTGTCTCCAGCCGCGTGAAGTTCCAATCTTCGCGGCTGGAGGCCCCTCTCCCACTTTCGTCCCTCGCACAAACAAGACTGGTCTCGTCGATCGTTGTGTAAGAAATAGTCAGAATATTCCTATCCGCTGCCAGACCTTTCTGAACGCAGCCACTCCATATCCGATTAAACATTCTGACCTGAGGTTTCTATGCAAACGATTTTACGTGCACGCATCCATGCGCTTTTCAATCCTGAACGCCATCAGATCTGGCAATGGATGCTGACAGGCTGTGCCCTGTTTTGGATTGTGGCGGTGATTGCCGTGATGGGCATACGTTAAGTTAATGTGCCTGTAGTCGCCCGGTTAATTGCTCAGGCGGCAGCAGTTCAAATGCCCTTTTCATCACCCTCGCTTCTTCTGCCGGGCTGCGACCAAACAGGCGTTTAAACTCACGATTAAACTGGGAATCGCTTTCATAACCCACACGCGCTGCGGCACCGGCGGCGGTCAAATTATCGCGAATCATCATTAAACGAGCCTGATGCAAGCGCAGCGATTTAAGATATTGAATCGGGGACGTTTGCGTCACCGTTTTAAAATGCAGATGGAAACGCGGCACGCTCATCCCCGCTTCGTTCGCCAGGTGCGGTACATCCAGTGGCTGCTGCCAGTCAGCATGAATACGCTGCAGTGCACGGGCAATGCGGCCAAAATGGCCCTGATAGGTCAGCGCCGCGCGCACCGCCCCGCCTTGTTCGCCCATCAATATACGAAAGCAGATCTCCTCTACGCGCGCGGGTCCCAGCACTTTAGCCTCCAGTGGATCACTGAGCGCCTCCAGTAATCGCAACGTGCTTTCTGCCAGCACATCATTAATCGGCGTAGAGATAATCCCTGCTGGTGGTACCGTGACCGCCGTATCAGCTTCGGCAAGTTGTGCCACTAACCGCGCGATCATCGTAGCATCCAGACGGATTGCTATCCCCAGCAGTGGCTCTTCAGAAGTTGCTTCGGTCTCGGCAGAAAAGGGCAACGGCACTGACAGCACCAGATAATGCTGTGCGTCATAGCGATACATTTTATCGGCGAGAAAGGCGCGTTTCGATCCCTGGCAAATAATGATGATGCTGGGCTCATACAGCACCGGCGTGCGCGCCCACTGTTGGTCCGCACGCATAAAGCGCACGCTCTCCAGTAAGGATTCGGTATAGCCTTCCTGACGTGCCAACTGACGTAACAGGTGGCAGGTTTGCTGTTTTACCGTGTTCGACATAGATAGCGTTCCAGAGAGAGGTTCAGGCAAAGCATAGCCATTTCATTCAGTGATGCACAATGGCGGCGAGAGAATCAGGCAAACATTCGCCACAATCCGGTCTGTTGCGCCCGGCTGACTTTTTCAACAATAGCCTCGTCAATTACACGAGGAACTCACCATGAACTCCAACCAAAAAGTTATTTTGTTGACCGGTGCCAGCAGCGGGATCGGTGAAGGCATTGCCCGTCATCTGGCCGAGCAAGGGCATAAACTGGTGCTGGGTGCGCGCCGTACCGATCGACTGGCAAACTTGTGCGATGAATTACACCGTGAAGGTGCCAGCGTGGATTTTCTCGCAACAGATGTCACACAGCGCAGTGACACGCAAAAGCTGGCGGATTTCGCGCTGGAGAAATACGGACGCATCGATGTGATGATCAACAACGCTGGCGTTATGCCACTCTCGCCGATGAGTTCAATGAAAGTTGAAGAGTGGGATTTAATGCTGGACGTCAACGTTCGCGGCGTGTTGTACGGGATCGCTGCGGTGCTGCCCACCATGCAGGCACAGCGCATGGGGCACATAATTAATATCGCATCCGTGGGTGCATTGACGGTTTCCCCCACCGCCGCCGTTTACTGCGCAACCAAATATGCAGTTCGCGCCATTTCCGATGGTTTGCGCCAGGAATCGCGTGAGCTGCGCGTCACGGTAATCAACCCCGGCGTGGTGGAATCTGAACTGGCAGACAGCATCAGCGACAGCGTGGCGCGCGAGGCGATGAAAAGCTATCGACAGATTGCACTCAAGCCCGAGGCTATCGCCAGAGCAGTCAGTTGGGCCATCGATCAGCCTGGCGAAGTCGACGTTAACGAAATCACCGTGCGCCCTACTGCCAGTGGGCATTGAGGGAAAAAAAACCCTGGCGATTTCAGGCTGAAATTCGCAGAAATCGCTGTGGTGTTTCACCCATCAAACGGCGGAACATCGAGATAAAGGCGCTGGGGCTTTGGTAGCCAAGTTGGTTGGCGGTGCGCAAAACCGTCTGCCCTTGCGCCAATTGCACCAGTGCCTCTGAGAGACGTAACTGCTGGCGCCATTGAGTAAAGGTGATACCGGTTTGCTCGCGGAACAGGCGGGCCAGCGTGCGCGAACTGGCACCGACGCGCTGTCCCCACTCTTCAAGCGTATCGCCGCTGGCCGGGGTCGCCAGTAGCTGCTGGCAAATGTTGAGTAAACGGCGGTCGCTGGGCAACGGCAGATTGCACACCGGGCCGTCCGAGGCACGGCGGATCTCATCCAGTAACAGCGGTGAGATCAGATCTACACGCGCGAGGTCGGGCTGCGGTTGCAACTCGATCTCCACCAGCGTCTGCATCAACACCTGTAATAGCGGCGAGATCAACATGCTACGCGCCTGCGGCCAAAACGCCCGCGCCAGTTTGGGATCGAGATACAAACTCGCACTGCGGATATCGCTTAGCGCGGTCAACGCGTGCGGTACACTGCCCGGCAGCCAAAGCGCACGACCGGGTGTCAATGTCCAGGAAGCGGTTTGCGTCTGCACGCGCATCACACCCTGCAAACAGAGCACCAGTTGCGCCACTTCATGCGCGTGCCAGCGCTCTTCACGACCAGCCTGATAATGCATTTCGCGCGTGGCGAGTAATGGCAGTGCTGGCGTCATTTCCGCCGCAAGTGGTTTCTGCAACACCCTTTCACCCAATCCCGTTAAATTGCCGATTGATGTCTGCTCTGCGTTATTTGCGATTCAGAAGATGCAAACCCGCCAGCAGGACGCTATCAAATAAGATAGTAATGATTATCATTTGTATCACTATTTGGGGCCATTGGAACATATCGGGGAAAATAAATGCCGGGTCATCGCACCTTTAAGCGCAAGCCACTGAGCGTATTGCTGTTGATGCTGATCAGCAGCACATCAGGCTGGGCTGCTGATAATAATAACAATTCGAACGCCACACTCACCGTGACAGCCAACAGTGTCGATAGCGATAGCGCAGATGCCGACAGCTGGAATCAGGTGGCGAAGAAAGCAGATTCTGTCACAAAAAGCACGCGGCCGATTATCGAAACGCCACAAAGCATCTCGGTGATCACCCAGGCGCAAATGGCTTCGCAGGCGGCATTGAATGTGCCACAAGCACTGCGGTACAACGCGGGAATTGGTGCCGAAGGCGGCGGTGCAGATTATCGTTTTGACGACATCTATATCCGTGGTTTTGCCGCCGATGAATACCTGGATGGCCTGCGCCTGCCAACGGTGACTTACTGGTCGCGTCCGAATTACGACACTTTCCTGCTGGATCGCGTTGAGGTGGTCAAAGGCCCGAGTTCAGTGACATTCGGCCAGGCGAGTCCCGGCGGCGTGATTAATCTGATGAGTAAGCGCCCGACCGCGGAGCCCATTCACCAGATTTTTGTCAGCACCGGCAGTCATAATCTGTTCGAAACCGGACTCGATCTCTCTGGCGCACTGGATAACGATGAACACTGGCTGGGCCGCATCACCGGGACCTGGTCGCGTAATGACACGCAAGTCGATTACACCAAATACAAGCATTACGATATCGCACCCGCGTTGACCTGGCAGCCAAATGACGACACGCGCCTGACGTTACTTGGCCAATTCCGCAAAGATCCTTACACCGGTTTTTACAACCAATTGCCACTGGAAGGCAGCCTTGTAAAACTTGCGCAGGGCAATTTCTCTGACAAATTCTACGGCGGTCAGCCAGGTTTCGACTATTACCGTCGTGAGCAGGCCAGCATCGGCTATGACTTTATGCACAAGTTTGATGACGTCTGGAGCGTGCATCAAAACCTGCGCTATCTGCATACCAGCAGCGATTATCAGATGGTCTACCCCACCGCGACCATCACCGATGGGTCAGCCACGGTGAGTCGCGACAGTATGCGGGTGATCGAGTCATTTAACGCCTTTGATGTGGACACCAACCTGCAAGGCAATCTCGATACCGGCGCCATCAATCACGCGCTGACGTTGGGTGTCGATTTTGTGCATGACGATTTGCGGCAGAACAGCGGTTATGGCAGCGCTTCGGATATCAGCTATCTCAATCCGGATTACAGCACGCCAGTAGAATCGCCATCGATCGATTATCACAGCCGCTCTTTCATGACCCAGCAAGGTATCTATCTGCAGGACAGCATGAAGTGGAACAACTGGGTGCTGAACCTGGGTGGCCGCTATGACAAAGCGCAAACGCGCAGCCAGAATTGGGTTAGCGGCACGCGCACTGAGCTGAATGATTACGCCACCACCGGCCGCGCAGGTTTGCTGTATCACTTTGATAACGGTATTGCGCCTTATATCAGCTACGGCACCTCATTCCAGCCACAGGCAGGCACCTCGTTTGGCGGCGATCCGTTTAAACCGACCAAAGGCAAACAGTCGGAAGTCGGGATTAAGTATCAGCCAAACGGCTTTAATGCGCTGTTCAGTGCGGCCCTGTATGACCTGCGCCAAACCAACGTGTTGACCGCCGATCCGGATCACGCCAACTACTCAGTACAGACCGGCGAAATCCGTTCACAGGGATTAGAACTGGAAGCGAAAGCCAATATCACATCTCGCTGGCTGGTAAATGCCTCTTATGCACTGACCAACCCGAAAGTGTTGTCAGCCAATGATGATACGCAAGGTAAGCAACCAGTATCGATTGCCCGCCAGACTGCTGCGCTCTGGACCGAATATGCGCTACCGGGTGTATTGGATGGCCTGACGATTGGCGGCGGCGGTCGATACGTGGGCACCAGCTATGCCACCAGCGATAACAGCCTGAAAGTGCCGGCTGCGATGATCTACGACGCGATGATGCGCTATCGCTGGCAGGATTGGCAGCTTGGTCTGAATCTGCAAAACCTGACCGATAAGCATTACCTCAGCAACTGTAACGATCTTGGTTGTCACTTTGGCTTACGCCGTCAATTGATCGCCACGGTGAGTTATCAGTGGTAATCCGACGTCGAACACTGATTAAGTGCGCGCTGGCAGGCGCGGCCCTTTTTTCGTTTCCGCTGCAGGCAAAAACGACGCCGCGCTGGGTGATCCTCGATTGGGGGATTACCGAAATGGCTCTGCTGTTGGGCATCACACCGGTTGGCGTTGCCGCCCCCGACTGGTATCGCCGCCTGTTTAGCCAGCCTCCGCTCCCCGAGCAGGTCGCCGACGTGGGTTTACTGTTCCAACCCAATTACGAAACCCTGTTTGAACTGCGGCCTGACGCGTTACTGGTCACGCCGGCACACCGTATGGCTGAAGCACAACTTTCCCGGATTGCTCCGTTATCTTACTTTTCGACAAGTAGCCCCCATCCGTGGCAACAGGCGCAGCAGAATCTGCATGCGCTGGCACAGCTGGCCGGTCTCCGCACACGCGCTGACCAAGTCATGGCAGGCTTACTGCAACGCCTCGAGAGTGCGCGACAGCAAGCCGTTCGCTTCAAAGACCAACCCACCTATTTATTGCATCCACTGGATACCCTGCATGTGCTGGCTTTGGGCGCGGGAAGTCTGTTTTCTGACGTGCTGGGATTGCTTGACCTGCCCCACCACACGCCGTTTGCGGTGGGCGCTCAGGGCTTTGCCACGCTGGAACTGGAGCAACTCACGCAGTTGCCGCCCGGCTGGCTGGCGCTGCTGCCTTCCTGGCCGGAAATTGATCTCAACCTCGTATTGCAATCTCCGTTGTGGCATACCCTGACGCGATCGGATGGGCATCGGTTGCTGGAGTTACCGGATGGACTTTCAACGGAAGGAGGCGTGCTCACCGCCGTGCGTTTCGCCGAAGCGCTGGTCAAGGCGTTAAACGAGGCAAATCCATGAATCGACATCCCGCCTCACTGACGCTTTTACTGTTTGCAGTTGCGCTGATGCTATGTCTTGAGCAGCTGGCGCACCAATTGCCGTGGCGCGATGCCTGGCAAGCGCTGCACCACACCGCAATGCCCACGCTGGCACAACAGGTCTTCACACTGATGTGGTTACCTCGTCAGGGTATGGCGATTTTATGTGGTCTGGCGTTGGGCTTTACCGGCGTGGTAATGCAGCAGGCGCTGCGCAATCCGTTAGCCGAACCGATGACGCTGGGCATTGCTTCCGGCGCCACCTTAGCGCTTTCCCTCACCACCTTGATGGCACCTGCATGGCTGCTGCTGGGGCGAGAATGGATTGCGCTCAGTGGAGCGATCGTCGCCTTTGCGCTGGTCTTTCTGCTTAGTGTACGTCAGGGGTTTACCCCGCTGGCGTTGACGCTGGCGGGCATGCTGGTGAACTTGTATTGCGGCGCGGCCAATCTGCTGCTGTCGATCATTTACGATCGTTCGCTGTCCGCCGTGTTTATCTGGGGTGGCGGCTCGCTGGCGCAGGAGAATGCGCATGCAATATGGTGGTTATTACCGCGGTTGCTACTCGCTGCAGTTCCCGTGCTGCTGATTTTGCGCCCTTTATGCCTGCTGGCGCTGGATGAGCGGGTTACCCACTCAATCGGTTTGCCTGCAGGATGGGTACGTGGGATTGCGATAATGTCTGCGTTGCTGATGAGCAGCCTGGTGATCAGTGTGGTGGGCGTCATCGGTTTTATCGCGCTTGCTGCGCCACATCTGGCGGTACTGGCAGGCGCAAAAAGCCTGCGCCAGAAGCTTCTCTGGTCACCGTTGCTGGCCGCCGGTTTACTGTGGCTGACCGATCAGTGGGTCAGTCGCCTCAATGGTATTGATGGCTTACTGATCCCCACCGGGATGATGACCGCGCTGGCAGGTGCGCCGCTGTTACTGTGGTTTTTGCCGCGCCTGCGCCATCTTTTTCAGCCCGATGTGAACGAGCCTCAACCTGCTCCCTTCCCGGCGCGACGCTTTACACGCCTGCCGGTACTGGCTCTCTTTGTGGTAATGCTGGTTGTCGCGCTTGCCTTTGCTCATGGGGTCAACGGCTGGCGCTGGAACTCCTTTGCTGAGATTCAGGTAATGTTGCCATTTCGTCTGCCACGCTTGCTGGCCGCCATCGCCGCTGGTGTGCTGCTGGCAGCTGCGGGCGTTATTTTGCAACGCATCAGCCGCAATCCGATGGCCAGCCCAGAGTTGCTCGGCATCGGTGCCGGTGCCTCACTGGGTATTACTGTGCAACTGTTACTTTGGCCGATGGCAGCGATGCCGGTGATGATTGCCAGTAGTGCGGCAGGTGCGCTGATCACACTGGGGATAACGTTGTGGCAGGCGCGCCACTATGCCCTCAATCCACAACGCATGTTGCTGAGCGGGCTGGCCATTACTGCGTTGTTCCAGTCCGTTGCCGCCATTGTTATCAGCAACAACGGTATGGCCGCTGCGATGCTGCGCCAGCTGATGACCGGATCCACCTATTACGTCAGCACACCCATCGCCGTGATAGCTTTCACCCTGGCCCTGTTACTGCTGGCACTCACTCCCCTGCTGCGGCGAGCGATGCTGCTTTTGCCACTACAGGGAATTCCCTCCTCGCTTGGGCTGAACGTGACTCAATCCCGGTTATTGCTGATGCTGTTGGCTGCGGCGATGACCGGTGTTGCCACCTTAATTGTTGGGCCGCTGTCATTTATCGGCTTACTTGGCCCGCAACTGGCCCGCCAGCTGGGCGCGCGTAAACCCATGGAACAGATGCTGTTTGCCGCCGTGATCGCCGCCATTTTAATGATGCTGGCTGATTGGGCCGGCAGCAACCTGCTGTATCCACGGCAAATTCCTGCCGGCCTGATGGCAACCCTGATGGGTGGACCATGGCTGGCATTGCTGCTGTGGCGGCCGTTGGATAGCACAAACTCATAGGAGATGAGGTGTCGATTTATTTGATGTTACTGCGCACCACCGGTGTGCTGTTTTTTGTCGCGCTGGCCTGCAGCGTGATCGGTGGTTTGAGCAACGCGGCGCTGCTGGCACTCATCAATCAGGGATTGAGCGCCACGGAGGCGCAGCGCTGGCAACTGGCTTGGCAGTTTGCCCTGCTGGCGCTGCTGATGCTGGGCACGCGCACCCTGAGTCAGTCCCTGTTTATGGCAATGGGTCAGCGCTGCAAAGCCGAGTTGCGCCGCAAGCTGGTCCAGCAGGTAGCGGATGCCGGTTATGCCGATCTTGAACAGCACGGCATGCCGCGTGCCCTCAGCGTTTTGACGCAGGACCTCGACCAGGTGGTGGTGTTCTTTATTGCCTTGCCCGGTTTTGTCATGTCGCTGGCGGTGATCATCGGCTGCATGGGCTATCTCGGTTATCTGTCGCTGACCGTGATGATGATTGCGCTTATCACAGTGTTGATAGGCTCACTCGGCTACAGTGGAGTGCATCGGCGCGCCTTAAAACTGATGCGCCAGTCACGTCAGCGTGAAGAGACGCTGACTGGTTAAGTGAGCGCGCTGTTCAGCGGTGCGAAAGAACTGCGCTTACACGCCCCGCGCAAACAGGCGTTTCTGCATAACAAACTTTTCAATACCATCGAGCAGGTGCGCGTGGAACGTACGCGCGGTTACGTGCTGTATGCTCTGGCCAACATTTGGGCCAGCGTCTTCTTTTTTGCCTTTATCGGCGTGGTGATGTTTTTACTCGCCAACATGCTGGATCTGCACGGCGCGGTGATGTCTGGTTTCGCGATGGTGTTTCTTTATATGATCGTGCCGATTGAGACCGCGCTCGCCGCCCTGCCCGGCCTGACACTCACGCAGGTTGCACTCAAACGCATTCAAGCCATGCAGCAGCAGCTGCCACCTGAGCAAACAACCTTTGGTGCACCGCCGCTCAGTTTCCATCAGCTGGAGCTGCGCGACATCACCTATCAGCATGAGGCATTTCAGCTCGGCCCACTCTCATTGCAGTTTCGTCCCGGTGAGTTGGTGTATCTGACGGGCGGCAACGGTAGCGGTAAAACCACGCTGGCACGACTGCTTACCGGCTTATATCAGGCTGATAGCGGCCAACTGCTGCTGGACGGTGAAGTGATCAATGAGAATAACCGCGCCGGTTATCGTCAGCTGTTTTCTGCCGTGTTTAATGATTTTCATCTGTTTGAGGATTTGCAGGGTATCGACAGCACACGCTGGAATGACGAAGCGCAAGCCCTGCTGGATGCCCTACAATTAACCCGAAAAGTGACGCTGGTGGAGGGCACTTTCTCGACGCTAGCGCTCTCCACCGGACAGCGTAAGCGCCTGGCGCTGCTGGTGGCCTGGCTGGAAGACCGCCCGTTTTATCTGTTTGATGAATGGGCAGCCGATCAGGATCCGGCGTTTCGCGAGGTGTTTTACCACCAACTGCTCCCCGCGCTGAAAGCACGGGGGAAAACCGTTCTGGTGATCACCCATGACGATCGCTATTTCCACCTCGCCGATCGCTGTTTGAAGCTGGAGCTGGGCCAGTTAGTTAGCGCTTGAGCCTGGCATGCGGGCAAAGACTTCCCACGGGCCAGTGAGATCGAGTTGAGTGAGATGCGGGAACAGCAACAGACCAATATTGAACGGCGAAGAGGCGGCCATGATAGGCTCCGATAAGGGGTCAGAGCGTTATCATGGCCTTGATACGAAAAGGAATGCAACGGGTTAGTTCATCAGCGGTTTTGCCACCGGCGCTTTCACGCCATCAGCCAGCGCGAACAAAGCTTCGACACGGGCTTTCTCTTTGTCGTCAACCGGGATTAGCAAACCACACACCACAAACACCGCCACGTTACCCGCCAGGCCAACGATGCCGCTGGTCAGCGAGCCAAGCGCCGGGATGTCATCCGGGAAGAACACGGTGAGCACGATAGCGATAATAATCCCGGTCATCATGCCCAGTAGCGCACCCTGTTTGTTACCAAAGCGGCTAAAGATACCAAAGAACAACGGCACCGCCAGCTGGATAATCCCCTGATAGGAGATCTGCGCCAGCAGCTGCAAACGGGAATAGTTGAAGGTGAAGTAGGCCAACAGCGCGGCAGCGACAATAAATACCACCATGCCCGACTTCGCCAGCACCGTCAGTTGACGATCGCTACGCGGTTTATTCCAGGTCGCCAGATCGTTGGCAAACTGCGTACCACATACCTGCACGCATCCATCAACGTGACCAATACTGGCAGCAAGAACAATCACCAGCGCCAGTGCCAGCAACCAAGGGCCGCCTTGATCAAACAGCGCCGTGAAGAAGCCATTTTGTGGATTGGCCTGCACGTTAGGATCCTGACTGACCGCCGTGGCGAACAGCATCAGGATGGCGTAAAAACCGCCCACCAGCAAAATGGTTAACAGCGTGCCTTTCTTAACAGCACGGATGCCACTGGCGGTATAAATACGCTGGAAGCTCATCGGCCAGCACATTGACCCAATCACACCGGTGAAAATCAGGCTGAACATATACCAGGGGCCATAGTGCGAACCTTCCGCGCCCGGAATCTGCAGCATCGCTGGTGGCAACGTCGCCAGTTGGCCGAAGCCATGATCGCCACCAAACAGCAGCACCACGCACACCAGCGCGCCCAAACCATAGGCGATGATACCCTGATACATATCCGTCATGATCAACCCGCGCATGCCCATGCTGACAGTCCAGTACTGACGCACCAGAATCAGCAACACGCCAGCAATCAGGCAGGTGGTGACGCCCCAACGGCCAAAACTGGCAAACTCCACCAACAGCGCCAATGCCTGTATACCCATCACCACCCAAGGGAAGACGCAGATGATGCCGATAATCGACGCCACTCGCTTCACCGCTGGGCTGTTGAAACGCATGCCGAGCAGATCGGGTTGTGTTGTCAGATTGAAGTGCTGGCCCCATTTCCACGCGCGGCGCGCCATCAGATACATGGCCGTCACGCCGAGCGTTGAGTAGACCGCGCCATAGAAGCCGATCACTCCGCTCACCGACAGTGAGAAGAAAGCGGTGAAAGTCGCTCCCGGCCACCACGAGTTGGTATAGCTCATGGCGATATACCATGGCCCATAAGATCGGCCACCGACGGCGTAATCAGAAAAAGAGGTGCTTTTACGGTTGGTGGCATACAGCACGGCAATCATGATCGCCAGAAACAGGCCAATCATGCCAAAGGTAATTAAATAATGGGGTTCTGCTGCAGTGATTTTCATGCGACTTCCTCATCATCCGGAATTTCGCCAAACGCGCATTCCGCCAGATACATAACCCATAATCCCACACCCAGAAATACCGCAATCGCGAGCCAATAAACGATCGGCAGAGGTATCCCCAGTAATAACGCACTACTTCCGCTGACGCTTAAATAAAGCGGTGGACAAAGTGCCAGCAGTAATAATGCCAACAGGTACAGGGCGAAGATTTTATTTTTAATACTTATGCGGGCGCGTAATTGCTGCGCCATGACCATCGAACTCATAATAACCTCCTCAATATTACTTGACGGTGTGCGCACTCCTTTACCTGCTGAATATCAGCATTTCCCCTTTGGTGTAACCTCAACATCAGACAGCAAAAAGCGCTGTCCGAAAATACGATGGACGGATAATGTTACAGACAATCTAACAAAGACTTAATGCCGGCGGGTTACGCTTACACCGCGCGCAGCCAGTTTTCCCAGTCGGGATGATTTAACACGCTGCGCGCCCGCAAATGCTTCCAGGCACCATATTTTGAAAAATCAAAATCAATATCGGCCACATGATGTTGAATAATGGCCCAGGTTGACCACTTCATATCCGCCAGATATTTATGAATTTGCACGCGAGCGAATAATGCTGCATCCACTTTACCGAAATAGTCCTCCAGCAATTCCTGTTCTATTTTCGGTGTGAAAAACATTTCGCCAAACCACAGCGCCAGTTCATAACAGCGATCGTTATTTGATGCATATTCAAAATCGACCAGGCGAATATCGTTTTGCGCGTTAAGCATGAAGTTTCCTGCCAGTGTGTCATTCATGCACGGCACCAAATCTAATCCCGCCGCTTCTAACGCCTGCTGCGCGCGCTGTGCCTGTTTGTGCAACCAGGCAGCATCAGCAGAGAGCGCGACATTGAGTGCACTGACCTGCTCAATATGCTCATTAAGCATGTCGAATACGGTTTTGTTCTGCCTGAGCAACGGCTGATCGTTGAAACTTTTCAAGCCCTGCAACGCACGATGACGAATCGCGGATTGCTGGAAATCGAGGTTTGACGAGGCGCGCCAGCCATCGATGAACTCAAACACTTCCACGCCAAGATCGCGCAGATAGGCCACCACCGGCACGCCGTAGCCGGTTTGCGCAGCTTTCAGGCTCGCTTCATGTGCGGTATCACGATTGATAAAGCGTTCGGTGCCTTCGCCGGGAATTTTGACGAAATAAGCACAAGGCGCACCTTCTACCGCCACATGCCAGTTGGCGTTAGAAATACCGCCGCTTACCGGACGATACTGCACCGCCCTGCCCTGCCATTCCGGCATCGCCCTAATGGCTTGTTCCACCCGCTGTTCCTGCCAGCTTTGCGCTTCACCCAGAGATTTGCTCATTTTGCCTGCTCCGCAGTCAGGTTTAACCAACGTTCAAAACGGGGATCGCTCAGGCTCTGACGGCAGCGCAAGAGCATCCACTGGCCGAGCTTGGCAAACTCCAGACCGCGCGTGCTGGTGACACCGTTCAGCATGCCCCATAGCGTCCAGTGATAATCATCCACCAGCGCATATAAGCGACAACGCGCCACATCAGCCTCGCTGCAGTCACCGCGCCACGCACGAATCGCATCACGCCAGCGATCGTCAGTGGGCAGTTGTTCGTGGATGAGCGTCGCGATATCGTGCCAGGCATCGCCGCACGCGGCGTAGTCAAAGTCCAGCAAGCGCCATTCACCCTGAGCGTTGACCATCCAGTTGCTGGCGATGTTATCGCCGTGGATCAAAACGGGTGTATAAGACGCGGCGTTGAGTGCTTCCCACGCCAAATCGACACATTCCCCCATCCATTTCAGCTCTTCTGGCTGTTGCACACCCTGTGTTTCCAGCTGAAAACGTAGCCGCAACATATCCTGCTGACGGCTGTGTGACGGCAACGGCAATCCTGAGTGATGTAATTTATCCAGCGTACGCGTCAGGCTGGCAAAGTGATGTGGATCGCGTAACGCATCCAGTCGCGCCCAGCGGAAGCTGTCATCCAGCGCCGCGAAGATCAAAACGCCATTGTGCGGATCGGCGTGGCATAGCGCCGGGGCGATGCCCAACTCGCCCGCCTGGCGGCTAATTTCGGCGCTGCGCTGGAAATCAATCAACGCTTTCTGATCATCGAACAGCACCTTGGCATAATAGCCTTGCCCCGCTGACTGCAGGCGAAATCCGGCCCATTCCGTCGCTAAACGATGCGGTGACGCCACACCTGCCGTGCCTGGCTGAATATCAAAGGATTGCGCGGGTTGCCAACTCGCCAGCGCTTGCTCTAAACGCATCAACATAAGGCGTCCTCCCCTTTCAGGCAGAGCTCAGTGAGCATCGCCATCAACATGTCGAGACCGCGATGCAAGTCGGCGGTGGCGGTGTATTCACGTTCATTGTGCGAAAGGCCGTCCACGCTGGGCACAAACAGCAATGCACTCGGGCAGTGATAGCTCATGCTTATCGCATCGTGACCTGCTACTGAACGCATCGGCATCGCTTTCAACCCCAATTTTTCCGCCTGCGCTAAAGCCAGATCACTCAATGCCGCATGCAACTGCTGTCGTGGACGATACTGTGCACGGTCGAGACTGACATCGGTGGCCGTGTTCTGCGCAATCGATTGCATCTGCTGGCCGAAGCTGTCGCGCAACTGGCGCAATAGCGCTTCATCAGCAGAACGAAACTCAATAAATAACGTGGCTTCAGAAGTCACTACGTTCGGCGAATTAGGCACGGTTTCCAGACGGCCCACCGAGGTATGCAGCGCTTCGCCATAGCGTTCAGCCTCTGCACGCACCGCCACAATGGTGTGCGCGGCTGCCAGCAGCGCATCCCGCCGGCGATCCATCAATGCCGGGCCGGTATGGTTTTGCTCTCCGCGAAAGGTCACCTGCCATTTCAGTGCCGCCCAGGTTTCCGTCACTACACCTATCTGTTTCTGCTGCAATTCAAGATGTGGACCTTGCTCAACGTGCAGTTCGCAGTAGGCCGCCACCGTCAGATCGGGTAACGCCGTTCCGCGATAACCAATATTTTGCAAAGCTGTTTGCAACGAGATACCTTTGCCATCACAACACGCCAAAGCCTGCTCCAGCGAGAGTGCGCCTGTGAACACTGAACTGCCGGTCAGGCTGGGTTGAAAGCGCGCACCCTCTTCATTGGTCCAGTTCACCACCGCCAGATTACGTTGCGCGGTTTGCGAATGGTCGCGCAGCTGGCGAGCCAATGTTGCCATGGTCACTGCAGCGCCGGTGACGCCGTAGGCACCGTCGAAACGCCCACCCAGCGGTTGGCTGTCCAGATGCGAACCGCACAGCACCCACGGCGCGCCTTCGCAAAGCGTCATCAAGCCAAAGATGTTGCCAATTTCATCCACGTGAACGTGAAAACCCTGTTGCGTCAGCCAGGTACAAAAGGCATCGCGCATTTGCTTATCCGCAGCGGATGCCGTCAGGCGATGTAAGCCGCCTGCGGGTGTCGCACCAATGCTGCTGCTGAGGGCGAACAGCGCATCAAACGCCTGATAATCTTGCGGTGTCATCCGCGGCATTGCCGGGATGGAGGATGTTGACATGGGCACTCTCCAGACTCGCTACAAAAGCTGCCGCGGGTCGCGCATTGGTCACTAAGGTGTCAACCGCGCTAAACGGCAGCGTGTTCACAAAGGTTCGCAGTCCAAATTTGCCTTCATCTGCCAGAATCACACTCTGGCGACAGTGCGTGCTCAGCACGCGCCTTAATAACGCCTCAGGCTCTTCGTAATCCATAAAACCGTTATCCCGATCCACTGCACCAATGCCCATAAAGGCAATGTCGTAGTGGAATTGACGCGCGAACTCCAGCGTATGGGGGCCAATGAGTGCGTTATCATTTCGCCGAACGCGCCCTGGTGTTAGCGTGACAGCGTTGTCGCTTTGCTGCGTGAGCAGCGCGGCGATATCCATTGAGTTCGTGATAACCTTCAAACGCGAGAAGCGGGTCAACTGCTGCGCCAGTGCCAGCGTTGAAGTGCCGGTATCCAGAAACAGCGCCATCCCCTCTTCCACTAATTCGCTTGCCAGCTGACCAATACGCGCTTTAGCACGCGGCTTGATACGGCTGCGTATCTGTAACGGCTGCTCTTCGCTGGGCACCGGTAAAATGGCACCGCCGTGCACGCGTCGTAATACGCTCTGCTCTTCCAGATATTTAAGATCGCGGCGAATCGTCTCTTCTGACACCACGAATTTCTGCGCCAGTTCCGTGACGCGCACCCGTTTGTCGTGGTGTAAAATCCGTTTGATCTCATCCAGTCGTGGCTGATTAATCATGCTTACCTTCTGTTTTTAGAGGCCAAAACCGCAGTATACCTTTCGGGCGGTCTCAAGGCCGCGCCTTACAGAGAAGGTTGATGTTGATCCCACGGCATCAGGGCTTCGAGCGCCGCGCAGAACTGCAATACGTCGCCTTCCGCATAACGTCGGCCGATCACCTGCAAACCCACCGGTAAACCTTGCGCGGTAAAACCACAGGGAATCGTCGCCGCCGGATTACCACTCAAATTGAACGGCCAGGTGAAAGGTGTCCAGCGCGCCCACTCTACTCCGCTGTCGCCCGGCGACTGATTTTCCGGCACATGGCGATCGGCCGCGAACGGCAGCACCGGTAGCGTAGGCGTGATCAGTAAATCCACGCTGTCAAACAAGGCGTGCACCTGTCCGGCAAACGCCGCTCGTTGTTTTTGCGCCGCCAGGTAATCGGCCAGATTCAGGCGCTGCGCGCGTTCAATCAGCGCGGCAAAGCCCGGATCGAGCTGGTCGAGCTGCTGCTGCAGTGCGGCACCATAAGCCACACCGCGTCCGCCGCTCCATAAAGTGTCAAATGTCTCAAACGGTGATGACCAATCCAGCGGGCGTGCCGTGAGCGTCACCGGTAACGTATGGGCAATCTGCTCCACCGCCTGTTCGACGCAACGCGCAATCTGCTCGTCGACCGGTGTGTTAAACAGCGTGGGACTGTAATGCACACGCAGCGCGGGCAATGGCTGGTCGCAGCGTGCCAGCCAGGATTCATTTTTCGCTGGCAGCGCCTGATGGTCGCGCGCATCCGGTCCAGAAAGCAGATCAAACAGCAGTGCGCTATCACGAACCGTGCGCGTCATCGGTCCGGCATGACTGAGCATTTCAGTGGCAGACCACGGCCAGGTCGGGATGCGTCCCAGCGAAGCTTTAAGGGCGAAAATGCCACAAAAGGCGCCAGGAATACGCACCGATCCGCCACCGTCGGAGCCCAGCGCGGCGGGCACCATGCGCGCCGCCACGCTGATTGCCGATCCCGAACTGGAACCGCCGCTGGTTAACGCCGGATCCCACGGATTGCGCCCATGACCGAACACCCGTGAATAGCTTGATCCAGTCCAGCCAAACTCGGTGGTCGCGGTTTTGCCGACAATGATCGCTCCCGCCGCCTTCAGTCGCTCAATAATCGGCGCATCATTTTCTGGTACGTTATCCAGTGAGGTGAGCGAACCTTTGGTGGTGCGCAACCCAGCCGTTGAGAACAGATCTTTGACGCCGAATGGCACACCATGCAATGGACCCCGACTCTTGCCTGACTGACGTTCGCGATCGCAGCTTTTAGCGTCTTCCATTGCCTGCTCATCGTAAACATCACCAAAGGCATTCAATGTGGGATTGTGGGATTTTATTTGCTGAAGGCAATTCCCCACCAGCTTTTCACTGCTGATATCACCGCGACGAATCTGCTGCGCCGCGCCAATAACATCAGGCATCGAGTTAAATAAATTCTGGTCCACCGCCATGGTTACACCCTGCATTTCTGGCATCACTATGCAGCGATAGTGGCAACAGTTGGCGAATGAAGCAAGACCGGGTTATGTGGTTAATGTGGGATATGTTGTATTTAATCTGGCGTTGTTATAGGAAAAGATGATGATGAAAAAAACAGCGAAATGACAAAACCGTGGCAATTGGATGAAGGTTTTGCGCGACAAGCCGCTCAATCACTCACTTGCAGTTAAATCGTTCAGGGAAATGTGTGGATGAAGATCTCAGTTCACTGCGCCGCTATCACCAGCGCAGTGATAATAAAGTCATCTGATAAAAAGATTACAGCCAGCCTGCTTTTTTCAGACGTGACCACATCACACCACAAATCGCCAGCGTCACCACCAGTACCGCGGGATAGCCAAAGTGGGTTTTGAGTTCAGGCATATCAGAGAAGTTCATGCCGTACATACTGAAGACAATGGTCGGGACGATCAGCACCGCACCCCAACCCGCGAGCTTTTTATTCACTTCGCTCTGCTGAACCGACACCAGCGCCAGATTGACCTGCATTGCGCTGGTGAGCATTTCACGCATGTCCTCGGCATCGATCATCACATGATGAGCATGATCCTGAACGTCACGCAGGTAGGCACGCAGGTTCTTCGGAATAATGTCTTCGTGAAAACGCGCCAGTTGGGCACAAATCTCTGTCACCGGCATCGCGGCATTGCGCAGCGCCAGCAGTTCGCGCCGCAGATGATAGACATCCTCCAGCGTTTTACTGTCAAAGCGGGTGGTAAACATGCCCCCTTCCAGCGTACCGATACGCTCGCTGAGTGATTCGGTGATTTTGCTGTAGTGGTCAACGATAAAGTCGAGAATGCAGTAAAACGCGTAGCCCGGTCCCTGACACAACATGGTGTGGTTTTTTTCTGCCCTGGCGCGTATCGCCGCATAGCCTTCCGATGAACCATGGCGGACGGTGATCAGGAAGTTTTTACCGAGGAAAAAGTGGGTTTCACCAAAGCTGATGCGCTGCTGATCGTCGAGATGTGCCGTTTTCACCACGATAAATACCGACTCACCATATTGCTCAATCTTCGGGCGCTGATGGGCCACCAGCGCATCCTCAATTGCTAACTCATGCAGGCCAAACTCTTCCTGCAACGTCTGCATAAAAGCCGGTTCAGGCTGATTCAAACCCAGCCAGATAAACGCACTTTCGTCTTTGAGTACTTCGCTGATGTCGGCGACATCGACATGCTCTTCACGTTTGCCGTGGCGATAAGCCACACAGTTAATCACCATTTTGGCGCTGTCCATGTTGTTTTCACTTACTCAATCATAGTGTCAGTATCATTTCGACGCAGGGGAGATCGGCTTTGGCCAGAGCGGAAGGATACAAGGCTTCACGCACGGTGCTAAAGCCATGGCGCAGATAGAAACCGCTGGCATTGGGTGTTGCGGCCAGGGTCAACTGCCGAAAACCGCGCTGGCGGGCTTCCGCGATAATCGCGTTCATAATGGCGCTGGCATAGCCTTTGCCGTTACACGCTGGCAGGGTAAATATCGCTTCCACACTGCCGCTTTTGAGATCGAGAAAGCCCGTAGCGGCAGCGCCCAACTCAGGATCGTCGATCACGTAGAAAGGATTGCCCTTAATCGCCTCAAAGTAACCTGACGGCAACGCGTCAGGCGTCCATGCGGCAATCACTTCAGGCGGATAAACTGACTGGCAGCCATCGCGAATCGCGAGATTGCGAATACGCCACAAGTCGGCGGCTTCATGTGGAAGCGCTAAGCGCGGTGTCATGGATTCTTCTCTGTGCGATGAATACGGAAATCCCACAGTAGCAAAACCCTTGCCGCAAGTTTGCTCTTTTTGGCTTAAGGCACCCCAAAATAACGCAGCAATGCCGTCATCACGGCCGCGCCAACAATCACTAAAATCAATGGCGTACGGCGCCAGGCGAGAAACACGGCAAACAACACGCCCGCTATCCGCGCGACACCTGCGAAGTGGCTGCCTTCAAATAGTGCGGTGGTGACGGCAACCGCCAGTAACAGCACCGTAGCAGCATCCGAGAGCATATTGCGCACCGATTCCGACATCGGCATACGGCTTCCCAGTCGGTAACCCGCGAAGCGCATCACATAAGTGCCGACGGCGAGCAGCGCGATCCCGGCAATCACGAGGTTATTGTGCATTTTTGCGCTCCCGCCAGCTTAATAAGCCCAATAATGAAAACAATACCGGCATTCCCGCTGGAACAAACGGCGTGGCGAGTACTGACAATGCCGTACCGAGCGTGGCCGGAATCCGCGTGCGACGTTGACGTAAAGCGGGAAATATCAGCGCGATTAGGATGGCAGGGAAAACCGCATCGAGACCAATCGCCGAAACATCAGGAATGAAGCGCCCGATAAATGCGCCGCACACCACACTGAGTGGCCAGATAGCAAAAATCCCTAAACCACACACCCAGTATGCGGCGCGTCGCTGGGAAAGCGTCTTTTGCGAAATGCCAAACACCACGCTTTCGTCTTTCATGATATGGCAACCCAGCAAACTGCGTCCGCCCTGCCCGACCAGATCTTTCACTGCAATACCAAAGGGCAAGTGCCGCGCGTTGACCAGCAAACCCGCCGCCGCTGCTGTTAATGGGCTGCCACCACCGGCCACAATGCCGATGAACAGAAACTCGGATGCGCCTGCCAGCACCATCGTCGAAAGCGCGATGGGCACCCACAGTGGAAAACCATCCGCCGCCGCCAGCGAACCGTAAGAGAGCCCGACAATACCGTCGGCCAGACAAACCAGGAAAATCGCTTTTAATACGCCGCGATCAAGCGGAACTGCACCCAGACGCATCACAATTTGATCTCATATCGAACAGGAAAGCCGTTATAATGAACGCGCCCGAATTGTTTTACAAGATGAACAAAACGTTCGATATAAAGAACAGGAGTAATTGTGACACCACCGATCGATCTTATCTCTGCTGGATTAGTGCGTGAACGCCAGCGTGCCGGGCTCTCGTTAACCGAAGTCGCCCGCCGCGCTGGCATTGCGAAATCCACGCTTTCACAACTGGAAGCGGGCAACGGCAATCCCAGCATTGAGACGTTATGGTCACTGTGTGTGGCGCTCAATATACCGTTTGCCCGCCTGATGGAGCCGGAAGTGAAGCGTTTGCAGGTGATTCGTCGTGGTGAGGGCATGATGGTGTCGGCTGAACTCGCGGATTACCAGGCCGCGCTCCTGGCCAGCTGTCCGCCGGGCGGTCGTCGTGACTTATATCTGATCACCAGCCAGCCGGGTGCACCGCGCGCCTCTCATCCGCATCCGCCCGGTTCGGTTGAACACATCATTATTGCGCAGGGTCGCGCCCTGGTTGGGCCTACCGATGCCCCGATCGAACTTCATCCAGGTGACTACATCTGCTACCCCGCCGACGAACCGCACATCTTCGAAGCGCTGGAAGCGAATACCATGGCGGTGCAGCTGTCGGAGCAAAATTAGTCATAATAATTTCCTATGTTCAAACCCGATGATTGGCGCGTGACACAGTGGCATCCTGTGTTTTTCGCTAGCCGATTATCAGGAACATATGGATATTATTCCCGCCCGACCTCATCACGCCGCTGCCATTCAGAAAATCTATGCGTGGCACGTCCTCCACGGCACCGCCACCTTCGAAACCGAACCGCCCAGCGAAAGCGAAATGCTCAACCGCGTCAAAGATGTGCAGCAACGCGGAGGCTTCTGGCTGGTGGCGCAGGAGGATGAAGAGGTATTGGGTTATTGTTATCTGGCACCTTATCGACCGCGCTATGCCTATCGCTTCACGCTGGAAGATTCGATTTATCTCGATCATGAACAAACCGGACGTGGCGTCGGGCGGGCGCTATTGCAAAAAGCGATTGCGCTGGCAGAAGCAGCAGGCTTTCGCCAGATCATCGCCATCGTGGGAGATAGCGCCAATCAGGGATCGCTGGGATTACACCGGGCGCTCGGCTTCGAGCACACCGGTGTGATGAAATCGGTGGGATTCAAACATGGCCGCTGGCTCGACACCGTCGTGATGCAGCGCTCACTGGGTGTCGGTGATAGCCAGCCGCCAGAACGTTAAGCCGCCTGCATCGCAATCACGCGATCTGTCCCCTTCTCCAGCAGTTCGCGATCGTGGCTCACCAGCAGCACGCCGCACTGCTGCTGACGCGCCATCTGCGTTATCAGCTGCAGAGTTTGCTGCTGTACCACCGGATCGAGCCGCGATGTCGGCTCATCGGCGAACAGGAAAACCGGCTCAAGCAGCATGACGCGTAACAGAGAGAAGCGCTGTAACTCGCCGCCCGAGAGCGAATCCGGGCAGCGCGTGAGTAATGAAGGATCTAACGCTAATTGCTCCATTAGCGAGTCGCGTTTTGACCGTTCAATGCGATGACGACGCAGCACATCCTCCAGGCTTTGTGACAGTGTGCGCGTGGGGGGAAACAATGCCGAGGGATCCTGATAGATCTTCTGATACTTCAGCGCGCTCGCCGCGACATGACGTGTAATGCTGCCCTGCTGTGGCGCGAGTAATCCCAGCAATACGTCGCCAAAGCTGCTTTTTCCACTGCCGCTGGCGCCATGTAAGCCGACAATTTCCCCAGCATGCAGGGTGAAATTTTCTGGCACGCCCAACGTATTTCCGCCGCGCCGCAGCTTTACACCCTGCGCGCTCACTACGGGTTTGCTGCGGATTACCGTGCTTTGCCGTTGCGGCCAGGCAGCGGGATCGGCAGCCAGCAACTCGCGGGTATAGCGCTGCTGCGGGGTGTGTAACACTTGATGCGCTGCGCCTTGCTCGATCACTTTGCCCTTATGCATGACGATAACGTCTCCGCCCAACTGACGCGCCAGCGCAATATCGTGAGTGATGGTCATCAAGGTCCCACCTTCCGCCACTTCACGACTCAGCAATGCAGAAACGTCATCGCGTCGGGACACATCCAGACCCTTAGTCGGTTCATCTGCTATCAAAATCTCCGCACCGCCCGCGCGCGCTGCCGCAAATGCCGCGCGCTGCGCCATGCCACCGGACAGCTGCCACGGGAACTTTTGTGCCGCAACCTGTAATCCCAACTGCGCAAGGTCATCCTGCGCAGCCGCCACGCTTCGCGGCGCGGAATGCCCTCGAATATAGCGATAGCCTTCCGCGACCTGCTGCTGAATCGCCATGGTGGGGTCGAGCGCCAGCCAGGGTTCTTGTGGCAGCGAGGCCATAGTTCTTCCCCACAAGCTGCGTAATGCATCACGATCCTGCGGCAGCTGATAGCGTTGACCGTTGATGATCAAGGTTCCGCTGGCCTGAAGTGTTTCCGGCAAAATTCCCATTACCGCCTGCGCCAACAGGCTTTTTCCGGAGCCAGTCTCACCCAATAAGGTGAGCGGTTGGCCAGATTGCAGGTGGAAATCAACCGGCTTCACCAGCGTGGCTTCTGCTGTTGCGATGGTTATGCCGATGGCCTGTAATCCTTTCATACACGCTCCTTTTTCATCATCAGGTTAAGGCTAATCAGCAATAAAAACAGTGCGACCACAGGCTGCAGCAGCAACCAGGGGGCTTCCCAGGCAAAGGGCAGCAGTTCGGTCATCATCAAGCCCAATTCCGGTGTCGGTGGACGGACACCGACGCTGATAAATCCGAGTGCCGATACCGCCATGATGGCGCTGCTAAACGAGAACAGTGCAACGGTAAGCAGTACAGGTGCGAGTGCCGGCCAAAGGTGACGGTGAAAGCGGTAGATCGCGTTAAAACCCAGCAGTTTCGACGCCTGCATGCCCGGCGAATGCACAATCGGACGTAAGGTGGCGCGTGTCACACGAAAGAATTCCACCCACAGCACCAACGAAATGCCTAACCACAGCATCTCCGGCGAGTCCGGGGCAATCGCCGCCAGTAACAGCACCAGCAGTAAACCCGGCAGCGCGAGGCACATATCCCCCATCATGCTGACCACACGGTCGAGCACTCCACCATAAAGCGCGCTGAGTACGCCAGCCAGCACACCGACCAGCATCGCACTGATCACGCACAGTGCAGCCAGACCCAGTGACAGGCGCAGCGCCGCACTCAGGCGCGGCAGCATGTCACGTCCAAGGTGATCAAAACCTAACAGATTGGCCTGGCTGGGCGGCTGCAACATGTTGAGCAGTTCTTGTTGCAGAGGATCACCATGATGAAACAGAGGCAGTAAAAAGGCGTAGCTCAGTAGCAGAGCTAGCAGCAGTAAACCGACATGACGTGAAGTTAATTTCATGGGCGCGTCCCTCGCGGATCAAGCAGATGGCAACCCGCATCCACCAGCATGTTAAGCAGTACAAACAGCAGGCCGAGCGTCATGGCACTGGCCTGAATTACTGGCACATCGCGGGCGAAAATGGCATGAACCAACGCATGCCCAATGCCCGGCCAGGCAAACAACGTTTCCACTACCACCACGCCTTCCACCAGCCAGACAAACTGCATGCCGAACCAGGTGAGTACCGGTGTTCCCAGATTGCGTAAACCATGACGACGCAGCAAGGTGGCGGGCGCCAACCCTTTTTGCGCCCCCCATAGGAAATAGCCTGCGTTCACCACCTGCCAGGTGGCTTCACGCACCACGCGCACGCCCACCGCGCTCAGCGACAACGCCAGCGTCATCGCCGGTAACAGGAAATGGCGCAGCTCACCGTGCCCCGCACTCGGCAACCAGTCGAGTTGCAGCGCGAACAACACAATCAGCAGCATACCCAGTGCAAAATGCGGCACAGATTTAAGCATCGACGTCAGCCAAAACAGCAGCCGATCCAGTTTGCCATTGGCGTGACAGCCGGCCCAGATACCCAACGGCAGCGTGATAATGATCGCCAGTAGCAATGAAACACCGGCTAACGCCAACGTCTGGCTCAGTTGCCAACGCAGTTCATCCATCACCGGTTCGCCGGAAACCAGCGAGCGACCAAAGTTGAATTGCAGCAGATCGAACAGCCAATGCAGTAAGGCGCTGCCTTGATCGGCTGCGCCACTTAACTCCTGCTGCACGCGCGCGACGGCATCCGCATCAACCCGGTCATAGCCGTAACGACCGCTGGCAATGCGCCACGCCATATCGCCCGACAGCGACCGGACCAAAAACCAGGTGAGTAATCCCACCGAGAGCACGACAAAAAATGCCTGCATCAGCCGCCAGCAAAGTTGTTTGATCATCACGGCTCCCAACGCAACTGGCGCAGGCCGAAGTGACGCTCAAACGGATCGAGCGCGACGTTTTGCAACTTACTGTTGATCGCTGCAGATTGTTGATACCAGGCGATTGGAATCACCGGGAGATCCTGTTGCAGCGCCGAGGTGATTAACGTTCGAGCCTGGGCACGCGCGGAGGCATCGGTGGATTGCGTTAGGGTATGCAGTGCGTCACTGAATCCTGCCGGATGCCAGTTCATCGCCCCCCAATCGCCACCCTTCTCGGCATAATCCTGCAACAAGGTGCCGGTTGGATCGGGCGTGAGTGCAAAGTTGCGTGAGAACAGCGCCAGTTGCAGTTTCCCGCTGTGATGCTGGGCAGGAATTTCGCTGGCATTGGTAGAGTTGATCTTCACTTCAATACCGACTTTGCGCAGCTGCTGCTGAATAACCATCGCCATCAACGGCAGTTCAGGGCGATCCGGGAATGTCAGCAGTGTAAGGCTAAATCGCTGGCCGTTGCGGGTCAGCACACCATCTGATCCCGGTTGCCAGCCGGCTTTCAGCAACAGAGTGACCGCCAAATCGGGCTGATAGGCCAGTGGTTGCAGCGTCGCATTGTGCCACTCGCCCATGTTCGGCGGGAACAACTGGCTTGCAGCACCCGGATAGCGCAACACCGCCATCGCTAACGCATTACGATCAATGGCCATGCTGATCGCTTCGCGCACCGGCTGTTCCGCTAACAGCGGATCGCCCAAATTGAGCTTCAGCATAAGCGTGCGCGGCACCGGAATGGCGGGGAGTTGCAGCGCAGGTTTGCGTGCCAAACGCTGACGGCTGGCTGCATCAAGATTGAACACATAATCCGCATCACCACTTTCCGCGAGCAGCGCGCGGGTCTCTGCCCGGCCAGAAGAGAGATAACTGGCTGCGGCGATGTGTGGTTTTTCTCCCCAGTACCCTTCAAAACGTTTTACCGCTAACGACTGCGGCGGCTGGAAGGCAGTCAACATAAACGGCCCGGAACCGATGATGCGTGTGATGTTGCCCTGCGCATCCCAGCTGGATAACGCCAGAATTTGCGAGCGGCTTTCTGCCAGGACTGAAAGCAGCGGCGTGAACGGCTCGCGCAGCGTGATGGTTACCACCTGCCCTTCTCCACTGATCTCAGTGATGGGTGTTTTGTCCAGTAATCCCGCTTTGCTCCGCGCAGTGTTAAGTGATTTCACTACCGCTGCCGCATCCAGTGGCGAACCATCATGGAAACGCACGTTATCGCGCAACTGTAATTGCCAGCGCAAACCGTCTTCCGAGACTTGCCAACTCATCGCCAAAGCCGGGATTGGTTCACCGCGTTGGTTCACTTCCACCAGCGTTTCCACCACATCCATGCGCAGAAGGATGTCACCGGAAAGCGCTGGATCGGCACCTTTAATTTCAAACGGAGCGGCAATGCGCACCGTGTTTTCCTGATGCTGCGCCGCGAATGAGGCGCACGAAGCCAGGCCGAGCGCCGTGGCGATCAGCAATTTTTTCATTGATTTCATTATGGTTTCCGAAAAATACCGCTACAAAAATCCCAGAGAAATTACGTTATAACATAACAATACACATTTAAACACAGATCGCCTGCGGGGATAAACGGTTTGCGCGGGTGTTTATGACAAATTGACACTGCATGCTCGGACATGACTGGGTTATGCTGAAACCGAATCTGAACCCTCAAGGAGAAACGGAAATGCCAGAGATCGTTGTCTATGCTGCGGAAGGCCGCACGGTTGAGCAGAAGAAGAAGTTGCTGAAAGCGGTGACTGCCGCAGTCGCGGACTCGTTTGAGATTGATGCCAATTCGGTGACGGTCTCAATCATTGAAACGCCTAAGCATCATAAATCCAAAGGCGGCGTGCCGTTTGATGAGCGGTGATTGACGATTGGGCGTCCTAAAGGTCGCCCATGCTCGCAGAATCAACTACTTCGTAAGCTATAAAATTCAGTATCATATCTCACCCGTCATGAACCCAATTGAGTGCTCAGCCCGCTATGACTGAACAGAATCCGCTGTTTTCGCGGCTTACCACCACACTGGCTGAAGAGAGCCGTACGCCGTTGTACAAGCGCTTTGCCGCCGCCATCAAAGAGGCGGTGCGTGATGGCATCCTGGTGCATGAAGAGATCCTGCCCGGTGAGCGAGAATTCAGCCAGTTGCTTAGCATCTCGCGCATTACCGTGCGTAAAGCGATGGATGAGCTGGAAAAAGAGGGGGTGGTGTTTCGTTCACGCGGTTACGGTACACAGATTTGCAGCCAGTTTGAGTACTCGCTGAAAGAGCCCAAAGGTTTGTCGCAGCAGGCGGTTTTACGCGGTAAAAAGCCTGATACAGTATGGATCAATAAGAGCAAAATTCAGTGCAGCGCGGAAATCGGTGAAAAACTGGGATTAAGCAAAGGTAGCGAAGTCTACTTGCTGAAGCGTATTCGCTATGTCGATCAGCAGGCTGTATCGGTAGAAGAATCCTGGGTGCCGGCACACTTTATTGCAGATGCCGATGACATTGGGATTTCTTTGTATGATTACTTTAACAAGCAACAGATTTTGCCTGTTAAGTCCCAAAGCAGAGTGAGTGCCCGCATGCCTGACGAAGCGCTCCAGCAGCAGATTGCCCTGCCCGCCAATGTCCCTGTGTTAGTGATTAAACAGCTGGCACTTGACGCGCAAGGCAATCCTTTGGAGTACAGCATCAGCTACTGCCGCAGCGACATGTACGTCTTTATTGCTGAGTAAGTCTTTGCTGCCAATAGCTCTGCAGCGTGGCGCGATCGGGTGCACAATCACCACCGCGTTGCGATACCACATAAGACGCCACGGCATTACCCAATGCCACACTCTCGGCCAGTGACCAACCTGACGCGAGCCCGGCTAACACTCCCCCCGCATGGCAGTCACCGGCGCCAATCGTGTCGACCACTTGCGTTGCCAGAGCAGGGATCCAGCCCTGCGAATCCGCATCGATATAACCTGCGCCATCACTGTCTAAACGCACCACCAGCGCAGCGCCAAAGTGTTGTTGCCATTGAGCCATTAACTGACGGGCATCAAAGGCTTGATGCTGGCTTAAACGCTCCTGCCACAGTAACTCCGCTTCCTGCCTGTTCACTGTAATCAGTGGTTTTAGCGCCATAATGCGGGCAAATTGACTCTCACCGATGTCAGCCAAACGCGGACCGAAATCCACCAGCAATTGATAGTTATGCGCCTGCTGTTCAAACCAGTCGATCAGCACATCGCCGCTTTTGCTGGTCAGTTGATAGCCAGACAAGTAGATCCAACGCTGCGCGGGTTGTGGCAATGTGCCCAGCAGTTCGGCATCCCACAGATTTTCGACACCGCTAACCGACAGAAAAGTGCGCTCACCATCCGGCTCCACCAGTGCCAGACACCAGCCATTGTCTCCTTTACTGGTTTCCAGCACGCTGTGAATGCCATATTCCATCAGCTTCTGCCGCACAATACTGGCCCAAATGCCGTTACCCAGCGGCAGCGCGTTGATGGATGGAATGCCCAACCGATGCAACGCGATCGCTACATTCAACGCACAACCGCCCACGTTGACGCCCTGCTGGTGGAGTTCAATATCACTTCCCCGATGCGGTAACGAATAGGCATCGGCAATAACGTCCACCACAGCGGCACCAATCACGCACACCGGCAGACGTCCTTCCAGCCGGTTCAGGTCATCAGGCGTCAGCATAAACGGCCTCACGCTGCTGACGGAAACGCATGAATGCGTTGCTATAGCGAGTGAAATCCAGCGCGTTGGCAGCATCCAGTTCGGCTTTTAGCTGTGAATCAATCCCATCAATGCCATGCAGCGCTCCGCAAATGGCCACCGCCATCGCGCCGATGGTATCGGTATCGCCACCCAGATTGGCACAAAGAATGGCGCAGCGATTTGGATCGGTGTTGGCCAGCTCAACCATTGCAATAGCAGCTGGAACCGATTCGATGGTGGCCGTCCCGGTGCCTACCAAATCATAAATCTGCTGCATCGCTGACTCCACACCTCTGCCCTGCGCCACAACGCTCAACGCCAGCTCAACACGCGCGGCCATGGACGCGCTAAAGGTCGTGACGCGTTTTTCCTGCGCAGCGCGTGCAATCGCAGGCAGTTCATCGCGGATGGATGTCCAGCTTGCGCCGTCAATGGCACGTGAGACGGCCCAGGCAATCACCGTTGCCCCCGCGATGGCAACATCTGATTTATGCGTAGGACTGGATGCCAGTGCGACGGCGTCAATAAAGGCGTCCAGATCTTTGGCTGGCAACAGACAACCAAGCGGTGAAACGCGCATCGCCGCGCCATTGGTCATCCCGTTGTTCTCCAGTTGCGCCACTGGTGTTCCCATTTTCAGTGCATTCAGGGCTATTTTGGATGTGGGTCCCAATACGTTTTTGTTGAAGGCATCAAACTCCTCTGCCCAGCGCAGGATATTGGCCCCGATGGTCTCAGCGTTGATATCGCCATCATGCGTGACTATCGCATCTGCCAAAGCCAGCGCCATCGACGTATCGTCAGTAAATGCCGCGCGGCCAAAATAACAGGCGGCATTGTTTTCAGCAGGCCCCGGCAGAAAACCATCAATCCAGCCAAAATGTTGCTTAACGCGACTGCGCGGCCACAATTCCGATGGCATGCCCATCGCATCGCCCAGTGCCTGACCATAGAAAGCGCCTAAAATCCGTTTTTCCTGGAGTGTCATTGTCATCATTACATCTCTTATTTATGGCTATCAGCGGTGGCTGATTGCTCGAAAGCGGTTAATTCTTCACTGCGTTTTTTGCCATCGCGGAACAGCACGATGAAGGCGATGGTGATAATGATGATCATCACGCTGCCAAACATCCACATGCCCGCCCAGTTGAATGTTTGGCCATTGCGTGGCTGGTCGTACGCGAACATCTCCTGCATCAAATATCCGCCGAGACGATAGCCCAGCAAGCTGCCAATCCCCTGGCATGCGAGCGTGATCAGGCCCTGTGCTGCGTTGCGCATCGCTACCGGTGCTTTTTTATCGACGTAGATGTAAGCCGTGATGAAGTAGAAGTCATAGCTGACGCCGTGCAGCAGAATGCCCATAAACAACAGGCCAATCGTCAGGGCATTTTGATCACCGCCGAACACGAAGAATATGTAGCGTAGCGCTGCGGTGGTTAAGCCAAGCAGCAACACTTTGCCAATGCCAAAGCGCTTGATAAAGAACGGCAGTGCCAGCAGGAAGAAGATCTCCGATACCTGACCCAGCGTCATCCAACCGGTGGCGTGCGGCAGGCCCACCTCCGTCAAGTAACCTTCGGCAAAGATGTAGTAAAACGCCAGCGGCATGCTGAACAGGAATGAGCAGACGAAGAACACAAGGAAACTGCGATCTTTCAGGAGATGCAGCGCATCCAGACCCAGCGCCACACGCAGGCTGAATTTGCCGGTGCTTTTCGGCTCAGTTGCCGGCAGCATCAGAGAAAAGATCCCCAATACCAGTGAACTGGCAGCTGTGATCAGCAGCGGCACATTACTGGCTGAAATGTCGCCATAGCCCATCAGCGGTGGCAGGAAACCACAGGCAATGCCTGACGCAATCCAGCCTAAGGTGCCCATTACTCGCACGCGTGGATAATCACGTTCGACATCTTTGACATGCGAGAAAGCAATACTGTTAGTCAGCGCAATGGTCGGCATGTAAGTGAGTGCATACAACAACAGCAGTGGGAAGAAACCACTGAAGTGCGTCTGCTGGGCTGCGAAATACATCAGAATGGAACCGACGATCATCAGCAGCGATAACACTTTCTGCGCCTGGAAGAAGCGGTCTGCCAACGATCCAACGAGGATCGGCGACAGGATAGCGGCAATCGAAGTACAGGCGTAGCACCAGGCAATCTCAACCGGCGTAAAGCCGTTTTTGCTGAGGAAAGCCCAGAGCGGCACAAACCATGCCCCCCAGATAAACCACTCGAGAAACATCATGAAGGATAATTTTGGGATTGTTGTTTTCATTAAAATAGGCCTCCCCGGTGTAGGTGAGGCCAATCTAACACCACTAACAATACCTTTATAATACCATTAGCGGATTCTTTGAGCTACTCCACAACAATTTTAACCGAGGATTAACAGTAAGGCAGGAGATAGAGCGAGGAAAAAGGGCGTGCAGTGCACGCCCTAAAAGTCTTAACGACGGTTTTTCCAGACGGTCTGGATATTACAGAATTCGTGAACACCAAAGCTGGAAAGTTCACGACCGTAGCCGCTCTTCTTCACGCCACCAATCGCTACACGAGGATCGGAAGCACCGTTGCCATTGATAAACACCGCGCCGGTTTCCAGTTTCTCTGCCAGCTCATTGGCTATCGCTTCATTACCGCTCCACACGGTAGCGCTCAAACCAAATTCGCTGTCGTTTGCCAGTTCTAAAGCATGCTGCGCATCACGTGCTACGGTAATCGCCGCCACAGGGCCAAAGATCTCCTGCTGGAAGGCGATCATGTCGGGTGTCACGTCAGCCAGGATCGTTGGGGCATAGTAGTTGCCGACGCCATCGATCTTATGACCACCGATAACCAGGCGCGCACCCTGTTTCAGGGTTTGCTGTACCTGCTGGTCTAACTCATCACGCAGATCATAACGCGCCATCGGCCCGATATAAGTTTCTTCATTCAGCGGATCGCCAATTTTTAATGCCTGCACAGCCGCGCTAAAACGCGCCTCAAACGCTTCTGCGACACTTTCTTCAATGATGAACCGTTTGGCTGCCATGCACACCTGTCCGGTGTTCTGGTAGCGTCCTGTGACCGCAGAAGCCACTGCCGCATCCAGATCCGCGTCGGCAAGGACGATAAACGGATCTGCCCCCCCCAGTTCCAGTACCGTTTTCTTCAATACCGCACCGGCTTGTGCAGCAATCGCGCCACCTGCCCGCACACTACCTGTCACGGCAACAGCTGCAATACGCGGATCCTTGATAGCGGCTGAAACTCCGTCGTTATCCACGTTGATGACGGTGAAGCCACCTTTTGGCAGATCGGTCGCATCAAACAACTCGGTCATCAGATGTGCTGCACCCATCACGCTTGGCGCATGTTTCAGTACATAAGTGTTTCCTGCCAGCAGCATGCTTACAGCACCGCGCAGCACCTGCCAGTAAGGGAAGTTCCAGGGCATCACTGCGAGGATCACACCTAACGGGCGGAACGACTGCCAGGCTTGCTGATTTTCCACCAGCGTGGGTTTGTCAGCCAGCATGGCCGGACCTTGTTCTGCGTACCAGTCACAGAGATTGGCGCATTTCAAAACTTCAGCACGTGCTTGGGCGATCGGTTTGCCCATTTCCAGCGTGGCCATTTCTGCAAGTTGATCCTGACGCTGGCGGATCTGTTCAGCTAACTGCCGCAATACGATGACACGCTGTGCCATGCTGGTGGCTCGCCATTGTGCAAAAGCATCCGCGCTGGTCTGCAACGCAGCTTCGAGTTCAGCGGCATTCTGCAACGGATAGGTTGCGATGATTTCGCCAGTGGTAGGGTTACGTGAAATAACGTTGTCAGTCATAAGATGCCTTCGTCATGAGTTGTAGGGTGTGAATATGGGTTTCACCTTACGCTCGGTGAAGGTTGATGAAAAATGAATAATAATGAGGAAGTTGTTCTCTTCTGATGAAAGAAGCGGATCTTCTTCGCAGAGAATTAATGTTTTTTCGCCATTGGTGGGATCAATCTTACTAACATGCATATCCTGACAGTTTTTGATGTTAGAAGCTGATTCTTCATAGGGTTATGCAGTTATACAGTGAATAGATCTTAAAGAAAGATCATAGAGAGATCTTAAAGAGATCCTAAGAGATCCCCGATCGCTGTAAGCCGCATGCCACAAGGCCTGAGAAGGTGATCGCGTTCACTATAATCAGAAAAACGTTCACTACAATCAGCATAATATTCACTATAGACTGTAGAATGTTCACTATAAACAGTGTTAATGTTCACTGTAATCAGAAATCGATCCTTTTCATCCACAGAATGAAGATCTCAGGCTATGGCAGATAAAGAGAGTGAAAACAAGGCGTTACTAGAACCTTTTCTGTCGGTGACAAAAAACAGCGGTGAGGTTATCCAGCTTCATCCTAATAAAAATAACACCGTACAACCGGTCGCGTTGATGCGCCTGGGTCTGTTCGTTCCGACACTAAAGTCTACTGCGCGTGGAAAATCGGGCGCGATGGCTTCAACGGACGCCACCAAAGAGCTTAAGAACCTTTCATTGGTTAAAGCTGAAGGCTATGAAAAGATTACCATTACTGGCGCAAGGCTGGATATGGATAATGATTTCAAAACCTGGGCTGGCATTATTCAGTCTTTCTCGCGTTATCCCTCAAAGGGCGACACGGTGACGCTGCCGTTTATTGATTTCGTGAAAATGTGCGGGATCCCTTCGGCAAACTCGTCAGCGGCCTTACGTAAGCGTTTAGATGCCTCTTTACGACGCATCGCAACCAACACGTTGTCCTTTGAAGGTAATGGCAAAGCGTACCATACCCACCTTGTGCAGTCGGCGTATTACGATCGTGAAAAGGATCTGGTGCGCATTCAGGCCGATCCCAAACTGTTTGAGCTGTATAACTTTGACCATAAAGTCCTGCTGCAGCTGCGTGCTATTTCACGGCTCAAACGTAAGGAATCGGCTCAGGCGTTATATACCTACCTGGAAAGCTTGCCAACCAATCCTGCACCGATATCGCTGGCGCGTCTGCGCATGCGTTTAAACTTGGGCTCTAAGACGACCACGCAAAACCACGTAGTTCGACGCGCGATGGAGCAGCTTAAGGAGATTGGTTACCTCGACTATTCCGAAGTGAAGCGTGGACGTTCTGTGTTCTTCATTATCCATAGCAGGACGCCGAAGCTTGATGGTATCAGCAATCTTGAGAGCATTGATTCCCTCGATGATATCGAGTTTGAAGACTGATTCTTCACGTTCACTGTAATCAGTAACCTTCCTGTGAGAGTGTCACTTTATCGCCAAAAGTGACACTCTTCTCTTTTACACTGTTCACTGTAATCAGCCCACCTTCACTTATTCACTGTAATCAGTAACGTTCACTGTAAACAGTATTCAGCGACTCGCTAATCTCACTGCCATCAGCAACGCAATTTTAGACAACGTGTAACTGGGCTATTTTACGATAGTGAGTACTTACCAGGTGGGTATTGAACTCGAGCATCCTCTCTTTTAGGTCCTGATTGCTGATTACAGTGAACATCAGCAATAAAGTGATTCGATGCCGATTACAGTGAACAGTGGAGATGAAGCAATGACTGATTACAGTGAATGTTATTTGTTAAATAGCTGATTGTAATGGTTAAATTAACTCATCGCGACATTCATTCACTGTAATCAGTATATTAACTGTACAAGTAAACAGTAAAAGTGACAGGGTTGGTCACCTTACTGATTACAGTGAATCTTTGCCCTGATTGCAGATTACAGTGAACGTTTTGCCAATGAGGTCGGGATGGATTTAAAGGTACGATCCTGCACGTCACGCTGTCACTGATTACAGTGAATGCTCAGCAGCCCTCCCCTCTTCCGGTGCACTTTTCTCTCCGATGCTATGGCCGCCGAGGATCATTCTACTGATTACAGTGAACGTTAATGGTCTGTTTGACGATGAGGTGCTACTGAATACAGTGAATGTTTTGGCTGTGGATTCGGTGGGGTCTGGAATACGGTCTTGAGTGGTTTGCTGATTACAGTGAATGTTGATGAATATTCCAGCCTGATTTTCACTCCTGACTTCTGACTTCTGACTTCTGACTTCTGACTTCTGACTTCTGACTTCTGACTTCTGACTTCTGACTTCTGACTTCTGACTTCTGACTTCTGACTCCAGACTCCAGACTCCAGACTCCAGACTCCAGACTCCAGACTCCAGACTCCAGACTCCAGACTCCAGACTCCAGACTCACCCACTGATTACAGTGAACGTTCTGACTATTACCTCTCCTTTCCCACCGATTATGGTGAGTCCATTTAGGATGAAATTACTGACTATAGTGAACGCTACGCTTAGCAAACGATTTGACTTACTGATTACAGTGAACGGTTGAATGCGGCTTAGACAAACTACTGATTACAGTGAACGCTTGTGAGTCATACGAGGTGTTGATTACTGATTACAGTGAACACTTGGATAAAAGCGACGCTACCTAAGCGCAGTTTACTGATTACAGTGAATGCTTATATCGGAACTCAGCCGTCTCTGATCAAACTGAATCGTCCACACCCGATTCCGCCATGGTCTGCCCAAGGCAACCAAACCGCAGCGTAAGAAATAAGCAATACTGATTACAGTGAACGTTACGTTGATGCTCACTGATTACAGTGAATCTTATGCCGATTGCAGTGAACGTTTGCTGATTACAGTGAATTTATTGCTGACTGCAGTGAATGCAGAGCATGATTTCAGCCGCAATACCCTCCCCCTTCAATCTCGTGCAATGACCGCTCGAAATACTGATTACAGTGAACGTTGGAGCAAATTTGCGAATGCGGCTTTGCTCACACTTCCATGATTTATTTCGCTCTGATGAAAAAAACATCGCTGATTACAGTGAATGTTTGGACTAACGCCCTCTTACTCAAGGTATTTTCACAAAACTAAATGTTCCGCATTAGATGAGATAGATTTGCCTCATGTGCAGGATTTCGGTATAAAGTCATAAATCCTACATGTGTGGAGCAAGTATGGCTAACGATGAGAAGCAAGTTCTGAAAGTCGCACAACGTTCAGAAAAAATGCTAATGAGCCTGACGGAACAGATTCAGGCGCAGAAAGAAGAGTTGCAGGAAAACACTTTTTATCAGGTTTACGCCAAAGCCGCGTTAGCCAAACTCCCTAAATTAACGCGTGCGAGCGTTGATTACGCCGTAAATGAAATGGAAGAGAACGGCTATCCATTCGATAAACGCGCGGCGGGCAGCTCTACCAAGTACGCAATGTCCATCCAAAACATCATTGATATCTACCATCACCGCGGCGTGCCAAAGTATCGCGATCGTCACGCAGAGGCATTCACGCTGTTTGTTGGTAATCTCAAAGGTGGCGTATCGAAAACCGTCTCAACGGTCTCACTGGCCCATGCGCTGCGTGCGCACCCACATCTGTTGTATGAAGATCTGCGCATTCTGGTTATCGACCTCGATCCGCAATCCTCTGCCACCATGTTCCTCAATCATGAGCGTTCGGTTGGACTGGTAGAAGCCACAGCTGCGCAAGCGATGCTGCAAAACGTGGGCCGCGAAGAGTTGCTTAATGAATTCATCGTGCCATCGATTATTCCTGGTGTCGACGTACTGCCGGCCTCCATTGATGACGCCTTCATTGCATCACGTTGGGATGAACTGTGTGCTGAGCATCTGCCTACGCAGAATGTGCATGCGGTTCTGTATGACAACGTCGTTGCAAAACTGAAGAAAGACTATGACTTCATTTTCATCGACAGTGGCCCACATCTGGATGCCTTCCTGAAGAACGCTATCGCTGCATCTGATTTACTGATGACGCCAGTTCCACCAGCACAAGTTGATTTCCACTCGACGTTGAAGTATCTGACGCGCCTGCCGGAACTGATTGGCATCATAGAGGAATCAGGCGCATCCTGCCGCTTGCAAGGCAACATTGGCTTTATGTCCAAGCTGTCGAATAAAGCGGACCACAAGCTTTGCCACAGCCTGGCGAAAGAGATCTTTGGCGGCGACATGCTGGATGCTGCTTTACCGCGTCTGGACGGTTTTGAGCGTTGTGGAGAGTCATTTGATACAGTGATCTCTGCCAATCCATCAACCTATGTGGGCAGCACCGAAGCCTTAAAGAATGCGCGTTCGGCAGCGGAAGACTTCGCTAAAGCCGTATTTGATCGCATTGAATTTATTCGCCTGAACTGAGGTTACTATGAGCGCAAAACGAATCACGATTGGCCGTACCTTCAGCCAGACACCTTTGCAGACTGAGGATGCCTCAGACGGACATTCTCAAACCTTTATCCTTTCGACCGGTAAACGTGCCCTGTTCACGCTTGAACACATTGCGGCGAAGGAAATTGAAGAAAAAACCTATGTGGTAATGGAAACGAATGGCCGCGACCAGTCAGGCTTGACGCCTGAATCGCTGCGCGACATTATCCGCACCATTAAATTGCAGCAGTTCTTCCCTGCTATTGGTGTGAAGCGCGGCGACCGTATCGAAATTTTGGATGGTTCCCGCCGCCGTGCCGCCGCTCTGCACTGCAAAACTGGGCTGGATGTGCTGGTCACTGAGGTTGCCATCACGGCAGATGAAGCACGTCGTCTGGCGCAGGACATCCAAACCGCACGCGAACATAATCTGCGTGAAGTGGGGATGCGCCTGCTGTCATTAAAAGAGAGTGGCCTGTCACAGAAAGAGATTGCTCAGAGCGAAGGCCTCTCGCAGGCAAAAGTTACGCGTGCGTTGCAAGCCGCGAGCGTACCACTGGAGTTGGTTACCCTGTTCCCAAATCATTCCGAGTTAACATACCCGGATTACAAAACGCTGCTGCAGGCGTATGAGAAGCTTCAGGAGATTGGTCAGTCGGTTGAAGCGTTAATTGATACCATTGGCATGGATGTCGATACGGTCTGCGCACGTGATGGTCTGGCTGAAGATGAAGTAAAAAATGGGATTTTGCGTCTGGTGCGTAATGGGAGCCAAACACTGATCCAGTCGCCAGCAAAGGACAAAGCGGTCGCCACTCCTCTCTGGACGTTTGCTGATAAAGATCGCTATGCCCGCAAGAAGACACGCGGCCGCATGTTCAGCTACGAATTCAATCGCCAGTCAAAAGAATTGCAAGATGAGTTGGATCGGGTGATAAACGAGACACTCAATAAATATCTCAATCAGTAGCGAAATGCCGCCTTCGGGCGGTTTTTTTTTGCCTGAATTTCAGCTTTTCGCCAGTGCTATTTCATCGCTAACTGTATGAAAAATATCTAACCTGTGTAGAAATTTCAGGCTGAAATCGCCAACTTTTTAACCCTCTAAATGCATAACATTCTTGTACCGTAGAGTTTAGTGAATCTGTGGTGAAGGCAAAATAACCAGCTGGATAGGAAATCAACAAAGGCTATCCAGGGGAGGAAATCAGATTGCGAATGCCCTGAAATTTTCATCATTCGCCATCAGGATTTCACGGCTAATAAATTGAATTAAAAGTGTTTTTTAAATTAATTTCAGGCTGAAATCGCCAGCATTTCAGCAAATTTCAGCGCTGTATCGAGGGTACTAACCCGGTTTAGCCAGATGATATTCAATGATTTATCCACAGAAAAGGTGGATAACTTTATTCGGGTCGTTAGGCTGTAAGTGACAAAACGCTGGGCGATTGCCAAACCGCTTCCCGAACACGGACAGGCTTGTTTATCAGACCCAATGCATAAAAACGATCGGCGATGATTTGTTGCTCTTTAATCACTTCAAATACCATTGAACGGGTTTTATGACTGCGTCGTGTTAAAGCTCTTTCAACGGCCAAAAGGTCAAGACCCAATTCCTGCGCAAGCAGACCAGCAGCTTCCTGCCGATGATTATCAATAAAAATGCCGGTCTGCTGTAAACTCTCCACTAGCTGCTGGGCCACGTCGTGATGTTTTTCCACATAATCGCGACGTGCCAGATAAAATTGGTGGTTGCGTACACGCCCCTCACCGTTGGCCAGCACGCGCAACTCAGGATTGCTCTCCGCCGCACTGAGTAAGGGGTCCCACATCATCCATGCATCGACCGCCAGATAATCACTGGCCGTCAGAGGATATTTCGGCGGCGCATACACCACTTTCAGCTCATCAAGGGCGATACCCGCCTCTTCCAACAATTGCAGCAGTAACCAGTGAACGTTAGAGCCTTTATTGACCGAAATGCGTTTACCACGTAAATCAGCAATGCTACGGATATCGCTATCGATTGGGACAACTATCCCCACGCTGCTGGGCGCAGGGGGTTCCCAGGCAATGTAGGTCACGGCATTGCCATTCGCCTGGGCGAAAATAGGCGGCACCTCGCCGGTGGTACCGAAATCGATCTCGTTATTTTGTAAGGCATAAAGCAGTTGAGGCCCGGCAGGAAATTCGCTCCACAACACGCTGACGCCCTGCTGTGCAAAGCACTGTTCAAGACTTTGCCGTGCTTTTAATACCCCAAGATTACCGAATTTTTGATAACCGATACGTAACTCGCGTTCCTGATGAGGTTCATCAGCAGAGGCAGTTGCAATGTAACTCGCCGCCTTACGCCGCCCTTTTATCATTCCCTGATGAGCAAGATGAGTACGCAGCGTGTGGCGGCTGATGCCAAGCAACGCCGCGGCCTGCGTCTGATTGTGTTCGGTGAAATCCAGCGCGTGAGTTATCAGGCTGGTGATGACGCGATCAAACAGTTGATTGGGCTTAGTGGAGAGCTGTTGACGCAAGAAGTTATCAAGCGTTGATGCTTCCGCGTTGTTAAATCCCTGTTCACTGTATCTTGTCAGTCGCAAATGAGCTGGCGTTAGCGTCTCCTCTCGACTCAGAAGTACTGCGTTGTGAAGCGTATTTTCCAGCTCGCGAATATTGCCCGGCCAGCTGTACTCCAGCAGCACTTCTAAAGCATCCGATGACAAACGACGCACCGGTCGACCTAAACGAAGTGCATACAGCGAAAGGAAATGCTGCGCCAGCAGCGGGATATCATCACGACGCTGCCGCAACGGAGGCAGCGGCACCACCGCAATGTTGAGGCGATAGTAAAGGTCTTCCCTGAATCGCCGTTCGCGGATCGCCTGTGCCAAATCTACATGGGTGGCCGCAATAACCCGTACATCGACTTTAATCGGCTTACGCGAGCCCACGCGCGTAATCTCGCGCTCCTGTAATACGCGTAGCAACTTGACCTGTAGCGACAAACTCAGCTCTCCAATCTCATCCAGCAGCAGAGTGCCGCCCTGCGCAGATTCAAACCAGCCTGGATGCGCCTGTGTCGCGCCGGTAAATGCCCCTTTCTCATGACCAAAGAGTTCCGCTTCAGCAAGGCTTTCTGTCAACGCGCCGCAGTTAACGGCGAGGAAGGGGCCATGACGACGTTGGCTGTGATGATGCAGATAGCGCGCTACCACCTCTTTACCCGTGCCGGTCTCGCCGACAATTAATACCGTGGCGTTAGTGGGGGCGAATTTGTCGAGCAATGATTGAAAAGCGAGAGAAGCCGGGTCGACTAAACGCGGTGAGTCAGCGTAATTGCTAGAGTTGGTCAGCATCTTTTGATGTCCATTAAGGAGTATCAGCACACGCTAAACTTTGCTGTTCACTGTGAACAGCAGGAAAAAAGCATAAGCAGTTGCATATGCAGCAATAGCTGTGGGCAGCAAGTTGCCGATGCAACAAACAGAAACCGCAGTAAGGGTCTAACCTGCTGAAATAACGTCATTATCAAGAGAATCAAAGCTGGCACGCTTTTCGCTAATAGCCATATAACTAAATAATCAGTCCGAAATGACCATTTTTTAATAAAGTTATATAGGAAAAGCATAATGGCCGAATCCGCAAATAAGAACATCAATGTCTTCTGGTTTCTCCCGACGCACGGTGACGGTCGCTATCTCGGCACCACAGAAGGTGGGCGCCCGGTTGATTTAGCTTACTTACAGCAGGTGGCATTGGCCGCCGACAATCTCGGTTACTACGGTGTGCTGATTCCCACCGGCAAAAGTTGCGAAGACTCATGGCTGGTTGCTTCTGCACTGGCACCCATCACTAAACGCCTGCGTTACCTGGTTGCCGTGCGTCCAGGGTTACAGCCGCCGACATTAGCCGCGCGCATGGCTACCACTTTAGATCGCCTTTCTGAAGGACGCTTGCTGATTAACGTGGTGACCGGCGGTGATCCGGTTGAAAATAAAGGCGACGGCATCTTTCTCAATCACAGTGAACGCTATGAAGTCACCAAAGAGTTTCTCGATGTGTATAGCCGTTTAATGCGTGGAGAGAAGGTTGACTATGAAGGGCAGCATATTCACGTTGAAGGTGCGGAGGTGTTGTTCCCGCCAGTGCAGGAAAATGGCCCACCACTCTATTTTGGCGGCTCGTCGGAGGCCGCGATTGATGTTGCTGCTGAGCAAATCGATACCTATCTGACCTGGGGTGAGCCTCCTGAGCAGGTCGCAGAGAAGCTGGCGGTGGTCCGGGAACGTGCAGCAGCACGCGGGCGCAAACTGGAATACGGCATCCGCCTGCATGTCATCGTGCGTGAAACGGAACAGGAAGCGAAAGCGGCGGCAGAGAAATTAATCGGACATTTGGATGAAGACACCATCGCGCAGGCGCAGAAGATTTTTGCGCGTATGGACTCTGCAGGTCAGGCACGGATGAGCGCGCTGCACAAAGGCTCGCGCGATAATCTGTATATTGCGCCAAATTTATGGGCAGGCGTCGGTCTGGTGCGTGGCGGAGCAGGAACGGCATTAGTCGGTAGTCCTGAGCAGATAGCCGAACGCATACGGGAATATCAGGCGCTGGGTGTGACCAACTTCATCCTGTCGGGATATCCGCATCTGGAAGAGGCGCATCGTGTGGCAGAATTGCTGCTGCCGCTATTACCGCTGGCAAATGGTCAGCAGCAGCGCGCGCGCACCATTAACACCGGCCCGTTTGGCGAAACCATTGGTGGCGATAAACGTCCTTCAAAACAGGCGAGCGCCAGCTAATGCAGGAGAAGACGATGGCACGACCTCACATCATCATCATAGGTGGCGGGTTCAGCGGAACGGCGCTGGCGATTCATCTCGCGCGGCAATCGTCCTCTCCATTACTGATTACAGTGGTCGAACCGCGTGAGCAACTCGGCGGTGGTGTAGCCTACTCAACGCAGGAGTCGGCGCATCGCATCAACGTCCCGGCTTCACGCATGCAACTCAGCGGCGATGAGCAGGGCGCCTTTGACCGCTGGTATCGTCAGCAGCCTGAGTGTTCACTGGATTCAGTAGCCCATTGTGATGACGGATCAGTCTATCCGCAGCGCGCGATGTTTGGTCGCTACCTGGCAGAGCAGTTTGCCCTCGCGGCGGAACGGCATCCGCAGATTGAGTTACGGCACGTTCAGGCCAGTGCCATGGCATGGGAAGGGCAGCAGCTGTTACTCAGCAATGGCGAGACACTACAGGGCGATGTGCTGGCGTTAGCGATCAGTCACCCACCGCCATCCATGCCTCGCTCGCTGCAGCCCTTTGCCCATCACCCAGCGCTGATTGCCAATCCATGGCAAGCCAGCGTGCTGGATGCGATAGATCCTGACGCCGCCGTTGCCATTATCGGAACCGGCCTGAGTATGGCGGATGTGGTTGCCTCATTAGGCACTCGGCACCATCAGGGCCCGTTAACCGCTTTCTCACGCCGTGGACAGCTCTCACGCGCTAATCTGCAGGGTGAGTGGCCTGAATGGACGTTAGCGCCTCAGAACGTCCCCAGCGCGCGTCTGTGGCTGCATCACATCAGGGATGAAGTTGCCCGAGCGGCACAGCAGCAATTACCCTGGCAACGCGTGCTGGACGATGTCCGTGCGCAGGGCCAAACCATCTGGCAATCATTGCCGCTGCGCGAGCAGCAGCGCTTTGTGCGCCATCTGCGTTCGTGGTGGGATGTGCATCGCTATCGCATCGCGCCGCAGGTGTCAGCGGAAATCATCAGACGACAGCAGCAGGGGAGTTTGCAGGTGCTGGCAGCCAGACTGGACACCATCACTGCTCAGGGCCCTCAGCTAGAAATCACGCTGCGCACACGCCAGGGTGAAACGGAAACCCGCCTGCTCGATCATCTGATCGTCACCACCGGACCGGGGCATGATGCGCTGACTCAAAGTCAGCCGCTGTTGCGTTCGCTGAGTGAACAAGGCCTGATTCGTGGTGACCAGCTTGGCTTTGGCCTCGATGTGGACCTGCAGTCACACGCACTTGACCAGCGAGGACAGCCTAACGCCCGCCTGCTCGTGGTCGGACCCGCCGCCCGCGCGCGTTTCGGTGAGTTGATGGGCCTGCCACAGGTTGCTGATCACGCTGCTGCCGTTGCTCAGCAAATTCTCAGAGAACTTCACATCGCTCAAGACGAGCGATGTCCCCCTTACGCTTCTTAATCTCTCAAACATCCTAAAAACACACTAACGAACGCCGGGTCGTCGCACGATCACGGCCTCGCTATGGAGATTGCTATGCCATCGCAACGTGAAATTCGCCTGAATGCTTTTGATATGAACTGTGTCGGACATCAATCACCGGGCCTGTGGGCGCACCCGCGCGACCGTTCCTGGCAATACAAGGATCTGGAATACTGGGTCGATTTGGCGCGATTGCTGGAGCGAGGCAAATTCGACGGTTTGTTTATCGCCGATGTGTTGGGTATTTACGATGTGCTGAACGGGAACGGCGATGCCGCGATTCGTCAGGCCACGCAAGTGCCAGTGAACGACCCGCTTGCCTTGATCACGCCGATGGCGCTGGTGACCGAGCATCTCGGCTTTGGCCTCACTGCATCGCTATCGTTTGAACATCCTTATCCCTTCGCGCGCCGTTTATCGACGCTCGATCACCTGACCAAAGGGCGCATCGGCTGGAATATTGTGACCTCGTATCTGGAGAGTGGGGCGCGCAATATTGGTCATCAGGCGCAGAGCGATCACGACAGCCGCTACGACTATGCCGATGAATATTTGCAGGTGGTGTACAAGTTGCTGGAAGGCAGTTGGGAACAGGATGCGGTATTACGCGATCGTGAACGACGTATCTTCAGCGACCCTCGCAAAATCCATCCGATCAATCACCAGGGCACCTTCTTCAACGTACCGGGCATTCACCTGTGTGAGCCGTCACCGCAGCGCACGCCGGTGTTGTATCAGGCGGGAGCATCGAGCCGAGGCAAACAGTTTGCCGCTGAACACGCGGAATGCGTGTTTGTTGCCGCGCCGTCGAAAGTGCTGCTGAAGAAAACTGTCGCGGATATTCGTCGCCGCGCAGCAGAAGCAGGGCGCGATCCGCGCAGTATCCTGATCTTCAATCTGCAAACGGTGATCGTCGGGGAGACCGATGCCGCCGCGCAGGCGAAGTGGAAGGAATACCAAAGCTATGTCAGCTACGAGGGTGCACTGGCATTGGTATCCGGCTGGACGGGTATCGACTTCGGTCAATATCAACCGGACCAGGTGCTGAAGTACCTGCACACCAACGCCATCCAATCAGCCGTCGAAACCTTCTCCACCGCCGATCCCGATCGTCAGTGGACGGTAAAAGCGCTGGCGGATTGGGTGGGCATTGGCGGCTTTGGCCCGTTGATAGTCGGCAGTGCAGAAACCGTCGCCGATGAACTGCAAAGCTGGGTGGAAGACACTGACGTTGATGGTTTCAACCTCGCCTACGCATTAACGCATGAAACCTTTGAGGATGTGGTTGAACTGCTGATCCCAGAGCTGCAAAAGCGCGGCGTTTACAAGAAGGCGTATGCGGAAGGTACGCTGCGCGAGAAGTTGTTTAACGCCGGGCCACAGTTGACCGCACCGCATCCCGGCGTGGGCTATCGGGTGAAAAGTGCGGCGCAGCAGGAGGTCATATGATCGAAATTGACCAGCTGAGCAAGCATTACCGCACCGCTGACGGGCGCGTCACCGAGGTGCTGAAATCCATCAACTTACAGGTCCCGCAGGCCAATATCACTGCAGTCGTTGGGCCCAGCGGAGCGGGCAAATCCACGCTGGCGAAGTGCATCAGTTTACTGGAGCAGCCCAGCGCGGGCAGCATTCGCATCAATGGCAGCGATCTCTCGCGGCTGAATGGCGAAGCACTGCGTCGCGCGCGCCGTTCGATTGGCACCGTTTTTCAATCTTCTGCCCTACTGCAGCGCAAAAGCGCCTGGGAAAACATCGCGCTGCCTTTGCGTTATCTCGGCGTAATCGAGCGGGATATTTCCGCACGCGTGGGTGAGTTGCTGGAGAGTGTTGGTCTGAGCCATAAAGCCAAAGTGTATCCCGGTCAGCTATCGGGGGGCCAGCGTCAGCGTATTGGCATCGCGCGTGCGCTGGCGCTTCGCCCTGCCGTGTTGCTGGCCGACGAGGCGACGTCAGGACTGGATCCTGAAGCCACGGTTGCTGTGCTGGACTTGCTGAAAAAACTACGTGACGACTACAAGCTGGCGATTGTGCTGATCACCCACGAGATGGATGCAGTGCGTCAGGCGGCGGATGCGGTTGCCGAAATTCGCGATGGGCAGATTGTGCAGTATGGCGTGCTGAAACAGTTACTGGCGCAGCCCGATTCCTCCCTGGGGCAACGTCTGTTCCCACTGGTGGCGCAACCTGGCGTGGCGGAATTGATTCTGCAGCTGAGTTATCGCACAGATGTTCCGGTCAACAGCGACTGGATCTCGCGTCTGAGTGTGCAGTTCAATCTGCGCATCGATCTGCTCGGCGCGCATGTTGAGCAGGTCAATGGTATTCAGGCCGGACGCTTGCAGGTAGGCATTCATTTCCAGCAGGAGCGTGTGCCACTGGCGCGATTGCTGGCGCAGCTCGAACAGTTCGGACTGGTTGCCAGCGTCTATGGCAGTGTCCATCAGTTGCGGGAGGCGGTATGAGCATTTCCGTGATAAGTCAGGATACGCCCTGGCTGGAGATCCCTGCGTTGATGTTGCCCGCTATGGCCGAAACGGCGCTGATGGTCGGCATTGTGATGCTGTTCGTGGTGACGTTCGGCGGTATCGTTGGCGTGGTGCTATTCAACACCTCAGTGCGTGGATTATTTCCTCATCGCGGCATTTATCGGGTGCTGAGTTGGATTGTGAACATGGGACGCTCGTTGCCGTTTCTGGTGTTAATGGCGGCGATCATCCCGTTCACCTTCTGGCTGACCGGCACCACCATCGGCATCCCTGCGGCGGTTGTGCCGATGATTGCGGCGGGCATTCCGTTCTTTGGTCGTCTGGTGGATAACGCGTTGCGTGAACTGCCAGGCGAAGTGACCTCGGTGGGTTTGATATGCGGCGGGTCGCGCTGGCAGATCATCCGTTCGGCGCAGCTGAGTGAGGCATTACCTGCTGTTGTTGCCGCCATCACCCTCAACCTGATTTCCATGATCGAATACTCCGCCATCGCTGGCACCATCGGCGCGGGCGGTATCGGTTATTTAGCCGTGATGTACGGCTATCAGCGCTTCGACAACCACATCATGATCGCCACCATCGTGGTGCTGATCGCTTTGATACAAACCATTCAATTTATCGGTGACCGTTTAGTCGCAATTCTACGCCATCCTCAGGGGATATCACGATGACAACACAAGAATTTGAGTTACGTAAGACGCGCCGCTGGCCGTGGCTGCTACTGATTATAGTGGTCATTGCATTGGCCGCCGCCGCAGGGTTCTGGCGCAGTCAGCAACCGCAAGCGGTGGTCTTTGGCACCACGCTACAAATCCACTTTGAACCGGCAATGGCGGGAGAACAGAAGTTGATTGAGTATGTTGGCGAGCACATCGCGCCGGATTATGGTTTGAAGCTGGAAGCGGTGGGCGTGCAGGATCCGGTTCAGGCGGATCGCGCCGTGGCGCAAGGACAATATGCGGCAACCGTCTATCAGCACCAGTGGTGGTTAAAGCAGGTGGTGGATGCCAACGGTTTCCAGCTCACCTCTGCCTTACCGCTGTTCCAGTGGGCATTTGGCGTCTACTCCGATCGCTATAAATCCATAGCCGACCTGCCGCAGGGTGCCACCATTGTGGTGCCGGATGATGGCGCCAACCAGGGCCAGGCCTTGTGGCTGCTGGCACGTCAGGGTTTGATCACACTCGATCCCAACGTTGAACCGCGTACCGCCAAATTAAAAAACATTATCGGTAATCCGCATGGCTTCGTCTTCAAAGAACTCGATTTGCTAACCATGCCACGCGCGTTGAATTCGGTGGACGCGGCGATTGGCTATGTTTCTCAGTTTGATGCCGGAAAAGTGCCGCGTGATAAAGGCATTCTGTTCCCTCCGGCACCGCGTACTTTTGCCTCGCAGTTGGTGATTGGTACGCCCTATCTGGAGCAGGAGAACATCGTAAAGCTAAAACAGGCGTTCTCCGATCCTCGCGTTCAGCAGTGGCTGAAAACGACGGATGATCCGTTAGTTAAAGGCGTATTAGTGCCGGTCTCTGCAGACTAATTTCCTGGTGTTACCCTTCACCCGGGCTCGCGATGCGCGTCCGGGATTTTGTGTTTGAAAGTTTTTTATATTATTGATTTTAAACAATTTAATATTAATATTTGTTGCTTTGGACCTGAAGGGTAAGCGCTTATAACAACCTCACCTGCACAACTAAAAAACAACGTGAGGCATTATGAGTACCGTTTCTTTCGAAAACACCTTACCGGCGTCAGAGCCGGTTCGTTCGGTCAGTGATGTGGCAAGGCTGATCAACACCCGCAGTGACAAAAACAATTATGCGCGCATGATTGTGTTCCTCGCGCTCGGCGGCGTCTTCCTCGATGCCTACGATCTCACCACGCTCTCTTATGGAATTGACGATGTGGTACGCGAATTCCAGCTTTCTCCTCTTCTCACCGGATTGGTGACGTCCTCAATCATGGTCGGCACCATCGTCGGTAATCTCATTGGTGGCTGGCTGACCGACAAATATGGCCGTTACTCTGTGTTTATGGCCGATATGCTGTTCTTCGTGGTCTCGGCCATCGCAGCGGGATTAGCCCCCAATGTCTGGGTACTGATTGGCGCACGTTTCCTGATGGGGATTGGCGTGGGTATCGATTTACCCGTAGCGATGTCCTACCTGGCGGAATTTTCTAAATTCGCAGGCAAAGGCAACAAAGCCGCGCGACTCGCCGCCTGGTGCCCGATGTGGTACGCCGCGTCAACGGTGTGTTTCCTGCTGATCTTCGCGCTCTACTTCCTGTTACCGAAAGAGCATCTTGACTGGTTATGGCGTGCATCACTGCTGTTCGGGGCCGTTCCTGCGTTGTTGATCATCGCGGTACGCAGCAAATTTATGAACGAATCACCGCTGTGGGCAGCCAATCAGGGCGATCTGAAGTCTGCGGTGCGCATTTTGCGTGACTCTTACGGAATTCATGCGCATGAAGCGGAACCCGAAGCTCCACCAGCAGAAGCGGCACCCAAGGTAAGTTTCCGCGTGCTGTTCCAGAAACCCTGGCGTGAACGCACCATCGTGGCAGGCGTGATGAACATCTGCATCTCGTTTGAATACACCGCGATCGCCTTCTTCCTGCCTTCGATCCTCGCGCAGTTCCTCGGCGCGGGCGTGTTTGAAACGATCTCCGCATCGCTCGGCCTGAACGCGCTGTTTGCTTTCACCGGCGGTCTGTTGGGCATGCGTCTGGCCTGGAAATATCCGTCTCGCCATGTGGCAATGGCCGGATTTGCACTGCAGTTCTTCGCGCTGATTGCATTGGCATTGATTGGGCACCCTGAAGCGATTGCGGGGATTGTGTTTGCGGTGCTGATGCTCGGCTTGTGGCTTTTTGCCGAAGGATTTGGTCCGGGCGCGCAGCTGATGGTCTATCCGGCGCTCTCTTATCCAACTTCCATTCGCGCTACTGGCGTGGGCTTCAGTCGTGCGCTGTCAGGGATTGGCAGCGCGCTGGCGCTGTTTATTCTGCCGATTCTGCAAGCGGCGCTGGGCACCAATATGTTCTGGGTGGTGTCGCTTGCCGCCATCATCCCGATCTTTTTCCTGCTCGCGGTGCGCCACGAACCGACGCGCCACGACATCGACGATCTTTCTCATCAGGAGTGATTATGAGCCAACTTTCTACAGGCACCGATTACGCTGCGCTGGCGGCGCATTTCCGTCCACTGTTTGATCGTATTGCTGAAGGCGCAGTGGAGCGCGAACGCAGCCGCACCTTGCCCCATGAAGCAATCACCTGGTTAAAAGAGGCGGGCTTCGGCACGGTACGCATCCCGAAAGAGCAGGGCGGGTGGGGCGCATCGCTACCGCAGCTGTTCCAATTGCTCACCGAACTGGCGGAAGCGGATTCCAATCTGCCGCAGGCATTACGTGCGCACTTTGCCTTTGTCGAGGACCGCCTCAACCAGCCCACCAGTGCTGAGCGCGATCGCTGGTTCCGCCGTTTTATCGACGGCGAGCTGGTGGGCAGCGGCTGGACTGAAATTGGCACAGTCAAACTCGGGGATGTGATTACCCGCGTCACGCCCGTCTCAAATGGCTGGACGCTCAACGGCGAGAAGTTTTACAGCACGGGCACGTTGTTTGCGGATTGGATTGATGTGTATGCACGACGCAACGATAACCAGGGTGATGTCATCGCTCTGGTAAGCACTCACCAACCTGGTATAACGCGTGAAGACGATTGGGATGGTTTCGGCCAGCGCTTGACCGGCAGCGGAACCACAGGCTTTGACAACGCCCACGTCGAGCAGGAACACGTCTTCGATTTCGCCACGCGCTTCCGTTATCAAACCGCGTTCTATCAACATGTGCTATTGGCTACACTAGCCGGGATCGGGAGGGCAGTCGCACGCGATGGTGCAAAAGCGGTGGCCGCTCGCAATCGTATTTACAGCCACAGCAACGGCGATTCATCACGTCAGGATGTGCAGGTGCTACAGGTCATCGGTGAGATCACCAGCCTGGCGTTTGCCGTCGAAGCGACGGTGATCCGCGCCGCACATTCACTGCAATCAGCGTATGAAGCGCACTTAAGCAGCGACGAAGTGCAACTTCTGGCAGTGAATGCGCTGGCAGAAGCTGAAGCGGGTCAGGCACAGGTGATCGCCAGTGAACTGGTTCCGCGCGCCGCCACCGAGGTGTTTAACGCGCTTGGCGCGTCGGATACGCGTATCAGCAAAGCGCTAGACCGCCACTGGCGTAATGCGCGTACCGTCTCGTCACACAATCCGGTGATCTATAAAGCACGTGACATCGGTGGCTGGAAGGTTAACGGCACGCCGCCGACGGGGATCTGGCAAATTGGGCGCGGGGAAGGGTAAGCGGAACAATAACTCGGGCGCACCATGCGCGCCCGAGCAACCTAACAGGATTTATTTCTTATCCAGTGACCAGGTCGCACTGCGCACATCCACTTTCACTGGCAGCAGTCCGACACGGGTAAACGTATCGGCTAACGTCTGCTGTTCATCAAATACCTGCGGCGTCATACGCGTAGCGCCATACGGCAGGCGTTTCAACGTGGTCTGCCAGATTGCCTTATCTAACCCGGTCGATTTCGACAAAATCGCGGCAGCCTCATCCTGATTAGCATTCGCCCAGTCACTCAATTTGCTCAATTCATCCACCACCTGTTTCGCGGTGTCAGGATGGCCTTCGGCAAAGGGGCGGCTGGCGAGATAGAAGGTGTAATGCGGCACCAAACCTTCTGCATTACGGATTTCACGCGCGTCGGCGTTCGCTTCCACTTCGGCGAGGAACGGATCCCAAATCACCCACGCATCAATCGCGCCTTTCTGGAAGGCGGCGCGCGCATCAGCTGGTGGCAGGTAAACGGGTTTCACGTCCTTATAATTCAGTCCGGCATCTTCCAGCGCTTTCACCAGCAAATAATTCACGTCAGAACCTTTGTTCAATCCAACGCGCTTACCTTTCAAATCCGCCACACTCTTAATCGGCGAGTCTTTAGGCACCACAATGGCTTCGGTTTTGGGGTTAGCAGGGGAGTGACCGAGGTAAATCAAATCCGCTTTGGCAGCCTGCGCGAAAGCGGGTGGAGCATCGCCGGTGGCGGCTAAATCGATGCTGCCCACGTTTAGCCCTTCCAGCATCTGCGGCCCGGCCGGAAATTCTACCCAGCGGACATTGATGCCTTCCTTCTTGAAGGTTTCATCCAGCGTGCCGCGATACTTCAGCAGCGCAAAAATATTGGCTTTCTGATAGCCGATGGTCACGGTTTCTGGTTTAGCGGCAAAGGCGTGCGCAGAGAGCAGGCCAAAGCTTAGCGCCAGGATGCGTAGCGCAGGAATTTTGGTTGGCATAATAAGTCCTTGGTGGTGTTTATCTCACCATAACAAAGCGCTTATATAACCAATAAATAACGAATTTCGATCGCTTATAACCAATTTTTTTGTGATCAAGATCATTCACTGTAATCAGTATGTCATCTTGATTTGCATAGATGCCCAGATAATTAGCACGGTAATAATTTGTATAACAAATCAAAATGTCATCTCGATATGCTTCTGTCAGGATAAGCACTTACGTTGCCTGCTATGGGTTTCTTTCGCTCTATGAAGTGGTTTTCACAAAGCGCAGTGCTGTTTTCTGCCAAAACTTGTCTTGCCGCCTTTCTGGCTTTTTACATTGCTCTGGAACTCAATCTCGATAAACCGGCCTGGTCACTGACTACAGTGTACGTTGCCTCACAACTCTATTCGGGTTCGACCGTATCGAAATCGGTGTTTCGCTTTTTCGGCACCTTGCTGGGTGGGCTGTTTACGCTGCTAATCTATCCCACTACGGTAGAGTCACCGATGCTGTTCAGCCTGTGCATCTCTTTATGGGTGGCGGCATGTCTCTATCTGTCGCTGCATGACCGCACGCCGAAAAGCTATGTGTTTATGCTCGCTGGTTACAGTGCGGCGATCATGGGCTTTCCCGACGTCACGTCACCCTCGGCCATCACCTACACGGTGATTTCGCGTATTGAAGAGATCACGGTGGCGATCATCTGCAGCAGCCTGGTGCACCGCTTAATCATGCCGGTGTCGATGCGCAGTCTGTTAGAGCAAAGCGTCAGCCTGTGGTACCAGAATGCGCGCAAGCTGTGCAGCGAGTTAGTCACGGTGATGCCAGCTGATAAATCGGTGGAACGAGAAGATATTCTGGTGCAGATGGCGAACTATCCTCTCAACGTCGAAACCCTGATTACGCACTGTGTTTATGAAGGCGATGCCGCGCGACGTTTGGTGCGGTTGGTTAGCGTGCAGTATCAACATCTTTCCTATTTGATTCCGACGCTGACAGCGATTGAGTCGCGGCTTAATTTACTGGCGCAGCAGGAAATCCGTTTTCCGGACTATGTTGCAGAGGCATTCCAGCAGTTTTTGTTATGGCTGAACGGCGATGATCAGGTTCAGATTCACGATGTTTTGACCGTTACACAGGCGCAGTTGAAGCAGGCCTGGCAGGAGGGGCGGCTCAACAGTGAAGAGAGTATTTTGTTGATTGGATTGCTGGAGCGCCTGCTCAACTTCGTGCGTATCGCTAATGCCTATCACAGCGTCAGCGAGCGCGTGAGTGAGTGGACACCGACCGTCAAGCCGGGAAAAACCGTGCGTGCGCATAAGCATGTTGATAAAGGTTTGCTGCTGCTCTCCTGCTTTACTGCGTTTCTTGCCACCTTCGTCACCTGCTTGTTCTGGATCGGCAGCGGCTGGAAAGATGGCTCGACTGCGCCGATGATGGCGGCGGTACTCTGCTCATTCTTTGCCGGGCTGGACAGTCCTATCGCGCCGATGAAGCTATTCCTGAAAGGCGTGTTGATTTCGATGGCAATCAGCCTGCTTTACGTCACGGTGTTGATACCACAAGCGGTAACGTTTGAAGCGATGATCATCTGCCTTGCGCCCGGATTATTTGCGCTGGGATTGGTGATTGCCAACCCGGCAACCAATTTGATTGGCCTGATTGTCGCCACACAGATTCCGGGGCTGATTGGTATGAGCCACCATTTCAAGCCAGATCTTCTGCTTATAGTGAACGCCATGATTTCGACGCTGGTGGGCATTGTCATCGCCCTGGTACTGACGTTGCTGATCCGCAACAAACGTCCGTCGTGGACGGCGAAGCGCGCGGTGCGCAAAGGGATCCGCGATCTGCTGCAGTTTATCGCTACGCTGCGTCTCAACACGGTGACGATGACGGCGCGGCAGCAATTTGTGGCGCGTACGCTGGATAAGGTCAATATTATCTTGCCACGTAAGCGCGTCGATCCCTCGCCCGATCTGGTTTCCGGCGGCAATCTGATTGCCGAGGCCTGGCTTGGTGCCAACTGTTACGACTATTACACGCGGCACAAAGCGCTGCTGACCGAGAATGGCATTGAGAGTGCGGCGATGTTCCATGAGCTGAGTGTGTTCCTCAAACGCAGGCTGAAATCCCTGCAGACACAGCCCCATTCGGCGTTGTTGCATGAACTTAATCGCCTGCTGTTGGGTTTAGAAGCGCGAACATTACAGGAACAGGCGTTGTTTACGCCGATGTTCCATCTGTTCAATATCCGCTTATCGCTGTTTCCCTCAGCGCGCTGGCCGGAAAACGCGCCACTTGAGGTTGATCGCGCATAAGTGTGCCGCAAACCCTGAATTTAAGCTGGGGGGCATGCACCAGACTGACAAATCCCGTACAGTGCTGAACAGGCTTGATAAAGGAAAATCGCAGATGAAGATGATCGGTTTGATCGGTGGAATGAGTTGGGAATCGACGGCGCTCTACTACCGCATCATCAATGAACAGGTGAAGCAGCAACTTGGCGGATTGCACTCGGCGCGCAGCCTGATGTACAGCGTCGACTTTCAGGAAATTGAGAAACTGCAAGTGGCGGGTGAATGGCAGCGAGCCGGCGAGATTCTGGCAGAAGCCGCGCGCAGTCTGGAAAAGGGCGGGGCGGACTTCATTGTGCTCTGTACTAACACCATGCACAAAGTCGCTGACCAGATTACCGGTGCCGTGGCTATCCCGCTGCTCCATATCGCTGATGCGACAGCTCAGCGTATTCAATCTGCTGGCGTGAAGCGTGTGGGCTTACTGGCGACGGCATTTACCATGGAGCAGGAATTCTACAAAGGCCGTCTGGCGCAGTCCGGCATTGATGTGCTGGTACCGGATGCATCGGGCCGGAAGACGGTGCATGACATCATCTATCAGGAGTTGTGTCTTGGCATTATTCGTGAGTCGTCGCGAGCGCGTTATCGTGAGGTGATTGCTGAGCTGGTGGCGCAGGGCGCCGAAGCGATCATTTTGGGTTGCACCGAAATTACCCTGCTGGTGAAGCCCGAAGATGCCAGCGTGCCGCTGTTTGATACCACGTTGATTCATGCCGAGGATGCGGTGAAACTGGCTCTGGCAATAAAATAATTATCCTGCTAATTATTTTGTGTGTTACTATATGCTCATTGAAGGCACAACGTCTGACCCCACATGGTCGTACAGGGATGTGCCAGAACTGGCTGCCAATACGTTGGCAGCCTTTTTTGTGGTCAGAATGCTGTTTCCAGTGAATCTGTGACGCAATAATCGTCGTCCACCAGTGGCAGATAGCGCCATTTATCAAAAGCGGTGCAGGGATGAGAGATACCGCATCCTACCCAATCACCCGGCTGCAACGTTTCATCATCGGGCAGCAGCAGATACGCATGTTGATCGTTGACGTCACTGATACGCAGATGGGTTGCCGCGCGCGGTTCACTGCCATCTGCGTTGCGGATCCATAAAGGATTGGGCAGATCCTGGTCGAACGGCACATCACGCCGACCAAAATCGACAAAAGCCAATCCTGGCTCAGGACGAGACAATACCCGCCCCCAAATCTCCAGCGCTGCATCGAAGTGATGGCTCGAACCCGGTTGCGCGAAGGGTGCAATGCGCGCATACAAGCCGCTGTCATGCGCCATATAGGCACCGGATCGAATCAAGGGTGTCATCGGCAGCGGTAATGTCGCGGCAGTAAAACATTCGGTCACCACGTCAAACCAGGCGCCACCGCCAGCGCTGAGGATGATGTGATCGCTGCTGAAGAGTTGATGATCTGCCAGCATTGCGGCGATGCTGATCATCATCTGACAATACGCTTTCACGCGCTGAATACCGGCTTCATCGCGACCCGCCCCCAGCGCACCTTCATAACCGGCCACGCCCACCAGCTGCAGTGAAGGGCTGTCTTTAATCGCTTCGGCAATCTTTAGCGCTTCCGGTTGTGAACGGCAGCCGGTGCGACCGCCACTCACCGACATCTCCAGCAGCACAGAAATCTGTGCATCGCCGAGATGCTGCTCCAGCAATTTTACGCCCTGCAGTGAATCCACATAGCAGAGGAAACCGTGGTCGGGATGCTGCTGCTGCCATTGGCCAATCCAGCGAATGCCCGCCGGATCGACCAGCTGATTGGCGAGAAACACATTGCGGATGCCAAACTGACGCAGCGCGCGCACTTGTGCTGGCGTGGCAGCACCCAATCCCCACGCGCCACCTTCGCTAATGGCGCGGCGCAAGATCGCGGGCGACATTGAGGTTTTCCCGTGTGCTGCCAGCATGATGCCGTTCTCCTGGCAAAACGTGGCAAGCTGGTGGAGGTTGTTCTGCAGCGCTGATTGCTTCATCACCATCAACGGCGAGAACACTTCATCACTGGTAAAAACGTTACTGCCCGGCCTTAACGGTTGATCGCCAGCTCCCGCTACCGATTTAAACCGTGGCGCAGGTTGTTGGGCATCCAGCAAACCGTCTGCCTGCAGTGGAAAACGAATCGACATAGTGGCTCCTGTTAGTGCTCAAGCACGCGCGATAAGAATTGCTGAGTGCGCGGGTTCTGCGGATTAACAAAGATTTGCTCCGGCGAACCCTGCTCAGCGATAACGCCCTGATCCATAAACACCACGCGATCGGCCGTTTTACGGGCAAAGCCCATTTCGTGAGTCACTACCACCATGGTCATGCCTTCACGCGCCAGGCTGCGCATCACTTCCATCACCTCGCCAACCAGCTCTGGGTCAAGTGCGGAGGTGGCTTCATCAAAGAACATAATTTTCGGTTCCACCGCCAGCGCGCGCGCAATGGCGACGCGCTGCTGCTGACCACCGGAAAGCTGTGCCGGATAGTGATGCGCGCGCTCCGCCAGCCCAACACGAGTCAGTGCCGCCATGCCGCGTTTGTTGGCTTCCGCTTCCGACAGTTTTTGCGCTTTAATCAGCGCCAGGGTGACGTTACCCAGCGCGGTTTTGTGCGGGAACAGGTTGAACTGCTGGAACACCATGCCGACATGGCCGCAAATTTCGCTGCTGCGCTTGCGGTCATGTAATGGCACTTTGTTGACCCATATTTCGCCGCCATCAGCGGTTTCTAAGCCGCTCATGATGCGCAGCACGGTGCTTTTTCCTGAGCCGGATGCACCAATCAACACCAGCACTTCGCCGGGTGAAACATCCAGACTGATCTCTTTCAGCACCTGAGTGGAGCCAAAGGATTTAGTAATGCGGCTCAGCGTGATCGCAGATTGGCTCATGATATCTGGCTCCTGGTTTGATGATGTTGAACCCAACGTGAAAGCGGGAAGCAAATGGCGAAGTAGAGCAGGGCAACCAGGCCGTAAATCACCACCGGTTGGCCGATGCGATCGACAATCGCCTGGCCCTGATGCATCAGTTCGGACATGCCGATCATGCTGACGATCGAGGTGTCTTTAATCAGCGAGAGATACTGACCGGCCAGCGGCGGCAACACGATGCCACGGGTTTGGGGCAATACCACGCTCATGAAGGTTTGACGTTTGGAAAGCCCGAGAATCCACGACACTTCCCACTGTCCTTTCGGCACCGCTTCAATCCCGGCACGGAACACTTCCGCGATATAAGCACCCTGGTAGATACTCAAACCGAGGATCCCCGCGGCAAACAAGTTGATCTCATAACCGAAGTAGGCCACGCCAAAGTAGATAAACATCAGCGTGATCAACACCGGCGTACCGCGAAACAGTTCGGTGTAGAGCACAGCAATCTGTTTTGCGACCGGCACTCGGCTGGTGCGCAGCACGGCAGCCAGCAGGCCGAGCAAGGTACTGCCGATAATGGCGGCGATGGACAGCAACAGCGTGATACCCAGTCCTTTCAGCAGGATGGGGAAAGAGCTGATGATTAGTTCGCTCATAACGCATTCTCCCGTTTCACTGGATTAGTCAGCCATTTTTTTGCCCACCACCAGGCGGACTTTTTTACCGGGGTCACCAGCGGCGGGTGGAACATGCGCCGTCCTGCCACCGTGCCCAGCCAGGAGAACAGATTGCTCAACACCAGATAGACCAGCGCGACCACGCTAAAGGTCTGGATATACAGCAGAGTGCGGGCGTTGATCACCGTGGCGGTGCCGGTCAGTTCTGGCAGGGCAATCGCAGAAAGCAGCGAAGTGCCGAGCAGCAGCTGAATCAGGTTATTGATAATCGCTGGCCACACCGCGCGTGCCGCCTGCGGCAGCACCACGCTGAGAAAGATTTGCCGACGCGGGATGCCGAGAATATAAGCGGCTTCGAGCTGACCTTTTGGCACCGATTGAATCCCGGCACGAAAGGTTTCAGACAAGTACGCGCCAACGTTGATGCCCAGCGCCAGCACACCGGCGGTAAAGGCACTCATGGTGATGCCCAGCGAGGGCAGGCCAAAGAAGATGATGAAAATTTGCAGCAGCACCGGCGTGTTGCGAATAAACTCGACGTAGCAGTGACTGATCCAGCGCAAGGGAGCAACAGGCGATGATTTCGCTAATGCCGACAATAAACCCAATGCTACCGCCAGCACGAAGGCCAGCAATGTCACCTGCAGTGTCAGCCATGCGGCCTCAAGAAAGGTGTCGGCATAGCGCCAGAGGGTTAGCCATTGATAACTCATGGTTTGACTCCTTCGAACGGCGCAGCATCAACTGCCGCGCCGCACATCAATCAATATTGCGGATTCAGCGGGTAACGTGGCTTGCTACCGAACCATTTCTGATACAGCTGGGCGTTTTCACCCGATGCATTAATCTCAAACAGGAATTCATTCAGATAGTTGGTCCACACCTGATCCCCCTGTTTCACACCGAAGGCGTTATATTCCAGTGGTACCAGCGCTTCGTTGGTCACGGTTAACGTCGGATCGAGCTTGGCCTGATAGGCGAGGAAGTTGTTGTCTTCGATCATCGCATCGGCCTGACCTTGCTTCACGGCGAGGATCGCGGCTTGCGATGAGTCGTATTCCTGAATTTTCACATCAATACCGAGGTTACGGACTTCATCCCCATTGGTTGAACCCTTCACTGTGGCGATGGTTTTGCCTGCCATATCATGCGCAGATTGGATACCGCTGTTCTTGCGCACCAGCATCGCTTCACTGGCCACCACATACGGGTTGGTGAAGCCGATCTCTTTGGCGCGTTCAAGATTGCGTGTGAAGTTACAGAACACCACATCGACTTTATTGGTTTGCAGGTTAGGAATACGGTTGGCGCTGGTGGTATTCACCATCTCCAGCTTCACGCCCATCTCTTTGGCCAGTGCTTTTGCCAAATCAACGTCATAACCATCCGGGTTGCCGTCTTTGTCGTAAAAACCAAAGGGAGCGAAACTCAGGCAGTCACCGACACGCAGCGTGCCGCGTTGCAGTACGTTCTGCAGGGCCGATTGCGGTGCGGCGCCAGCCTCTTTTTTTTCTTCGGTAGGTGTGCAGCCAGCTAAAACCAGTAACGCTAGCGCAGCGGCGCCGAATTTAAGCGATGTTGTGTTCATTTTATGCTCTCTATAAAATGGTTATGAGTCGGCGTAACACCGATATTTCACAGCAAAATGAAAAGCATCAATTAATAACAGGCTGTCCTGGTGTGGGCGAAGAAAATAAAAAATCGTCAGCCTGTTTTAACCGTAATAATTATTTACGATCGGCGCGGAAGCATTTCATATCCACTTCCACTTTGCAGTCGACCACTAAATCCTGCACGCTGCAAATGCGTGCCGGTGGATTTCCACTGAATATCTCATTGAATACTTTATTAAAGGAACTGAAGTAGCGTGCGTCGGTCAACACCGCCGTGACGTGTACCACATCTTCCACGCGATAACCCGCCTCGCGCATGATAGTCAGACAGTTGTCGAACGCTAACTGCGTCTGTTCAATGATACCGCCTTCCACCACTTCACCGTCGCGCATCGGCGTCTGGCCTGAGATATACAGCCAGCCATCGGCCTCTACCGCACGGGCGAAGGGCAACATTTGCCCGCCAGTGCCGGTCCCGCCTTCAATGCCATAACGTTTTATCGTCATGCAAATTGCCTCATTTCTGGAGTTGTTAGTCTGTCCGATATATCAGACTCAAATCTGCAATACCGGATAGGGCAAGATTTGCACAGTGGATATGCTTTTGCAATATGTGATCGGCTATTTAATTTTTTGTGATGTAGTCGGGATCGCAAAATAAATTTATTGCGGAGTTGTTCGTTTAATAAGAATGTGACCTTCATCGAACATTTTTAATGTCAGCAAAAAATCGTTGCGCCAAAATGAGGCCCCAAAATAGATCGCCATAATATAACGTCAGTGACTAATTTTTATTTTTACGGGGATGGGTAATTGTTGCGTTGGGGTGTATGATGCTTTTCTTTTTTCATGTATTCCAATCGCACCAATGCAACAGGGGAGTAAGCGTATGCCGGATGAAAAACCGTCACGGGCGCGCGGTGTTGACCGGGTTATTGATATTTTCCGTCAGTTGCATATTGCCCGCCAGCCGATGGCGATGCGCGATTTGATCGATGCCACTGGCGCACCCCGATCCAGCGTTTATGAGTTGGTCAGTTTGCTCAGTGAAGCCGGGCTGGTGGAATTAGATGCAGATGGTGCGGTGTTTTTCGGTCGCGAGATGCACTATTACGGTGCGGATTACATGGCGCACAACGATCTGATCCGGCGCGCGCATCAGTTGATGGTCGAGATTGTGGCGCGCCATGGCGAAACAGTGCAGCTTTGTATGCTGGAGGGCAACAAGTACACGGTGGTGCTGTCCGAGAGCAGCAACGCGCACCCCTTCAAGATCACCTCAGATATCGGCGTACGCGTGCCCATCACCTGGACCGCTACCGGGCGTTTACTGCTCAGTAACTGGTCTGATAGCGCGATCCTCGATTTGATTCCAGAAGAAGATTACCGTCTCGCCAGCGGGCAGATTCTCGATAAGCAGGCGTTTCTCGATGAAATCCACCATGCTGGTAAGCTGGGTTATTGCATGACGGAAGGGCTCTCCGAAAGCTTTACCTGCTGTATGGCCGCGCCGATTCGCTCACGCAGCGGCCAGGCGGTGGCGGCGATCTGCTTTATGGTCAGCCGTGATACGTCGCAAGAACGTCGGCAGATGCTGTTACAGGAGTTGATTACCTCCGGGCAGAAGCTGTCCGATTTCACCTGACGCGCATTTCCCTGCTGCGGCGGCTTGCGGGCTGCCTGCAGGGAATGGATAATCCATCTGCCATCTGCCATCTGCCATCTGCCATCTGCCATCTGCCATCTGCCATCTGCCATCTGCCATCTGCCATCTGCCATCTGCCATCTGCCATCCGCCATCCGCCATCCGCCATCCAACTTTTATCACTCAGCATTAATACTCGGTTACAACCCATTGTCCTGGCGTTTATTTTCAGCCCTTAAGGTTGTGTTAAGGTAATTGATAATAATAACTATTCTTTTTACCACGGAGTTTTAGGATGAAAACGCGCCTGCTACTGGCAATGGGATTACTGGCTTCCACGGCGGCTTCGGCTACCACTTACCCGTTAACCGTCACCGATATGGACGGCAACACGCAAACCATCACTAAAGAACCGCAACACATTATCCTGCAGGATGGCCGCGATATTTTGACGCTGGCGCTGCTGGATCGTGATGACCCGTTCAAGCGTGTGGTGGCGTGGAATAACCTGCCGAAGAAACAAGACACCCAAACCTGGGATCTGCTGAAAGGCAAATGGCCTGAAGCGACCAAAATTGTCGATATGGGCTTCAGCGACCAGGGCCAGGTCAATCTAGAAAGCGTGCTGGCGCAAAAGCCCGACATGATGATTGCCCAACTGCGCGCGAAACCGGCGCTGCAACAGTCAGGTGTATTGAGTACGCTGAATAATCTGCATATTCCCGTGGTGTTTGTAGATTATGAACTGCACCCCGCGCAAAACACGGCACCCAGCGTCACGCTGTTGGGCAAAGTGTTGAACCGGGAGAGCCAGGCTAAGGCCTATACCGATTTCTATCAGCAGAGGTTTGATCGCATCACCAAAGGCGTCGCTGAGGTGAAGAACAAACCGACTGTGTTTATTGAGCCGATTGCCGGTAACAGCGATAACTGCTGCTTCACTCACAGTCACAATGGCTGGGGCGGACTAGTCGAAGCCGTAGGGGGTAAGAATATTGGTTCCGAGCTGTTGCCGGGCAACGTGGGCTTTATCGCTCTGGAAAAAATTATTGCGATGAAACCGGATGTTTACATCATGACCGGTTCAAAGCGGCCTAACACCAACGTTCTGCCATTCGGCTACGGCGTGCAGCCGAAAGAGGTGAATGCCACTTTCCAGACACTATTGAAACGTACCGGTCTGGCACAGATCGAGCCGGTGAAGAATGGCCGTGTTTATGGCGTGTACCATCATTTCTATAACCACCCTTACAACATCGTGGGGATGGAAATTTTGGCAAAAGACCTTTATCCGCAACAGTTTGCCGATTTGACGCCTAACGCCGACTTCCGCACCATCGTGAAAAAATTCACCAAGTTACCGGATGAAGCGATCGATCTAAGCTATCCCGATAACAAGTAATGCTTTATAGCGGGCCGAAACGGCCCGCTTTTTATTTGCCTTAAACAACAATCTTTCTTCGACGCAATGACAACCGCAATTGTTATGTTATAACATATCAATTATAACGTTGGGTGTGGCATGTCACCGCACCTGCACTTGTCATGTTGAAGGAGTTGCAATGTCATCATTATCCCCGAATTTTAAAAAGTTGCCGGTTACTGTCCTCTCCGGCTTTCTCGGCGCGGGCAAAACCACACTGCTTAACCATATTCTCAACAATCGCGAAGGTCGCCGCGTGGCAGTGATCGTCAATGATATGTCAGAAGTGAATATCGATGCCGCCCTGGTGCGTGAGGGCGGGGCGGAGTTGTCGCGCACCGATGAGAAGTTAGTCGAGATGAGTAACGGCTGCATCTGCTGCACGCTGCGTGAAGATCTGCTGCTGGAGGTAGATCGCCTCGCAAAAGATGGCCGTTTCGATAACCTGGTGATCGAATCTACCGGTATTTCCGAGCCGCTGCCGGTGGCGGAAACCTTTACTTTTGCCGATGAAGATGGTCAGAGCCTGTCAGAAGTCGCTGCGCTGGACACCATGGTGACCGTCGTGGACGGCTTCAATTTCCTGCGCGATTACGAATCCAACGAGAGCATCAAATCCCGCGGTGAATCGCTGGGTGAAGAAGATGAACGCACGGTGGTGGATCTGCTGGTGGATCAGATTGAGTTCTGCGACGTGCTGATTCTGAACAAAACCGATCTGATTGATGAAGCGGAAAAAGCTCGCTTGCTGGCGATATTGCATTCTCTCAACCCGCGCGCACGCGTGGTGACCTCTGAGTTTGGCAAGGTTGCACTGAAGGAAGTGCTGAATACCGGTTTATTTGATTTTGATGCGGCCTCACAAGCCCCCGGCTGGTTGCAAGAACTGCGCGGTTCACATACGCCAGAAACCGAAGAGTATGGCATCCGCAACTTTGTGTTCCGCGCGCGTCGTCCTTTCCATCCCACCCGCTTCGCCAGCGTGATCGAAGGCGATCTCAAAGGCGTGGTGCGGTCTAAGGGCTTCTTCTGGCTTGCCAGTCGTCCTCATTATGCCGGTTCCTGGTCACAGGCCGGTGGCGTGACGCGTCAGGGCTTAGCAGGCATGTGGTGGGCAAGCGCGCCGAAAGAGCGCTGGCCGGAAGATCCCGAGACGCTGGAATACATCATGCAGAACTGGGTCGAGGGCACTGGCGATGCGCGTCAGGAAATCGTGTTTATTGGTATTGAGATGGATGAAGCCCGTCTGCGTAGCCAGCTGGAAAATGCGCTGCTGACTGACGAAGAGATGGCGCAGGGCCCGGAAAACTGGGCCGAATATCCGGATCCGTTTGAACCCTGGTTTCACTGATGAAGATGAACGCGAGGAACCAGGCAGATCGTTGACGGTGCAATGAACTGAGCGCCCGGCAACACATTTCTGCCTGAGCGAAGCGCAGTTCCCTGGCGGGTACTTTGGCAGAACCCTGGTTTAACGGAACGGCATGACGCCATGGATGGCAAACCCACGCCGCAAAGTGCGGCAGCAAGAGGTCACGATGCAAAAAATCCCCCTCACCATTCTCAACGGTTTTCTTGGTGCAGGCAAAACAACGCTATTAAAAAGTCTGTTGGTTCAGGCGCACAAACAGCAACTTGCAGTCTGCGTCATCGTCAATGATATGAGCGAACTGGACGTCGATGGCGTGTTGATTGCCAACACTGAAATCGTCAACGCCAGTAAACACAATTTCATTACGCTCTCGGCCGACAGTATTAGCAGCCGAACGGGTATCGAAAAACTCGATGCCGCACTTGAGTCGATGCTCAACGCACATCGCCCGGATCTGATCCTGCTGGAAACCTCGGGCAGCAGCCATCCGTTGCCGCTGGTGCGTTATTTCCGCGATCATGCCGAAGCGCAACTCAATGGATTCTTATCGCTGGTCGACAGCGTGATGCTGAATGATGATTACCAGCAGGGCGAAGCGCTGATTCCTCGTTTGCAGGCCAATCTGACTCGTCACGAGCGGCGCATCGAGAATCTGCTGGCAGAACAAATCATGTTTTGCAGCCATCTGCTGCTCACCAAAAATGATCGGCTGTCGTCTTCCAGCATTACCCGCATTGCCCAGGCCATTCATCCACTCAATCCCTATGTGGCAGTGATGGCGGTATCGCGGGGAAACCTCTCTCTGAGTGAACTCATGGCGATGCCGTCCTACGATTTCGGGCGGGTCGCGCAGTTAATTGAAGAATTAGCGGATGAGGTGGATGCCATTGATCCCGGTGCGTGGCAAATGACTTCCGAAGTGATTCACGACGATCGTCCATTCCATCCGCAGCGATTGTGGGATACCTGCCACCACTTTATGGGCGCGGGCATCTATCGCAGTAAAGGCTTTTTCTGGTTGCCGACGCGCGATGATCTAGCGCTGTTGTGGAATCAGGCCACGGGCAGCATCAGTCTGGAATTTATCAGTTACTGGAAAGCGGGAATTCTGAATCATCGTGATAGTCCGCTTACTGCTGAGGAGCGCGCGGCGGTCGAACAGGCAGTGGCAAAAATGCCGGGGCGATTTGGCGATCGGCGCTGCAGTTTAACGGTGATTGGTGAACCGGATGAAGTGAAAGCCTTTACCGTCGCCCTGAAACGCTGCTTTCTCGATGAAGAGGAGCTTGCATGGTGGCAAATTGGCGGCGAATTTGCCGATCCCTGGCCGCAGCGCGTGGCGCGCGTATCCGCCTGAGTTAGCCCGCCAGCGCACGCATTTGCGTACAGAACGGACACTGGCAGCCGGATACGGGCTTTAACAGCGCCGCATGCACTTCCGCCGTCGCCAGAGGCTGCGTCAAATCGACGTTGGCCACTGCGGTATCCGGTTTTTGCGCCAGTTTTAACGTATCAATCTTTGCCTGAAAGGCACCTGCTTTTGCCGATGCTATGGCGATAAGTAACAGAGGAACAGTGGTCTTCATCGCAGCAACCTCAATGAATGATTTGAAATGTGACGATATAACATTAACACGAAGCTGTTAAGGAATTTCAATATGACCAAACCCACAGCAGCCGAGCAGCAAAACCTTCTCAGTATGCCGCCAGAAGAGTATATGAATCCTCACCAGAGTGAGTATTTTTTGCGCTTATTGCGTTTTGAGCGCCAGGAACTGCTCGAACATATCGACTACCTGAAAACGCAGCTGCAACGCAGTGAACAGCAAGGGGATGAAGCGGACAAAGCGATACGCGAAGAAGAACTGCGCTTGTTGTTTCGCCAGATCGATCGTGAAAGTCGGCTGCTACCAAAAATTGATGCGGCAGTGCAGCGCACCCATCAAGGCGAATATGGCTACTGTCGTGATACGGGCGATCCCATTGGCCTGGCTCGCCTGTTGCTCCGCCCCACCGCAGAACTCTCCATTGATGCCAAGATCAAGCAGGAACGGGTAGAAGCGCAGTATCGGAAATAAAAATCACCCAGAGCACAGGCTCTGGGTGCTGATTACTGTGAACGTCCGAGCCACATTGACACTTCAACGCCGTCGTTAAAAGGCAGCGACAGATAGCCACGCCCGCTGTGCACATGTTCGAGATATTCGGGGCTGAAATCCGCATCATCGGCGACGATCAGCGCACCAGGGCGCAAATGTGGTTCAACCAGCGCCAGTATCTCAGGGTAAATTGCCTTGGCGCCATCGAGCACCAGCATATCGATAGCAGCAGGCAGCTCACGGCTCAACGTATGCAGCGCGTCACCCACGCGTACCTCAATCAAATCACTCACGCCCGCATCGGCAAAATGATTGCGCGCCAGCGCCACCTTTCCCGGCTCAAATTCACTGGTGATGATCTTTCCACCGCCGTTATCGCGTAACGCTGCCGCGAGATGTAGCGTTGAAATCCCAAAGGAGGTGCCAAACTCCACTATCGACTGCGCCTTGCTGCTGCGTGCCAGCATGTACAGCAACTTGCCGGTTTCACGCGACACCGCCAGTGGCACATTTTTCAGATGACCATAGAGTTCGAGGTAATCGGTTTTGCTCTGCAACAGGCGATTTTGCTCTTCATCGGACATCACGCGGAAGGCTTCATTGGTCGGATGCGCCATATTGTCGGCCAGTTCGAACAGGTAGTTAAGCAGCGGCGCCAATGGCGCGGAAGTTAAGGTATTCATGGTGATTCTCCGTGGATTAATCTGTGCGAACAGAATACGATGAATCATTCGCATTTCACTATTCGTGTTCAGGAGCATCAGATGGCTGAACGCCGTAACGCTAAGATTTCAGAGAGAAAAAAACCGCAACAAGCGCGATCCAGCGAGCTGGTTTCGGCGATTTTGCAAGCCGCTACTCAGGTTTTGGAACAGGAAGGCGCCACGCGATTTACCACGGCTCGTGTGGCGGAGCGTGCTGGTGTGAGTATTGGATCGTTGTATCAATACTTTCCCAATAAAGCGGCTATCCTTTTCCGCTTACAAAGTGAGGAATGGCAACGTACCGGCGATCTTTTAGGATCGATCCTGCGCAATCAGGATGTGCCTGCGGGTGAACGTCTGCACCAACTCACGCTCGCTTTCTTGCACTCAGAGTGTGAAGAAGCGGCAATGCGGACCGCACTTAATGATGCAGCGCCGTTATACCGTGATGCACCGGAAGTGGCAGCCGCGCGCGCGGCGGGTGAAAACGTGATGAGTGACTTCCTGTCTGAGTTATTGCCCAATTTGGAAGAGAATCAACGTCTGCGCGCTGCGGACCTGATCAACAGCACACTGGGTAACGTGGGCAAGCATTTTTCCGAAACACCGCGCACTGAGGCGGAGATTCTCGACTACGCAAAGGACATGGCAGAGATGTTCTGTGTCTGGATCAGGGAAAAAGGGGCGGATTTGCAGTAAAAGATGGCACTGGAAATCTCTGAAAGCGGTTAACAATCTCATTATTACCATTCTCATTAATCCACACCGCGAGTAAGCTCTATGAAAACCTTTTCACAGCAGGATGGAATGCTGGTCAAACGATACGGGAGAGCAAGATGGCAGTAAAAATGATTGCGGTGGATATGGATGGGACTTTTCTCGATGACAACAAACAGTACAACGCCCAGCGTTTTGCGCGCCAGTACGCCTTGTTGAAAGAGAAGGGCGTTCGTTTTGTGGTCGCCAGTGGCAATCAGTATTACCAGTTACAACGCTACTTCCCGGATATTAAAGATGAAATTGCCTTTGTCGCCGAGAACGGTGCCTGGGTGTCAGACAGCAATGAAGAGATCTTCTGCGGCGAATTGGCGCCAGAACGCGTTCATCAAATTCTCGATATTCTGGCGAAAGAGCCGGATATCAGCACCGTGGTATGCGGTCGCAACGGCGCTTATGTGCACACCTCGATGCCGGAAGAGGTGATCGCCATGCTGGCGAATCACTATCATCGCCTGGAAAAGCGCGACAACCTGTACGATATCGATGACACCATCTTTAAGTTCTCGTTGAATCTGGCACACGAAGGAGTGGACGCCCTGATGGAGCGTTTGCACAAAGAACTGGGCGCGATTGAAAATATCATGCATCCGGTCTCCAGCGGTTTTGGCTTTGTCGATCTGATCATTCCCGGTTGCCATAAAGCGCACGGCATCGCGCTGCTACAGGAAAAATGGGGCATCGACGATTGCGAAGTGCTGGCCATTGGCGACAGCGCCAACGACCTCGAAATGCTGCGTCAGGCGTGCTACAGCTTTTCGATGGCCAATGCAGCCGCACCCGTGGCCGCTGTTGCGCGTTATAAAACCGACAGCAATAACGACGAAGGTGCGCTCAACGTGATTGCGCGTTTACTGGCGCGTGAAGAGCCGTTTGGCTAATCCCTCGCGGCAGAGTTTATCGAACCAGAGCTAAACTTTTAGCTGGGCGATCGATTCTGCCGCTACCTTTATCACCTCAGGCCTCACGTCTCGCTAACCTTTTTTCCATCCTCTTAATCAGCGGTGGCAAGAGTAATGCGCTGCCGGCAACCAGCACCCAGAATATGATCGGCAGTGGCGCTGCTATCTCAAAAGTCATGGCCGAAACAAAAAAGGCGAGGGTGGTACTCAATGACATCAGCGCCGTTTGCAGGGACAGGAAACCAGCCCGACTGGCCTCATTTGGAAATCTCGTCGTCACACACGACACCACCACCAATCGTCCGTAAGCCCCGCTCAGAAACAGCCCCATGAATAATGCGCTGGCATGCAAACCTGTCACGGGAAGCAGCATGCTGACCAGTAATATCAGCGTTGAGACAACGGCTAGGGTGTAGCTGGACCAGTGAGCCAATAGTTTTCCGGTCAGCTTTGTCGCCATCAACCCAGCGATGCCACCGATGAAGAACAGCATTGGCAGCGAGGCGCTCACAGCCTGCATGTGTTGGGTCAATAAAGGCACTAAAGCAGGAATGATGAGCATAGGAGTGAATTGCGCGATGGCGTTCCCGCTGGCGAAAAACAACCATTCTGGCGTCATTGTTATCGATGATTTAGGGGAGATTTTGCGCGGAGCATCAGGAATAAACCCGGCAATAAGAAGCAAAGCTATCAGGCACAGCAAACCAATGAGTCTCGTTGCGCTATACCAACCGAAATGTGTGCTCAAAAACAGCATGGTCGGCATCCCTGCAATGCTGACCACAGAGAAAGCGGCAATGACGGTGGCAATCATCCGTGCTCGTAATGCCGCTGGCGCGAGGCTGATTAATAAACTCATCCCTACACCCATGGTTGTTCCTCCCACTAAGCCCGCCATAAATCGTAGAACCAGCAGCAGGGTATAATCGCTCGTGAAGGTGATCAGCACCGTCAGAGCGCCTAAAAGCGCCATATTCCACAGTAAAAACCGCTTGGCGTTAACGCGGTCAATCCATTTCCAAATACATAACCCGGATAGCACTGAACCCAGGGTGTAAGTCCCCGTGACATAACCTGCATAAGTGACAGGCACTGAAAATTGAGACGCCATGTAGGCAAACAGCGGATTAAACATCATGTATTCGAGGGCATTCGTGAATTGAACAAAAGCGATAATCACAGCGATGCGGATCACAGCGAATGAACCTGATTGCGGAGTGAGGACAGGCATAGTTTGCTCCATTAAGTGACAGGAGGCCTAGTCTATTGCCCGTGCATCATTATGATTAGAGCGATAAAGTGAGAGGATTAATTATCAAAAATGGGATAATCGATGCGCAGTAGAATCGATTTAAATGTTTTGCGGGTATTCGTCACCGTTGCAGAGAAGGGCAGTTTTATCGGCGGTTCGCGTGCCTTGAATATGCCTGCATCGAATGTGAGTCGCCAGATTTCGCAGCTGGAAGAACGATTAGGGATGCGACTCATACAGCGAAGTACGCGTCAAATGAAGCTTACTGAAGCAGGGCAGATGTTTTTTGACAGCATGCGACCACTGCTGGACTCGGTGAATGAGACGGAAGCCAGATTAAGCCACGCACAAACTGAGCCGGAAGGGCTGCTACGCGTATGTTTACCGAATGGAGTCGGGCCGGTGATTTTCGGCAATCTTTTGGCTGACTTTGCACTGCGATATCCCAGAATTGAACTCCATTGTACAACCAGTCTGCAGGGAGCAGAGGCACTGTGGGATGACTGCGATGTTGTCATTGATATCAGTCGCGGTACGCGCGCCAGCAGTGATGTCATAGCTCGACCGCTGGCTTCATTGCCCTGCCAGATTGTTGCGGCGCCGACTTTACTGCAAAAATACACCAGACCAACGCATACAGAACAATTGCTGGCTCTGCCCTGCATCACCACCGTTAGTGCGCTTCAGGGGCAAGCGTGGCAATTTCTAACCATTGGCAAAGGATTTCGACACATCAATGTGTTGAGTCCTTTCCGTGTCGACAGTGGTGAGATGGCGATGCAAGCTGCACTGAAAGGCATCGGGTTTGCCATCCTTTCAGCGCAGGCTTGTGAGCCTTATATTCGTAATGGGCAGTTAGAAGTGATTGAGCTTGAACTCGCTCCCGCACCCCTTGAGATTGCGCTGCTCTATCAGGAACGGAGTTTTCTTCCTGCAAGAAGCCGCGCGTTTATTGATTTCCTGCAAGAAGCGGTGCGAAATCAACGAGAAAAATAACCCGCCTCACGCATATCCTGCAGCAGTCCCGGTCCGGTGGGCTGCCAGTTAAAGGTCTGGCGCGTCCATTCACTGGAAGCGGGGTTATCGATTGAAGCAAAGAATGCCATCCAGCCCAGCCACTCTTTCGCTTCTTCCATGCTCAGACTTTTCACCGGCAGAGACAAACCTGCACCAATGGTTTCGGCGATCTGGCGGAATGCGATGCCTTCCTCCTGAATCGCATGCAAAATCGTCCCGGCTTCGGCGTGCTCGGCGGCGAGGCAGAACAACTCCGCCGCATCATCACGATGCACCGCAGGCCAGCGATTCGCGCCATCACCGATATACACCGCTGCGCCTTTCTCTTTCGCCATATTGATGATCATCGGCACGAATCCATGATCCCCTGCGCCGTGCACCGTGGGCGGCAGGCGCACCAGCGAGACGCGAACGCCTTTATCCGCCAGCGCGAGTGCGGCGATGTTGGAGTCGGAACGAGGATGGCCGCCGGAAACCGGTTGAGTCTGCTCAACTGCGAGCCGTCCTGGCGAGACCAACGCAGTGCCGGTGGTCACCACCAGCGGACGATTGGATCCGGCCAGCACTTCACCCATCGCCAGAATCGCCTGCTGATCGATAGCCGCTGCGTGATCCATGCGGCTGAAATCATGAATGTATCCGGCATGGATCACACCATCACTCTGTTCCACGGCGCTACGCAGGCTGGCAATATCTTCTAAATCGCCGCGCATCACCTGCACACCTTGCTGATGCAGTTTCTCAGCCGACGCGTCACTGCGCGCCAGTCCAAGCACATCCACGCCGCGTGCCTGCAGTTTTTTTACGATGGCCGAACCGATAAAGCCGCTTGCGCCGGTCACAAAAAGTCGCATATTCGTACTCCTATTTCTGGCTGTTGAAGCACTATGATAAAAGTCTGCAGCGCGGCGAAAAGTCGTGAGCTTATACAGGTATAGGCACTAACAGGATAACGCCATGACCCAACAAGACGACAATCTGCTCGGCAACTACCTGCGTGAACGACGTCAGCGGCTGGATGCCGGCAAACTCGGCTATCCGTTGCTGCGCCGTCGTACTCCCGGATTGCGTCGGGAAGAGGTGGCGGTGCGCGCCTGCGTCAGCACCACCTGGTACACCTGGCTGGAGCAGGGTAGAGGCGGTGCGCCTTCCGAAGAGGTATTGGAACGATTATCCAAAGCGTTGGAGCTGAGTGCCGCAGAGCGCGACCACCTGTTTCTGCTGGCGCAGAATCGTTTGCCGGGCGTCACCTGGCAGGCGGGCGTGGATGTTTCACCCTCGTTGCAACGCGTCCTGGATAGCATGACGTACACGCCCGCACTGGTGAAAACCGCTGAATGGCAGGTGGTAGCGTGGAACCATGCGGCGACCAAAGTGTTTGTGGATTACGCGCAGCTGCCGCCGGAACAGCGCAATATCCTGTTGATGATGTTCAGCAACGAAGAGATGAAAAAACGCCTGCCGGATTGGCATCAGGTCACGCGTAACATGGTGGCGAATTTCCGTGCCGACGTAGCACGTACCGGTGCCAGCGAGCATGTGCGCACGCTGGTGGAAGAACTCAGCGCGATGAGCGAAACCTTCCGTCAACTGTGGCAATCGCAGGAAGTGAGCCAACATGGCGAAGGGATAAAGCAACTGTGGCTACCGGACGAAGGCGTGCTGGAACTCGAATACAGCACCTTCGCCGTTGAGGGTAAGCCCGGCCTGAGCCTGGTGGTGTTTAATCCTCGCTTGCCGAGAGATCGTGAGACGGTGGCGCGTCTGATGGCACGTCCGTAGCCGCTTTTAAGTGGGCGTCCATTGCATCCAGCGCCGCCTGGTTTTCCAGCCCCCACAGATACATCTGCTCAATCGGCGCTGCGAAGGTCAATCCTAACGGCGTTAAGCGATAATCCACTTTCGGTGGAACCACGTCATACACATGGCGGGCGATCAGTCCCCGCTGCTCCAGCTCTTTTAATGTTTGAAACAGCATCTTCTTCGAAATTCCCTGCAGGCTGCGCTGCAACTCGCCGGTGCGCGCACGCTGTCCCGGCCAGTGATAAAGCGCGTGCAGCACCATGCTGCTCCACTTCAGCGAGAACAGGTCCATCAAGCGACGCGGCGGTGAATCCGCATAAAAAACCAGTTTACCGTCAACCCAGGCTGGCATCGGTGTCTCTCCTTATGGTCACCAAATGGTGACTACTATCATTTTTGCACCACGTTGACTATAGTCTGCCGCCTTCAACTCAATAACGCCAGCACCTTGCGGAGGCACCATGAAAATCAACGCATTAGTCGCACACGACGCGGCAAAACCTTTAGTATCCAGCCAGATCGCGCTGCGTCCACTGCAACCGCAGGACGTGAAAATCGATATCCTGTACTGCGGCGTATGCCACTCCGATCTGCATATGGCACGTAACGAATGGGCGGTCAGTCGTTATCCGCTGGTGCCGGGCCACGAAATCATCGGTCGCGTGCGGGAAACCGGCGCAGCGGTCACAAACTTCAAGGTCGGTGATGTGGTGGGTGTCGGCGTGATGGTCGATTCCTGTCGTGAATGCCATTTCTGCCAGCAGCAGGAAGAGCAGTACTGCGAAGCCGGATTTACCGCCACCTACAACGGTATCGACAAACACACTGGCGACAGTACCTGGGGCGGCTATGCACAGAATGTGGTGGTCGATCAGCATTTTGTGGTGTCAGTGCCGCAGAACCTGTCGCTGGCAGGCGTTGCGCCGTTGCTGTGTGCGGGCGTCACCGTTTGGTCACCGCTGCGTCACTTCAAGGTGCAGGCCGGCGACAAAGTCGGCGTAGTGGGCTTAGGCGGGCTTGGGCATATGGCGGTAAAACTGGCGAGTGCGATGGGTGCGGAAGTGACGCTGTTCACTACCTCTCCGGAAAAAGGTGCCGATGCGCGACGCCTGGGGGCCAGCCGCGTGGTGGTCTCACGCGATGCGGAACAGATGGCAGCGGCGCGAACCTCTCTCGATTTCATTATCGACTGCGTGTCCGCGCCTCACGATCTCGATCCCTACCTCGCCACGCTCAAAACCAATGGTCGTTTGGTGCTGGTAGGCATTCCGGAACAACCGCATCAGGCTCCGGACGTCACGCCGATGGTCTTCCGTCGCCTTAGCATCAGCGGCTCATCCATCGGCAGCATCAAAGAGACGCAGGAGATGCTGGATTTCTGCGGCGAACACAACATCACGGCAGATATCGAATTGATTGCGGGTGAAGCAGTCGAAGATGCATTCGTGCGCATGCTGAAAGGTGATGTGAAATATCGCTTTGTGATTGATATGGCAGCGACCCGCTGGTGAGAAAAGTTGGCGATTTCAGCCTGAAATCGCCAGCTCAACATGACTTCAGTTGCATCCCCACGCACAGTGAGAAGTGCTGCACTAGCTGCGCCGCACTAAGATTGTCGTGATGCGATAACCCCGCTGCAACAATTTCCAGCACATTTTCGCCACAGGCGATATACAGCGGATCGATGGAAATAATGCTGCCCGCTGCGTGCTGATGCGACTGGGTAATCACGCGGCTTTTCCACACGATAAAACGCTGTTCTCCCATCAGGCTATACGCACCAGGCCAAGGATAAGCAACGCCGCGAATCAGAGCATGAATCTCATCGGCAGACTGATGCCAGTGAATCTGCCCATCCTCAGGTTTTCGTTGTCCCGGTTCGCTGGCGAGATTTTCATCCTGCACGCGTTCAATCAAACTACCCGCCCGCAGAGCGCGCAGCCAGTTTGGCAACTGTTCACGCGTGGTGCGTACCAGTTTGCGATGTAATGACAGCGCCTCATCTTCATCAGTGATAGCGACACGGCTTTGCGCCAGAATTGGCCCGCCGTCTGGCACGTCATTAATGCGATGTAGCGTCACCCCGGTTTCACGCTCATTGCGGATAATCACCCAGTTGAGATGCGCACGTCCGCGATAGGCAGGCAGCAGCGAAGCGTGCACGTTGAATGCGCCTTTTTTGGCGGTGGCAATCAATGCAGGAGAGAGCGCTTGTCGATAGGACAGCGTCAAAAGCGCATCGGGTTGCAGCGACGCCACCTTGGCAATCCATTCTGGCGTATTGATATCGTCGGGGCAAAACACCGGGATCTGTTGCTGCAGCGCCATAGCTTCAACCGAGTCAAAGAAGCTGTTTTCCTGATGCGCACCTGCGTGAGTAAAGACGCACACCACTTCAAATCCCACTTCCTGCAAACTCTCCAGCGCCGCGCATCCCATCTCATGATACGCACATAACACGACTTTCATTCTTCCGCCTGTGAACACTGATTAACGTCTGGTGCTTAGCATAGCAGGGGAAGATTATGCCTGGCTTAAACCATCGCATTTGAAATGTGGTCTGTTTTCTGCGCACTATATGGCCCCGTTCTATTGTTCTGGCAGGAGGCCACATGCATTCCCTCGAACTTCATTTTATCAACGCCCGTCAGCCACTTTCCGCAAAACAGCATGAGATAAGCACTGCGTTGCAACATACGTGGCAGTTGGCCAATACGCAGCTCGACTTTAATGCGTTAGATGTCGTGGTTAAAGCGGGACAGTTTGTTCTGGAAGATAAGGGATGTCTGGGGTACACCCCGGAGCAAGGCCTGGTCTATCTCACTGTGGATCCGCAAAGCCAGGATCTTACGCAAGAGAGCCTTAGCCGCATGTTTGCTCATGAACTGCATCATGCCGCGCGTTGGGACGGCCCCGGATACGGACGTACATTAGGCGAAGCGCTGGTGTCTGAGGGGTTAGCTGGGCACTTCTCATTGGATGTGTGTGGCGGTGAGCCCGAGCCATGGGAAACCTTGGAGAGCGCGATGCTCAGCCCGTTTATCAACCGGGCTTTAGAACAGTGGTCGCAACCCTGGTACGACCATAATGCCTGGTTCTTTGGTTCGGGTGATATGCCGCGCTGGTGCGGATACTCACTCGGCTTTGCGTTGATAACAGCCTATTTGCGTGACCACCCGCAGCAGAATGCGGCGTCTTTGGTAAATACCGAAGCCGAAGGTTTTCGCGATTTTTTAATGCATCTTTAATTTTGGGTATGAAGGGGAAAAACGCTGACATGATAGACAGTGAGTAAGGTACTAGCCCTCAACATTACGCTGCCTAAATCGTTTGAGCGCTTATACTGGCTGTTTTCAACTTGAATTCCCGATAACTACAGCGTCGGGAATTGACCAATCTGCTGGAACATGGCAAACCAATCTTCCATATGCCAGGTGGTGGTCACGCGCTCGCCGTTGAGCAAGTGGAATTCGTGCAGGCGCACACTAATGCGACGACCGGTTGGCGCAATGCCCATAAACTCACCCTGGTGCGTACCGGTAATTTCTGCACGCACAGCAATCTTTCCAGGCTCCTGAAGCATGTCGTGCACGGTGATGTTGATATCCGGGAACGCGGCGATAAAACCTGCCAGCAGTGGCTTAAATCCTTCTGGTCCCGGCCCCTGACCAGGCGCCAGTGGGATGTCATCCCAGTCTTGTGTGACCGCCAGATCCAGCAGGTCGGGATTTTTGTCACTAAAGGCGCGATAGAGGTTTTCTACCGCAGTACGTTCAGCTTGCAGGCGTTGGTTCAGTGGTTGTGTCGCAGACATGTTGGAAACCTTATTGGATTAGTTAGCGGTGCATCTCACCGTCTTGTGCAGTATTCCTGAATCTGACACTATCCATCCAACAAATGATTGGTATAGAGCATTATACAAAATATGAATTTTGAAGGATTCGATCTCAATTTGCTGGTGGCATTTAATGCCTTAATGCTGGAGCGCAACGTCACTAAAGCGGCGGCACTGGCTGGCGTAAGCCAACCGGCGATGAGTGCCGCGCTTTCTCGCTTGCGTCGTGTTTTTGACGATCCTTTGTTTATCCGCAGCGCAGAAGGCTTGTTACCCACGGCGAAAGCGCAGGAAATTGCGATACCGGTGGCCGATGCGTTAGGGCAGGTGCGTCATTTAATGAAGCCTGCAGAGGTCTTTGATCCCACAGCCAAACAGCGCAGTTTTACCCTGGGATTGACGGAGTATCCGATGCATGTGCTGCTGCCCGCGCTAACCAAAAAGCTGGCGGCAGTGGCACCTCGTTGCACGATTCATGTGCGTTATTTTATTGATCGCGATGAGGTTGTTGCGCTACTCGATGCGGGCAAGATTGATATTGCCGTAGGCGTACCGCCAACCAAAGCAGAAAACCGAATTCTTTCCGAGCCATTGCTACGTGATGACTTTGTCACCTTAGTCGGGCGCGACCACGAAGCCGCGCGTAAAGGCATGAACCTGCAAGCGTTTCTCTCAATGCGCCACATCCTGGTGTCACCGGAAGGCAACCATTACGGCTTGGTGGACCAACAATTGCGAGAGCAAGGTTTAGCGCGCAACATTAGTCTGACGTTGCCCACCATGTTTACCGTGCCCGCGCTCTTACCGGGAACGGATTATGTGGCTACGGTACTGCGCCGCGTGGGCACCACTTCAGCCAGCCAGGGCGACATCATCATGTTTGAACCGCCGTTGACGCTGCCCTCGATTCCATTTGATCTGCTTTGGCATCGCAGGACGCAGGACAGTGCGGCGCATCAGTGGTTACGGCAACTGATTAAAGACGTGGGAAACACGATTTGACTTCTCAGGCATTGTCAGTTCTAACATCGGTTGCAACTAATTAAGTATGTTAAATATAAATGACATCATTAAAAAAAGGTACCCTAAAAGGAACCGCCAGTTTCTTTTTATTACGAATGGAGAATGTCTAAAGTTTCTGAATTTTTTAATGTTTAAAATTCGAGATTTAAGTTTTGCTTTTTCAGTGTCATTTAATGTTGATTCATTTATTCTAATAAGAATATTTTTTTCAATTTTATTGAAAGAGCGATTCCTGGGTGACTTGAGCAATTTCCCAGTAAAAAATGATATTGCAATAATGAAGGCAAAAAATTGAAAGTGTTGGTTGGTTACTCCCCAGCAGCCAAGTGCAGTCAGGAATGACCATTCTGCAACATGTTCGCGTTGCAAGTTTTTCCAAAAAAAATTCATTTCATGAGCGTAAAGAAAAATATCTTTTCTGATAATTGAGTATGTATTATAGGGCATGGGATTCCTTTTTTAAGGTGGCGGTAAATTATAATTTTGGAAGCTAGCATTATCATCACTTTTATTCAATGTTTTTATATTGATGGTTTTGGGTTAGTTTTAACTTCTTAGGTGTTAGCACGGTTGGCATATATTACATTTTTTTTGATTGTGATTTTATGCATTCCTTGAGGTTATTCTCTTAATTTTAAATAGAGAGATGTGCCGTCGATATAGTTACTTAAAGCAATAGTTGCCGTTCATGCCTAAACCTGCCACTTTACTGCACATAATTAAAACAGACCGCAGTTGGCCTATGGCCGCTTTACAAACCCGTTTAACATCAGACCAGGAGTAACAGCCATGCTGGGGATAATCCGCGTATTAACCCATCCAGATCAGCACTTTGTCGAAGAACATGGTCGGCTGATTCATCAGGAGTACGCTATCAACTCAATTAGCCGGGCGATCCCCGATCAGCACAAAGGCATTTTTGATGATGCCAGTGAAGCGCTGGCGGTGCCTAAGATCGTTACGCTCGGGCGGCAATTAGAGTCCGACGGCTGCAATGCGCTGTTTCTCAGCTGCGCCGCCGATCCTGGCCTTGCGGCATTGCGCGATGCCGTATCGATTCCCGTCATCAGCGCCGGTTCAGCTTCAGCAAGTATTGCGCGCATGCTGAAACGTCCTGTGGCGGTGATGGGGATTGGTGCAGCGGCACCGGCGCCTTTCCGCCAGCTGCTGGGTGAATCCGTGCGTTACGCGCGTCCGGAAGGGGTGCTGAACACCACGGACTTGCTGAGTGCAGAAGGTCGCGCCGCCGCCCTGGCTTGCGCCGATAGTCTCTATCGTGAAGGCATCGAAGTCATCGCCTTCTCTTGTACTGGCTTCTCCACCATTGCCCTCGGCGACAGCATTCGCCAGCAGCTTGGCAAAATCGCGGTGGATGCCGTGAGTGCGGCAGGCCTGTTTATCAGCCAGTTAGTCCCGCAATCCGCGCGATAACCTACTCGCGCCGCTGCCCGGCGGCGCATAACATCCTGTAATCGTTTTTTTGTGATCTCCGCGATAAACAAATCCCGCCTCGCTCCGATAACTCCCTTACCAGAATTTACAAAAACAACATTCGCAGGAGAGGGAACATGGGGCTGGTATCCCGTTTACGTAATGTACGCATCACCCGAAAATTGTCAGCAGGATTTGGCATCGTGCTGCTGTTAGTGGCATTAGCCACCGGCATCAGCGTGCAGCGTTTCAATGCGATTCATGACATCTATCAGAAAACCAATCTGATCTATGACATCAATATCGAGGTGTTCCAGGCGAAAATTAACCGCCTCAAATACCTTTATGGTGATGATAAATCCGGCAAGGTGATGGCCGACTATGTCACTCATGCACAGCAGCTGAATCGCGAGGCTAAACAACTCTCCTGGTCAGATAACGCGCGTCCTCTGGTGGATGAACTCGACACCCATCTCGCCAGTTTCCAGAACAGCATCGGGGCGATGACGCAAGCTACCCAGCAACTGAACAGTCTGCGTGCACAGCTCGATTCCCTGAGCCAGCAAGACATGACCTCGCGCTACACGCAATTGATTCGCACGCCAGTGACCAATCCAGAACTGACCAATCAGATCTATGAGCAGCTCTTCGCCATCAGCAACGTGCGTGAAGAAGCCTGGGCGCTGCGCTTCAATGTCTCCGATACCCTGCGCAATACCTTGCAAACCCATTTCCAGCAGGCCGATCAGGGCATGAAAGCCTTGTTGGCTCAGCTGCCACCAGAACAGCAGGGCGGATTTACCGCGCTGTGGCAGGATACCGAACGCTTTAAAGATCTCAGCCTGCAAGCGGCGGACAGCTATGGTCAGCTGCGTGCGTCAGAAGACACGGTAAAAGTCGCGGGTGATAAGAGCAGTGCGGCGATCAAAAAGATCATTGCCATCGTCAAGGAGCGCAATGATGAACTGGCGAACGGTTCAGCGACGTTATCCCTGTTGATTGGTGGGCTGGCAATTCTGTTTGGCGTGCTGGTGGCGTGGTACATCATTCGTCAGATTACGCGTCCGGTATTCCACAATCTTGAGCTGGCGGAGCGCATTGCCAGCGGCGATTTAAGCTCGCAGTTTACCACCGATCGTCATGATGAACTCGGCAAGCTGACCTCGGCGATGGGGCGGATGAACGACCGTCTGCGCAGTATGATTGGCGATGTGTTGCATAGCGTCAGCAGCGTGTCGCAAGCCGCCAGCGAGATCAATCAGGGCAACCTCGATTTGTCATCACGTACCGAGCAGCAGGCGGCGGCGGTGGTGGAAACGGCTGCCAGCATGGAGCAGTTAACGGCTACCGTTAAAAATAACGCCGAGAACGCGCGGCAGGCCAGCCAGATTGCCGCAGAAGCTTCACACAATGCGAATCAGGGCGGTAAAGCGGTGCGCGATGTGGTCAGCACCATGGGGGAAATCTCTGACAGCTCGAAGAAAATCGCCGACATTACTGCCGTCATTAACAGCATCGCTTTCCAGACCAATATTCTCGCATTGAACGCGGCGGTCGAAGCGGCCCGAGCCGGTGAGCAAGGGCGTGGTTTTGCCGTGGTTGCCAGTGAAGTGCGTAACCTGGCACAGCGTAGCGCCGGTGCGGCAAAAGATATTGAACAGCTGATCAGTGAATCGGTGAGCCGTATCAGCAACGGGCATCAGCAGGTGGCGCGTGCTGGCGAAACTATGGATCAGATTCTCGGTAGCATTGCGCGCGTGAATGAGATCATGGAGGAAATTTCAGCGGCATCGGATGAGCAGAGCCGTGGCATCGAACAAATTGCTCGCGCGGTGGGTGAACTCGATACCACTACCCAGCAAAACGCCACACTGGTGAGCGCATCGTCGCACTCGGCTAACTCGCTGGAAGAGCAGGCGATGATGCTGGAGCGGTTGGTCGCGCAGTTCCGCTTGCAGGGGGCGGGGCGTTAATTACGTTAAAACATGGGGCGGCCTGATGGCCGCCTTCGTTTTTTAAAGTGGCCTGCGGTGATCGTCTTTATTCAACGTCCACAGCGCGACAAAGCTCACCAGCGCGGTGCCCATCACATACCAGGCCGGAATATCCGCATTACCGGTCTGTTTCATCAAACCGGTAATAATCAGCCCCGCACACCCAGAAAACAGCGCATTCGACAGCGAGTAGGCTAACCCAAGCCCGGTGTAGCGCACGCGCGTCGGGAACATCTCCGCCAGCATCGCGGGCCCCGGCCCTGCAAGCATGCCGACCAATGCCCCGGCCACAAACACCACCGCCGCTTTGATCAGCAAGCCGTTTAGTGGGTCCTGCAATACTTTCAGCAACGGGAATGCCAGCACCAGCAACAAGAAGGTCGCCAGTAACATCACTGTGCGTCGTCCTACACGATCGCTCAGGATACCCGCAGGCAGGATAGTCGCCGCAAAGCCGAGATTCGAGATCACCGCAATCAGCAGCGCCTGATTGAAGCCAGTATGCAGCGCTGCCTGCAAATAGGTGGGCATGATCACCAGATAGGTATAGCCCGCTGCGGACCATACCATCAGTCGTCCGATCCCTAGCATAATGGCGCGTACAGTGGCACTGACCGACGCGCTTTCTGCATTGGTTGCTTGCTCAAACTGTGGAGACTCTTCTAAGCCCGACCGAAGCCAAAGTGCGATAGCGCCTAGTGGCAGTGCGAGCAGAAACGGGATGCGCCACCCCCAGTCACTCATCGCGGCGTCTCCGATGAGCAACGGCAAAACCGCCACCACGGCCACGCCCGCCAGTAATCCAAACGCCACAGTCAGAGACTGCCATGCTCCGTAAAAGCCGCGTTTGCCTGGAGGCGCAAACTCCGTCATCAGTGAAACTGCGCCGCCGTACTCTCCGCCCGCAAACAACCCTTGCAGGATGCGTAACGCGGTAATCAGCAGCGGTGCCGCAACGCCAATGGTGGCATAAACCGGCACCAGACCGATCGCAGCGGTGGCGAGCGTCATCAATATCAACACAGCGATCAGTACCGGCTTGCGCCCATAACGATCGCCCAGCCTGCCGAACACCACCGCGCCTAAAGGACGGAAAAAGAAGGCCACGGCAAATGCCGCATAGGTCAGGATGAGACTGGTGAGGGCACTTTCGCCCTCAAGCTGGAAGAAGTTTTTGGCCATTAGCGTGGCCATAAAACCGTAAACGGCGAATTCATACCACTCAATAAAATTGCCGACGGATCCGGCAATGAGCACGCGCTTGTGTGCCGCAGAAAGAGACATGACGTTTTCCTATCAACAGGGGGCAGTGAACATCCTGCGTTCAAGCTACTGATGTGACAACCGCTGGCGCTAATCAGCTGCTGAAAATCGCTGTGGGTTCAAAGTTTTCACTGATTGAGTGGCTGACAAACAGGCTTCGTCTTACAAACCTTTTTCGTAATCAATCGCTTCCTTTATTTTTATCAAAGCCGATTGCAAATCATGCAGGCTTACGGAACCCAGCGCCAGCCGGATAGCCTGCGGCACGGTCGTCGAGGTACTAAAAGGTTCTGCGGTTGATACGGAAATTCGACTCTGCAGCAAGCGTTTTACCACGCGCTCCGCCCGAGCCTCTTCAGGTAACACAATCCAGATAAAATAGGCATTCGGATGTCCATAGCAGGTAAAATCCTGCAAGATTGTTCGCGCCAGGATTTGACGTTGCCCGGCATCTCTTCGCTTCTCTTCCTCGAGTTGTGCGACGTATCCCTCTCGCAACCAGTCGCAGACGATGGAGGTCATTAATGCGGGCGTGTTCCAGCTTGTGGCGCGAATCGCGCGTTCCAGTGCATCACGATGTTCCGCAGGAGACACTACGGCACCGACTCTCAACCCCGTCGCCACGTTCTTAGAAAAACCAGTGACATATATCGTCCTTTCAGGGGCGTAATAGGCCAGGGGTGCTGGAGGTCGCGGTTCAAGATAGGCGTAAGCCGCATCCTCAATGATCAGTAAATTATATTTTCGGGCAATTGAACCGATAGTTTCTCTCTGTTCGCTACTGAGCACCCAGCCCAGCGGATTATGCAATGTAGGCATGGTGTAAATGGCGCGAACCCGCCTGCTTTGGCAAACGGTTTCCAAAGCCATAAGATCAGGGCCAGAAGGATTGACGGGGATAGGGACGAGTTCCAGATGGTACAGGCTGGCCAACACTTTAAAGCCCGGATAAGTCAGAGCATCAACCGCGACAACATCACCCGGTCTCAATAAACCCATTACGGTTATCGCCAAACCCTGTTGCGCGCCATTGACCATCAAAACGTTTTCGGCTTGCGTAACAACTCCCATATTGCTCAGGTAAGAGGCAACCGCTTCACGGTCGTTTAAACGCCCGGCATAAGGCTGATAGCGCAATAACGATTCGATGTCACCGCGTGTCGCAAGTTGTCGCAGCGCACTGCGTAGACGGTCAGCTTGCTCTGGCAGGGAAGGGGTGTTGAAATTCAGATCTAACACATCTGGTGCAACTCGCTGTTGATCATCACTTGATCCCAGTGGGAGCAAAATTTCCCTGACAAGGTTCCCCGACCGGTTTCTCCCCTCACCAGCCCCATGGCTTCCAGCTCACTGTAAATACGCGTTGCGGTGGCTAACGAGATAGCACGCTCGCTGGCGAGTGCTCTATGCGTGGGCAATCGTGACCCTGCGGGCAAATGGCCGAGTTGTATCTCGCTGGCGAATTCATCAACGATAACTTTATAGCGAGCCTTCATCCAATGTATCCATGACAATTTTTTGATTGTCATTAATGCTGTCATTTACGCTCTAAAGCGTCAACGGTGGTTAAGTCAATGAATCAAGGTGGCGTTTATGGCAATTAGCAGCAACACAAGCGTATCTCACGCTAGCCATTATGGATTACAAGGATGGATGAGTGGATTTATCGGGATGGTTATTTTTAGTCGATCGTTACCGGCTACGCGCGTGGCGGTACAAAGTTTTGATCCCTTTTTCCTGACTTTTATACGCGCTTAAATTGCAGGAATGTTAGCGGTCCTGATCATATTAGTTCTTCGACAACGCCGACCTGCGATCGGGCAGCTTTTTTCATTGCTGATTGTCGCGCTGGGTGTCGTGATAGGTTTTCCTTTGTTCACTGCGCTGGCGTTACAGCATGTCAGCTCAGCACATTCGATCGTTTTTATTGGATTGCTTCCAATGTCTACCGCGCTTTTTGCTGTGATTCGCGGAGGCGAACGACCACGAAGAGCATTTTGGTTGTTTTCCACTCTCGGTTGTCTATTGGTGATGGGGTTTGCGCTGGTGCAGAGCGCAGCGGCTTCACTGACCGGTGACCTCTTGATGTTAGCGGCGACGTTAGTGTGCGGCCTGGGTTATGCAGAAGGCGCAAAGCTTTCTCGACACCTGGGTGGCTGGCAGGTCATATGCTGGTCACTGATCCTTTCACTGCCGATCATGTTGCTGGCAACAGTGATGACGGCTCCTCTCAGTTTTGAACCTGTTCAGGCGTCTGCATGGTGGGCTTTAGGATATGTATCGCTGTTCAGCATGCTCATTGGTTTCATCTTTTGGTACAGGGGGCTGGCAACCGGCGGTATCGCCAGCGTAGGACAACTGCAGCTGTTACAGCCTTTCTTTGGCCTGATTTTCTCAGCCTGGTTGCTTCATGAATCCATTCATCCATCGATGCTGGTGGTGACGGCAGCCGTTGTATGTTGTTTGGCCGCTGCACGTAAATTTGGGCGGTAGCTTTACAAAATCCTAACGAACCTTGCGCAGTTGTTAAGCGCAAGGTAAATATTCTTAAAATAAACCGCTCCGCTCGCTGTTTTTCCCGTTAAACTGCTTTTCTTGTCGATCAGACTTTTCCAGTGAATGAATTATTACTCACCTGATGATAGCCATCTGAAGCGGCGTTCACAGCGCTTCGTTCGTCGTATGTTTATCATGCGCCAGCTTGGCACAATTTTATGTTTCTTCCCGATTCTCTCGGTATTGATGGAGAGGGATCGCGGTGTGGCGTTCAGCGCCCTGTTATTTATCAATGCGTTTATCTGGCCGTGGGTGGCTTATCGCCGGGCATTGCGTGCGGAGGACTCCACCGGCACCGAACGGCATAACTTAACGCTGGACGCGGCATTTGGCGGGATTTGGGTGGCGCTGATGGCGCTTAGCCCGTTACCTTCGTTCATCATCATGGCGGTGCTGGCCTCGGATCGTTATGCGGCAGGAGGCGCAGCGCAGTTAATCGCAGCCATGCAGGCTTTCCTCTGCGCTTTCGTTATGGTCTGGCTGGTGGATGGTGCGGGTGTCAATCTCACATTCAGTACCCAAACTGTCTGGCTGACATTGCCGCTGGCAACCTGCTACATGCTGGTATTGAGCGTGACGTCCTACAATTTGACCTGGCAATTGCGTAAACGAAACCGGGAACTGGAGCGTATTGCGTTAATGGACCCTGGTCTGGAGATCCCTAACCGTCGTCTGTTTGAACGTCGCCTGGAGAGTGAATTCCTGAGTACGCGTCGTGGCGACAGTGCGGGGTATCTGCTGCTGATGGATCTTGATTACTTCAAGTCGGTGAATGATACCTGGGGCCACGAAGCCGGGGATTTTTTACTGGCCGAGATATCAGCGCTGTTACGCAATCACGTGGGATTACAGGATATTCCCGCGCGTTTCGGTGGCGATGAGCTGGGCGTGATCGTGCACCATGCGACCGATGAGTCGGTGGTCGCGTTGGCAAATCGCTTAAAGGAAAAAATCGCCCAGGTACGCCTGCCAGCGTCGGCGGAGTTTCGCTGCTCGGTGAGTATTGGCATTGCCTCGGCATCCAATGCGGAGTCATTACGTCACTGGCTGCGCCACGCAGATGAAGCGTTATACGAGGTAAAACGCGCCGGACGAAATGGTGTGCGGCTGTGGGTCCCGCCGCAACCACCGTTGGCCGGCGCCGCCTGATCAGGCAAACGTCGGTTCGCAATTCACCGGGAAGTTGAGTGAATTGGCCACATAACAGGCCTCATGTGCCTGATGATGTAACTCACGCGCGCGATCCGCATCTGCCGGATCGCGCAGCGTAATGCGCGGTTTCAGCGTGATTTGCGTGAAACGACCCCGAGCTCCTTCCACCATGGTGCCTTCCGCGGCATCCTCATAAGCTTCCACCACAATTCCCGCGTCCGCGCACAGATGCAAATACCACAGTTTGTGACAGGCGGAGGCCGAAGCCAGCAATAACTCTTCAGGATTCCAGCGCGTGGCATCGCCACGAAATGCCGGATCGGCGCTCAAAGGCATCATGGGTTTGCCGTCTGCCAGCATCTCACTGTTACGATCGTAAGCGGTGTAAGAGGAGGTGCCGGTGCCGCGATTGCCGGTCCAGCGGACCGTGACCTGATAGTGGTGTTCCCGTGCCATAGCTGAAGTTCCTTTTGTGGGGTAATCGGCGGTCAGTTTACTGTGTTTGCTGGCGTGGCGGGAAGGCTCTGATCAGCCACCGCGCGTCAAATCCTCAATATCCAGCGTTTCAGTCTGACAAATAGAGATCAGACTGGCGGCTTCATCACTTAGCCGTACAAAGGTATGGCGCATTGTACTGTCGATGTAAGCGCTGTCACCTTGTGCCAGCCGCAGCGGTGCATAGAGCTGCGTATGCAACATCACTTCGCCTGACAAAACATAAATGAACTCTTCACCGGCATGTTGAGACCAGGCTTCCGGCGGCGGCAACTCGCGCGTCTCAATTCCCATCACCACCGGAATCATCCCTTTCACCAGCAATTCAGCGGCATGCACTTCATAACGAAAATAGGGGTTGGTAAAGGCCAATCCTTTACCGGCCAGTGTGTAAGTGCGGCGGCCCTGAATGGCGGTGCTCGCCACCGAAGGCAGGGGCAACTCTTCGGCGAACAGTTCGGCCAGAGAGTAATCAAACGCGCTGGCAATCTTGGCAATGGTATCGAATGAAGCGGACACCTGGCCTTTTTCAATCTTCGAAAGTGTCGAAATCGACACGCCACTCAACTCGGCGACCTGCTCCAGCGTCAATTCTCGCGCCTGACGTATCGTTTTGATTCGCAGTCCAAAATCTTGTTCGCCGGTTAAGGCGGCGCCCAGCCCGGAGGCTTCATGCTGTCGGGTGGTTTTCATTGGCAATGATTCTTCTGCTAAGTGAACTGGACAGTTAATTTCTCACATATGATAAAAATTATCACATAAGAAAATTGTATTGGTCTAAATGTGAGCAGAGTAGCAGTTTAAAAGAAAACTTCTGGGAGCTGCTATGAACATAACCACCATCGCCAGCATTACACTGCCCGCGTTTTACGACAAAGCTCGCAACCTCAACAACCTGCTGAATTGGATGGAACAGGCAGCACAGGAAGGTGCCGACCTGGTGGTATTCCCGGAGCAGGTTTTACAAGGCTATCTGCCGGATACGCTCAACTGGAACGGTGAAGCGGTGGCGTGGCAAATGGCGCAAGCCGAAGTGGTGACCGAAGGTGAGAGCGTGCAGGCCATGCAAAAGCTCGCCACGCAACTGGGCTTGCATGTGGTTTTCGGCATGACCGAGCGCCATCCTGAACGTGCCGAAGTGCTGTTTAACAGCGCGGTGCTCTTGGGGCCAGACGGTTTGCTCGGCGTGTATCGCAAAGTGCATCAGCCGGGCGATGAGAAGCACGTCTACTATCCCGGCAGCGATTTCCCGGTGTTCAGCACGCCAATTGGCCGCATTGGTATGTTGATTTGCTACGACAAAGTGTTCCCGGAAAGCACTCGCGAGTTGGCGCTGAAAGGCGCGGACATCATGATCATGCCCACCGCATGGGGCTATGCCGGAGACGGCAGTGCAGGCGATGCCGATCCGATGGTGGATAGCTACACGCTGTTTGGCCGTGTGCGCGCACTGGAAAATCAATGCTGGATGATCGAATCCAATCTGTGCGGCCAGCACGGCAATCTTCACTATCACGGCCACAGCCGCATTATCGATCCGCTGGGAAATATCGTGGCCGACAGTGGCACCATGGAAGGCATGGCGATTGCCCGCGTCGAGGTGCAATCCGCCATTCTGCGCGCCCGCAGCAGCGACTATCTCGGCTATCACTTCCTGAAAGATTACGTTCCGGTGCAGGCCCCGCCTTCGCCGTTGACGGTTCACAATCGCCACGCGCGACCTTTGGGGGAAAACCATGAGTAAAGTTCTGGAAGCCGCTGGCATCCACAAAAGCTATCCCACGCCGGAGGGTGAGGTGACGGTGCTGCGCAACCTCAACTTCCATGCCAATCGCAATGAATTCGTCTCTTTTGTCGGGCCCAGCGGCTGCGGCAAATCGACGCTGTTCAACATCATCACCGGGCTGCTAATGCCCGACAGCGGCAGCATATTGCTGAAGAATCGCGAAACCACCGGCACGCCGTCACCGGAACTCGGTTATGTGCTGCAAAAAGACCTGCTGTTCCCGTGGCGTACGGTGATCGACAACGTGATCCTCGGTCTGGAAGTGCGCGGCATGCCCAAAGCACAGGCGCGAGCCAAAGCGCGTGAACTGTTCGAACTCTACAAAATGACCGGTTACGAGCAGAAGTATCCGTCGCAGCTTTCCGGCGGCATGAAACAGCGTGTGGCATTGATGCGCACCATGGTCACCAACCCGGAAATCATCCTGATGGATGAGGCTTATAAGGCGCTGGACTACCCGCTCAAAATCTCGCTGGAAAGTGAATTGCTGAGTGTGGTGAAAGAGCAGCACAAGACGGTGATCTTCATTACGCATGATATCGAAGAGGCGGTCACGCTGTCGGATCGTGTTTACGTGATGAAAGCGCGCCCCGGTGAAATTGTGCAGGAGATTGAGGTCGATCTCGGCACGGATAGCCTGTCGATACCCGAACGCCGCCTGTCGCCGCGTTTCAATGAGTATTACGAGCATATCTGGCGCAGCATCGGCATTCAGCCTGAGCCGGTTAACTAACGAGAGGACGACATGACAATGAACTCAGTGTCTACACGCCCTACGGTTGCGGCGACGGCAAATCGCAGTTCGCGAGAAACCTTTTTCCGCTCAGCTAACGCACGTCGCTACACGCTGCTGTTCTTACAGGTGGCGATTGTGGTGCTGCTGTTGGGAGGGTGGGAGCTCGGTGTGCGCAGTGGCAACATCAACGCCTTCCTGTTCTCCAGCCCTTCGCAGGTATGGGAGGTGCTGGTCCAGCGCTTTCAGTCCGGTGAAATGGTGACCGATGTGCGCGTCACCGCCGTTGAAACCCTGGTGGGGTTTGCCGTGGGCGCGATTGGCGGCTCTATCCTGGGGTTGCTGCTGTGGTACTCGCGCTTTATCTCTGACCTTGCCGCGCCGTTTATCGCCGCGATTGGCTCAATTCCGGTGCTGGCGATTGCGCCGATGACCATCATCTGGTTCGGCACGGAGATGCTTTCCAAAGTGGTGATTGTGGCGTTTTCCTGCGTGGTGGTGTCACTGACCACCTCTTATAAAGGCGCGATGCGCACCGATCCCGATCTCATCAACCTCCTGCGATCCTTCAACGCCGGACGCGGCACCATTTTCTTCAAGCTGGTGGTGCCATCCGCGATGTTGTGGGTGCTGTCGGGCTTAAGGCTTAACGTTGGCTTCGCGCTGGTCGGTGCCATCGTCGGTGAATACATCTCTTCGGATAGCGGCGTGGGTCACATGATCCTGCTGGGGAGTTCCAATTTCGGTATGAACATTGTGCTGGCTGGCATCGTGCTGGTCATGCTGATGATGCTGTGTTTCAACGCGCTGGTGGCATTTATTGAACGCCTCATTCTCTCCTGGGACAGGAAATAATCATGAAAAAATTCCGTTTAGCTACGATCTCTGCCGCAGTTTGTCTGGCTTCTCTGGTGAGTGCGCACGCGGCTGACACGCCAGTGCGCATCAACCAGGCGTTTCAATCGCTTCTCTATCTGCCGTTGTATGTGGCACAGGAGCAGGGTTTTTTTAAACAGCAGGGCGTTGATGTGAAAATCAGCACCGGTGGCGGCGGGGCGCAATCCTGGGCGGCGGTGATTGGCGGCTCGGCAGATTTCTCGATTCAGGATCCGGTGTTTGTGCCGAAAACCCGCGAAAACGGCGGCAAAGGGGTGGTGGTGGCCGGGGTACAGAACGCGCCAACCATCTTCATCTTCGGCAAAGAAGCGGCTTCTTTGCAGGACAATTTGTCACTGCTCGCGGGTAAACGTGTGGTGACCAGCCCGCAACCGGATACCACCTGGGCGTTTATGAGTTATCTGATCAAACAGAACAACCTTAAAGACGTGAAGCTGGTGCATGTGGCGATTGGCAATGAGATCCCGGCGGTGGCGGCAGGTCGTGCAGATTACGCGTTAGCGGCGGAGCCACAGGTCACCATGGCCGAAAAGCAAAACGGCTTGCATGTGGCTTACTCGTTCTCAGCCGCGCAATCCTGGTATCCGTTTGCCTTCTCTAGCCTGACGACCACACAACAATATATTGATAAGAATCCACAGGCCGCGCAGGCCGTCGTGACCGCCTTTGAACAGGCCTCACGCTTTATCTACAAGCATCCGGCTGAGTCGGTGACCATTGCACGTAAATACTTCCCGGCGTTGCCCGAGGAGGTGGTGAAAACCGCAGTGCAGCGTGAAATCGATGCCAAAGGCTATCCGGAGAACGTGCTGGTGTCGCAGAAGGCCTGGGATAACAACATGAACATCGCGCTGTATGCCAAAAACATCAAAGCCTATCCCTCTGAAGCCACGTCATATCAGAACAACGTGAACACGACGCTGGCGACTAAGGCCAAAGAAGCGGTCGATGCGATGGGTGATAAGTAAGTCCTCACCTACCTTCGAAAAGTGATGGGCGCACCGCTGTGCGCCCGCAATAAAAGAGGATTGATTATGGATGCACTGACACTTCGACTGGCATTGATACAGCGCCATTGCGCGGCTGATGCGGTTGAGCTGGAACACCTGCTTACCGATTGTGAAGCGCGTGCGGCGGGCGTTAGCGCCTTTGCTGCGCAACATTTCGCGCCAACGCTGCTGCCGGCAAACGCCTGGGTTTCCGCTTTGCAGCCGCCGCTGGAGTTGCCCCATGAGTGAGTTGATCGATGTCTCGATGCTGACGCTGGCACAACAGTTGCGCATGCGGCAGACCAGCGTGCCAGAACTGGTTGAAGCCTGTCTGGCGCGTGAGGAAATCACACGCGATCTCAATGCTTTCAATGAGGTCTATGTGTCTCAGGTCCGTCAGACGGCCAAAGCCAGCCAACGCTTACTGGAACAGGGCTACGATCTGGGCCCGCTGCATGGCATGCCGATTGCCATTAAAGCCAATATCGATTTGGCCGGTGAGGAGATGCACGCGGGCAGTCAGATACTCAGCGGCAATATCGCCCAGCGTGATGCGGTGGTCGTGCAGCGTCTGAAGCAGGCGGGCGCGTTAATCATCGGCAGCACCAATATGCATGAGTTCGCCTGGGGCGGCACCACCAACAATCCGCACTACGGTGCCAGCAGCAATCCCTGGGATGATGCCCGCATTCCTGCCGGTTCCAGCGGCGGTTCGGGTGTCGCCGCCTCGGTGCGCAGTGCGCTGGCAACGTTGGGCACCGATACCGGGGGATCGATTCGTTTACCGGCGTCGATGAACGGGATCACCGGCTTGCGCCCGGGCGTGGGGCGACTCTCCACGGAGGGCATTTTTCCCCTCGCCACCAGTCTTGATACCGTCGGGCCGCTGGCTCGTTATGCCGAAGAGTGTGAAGTGCTGTTTAATGTGCTCGACGGCAAAACACAGCCGCTGACAGCATTACCGGAACTGGCCGGATTGCGTATTGGCTTGCTAGCTGATGTGCATCAGCAGGTGCAGCCTGATGTCGCGACTGCCTATGATCAAATGGTGCAGTGGTTGAGTGCGGCGGGCGCGCGTTGCCAGACGCTGAGTTTGACCGGGCTTGAGCAGGCGGTGAACGCGCTGGTGCTGATCAACCTTGCGGAACCGGCTTCATTGCACGCCGCCTGGCTTGCTGACCGTCCGCAAGAATACGGTGCGGATGTGCGTAAGCTGCTGCAAGCGGGACTCGCCATTACCGCAGTGGAGTATCTGCAGGCACAACGTTTCCGCACCGGTTTACGCCAGCAGTTGTTGCAGCATTTGAATCAGGTGGATGTGATTCTGGTGCCGACGCTGCCATTTACCGCACCGCATAAAGGACTGGAAGCGATTCAAATGGGAGACCGCGAAGAGAGCGTGTTGACCGGCAACATGCGTTACAACGCGCTGGCAAGTCTGTCAGCACTGCCCGCTATCAGTCTGCCTGCCGGGTTTGATCATGCAGGGATGCCCATTGGCATGCAGCTCATCGGACGTGATGGCGCTGAGCGCAAACTGCTCGCTTTCGCGCGTCGATTCCAACAGGAGCACGATTATCATCTGCAAACGCCAACCCGGCTACGTGCGTGAAACCCATTCCGCTGCGCGACCTGTTAATCCTGCTGCTGGTGGTCAACGGCTGGGCTTTTAACGTTATCGCCATGAAGTTTGGCCTGATGGAACTGCCGCCGCTTTTCATGCTGACGCTGCGTTTTGTGCTGGTGGCGGCCCTGCTGCTGCCGTTTCATCGCCTGACGTGGCGTCAGTTACCTGGCATGATGCTGCTGGGATTCACCTTTGGTTTTGTGCATTTCGGGTTAATGGTGATTGGCATGCAAACCACCGATGCGGGCACCACCGCCGTGTTTATCCAGATGGGCACGCCGATCGCCATGCTGCTGGCAGCATTCTGGCTCAAAGAGCGGCTGCGCTATCAGCAAATCGGCGGCGTAGTGGTGGCGTTTTTGGGCGTGATGATTCTTACAGGCAGTCCGGCACTCGCGCACTGGCAAAGCATCATGTGGTTATTGATCAGCGCCTGTGGTTGGGCATGCAGCACGGTGCTGATCAAGCGTTTGCCGCCGATTGCACCGCTGGCGATGACGGGCTGGCTGTCACTGTTTGCCATTCCACTGGTGGGGGTGAGTTCGCTACTGACCGAGCAGCACCAGTTCACTTTGCTACTCGCAGCGGGTTGGCGCGGTTGGCTCGGGGTCATCTACAGCGCGCTGGGTTCGTCCATCCTCGCTTATTCATTGTGGTACGGCCTGCTGAAACGCTATCCCGCCAGCCAGATTCTGCCCTGGTCATTGCTGAGCCCGGCACTGGCGCTGTTAATGGGCGTGGCAATTCTGCATGAATCGCTGGATCACAGCAAAGTGATCGGCACGCTGCTGATTGTAGGAGGGATATTGCTGGCAGTGGTACGAGGCACAGTCATGAAGAAGAGGATGGTCGTGTAATTGGGATTTTTCAGCCGGAATGCTCAGAACTCTTTATGTAAGAGGATTATATCGGCATATCACTCAAACCTACTATGCGGCATGTAAGGCGCGCACGTCGGCTCAACATCGCGAGTTAATTCCCCAATCTTCCTGATTATTACTCTCCTATTTAATTAATTCCTTCAATACAACACTTCATTAATGACTGGCACTAATTTTTATAAATAACTGCTATTAATCTGATTCGAACAGAAACCTCTTCACTATTTATGTGTAAACAGTCACAGTATCGACCAATTAAAATGAAAGCGTAAAGTAAAGAAGTAATGTGAAGGTTATTTGACTATATAAGAGTTTGGCAAGCAAATATACCAGTAATGCATATAAATCCCGTTGCTTTTGAGCGTAGAACATCTATCAAGCATGGCAACTGCAACTCAACATAAGTGTATGTGAGACGTGACATGTATTCTAACGCGATATGGATCATGCTGGAGAAGTCAGTCAATATCATCGGACTGATATATATCAATTCGTTAATGGCTAAATACATTGGCCCGGATAATTTTGGCAAGATAAACATCGCCACCTCTCTGTTTATCTTTGTACAGACGTTGTCATGGTTTGGTGGTCAGAATATTATTTTTAAACGCATGAGTGAGAGAGCCCGTTCAGGTATCGCTTTGGCGATGCATACGCAGAATCAGAGACGTTTTTTCTTTCTCATCTCCTCAAGTGCAGTACTCACGTATCTCTACTTCTTTACGGATCTCACGGTCTTTATCTTTGGCGTGGCCAACTGCATCGCGACGTATTACATCGTGATGGACTTCTTTTCTATCTATAACAACACTCAATTAAAATCTAAGATCAATACGATTACCAATGTCATCGGATTGTCTTTGGCACTGATGGCTAGATTCTACATATCACACTTTGAACTGCCGATTTACTATTTCACGATACCTATCATCATTATCCCTCTGATCCCTTATGTCATGCGCCTTGTGTACTTTAGGCAGACCACAGTAGTCAATGAAAGTAGTAAAGGTGTTGTGATGTATAACCGCCATATGTTGTATACCGGCGGGGCCTTAATCCTGTCGAGTATATCAGCGGATATCTACACGCAGATTTCGAGTATTTTCCTGGCTAAAATGATCTCTTACTCAAATCTGGGAATCTATAGCGTTGCATTAACCATAGGAGGCGCCTGGTCATTTATCGTATTGGCATTAATAACGAGTTTCTTCTCAAAGATTTACAATGAAAAGAATCAACCTGCTGTTGATGAATTACTAAGTAAAATCAACAGAATTGTAATCCTGCTGTCTCTTGTTGTGCTAGGTGGGTTCTATCTGTTTGGTGATGATTTTATCCATTTGCTTTATGGCAATAAGTATATGGGATCTGCCGAAATTATACCCATCATCATTATTGGCACGATGTTCTCGTCACTGGGAACCATCTGCTACCGGTATATGATCAAAGAGTCCGGATACAACTATCTGGCTAAGAAGATGTTTTTATGTTGTGTATTAACCGTGCCATTCTCCTGGCTCATGATTCGCACCTTCGGGATTAATGGCGCTGCATACTGTTTTTTGATTGTCGAAATTTTGTCTTGTACGTTACTGAATTATTTTTTCAAGAATAAAACAATCATCAAAATGCACCTCAACATTTTTAAAATGAGATAATTTCAATGAGAATGATAAAACACACAGTTAAGTCAGCTCTGAAAATTAGCGCTAATATTTCACCAGAATTCTGTGCTAAAGCCCACTACTATATAAAATTCAAGAAAAAACTTAACTTATCAAACCCCACGAATTTCAATGAAAAAATTCAGTGGCTTAAGTTTAATGAGTTCAATAATGAGATTTACACGCAGTGTGCAGATAAATTCAAGGTCAGAGAATATATTATATCCAAAGGCTGCGGCGAAATTCTCAATGAGCTTTATGGCGTCTACGATAATCCGCAGGACATTGACTATGCTGCACTGCCTGAAAGATTTGCCCTCAAGTGCAATCACGGCGCAGGCTACAACATCATTTGTAGTGATAAATCCTCATTAAATGTTGATAAAACCAACCGGCAGTTGAGCAAGTGGTTAAGTGAGGATTTCTCATCACATTTTATTGAGCCACAGTACCGAAAGATTGAGAGAAAGATTCTCTGCGAAAAATTCATCGAGAATGAACGCGGTGGTTTTCCAGACGACTATAAGTTTTACTGCTTTAACGGTAAACCCTACGCCGTCATGGTTTGTGTCGGTCGTGAAAAAGGCACGCCTAAATTCTATTACTTTGACATGAACTGGAATCCACTTCCCTTTGAAGATACAGTGAAGTTGATTAATAAGTATGATCTGCCCGAGATGCCTGATGGCTTTGTAAAAATGAAGCAGTATGCAATGAAACTGGCGAGCGATTTTAAATTCGTGCGCGCTGATTTCTATCTTCTCAATGGCGAAGTCATTTTTGGCGAACTGACATTTACGCCTTCAGCAGGACTGGATGTGTCCCTTCAGGAAGCGGATGCCATTTTGGGAGGGCAGCTGAGGTTGTGATGGGTGTGCATGGAGCGCCCCAGACAGAGTAGAGTTAACTCTCGCAGTTGATGGATAGCGGTTCGGGGATTGAGGGCGGCATAATGAAGCACTCAATCCCTTTTCATTTATTGATTCAGCTCCGCGACTGCGGCCCTGGCAGTGATACAAGCCTTTAACACCTTACGAGTTTCAATCGTTTCCAGGTCAGGCGGCAGCAAGGGCAAGGCGTTATAAGGGATTTCAGGATTTCAGACCCTATGTTTAAAAAAATCTTTTTTATCGACATATCGTCAAAACATGTCGATGGCGTAAACATGTCGAAATCATGATATGTAAGATATATCATATAGCCTAAAATGTTAAATGAACACATAACAGCAAGAGGTCAATGTTAAAGGAACTAATAATATAAAAATCAATGCATTAGTCACCTTACAAGATGTGCTTTCGATAAGTACTTTCCTACAGACTATTCTTAGTTATCTTGCTAGGCTATCTCTCAAATCAATCCTGTCAACCGATCTTACGGGCCGCCTATCCCATGAAGAAAGTGCTTATTGTCGACGACCATCCGGTGATTCGTTTTGCCGTGAAAATGCTGCTGGAGCGAAGCGGTATGGAGGTTGTGGCGGAAACGGATAATGGTGTGGATGCTATCCAGAAGACCAAAGATACGCGCCCGGATCTGGTCCTACTGGATATTGGTTTACCTAAAGTGGATGGTTTTCAGGTGTTACAACGCCTACGCGCACTGCAGTTACCGCTGAAAATTTTGGTGTTAACCTCGCAGGGGGGAACAAACTTTGCCCAACGTTGCAAACAGGCTGGAGCTGACGGTTTTGTGACTAAAAGCGATGACTTAGGCGAACTCACCGATGCGATTAAAATGGTGATGCGCAATTACAGCTTCTTTCCGCAAATGGAGTATGGTCAGTCGAATAATCAGGTTGACGGCAAATTGCTTTCTGATATTTCCGATCGTGAACTCAGTGTGCTGATCAGCCTTGCTAAGGGGCTGACCAATAAGCAGATCGGGGAGCAACTGGTGTTAAGTGAAAAGACCATCAGTACCTACAAACATCGCCTAAAACAGAAACTCAACGCAGACACGTTGATTGAGTTGATCGATTTTGCCCGTCGTAACAATTTGATTGGATAATTCTCGCTATGCAGCGCTTACGCGTCATTTTACTGCTTATTGGGATGTGGCTTATCTGCGCGCCCGTTCAGGCTTCCGAACTTCAGTTAATGACGCACCTGATAGGCTCAGAACAACCTGCTTTAATCTTGTCCCCCGATGAAAAGGCCTTCCTTCATCAGAAGCATCAGTTGGTCATGGGCGTAATGCGTGACGACTCGCCCCCTTATGGAATGCGCAATATTCGTGGCGAATTTGAAGGCATCAGCGCGGATTATGTCGGCCTTATCGCGCAACAGTTAGGCGTTTCGGTACGTATTGAAACCTTTAACGATCCTGAAAAGCGCTGGAACGCATTGGCGGCAGGAAAAATCGATTTTATCCCTTCTGTGCCCAAATGCATGGCCAACAACGATTTTGCCATGTCTGCATCCTATGCCAGAGACCGGGCGGTTCTGGGTATGGAAATGACACACACCAAAAAGCTATCTGATGAACTGCAAGGGGTTCAGGTGGCTTTAGTCAGAGATTACCTGCCACTTTCACTGTTACGCCAATATTACCCGCAAGCCAGGTTTCGTCTATATGATAATTATCAGGATGCACTCAGCGCTGTGGCTTTCGGCAAAGCGGATGTCTACCTGGGTAACAGTTATTCGCTAAGTCGCAATTTCCTGAATAATCTACATTTGTCGCGTTACAGTTCCTTGCCCGTCAGGAATATCGCTTTCGCGTTTAACCACAATCAGCCTGAGCTGTTGTCATTATTTAATCAGGCGTTAGCGAATATTCCTTTGGCTGATAAATTGCAAATCAACCGTATCTGGCAACCTGATTTAGTCGATATCACCCAGTCTGTTAATCCGTTGACGTTCACACCGGGAGAACAACGATGGATGGCGGCGCATTCTCGCGTCAATGTGGTGTTGTTTAGCGGCGATAAAGCGGCACCCGTGACCATTGTGGGGGCCGATGGGAAATTACGCGGAATGGCATACGATTTGCTTTCGATAGTGAGTCTGAAAACCGGGCTCCACTTTGAATATAGAACTGTCGATAACGCCATCCAGTTGATGCAACGGGTTAAAACGGCGGAAGTTGACATGTTTGCCTCACTCACCCCCAGTATGCAGAGTTCGCAACAGATCCTCTTTACTCGCCCTTATCTGCGCAGTGCTTATGCTCTTACCACGCGCGCAAATCGCAGCGATATTCATTCTCTGCCAGATTTACGGGGTAAGCGGCTGGCGATAGTGTCAGGCAGTGGATCAGAAGATCTCATTCACACTCATTTTCCTGACATCACATTGGTTTCAGTGGATAACGAATCTGCATTGATGGAGAGCGTGGCTGAAGGGCGCGCAGATGCTGCTGTGGGCATTTTGATTATGTCGGATTACCAAATTAAGTCTTACTATCCCACGCAACTTAAAATTGTGGCGACCGTGGGGGATCGGCCCGCCTGGATATCCTTTGGTGTTGGGCCAAGCGATCCTGAACTGCAATCCATTCTTGATAAAGTACTGTTAAGTATTCCACCCGTCGAAATGGAGAGTCTGGCAAACCGTTGGCGCCCAGGGGATTTTGTCAATGTTGACGATTTTTGGGCGCGTTATCGTGATTTGATGATCGCGTCCGCTATTTTCACCGGCATCATTATTCTGCTGACGGTGGGATGGGCACTTTATCTGCGTCAGCAGATAAAACGTAAGGCGGCACTACGCCGGGAATTAAACAATCAACTGGCGCAGCTGCGTACCGTGGTAAGCAGTATGCCGTTCCCCGTTTCACTGCGCGATCGTCAGGGAAGACTGACATTCTGCAACGAACGCTATTTGGTCGAAACCGGTGTCACCTATGACGAGGCGCTGGGTAAAACCATGGTGGAACATCCCGGCCTGCGCACCCCAGAACAAGCGGCTTTCTACCATGGCCAGCTAATGGAAGTGATGAACTCCGACTCTCGCATTCTGGAAGATCGCCGTTACGACTTGTGGGACAACCCCAATTCTTCCATCGGCATTACGGTATATCAGTGGATTGAACCCTGGCACGACAGTGATGGCACGGTGGTGGGTGTGATTGGGGGATGGATGGATATCTCGGAACGGGAAGCACTGTTTGCCGAGCTACGTGAAGCTAAAGAGCGTGCGGAAGATTCTAACCGCGCGAAATCCGTGTTCCTCTCTACCATGAGCCACGAAATCCGTACGCCAATGAACGCGATCATCGGCATGCTGGATATGGCATTAAAGAAAGGACGCAACGGCGAGCAGGATATACAAGCGCTTGAAGTCGCCTATGAATCGGCTGACAGTTTGGTGGGACTGATTGGCGATATTTTGGATATTTCACGCATCGAGGGTGGACAGCTGGATTACCATCCTGAACCCGTTGATCTGGCGAAGCTGATTGATAATCTGCTCAAAGTTTTTCATGGATTAGCACTGGATAAAAACATCAGTCTGACCAAGCGCTATCCTGAAGAACCGCTGCAGCCGGTGCTGGCCGATCCTCTGCGTATCAAGCAAGTGCTCTCCAATTTACTGGGCAATGCCATTAAATTTACTGATCAGGGCGGTGTTTCACTGACCGTCCAGCAGCAGGTGGATGCGGTGAGCAATCTGGTGACCTACACCATCGATGTGCAGGACAGTGGTATCGGTATTGATCAGGCACAGCAGGCGACGCTGTTTCAGCCCTTTAGCCAGGCGGACAATCGTCGATCAGGTACCGGTTTAGGTCTTTATATCAGCCGCACCGTTTGTGAAAAAATGAACGGCACCTTAACCCTGAGCAGTGAGCGAGGTATTGGGACCTGTGTGCAAGCGGTGATGCGTTTGCCACTGATGAGCAGTGCAGGGGAAAGAGACGAATCCACCCATGATATTGCTGCGGCTTTGCCCAGCGGTAAGGTGCTGGTGGTCGATGATAATGCCGCCAACCGCATGTTACTGGCGAAACAGCTCAGTTGGCTGGGACAGCAAGCGACGCTAGCGTGCGATGGCTATGAAGCACTGCAATTCTGGCAGCAAGAACACTTCGATGTGATCATCACTGACTGCAATATGCCGGGTCTCAGTGGCTATCAATTGACCCAGGTGATCCGAGAATCAGAAGCAGAGCAGTCGCGAAGGGCGGCGTGGATTATCGGCTTCACCGCCAATGCGATGCACGAAGTCTATGAGCGTTGCATAGAAGCGGGCATGAACAGTTGTTTATTTAAACCTTGCTCGTTAAACAGTTTGTCAGCGGCACTCAGTCAGGCCGATTCCGACCAGGCTGATGAGTGGGTTGAAGAACAGAACCCGCCAATTGAACAGGCGGATGAAGAACAACGCATGGCGGAAAGCCTGCATGATTTAATGGTAACCACGTTAGAAGAGGATCTCTCCAAACTTGCTGTTTTAACGCCAGCGGAGGATCGCCACGCGATCGCTGATCTTGTTCATCGTATCGCGGGAAGTCTGCGTATTGCGCGGCGTAATGGACTGGCAGACGCCTGCCTGAGTCTGGAAAAGCAGTGCCGGGATACGTCTTTACCGGTCGAGGTCTTCACACCCGCCCTGACGTCACTGACGACAGAACTTTACGCCTATCTCTCTGACTTGCAGAATTCGTCGGTGCTGTGAGGCAGCAGTTTATTTCTCTGCTATGCAAAGCCATTTCTCGCGGCTAAATCCACCACATCGCTGATTTTACTGGTTTTCATCTTTTTCATAATGCTGCGTTTATAGGTACTGACGGTTTTACAACTGATATCCAGTTCATGGGCAATGGTCTTGTTTTTTTTACCGGCAGCCAGATGACGTAGCATCTGAATTTCCCGATTGGTGAGTGACTGTATAATCAATCTGTCAGCATATCGCTGGTGATAAGCGTTTTTAGCATGGCGAAATACCACGGACTCGTTATTGGCGAGCGCGGTTAACACGCTGCTGAGTTTTTCAATGGGACAGGCTTTGCTCATATACGCTTGATAATCCAGGCGTAAACTGCGCAACAGATAATAAACGCTCTCGTCTCCTGCATACGCAAAGATTCGGATATCGGCATAACGACGCTTTAATCTAATGAGTTTCTCTAGCGAGGCATGGCTAAGTTGAGCCGGATCACAAACAACAAGATGTGGGCGAAACACCACCGTATTATAGATGAAGTCATCCTCATCGCCGGTGGCGATAATGACTTTATCTTGACGTTGCTGAAACATAGGCACTAAAACATCGCGAATTAACGGTTGTCGATCATAAATAATAACGTGCATCAGGGCGTCCTTGCTGTGTAAGAAAAATTCTAAACTATTCTCACACAGCAGTGCCTTTTATTAACCAAGCTGGGTCTTTAATTCATCGAATAACAGACAAGAATATTGTTAAGAAGGGGGGATATGAAGATGTCGCTCAACCCATTGCGCTAATTCTTCGGGGGAAAGCGGTTTTGTCAGGCAGGTGTTCATACCAGAGCTAAGACAGGTTTTGGTGGCATCAAAGCCGCTCATCGCGGTCAGTCCCAGAATCGGCACGGGAACAAGACGCTCATTGGCTTCCTGCAGGCGAATATGACGCGTCATCGTAAAACCATCCATTTCAGGCATGGTGCAATCGGTGATGATCACATCGATTTGAGCCTGATGCTTCTGCCACAACTCCAATCCTTCTTTGCCATTACTGGCAACCAGAACCTCATGGTGGTTGTTTTGTAGCTGCTGGCTGAGCATCAGGCGCGCGGGTGGGTAATCTTCAACTATCAACACCTTCGAGCGCTTCTGCTCGCCGGGAAGTGTTATCGGTGTCAGTTTGGCTGGATGCGCACTGAGATGGAGACTCACCGCGCTGCCTTTGCCTGCAACCACTTCAGCGGTAATCTCCGCGCCCGCCGCATGTGCCATCCGCTGACAGGCCGCGAGGCTGAAGCCGGTCAGCGCCCAGTCGCGTTCGTCAGCTTCCTCTGTCACCTCTGAGTTGTCCCCGAGTGCGGTGGCGGCATCAAACCCGTTGCCCTGGTCGCTCACTTCAATGACCAGGTGATGGCACCCATCGGGCAGAGTTTCCAGCGGGAAAATTGCCACTGTAATTTCCCCTTGCTCGGTATGTTGAATGGCATTACGCAGCAGGCTAGAGATAATACGGATAATAAACAGCGGATCGAACTCAAACATCGGGGCTGGCAGCGCATCGGTCACTTTGATTTGCAGCCCTTTATCTTCCGCCTGCTGGCGAAAAAGTGCCACCGTACTGTGCAGCAGTGATGGGATATTCACCACCCGACTGTGATTATTGCTATCACGCGCTTCGGCACGGAAGATATCAAATACATCCCCCACCCGTGACAAAAGAATACAGGCGGACTCATAAGCGGTTTGCACATTCTCATTGTGCAATTTTTGCTGCTGCAATCGGCCGAGTTCCAACTCCAGCAACCCCATCATGGCATTGAGCGGCGTGCGCACTTCATGGCCCATACTCTTCATAAATTGGTTGCGTGAGAGCAGCACCTGTTGATTCTCGGCGGTGGCGCGTTCCAGTTGTTCGATTAACGCCTCTTTGGATTGTAGATGCCGGGCCACGGTTTTCAGGCTGTTGCGCAGGCGAGTCACCCACAAAAAGAGACAGCCTGCTATCAATAGGGCGGTGATGATGATGATAAAAAGCGTCCATGAGGTCTCAGCATCGTAATGACTCTGCTCGGGGACCGGGAGGGTATCACGCCACGATGCTGCCAGATGGGTCAGTGTAATCGGGGTGATCTGCTGCAATGCCTTATTGGTCACACTCAACGCCAGGGGATTATCCCGTTTCGCCGCAAAACTGATATTCAGCGGCTTTACGGGCAACGCCAATGCCTGATAGAGCGAGCCTATACCCGTGCGTTTCAGATGATATTGCGCGGCAAACTGTGAGGCCACCACAGCACGCACTTGTTGCTGTTTTAGCAGGTGAAGTGCCGTTTGCAGGTTCTCCACTTCAACCAATTGCAGCGTGGGGTACCAGGTTTGTAGCCAGGGCATTAATGGGTTTTGCCTCACGATGGCAATCTTCTCGTCTGACAAATCCTGCAGCGACAGAGGACGTTCATGTTGGCGATTCATCAACAGCACGGGCGGTGTGACCAACCATGGCGTACCGGTTTGCAGCCGGGGTGCAGTGGCTTCATCTTCACCCGGCACACTAAAAGCCTGGCTGACTAACGCCTGAGGATAGCGCGTGAGAAATGCAGCCTTTTCCTGATCGCTGTTGATGAGATGATAGTCAAAAGCAATACCAAAGCGATCGCTAATGAACTTCAGCAGATTGATGGAGAGGCCATCAGGCTTCCCCTGGGCATTCATGAAGCTGTAAGGCTCAAGGCGGCTATCCAGCACCACTTTGACCGGTTGGTTTTCGGTTAACCACGTGATCTCTTCAGGGCTTAACGCCAGCACACGTGATGTTTCAGCGGCGTCGTGATTCAACCCCCAATCGTGAGAGATGCGTAACCGACTCACCAGCGGCAGGGCATCCAGCACCTGGTCAATAGCGGTAAGTAATTGTGGCGCACGGTTGTTCACCCCAAAGCTGAAGTTCAGCGCCCCTAAGGTTGCATCCGGCGTCAGCCAGACATTATCAAGCTGTAAGTCGCGTGTCAGGTAGTGGGCGGTGGTGCGGTTAATGGCAATCGCACCGGACTCACCGGTAGCCAGTCGCTGTACCGCATGGTAATAATCCAAAAAACTATTTGGTGAGGCACCATAGGGGTCCCATTGATGCTGTTTGTCCTGCATTAACGCCAATAACCCGTTCTCAATTTCCGTTTGCTGAAGTAGAGGCTGATCGGAATGTAACACCACGGCCTGATCGTGCAGCCACGGCAAGGAGGCGGCAACGGTACGGTTGTTCTCCAGAGCGGGACGCCAGATGGCCAGCATGTCGATGTCACCGTGATGTAACGCGCTCAGCGCTTCACTGCGTGTCGGGAAATAGAGCAGTTGGAAATGCACATTCAAGGTTGATTCGATGACGGATAAATAATCGGCATCAATACCGGCTAGCACACCACGCTCGACCCCCAGGCTGACAGGGGGCTGCGATACACCCCAAACCCCGACGTTAATACGTGGGTGGCGTTGCAGCCAATGGCTGACATCGGCATTGAAGGTGACCGCAGGCGGATTAACCTCAATACGGGGCGTTAACACCAACGGTACGCCACCCGCAATGCTGCCGCTCGCGAAAAGCAGGGTATAAATAACTACGAGATGCGATAGCAGGTGAGAGAATTTCATAATAATCCGCTGAGTTCCAAATCAGGAAAAGTCCAATAAAAAAACAGGCACGGCGTTTTTGGCGCGTCAGAATAATCTGTGGGTATTGTGCGAAATTGTGGCGTGAAGTAGGCCAGGCGAGGTCTCGTTTTAGCGACGCCTGTCAGAGAAGTTTGATGACACTACGATTTGCCATGGTTGTGTAAGTAAATTCCTACCGTTTAATCAGTAACTGTTGACTCAGAATGGTCTCACCTTGCGTTACGATCAGCGCGCAATAAAACGTATTTTGTTGTTTATTCTGGCTGACTGATGAGGTTGACATTGATGATTCGTTACGCGGGTGAAAAAATAACGGTGGTATTACTGGATGACCACCCGATGATTCGATTATCACTGGAAATGGCAGCCAGCCACTATCCCGATATGCAGATCACCGGCAGCTTTTCCCATAGCCACGAACTTTTAACATGGTTACAAAAGAACGCTGCTGATGTGCTGGTGCTGGATTATATTTTGGGTGGCGATGAGTTAGATGGCTTGTCGTTAATCAAACAGATTTTAGCACGCCATCCAACATTAAAGATTTTACTCTCGTCCTCCATGGAAAGCCTGGCGGTAATACGTGCCGCCTTTATGAGTGGAATCAAAGGCTATATTTCAAAGCGTGAAGAGGCGCAGGCGTATTTTGAAGCCATTCGCGTGATTGACAGCGGGCTGCGCTTTATTCCAGATAACATTGAAAGTGAATTAAGCAAAATACCGGTGCGAAAGCGCGATGGCGCGATATTAGATGGGCCGCTGTATCACGCCAACGGCGAGAAGCTTTCGCGACTGGATACGCTGTTATCGCCGCGTGAAGCGGAAGTGATCCGTTGTTTCCTTGATGGCATGCAGGTAATTGAGATCGCAGAAAAATTAAAACGCAGCCGTAAAACCATCAGCGGGCACAAGCAATCGGGGATGAAAAAACTGGGGCTGACCACCGATTTAGAATTGTTTAAATACCGCGACCATCTTTTCTAACATTCAATTTTTTATTCCATTCAGCAGAGACTGGATGGTTTTACGTCAATCAGGAAGTATACACCTTATCAACACCTTGGGCGCGTCACCTTTAAAGGTGTACCGCCGCAAAACAAAGGTGAGAATCAAGTGCGTATGTCAAAGCAGTGGCAATGTATTACAGGGCAACAGCAATGCCTTAGCCGCAGTCACCGCCAGCCATGACTCGGTACTCACCGGTAACGTCCGCACTGACACCACCAGCCGTATCGCACTGGCATTAAACAGCGGTTTCTCGCTTGCAGGTACGATGACCGGTTTAGACAGCTTCAGTATTGATGGCAGCGGTGGCGGGTTCGTTGAGCCGTCGGCACAGTTGAGCACGCTGTGGACGAAGAGTGATAGTTTTGGCTGCCCGTAGCGGTTCGGCACGCTCGTAACAAGTTGCGCTGCACGGCGTCGTGGGCAAGTCACTGACCTTATCCCAGGGGGCGCAGTCAACGCCGTGGGTACGGTTATCAGCGATTCAGGAGCTGGAAAACAACAATCGCAGACCCTTAACGATCAGCGTTTCAGCAATGATCTGGCCGGTACGCGTGCAGAGATGACATGGCGGATGCCTGCTCAGCTTCAACCTGATCTACAGCTTTATACCGCAGCAGCGACCAGCAAAGGACGGCATATGAACAGCCCGTTGAATGCGGCTTTCGGTGTGCGCTGGAGCTGGTAATCACAGATATCCGCGGTATCCTGGCGCCGGATTTTTGCTCAACAGATAAGTACTCTCCTACAGCCGATGCAGCGTTCGCGGGCTAAGGTGATAAGCATGCAAGGACGTTTATTCACCCTCTGAAAGGAACATCAGTACGCCATGAAAACCGCCATTATGATCGATGACCACCCAGACCACTGCCGCGAACGCGTGATGGCGCTGAAAAATAGCGGTATCGCCGTCTTAGCTGAATGCTTGTCTGCGGTTGAAGGGCTGGATCAGGTTCAACGACGGTGTCCGGACTTGCTGGTGGTCAATCTCATCAACAACATTGAAGGATTAACGCTGTTGTCCGCATTTCGCGCACTCAGTGGTGCCATGAAAATTTTGGTGATAGCGGCACCGCACAGTGGGCATTTCGCGCAGCGTTGTCTGGAAGCGGGCGCCGATGGCTATGTCATCGCCTCGGATCAACTCAGCGAATTCAAAGAGGCGGTGCGCATGGTGATGCGTGGTTACAGTTTCGCCCCAGCGCAGGATTTTCCGACGGCAGCCCATCGTCGCCATGGGGCCAGTGATGAGCAACGCTTACGCATGCTCTCCGCGCGCGAAATGACGGTGTTGATTTTGCTGGCAAAAGGCATGGGCAATAAACAGATTGGCGCGCAACTGTCGCTCAGTGAAAAAACCGTCAGCACCTATAAACATCGCCTCAAATTAAAGTTGAACATCACCTCCGCAGTGGAACTCATTGACTTCGCGCGGCGCTATCATCTGCTCTAGCATCACTCACAGTCTTGATCAGAACCCTTCCAGGCATCGAACAGCATGACGGTGTGCCGTGGGTGATTGACGAAACCCCATTGCAGCACCCAATCAACAACCATTCATCAACAGCCCGCAATCAGTGGTGCGCCTCAGCGAATAGTGCACGAATTCGAACAAATTTATCGGTAACGTACTCAGCTTCATCCCTTTTCGGAACCTCAGTTGTATGAAAAATCTGTCAAAGCTGGTTATCACTTTAGGCCTGTTATTAGCCGTCAGCGCTCAGGCTGAAGCGCAAGGATGCCTGAAAGGCGCGATGATCGGTGCCGCAGCAGGTCATGTTGCACACCATGCGGTGATGGGTGCGGTGGGGGGCTGTGTCGTGGGCCATCACATGGCGAGTAAGAAGCAAAAAGAAGCTGAAGCCAAACAGCAGCAACAAAAGTAACTGGCAGATAAGCGCTTCCGGTTTAACGTGATGCTTGCAAGTTTAACCGGAGGCGATTCGCTTATTCGCATCCCACATCCACATCATCTGCGTAATCGCCTGGTTAAGTTCTTCAATACTGGCGCCGTCGCGTGCCTGAATCGATAAACCAAACATAAAAGTGCTGAAAGATGCCGCCAACGCGCTGACATCAACGTCTGGCCGCAACTCGCCCGCGGCAACGGCACGCTCTATCGCGGCGGCGATTCCGGCTCGGGTACGATTGCGCGAGCGTGTCAGCGGTTCGGCCACGGCAGCATGTTCGGCGGAGGTGGCGCTCATGGCACCGAGGCCAACCATACATCCGGTTGGATGGCCTTTCTCGCACTGCATCTGCGCTGAGCGTCGCAACGAGGTTTCCACGGCTTCGCGTCCCGTCAGATTGGTATCCCACAGGAATTCCGTTACCTGACCAAAGGTCGCGAGATAGCGCTGCACACACTCACGGAATAATGCCTCTTTCGAACCGAATGCGGCATAAAAGCTGGGTGCGGAGATGCCGTTATTGATGCTGGCCTTGAGCTGATTGAGTGAGGTCGATTCGTAACCCTGCTGCCAAAACAGATACATCGCCTGTTCGATCGCCTGGTCTCGATCAAATGTTCTCGGGCGTCCCATCGTCGCCATCGCGTCCTCTTATTTAATGCGTGCAGTGGATTACTATACTAAACGATACATATCTCGTTGACAAAGTGAACCTGCCTTACTAGTGTATCGATCGTTACATAAATCCAGATCGCCCTCTTTAACCTCAACAAGTCGATATTGTGGGTCTAAATATATACCAGTCGATACATAAATGATTTCAGAAGGAATTATGGAAAAAGAACTCGCACTCACTGAGCAAGATGAAGCAGCAGAACGTCTGCCGATATCGGCTCTGCTGGCGCTGGCGATGACGGGCTTTATTTGCATCATCACCGAGACCTTGCCTGCCGGGCTGTTGCCGCAAATGGCGGCGGGACTGAACATCTCTAACGCGCTGGCGGGGCAGACGGTCACGGCTTATGCGCTGGGATCGCTGATCGCCGCGATCCCATTGACCATCGCGACACAAGGTTGGCGGCGCAGAAATGTATTGCTGCTGGCTATCGCCGGATTCCTGATTTTCAATTCCATTACGGCGCTATCCGCAAATTACTGGCTCACGTTAACGGCACGCTTTTTTGCCGGTGTAGCAGCGGGATTGTCATGGAGTCTGCTGGCGGGCTATGCCCGCAGGATGGTGGCGATTCACCAGCAGGGCAAAGCGATGGCCATCGCCATGGTGGGCACGCCCATTGCCTTGTCACTGGGCTTGCCGCTCGGCACCTGGCTGGGTGGCGTGCTGGGTTGGCGCAGCGCCTTCGCGGTTATCTCTGCCTTAACCCTTGTGCTGGTGGTGTGGGTGCTGGCCAAAGTGCCTGATTATCCGGGGCAATCGCGCCATGAACGTATGCCGCTATTGAAGGTGCTCACCACGCCAGGTGTGAGGCCTGTGCTTAGTGTGGTGATCGCCTGGATGCTGGCTCACAACATTCTCTATACCTATATCGCACCGTTTCTGCAGTTGGCCGGATTGGGTTCTCAAGTGGATGTCGTGCTGCTGGTGTTCGGGCTTTCCGCGCTGTTGGCGATTGCTGTGATCGGGCGGCTGATCGATCACCACTTACGCAATAGCGTTTTGGTGAGTCTGGCGGTATTTGCCCTGGTTTCGTTGGGATTTATGGGCTTTTCGCACATTCCAGCAATGCTGTACCTCGGCGTGGCCGTGTGGGGATTGACCTTCGGCGGGGCAGCAACGCTATTGCAAACGGCGCTCGCGGATACCGCTGGAGAGGGCGCAGATATCGCACTTTCCATGAACGTGGTGGCGTGGAACGGCGCGATTGCGGCGGGCGGCATCACGGGCGGCATTCTGTTGAATCACTGGGGCGCCCAGTCGTTCCCACCCGTTTTGCTTGTGCTGCTGGCAATCGCTTTTCTCATCACTTTGCGGGCTCGCAATCACGGCTTCAGTTCCGGCGCGCGCACCGGCCATTAATCACGCCTCCTGCGCTGGCTGCGTTCAGCGCTATCAACAGGGTAACAAGATGAATATTGCAATTATCGGTCTTGGTGCGATGGGCAGTGCTATCGCACAACATTTTCTCGCCGCAGGGCATCAGGTTTCAGGATGGAGTCGATCCGCTCGTGAAGTGCCGGGAGTCACAGCACTCACCACCGCCACTGAAGCTTTTCAGGCTGATGTCGCGATCACGCTGCTCTCTGATGATGGGGCGATTGAGGATGTGATCATCAATGATGATCTGCTCACCCAGGCCAACCCGCATCTGGTGCACATCGTGATGTCGACGATTTCGGTGGCTTATTCTCATGAGCTGGCGCAGCGCCATCAGGCGGCGAGTATTGCTTATATCGCAGCACCGGTGTTGGGAAGGCCGGACGTTGCCGCGCGCGGCGAGTTAAATGTGCTGGTAGCCGGAGAATCGTCAGCGCTTAGCCGAGTGGAACCGGTATTAGCATTGATTGGTAAACGCATCTGGAATATGGGCGAAACACCGGCCGCGGCTCATGCGGCGAAAATTGCTTGTAACATGATGATCACCATGGCGATTGAAGCAATGGCGGAAGCCGTGGTGCTCACCGAAGCCAAAGGGTTGGAACGTGAACGCTTCTTTGATCTGATCCTCAATACCTTATTTGGTAGCCGGAGCTATCAGGTCTATTCCGCCAACATCATGCAGGAGGTGTATGAACCCGGCTTCAAGGCCAGCCTTGGGTTAAAAGATCTTCGTTTGGCGCAGGCCGCTGCCGCCCACGCTAAAGCCGAACTGCCGATGTTGCAGGCGGTGCATCAGCAAATGCATCGAGCGGTTAACGCCGGAGGCGGCGATCGTGACTGGTCGATCATGGCCGACTATACGCTGCGGTCAGCTGCATCTAAGTCGCCGACAACGTGAAATCCGTTATGATGCAGAATGTGAACTGCCCTCAAAAAACTGGCACAGCAGCTGCCAAAGGTGCTGTGCAGCAGGGGTAAAGCGGTGGTCGGCGCTGCGTAACAGATGGCATTGGCTCTCGCGGGCGATGCGATGATTGATCGGCACCGCGATCAGATTACGCGACGTCAACGCGTCTTCAACCACTTTAGTGGTCATAAAGGCAATGCCCATTCCCGCCTGGCTCAGCGCAATGGCACTGGAAAACAGGTTGCAGCTGTAGGCGGGCGTGAACACCAATCCTTCCTGATTAAACATGACGTTCATATAGCTTTGAATACCAAAGTCTTTGTCCATGCCAATCAGTGGATATTCGGCAAGATCGCTGACATCCACCTGTTGATACAATCCGATGGGGTGATCACGATGCACAATGGCGCAGATGGGGCCGCGCAGGTAACTGTGGCACTTCACGCCTGGCGGGCCAAGGGGGCCAAAACCCACGGCCATATCCACTTCGCCACGGGTGATCAGGCTTACCGTGGTTTGCATATCGCCCGATAAGATATCGATGAACACTTCAGGATAGCTTTGCGAAAAAGGCCGCAAGACATACTTCACCACCTCATCGACCATCCCCTGGCCGACACGCATACGGATCGAGCCGCCGCGTTTATGGCGCAAATCACGCAGACGCCTTTCCAGGTGGCTTCTGCGTTGATGCGTTTGCGCGTAATCCTCAGCCAGCAATTTCCCCGCTTCGGTGAGCACCACATTGCGTCCACGCCGCTCCAGCAACGGCAGTTGCATATCACGCGCCAGCTGCGAAAGCTGACGACTGATGGCCGCGGGATCCACATCCAGTGCTTCCGCCGCACGACGAATGCCGCCATGGACACCGACTTCATACAAGTATCTTATGGACTTGTCAGGATAGAGCAGCATTGCCATAGGTTTTCATTATCTGTTGTTCTCAGGTCAACAATAATAACGTTTTATACCCATTTTTTAAGCGCAATTTTATCCTCATACTCGGGATTCACTTGGTGAGGACAGAAGTAATGAAAAATATAATAAGTTATTTGCAACAGCATTCAGACGACATTCTCTCAGATATCAAAACCCTGGTGGCAGCAGAGTCACCGTCAATGAACAAGGCGGCGGTGGATCGCTGTGGCAACGTGCTGCAAGCCCTGTTCGCCAAGCGTCTGGGTATTGATGCTGAAATCGATGTACAGGAACACTACGGGAACCACCTCAAGTTCACGCTGGGCTCAGGCGACGATCAAACCGTGGTGCTCGGCCATTTTGACACCGTCTGGGATGAAGGCGAATTGCCGATGGGCGAGGAGGACGGCAAGTTTTACGGCCCTGGCATTCTGGACATGAAAGCGGGCCTGGTGCAGTCGATTTGGGCCGCACGCGCGTTAAAAGAACACGACTTGCTGGCAGGGAAACGCATCGTTTTCCTGTGTGGCAGCGACGAAGAAGTGGGCAGCCCAAGCTCCAGCGAGTGGCTTTCCCGTCATGCGTTAGGGTCATCGCAAGTGCTGGTGGTGGAACCCGCCGTGGCTGGCACCGGTGCGCTGAAGGTTGCGCGCAAAGGTACGGGTCAGTATCAAATCGTGATCACCGGCCAGGCCGCGCATGCAGGTAACAACCCTGAAGAAGGTATCAGCGCAGTGCAGGAGATGGCACATCAGGTGCTGTTCCTGCATGGGTTGAATGCACCGGATCGTGGCACTACCGTCAACGTCGGTATTGCGCAGGGCGGTAATCGCATCAACGTGGTGGCGGATAAAGCGGTACTGGGCATCGACACGCGCGTCACCAGCGAAGAGGAAGCCCAGCGCATTCACGCCGAAATCACCCTGATTCAACCGCATTTACCGGGCATCAAGCTGGAGATTACCGGCGCACAATCGCGTCCACCGATGCGCCAGAGCGCAGAGTCTTTGGCGATCATGCAGCGTGCGCAAGCCGTGGCACAACAGATCGGTTTCAGCGTGGAAGGTCAATCGGTGGGCGGCGGCAGTGATGGTAACTTCACTGCAGCGTTGGGTATCCCAACCTTAGATGGATTGGGCGCAACTGGCGCAGGTATTCATGCGCGTCATGAGCACATCATCATTGCCGATATTGCCTCACGCACCGCGCTGGTAGCGGGTCTAATGCTGGGGGAAAACCATGTCGCAGGTTAATGTCGAAAAAAATAGTGCGATGCAGCCCGCAGGCAAAAAGAGTGAGCAGAGCCCTTATCTACTGCTGTTTATCATCCTGGTGCTGGCAGCGGTAGCAACGTGGATCATCCCGGCGGGCAAGTTTGATCATGAAACCCGCAATGGCGTGACCTTTGCCATTAAGGGCAGTCTGCATGAAGTGGCGCGCACGGGTGTTTATCCCGGCGAGATTTTCATGGCCATCGTGCAGGGGGTGATCAAAGCGGCACCGATCATTTTCCTGATTCTGTTCACCGGCGGGCTGCTGGCGGTGATTGAAGCCACCGGCGCGATTGCCACGGCGCTGAATTCGCTGTCACGCAGCACCAAAATCAGCGATACCCGTCTGATCCTGATTTTCGCGGTGATCTTCGCCATCCTCGGCAGTACCGGCGTGGTGCAAAACTCGGTGGTGGCCTTTGTGCCGATTGGTCTGCTGGTGGCACGTTCGTTAGGCTTGCCGCCGGTGATCGGCATGGCGCTGATCTACCTGACCTGCGCGGCAGGCTTCAACGTGGCGTTTCTCGGCCCGGCCACCACCGGTCTGACACAGCATCTGGCGCAGTTGCCGCTGTTCTCGGGCATGTTACTGCGCGGCATTACCAACCTGCTGTTTGTGTTGACGGTGGCGATTTACCTGATAATTACCGTGAAGCGCATGCGCAAAAATGGTCAGGTGCGCGTGGACACTGCGGTGGAAAGCGCTGAACCGCTGGCAATTACCGGCCGTCATAAACTGATTCTGCTGACCTGCGCGGTGACGCTGATTCTGTTTATGGTCGGCACGGTGCAACTGCATTGGGCCACCAATGAGATGTCGGCGATGTTTATCATCCTGTCGATTCTGGTCGGTTTAATTGGCCGTTTGTCCGGTTCTGCTATTGCTAACACCTTCCTGTCCGGCTGCTCTCAGCTGGTCAAAGGCGGTTTTATTGTCGGGATGGCAGGTGCGATTTCGGTGGTGCTGCAGCAGGGCAATATCCTCGATCCGATCGTTGGCTTCCTGTCAGACTTATTGGCACCGGTTCCGCCCGCGATTGCCGCTGTGGGCATGTTTATCAGCGCCGCACTGATGCACTTCGGCATTTCATCCGGTTCGGGCGAGTCAGCATTGTTGATCCCGATTTTCTCCCCGCTGGGCGATAACCTGGGTCTGACACGTCAGGTCACGGTGCAAACCGTGCTGCTGGGCGAAGGGATTGTGAACTCCATCAGCCCGACCTCGGGCGTGCTGATGGCCGCGCTGGCCACTGCCAATATTTCGTTCGGCAAATGGCTTAAATTCGTGGCACCGGTCGTCGCCATCTGGTTTGCGATTTGCGTGGTGACGTTGCTGATTGGTGTGGCGATCAACTGGGGTCCGTTCTAACCCAGTGAAAATGAGAAGGGATGCTGACGATAGCATCCCTTTTTTATAGCTGCTTCAGGGCAACGTTACGCCTGCAGGAAATCCCGGAACTCCTCACTCAATTCGTCAAAGAGTTGATAGATTACCTGACCCCCCTGAGCGGTTTGCCCCCGGGCTTCCGCAGCGGCAAGCGCATCAAACAGGCGATGTTTGATATGAAAACGCCATATGACCGGCACGCGAGATAAGATATCAGTCAATGCCCGATAGCGCTCCGGCGTCCAGCTTTGTTCAAAGCGAGTGCGCCATGGGCCAAAGTCAAAATGTGCCACGCTGGCGGCTGTCGCAGAGCGTTGATTGCGTTTCATCTGCGTGGCTTCAACATCCAGCTCACCCTCGCGGATCACCACACCGTAATCCTGCTCGGCACGCGCCGAAGAAACGTAGCCGCTTTTCACGTCTGATAACACCTGCTGGGGATCACGCTCCAACGGTGAACCATATCCGCCGCCACCGGCTCCGGTTAATCGAATCACATCTCCTGCCTGGCAACGGATCACATCGCTATTGCCGAGCATTTCAGGTGCTTCACTCTCCGGGTTTTTCACAAAAATGGCATTGCTGCCCGCTTTCCCGCCAAGAACACCCCAGGAAGCAAAGTGGGTGCGATCGCGGTTGCGCGCCGTGACGGTGGTATCAGGTGCAAACACCTGAAACTCCATCATTAGACCGGAACCACCGCGATATTTTCCTGCACCGCCGGAGTCGGGTACCAGACAATAGCGTGTGATACGAATCGGCACTTCCGCTTCGTTAATCTCCACTGGGGTATTGCGCAGAAATGCCACGTTAGCGCCCGATCCTTCTTCTCCGTCACCGAACGGCATGCCGCCCGCCCCGCCGCCCACCGGGCCGATGGAAGCAATCACCGGGCGACCCGAGGTGTTGGTGGTTTTCACGTTCAGAATCGCCAATCCACAGGCCGCGCAGGCAGGCAAACGGTCAGGGATCGCTTGTGAAAATGCGCCAAAGGTCAATACATGCGTTAACTTACAGGTCAGACTGCGCATGCCGACGGCAGCCGGGTAAACGGCATTCATCACGCTGCCTTCGGGCAGCACACATTCGACGACGCGATCCAGCCCCGCGTTGAGCAAAATATCGGGATTCAGGGTATAGAGCACATAGTGATAGCCGACCAGCGCCAGCGCGTGACGCGTCATGCCGCCGGTCGGCATATTCAATGATGAAAGCAATTGCGGATCGCTGCCGGTGTAATCAAGGATGGCGCGGCCGCCGCGAATTTTCAGCGTCATCGCCACGCGCATCGGTTTGCCGTTCACACTGTCTTCGTCAGCGTATTCTGCGAAGAAATAATCGCCATCCGGCACGCTCTCGAGGATGCGTTGTGCCTGCTGCGCCGCATAATCGAGCAGGGCCACCATCCCTTGCTGAAAATCTTCCACACCAAAATGCGCGATCATCTCCAGCACGCGTTTTTCGCCGTTGGCCAGCATCGCCAGTTGGGCATGCAGGTCACCCATATTCTGTTCTGGCGCACGCACATTGGTTTTGATCAACGTGAGCAACGCTTCATCCAGCACGCCTTCACGCACGATCTTAGTCGGCGGGATACGTATTCCTTCCTGATGGATCTCTGTCAGCGTGCGCGACAGCGAGGCGGGCACGGCCCCGCCCACATCGGTGTTATGAATATGGCCACCAACAAAACACACCAGCTTGCCTTGCCAGAACACCGGTTTCCACATCACCATATCCGGGCTGTGTGTCGCAACGTTACCGCTGTAAGCATCGTTGGTCATCGCCACATCGCCGGGGCGATAGTCCTCGATCATGCCGAGTACCGGCCCGTAATCGAGACCGATATACCAGGTGGCGCCTAAGGTTTTCGGCGAAGCAAATGCCAGACCTTCGGGGGTGAGCAGGGCGCATGAGAAGTCTTCCGTCTCTTTGACAAAAGTCGAATGCGCGGTACGCACCAGCGTATGGGCCATGCTTTCTGCTGCCGCCACACAGTAGTTAGCCAGAATCTGCAGACCTGAAGTATCAAAAGCCATATTGCGACTCCTTTATTAAGCCGTGTGGGTGAGGTCAGTGAGGATCAGATTGCCGAGCACATCCACCCGGGCGCGGAAATCGGGTAATACGGCGACAGTGGTGTCGGACTGGGTAATCACTGCAGGCCCGGTAAATGACTGACCGCCCGCAAGCTGCTCGCGCTGGTAAAGTGGCACGGTGAGATAACGGCCCGACATCCACACATCAATATGCTCAGCGGGGATCGGTGCTGCGTCAGAGTGCGGCAATGGTTCGAGTTGCGGCTTCGGCGTGGGCATGTTGACCACCAGACGTAGCGACACCACCTGAATCTGTGCATCACGGTCGCTGTAAGCATATAAATGATGGTGTTGCGCGTGGAAGGCTTCACGTAGCGTTGAGAGATTGCCGCTCGCCAAATCCTCACGCTGTAACGGTGTGGCGATCTCAAACGACTGCCCCTTGTAACGCATCTCTGCCGAGAGGCTAAACTGGCCCTGGCTGGCATCACTGACTTCGTGGCTCAGCCATTCGCGGGCTTGCTGTTCGAGTTGCTGATATTCAGCTTCGAGGTGTGGCAAGCTATCTGCGCTTAAATCACCATAAATGATGCGAACAAAATCGTTTTTCACATCGGCAACCAGACCGCCTAAGGCGCTCAGCACGCCGGGTGTCAGCGGCACCAAAACTTCACGCATGTGCATGGCGCGCGCCAGATAGCAGGCCATCATCGGGCCTGCACCGCCAAAAGGCATCAGGGAAAAGGCGCGCGGGTCGATACCGAAACGGGAAACCAGTCGGCTGATCCCTGCGTACATGCCGGACACGGAAACGTTAATGATCGCTTCCGCCGTGGCTTCGATGGATTGGCCCAGTCGATCGGCCAGCGATCCTATGGCGGCTTTCGCGGCGGCGACATCCACATTCACCGCGTTGTAGCCCAACGTTGCCTGGCCAAGAATGCCCAATGACACGAAAGCATCGGTAATCGTGGGCTGCGTGCCGCCACGTCCATAACACACTGGCCCAGGCGTTGAGCCTGCGCTTTCTGGCCCAACTTTGAGCACGCCAAACTCATCAACGCGCGCCACAGAACCGCCGCCATCACCAATCGATGTGACGGACACGGACGGAATGTGAATCTGGTAGTCACCGATATACTCACCGGTGTCATATTGCGCTTCTCCGTTGACGATCAGCGCCACATCGGCGGTGGTGCCGCCAATATCCAGACTCATGACGTTCTCACGACCGCACTGGCGTGCCACCCAGGCGGCGCCCATCACACCTGATGCGGTTCCCGACAAGATCATCTGCACGCACTCGGCTTTGCCGCGCTCTGCGCTCATCACGCCGCCATTGGACTTGGTGACTTTCAACTCAGCCGCCACGCCCGCTTGCGTCAGTGCCTGCTGCAAAGCGCCGAGATAATGCGCGACGCGTGGCTGAACATAGGCACCAATCACGGCGGTTTGCGTACGCTCGAATTCGCGGATAGTCGGCCAGACATCGCTAGAGCAGCAGACAAAAAAGCCTGGCACGGCCGCTTCAATCAGGGCCTGGACCTGCTTCTCATGTTCGGGATTGCGATAGGCATGCAGCAGGGCAATCACGACTCCTTCACAGCCCGCATCGCGCAAGCCCGCGACAGCGGCCAGCACACTCTGTTCTGCAATCGGCGTGAGTTCTTTTCCGGTCGCATCCATTCGACCGTCAATACCAAACACATTTTCGCGCGACACCAGGGGTTCCGGACGCAGCGAATGCAGGCTGTACATATCCGGCGTCTTCAGCCTGCCAAGTGCCAGGACATCCTCGAAATAGCGATTGGTGATCAGCCCCAGCTTCGCCCCTTTTTTCTGCACCACGGCATTCACGCCAACGGTGGTGCCGTGGGTAAAATATTCAATATCGGCGGGATCGATCCCATAGCGCTTCACTAACTCCTGAACGCCGTGCAGCACTTCCTGGCCCGGATCATCGGGACGAGAAAACACTTTCAGGCTGTGCAACTGCCCCGATGCTTCGTTGAAAACGGCGAAGTCAGTAAACGAGCCGCCGATATCGACACCAATGCGTAATCCCATACTTCCCCCTAATTGGTTTGCGAATGAGCGGATTTATCCAGGCGATCGCGCACCTGGTAGTAGCTGCCAAGCAGCGGCATAAACCAGGTGTTGCCGGTGTAGAGCGGGTGGCCGGGCAGCGGCGATACCCCATAAGGACTTGCGTTGAACGGTGTATTTTCGATCAGGTGACGGGCTAAACGATGGCCGAGCCAACTCATCATGGTGACACCGCTGCCGTTGCAGCCCACGGCATAAAAACAGCCTTGCGGCGTCTGGCCGATATGCGGCAGGTAGTCGAGCGTGACGGCGACTTTACCGCCCCAGCTATGGCTGATTTTGATGTCACGTAACTGAGGAAAACGTTGCGTCAGATGTTGATGCAGCACGCGAGCTGACTGCTGGCGATCAAGGGCGTAGAAGCGTGCGCGGCCCCCAAAGAGCAGACGAGAGCCATCGGGTGAATAACGGAAATAGTGCGTGACGCGTTGGGTTTCCGCGATGCCGCGCTGGTGCGGGATTAGCGTGCGTCGCAGATCTGCGGATAACGGTTCAGTGGCAATCTGATGGCTGGTGACGGGTACCACGCGTGCGCGCAAATGGGCCATTTCTGGCCCGGTATAGCCATTGGTGGCGATAATCACCTGACGCGCATTGAGCCTGCCGCGCAGAGAATCAACCTGGTAATGCGCCGCGTGTTTCTCAATGCGACTCACCGCAGAACCACTGCACACCACCACGCCAGCTTTGCGCACCGCATCCAGCAAACCTGCATAATAAAGCGCGGGATTGAGCAGACCAGCACGCTCAATCAGTACGCCGCCGTGATAAGCCGGGCTATCCAGTTCGGCGCGCAGTTCATCGCGCGTTAGCATGCGCGCCTGCACCTGACTCACGCTATTGAGAAGTGGCAACCGCTTTTTCCAGTTCTCCAGATGTTCCGGGATCCACGCGGCGGCGAGGCGACCGGTTTGTCGATAATCGCAGTTGATAGCGTACTGTGCGATCAGGCTTTCCAGATAGCGATAGCCGTCAGCCGCCTCCAGCAGCAGCTCGCGTTTTCGCTGCTCATCGCTCTGCCGCAGCCCCTTTTGGGCCGACATGGTTTTGCCCACATTGATGCCGCCAGTGACCTGACCACCGCTCAACGTACTCGCGCCACTGCCCGGTAAGCCGGCTTCCAGAATCACCACCTGATTGCCGTGTTGCGCCAGCGTCAATGCACAGCACAGCCCGGCATAGCCAGCGCCAATAATCACGTATTCCGTTTCGGGCGGAACGTCACTGGGCGACGCATCCTGTGGTTGCCACTGCTCCCACCAATAGGGCGCCGCCTTAAAATCTTCGGTAAATATCGACTGATGACTTCTCATCACTCTGCCTCGCTAAACATCATTCATGAAATCCAGCGGCTGAAATCTAGCCGTTCCACAATAAGGAATGCCATTCCATAATTTTAACGTGACATGATTTTATCTGTCCTGCAAGCACAAAAATTAAGCATTCGGAGGAAATTGTGATCGGCTCGCGGGCAAAACGCCGAGCGGCAGAGAGCAGGCTGTGCCATATTACGGCACAGCAAGTGGAGACAATGAAGTCAGAAAGTAGGGAGGGTGGAGTATGCAGAGCCTGATTAAAAGCCTGAAAGTGCTGGAGAGGGTGGCCGAGAAACAGCCGATCAGTGTGGGCGAGTTGGCCAAAATGATGTCGATGCCAAAAACCACCGTGCAGCGTATTCTCTGGACCTTTCATGAGGCGGGCTGGTTACGATTGATTGAAGGCGACATGCCGCGCTGGACCGTCAGCCCTCGTGTGCTCAGCGTGCGGCCGATCGAGCTGGCGGGCGGCGGACTGTCTGCTGCCGTCCAGGATCCGATGGCAGAGTTGCGCAATAGCACGCAGGAGACGGTGTATGTGTCAGTGTATGACGGCAATGGCGCGGTGGTGGTGATTGACAGGCTGGAAAGTCCGCATCCCGTGCGCGCGGTTAGCCCGATTGGGGATATTGCGCCCATTCACTCCACGGCAAATGGCATGGCGATTTTGGCGTTCTTACCGGAAAGCCAGCTTGAAAATATCCTTACCGGCGAGCTGAGTGCCTTTAACCCGGCCACCATCACCGATGCCGATAAACTTCGCGCAGAACTGAAGCAGGTGCGTGAGCGCGGGTATGCAATCAACCGAGGCTATTATCGCTCTGGTATTTTCGCCATCGGGGCACCCATTTTTGATGCAGCCCACCAGCCGGTCGCCAGTATCTGCATCTCGATGCCGGACTCTCGTTACCATGAAGAAAAAATTGCAGAGTGGGGTGCGTTAACCGTTCAGGCTGCCCAGGCAATTGGCTTCCAGAGAAATGCCAGAGGTTAACGGCATGACGCAATGACCACACTGCGGTGTGGTCATTTCATCCTAACGTATTGTTTTTGTTTTACGTAAATCGACTTCTCTCCCTTCTCGTCCTCCAACTCAATCTCCGTGTGACCTATAGCGAAATCCTCTCACCCGCATATTGACGTCTAATTTTCACTCAACTAACGTAATTAACGGAATGCCATGCCGTAATGTGGAATGATTGATTTCATTCTGAGTCACGTTCACTGACCGTGCTGTTATGCGGTGAAGATGGGGTTAACCATGACAACTTCTGCCACGCTTCCTCAGGTGACACCTGAAATGCAGCGCAAAACGCTGATCGGTGCTGTTGCCGGCAACCTGGTCGAGTTTCTCGACTTTGCCCTCTACGGCCTACTGGCCAGTGTGATTTCACGGATCTTTTTCCCGCAGGATGCGCCATTGACGGCACTGCTCTCGGTATTACTGCTGTATGCATCGAGTTTTCTGGTGCGCCCGATTGGTGGCATCGTGTTGGGATTGGCGGGCGATCGCTGGGGAAGGCGTTCGGTGTTGATGATCACCATCACCGGCATGAGTGTGGTGACCGGTTTGACCGCTCTTCTCCCCACTTACGCGCAGGCAGGCACCAGCGCCACCGTATTGCTGGTGATTTGCCGACTGATTCAGGGCTTTTTTGCTGGCGGCGAATACGCGACAGCCACGGATTACATTGTCGAAAACAGTGATCAAAAACGCCGCGCCTTTCGTGCGTCATTCTCACCCATAGGTGCCTATATCGGCACGGTGATCGCTATTGGTCTCTACACCTTGTTGTCTTCGTTGATCACGGCGGCACAAATGGAGGAGTGGGGCTGGCGTGTACTGTTTGCCATCGGCCTCCCGTTGGGGCTGGTTGGGTTACTGATTCGCCGCAAGCTTGATGAGAGCCCGGAATTCCGCGCGGTTGAACGGGCGCGGGTGGAGCAGCGTTTGAACCCGCCAACGGTGACTCAGGTCATTCGCTCGCAGTGGAAAAATATCCTGGTATTCATGTCGATACTGATGAGTCATACGCTGCCCAACTATCTGATTCTGGGCTTCTTCGCCACGTATCTCACCACGTTTGTCGGGCTAGCCAAAACCGATGCGGCAATGGCGGTGTTAGTTTCTCAGTTTGTACTGATTTTTAGCACGCTATTGCATGGCTATCTCAGTGATGTGGTAGGCAGAAAACGCTGGTTACTGTTGGGCTGTGTGCTGGTGATCCCGGCGATGTTTTTTGCTTTCACCTATGCTGAGCATGGCACGTTAGGCAGTGCCATTGTCGCAGCGGTTGTGCCAGTGATGGTTTTCCCGATGGTCACCAGTGGAATGACCATCAGTCTGGTCGATATGTTCCCGGCCGAGATGCGTGCCTCTGCGGGTGCCATGGCGTACAACACCGGTACCGCGTTGTTCGGTGGCACAGCACCGCTGATTGGCGCGGCGTTGATTGGCTGGTCGGGTAGTGCGTTTACGCTGGTGTACTATGTTGCCGCCGTGGCTATCGTCTCATTCATTTGGATTGCGCTGTTTTTCCGCTATCCGCATCGCGCCTCGCATAACGCTTATCAGCTTGCGAGCAGCGCCGCGCAGGGCAATCCGGTAGCGGCGCGCCTGCGCCGATAAACGTTTTACATCAAGGAGCATCGGTAACCGTTTTCACGTGGTTACCGATGTCTATTTGATAAGAGGTGAGTGGAGATAAATTTCATGGCTTTAGCGTAGTTAAAAAACGCTATATTTTTCAGCCCTGATTTCTCTGCTGGTAATGGGGAAAGGATTAGCGGTTGCAGTGAGAAAATAATGTGTTATGGTTACTGCACGATTAATTTACCGGAGTGAATGTCGCGGACCTGATAACAGGAACCAGGGTCTGTCACCAGATATCATAATGATGAATTCTGACTTATCTTTTTTCTCCACCTACAACACCCGCCTTCGTTACGCACGTCACTATCTGCAACAGTAATATTCTGCTTTTAAACTTTTACTGACAGCTGCATTTCATCTCTCTTCACTGCAGAGGGATATTCTCACGCCATTCACTGGCATTGACCAAAATAATAAGGCTTTAAATTATGACCAGGAAAAATGTACTCGCGATTTCCCTCACTGCGTTAATCAGTTCACCGACACTGTTTGCTGCCGACTTGCCGGGCAAAGGTGTGACGGTCTCCCCAGTGCAAAGTACCTTGCCGGAAGAGTCATTCCAGACGGAGCTGATTAACAGAGCGCTGGAAAAACTGGGCTACGAGGTCAAACCCACTGAAGAAGTGGATTACAACGTGGCTTACACCGCGATTGCTGCGGGCGATGCCACTTACATGGCGGTCAACTGGGAACCGCTGCAAAAGGATATGTACAACGCCGCAGGCGGGGATACAAAATTCTACCGCAAAGGCACCTATATCAGCGGTGCCGCGCAGGGTTATCTTATCGATAAAAAGACCGCTGACAAATATCACATTACCGACCTCTCTCAGCTGAAAGATCCGAAACTGGCTAAACTCTTTGATGCTAATGGAGATGGCAAAGCCGATCTGGCGGGATGTAATCCGGGCTGGGTGTGTGGTCAGGTGATTAATGCACAAATTGATGCTTATGGCCTGAGTAAAACGGTACAGCAAAATCAGGGCAACTATTCTGCCATTATTGCCGATACGTTAACCCGATATAAAGCCGGCAAGCCGGTGCTCTATTTCACCTGGACGCCTTATTGGGTGAGCGATGAATTAAAACCGGGCAAAGATGTGGTCTGGTTGACGGTGCCGCATTCTGTCACGCCAGGCTCGCAGAAGAATGAAGATACCGCGCTGCCAAATGGCAAGAATTATGGCTTCAAACCAAACAATGAACATGTGGTGGCAAATAAAGCCTGGGCAGAAAAGAATCCTGCCGCGGCGAAACTGTTCGAGATCGTCAAACTGCCGCTTAATGATGTTAATGCGCAGAACCAGCGTATGCATCAGGGAGAATCGTCCAGCGAAGACATTCAGCGCCACGTGAATGGCTGGATTCATGCGCACCGGGCCACGTTTGATGGCTGGGTGAAAGAGGCCGCAGCGGCAGCGAAATAACGCTGGTGATATGCTCCGCACGGTAGTTCTGCGACACGCCCCGTAATATTACAGGGCGTTTTTTCTCGTTATTCGTGTGCTTTGAACGAATGAGAAGTTATCGATCGCTTCGACTATGTCGTGCGATAACCATTAATCTCGCCCGCATGAATTCGCTGTCCGCTCAGCCAGGTTGCGCTTTTCAGGCTTGAACAGCAGATAACTCGCCAGTGCCAGACCGCTCACACCCAGCGCGCCATAGGTCAGCACGGCGGAAAAACCGTCAGCCAGCACTTGCGAGGCGATAGCGCGGCTAAGCGAAACTTCAGCGCCAGCCGCTATGCGTTCTGCGAGCGCAACCACATCGCTGGAGGCAGGAAGACGTTGCCGCAGACTGGCGGCGATCACTGCCACCAGCAGGCTGCCCATCAAGGCGATGTTGATCGCCAGCGTGATTAAACGTGCACTGATATCAATCCCGGAAGCCATGCCTACCCGATTCGCGGCAACGGAACCGGTGGTGGTGTTGGTCACCGGCGTATTGGTGAGTCCGAGCGCGGTTCCCGCCAGCAGGGCACCCGGCAGCAAACTCAGTTGGTACGTGATGGCCAGTTTCATCAGCACGAACCCAGCACCGATCGAAAATAATCCGAGGGGAATGACACGAGCAGCGCCAAATCGCAGCACCAGTTTTTCCCCTATCGGCGGCATCAGTAAGGTGGGCAAGGTATAGGCAAGCAGGGCAAAACCGGTATCCATACTGCTGAACCCAAGCCCGCTCTGGTAATAAACCGGCAGGTAGATCATCAGCGGCCAGAAACTGAAGTTCATGCCAATCGAACCCATCAAAGCCCCCGAGAAGGAGCGAATGCGAAACACCGAGAAATCAAACATCGGGTGAGGATGGCGCTTCTCCGTGCGGATAAACACCACCGCGCTGATCAGGATCACCAGCATAATCAGGCGGGCTTCAAGACTTCGCCAACCGATGCTGGCACCCTGGGTAATGAGATAGGTCATGCCAACCACGCATAGGGTGAGTGTGATCAACCCAACCCGATCGAGTTTGTTGCCATGGCCAGGGTGGGATTCATCCACATTTTTCAGCGCCAGCACGAATGTCAGCAGCGCGATAAAACCGTGCACCAGAAACACCCATTGCCAGCTTAAAACCGCCACCAGCATCCCGCCGATGATAGGACCGAAACCCAGACCAAAGCCAAAGGTTATCCCCCATGCGGCAAAGGCCTGGCTGCGGGGTTTTCCCTGCGGGAACTGGTGCGAGAGTATGGCGATCAGGCAGGTTAACATTGCACCGCCGCTCAGTCCCTGAAGGAAGCGCCCGATAATGAGCCATAATGCACTCCCGACCAGCCCGCACATCACCGAGGTCAAACCAAAACCGACAATGGTGATAAGAAAGATGCGCTTGCGGCCATAGTTATCCGCCAGCGTGCCGGTCGCCATTAAAACGGCGGTGCAGGCCAGCGTATAGGCATTCATGATCCACTGCAGATCGCGAAAATTCGCCTGCATCTCCTGTTCCAGTACCGGCAAAATCACCGGCACGCTGGAGATTTCCAGTCCCGACATCAACGCGGCTAAGCACACCGCCATCAGCGCCAACATGTTCTTCATCCTGAATTCCTGCGTAACGTTAAGAGCGTGTCAGCATGGAAGATTGACGCAACGGTGGAAATCCATGCCGATGCCAGATATCGTCAAGATCGTGCCAACATCATGGATAAGGCTGACATGCAAATCACTTCTTCTCTGCGTTCCCATCCTACTGCGCCGAAAAACCGGCGGCTGGTGCTTTTGGCGTATGAATGCCTCTGTACATTTGAATTTGGCACTGCCGTTGAAGCCTTTGGCCGAGCAGATGACGTCTTCGGCCATCCGCTGTATGAGCTGAGCGTGGCGTCGGTGGAAGAGGGCGTGTTTGGTGCGCAGGGCGGTGTGCGCCTGGTGGTGGATGGTGGGCTTGAGTTACTGGAAGAAGCCGGAACCATCGTCATCCCCGGCTGGCGCAGCGTGACCGCACCGGCTTCTGAGGCGTTAATCACAGCGTTACAAAAAGCCCATCAAAATGGCGCACGGATTGTCTCGATCTGCGCCGGAAGCTTTGTGCTCGGCGAAACAGGGCTGTTAAACGGAAAACGTGCCACCGCTCACTGGAATAGCACCGAGATCCTCGCTGAGAGATTTCCGCAGGTGCAGGTGGAACATGGCATGATTTACGTGGATGAAGGCAGCATCATCACCTCGGCGGGCGGTGCAGCAGGTGTCGATTTATGTTTGCATCTGATTCGACGCGATTACGGCATCGATGTCGCCAATCGCACTGCACGCAGAATGGTGACGCCGCCGCTACGAGAAGGCAGCCAGGCGCAGTTGATCCAACAACCTGTTCCACAACGCCGCAGCAATAGCCTCGCGCCCTTGCTGGACGATCTGCGTAATAATTTGAACGCGCCGATGGTGATCGAACAGTTGGCGCGGCAAGCAGGCATGAGCCGTCGCACCTTTATTCGTCGCTTTCATGATGCCACCGGCACCTCGCCGGGCGAGTGGTTGCTCGGCATTCGGCTGGAAAAGGCCTGCGCGATGCTCGAAAACAACGGGCTCAGTATTGATCAGGTCGCTGAGCAGGCGGGGTTTTGTTCTCCCGAAGCGTTGCGCCATCACTTCAGACAACGCTTTAACACCACGCCGACTAAATGGCGTAAGGCGTTCAATGAGCGTGTAGTCATGGGCTGAGTGTTCTTCAGCCTGACGTTCTGCGCAGCTGCCATAGAAACCAGGGGGCACCGATAAATGCGGTCAACAGCCCGGCGGAGATCGGCCATGGCCAGGCGATGTTGCGCCCCAACCAGTCGGCAAGCACCATCAATAATCCCCCCATCAACGTGGCGGCGCACAGTTGATCACGCAACAAATGGGCACCCAGCGCTCTGGCGCACTGCGGTGCCAGCAATCCGATAAAACTCAGCGGGCCGACCAGCAGTGTTCCCGCAGCAGTGAGTAATGCCGTGAGCAGCAGAATCAACAAATTCGTGCGGCGCAAGGCGATGCCCAATGACTGAGCAGTCGGCTGCCCTAATCCTAAAAGCGTTAACCAGCGTTGCATCATCAACGCCAGCGGACACAACACCATCGCGGCAACCATCGCACCGACGGCCATGTTTGCATCAATGTTGGCGGTCGAGCCGGTACTCCAGTTCAACAGCATCAGAGCACGCGGGTCGCCACTTAGCATCAGTATCATATTCAGCGCACTGGCGAGGCTGGTAAGGCTCAAACCAATCAGCACCATCTTCTGCGGGTTAAACCCACTGCGCGCGCCAAACAAAAACAGTAACAGGATGGCGACCAGGCTGCCGACCACCGCTGCGGGCAACATAAACGTCAGGGGCCAGGAGGTGAACAACACGGTCAATAACACCGCCAGCGCTGCACCGCTGCTGATGCCGGTCAGCTCCGGGCTCGCCATCACGTTGCCGGTTAAGCGTTGAATTAGCACGCCCGCACACGCCAGCATCATCCCTGCGCAGAGCGCACCGCTGATTCTCGGCCAGCGCCAGACCAGCAACTGTGAGGTGATCGCGCCTGGCGGTGTACGGTTTAACCAGAGAGACGCAGGCACAACCAACAGCAAAAGCAGCAACAGGATGGTCAGTTGACGCGTGTTGAAACACGGGGTCGCGCTGAGCCGCGATTGCCCGGTCGGCAGATGTGTGGCGCGTTGCCGCATCAGCAGTATCAATAATAACGGTGCGCTTAACAGTGCCGTCACGGCGCCTGATGGAATGTCGCCCGCCGCAGGGGAACAGCGTAATGCGAGCTGATCGACCAACAGCAGTAAGGTTGCACCGGTGAGCATGCTGGCGATCAGCTGCTGTGGGAAGCGGCGCAGGCCGCAGGCTTTAACCATCGCCGGGGCCGCCAGCCCGATAAAACTGATAATCCCCACCTGGCTGGTGATCATCGCACTCAGAAACACCGCCACGCCCAGCGCCATAAAGCGCACCTGCACGGTGGCCAGACCCAACGCACGGGCATTTTGCTCGGATAATCCCAGCACCGTCAGCGGCCTGACCAGCAGCAGGCTGGCGAACAGTGCACAAGCCAGCGTTACCGCCAATACCAGGCTGCTGCTCCAGCCGCTTTGCGTCAGTGTCCCGGCTTGCCAGCTAAACAGATCGCTGAGGTAATCGTGGTTGAACAGCACCAATAGCGTGTTCAGCGCGTTGCCGTACAGGCTGAGAACCATGCCAACCAGAATGACGCTCAGTGGCGCGAATCGGCGACCCGCGGTGAGCGCCATCAGGATCAAAATGGCCACCATCGATCCGATCAGCGCCAGCAGCGGTAAACCGATAACCAGCAGGCCGGGTGCGAAAACCAGCGCTGCGGACATCGCCAGATTGGCACCGGCAGCCACGCCGAGTGTTCCCGGTTCAGCCAGCGGATTTTGCAGCACCTGCTGAAACAGCAAACCGGCCAACGCCAGGCCCGCGCCGCACAGCAGGCTGACAGCGATGCGCGGCAGAAAGCTTTGCTCAACCAGCAGCGATGATAGTGAGACGGGATAGCGTGCCAGTAGCGCAGTGTAATTGACCGTGACCAGCGTGAGTGCCGCAATAAAAGCGGTGCACAGCAGCACCATGGCGCTCTTCGGTTTCATGATGCGGTTTCCAGTACGCGAGTGATATCGTCCGCCAGCCCAAGCGCCGTCGCGAGGCTGCCAAACGGAAAGAAATGATCCAAACGGGTCACACGCCCTTGCGCCACCATCGGCAAGTGGTGCCATAAACCGTTCGGCTGCCGGGCGCGCATTAAACGTGTCATCGCCGTCGGTAATTCAGTGTAGAAAAGCCAGTCGCAGGGGAGATCGGCCAGTTCCTCTATGCGCACTCGCGCAACGTGCGCAGCGTTAACCGATTTCTGCCAGGCGTTGATCAAACCGATCTGGCGTAACACCGCATCGGCCAGACTGCCGTTGCCGTAAAGCGTTGCGTACTTACCATCCTGATCCAACACCATCACCAGTACGCGCTTGTGTTGAGGATTAATCAGGCGCTGGCGATAAGTGTCCATTGCCGTATCGACCTGTTGCAGCCACTGTGTCGCGTGGGGAGTAACCTCCAGACGTGCGCCCAGTTGCCCGGTCCAGTCATGCAGGACTTGCCATAAATCACCTGACGTCGCAAACGCGGTGACGGTTTCTACCGGGGCGATGGTCGCCATTTTGGTCATAACGGCGGCGGGGAGTGCATCGCTGATGATCAGTGCGGGGCGCAGGGCCGCGAGCATTTCCAGATTGGGCTCCCAGAAAGGCCCGATATCCTGCACGCTGTCAGGTAGCAGCGGGCGCGGAATGCGTTGGCGAAAATAGTGGCTATCGGAAATCGCCAGCGGCGTGACGCCCAGGCTCAGCAGCGTTTCCGCTGCCGCCCAGTTGATCGCCACAATACGCTGGCGATCGCGAATGACCTGGCTCGCACGTGCCGCGATGGGCAGCACGACGAGCATTTTCAGGCAGGTACGACGACTGATGTTGAACATCAGAAGTTCAGCTTCAGCGAGCCTATAAAGGTGCGTTCCTGGCCCGGATAGCAGCTGGTATCGCCATCACAGGTGCCGACGTAGTGATGATCAAACAGGTTTTGTACGTTGAATCCGACCTGAATATTTCTGTTCACCTGATATTTCACGCCCGCATCCACCAGGGTGAAGTTCTTTACCGGAATGGTGTTGGCGTTGTCGCCGTACATGCTGCCGATATAGCGCACGCCGGTGCTCAGCAACAGCCCATCAAACATGCCCTGATGGAAGCCGTAGTTCAGCCATGCCGATGCCATGTTTTTCGGCACGTTAGCCTGCTGCTTGCCCTGATCGCCATTGTTGCTTTTGCTGATCTCGGCATCGGTGTAGGTATAAGAAGCCAGCACGTCGAGGTTAGACGTCAGTTGTGCCTGAGTTTCCCACTCGATGCCGCGTGAGCGCACTTCACCTGATGCCACCTGATAACCGGTGGCGAGGCCATCGACGATTTCATTGGTGAGCACGTTGGATTTGGTGATATCAAACGCGGCCAGCGTCATCAGCAGATTGCTGTCTGGCTGATATTTCACCCCAATCTCATACTGATGCGCCTTACTCGGATCGAAGGTGCGGTTCTGGCTGTCGGTGCCGCTGTTGGGCACGAAGGATTCAGCGTAGCTGATGTACGGCGCCAATCCGTTGCCAACCAGATAAGTTAATCCTGCGCGTCCGGTCCAGGCATCTTTGTCCACCCATGAGCTGTTGCCACTGAGGTTGTTCTGCGTGCGCATGCTGATATCGTCATGACGACCGCCGAGCGTCACCAGCCATTGATCGGTGAGGTGAATTTGATCCTGCATGTAAACACCCAACTGGGCGGTGGTTTGATCGTTGTTATTCACGGCGTTGGTCGGGTCGGCAATATCCAGACCGTAAACCGGATTGGTGATGCTGAGCGCGGGCGCAACGGCGCTGAAGCGCTTGGCGTTGGCATCCAGCCAGCTGTAATCCACCCCGGCCAGCAGCGTGTGTGCGACTGACGCCGTGTTGAAATCCATCTGCAACTGGTTATCGATATTGAAGGCTTTCATATGCTCATCAAAACGAATGGCGTTGCGTGACACGGTGTTGGTGGTGAAGTCTGGATCGCCTGCAAGCAGGTTGTTCAGAATGGTATCGGTCTGACCGTAACGCAGGTTCTGGCGGAACTTAATGCCCTCAGAAAGCTGCTGGCTGAACTCATAGCCCACGCTGTACTGCTCCTGGCGGAAGCGGTTGTAGTTGTAATCGCCTAAGAGCGTGTCGGTGGTTTTATTGCCCGGATTCGTCAGTACTGCCACGGTGCCACCGGAGGTATCGCGCAGGTAATCAGCGCGCAGCGTCAGACTGGTATCGGCGGAGGGAAGCCAGGTTAAAGTTGGTGCGAGGTACAGGCGGTTATCTTCGACATGCGGGCCATCGCGATACTGGAATTGGGTATCGCTATCACGTGCCAGACCGATCACGCGATACAGCCACTGACTTTCATCATCCAGCTTATCGCTCATATCAAACTGCGCCTGGCGGCGATTGAAATTCCCCAACTGGACTTCAACTTCATGCACGCCGCGCGCGTCAGGCATTTTGCTGACGCGGTTCACGATTCCGCCAGCATCCCCCAGACCAAACAGGGTAGATGAGGGGCCGCGTACAATATCAATGCGTTCCAGCGCATAAGGCTCGGTGCGGAAATAGCTATAACTGTTGTTGAGTTGACGCAGGCCGTCGCGGTAGTCGTTGGTGGTCAGAGCATTGAAGCCGCGAATGTAGATCCAGTCATAACCCTTAGGATCGACGCCATAGGTTTCGGTTTTCACTCCCGGCACATAGCGCAATGCTTCGGTGACACTCTGGACATTCTGGCGGTCCAATTGCTGACGCGTGATCACCGAGACCGACTGAGGCACTTCAAGCAGAGGTGTATCTGTTTTAGTGGCGCTGGTGGTTTGATCCGGTACGACGGAAGAGTTGCCCGGGGTTTTCGTTACCGTCAGCGTATCTTCGCCTACTGCCGAAGGCGTGACGGAGACGGTGTCACCATTCTGCGTCCACTCCAGTCCACTTCCTGCCAACAGTTTACCCAGCGCACTGTTCAGCGTCATCGAGCCTTTCACCGCAGGAGCAGTTTTATTAGCAAGGGATGTCGGTGCAGCAATCAGCTGCACGTTGGCCTGTCTGGCTAACTGGTTGAGTGAGGTCGCCAGTGGTTGCGAGGGCAGTGACAGTGACAGCGTTGCCGCGGCGAAAACGGCGGAAGCCGGCAACGCCACCGCCAGCGCGACGGCAATATGCGAAGGTCGAAATGCACGTAAAACAGAAAAACCAGCCATTCAGGATCCCCAGAGATAAGATAAATAATAATCATTCTCTTCTGAAGACGGCGCGCAGGGTCAAACCCTGACGTCGATTTTAATTATTTTTTAACGTCATGCCGGTTGCGACCACAGTGGATTGATTTTTAATGCTTTTTATTTTCACCGGCAGCACGCGAGGCAATGCGTTAGCAAAGCTATCCACCCGATTGGTATCAAAACTGCCGCTGATGCGCAGTGCGGCAACAGCAGGCGAATTCAGCTTGAGCGAAACGTCGCCGTAGCGAGCAAACTCCGCCAGTGCCATATCCAGCCGCGTGTCATCCAGTACGATACGATCGTCGCGCCAGGCGGCGATGCTCTCGGCGGGCAGCGTGGAACGAGAAATCAATCGTCCCTCGGCATCGGTGAGCGACCGTTCCGAAGCGTGTAGCACACTGATATGCCGCTGCGCCTGTGGCAAGTGCAGATGCTGCATTGCCCGCCACCAGCGGTTCTCCCAGCTGTTGCGTGGACCGACGCGCACCGCGCCAGAACGCACGGCGACATCGCTGCCTTCACCACTCATGGTATGCGGCAGGTAACGGACCCGGAATTCGGTGCCCACTACGGTTACGCGGGTTGGGCCGCTAAGCACCTCAAACGGTTGGCTCGGGTTGTGTTTGACCTGGAAGAAGACTTGCCCTTGTGGCATCTCCACTTCCCGGCGATTGGCAAAGTAGCGCACGTTGAGCTGAGTACCGGCATCCAGTGACAACGTGGTGCCGTCGGGAAGTTGTACGGTGCGCATCTCGCCAAGCCCGGTGTGCCAGCTTGCGCTGTAAATCGGCGGGGCGAAGGAGCTACGCAGCGGGAAGTAGAGCACGGCTGCCAGTAACAGCAGCGCACAGGTCGCGACCATCGGACGCCACCCAATACGGCGTGTTGGCGCGGGGCGCAGATGCGCAACGGCAGCAGCAGGAATAGCTGCCGTCTGTTGCCACAGCCCGCCCAAATCCTCGTATTCTGCCCGATGGGCGGGCGTCTGCAGCCAGCGTTCGAACGCCTGTTGCTCCTCTTGCGTCATGCCTTCTTGCTGACGGAGTAGCCAATGGATCGCCTGTTCGGCAATCGTCTGCTCATCATGTCGCGTCATCGTGCCTTCCCTGTCGACTGTTCATCACGCCAGCTGTCGCGGCTGGCACGACAGGCCAGCATGGCGCGAATGATGTGTTTTTCTACCATGTTGGTTGAAATTCCCATGCTCGCAGCCACTTCGCTTTGCGACTGCCCCTCAATACGATGACGGATAAAAGCCTCCCGGCAGCGCGGCGGCAGGGTCTCAATGGCAGCCACAATATGGTCGATATATTGTTGGTTCTCAAGGCGATTATCCGGTTGCTCATAGCCGGGTGCCAGTAACTCGTCGGTGTCAGTATCTTGTGAGGGATCATACTGTTTCTGCAGGCGATAGCGGTCGACCAAAAGATTTCTGGCGATATGGTAGAGCAATCCGCGGTGCGAGGAAATCTGTTCCGGGGCAGCCAGCGCGCGGCTGAATGTCTCCTGGGTCAGTTCTTCCGCGAGGTGTTTATCCCGCAGTCTACCGCTCAAAAAGCGGAACAGTTCCGTGTAGTAACGCTCAAACGCTGACAAGATGGATTCCCAACAACCGCACAGTGCTGCATGCATGAAAGAGTGGCAGGCTGTATTTGAATGAAAATCGTTATCGTTATCAAGATGGGATGATTGGAAAAGGTAAAAAAAGCGTTGTTGAGGAAGATTATGGGCGCGATAGAGTGCTGAGTGTGGAATTAAAAGTCGGGTAGGTGACGAGCCGTATCCATCTGTTGATGTAAAATTCGGGCAATAAATATTCCGGAAGGATTGGCAGTATAAAAAATGGTATGTGACTGGAAAACAATACGTTTCACATCCTGCACGCGCGGGTAATCCTGTCCCATCTCAGGCATCTTTGACAATGTTTCAAGGAACTCATCCAATGCATCGGTGTAGCGATCGGCTTGGGCTTCACCAAATTTGAGCAAGGTATAATCATAGATATTGGCAAAGTCACTGTCGGCAAGTTTGGACAGTTTATACACGATGAAGCTTCTTCCTTTCCGCAGCGATCTCACGCAGTGAACGCGGGCTTTCGCCACTTTCTAACCCTTCAACAACGGCATTTCGGACAACTTGATCATGTGATTCCTGTTGTTCCAGCAGCCGTAAAGCCGAACGCATCACTTCACTGGCTGATCCATAGCGCCCTGAATCAACCATGCGCGAGATGAAGTTATCGAGTTGTTCACCGACGCTAACCGACGTTATTTTTCTCATTGAACTCACCGTGTATTAACTGTTAATACAAAAGAACATAGTTTGCTCAAGTCCTCATCGCCAGTCAAATCGACCTCGTTCTTATGGAATGTGCCACGCAATAGTATGCTTTGCGCAGACCCTTAACCTTCACTCAACAACTATAATATTCCCAGAAGGTCTGCCCGGTATGGGCACAAAGATCATGCTGGCTGTTCCCCTTGCTCACTATCATTGGTGCTTTTGCAGAAGGATAACCCATGCGTACTTTTCTGGTGGCGTTGTGCGTCTCGTTGAGTGTTTTGACCTTCCCAACCCTCGCCGCAGGCACATTGAGTGATGGCTGGGAATGGCTGAAACAGGATGTCTCGCAAACGTGGGAGCAGCCACAATATTACGACCTCTATTTGCCGTTCATCAGCTGGCATGCGCGTTTTGCTTACGACAAAGAGAAAACCGACAACTACAACGAATCGCCGTGGGGCGGGGGCTTTGGTGTGTCGCGCTACAACGAAGACGGTGACTGGAGCGCGCTGTATGCGATGGCGTTTAAGGATTCACATAATATGTGGCAGCCGATTATTGGTTACGGCTGGGAGAAGGGCTGGTATCTGGATGAGGCACGCGATGTACGCTTAGGGCTGGGGCTGACGGCGGGCATCACGGCGCGCGATGATTTCGCCAACTACGTGCCGCTGCCGATTGTTTTGCCGCTGTTCTCCGCAGGCTATAAACGCCTCAACGTGCAGTTCACCTATATTCCGGGCACTTATAACAACGGTAATGTGCTGTTTGCCTGGTTCCGCTATGGCTTCTGAAATGCTGCAACGTTCTTCTGCGCTAAAGTGGCTAAAGAGAATTGCCCTGAGCTTGATGGCATTGCTCATCATGTTTCTGCTGATCCGTGGATATCAATCTGAGCAGGGGCCGCCGCTGCATCGCTGGCACACCTGGGCGGCTGATGAAATGACGGTGGAGCAAATAGATCACGCCACCTTCGACGATTATCTGGCGCAGGAAAATGTGATCTTCAAGCAGATGAAACACAACGTCACGGATCAACTCAGTGACGAAGAGAAAACCTCGCTCAACCGCTATAACGCGCAAAGCCCGGTCTATCCGGCAGGCTTTACTACCGACTGGAATCGTTCGTTTGTGCTGAAACCTGCGGGTGAAATCAAAGGCGCGGTTGTGCTGTTGCACGGTTTAACGGATTCACCTTACAGCATGCGTTATCTGGCACAGGCCTATCAGCAACAAGGCTATGTTGCTGTAGTACCCAGGCTGCCCGGCCATGGTACCGCGCCGGGATCGTTAACCAAAGTGGACTGGAAAATGTGGCTGGCCGCGACGCGTCTGGCCGTGCGTGAAGCCACCCGGGTAGCGGGATCCCAGGTCCCGTTGCATCTGGTGGGTTACTCCAACGGCGGCGCGCTGGCGATGAAATATGTGCTCGATGCTCAGCAGAATCATAATCTGCGCCAACCGCAGCAGGTGTTGCTGTTGTCGCCGATGATTGGCGTGACGGCATACGCTCGATTTGCGGGATTAGCCGGTTGGCCGGCGGTGTTCCCGGTGTTTGCCAAAGCCGCGTGGCTGAATATCGTGCCGGAATTTAACCCGTTTAAATACAATTCGTTCCCGGTGCGAGCGGCGCGACAGTCCTGGTTGTTAACCCAGGCGTTACAGGAACAGATTGTGCAACTCGCACGCGATGGCGAAATACGTGGCTTACCACCGGTACTGACTTTCCAGTCGATCCTCGATTCTACGGTCAGCACTCGAGCAGTGGTCAATGCGCTGTATCGCTATTTACCGGATAACGGCAGCCAATTAGTGATTTTCGATATTAATCAGGCGGCCAATTTGCGCGCGCTGTTCCGGCCTGCACTGTATTCAGCGGTCAACGACTTACTGCCTGCCGCGCCGCGTCATTATACCACAACGGTGATCACTAACGCGTCGCCCACCACTTATGAGGTGGTTGCCCGCATCACGCCTGCCGATCAAACCAACGAAGTGACGCGTCCTCTGCATCTCGCGTGGCCGCAGGATATGTATTCCTTGTCGCATATCGCCGTCCCTTTCCCGCTCACCGATTCGCTGTATGGCCGCGAACCCACCGAGAAAAATCGTTATGGCATCAGCCTCGGCACCATCTCACTGCGCGGAGAAACTTCCAGTCTTACCGTTGGGCTCGACACCTTGATGCGTAATACCTCGAATCCGTTTTTCACTTATATGATGGCGCAAATTAATGGACGGATTGCCTGCGGCCAGCAGCCGGATCTGCAACAGTGCCTTAAAGAGTAATGACTTTTTTCAGCAACCCGTTGGCAAGAATCAGCCGGGCCAGCAGCACCGAGAGCACAAAGGTCAGCACAATCAGCGTGAGCTTGGTGGCCAGCGAAGTGATCGGGATCAACGCGGTGACGATGTGAAACACCGAGTAATGCATGATGTACACCCCGGTCATGGTTTTACTCACGGTAGCCAGCAGGGTTTCTTTGAGGGCGGCATGTCGGCGAAAGCGCACGCCGCTGGCGGCTAACACCAGTGCGACCACCAACAGGTAAATTTGTGAGCCGGTGAGGAGGAAGGCATTGCGGTCGGCTTTAAACAGCGCGAAGAAGAAGTGCTGCTCGTACAACCAGGTGAACAGATAAATAAACGGCAGGGCGCAGCTGGCGACGAGGGCGACTCTTCTCCGACTCAGCCAGTCGGCAATCACCGGTTCACACAATAGCTGGCCGGTGAGGTAAAACAGCAGCCAGGTCCAGATACGGTATTGCGGCGCGAGACTGAGGACCCGCACCTCGGGATAGAGCACCGACAGCAAATCGTAGCCATAGGAAAACAGCAACAGGGCACCAACCAGTGCGCAAAACGTTAAGCGATGCAGGCTGAGCCAGCTGAGCAGCGGATTAAAGCTGTAAATCACGATAAACGAGAACACAAACCACGGCTGAATCAGGTAACCGCGCTGATAAGGTTCCCACAGATAGTAAATCGTCATCCAGAAGAGGAAGACGATCACCACATTGCGGATCTTGTTGAGCTGCCAGCGTAAATCCTGCTCGGCGTGGCTATCCATAATGCCCGCCACCACAAAAAACAGTGGGGTAGCGATGGTGGAGATAAACGTCAGGAACGCCAGAATCCAGTGGTAATCATAATCGTAGCGATCCCAGGTGTTATACAGCGTAAAAAAGGTCACTGCCGCCATGCAGCCGAGTGTCTTAATGACATTCAGCCCGGTGGCGTTCATGTTGACGTCGCTTTCTCAGCGCGGTGGAAGCAGGCATAAATCACCGGCAGAACCAGCAGCGTCAGTATCGTTGCGAAGCCCAGCCCGAACATAATCACCACCGCCATGCTCTGGAAAAACACATCGCGCAGCAGCGGTGCCAGGCCTAATACCGTGGTGAACGCGGTCAGCAGGATGGGGCGCAAGCGCGACGTGGCGGCATACAGAATCGCGTCGTGCTGCGTTTTGTCCTGTTTTTGCTGTTCAATCTCTTCCACCAGCACAATGCCATTGCGGATCAGCATGCCGCTCAGGCTCAGCAAGCCGATCAGTGCCATAAAGCCAAACGGAATACCGGTGAGCAAAAAGCCCGGCGTCACGCCGATTAGCGCCAATGGCACCGTTAGCCAGATCGCCACGGCATTTTTTACGGAGCTAAACATCAGCACGGTGATCACAAACATCACCAGATAGCCCAACGGTAAAGTAGTGAACACCCCTTGCTGTGCCTCGCTGGAGTTTTCGTCATCGCCACCCCATTCAATGCTGTAACCGTGTGGCAGTGGGAGCTGATCAATTTTCGGTCGCACGCGTGACAGAATATCGCCGGAAGTGTCGCTGCTGAGTGGGCTGGGATCGGTCATTACCGTCAGCACGCGACTGCGATCGCGCCGCAGAATTAATGGATCTTCCCATTCAAGATTAAAGCCACTCACTACATTACTCAGCGGAATGTAATGCTGCTGGCTTTGGCTCCACACCAGCACGTTGTTCAGATGATTGGCATCCTGGCGTTCACTGGCGGGCGGACGCACCACCACCGGCAGCAAATCTGCACCTTCACGGTATAAACCCACGCGGCTGCCGGTGAAATTCATTTGCAGCGCGTTATCGATCTCCTGTTTATCCACACCCAGCTCGCGGCCCAGCGCCGGATTAAACTGTGGACGGATGACCTTGCTGCGGTTTTGCCAGTCATTGCGTACGCTGTCGGTGGCGGGATCCTGCGAGAGGATATCACCCACTTCACTGGCAATCAGTCGCATGCGGTCGGGATCGGGGCCTTTGATGCGTACTTCAATGGCGCTGCCGCCGGAAGGACCGAACATCACCCGCTTGGTGCTGGCATTCACCTGCGGATACTGGCGGGCAATATAGTCATCCACGCGGCGTGACAGCGCGGCGATATTACGCTGATCGTCCATGCGTACCATGATTTGCGCGTAGTTGCTGTATTGGCGCTGTCCATTGTAAGTGAGGATAAAGCGCATGCTGCCCTGACCGACGGTGGTGACCGTAGACACCACGCCTTGCTGCCCGGTGATCGACTTTTCAATATCACTGGCCATTTGCTCGGTGGCTTTGATATCCGTGCCGTACGGCAGCCACAGATCGACAAAGAAGATCGGCGTGTTAGACGAGGGGAAGAAGTTTTGCCGCACGCCACCAAAGCCCCAGATCGCCAGCGCCAGCAGGGCCGCCATCACCGCAAGTGTCACCGTTTTCTGCTGCAACAGCGCGTTGAGCGTGCGTTGGTAGAGTCGATAAAAACCGCCATCGTAGGGCGAGGCTTCAGCGGCGGGCGTTGCCGCGCTGTTCTTTTTAAACAGCCACCATTTGATTAACACCGGCGTGATGGTGAGCGCCGAGAACCAGCTCAACATCAGCGAAATCAGCAACACCTGGTACAGCGATTTGCAGTACTCGCCGGTGGAATCCTGCGACAACCCAATCGGCGCAAACGCCAGTATCGCGATAATCGTGGCCCCTAACAGCGGGAAGGCCGAACGCCGGATAACAAAGTTGATCGCCGAGGTGCGCGATGAGCCTTGCTGACGCGCAATCAGTACCCCTTCGACGATCACAATCGCGTTATCCACCAACATACTGAGGGCGATAATCAGCGCACCCAGTGAAATACGCTGTAGCTCAATGCCCCACAAATACATGATTAGCAAGGTGCCCAGCACGTTCAGCGCCAGCGAGAGCGCAATAATGATGCCACTGCGTACGCCCATAAAGATCAGCAGCACGCCCACCACAATTGCCAGCGCCATCAGGAAGTTGGTGATAAAGCCGTTGACGGAGTGCGCCACTTCCGCAGCCTGATCGTAAAACGTATTGATTTGGATACCGGCTGGTTTTTCTGCCGACATCTGCTGCAGTTTGGCTTCCAGTGCACGACCTACGTCAATCACGTTGACGCCAGGGATAAAGGAGACGCCCATGGTGACAGCCGGGCGGCCGTTGGCGTGATAGATGCTGGAAGGGGATTCGCTCAACCCGCGAGACAGCGTGGCGATGTCGCGCAAGCGGGTGGTGGCAGTGTCGCCAACGGGGCTGATAAGCAGATCGCTCAGCTCATCGATATTTTCAAATTCCCCGGTAGGGTGCAGACGAATCGATTCGGAGCCGGATTTGATCTCTCCCGCGCTGGAGACCACGTTGAGGCGGCTGAGTGCGGCGGAAAGTTGTGCTGGCGTGATGCCGCGCGCCGCCATTTTTGTCAGCGAAACATCGACATCAATTTGCTGCGGGATGGCGCCGCCAATCGCCACCTTGCCCACGCCGGGCACCAGCACCAGTTCTCGCCGCAGCTGTTCAGCGTATTGCACTAATTCAGGATTGCTGAAGTTGTCACCGGAAATGGCGAAGAAAAAGCCGAACACGTCGCCAAAATCATCGTTAACGAAAGGCGCCGCCACGCCGGGCGGGAAGAAGCGTGATGCATCACCGACGCGCCGCCGCAGCTCATCCCAGATTTGCGGCAGTTCATTGGAGTGGTAGCGTGACGCAATATTCACCGTAATTTGTGACAGGCCGTTGGAGGAGATGGAACTGACGCTGTCCAGATAGGGCAACTGCTGCAGGGCATTTTCCAGCGGCAGCGTCACCTCTTCTTCCACCTGTTGTGCGGACGCGCCAGGATATTGCGTGACCACTACGGCGGTTTTAATGGTAAAAGCCGGGTCTTCCAGGCGGCCAATATTCAGCAGGGCAAAAATACCGCCCAGCCCTAACAGCAATATCGCCAGCCAGACGCGAATCGGGTTATCAATAAACTGTTTGGAGATGTCCATTACAGCCCTCGCTCACGCGTCCAGATGCGTACCGGCTGTTGCGCATGCAACTCATTGACGCCTGCTGCGACCACGCGTTCACCGGCTTTCAGTCCATCGGTGATCACCACGCCCTGGTTTGTGACTTCGCCGACGACGACCTTACGATCTTCCAGCTTGAGCTGATCGCCGCTGCCTTGCACCACCCAGACATGAGGTTCATTGCGCTGGTGGCTGTCGGGGTTAAAAACCGCCTCGACCGGAACGACCAGCGCAGCGTGATTCACATTGGCGGGAAGATTGGCCAGATTGACTGTAACGGTGCCACTGACGCCGCCCACAGCCGGGAAATCGGCAGGGCGCGGCATGGTTAAGATCACCTGCCATGTCAGTGTGTTGCTGCTACTGCTACCTGTGTGCTCTTTGTATTCAGCCTGAAATTCCCGATCCGGCAGCGTGTTAATGCGCACCACCGGGCGGTACGTCATGTTGCGGATATCCAGCGCGGTAAACAGGTTTTCCGGCACGTTAAACACCACATCAAGCAGGTCGGTGCGCGTTAACGTGGCGATGGTCTGGCCCGCCGCAATCACCTGATGATTACGCACATTGACCGTCGCCGCGGTGCCGCTAAAAGGCGCGGTTAAGGTCATCTGGCTTAACTCTTCACGGGCAATTTGCAAGGCCGCGTTGGCGGCATCGCGGTTTGCGCGCTGCACGTCCATTTCGGCCTGCGAGATCGCCTGGCGACCAGATAGCGTCTGGAATCGTGCAAACTGTCGCTGAGCGAGGGTGGCGGCGGTCTGGCGTTCGTTAACGCGCTGCTGAGCCTCACGTGCCACCAGTCTGGCGATCACTTGTCCCTGCGTCACATTGTTGCCCTGGCGAATCTCCAGCGCGTCGATCTGTCCACCCCGTTTAAAGGAGAGGTCGGTGGAATCACCCGATTCAATGCGTGCGGGGAAGATGCGTTGCTGAGCCTCACCGGAAGCCGCCACCTCAACCACTTTCACCATGCGCGGCAAAGGGGCAACTTCCGTTTTTTTTTGATCGCAACCTGTTGTTATCAATATAACAATGGCGATCAGCGGAAAATAACGCGTCACGAGTTTGTCCTCAATCAGCAATATTGAATTAATTATTGGCGTTATTATTAGCGAGGTTCTTATTCGCCGAGCATTGAAACAACGGCATAGGTAAATAACCCCACAGCAGAACAGGTTACAATAGCGATAACCACATAAAGACTCAGGCGCAGCAAACTATAGTCCGGCATCGTTACCTCCATTAACAGTGGGCGAAATAGAGTCATCTCACTGCGGTCAGATAGGAGTGACGGTTAAGGTTTATTTGTTAAGCATGAGCATAGCTGTGGATATCCAAGAATGTAAAGTTTGATAAACACAATAACTTTATCGCAACTCATGGAATTTAAGTCTGATTTATTTGATTTAAATAGAGCTTTAAACCACGTTAACAACATAAACACAAAGTGTGGCTTTTACCGCCATTTCATTAACATAGGGATGGGTTAATTTATTTTCGTTAAAAACGGCTTATTTATCTTTGGTTTAAAATTACGCTAAAAATTGTTTTTTGATTACGGATGACTTTCCTCATAAAAGCAGAGTGAGTTGAATAGCCTGTGCTACGTTTATAACGTTCATTTCTCTTGTCAAAAGTTTGGCGTATAGATTATTTCCCTGCTCAATTTCGTTGAGCAGCCATTAATGACATGTCTTTCAGTTATAAACGGGACTCACCTCAGGCAGTACGTGGATGTTTGTCTTTGTATTTGAAGTGGATCTGTTAATAACGCGATGTCACCGCCTTGATTTCCGAAACAGGATTTGAGGAGAAAGCGATGAATACTGCTAAATCGGAAAGGTCGTACTATCAGCTTTCTGTCGATGAAACCTTGAGCCAGACAGAGAGTTCACTCGAAGGTATCTCAGGTAGTGAAGCAACAGCACGCTTACAACAGTACGGTGAAAATGCCCTGCCACAAAAACCGGGCAAGCCAGCATGGCTGCGCTTCCTCGCCCATTTTAACGATGTGCTGATTTACGTGTTACTCGCTGCCGCGCTGCTGACGGCAGTTATGGGCCATTGGGTCGATACACTGGTCATTCTCGGTGTGGCAGTGGTCAACGCGTTGATTGGTCATATCCAGGAGAGTAACGCGGAAAAATCCCTGCAAAGCATACGCAATATGCTCTCCAGTGAAACGGTGGTGATCCGCGCGGGTAACCATGAAACCCTGCCGACCACCGCGCTGGTGCCAGGTGATGTGGTGGTGATCCGCGCCGGGGATCGTATTCCTGCCGACCTGCGCGTGATCGAAGCCCACAATCTGCGCGTCGAAGAGGCGATACTCACCGGGGAATCCACGGTGGTAGAGAAAACCACCGATGCGCTTGCGGGCGAACTTCCGTTAGGCGACCGCACCAATTTACTGTTTTCGGGAACAACGGTCAGTTCTGGTGGCGGTAAAGGGCTGGTCGTCGCTACGGGCGGAGAGACCGAACTGGGGCACATCAATCAGATGATGTCCGATATCGAAAAGCATCGCACGCCGTTGCTGGTGCAAATGGACAAGCTGGGTAAAGCCATCTTCCTGATTATTCTGGCGATGATGGCCGCGCTGTTTGTCTTCAGCCTGCTGTTCCGCGATATGCCGGTCTCTGAACTGATGCTGTCATTGATCAGTCTGGCGGTGGCGTCGGTGCCCGAAGGTTTACCCGCCATCATCTCCATCATCCTCTCACTTGGTGTTCAGACCATGGCGAAGCAGCAGGCGATCATTCGCAAGCTGCCGACGGTGGAAACGCTGGGTGCGATGACGGTGATCTGCTCGGATAAAACCGGCACGTTGACCATGAATGAGATGACGGTAAAAGCGGTGATCACAGCGGATCATATTTATCGGGTAGAGGGTGACAGCTATGAACCGGTTGGCGCCATTCATAAAGCGGATGACGCCGTACCGATTACCGTCACGGGTGGGTCCTTGCTGGAGCAGTATTTGCGCACCATCGATCTGTGTAATGACAGCCAGTTGATTAAGGATGAGAGCGGCTTCTGGAAGATCACCGGAGGGCCGACAGAAGGCGCACTCAAGGTACTGGCCGCCAAAGGGCAGTTGCCGGTGGTCACCACCGAGTTACGCAGTAAAATTCCGTTTGATTCGCAATACAAATATATGTCGACGTTGTACCGCATTGGTGACGAAGAGCGCGTGCTGATCACCGGCGCGCCGGATGTGCTGTTCCGGCTTTGTCAGCAGCAGCAAACCGAGCACGGTCTGCAACCGCTCGATATCAGCTGGTGGGAAGGCAAGATTGAAGAGTATGCGCGCGAAGGGCTGCGCATGGTGGCGGCAGCCTGGAAACCGGCATTACCCGGACAAACTGAACTTACCCATCAGGATCTGCAACAGGGCGTGATACTGCTCGGCATTGCCGGAATGATGGACCCGCCGCGCCCTGAAGCCATCACCGCGATTCGTGACTGCCTGCAAGCCGGCATACGCGTCAAAATGATCACCGGAGACCACCCGCAAACCGCGATGAGCATTGGTCAGATGCTGGGGATTGGCAATGCGGGCTCTGCTATCACCGGGCGTGAACTGGAAGTGATGGACGATCACCAGTTGAGTGATGCCGCGCAGGCCTACGATATCTTTGCCCGCACCAGTCCGGAGGATAAATTCCGTCTGGTTCAGGCGTTGCAGAGTAAGCAAGAGGTGGTCGGTATGACCGGGGACGGCGTGAACGATGCGCCCGCCCTGAAGCGTGCCGATGTCGGTATCGCGATGGGCATTAAAGGCACTGAAGTCACCAAAGAAGCCGCTGATATGGTGCTCACGGATGACAACTTCGCCACCATTGCCAGCGCGGTGCGGGAAGGGCGCCGGGTTTATGACAACCTGAAAAAAACCATCCTGTTTATTATGCCCACTAACCTGGCGCAGGGGTTGTTGATCATCATCGCGCTGCTTGCAGGGAATCTCATTCCGCTCACGCCGGTACTGATTCTGTGGATGAACATGGCGACGTCGGCCACGCTGTCGTTTGGTCTGGCATTTGAAGAGGGTGAAAAAAACATCATGCGCCGACCGCCGCGCGATCCCAAACTGCATGTGATGGATGGGTTCGCTATCTGGCGCGTGGTGTTTGTCGGTTCAATGATTGCGATAAGTGCGTTTGTGCTGGAAGCCTGGCTGCAGCCGCGTGGCTATTCCCCTGAGTTTATCCGCACCGTGCTGTTACAGACGCTGGTTACCGCGCAGTGGTTCTATATGCTCAACTGCCGTGTGTCGGACGGCTTCTCACTGAGCAAAGGGCTGCTAATGAACAAAGGGATCTGGATCGTCAGCGCGGTGCTGCTGGTGCTGCAACTGCTGATCATCTACGCGCCATTTATGCAGCTGCTATTCGGTACCACTGGACTACCATTCCGTTATTGGGTGATCACCTTCATCATCGGTTTCGTGATGTTCCTGATCGTTGAAGTTGAGAAACCACTTACCCGGCGATTCAGAACGGCTTGAGTCTGCTGCCGCCCGTCACGCTGGTGTCAGCGAGGCGGGCGGCGTTTGAGACGATACATGTTGATTTCGGACCAAAAGATAGGATTTAAACGTTGCAGGACATTCGCTGCAATCAAGTCAGAGAGGGAAGTGTCGCACGGGTTCGACAACCTTCACCGGTTTCTTTCTCTTTGGTTTTGTCGCCCTGCACAGTGCTGGCATCGCTGCCTTAGATTTTTCTGGCTCGATAGTCTTATTTACAGTGATACAGCACGGGCAGTAATGAACATTCGCATATTGCGCTGCGGCGACGGTTAATGCCTGGCTGTGGTTATACATACTGCCAATAAACGCCCGTGAATCGATACCGGGTAACTGTTCACATCCTGCCGTATGCAACAGCAAGCCCCTGCGGGCGTGATCGCAGACGTAGTACTTCATTGCCTTATACATGGTTATTTATCCGTTTGCTGTGTGAGTCAATGGACTCATTAAAGTTTATCGTATTCAATATCTTGTAAATTTGAACATCTCACTACGGCCTGGAACTCAGATTGCTCACGACGGCTAGCCAAAGTAAACGGAACGATAATACGTGTACCATTTTTTGCTACGCTTTCGTTGTGGAACAGAAGAGAGCCCAGGGTGATTCTATTTTTCCCAAACATCTCGGTATGGGATTTATTGAGGAGATCTTTTTCTACGGCAATAACCGCATCACGACTGTGAACGGTCACACAGGCTAATTCATCTTTTTGATTTTCTACGTTCCGCGAATATACCTCATAACCCGACGCAGACAAAATAATCCCCAGGGCACTGAGTGCTCCAACCTTAGCGGAAGTCTTCATTTTAAATTCCATTAAGTGCTTCACGAACAGTCTCAGGTCTAAGTAACGGAAAATCAAGAGTATTTCTGGTTGATTTGATGAAATGAATTGATGTGTATTGCAGATGTCGGCTGGTCATTATCTGATAATGGTTGGGATAAAATCTGAATATTACGTACCACAAAAAAATCCTGTGAGATTTATTGAAGAGGGACTCGAACAAATAAAACGGGCATTAAAGCCAAAGTACATCAAATATCCTGGTTAATAACTTGTTAATGGTAGGGTTATGGCATTCTCATGACATTTTTTCCTACATTAATGCTGAGGTCAGAAGTATCTGATGATAAAAACTCACAGCCCGCTCATTCAGCAGGGCTATTCACATTAAACAATGAATTACCGTGAAGCTGAAACGCTCGTCGTGCATCTGGTCAGATCAAAAGATCAGTGTGTTAAAACAGCAAATGGTTTAACCTTTAACGACCGTCTGCAGTAGATTTAAAGTAAGCCTAATAAAATCAGTGAGTTGATTGATGTTTTATTGAGCGGCCTTTTGATTGACTGCGACCTGTTCCAGGGGGTGCCCGGTTAGCGGGCTGAGATTCTACCCGCCAGCGTTTTCGCGTTGGCAACGTAGTGACCCTACGAACCTGATCCGGCTAATACCGGCGTAGGGAGCGGAACACAGGGCGACACTGCGTCCTGATCCCATCTTTGTGCTTGTAGCGGACAGACTCTACTCATCAGGCCCGGCCTGAGAAATTTCGCGCAATCGCAACTGGTGGACTCGCCCATGACTGAAGCTGCTTTGATCGACGCTTTGCTCACCTTTCTTCAGCGTCAGGATACAACCGACGACGACTTTAACCGCATGGCGCTTGCCGTCTTCGCGTACCAATTTGAACACAACCTTCCTTATCGCCGCTTCGCCATGCAGCGCGGCCGCACACCGTTTACGGTGAAAAACTGGCGTGCCATCCCGGCAATTCCCATCACCGCCTTTAAGGATTTGACGCTGAGCTGCCATGCCACAGATGACGTCGAAGCGGTGTTTATGACCAGCGGAACCACCGGTACGGTGAAAGGTCGCAGCTATCATCCGACGCTTGATGTCTGGAAATGCTCGATGGTGCAGAATTTCAGCCAGCGCTTTATGGCGGGCGAAGAGCGGATTCACATGGGCATTTTGTTCCCTGATAATCGGGCGCTGCCCAACTCTTCGCTGGCCCATTACCTGACGTTAGCGGTGGAAAAATTTGGCACCGCCGAGAGCGAAGTGCTGCTGGATGACAGCGGTATCGCGATAGATCGCCTGTTTGCTGCGTTGGAGCAGGCTGAAGCACAGGGCGAGCCTTATGCGCTGCTGGGCGCGAGCTACAGCTTTGTCCATCTGCTCGACGAACTGCAGCGCCAGGGGCGACATTTTGCATTACCCGCTGGCAGCCGAATTTTGGATACCGGTGGATTTAAGGGGCAATCCCGTGAGATTGAGGCCGAGCAGTTTTACGCCGAGCTGAGTGCGGCGTTGGGCGTACCGCGCACGCACTGCATCAACATGTACGGCATGACCGAACTGAGCAGCCAGTTTTATGATGATGGCAACGTTGCCTGTCCCTCGGTGAAATCCGGCCCGCACTGGATCCGCACACGCGTGGTCAATCCGTTGACGGGCGAAGAGGTACCGGAAGGTGAGATGGGCGTGCTGGTGCACCATGATTTGGCTCATTTCAATTCGGTTTCTGCTTTGCTAACGGAAGATGCGGGCCGGGCGGTCGCTGGCGGCTTCCATCTGCTGGGCCGGGTCACCGGGGCGGATGCGAAGGGCTGTTCGCTGGCGATGGAAGAATTCCTGGCTGCTGCGCAGGGTGCGGTGTGAAAGAGGTCGCGGGTTATCTACCGGGATGTTTATCACCTGAAGGGGTGCAGTGGCGCACGCTGAGTTTTAGCCATCACGGCCAGCACCTGGATGTCGACGTGCCTGACCTGAATCCGGCACAAATTACACTTCTCAGCGCACATCTGCGCGATCACGCTCGCGCTTATCTCACAACGCTGAGCGTGGCGAAGATCGTAGCAATTATTGATGAGGCCATTGCGCGTTTGCTGGATCGAAACCATCCACTGCGCCGCAAGGCCGAAATGCTGCTGCCGATTGTCACCGGTTATGACGCTGAGATGATTCGCCTTGGGCTTACCGGATACCTCAAAACTTTTCGACAGCCTCAGCTCAAGCGCTTTTTAGCCGAGGACTTTAACGATCCACAGCTGCTGGATGATTTTCAGCCGCGACCTAATGGAGGCTTCGCACGGGCATTTGGCCCGGACCTGCTCATGCATATCTGGGCAGGAAATGTGCCAGGTCTACCGCTGTGGAGTCTGATTTGTGGATTGCTGGTGAAAGCGGGCAGCGTGGGCAAATTGCCCGGTGCCGAACCGCTGATGGCGGGCTGGTTCGCGCAACTGCTGGCTGAGATCGATCCCCAACTTGGCGAATGCCTGGCGGTAGTGTGGTGGAAAGGCGGCGAAGCCGAAGCAGAAAAACACTGGTTAACACAGCCTGACGTGGTGATGGCTTACGGTGGTAATGCCGCGCTGTCTGCCCTCAAACAGCAGCTGCCTGTCACCACGCGTTTTCTGCCGCACGGCCATAAAATCAGCGTGGGGCTGGTGGCGCGTTCGGCGCTGGACACTAGGCAGGGCGTCGAACTGGCGCAGCGCGCGGCCTATGACGTCATGCGCTATGACCAGGCGGGCTGTTACTCACCGCAAATGCTGTTCGTTGAACGCGGCGGACGCATTACGCCGCAGGAGTTCGCGGAGTATATCGCCCATGAACTGCGAGCGCTGGCGCGCAAATATCCGCGTCGAGTGCTGTCTTCGGCTGAAGTGAACAGCGTGGCAACCTGGCGCAGCCGTGAAGAGATTCGCGCGTTGCAGGACGATCGCATCCTGTTCGGCGAGCCAACGGACAGCTGGTCGGTGGTGGTAGTTGATGGCCCCGAAGCTCTGATGCCGTCGGCACTCGGACGCACGCTTAAAGTGGTGGCCGTTGATGAGATTGAGAATGTGATTGCATTGATTTCGCAGAAGAAAATTTATCTGCAAACGGCGGCGGTGGCGGCCACTCCGCGCGAGCTGTTTGTTCTCGCCGCGCGGCTAGGGCAAGCCGGTATCACCCGTATTACTGCCTTTGGCAGCATGACATCGCCTGCCGCCGGATGGCATCACGATGGCCGCTTTAGCCTGCTGGATCTGGTCACTTTTACGGAAATAGAGGCATCTGCTGAAACTGCCGCTGAGCGCTTCGCGCCCTATGCGGATTGAATCCATGTTTTTACAGGAGGTAAGAGATGAAATTTGCTGATCAAACGATTCTGGTGACGGGGGCGAGCCGGGGTATTGGTGCAGCTATCGCGCAGGCTTTCGCCGCTGAGGGTGCGCTGGTGGTGGTGAACTACCTGCGCAGTGAAGCCGCCGCGATGCAAGTGGTAAAAAGCTGTGAAGCACTGGGCGGTTCGGCCATCGCCATTCGCGCTGACGTCACCTCAGCAGAGCAGGTAGCGGCGATGATGGAGCAGATCGCTAACACCACGGGTCGTCTGGATGCGGTGGTGAATAATGCTTTCGCACCCTATGTTTTCGATACCGATAATCGACAGCGCTTTTGGGAAACCTCATGGCAGGGCTACCAAAGCCAGTTTGACGGTGCCGTCGGCGCGGCCTATAACGTCTGCCAGGCCGCGTTGCCGCTGATGCGCTCACGCACACGCGGCAGCATTATCAATCTTTCCAGCGATCTGGTGGCGCGTCCGTCTGTTCCTTACCACGATTACGTCACGGCGAAATCCGCATTAATAGGCTTTAGCCGTTCACTCGCCGCCGAACTGGGGCCGCTGGGGATTCGAGTGAACTGCGTTGCGCCGGGTCTGGTCTATCCCACCGATGCCAGCAGTGCGACGCGAGAAGACGTGCGCGATTTTATCACCGCACAAACGCCGCTGCGCCGAATTGCCGAGCCAGTGGATGTCGCCGGTCCGGTGATGTTTTTAGCCTCAGAATGGAGCGAGTTTGTCACCGGGCAAACGCTGTATGTGGATGGGGGGTTGGTGATGGGGTAACGGGGGCCGAACGCTGATATTGTTGGCAGCACGATGGGTTAGCGTTAGTCTGATCACTGATTTATCAATTGGCTAACGCCGCTTAACGTAAACAGGGAGGTTTAATGAATACCGCAACTATCCGCGCCGTCATCGGTGGAACGCTTTTAATGGCGTCGAGCTTAGTATCGGCGTCTGCCGCACAGCCATTGCCTGTGCCTCCAGAACATCCGAACTCGCAGCGAATCTCTGTGGAGACGCAAGGGGCGGGAACGGATGTCATATTGATTCCAGGGCTGGCGTCATCGCGCGACGTTTGGGCCGATTTATCTGCAAAATTACGTAAGAGCCATCGCATTCATCTTATCGAGCTTGCAGGCTTCGCGAATACGCCTGCCATTGCCAACCCGGACGGGAAAATCATGGCTCCGGCAGTTGACGCCATCGCTGCATATATTCACGCCCAGCACATCGAATCCCCAGTGATCATTGGCCATTCTCTTGGGGGAGAAATGGCATTGATGCTGGCTGCTCGTCATCCTGACCTGGTGGGGCGCGTGCTGGTCGTTGATGCGTTGCCGTTCTATTCATTGATGTTCAATCCAGCGGCGACCAGCGAAACGGTCGCCCCGCAGGCCACTGCCACGCGAAATTTAATTTTGGGGCAGTCGCCGGAGCAATTCACGGAGTTTCAGAAAGCATCCATAGCTCGTTTAGCGAAGACCGAGGCGGTGAGGCCAGCACTGGTGGCGGCGGGAATCCATTCCGATCGTAAAACCATTGCCGATGCCGTGTATGAAGTGATGATCACCGATTTGCGTCCCGAACTTGGCCGCATCAGAGCGCCGATTGAGGTCGTATACGCGTATGACACGCTATTCGGCGTACCAGCAGCCAGCGTGGATGCGATGTACCGTCGAGCCTATGCTTCTGCACCCAATATCCACTTCACACGGATCGATGACAGTTTTCACTTTGTTATGCTTGATCAGCCTGAGCGGTTTTCCAGCGTGGTTGAGTCGTTTTTGGATGGCGATGCTAGCCAGATGCAGCCACAAACTGAATGAGATTTTGGGAGGAACGGCCGGAATTGGCCGTTGCTTCGGTGCATTAGAGTGTAGGGCGCAGATATTGCGCGGGATGCATGTCTGCTGTGAAAGAGATGGGGGGATGAGATGGGAAGGGCTGCTTTGAGCGACAAGCAGAAGTTGCTCATTGTTGTAGCGAACACTGAAATTGCCATATCTCGGAGCGAGATATTAGTCCCCCATATTTCAGTGAGAAGCTGCAAACTATAACAGACTATTGCACTTGGTTTTTTTCTAGATTAGCTTTGTCTGTTAACAGTTCGATACTTACAAAGTGATAGGGAGATTACTCGATGGTGTGGGAGTCTGAACGTTTATTATTCCGTTATACCACGCGTGAAGATCTGCACGATTTATTCAGGATTTATGGGAATCCCGAAACACATAGGTTCAACCCACGTGGCCCACATAAAAATATTGAATCTTCGCAAGATATGCTGGAAAGAACGTTGAGCATATATGAAAAGCATGGTTTTGGTGATTGGACTATTTTTGAAAAATCGAATCCTAATCGAGTTATAGGATTTGGTGGCGTATTTTGCAGCCAGTTCGATGGAAGAAATACAAACAATCTTGGATACCGATTCGAACCTGATGCATGGGGTAAAGGTTATGCAACAGAGCTCTCCATAAGGGCGATACGATTTGGATTTGATGAGGTCGGGCTGGAGGAAATTGTGGGTGTCGTTAGAGAAGACCACTTTGCTTCGAGGAAGGTACTGGAAAAATCTGGGCTTAAATTTTTAAAAAAGGTAGCAGACTTTGAAGGATTGCCACCCAGCCTCATGTTCCACATTACTCGGAATGATTGGATGGCAGCTCACTCCTGATTAATTCTTAAACTCACTACACTTTGCCCATTTCTGGCGTTCCCTGGTGAAACACCAGAGTCCACTGGCCTTCATTCGAACACAGCCAGCTTGAGGAACGCAATGCGGGACAGCTGCCATCAATGTTAAACGTGCGGTAATGAAGTATGGCGCAGCCGCACCCCATTTCGGTGAGTCGAAAATCGCTACTGAGAATATGAGATGGAGTGTTCTCGCTTAACAACGACGTAATGGTATCTGAACGGTCAACCATAACGCCTGACCGGGTGATTTCCTGGAATTCAGGATGAAGAATCAGTTCAAGCCACTGCCGGTCGTTGCGCCTGTCGCCGTGAAGGCTGCACTCCAGCCATCTGAGCTTCTCTAAAAGCATTATGCTTATCCTCGAGTGATTATGTCTGACGATCATATTTATCATAACAGTTCTTTTACAACTTCTGCTTTTGGCACGGAGCAGACCGTCCAGAGTGAAACTTGCTACAATTATGTTCCTTGGCCAAAATAGCAACCAGGGGCTGCTATTTTTTATTCTGTGAAACCTTGTCAGGATAAATGATACTTTGTACTCTTTTGCCAGAGTTTGAATGCGCTATCATTTTTTTAGTAATGACATTGTAGCTTATTACCTCGGCCGACAAAGTGTTTCCATTTTGTTGAACAAAGGCGTCCTCGGTCAGGATAACCTCTCCCGTTCCTGGCGTATATTTCAGTTTTTTGGAATTCCCGGAAAATGGTTTTCCATCCTCAGTTATCCCTTTGTATTTTATAGGGGTTCCTGTCGCAGTGATATAAGTGTTATTGGGATTTTCACGATGATAGATCGCTTCGTCTGCATCAATTGTCATATCACCACTGACAGCGTGCACTTGGCCAATAGCTTTGATATTGCCATTCGATAATACCAACTGTCTGTCCGATTCGATTGTGTACTTATTTGATTTCTGTTCAGAAGCAATAACAATTCCGCTGATAAAATAAAAAATAGTAAAATACACCTTCATTTCCATCTCCATTTTACATTTTATCACGACTGGTTATTCAGCAATAATTTCACAAGCCAGGGTGATGCAAACATGACATATCGCAATATGTAAGAAAAGTATTCGCCATAAACAATGGCGAATATTTATATATTTATGGGAGCTACCACAATGAGCCTAATAAATAATCAAATGAGGCTGGTTTGAATTTTATCCTGCCTGCGCCGGGTGTAAAGGTAAACTCATTAAAGTAAATTTTGTCTCCTGCCAAAAAAAGATCAATGCGGCAGTAATCAAATTCAGCAGATAGCTTACGGGATAATGCGACCATTTCAGGTAGCATATCCGGAGGCGCTATAGCCTTCGGTAAAACTGGATAATTTACAGTGACGACCTGCTTTTGCCAGTCCATATTATAAACATTGACATATTCCTTCCCCTGACTGTCTGTAAAGTCAGCCTCAATGTAGCGAGGTTCACCATTGAAGCAGTGAAAGCGGTATAACTCAGGCGTGATATCACGATCTCGATTGCGAAATACATCAATGTATGCTTCACATATGATTTTAGGCTCTATGTCCCTGTAGTGTTTTTCACGGGTTACAATATACATATTTCTGGATAGAAAAAAGTTTATTTTCCTTTTTGCTTCGTGAAAACAAAATTCAGAGATATCATGACAAATAATGTAACTCCCACTGTCGTGACTGCATTTTATGACAAACCTTTTTGGAAAGGTACTGAAATTAATATCATCAAATGTGTTATAGACACCGATAAGCGGAACGAGATATTCTTCCCCGGCGACTTCTGCGACATGCTTTCTGGCATTGACTTTGTCGGCCAGTTGTCCAAACATTTCATTATTATCATAAAGCATGCGATAGATGACCTTTTCATTAAATCTTGTTGGATTATTCAGGTTAGGTATGGCTGAGAAATCTTTGCGAAATTTCCTGTCCTTATAGTCGTAATCATCGATGAGTAAAAAGCGAACTTCTTTCAATTTATACTCCAGGCGTTTCCCAAACCAGTTCGTTTTTTTATTCATGTGCTATCCTTGTTAAATTAAGATGTGTCACTTGCTGATAAATACAAGATAATAAAAGGTGTATATACATATCATCAGAAATGATGTTATTTATCGTCGATTGAATGAACAGTGATCAACAGAGTTGGGAAAAGAAAGAATGCACTCCAAAAAGAAAATTCAATCCGTTAAATAAATACACGCTTGGTTCCAGCGTTAATGCTTTTGCTTTTTCCAAAATAGCAATCTCCATTGTTGTCTACATATAAAGACATTTGGTTGTTACGGCAGTTTTTTTGTTTTGTATTTCTCCTTAGTTATTAATGTTGTCGTGTTGTATTTGTGATAAATTATTTATTTATGGAAGATAAATTATTCGCGTGTTCTCAAGGTTGTCAGGGTAAGGTATATTAAGTGACATGTTTTTAGTGTTTAAAATAAGCCGACCATCCTCGTTAGGAGGGATTTGTCCCGCATAGAGGAGAAGAATGTTATTCTTACCGTTATAGCCAGGTTCTTCACTATTGATTGCAGCGGCAATGCCTTTGTTTATACTGTAATTTCCATACGTCCAGTCTGCTGAAGAGCTAAATCCAGTCATAATGTCGTAAGGTAAGTCATTCGTTCGAAAAAATCCTCTTGCCTCGTAAGAGCCTGATATTTCCTGGTCAATAAATATTTTGATAACTCCGGGGTATTTATACGCTCTGACAAACCTATCAATTCCTGTCGTGTTGTTAATTTCTCTTACCTGACTTTTGATATTAACAAACAATTCTTTATCAACTCTTTCCTTAATGGGTTGAATATCTTTTAAAAGGGCTTCGAGAGGAGGGATACCTTGTTCAACATCTTGCTGCCACCCGCTCTTCTGGGTATTCAAAATAAACCCCGCCAGAGCACCAATGGTATAGCTTTCTATATCAGCAGATGTGTAGACAACACTAGCTCCATCTTTGATTTTCTCTGTTAAAGCATACTGAAATTCCTGGGTGTTGAACCGTATGCCTTGCGCAATAATTTCCGCAGCCATTTCGACATACCTCGCACTGCCCTCTTCAACATCGGTAAGCCGGATATTACTTGCTTCATCGCTATACCGCTTTCCCCACAAATCTGACCAATAGCGGGCGTGGCCAAGTCCATCAGGATCACCCAGGAGTGAAGCATACAAGGCCCTGATAATGTTGTTGCGATAAAGACGTGGTAAAGGCTGAACGGGATAGGCCGTTGCCCGTGTAAAAACGCCCTGCTCTTCGTCTTTCCATGAGGCGGCCTGAACAAAGAAATGAAAGGCTTCATGGGTAGCCACATTAAATAACTCCGGCACAGGTTTTTTCTCAGAACGAAAACGACTTTTCTCTTTCTCAGGGAGAGAAGATCCCATGCTGATATAAAGTGTCGGGCGTCCATCAGGCCACTGGATTTCCTTATAGTGCATATACTCTACAGAAAGATTACGTTGCTTAACCTCACTGTAGGGGATCTTAGTCATGCTTTTACTGTCAACTGCCCAGACATCCCGGCTGTCGGCAATAATGAGTCTGATATTTCGAAAGGCTGGTGTACTCCATATTTTTTCTATCTCCGGCCATGCGGTGCTGGTTGCTATGTATATTTGTTTAACGTATTCCTCGGATGTTATGTCAGGGGTTTCTGCCTGACCTATAGCAGGTAGGTTTATTAATAAAATAATTCCCGAGCGAAGTAAATTTAAAAAATATTGACATCTATAATTTATAAGCATAGCGCCTCCGTTGTTGAAATAAATTGTGATTGATAGAGGGGTATAAAAGCCGAGGTTAATTATTGAAATTAGCCAGGGCTTTTTTTGCTTTTAAGTTTTAATCTTCCTGATATACGAGGATATCACCGGGTTGACAGTTCAATATTTTGCAAATTGACTCTAAAGTTGAAAACCGTATTGCCTTGGCTTTTCCACTTCTAAGTATTGATAAATTTGCTTCAGTAATGTCAATTGCCTGTGCCAGTTCTTTAGCCGTCATCTTTTTCGATTTCAGCATGACATCAAGTTGGACAGCAATGGCCATTTTAAATCACCAACTCCTGTTCCTCTTTAATTATTAACGCCAGTTTTAGTACGTACCCCAGGATAACCAGGCCAATACCGATTGGGATGTAGAAGAAATTTTCAATCTGGAACCCGAAGTGGAATTCAGAATGCGTGTTTTTAAGCGATAGCAGATACATATCACTGATGAGTGAAAAGATTGATAAGCCTATCAGGCAACCTCCAGCCACAGTAATTCTGGTTATCTGCAGCTGATTGAAAATGTCGCCAGTACGAATGCTTTTAAACATTTTATAAAATTGCCAGAGCATGGTGCTTATGATGAAATCATTCAGTAGCGAAGTGACCATGCTGGCGGCCACATTTGAATGACAGCCAAGAAATGCACTGCATTCCGAATAGATATAGCCACCTGATATCGGAATTTCTCTCTCCTTCGGAAACCATATCAGTGTCTGGTTAAGTATCGGATTACCAACCATTCCAGCCAGCAATGTCATCTCCATAAATCGACACCAGAACGTAACTTTTGACTTATTTAGCATTCTCTTTACCTGATTGAAGAAGATAGGATCCTGTAACGCATCACGTTAAGACAGAGTGTCGGGCATTGAATGCGTTAAATTAATTATTATCGTAAAGCAATAATCCAGCAACTAAAAATTATCGTTTTTCGATGATTTTTTGCTTTTTCATTAATAAACAATCGATTATGCAGATAAAGCAGCGTCCCTCAATTGCATAACCTTTTGTAAAACAGTCCGATGCAGCCCAGTTTCGCCATCGACAGATAATTCCTTGCCGTTTTGTCGTAGCGTGTGGCGATGCGACGATATCAACATCACCGCAGAAGCCCTCTGAGATTTCAGCGTCACTTTTGAATGTCTGCTTCTGGCACACATCTGCCATTATTATCCTTCCCTCCGAAGCCACTTTAAGCTCCACGGTAGACAGGTTCGTCAGTCCGATTACATTAAGCCGCAAAGTGGTTGGCTTCGCCGAATCTTCATGCGCTTCGTTTTGGGCCTGACTGCTTGAGCCTTATGGCAAACCAAAACATTCCCAGGCAGTTAAAATTGCACTATTCAATTTTTCTTAAAGCCAGATTCCAAGAATCAGAGCCTAATATCACCGCACCGCACCGCACCGAAGATTGCTACATCGTGTATGAAAAGTTCCGACTATTTGCTCTAAAGATCTTAAGGGGTGTGCCGTTATCGCATTCCGAAATAGAGTAAGCGAAGCAGAAACGCGCAGGTAACTCGGTTGCCGGGGACGTGTAACGCAGCACCGAAAGATTGTGGATTCGGCGTTAATTTATATTTCTATAATGAGGTCCATTTATATTTTTAGTTTTTATGGCCAAATTCCTAAATCCCATCTCCCGCCTCACAATTCCTTAACTCAAACTAGACGTTTCCCGCGCAATACGTAGATACTCATTACACTAGATGCCAAACATTAAATTTCTGAAACAAATTATATCAGCGACTTAACTTCCAGCGCAGCGGAGCGCCGTTGCGTGCGTTGTCTTTCTCTGTTGAGGAATACGTTGTGTTCAAATTAAATCCGGTGTTACTAAGCCTTGTGGCGGCGCAAGGCTTGATGTTCCCTACCTCGCTGTCGTGGGCGGCGGAGTTAAAACCTTATACGCCTGAAATTAATGACAATAAAGTTGGGGCTTATTGCTTATGCAATGGCTCGACGCAAACGCTCAGCGGTTTACCGCAATTCGCGCCGGGAGAAAACGGGGCAACCACGGTGACGTTTGGCGAGTTGCAAAGTATTGGTCGAATAATCAATGACAACCTGATTGGCGAGCAGCGATTACAAATTGGCCAGCAGAATCTCACTATTCAAATACCGAATTTCGAAGATTGGACATATACAACGTACGACGTATATAACACCGCCGATTTAGTGGATTTACCGAGTGTCGGCCTCGATGCCGTAGTGCCAGATTATTATGATGTAAACGACAAACAATATATTAATGCGCGCATCGGTTCTGTCAGCAACGGCACTCTAAATATTGATATTGGTGAACAGGGTGCGGCGGCTAATTCCTCTACTAATAGCTGGTCGATGGCGGCGAAACAAAGCCAACTATTTACCGCTACCAATAAAGGACATCTCAACTGGAACGCGAATAATCGCATCACTTTTACCGCGGCTACGCCACCTGGCGACGATCAGTTGGTGTACACTGCCGAAAGCGTGGTGGATTATGCCGGAGCCATCAGCGTTTCAACCCTGGATGGTGGTACTACCCGTTTCAACATCAAAAATATCAACGATCTGCGCAACTACAATAACTGGCTGATCGAGCAGGTTACCCTCTCCAATCTCAGCACCTATAATTACAACGCCGAATTCCACAATGCCTTCAGCCTGCGTGAAGGACAGTTGTTGTATCGCATGGGCGTTAACAACGTTGACGATGAAGTGACGCAACAGATTTATGATCAGGTGGTGTTGAGCGCCGATGGCCCGAATGCCAGCGTCAAAATCAATCGTGGTAAAACTCTGGAAGTGTTGGATAGCCACAGCGCAGTGATGCGCGCCAGCAATGGCGCGAAAGCGTTGATTAATGGCAAGCTCGCCAGTACTGGCACAGGTTTAGAGTTAATAAATAACGCGCGTGGCCGTAACAACGGTGTGATCAATGCCGGGTTCCTCAACAACGCCAACGGCAAAGGCGTGGATAGCAGCACTATCGGCAGTGGGGAAAGCGGCGTGCTCGTCAGCGACGGCAGCCGCTTTAGCAATTATGGCGTAATCAACTTCCAACCCGGCGATGACCCCGGCCAGGCGATTTCGATCTACGATGCGCGCGCGACTAATCACGGCAACATTAATATCGGTGTCACTGAAACTGTAGGCAGTTGGGGCTCCGATGGCGTGAGTGTCACCGGCGATTTTACGAATGCCAAAAACGGCACGATTTACATCGGGCGCACGCCGCAAAATCGCAAAACAGATACATCCAGCGATGTGGCGGTAAATCTGAGTGGCGGCGTCACTGGCATCAGTGCGTTTTTCGGTTCCAGCGTGGTTAACAATGGCCGTATCGTGATCGGCTCGCTGGTGCAAAATGCCGTTGGCATGTTGGCTCAATACGGTTCAAGTGCCATCGCGCGCAATAACGGTGTAATCGATGTGAACGGCACGGTTGAAGGGCAACCGCGCGAGAACGTCGGCATGCTGGTGGTGGATGCCGGCAGCGGTGGCGACGTCGGCAATGGCAAAGCGGGCACCATCAACCTCAACGGTTACAACAGTACCGGCCTCAAAGTCATCGCCCACGAGGGCGAAAGCGCAAAAGCTTATTCTCACGGTGCCATCAATATCCTCAGCGATGCTAGCCAATATGGCACAACCGATCACAACACTGCCGTTTGGGTCATCGGCGAAGAGGGCGGCAATGCCGTCGCCAACGTCAGCGGACCGATTCAGCTTGGCGGCAACGATGCGATTGGTATTCGCGCCGAAGGCAACGCCACGGTGAACGTCAGTGCCAACGCGATTCCGGTTGCCGGACCGCGCGTTATCTTTGGCCTTGAACGGCAAATCAGTTTCTACACTAAAGGTGAAAACGCCAAAATCAACCTGCCGAAAAATGGCAGCTTCTCGACATCGGTGGTCGACGGCACGATTTTCCGCGTCGAGGATGGCGCGGATTTTGACGGCCGCGGTTTAACGCTTTCCACGAACGAAAGGGGTACTACGGGCGTATATGGCGGCGGCGTGGGAACCCAGGTAAATACTAACGGCGCAACGCTAAATATTGGCAACGGGGATTATGGTGGAATCGGTGGCACCGGGATAAAAATTACGCATGGTGCACAAGGGACGATTGATGCTGCGACACGCTTTAACCTTGATGGTTCTAGCGTGTTGGCGGCAGAGGTCGATGGTTTAGCCTACACGTTGCAAGGCGCGGCCATTGATTTCGAACACGGATTCAATACCGACACGCATCTCACCAACCATGCTGAGATAAATGGCAGCGGCAGATTCCAGGTCGGCTTAATCGCCCGCAATCTGGCTCAGCTCACCAACACCGGCGACATCACTTTTACCGGTGAGGACAGCGCCGGCATTTACGCGCAAGACGGTGCGAAGGTGACCAACAGCGGCACCATTAACATGACGCTGCGAGGCCATGCGTTGTATGCCTATGGTTTGCAGCGTCGCCTCGATAGCGCCCCGCTGACCGAAATCTCCAACAGCGGCACCATCAATATCTACAACCGCGACAGTTTTGAGTTGAACACCACCATCGGTTTGGTCGCCAGCAACTATTTGGCGCGCATTTACCAAAACGGCACCATCAATCTGTATGGCGAAGAAGCGATGGGCGCCAACGCGTTTTTAGGGGGGCGTATCACGTTTGGCCCGGACAGCCGCATCACCTTCAACGACCCGAATCAAACTGGCTATCGCGCCGCCGATGAGGGCACGCAATTCATCAGCAACGGCAACAATGTGGATGTCAGCAGCGCCAATTCGAAACTGTATGACATCAGCAATGGCGCGTGGCTGTATACACAGAGTCCCGGCAACGTGACGCTCAGCGGTGAAAATAGCCGGGGCATAGTGCTGAGTGGTGAAGGCACGCAAGTGTCCAGCACCGACAATTATGTCGCAAGCGGCAAAGGTGCCAGCGTAATGAATGCCAGTAACCGCGCCGGGGGCGTGATCAGCAGCGGCATTACGCTCAGCGGCGAAAATACCACTGCCGCGATTGCCAGCGGCGATGAAACAGAAATCTACGCGGCCTCAACCATCAGCGGCAACGGCGCGAATGCGACGGCGTTTGACGTCAGCGGCGGCGCACGCTTGTTTAACCAGTATCAGGGCGTAGTGGATCTCAGCGGATCGAACAGCACCGGCGCGCGCGTGCATGACGGCGGCAACTTCATTAATCGCGGCAGCATGCACATTGGGTCAGGCATCGGCATCGATGTCAGCAGCGGTTACGGCCAATACGTGCCGGTCGATAGCGCATTACGCGTCGACAATGGCATTGCGGCGATGCGCGTCGGCAGCGGCGCATGGATGAAAATATACGGCGATGGCCAGGGCTACAGCGTGATGCAGGCCAACGGCAGCGCCGACGGCTTGCTGCTGGATGTCGGCGCGGAGGGGTTCGAAGCCGATAACATCACTATCGGCGCATACGGCAGCGGCAGCGCCATCAACAACCGCGCCGAAACACCAAACATCAATTTGGATAACGTGCGTTTAGAGGTAGCAAACGGTAACGGTATTCGCTCGGCGACCTCATTCAATTCCGCTGGCAGTGTGCAAATTAACGTTAGCGGTTCGGGCACCGGTTATCGCTTTGAAAACGCCAATGGCTCAACCACCAGCAACGATCTGGTGATCGGGCCGGATTATTCGATTGTGGTAACAGGAACCGGCAATGGCGTGATCGCCAACACCCGCGGCAACGTGATTTCTCAGGGCTTGATTGATATTCAGGCGGCGAACGGCGGTTCGGCGATTGTCACCCAAACCGCCAGCCAGGTGATTAACCAGGGCACCATCAGTTCGCAAAGTCGCGTTGCGCCGCTGATCGACCTGCGCGGCGGGCAAACGGTGTTTATCAATGAAGGCACCATCAACGCGCCGTTCCCTGATCAGGTTGTCGTGGCGGGCGGCGCGACCGATGACGTCATTGCACTGTTGGATGGTGTGGTGGTCGGCGATGTCAACACTGGCAACGGACGCGATGAACTGATTGTCACCGGCGGCTCCATCAAAGGCAGTTTGACGATGGGCAGCGGTGCGGGTAATCAGGCCACGGTGCAGAAGGTGAGTCTGGCTGATACGCGCCACATCACCACGGGAAATGGCGCGGGCAGCACGCTCAATCTCAGCCAAATCAAGGCGCGCGGCGGTTCGTTCGCCAGCGATGATTTGAGCAAAGGCACCAACCTCGGCTCGGGCTGGAGCACGCTGAACTTCCACAACACCCAATGGACGTTAACCGACAACATCAAGCTGGCGCACAGCACGATTAACGTGGATGCGGGAAGCACGTTGTTCGCGGGTGACAACGTCAATCCGCTGTTGCAGGGCAGAACCAATGATTCATTGGTGGTGAATAACGCGGGCACCCTGGATCTCACCAACGGCGGCAACACGGCGGCGAATACGCTGACGATTGACGGCGAACTGGCGTCAGCGGGCGGCAGCGTCAGGCTGAACGCCACAGCGGCCAGCAGCGATGTGGTGCTGGTGAATGGCGCGGCATCGGGCGTGACGCAGGTTGACGTAAAACTCGCGGGCGCGCCGCGGTTTGACATCAACGGCGATGGCGTGATCGCTGCGAACGAAGGTGTGTCACTGGCGCAGGTTTCCGGCAGCGCGAATGCCAACAGCTTTGTGCTAAAAAGCGGCTATGTCGCTTCCGGGCCGTGGCAATACAGTTTGTACAGCTTCGCACCGGGCAGCAATGACGCAGCCCGCAGCGCGTGGGATTATCGACTGGCGAACGCCTTCGTGTGCGACGACGGCAGCCTGTGCCAGCCGTCAGCAGGCAGCGCACAAAGCGGCGCGCGTCTGGCGGTCACGCCGCAGGTGCCGTCCTACCTCTCTGCGCCGCTTGGCCTCGCTTATTATTCGCTGGCAATCACCGACGATCTGCATAAACGCCTCGGTGAACTGCGCCAGCAGCAGGCAAATCCGGATGCGGTTGGCGGCGAGATGTTCATCCGCTACATCGGCTCCAACCTGAAATACCAGACCAGTCAAAGCGTCAGTCATTACGGCTACGACTTCGATCTCGACTACAGCGCGGTGCAACTCGGCGGCAATGTGATTCGCGTGGACGGCGAGGACAGCAGCCTGCGCGGCGGCGTGGCCTACACGCGCGGCAACACGCGTATTCGCCCGCACGCAGCAGATGGCTACAGCTCGACCAGCTTCGACAGCGACACGTTGTCGTTGTACGGTACCTGGCTGCGCGACAGCGGTTTTTACGTGGACGGCTCACTGAGCTGGGGCTGGCATCGCGGCGCGACTGACATTGCACGGCAGAAAGATGTCGCCAAACCAAAAGGCAACGGCTGGACGGCTTCGGTTGAAACCGGTTATCCGCTGGAACTGGGCGGCGGCGTGCGCATCGAACCGCAGGCGCAGGTCACCTGGCTGCAAATGAAAATGGACAGCTTCACCGACCGCGATAACACCCGCGTTTCCTACGACGATTACAGCCAGACGATTGGCCGCGTCGGCGCGCGCGTGGATAAAACCTGGCAGGACGGCAGCGCGAATCAGTACACGCCGTATCTGCGCGTGAATTATATGCAGGGTTGGGGCGGCACCGCGAAAGCGAAAATCGGCGCGGCGAATGCTGGCGATGGTGAAACCTTCGACAGCGGCAAGTTCGGCAAAATGTGGGATATCGGCGTGGGCGGCACCGCAACGGTGAACAAGGATGTGGCGCTCTACGCCGAAGCGGATTACCGCAAAGAGATCGACGGCAACGGCGCGAAAGGCTGGCGTTACAACGCGGGCGTGCGCTGGTCGTTTTAGTTGAACCGGTCGCGTTTATGGCGACCGAAAATATTTCAGGTTTAAAAACTCGCGCGGTAAAGGGAACTGCATCCCCGGTTTCCTGGTCATTAAACCTGAAACTCTCTGAAGCCAGATGGCCCCCTTTGGCTCCCAGGCTTATCGAGTCGTCAGCCCGACTGTGCTAACCGGCAAGCTACGCCGCACCGCCAGAATGGACGTTTCGTGCCTGACGGCTAGGGGCTGATGGCGAAAATGATGAATGCATTTTAGTTGCTGGAAGTTATCAGCGATGGTCCGTTGTGAGCGGACTTGATTTTGTATGGGAAGATTATGTTCCCCGTAGCTTCATATGCAATAAAGGGTATGGCATGCCCTGACCGTCAACTTCAGAACGACCAACAGTTTCAAAACCGTGTTTTTTGTAAAAGGTAATAGCCAGAAGATTCTGTTCGTTTACGTCAAGTTCATCAGCACCTTGCTCGTGGGTAGCTTGTAGCAAAAGTAGTTTCCCGATGCCCTTACCGCGTTGATCTGCATCCACAAAGAGCATTTCAATACGATTTTTGCTTACCCCAGTAAAGCCCACGATCGAATGGTCATAGCTTCGACGAGCTAGCGTAATAGTCAGGCCAGGAAGATACGTATGCAGTATCAGGGGGCGTAGTGCCTGAATATCCTGCTCCTCTAAAAAATCATGTGTGGCACGTATAGATGATTCCCAAACCTTCAGTAAGCTCGGGTAATCAATTGGGGTACCCACTTCCATATTTATCATGATCTTATAATCCACAAATTGACTTCGTATAGCCATGATAGCTGTGTGGTGTTATTTGTCACCATGTGGCGTAAATTTGTCCTCTATTGGCACATAGCAGACATCCACAACAGCCAATGTCCGCTGTGAGCGAACATCGGAAGTTCATACCGTTCTGCTAATAAAGGTTTAATGGACTACCCCCTTTCCGTATACATCGCGCTGCTAAAATCAGTCTCCAGGGCATCTTCACTATAGGTAAGCTCTTTTAACGGCGGCCTACTAATCCTCATTTATTCCGTTTTGCGACCTTATCCAGCACCTGAAACTATCAGTCGAAAAAGATGTTAATGATGGTTTTTTTGATGTAAAAAACCATTATGACTATGTTGATTTTATGTTTTTTAGGTTTATCATGACCTCGTTTTTTGATTATCACATCAATTGATGTCTTTTTTTAATCAGGGGTCATAGTGAACAACCTTCCTTCACTGCCGACAGTAGCTCAACTCAGGCCGGTTGGCACGGGTGCTGCGGTGTTAACGCGTCGTAATTTTCTGGTTTATTCGGGAGCGGGTCTTGTCTCGCTTAGCCTGCTGCCAGTGACATCGGCTTTTGCTAATCGCACTGACATCACTCCAAATGATGCGCAGGGATTCAACGCGCTTTGCCAGTTACTGACAGATAAGTCGCTTGATGTGCCACTTACCACTCGCGCTCTGTCTGCGCTAACCGCCGTCGATAGAGCCTTTGCTGAAAAAACCATGATGCTTTCCTCTTTTATCAAAAAAGGAAACCACACCAGCATTGAAGCATTGAAAGCCGCACCTGATTTTCAGGGAGAAATTCGTCAGACGGCGCTTTCAATCATTTCCAGCCTGTATCTGGGTTACGCGGGTACACCACGGCCCGATCACGCTGAAGACAACACGCAATTCGTGACGTATACCGGGGCGCTGATGTACCGCCTGACATACAAATACACTCCCATCCCGTCCTACTCACGCTGGAGCACGGGGTACTGGACTTCAGTTCCTAAATAACTAATTCCAATAATATTTTTTTCAGGGTATGTAATTGTGGCAAAACAATTTGATGCAGATGTGATTGTCGTCGGATCGGGGGCAGTGGGCAGTAATATAGCCAATGAACTCGCCAAACAGGGTAAGTCAGTCATTATGCTTGAGGCGGGTCCGAAGGTGGAGCGCTGGAAGCTGATTGAAAACTTCAGAAATTCTCCACGTAAATTCGATTTCAACGAGCCTTTTCCAAATAACCCGTGGGCACAGACGTCCTACGCGAAAAATTACATCGAGAATACTGGCACGTTTAATATGCTGCCTGGCATGCTCAAGCTGGTAGGCGGTACGACCTGGCACTGGGGCGGCGCAACGTGGCGCTACCTGCCTAACGATATGAAGCTTAAAACCCTTTACGGTGTAGGGCGAGACTGGCCGCTTGAGTACAGTGAGCTTGAACCTTACTACCATCGGGCTGAGGTAGAGCTGGGTGTTTCCGGTAGTGATACCGAAGATCAGAGCGGACAGGGTGGCAACGCCTTTCCGCCTCGCTCTGCGCCCTATCCGGTAGATCCCGAGCCGCCGCTTTACCTGACAACGCACTTCAAATCCAAGCTGGAGAAGAAGGGCTACCGCTTCGTTCATGAACCTAATATCCGTACGCACGTACCCTATGATGGCCGTCCGGCTTGCCAGGGCAACAATAACTGTGCGCCCGTTTGCCCGATCGGCGCGCTCTATAACGGCAGTATTCATGCTGAAAAATCCGTGCGCAACGGAGTCAAGCTGATAACTGAAGCCGTGGCTTACAAAATTGAAAAAGGCGCCGATCGTAAAATCGCTGCCATTCATTATAAAACCCCTCAGGGAGACGACGTTCGCCTTCAAGCCAAATACTTCGTCATTGCCGCGCATTCATTCGAAACAGCCAAGTTGCTGTTGCTTTCCGATGTGGCTAATTCATCCGATCAGGTGGGGCGCAATCTGATGGACCATACCGGCATCAATATGCACTTCCTCACAGACGAGCCCGTCTGGATGGGGCGCGGTCCTGTGCAGCAGACCGGTATTTTTAACTGGCGCGATGGCGCGTTCCGCTCTGAGCACTCAGCTATTAAACACACCATTACCAACCTTAATCCTCAACTGATGCTGACGCAGCGCTTCCTGTCACAGGGCATGATGGGTAAAGAACTGGATGACAATATTCGCCATTACAGCGAGCGTTGGGCTGAGGTCTCCACCTTCTTTGAGGCGTTGCCAGATCCCAATAATCGCGTGATGCCGAGCCCTACGCACAAAGATGCTCTGGGTATTCCCACACTGAAAGTTCACTACGACGTGGATAACTACATTCGCCGTGGAGCTGAAGCCGCGAAAGAACAATACAAAAACATTGTGCGTGATATGGATGGAACCTACATCGAAACAACTGATTTCGTGAACCACGACCATCTGATGGGCACCATGATCATGGGGGATAATCCTGCAGATTCCGTGGTGGATAAAGACTGCCGCACCCATGACCATCCAAATCTGTTTATTGCCTCTGTAGGGGTTATTCCGGCGGCCGGGGTTGTAAACCCCACACTGACTGCTATTGCGCTGGCTATTCGTTCAGCCGACATCATCGCGCGGGAGATCTGATATGAAACAGTCAAGATTTCTGAAGCCGGTGTTTAGCGGCATTGTCTTTATGACAACGGCCTTTATAGCGCACTCAGCTATCGCAGCCGAAAGCGAGAATGAACTCATCAAACGTGGAGAATATTTTTCACGTGCGGGGGACTGTATCGCCTGCCATACGGCAGAACATGGCGGCAAACCATACGCTGGTGGTTACGAGTTTCCTATGCCCATGGGCAAAATCATATCAAGCAACATAACACCGTCTAAAACCTTCGGTATTGGCAACTACAGTGAGGCAGACTTCAGACGGGCTGTGCGCGAAGGAGTGGCCCCTGATGGTACGCGGCTCTATCCGGCGATGCCTTATACGGAGTACAGCAAAATCACCGACGAGGACATGCATGCGCTGTACGTGTATTTCATGAAGGGAGTGATGCCAGTAGAGGAGCGCCCTGCTGAAGAAACCGTGCTGAAATTCCCGTTCAATCTGCCTGGAGTAATGAGAGTCTGGAACGTGCTTTTCCTGGACACTAAAACCTTCCAACCAGATCCTGCCGCATCTGCAGAAGTGAATCGCGGACATTACTTAGTGGACGGGCTTGCACACTGCACAAGCTGCCATACACCTCGTAATGATATGATGGCAGTCGATAACAGTAAGTACCTGCAAGGCGCAACGGTTGGCGGATGGTATGCGCCTAACCTGACTTCTGACCCGGTTTCGGGCATTGGAAGCTGGAGTAACGAGGAGCTGGTGCAGTATCTGAGAACCGGCCATGTCGAAGGTAAAGCACAGGCAGGCGGGGGGATGGCTGAAGCCGTTCAGAACAGTTTTCAGCACCTGAATGACGCGGACCTGAAGGCGATTGCCAGCTATCTTAAAACGGTAAAACCGGTACGCGATGCGAACCAGCGTTCCCCATCCTTCGCAGTTGATAAAGCTAAAGATGAGAGCCGGGACACGTATGAGTTTCCCATTGAGGATAACGCTTCGCCTCCACGACACGATAACCTTTCGAACGTCAGCGGACCTTCGCTTTATAATTCAGCCTGCGCAGCATGCCATGGTATGAACGGTAAGGGTACGCCTGACCAGGTTATTCCTTCGCTGACAAACAATACGGCGGTCGGAGCAGAGCTGGCAAATAACGTTGTTATGGCAATCAGCCAGGGTATTCATCGTGAGAGCCTGGGAAAGGTCGCCTCTATGCCAGCCTTCAGCGCTCAGGCTGAAAGGATTACCTCAGCGCTTTCGCCCGCTCAGATTGCCTCTGTCACAAACTATGTGATGGCGCAATATGGAAAAGGTGATCCTCAACTCACCGCGCAGGACGTGTTGGAGATACAGCAGGGGGGCGGTTCTTCCTTCCTCATCCGCAATGCAGCGTTGCTGGCATGGTGTGGAATCGGCGGAGGCCTGGTCGCCCTGCTCATCGTTTTAATTTTTGTTGTTGAATCCCGCCGTAAAAAACGCGCATAGCGTTTTCATGGACATCAGCGTCCTGCTGATGTCCATCATTCTGAGTGGCTGATTACATCGCGAGACATCAGCGGTTAATTTTTTTTGCCGTTTGCACTATTATGGCTTCCTTTTGTACCTCATGGATACCCAAATGGTCGATTCTTACGCGCGGAAAAAACTCACTATTCAAGATATTGCACGAATTTCAGGTTTAAGTACGGCCACGGTTGATCGTGTCATGAATAACCGTCCGGGGGTCAAAGAGAGCACACGCATACGCGTGGAAAATGCGCTGCGGCAGGGGGGGACTGAACTACAACCACAGGTTACCCGCAAGATTGCCTTTGTTATTGATGCCGGCAGCAGCTTTATTGAAATCATCCGCACGTCACTTGAGCGTGTTAAGGCCAATTTTCCGCACATCAGCTTTTCTTTCGACAGCGTTCTGAACTGTGAACGTGATCAGCAGGCTTTCTGTCAGACCCTAACATCTCGCATTGCTGACTCCGACGGCGTCGTCATTGTCTCGCGTGAAGATATGCTGATTAACAGTGAAGTTCGCGAGGCCACCAGCAGAGGATACCCGATCGTTTGTCTCACCTCCGATATGCCGCATTCATCTGCGTATATTGGTGTTGACGAAGTTAGCGTGGGGGCTAACGCGGCGTTGTTCATGGGACGCATGATAAAGCAGAAAAGCGCAAAAGTTGTCTTTGTCGCCAGCTCAACCTACCGCACACAAGAAGAGCGCGAAATGGGCTTCCGTCGGGTGATGCGCGGCGAGTTTTCTCATCTTACTGTGATTGAAAAAATCAATTCCAACGACGAAGCTGATGGTACTTACAAAATCATTCGTGAATTGTTGGCGCAGCACCCGGATGTGGCGGGCATATACAATCTTGCCGGCGGCAATCGGGGAGTTGCACGCGCTTTGCAGGAAGCCGGCATGACCGGAAAAACCATTTTCATCGGACATGAACTGACCGAGCACACTCAGAAATTGCTGGAGCAGGGTGGTATGGACATCGTTTTCGCACACGATATGGATCGCGAGGTCAGCGGCTGTATTGAAGCAATCGAAAAACTCTGCCGGGGCATTAAAAGTGAACGGACGTATTACCCTTCACTTATCTACACCCGCTACTCCCGATTCTAAGACAGTTAAAAGACTCTCAGTCAAACCAGGAGTTTTTATTGTAAATCTGCAGCGCGGTTTTAATGTCGTTGCAGCTGTGCCCGGCTCTGATCTTCTTCAGAATCGAGATGCAGTGCTGGATCTCCTGCTGAACATCGTGACCGAGCACAATGTCCATTTCACCCGTATCCAGCAGTGTGCGTGTAAAACTGCTGAGTTCATGCCCCACGAACAGCACCCGGTCAGATAACCCAAACTCTTTTAATGCCCTGGCTACACCGCGGTTGCCGCCCGCCATGTTGTAAATGCCGGCCATGGGCTCATGCTCGAGCAGATATTTCCTGACACTCATGTAGGCCCCTTCTGCTTCATCGTTAAAGTTGACGCGCTCAAGGATATGTAGATGAGGGTATTCAGTGCGCAGCACCCGGCGAAAGCCTATCTCACGTTCTTCCTGGGTGCGATAATTGGCGCTGAAAAGCAGGAGAATTTTGCCAGATTTTTTCGGCAGCATTTTTCCCATCAGCCAGGCGGCGGTCGCGCCAGTGCTGACCTGATCCACCCCCACGTATGCTGTGCGCCTTGAGTTAGGCAAATCGGTGGTCAGGCAGATGACCGGGACGCCGCGATCTACCGCACCCCGTACGGCGCGATTGACCTTAGCCTCGTCCCGCGAGACCAGGATAATTCCCTCACACTCTTTGGAGCGGCTGTGAATCAGCGCGCTGAACCGCTCTGCATTGACCTGAATATTGGGAATGCTGTCAAAGGTAAACCGGTACTCAGTGTGCTCTCTGATAAATTTCTTCACTTCTCTTTCAATGATCGTAATAAAACTCGACCCCGCCTCGCAGATAAACGCAATACGCTGGACAGGAAGGTCGGGTTGTAATTCCTGACTTTCCTGCAGCTCTTTAATCGCAGCCATCACCCGGCTGCGCGTTTTTTCCCGCACGCCCGGTCTGTCATTAATGACCCGGTCTACTGTAGCCGTCCCCAGCCCAGCAAGCTCCGCTATTTCAGCAACCGTAGGTCCACGCCGGTAAAGCTTATCGCTCATCATTGATGTTAAATCCATCATTTAAATAACATGATTAATCATATCTTTTAAATTGGGAAAATCAAAATTCAATATGTGGCTGTATTTATTGATTTAATTATATAAAGATGCATTTAACATCAAAATTATGTGTGATGAATATCATCATTTAGACATCATTTATTCCGACTTGATTGACTAAAAATCTGCTGAGAGTGATCTATAGCGTCACATTTATTTTACTTTCGCAGTTCGGCGAAAAAACGTAATGGCACTCAGTCTGAGAGGTAAATGATGTCAAACCAAGGCGTTAAAAAAGTGAATAATCCGGTTCGCTGGGGAATTATCAGTACCGCTAACATCGCGTGCGCCAAACTCATTCCGGCGATGCTGGCGAGTGAATACTGTGAGGTGAAAGCCATCGCGTCACGTTCTTCTGATAAAGCCAGGGAGAAGGCCGCGCAGTTTGGTATCGAAAAAGCTTACGGCAGCTATGAAGAGCTGCTAAGCGATCCTGAAATCGAAGCGGTGTATGTGCCACTGCCTAATGATCAGCACATCGATATGGTGATGATGGCCGCGGCGCACGGAAAGCATGTGTTGTGTGAAAAGCCGATTGCGCTCAACGCTGCAGAAGCGCTTCGCCTGCGCGACATTCCTCAGTCACAGCTGGTCGCTGAAGCGTTCATGGTACGTCATCATCCACAGTTCGACATTCTTCGTCAGCATCTGCGCAGCGGTGAGCACGGCAAACTGCAGACCGTCCAGATCCTGCTCTCTTTCATGCTGGATAATCCGGGTGATTTCCGCTTCGACACGAAGAAGGGGGGAGGCGCGCTCTTTGATCTTGGCTGCTACACCGTGATGACTGCCCGCTACCTACTGGGTCGCGAGCCGAAGCGCGTCTTCTGCTCAATGGCCCGCTCAGCGGACAACGGCACCGATGAAACCACGCATGCCATTCTGGATTTTGGTCAGGGACAGCAGGCCACGCTGACGGTCGGCCTCAAAATGGCCGCTTCACAGCGCGTTCAGGTAGTGTGTGAAAAATCCCTTCTGGATCTCTCGGCCCCTTACGTTCCGGGTAAAGGTTCCCCAGCCACGCTATGGATTGATTCTCATGCAGGCCTCGATGATGCCGCACCACAGCCGCGCGTGTTGCCGGTGGTTGAGCAGTACCAGTGCGAGGCCACCAACTTCTCCCGCGCCGTGCGCGGGGAAATCGTTCCTGAGTTTGGCGTGGAAGATGCCATTTCGCAGATGCGCGTGATGGATGCGCTGTTTGCTTCTGCTGAGTCTGGTCAGTGGCAGGAGGTGGCAAAATGAAAACGTTTAACGTTGCCATTATTGGTGCCGGAATGATCGGCGCTGCTCATGCCTCCGGTTACCGCGCGCATCAGGCTCGCCTGAGCGGGCCAGACTGCCAGTTTGTGCTCCATACCGTTTGCGATGCCCGAGAAGAAGCCGCTCAGGAACTCGCGCGCGTATGGGGATTTGCTCATGTGGCAAACAACTGGCAGGCCGTGCTGGATAATCCCGACATTGATGTGGTGAGTGTGGCGCTGCCCAATTTCCTGCATGCCGAAGTGGCTGCCGCTGCACTCCGTGCTGGCAAGCACGTGCTGTGTGAAAAACCGCTGGCGCTGACGGCCGCTCAGGCTAAAGAGCTGACCGACCTGGCAGCATCGAGCAAAGGCATCAGCGGCAGCGTCTTTAACTATCGCCGCATCCCCGCTATTTCAATGGTCAAAGAACTCATTGAGCGGGGAGAAATCGGCTCGCCAACTCACCTGCTGGTCCAGTACCAGTGCGGCTACGCAGCCGATCCGCTGCTGCCACACAGCTGGCGCTATACGGAGAGTCGTGCAGGTGGGGGTGCGCTGCATGATATTGGCGCGCATGCGATCGATATCGCCCGCTTCCTCTGCGGTGACATCACCGAAATTGTGGGCGCGACAACCGACACCTTTATCAAACAGCGTTATCTGCCGCTGACCGCGAACGCCGGGCACAGCCATGTGACCCTCAGCGACAGGGCCGAAGAGGTTGATACCGACGACATCAGCTCCTGCGTGATGCGCTTTGACAGCGGCTGCCAGGGGCTCTTTTCCGCCAGCCGCGTAACGGTAGGTATGGGAAACACCTTGTCGTTCACGCTCACGGGAAGCAAAGGAACGGTGCTGTTCAATTCTGAACGCCCCGGTGAATTCAGTATTGCCCGCGCCTCGGTGGAAAAAGGTGCTTTCATTACGCAAGCAAACAACCCTTCTTTCCCTTATCTCAGCGACATGATCCCGGTACCGCACGACGGCGTCGCGATCGGTTACGCCGAGGGGTTTGGCTTCATGATCGCCGAATTCATGCAGGCTGTGGCACAGAACAAACCTTACAGCAAAGGCAGTTTTGCCGACGGTCTGGCGGTCGCGCTGGTGCTGGAAGCCATTCAACATGCTGCCCGGGATCGTCGACCGGTAGCCATTAACACGCTCAAATAAAGGAATCATCCATGTTTAACGTAGCCCTTTTTGGTGCCGGACGTATCGGTCAGATCCATGCCGGCAATATTGCAGCACACCCGGATTGTAGGCTTGTGCGCGTGGTTGACGTCTATCAACCTGCTGCTGAAGCACTCGCTGAGAAGTACGGCGCACAGGCTAGCTCACTTGACGATGCCCTGATGGACAGCAGCGTAAATCTGGTCGCCATCTGCAGCGCGACAGACACACATGCCGACCTGATCGAAGCCGCCGCTCGCGCAGGCAAAGCCATTTTCTGCGAAAAGCCGGTCGATCTGAGCCTTGAGCGCGTTGAGCGCTGCCTGGCTACTGTGCGTGAAGCCGGTGTTCCACTGATGGTGGGCTTCAACCGTCGCTTTGATCCCAGCATGGCCGGACTTCAACAGGCGCTGGCGGGAGGCGAGGTCGGTGAGCTTGAGCTGGTGACTATCAGCTCTCGTGATCCGGGGGCACCTTCTCCGGAATATGTAAAAACATCCGGCGGTTTGTTCCGCGACATGACCATTCACGATTTTGATATGGCGCGCTGGCTGCTGCAGGAAGAGCCGGTCACGGTGTTTGCCAGCGCCGCTGCGCTGATTGACCCGCAGATAAAAGCGCTCGGTGACGTGGATACCGCGGTGATCACCCTGACCTGCGCCAGCGGGAAAATGGCGGTGATCACCAACAGCCGTCGTGCAAGCTACGGCTACGATCAGCGCATTGAAGTTCACGGCAGCAAAGGCATGCTTTCCGTGGCCAACCACCCTGAGAGCAGCCTGATCAAATCGGTGGCAGAAGGCGTGGTGGCGCAGAAGCCCATGCACTTCTTCCTGCAGCGCTACGGCGATGCCTATCGTCTGGAGCTAGCAGGACTAATTGAACATCTGAAAACCAAATCAGCTATCCAGCCCTCCGGTGAAGACGGTCTGCAGGCGCTGCGTCTGGCTGACGCAGCGCTTGAATCGCTGAAAACCGGCGCAGCGGTGCAGTTATGAAAGTCGGCATGGTGACAGACAGCCTGGGTCATCTTAACCAGGACGATATGTTGCGTGCTTCGGCAGAACTCGGACTGAGCCACGTCGAATTCTGCTGCGGAAACTGGTCTTCAGCCCCTCATCTTGACCTTAAAACATTGCTGTCCAGCGCAGATGCGCGCCGGAATTTTCTGGCGAAAGTGAGCGATCACGGGCTGAGTATCTCTGCGCTGAATGCCAGCGGTAACCCCCTTCATCCGGGAGCCAGCGGTAAAGAGCATGAAGCCTGCGCCGATGCAACGCTGGAGCTGGCAGGGTTACTCGGTATCGACAGAGTGGTGATGATGTCGGGCCTGCCGGGTGGTCCCGGAGACCAGTGGCCTAACTGGATAACAGTGGCGTGGCCGCCTTTCTGCGGGCAGATCCTCGATTATCAATGGAATGAAGTGGCGATCCCATGGTGGAAAGAGCGGGTCAAGCTGGCTCACCGTCATGGTGTCGACCGCCTCTGCATTGAATTCCACGGCGGGCAACTGGTTTACAACGTACCCAGTTTCTGGCGTTTGCGTGAGGCGGTGGGTGAAACCGTCGGGGTGAATTTCGACCCGAGTCATCTGATCTGGATGGGGGCCGACCCGCTTGCCTGCATTCATGAGCTGGGAGATGCCATCTATCACGTTCACGCCAAGGATACGTGGGTCAATCACCGGCAGACGGCGCTGACCACCCGGTTAGAAAATCTTCACGGCAGTAAAAACCGTGAACGGGCGTGGAACTACGTCACGCTGGGCTACGGGCAGGACGAGCTGTGGTGGAAGCAGTTCTGCTATCACCTGCGCCAGGTGGGCTATGACGATGTGCTGAGTATTGAACATGAGGACGCCATCATGGCGCGCGACGAAGGCGTGCTGAAATCTGTTTCGCTGCTTAAACGCTGCCTGGCGGATGCTGTTTCAGATTATACGCTGCCCGATATCGGCTGATTCTTTGACGTAAAAACAGGGCCACTCCGGTGGCCCAATAATAAACTCACGAAAGAAGAGAACATCATGCGTAACCCTACAAAAAAACTGATTACCCTGCTGTGCATGTTGCCCCTCTCAGGCACGCTCTACGCTGCCACGCCTCAGGTTGGCGTAGCGATGTCTGCCTTTGATGACAACTGGCTGACGATTCTGCGCAGTGCCATTGCCGATGAAGCTAAAAAAGAAGGTGCGGCCGTTCAGATGGAAGACGGTAAAAATGAGGTGGGCACCCAGCTCAACCAGATCCAGAACTTTGCCGCTTCCAGCCTGCAGGCAATTATCGTTAACCCCGTCGACAGCACCGCGGTGCAATCCATTACTGATGAAGCAAAAGAGGCCGATATTCCGCTGGTTTACGTGAATCGCGAGCCGGCCAACATCGCTATGCTCCCCGATAATCAGGCGTTCGTGGGTTCCAGCGAAATCGAAGGCGGTACGCTCCAGGGCAAAGAAGTTTGCCGCCTGCTGAACGGCAAAGGGAGTGTGCTGATCATGCAGGGCGACCTGGCACAGCAGTCCGCCGTACTCCGCACCCAGGCCGTTGAGGATGTATTCAAAAAAGCGCCCTGCGATGGCATCAAGGTTGTGGACAAGCAGGTTGCGAAGTGGACGCGTACCGGCGGCAACAACCTGATGACCAACTGGCTCTCAACCAACCTTAAGTTTGATGCCGTTGTGGCGAACAACGATGAGATGGCGTTGGGTGCTATTCAGGCTCTCCACGCCTCCAACCGGGATATGAAGACGGTGGTGGTAGCCGGCATTGATGCCACCGTGGACGCACTGAACGCTATGAAAGCGGGCGATCTTGATGTCACCGTCTTCCAGGACGCCACGGCACAGGGGCGTGAGGCCATGGTGACCGCGATGAAACTGGTGAAAGGGGAAAAGGTGCCAAAACGCGTGCTGATCCCTTATCAGCTGGTAACGCCAGCGAATATGAACCAGTTCATGAAATAAGCGGGAGGCGCGAATGACGACCCTGATATCACCCATGCGCCCTCAGGGCGCAACTGTTCCGCCCCCGGGCTGGAATTATGTGTTGGAAGTAGAACAGGTGCGTAAGGCTTTTCCGGGCGTTGTGGCACTGGATGATGTATCGCTCAAAATCAGACCCGGTTCTGTGCATGCCCTGATGGGCGAAAACGGCGCGGGGAAATCCACGCTGATGAAGATTATTTCCGGCATGTATCAGCCCGACAGCGGCTGTATCCGTTTACGTGGGGAAGAAATCGTGCTGACCAGCCCGCTTGCGGCGCAACAGGCTGGCATTGCCATGATCCATCAGGAACTGCTGCTGATGAATTCCATGACGGTGGCGGAAAACATTTGGATTCGCCGTGAGCCGCGCAACCGCTTTGGGCTCATCGATCATGATGCGATGCACGAGCAGACAGAGGCGCTATTAACACGCCTGAAACTGGATCTCGACCCGGAAGCACTCATCAGCGAACTCTCTATGGCAAGCAGGCAGATGGTTGAAATCGCCAAAGCGGTATCTCTGGATGCAGACGTGTTGATCATGGATGAGTCCACTTCCTCCATTACAGAAACCGAAGTGGCACATCTGTTCAATATCATCCGTGACCTGCGCGACAGCGGCATTGGCATCGTTTACATCACACACAAAATGAACGAGCTATATGAAATTGCGGACGAGTTTACCGTTTTTCGCGACGGTAAATATGTTGCTACGCATGACGCCAGCAGCGTGACGCGTGAAGAAATCATCAAAATGATGGTGGGGCGAGAAATCACCCAGCTGTTCCCCAAAGAAGACGTGCCAATGGGTGACGTGGCGCTGAGTGTCGAAGGTCTGGCGCTTGATGGTGTATTCCAGGACGTCTCGTTTGATTTGCGCGCCGGTGAAATCCTCGGATTCGCGGGGCTGGTGGGTTCTGGTCGTTCCAACGTTGCGGAAACTCTGTTCGGCGTGACGCCAGCAACAGCGGGTACGATTGCGCTGTCCGGTAAGAAGCTGGTGATGTCGTCAGCTTATAAGGCTATCAGACACGGCATGGCCATGCTCACGGAAGACCGTAAGGAGACAGGTTGTTTTCTGGCGCTGGATATCCAGGAAAACATGCAAATCGCAGCCATTCACGAAAACTACTGTCATATCGGCATTGTCGATGAGGCCAGGCTTGAGGCGGACTGTAATGACATCTGCCAGAAGCTGCGCGTTAAAACGCCCAACATGCACGAGTGCATTGAAAATCTGTCAGGCGGCAATCAGCAGAAGGTGCTGATATGCCGCTGGTTGCTGACGAAGCCCCGTATTCTGATTCTGGATGAACCGACCCGGGGCATTGATGTGGGGGCAAAAGCCGAAATCCACCGTCTGATAGTCGAACTGGCTCGTCAGGGCGTGGCCATCATCCTTATCTCTTCCGAACTGCCGGAAGTGCTCGGCATGAGCGATCGCATCCTTGTCATGCATGAGGGCAGGGTAACCGGCATCGTTGACGCAGCGACAGCCGATCAGACATCCATCATGAGTCTGGCGGCTCATTAACGGTAAGTGAGGAAATTATGACTATGTCATCCACAGATAACATTCAGCCTGCTCCGGCAAGGCGGAAGAAGCGTCTTCCTACAGAAGTCAGCATCTTCCTGGTTTTTCTGGGTATCGCCGCGCTTTTTGAAATTGCGGGATGGATTGTTGTTGGCCAGAGCTTCCTGTTCAACCTGCATCGTCTGCAGATTATCATTCTGCAGGTTGCCGTCATCGGCATTATCGCCGTCGGTGTGACGCTTGTGATCATCACAGGCGGGATAGACCTCTCATCCGGATCGGTTGTTGCCGTCAGCGCGATGATAGCGGCAACCTTTGCCCAGAGTTCTCTTTGGCCGAAGGTGTTTTATCCGGGCATGACGGATCTTCCGTTTTTCGTTCCGCTGGGCGTGGGGCTGCTGATAGGCGCCGCTGCAGGTCTGGTGAACGGCCTGCTGATCAGCCTCACTAAAATCCCACCCTTCATTGCCACGCTCGGCATGATGGTGGCAGCCCGCGGTGTTGCAAACTGGTACACCGAAGGTAGTCCTGTGTCAGGTTACACAGAGGGTTTTGCCTGGCTGGGTAACGGGATGGGGCGCTGGGCGCCGGTGGTCATCTTTGTTGTTGTCGCGCTGCTGTTCCATCTCATCATGCGCTATACCCGCTTTGGCAAATTTACCTATGCCATTGGAGCAAACCTTCCGGCCGCGCGCGCGTCAGGAATAAATATTGAACGACACCTGATTAAAATTTACGTGATTGCAGGTCTTCTGGCTGGGCTGGCGGCAATGGTGGCAATTGCACGCATCAAAACCGCACAAGCTGGTATGGGCATGATGTACGAGCTGGATGCTATTGCTGCTGCGGTTATTGGCGGTGTTTCACTGTCAGGCGGGCGTGGACGCATCCTCGGAACCGTGATTGGTGCCCTGATCTTAGGCGTGATGATGTCCGGGTTTACCTTCCTGAGAGTGGATGCCTACTATCAGGACATCATCAAAGGCACCATCATCGTACTGGCAGTTGTGGTCGACCAGTATCGTCAGTCCCGTCGGGTCAAAAAGAAGAGTTAGCCGTCGAAGAATGGCAACGTAGAGTCGGTTGGCGCTCCTCTGGGGGCGCTTTTTTCCCCTATTGCCGCCCCAAATCTCCCCCCAATTATTTAGCAGAGATTGTTGTCAGCAACTTCCGCTGTTGGCCCACAGCAGACATCCACAACAGCCAATGTCCGCTACGAGCGATCTGCAGACATTGATGACAGCACTCTATTTGAATCAACGGCGGGGCAGATCACGTCTGTAACAATATCCTGTTAGCTTAATTTATGAGTAGGTCTTTAAGTCCTTTAGGCCAACTGACTATCCTTTTATAGTTACCACTGCTCTAACTATCATTTGCAGAAAAGGATCACTGAGATGATTTATACTGACGATACAATTTTGGGATATGGCAGTTCACATCAGTTTTATTCATCCGGGGACGAACTTGTTTTAGACAAAAATTACCGCCGCGCTCACCTCCCATTGGTTAACTCATTCCATCCTGATGTCATAACCAATGACGAAGACTACTGTATGGGGACGTATAATACCCCCCGGCATTCTATAGTACTGCCCGTTAGTGATGAACGCCTGCGCCAAACAACAACGTTTATCGAGATTGAGAAGGCTCTTCGCAACGCATCGTTTACAAATAAGATAGCCTGGGACTTGCTGGAAAAAAGGAAAAACCTGTTACATGCGACAATCAGTAGCGGGTTGAACGATAATTGCATAGAACTTGCCATTGAATCACTTCAGACATTTATGGATACACAACCAGTAAAAAAATACAGGCTTGGCGGGATTTTTATGGGGCCAGTCAATACTGGAAGACTTTATCTAAAACTGTATCCCGAAGCGACCGGTTTGGGGCATATATTCGGTGAGATCCAGTCACTGCTTGGGCTTAAGCAAACAGAGTTTTTCCTTGTAGGTTATTTTAACCTGACAGATCATCTCAATCAGCCTGAAACAATAGAGCTTTCTGAGATCCTCAATCGTTTTTATAATGAAACGCTATGGGAAGATGAACTCAGAGAATTATGGCTTATTTCAACACGCGATGACTTGGTCTTGAGCGGTGAAATATCCAAAAAAATTATCAGGTCTGCATAACAGAAATTGATACCGGCCTTTTAACCCCAGCGGAATAGCTTCTGTAAACCACCATTAAAATAAGCAAGAAACTTCCGCGGGTGGCATGGAACTGGCTAAGGGCATAAGCGAAGGGCTACTGTGAGCGAAAAGCGGACGCTGTCCTACAACCATTTTCAAAAATACAGCTTGGGAAATGTATGTGTAGCGGCAATGCAAAAATCAATTATCATCCGGTATTGAATATTTCAACTCTATATCAGGTGCATCCGTTAAGTTCCGCCCTGAGCGGGCCATTAAATACCCGGCAATCTCCTCGACACTCAGGTTAGCATTTAACATTTCAGGATTCTGGAACCAACTATCTGGCCAGAAGATTAGGTCAGATGGATTACCTGCAAAATTAGATTCGAGTAATGAAAGTGCGAAGTTTTGTTCGGACTCCTTGCCTCGCAGACACAGATGAATGTTATTGTTTGAAGCAATTCTTCCCACGTAAAGTCAGGGTAAAATTTATCCAGATTAAAAGCCATCCTGGTAAATTCTCTGGCATTGGTCCAGGAGGAGAAGTCCCTGAAATCAGAAAATGTATAGGGGTGCACAACCTGGTTATTCCATTCGACCATCATAGCCGCCAGATCAGCATCGTCCTGTTCTACACCTCCATCAATTTTGGAAAGTATCATTTCAGCTTGTTTTGCCAGTTCACTAATCTTTTTACTACTGACTTTGATAGGTTTCATCCTTTCCGGCAGTGGCATTGTTTTAATCCTTGAGCATTCAGAGACATCTTTAATGGTCATCTGATTGACATATTACTAAAAAGCCCACTTCGAAGCACCTGGTATTCTGTTGAAACGTTATCTCAGCAGCCAAGGTCACCCCTAATTATCCTTAAATTGTCATAGTACGTTAACGTCTGATCCTTGCACTTAGCGGCTCTCAGGACGTGAACTGTCTGCTTAGAACAAACAGAGGGGAGTGCAACGCGCAAAAGAACGCTCATAATTAAAGCACTACCCTTATCGTGATGTGGTAGCCTTCAAGCAACAAACTATTTTTATCAGGAGGAATTATGCGCGGACCAGATCCATCCAATACACACCCAATGGAGGGATTCCCACAGGTTTGCTTCATCAAAAACACGATAAAAAACCCTAACATCATCGTGGGTGATTTTACTTATTACGATGATCCAGAGGACTCGGAAAACTTCGAGCGTAACGTTCTCTATCATTTTCCTTTTATTGGAGACAAGCTGATCATTGGTAAGTTTTGCGCCATAGCTAAAGGCGTTCAATTCATAATGAATGGGGCAAATCATAAACTTTCTGGCTTCTCTACTTTCCCGTTTTATATTTTCGGAAACGGATGGGAAAACGCCATGCCACAAGCGGGTGATTTACCCTACAAAGGCGACACTGTGATTGGCAACGATGTATGGATCGGCTTTGACGCTCTGATTATGCCAGGTGTGAAAATCGGTAATGGCGCGATCATTTCATCACGTTCGGTCGTCACCTCCGATGTGCCTGCCTATACGATTGTCGGTGGCAATCCTGCAAAAATTATTAAGAAACGCTTCCCAGAGGAAACTATAGCGACACTGGAAAAGCTGGCGTGGTGGAACTGGCCGGTTGAAAAGATCACCAAAAATATCACGGCAATAATGTCCAATGATATTGAAAAATTGCGTAATTAACGGTCCTTCTCTGCAGGACTACTGAAGAGTCACAGTCTGACAACCGGATTGACAAGGACTCAACATTAATGGTTGTATGATACAACTAATTTCAAGGGTGATAGCTGATGAGTCCAGAATCCATGCTTGTTGAAAATATTCGTGTAGCTTCGCGCCAGATGGTGCGGGAGTTGGGTTTCATGAACCACACTCTGGCTGGCACTCAATATTCTCCCTCCGTTGTGCATACTTTGCTTGAAATTGAAGTCCGTGGATTAATGTCAGCGGCTCAACTGGTTCAGATTTTGGAACTTGAAAAGTCCAGTGTCAGCCGCATGTTGTCTAAACTCGTGAGTGTTGGTGAACTTGAAGAAAAACCGTCGCCTGAGGATGCCAGAACCAAGCTACTGGGGCTGACTGCGCAGGGGCGGGAAACGGTGCGAAAAATCAATGGATTCAGCAATGAACGGGTATTAGGTGCGTTAAAAAAACTGGACCCTGTACGTCAACAAGCCGTTTCTACTGGGCTCATTTCCTATGCTGGTGCACTTAAAGCTTGCCGTGAAAACAGTCACGTTCAACCTTCGGGCGGCTGCGAAATCGTTACGGGTTATCTGCCTGGAATGATTGGCCGTATCACAGAAATGCACGGCACTTATTATGCCCGAGAGCATCAGTTTACCTCTGTGTTTGAAAGTAAGGTTGCAGCGGGACTGGCCGACTTTTCAACGCGCCTGGAAAGCCCATCTAATCAGATTTGGTTGGCGGTGATGAATGAACGCATCGTGGGATCGGTGGCCATTGATGGAGAAGACCTCGGTGATAATCAGGCGCATCTGCGCTGGTTTATTCTGGACGAGGGTTGTCGCGGCACTGGGGTGGGAAAAAGATTAATTTCCGAAGCAATGCAGTTTTGTCATGAAAGAAAATTTTCCGCTGTTCAGCTGTGGACGTTCAACAAACTAACGGCTGCGCGACGTCTTTATGAATCATTCGGATTTGAATTAACCAAAGAGTGGCAGGGAGATCAGTGGGGCAGTCTGGTCACAGAGCAACAGTTCACATGCAAGTTGTGATACTGAATTTAATAAGCCACTCATGCTGTTCGCTTCTGCCACAGCGCAAAGCACGGTGGCGTCCTGAAGGGATTACGACTCATCTACCGCAACTGGCTATCCTTGCTGCCACGGCGGTTGTACCCGCTGTGGCTGGCTTCTTGTTTATCTAACGCACTTTTGCACTTCACGCAGTAACGCACCCCAGGCAACGCGCTGCGACGCGCTTCGGGAATCGGTTCCCCGCACTCGTCGCAATACTCTGCACTTTCGCCGTGGTTGAGGTGACTCCTGGCGCGCGCAATCGCATCATCCACGGTCGCATCAATCTGCTTTTGCACTGCACCATCTTCAGACCAGCCGCCTGCCATAATCCCTCCTGATATTCATCGACTGGTCAAAGTATAGTTCAGTAGCTATCAGGCACGATCATGCTCTCTGGCACCGGATGACGGGCATAATTTTCATGATGAATGCGGGAAGGTAAAGAAATCTGCTCGCCTTCTGCGGCTTCATACGGCACCTGTTGCAGTAGGTGAGAAATGCAGTTCAGACGCGCTTTCTTCTTATCAACGCCTTGTACCACCCACCATGGCGCCTCAGAAATGTTGGTGCGCTCCAGCATCATCTCTTTGGCGGCGGTGTAATCCTCCCAGCGGCGGCGGCTTTCCAAATCCATCGGACTCAGCTTCCACTGCTTCAGAGGGTCATGGATGCGGCTGAGGAAACGCATTTCCTGCTCTTCATCGGTGATGGAGATCCAGTATTTCACGATCTGAATGCCGCTGCGCACCAGCATGCGTTCAAACTCTGGCGTGCTGTGGAAGAACTCTTCGTACTCGGCATCGCTGCAAAATCCCATCACCTTTTCGACGCCTGCGCGGTTGTACCAGCTGCGGTCAAACAAAACGATCTCTCCCGCTGATGGCAGGTGTGAGACGTAACGCTGAAAATACCACTGCGTGCGCTCACGTTCATTTGGCGCGGGCAGTGCCGCCACGCGGCAATAGCGCGGATTGAGTCGCTGCATGATGCGTTTAATCACGCCGCCTTTGCCTGCCGCGTCGCGGCCTTCAAAAATCACCACCAGTCGATGGCCGGTGCGAATCACCCAGTTTTGCAGCTTCACCAATTCGCCCTGAAGATGCAGCAGCTCCATAAAATAGCGGCGACGCCACGCCATCTCTTGCGGATCGTTATTGGCCGCCAGACCAAAATCCGCTAACTCCATCTCCAGCGATTCGTCATAGCTGTCATAGAATTCCTGTAAAAAGCGCGCATCAAACATATTGTTGTTATTCATTTCGTGTGCAGACATCGTCTTATCCCTGTCGAAGCGAGCGTTACAGTGAAGTCATGATCCAGTAGAGGGCGGCAGAGAGCAGCGCGGCGGCAGGCAAGGTGAGCACCCAGGCCAAGACCATATTGCGCAGCGTACCGAACTGTAAGCCGCTGCGATTGGCGGCCATGGTGCCCGCAATCCCTGAAGAGAGCACGTGTGTGGTTGAGACCGGAAGACCAAAGGCATCCGCTGCGCCAATGGTGCCCATCGCCACCATCTGCGCACTGATGCCTTGCGCATAGTTAAGCTGGCTTTTGCCGATCTTCTCACCCAGCGTGGTGACAATGCGGCGCCAGCCCACCATGGTACCTAATCCCAAAGCCAGTGCCACCGCGACTTTGACCCAGGTCGGGATAAATTGCGTTGCACCGTTCAGCGCGGTTTTCAGCGCCTGCAGATTTTGCTGGGTGGCAGCCGGTAAAATCAGCGAGTGATCGGCTTGCAGACGTTTGATGGTTTCAGCTGCCAGATACATCTCATTACGCACGGCAGGTTTCTGATCGGCGGGGATTGTCTGCAACGCGCCATATTGCTTCAGCGTGGCGCCGATGTTGCCACTGACCTGAGCCAGCGCGGCGATCACCGTCGTATCGCGTTGGCCAGTGCGCAAATACGTCGCTAACACATCATCAGGCTGAGCAGGAGTGGGTGCGTTGCTGAACTGCAGCAATTGTGACTGGCTGCTTTCGGTGAGTGTGATCAGATGTGGAATATCAGACTGGGGCACGGAACGATTGAGAGAATAGGTCACGGGCAGGGCAGCCACCAGAATCAGCATCATCAGCCCCATGCCTTTTTGGCCATCATTCGAGCCATGTGCAAAAGAGACGCCGGTGCAGGACAGCACCATCAAACCGCGAATCCACATCGGCGGCGCACCTTCATCTTTGCTGGTGGCATACAACTCAGGTTTTTTCACCACGCGCTTCATCAACACCAGCAACAGAGCACCACAAATGAAGCCGACAATCGGTGACAGGATCAGCGCATTGCCGATGTTTAATGCCTGTCCCCAGTTTACGCCGCTCATGGCGCTGCGTCCGTGCATCACGGCATTGGCGATGCCCACGCCAATAATGGAACCAATTAAGGTGTGCGATGAGGAGGCGGGGAGGCCCAACCACCAGGTGGCGAGGTTCCAGATAATCGCCGAGAACAGCAGGGCGTAGATCATCACAAAGCTTTCGCTGCTGCCGGTTTGCATAATGAGTTCAATCGGCAACAGGGAGATGATGCCGAAAGCCACCGCGCCAGAAGAGCATAAAACACCAAGGAAATTGAAAATTCCTGACCACACTACCGCCACGGTCGGAGAGAGTGAGCGGGTATAAATGACGGTAGCCACGGCGTTGGCCGTGTCGTGGAAACCATTAACGAACTCGAAACCCAATGCCGCTAACAAGGCAAATCCCAGGAGCATCAGCGGTAGCACACTGCTAAAGGTGACCCCGGTTTGTTGGATATCACCAATTAATTGCGTTCCCGCAAAGAGAATGCCGGCGAGTAAAACCATGCCGAACAGGAAAAGCGGTTTCTTACTGTTTTTTGCAGGGAGTTGAATCGCGGAAGACAACGGTGAAGCGGCAACATGTAAAGTTTGAGGCGTAACGTAATCACTCATTAGTGAAAATTTCCTATAGATCGCTAAAGCAGCATAAGCACAACGATATGTGCGGCTAACATATAGAAAATTTATGAAAGTTTTATGACAGAACTGTCAAAATTTAGTCATATAAATGAAATTTTTGGGATGCAATAAAATCGATATTTTATTTTTTTGTCATCTAAAACAATTGTTTGTGTGGTGATTGCTCAGTGGTGGATTCGCCAGTTTGAGTTTTATTTCTGCCATAAATTTGTCACATTAGGATTTGACTGATTACTATAGATTACATTTTCAGCAGGAGATCATTACCGTGCTAATGAGATCTAAGCTTGAAGACCCTGCGTTAATGTTGGCGTTAACTTATAGAACCAGACGACTATTTGTGGCGTCTTTTCAACTCATCAAACAACCATTCTTTGCTGATGGGGCCGGAACTTAACTTCTGAATCATGGCATTATCCGCATAGTTGAGTAGCCATTCTCCGAGTTCCGCCATGCCCGCTTCATAAGAGCCGTGCACCTCAACAAACTTTTCCGACAAAATCAGTAGCTCCATGCGCAGCGCGTTACTGCGGGTCATGAACTCCAGATAGCCTTCGCGATCGGTTTCATAATCGGGGATCTTCGACAGCACAATGACCTCTTCTTCCTGAATGGTGGGCTGCCAGTGTAAACCGCTCTGTCCTTTATGTGCAGAATAATCATGCTGAACAAGTGAATATTTAATTGTTGCGGTTCGCTTATCTTGCTTTCGCTTAAGCCTCTTATTTTGTGGGGTAACGCTGTACCTACTGACTAATCCAGATTCTCCGCCGTCACAATTCGCAGTTCAACGCGGCCGTCCTGATACAGATCGGGTTCAAATCCCTGTTCCAGATGTCTTATCAGCAGGTCAGTGGCCAATACGGCGTGCTGACGGGCGTTTTGATCCAGCGTGTAAGAGAGCGCGCCACTTTGCAGCAGATCTTTCGTCACATCATACAATTCGTGGGTGATGTAGCAGCAGCGGCCCAACAACTGGTGTTGCTGCAGTACAGCACTGATATCGCTGTTGTTGTCGCCAGAGTTATACAAACCGACCACATTACTTGATTGCTGTAACGTGTGATTCAGCAGCGTTCGGATTTTGTGCCGTTCATCTTCCCCCGCCAATACTTCTCGCAACTGTAGCCAGGGGGCGCGTTGGGTGATGGCATCACGAAAACCTGAAATACGTTGAATATGTGCGCTGAAATCAAAACGCCCGCTAACCATGATCACGTCACCCTTGTGGGGCATAGTCTGGCTCATTAATAAGCCTGCGGTACGCCCAGCCTGATATTGATTTATTCCAACATGGCAGAATCGATGTGAATTGGGTAAATCTGAAACCAGCGAAACCACCGGGACGCCTTTATCTTTACACCAGGATAAGGCTTCATGAATAACAGGATAGTCATGCCCATAAACAATAATACCGTCGCGCAACTCACCGCTTTTTTTTATCTTTTCCGCCAGTTTTTCCGGTGGATTTTCCGTCACCAGTGTACGAAATAATTTTATTTTACGATAACCCAGTCGATCGGCAATGTTGGCAAATTCATCGGCTAACTGCTGAAAAAACCAGGTGCCATTACTGCTGAGGAAAACTTCAATCTGCCAGGGATGCTGCGTGTCATCCGGCAGTAAACGCTGCAACCCAGCCTGACGCGCGGCGCGCAGCACTTTGCGTACCGTTTCCGGACGAACCCCGCCACGCTCATTCAGCACCCGGTCAACCGTGGCGATCCCAACCCCGGCCAGTTCGGCCACTTTAATCAGGGTGAGTTTTTTCATTTGTTTCTGAGCCCCAGTAAAATTCATGTTCACTATTTCAACTACGCAGAGTGCGCATCAGGTCACAGCCTGGCGTCTATTTTCGCCGTATTATGCGCAACGTTTCGTGACTGGCAAGATGTTAAATGTTGCGAGACGAAACCACACTCTACATCGTCCAGTCCGGCTTATTAAAAACTTCAATGATGGGAAACCATCAACAAAAACCTTTCAAAGCGCAGGGGGAGTCATTACTCTTTGCTGCGTTGTTAATATTTAATTAATTACGTGATTTGAATGTAAAAACTTACCTCAGTATTTATCTAATAAAAGCCCACCGGGCAGCGTCGTTATTTATCCAATAAACCTTATTTATATGGCTCAATGCCAGGCACAAATACGCCTGTTATTTGACCTGGTTTGCAATGTGAAAGCAGGGAAAACATGAAACGCAGAGAATTTCTCACTTCCATCACCGCATTGGGAGTGGCTTCCACGATCCCGACATTGGCGCAGGCCGATGAGGTGAAGGGTGGCCAGCCCTGGGAACCCGGCAAAATCCAAACGCCGCCCGCACCGCCGAGAAAAGGGGGGCTGCAATATCTCACTCAGCATGAATTTGACACGGTAGGTGCCATCGCTGAACGATTTATCCCCGCCGATGAAACCAGCCTGAGTGGCAAAGAGGCAGGGTGCGCCATCTTTATCGACCGCCAACTCGCGGGCGATTACGGCAACGCAGTGGCGATCTATCGCCTTGGCAAATTCGTGAAGGGCACGCCAGAGCAGGGACCGCAATCCTCGCTCACTCCGGCGCAACGTTATCGCTTAGGGATTGCCGCACTGGATAAGGCTATCCAGCAGCAGTTCGGCAAAAACTTCCTCGCACTGAGTGGCAATCAGCAGGATCAGGTTCTGACGGCGATGGAAAATAACCGCCTCGATCTGGGGGAAGAGGTCGAAACCAAAGTGTTCTTTGAACTGTTGCTGCAGAACGTGCGTGAGGGCTTCCTGTCTGACCCGATTTATGGGGGGAACAAAGACATGACCAGCTGGAAAATGATTGGCTTCCCTGGCGCTCGCTACGACTTCCGCGATCTGCTGCCGAAAAAAGGACAGAAGCTCAACATCATTCCTACCAGCCTGATTGATAACACCCTTTAATTTGTTTGCTGAGCAATAAACTATGAATAACGTCCGTCCAAAAGCTGATGTCGCCATCGTCGGCCTGGGCTGGTGCGGCTCTTTGATCGCCGAAGAGCTGACCCGCGCAGGTCTGAATGTCGTTGCCATTGAACGTGGCCCGTGGTTTGAAACCGCGACAGATTTTCCCCCCTCGGTCGATACCGATGAACTGCGCTGGGATACGCGCCGCAGTATGCTGCTGCCGCCCGCAGTCGAAACCACCACTTTCCGTAATAACACTACGCAAACGGCCCTGCCAACTCGTGAGTGGAACCTGAATGAGCTGGGTTACAACGTGGGAGGCTCGGGCACCCACTGGGCTGGGATGGCATGGCGTTTTACGCCGTTCGATTTCGAGCCATACAGCCAGACCGTGAAGCGTTATGGAAAACAGCAGATTGCCAAAGGGGTGATTCTGCAAGACTGGGGAGTGACTTACGACGAGCTGGAACCGTTTTACGATCGCTTTGAAAAGATCGCCGGCGTGTCAGGCAAGGCCGGTAAGCTGAACGGCGAAGTCATTGAAGGCGGCAACCCTTACGAGGGCAATCGCTCAAGCGAATACCCTTTGCCAGCGCTGGAGAGTATGCGTCTAACGGATATTTTTGCCGAAGGCGCGAAGAAGATCGGCTTGAAACCCTTCATGGTTCCCGCTGGCCAGGCGTCACGCGCTTATGTTAACCCACTGGGTGTGCGCATGGGGCCTTGCACCTATTGCGGCTACTGCCTGTATTACGGCTGCGGTAACTTCTCAAAATCCAGCCCTAACGCCTGTGTCATCCCAGCGTTAATGCAACGTGAGAACTTCACGGTGTTAACGGACTCTGCAGTGGTTCGCGTCAATAAAGCGGAAGACGGTAAAACCGCCACCGGCGTGACCTATCTCGATAAGAACAAGAAAGAGTGGGTACAGCCCGCAGACATCGTGATCTTGTCCGCCTTCCAGATGCAAAACGTGCGTCTGCTGCTGCTGTCCAAAATTGGGGTGCCTTATAACCCGGTGACCAAAACCGGTGTGGTAGGACGCGCCTACAGCTTCCAGACGGTATCGGGTGCAGCGATCCACTTCAAAGATGAAAATCTGAATCAGTATATCGGTGCCGGAGCCCTTTCTTCGCAGGTGGACGACTGGAACGGCGATAACTTTGACCATACCGGTCTGGGTTTTATCGGTGGCGCAGGGATTCTGGTCGTGGCGCGTGGCGCGCGTCCTATCGGCAACGCCGATGCACTGCCGCCGGGCTCACCACGCTGGGGTAAAGAGTGGAAGAAGGCTTATACCCACGCGTTCCAGAACACCACCTTCATTTTCGGCCAGGGCACCAGCTTCTCGCACGAAGATTACTATCTTGACCTTGATCCTGAGTACAAGGATGACAACGGCAATCCTCTGCTGCGCGTCACCTTCGACTACAACGATAACGATCGCCGTTCAGCGAAATTTATCGAAGAGAAAAGCGTCGAGATCGGTAAAGCCATGGGCGCGGAAATCGTCATCGGCACCAACTCTGCTTCGGGTGCTTACTCGCCGTATAACTTTGCCAGCGACCACACCATTGGCGGTGCGGTGATGGGCAACGATCCGAAAACGTCGGTGCTCAACCGTTATCAGCAGTGTTGGGATGCGCACAACGTGTTTGTGCTGGGGGCATCTTCCTTCCCAAACAACGCGGGTTATAACCCAACAGGCACCATTGGCGCGCTGAGTCTGTGGACGGCGAAAGCCATTATTGAACAGTACCTGAAAAACCCAGGTCCGTTGGTGAAGGTGTGAGATGAAGAAAACCAAACTCATTGCGGGCGTTGCGGTGATTGCTGCGGCTGTGGCAGCGGGCATGCTGTGGATGAACGGCGATACCTCCGCGGATGATGTCGCCAGCAACAACGTACTCACCAGCCAACCGCCAACGGCGGCAGACAGTGCCGCGATTGAACGCGGACGTTATGTGGCGATTGCCAGTGACTGCACGGCTTGTCATACCATGCCAGAAAGCAAACTGCCGCTGGCCGGGGGCTACTCCATCAGCACGCCGTTTGGCGGTATTTACGCGAGCAACATCACGCCGGATAGCGAAACCGGTATTGGCAACTGGACGGAGCGTGATTTCTTCCGCGCGGTGCGCCACGGCAAGGGCAAAGAAGGGGAGCACCTTTATCCTGCGATGCCCTACAACGCTTATGTGAAGCTGACGGATCAGGACATGCACGACCTGTGGATGTACCTGCGCTCGGTTAAGCCAATTCACTATCAGGTGCCGGAAACCAACCTGGGCTTTCCGTATAACATTCGTCTGGCGATGATGGGCTGGAACCTGCTGTTTTTCCGCAACGCAGGTTTCCAGCCAGACAGCAGCAAAAGTGCTGAATGGAACCGAGGCGCTTATTTGGTGGAAGGGCCAGAACACTGTGCCGCCTGCCACACGGCTAAGAATCTGATTGGCGGTGACAGCAGTGATTATCTGCAAGGCGGTAATCTGGGTGAATGGCATGCCCCCGACATCACACCGAACCCACACACCGGTATCGGAAGTTGGTCTGAGCAACAGGTGGTGGATTACCTCAAGCTCGGCAGTAACCATGTGGCGGTCGCTTCAGGCCCGATGGCGGAAGCTGTGACTAACTCCACGCAGCATCTAACCGACGCTGATTTGCGCGCAATTGCGGTGTATCTCAAGCAGGTTCCTGCCTCAACCACGACGTTGCCACAGCCGTTGTCGATGGACAATGGGCAAATGAAGATGGGTGAAAATGTCTATTCCGCCAACTGCACGGCCTGCCATAACAGTGACGGCAAAGGGATTCCTAACCTCGCGGCGAGCCTGGCGAATAACCCTGGCCTGTTAGCGGATGATGCCTCTTCCATTATCACGACGGTGTTGCAGGGCGGACGAGGCGCGGTAACCACGGGTAATCCAACCAGCGGTGCCATGCCTTCGTTTGCCTGGAAGCTTTCGGACGAGCAAGTGGCAGCCGTGGCAACCTACCTGCGCAACAGCTGGGGCAATGCGGCAAAACCGGTGGCATCGGATGAGGTGGCAGACAAGCGAGCCCTGCTGCGCCTGCCTTCGCAGATGGCCGCGCATTAATCAGGTGTGAGTTACAGGCCGTCCGGAAGGGCGGCCTGAATCCTTTCCCCAAAACTCCGCCAAAATTCTTCCTCAAAATGATGTTTTACATTCTGGGAAAATTTGCCTCTAGTTCTGTTAAAGCACGAACGTTTTCCACCCTGTATCGGCGAGGAATTGATCAGGACTTCTTATACCATTTATCGTCGCGGCCTTTTTCGTAGGAATGCTTGACTGCAGCCCAGGCCACTTTATGTGACACTTCCTCCCGAGAGCTGTCATCCTTACGGTCCTTTTTGTCCTTATAATCATCCCAGGCACTGTTAAATGCTGCCAGATAAATATCCTGCGCATGAGCAGGGAGGACATGCCTGACGCTGTCTGGTAGGGAATCTCGTGATTTATACGGCATTGTTGGCCTCCTTTGATTTGAGACTTAAGCCTGGTTCACTTGTGACAATTTTCAACGTTTATTTAAGTGAATGAGGTTATATAAAATACACTTCAGAATATTGCTTAGGATTCAGATTGTTGACGTCACAATCATCATTTTTCGTCACATAGAGAAATTATAAGTTGATTATTTCTATCCAACTCAAGTACAGGTGGTTCAGACAAGTTAGCACATACATTAATGACACTGCGGATAGAAGGCTTCTGCCTGGATTATGAATGATTAAATTTAATCTCAAGAAGATACAGATTTGTCCTGGAAAAGGACTTCAGGTTTACAGCATTGAATTTCCTGCCAGGCTGAATGATTAAACGTAAATATGAGGTTAGAAAATGAAAAACTACACGCTGTCAGCCGCAGTCTTATCCGTCATCCTTTGTGGTGTTTGTTCTTTTGGAGCTTACGCTGGAGTATTTGGATAAAGTGATGAGGCAGCGGTGTTATATGCTCACCTGCTGGCCGATGCAGCTGCAAATTCGTCTGTACATAAACCGAAACGAGGATTTTATTGTTTAACTACCCCTTAGAAAAGATTCCTTAACTTAAACCTCAAGGGGGATATAACTTACTCGCTTGCCGCCATGTGATTTTAATGCACAGGGCGGCATGGGGTTTAGCGAGAGGCTCTGATCATCGAAACAGTATTTCTCTCACCGTAATGTGTCAAAGAGGTCGTTCACCGACCAGAACGGTATGGGGCTGAGTGCGTCTGCCAATGCGTCCGAATACAGCAGCCAGGACGGCCTCAATAATCAATACGAAGAAGGTAAACCAGCTTGCTCTGGCGGTTGCAGCGGCGGCTTTTTCAGCGGCCTCACGGGCTTTCTGCTCAGCCTGCTGTTTCAGTTGCTGAAACTGTGCCATGGCTTTCTGATAACTCTCAACCGTCTGGTTAACGATCTGCTCAGCTTCCTGATCACTCTTACCTGTCCGGGCTTTGATGATGTTTTTGAGCGCATCCCGGTCGGCAGCCTGAAGAGTGTCTGAATGACGATTAATAACCCCACGGATCCAGTTCACGATATCTTTATCCGCATTTTGCGGATTCTGAGCCGTTTGTTTAGCCTGATCTTGTACGCTATTTGCCTCACTGTTCACATCCTGCTGAAGCTTATCCGGCTGAAGTTCAGGCTTACCTGTCTGACGGAGGGTGGCCTGTAACTCATTCTGGAGAGAATCTAAATTAATATTATTCTCCTGAAGTTTCTCTTTGGCCATGTTCCCGACAGACGGGGCAACGGCAGAAACACCACTGCCTATTGCACTTGCTCCGGCACCCAGGATATTAAATGCGCCACCGATAATCCCTGTTGCCAGTGAAAATGCCAGCCAGAGGGTGATCAATGTACTAACGCCAAACATCAGTAAACCGTGTAGTGCGCCCTCGCGTTGTGCCAGCCTGCCAGCGACGTAACCGCCGGCAATGATGGCTATAAGCATACTGACACCCGTCCATATCAGCGCGCCGGTCCCTATATGTTCAAGTGGATTGCTTTCCTGTTGAGGGTCAATGACAGAAGCACCTATCGCAGTGCCGAGTAATCCTAATAAAATATGAACAATAAGCGCGGCGATAACACCTGCAAATACCGCGCTCCATGAAATACGTTTTAGCGGCAGGCCACCATAAGACTCTGTAACGATAGCACCATCATTTACCCAGGGCTCAGACATGATATTTCTCCGGTAATTTATGATAATTATCCGACATCACGAAACAGACGTTATGATTTAGCGTAGTCACTAAATAAAAAGCCCACCAAATTTATTTTGGGATTAAGCTACATTAAACGAGACGGTTAATAATCTTGTTTAGCACATCAAACAGAAATCTAACCGAAGCGCGATGCTTAGAGCGTGAATTTCTTTTCCTTGAAGACTCTTAACATGAGAATAAAGCTAACCTTCACAAGGCGGTTCATCACAATGCTGTTAACAATTTCAGTGATGAATTTCGCCATGGTTACATAAAGGGTTGTTAATTACTGCATTAGTATCTGATGACTCGCTGTGCTTAGGTGTCTGTTATTTTTCCCTCCTTCATTTTCTTCTGCTTAGCGCCAGCCGTCTGGCTTGTGTTTTATGCCATGGCAACCAGACTTGTTGGGTTAACCGAGCCCCAAACGCTGAGCGTTTTTAACCGCAAGGAGAAATATATGGGTAAGAAAATAGCTGTCCTGATCACCGATGAATTCGAAGACTCAGAGTTCACCTCACCCGCTGATGCCTATGCCAAAGCCGGCCACGAAGTCGTGACCATTGAGATGCAGGCGGGTAAGGTTGTGAAAGGTAAACAGGGTAATGCGGAAGTCAAAATCGACAGGGACATCGATCACGTTACCCCTGCAGAGTTTGATGCCTTGCTTTTGCCTGGCGGTCACTCACCTGACTCACTGCGCGGTGATGATCGTTTCGTGAATTTCACCAAAGAGTTTGTTGCCAGTGGCAAACCGGTGTTTGCCATCTGCCATGGACCTCAGTTGCTTATCAGTGCTAATGGTGTGCGCGGCCGCAAGATGACCAGTGTAAAAGCCATCGCCATTGATCTGCGTAATGCAGGTGCTGACTTTTATGACAAAGAAGTCGTTGTGGATGACGATAAACTGGTCACCAGCCGCACGCCGGATGATCTACCTGCGTTCAATCGGGAAGCGCTGCGCATTTTGAATGCTGCATGAGTTATTAACCTGATCGTGTGGGCGCGAAACGATATATGGCTATCGTTTCGCGCTGCTTAATAGACTTATCTACTCCATCCGAATCAGCCAAGAAAGCGGTTGCCCATAACCGGATTTCGGAGGTGTAAACCAACGGCTGGCAAGGTGCGAAATACCATTATTAATGGCTTTCGTTCCATCCAAACTCTGAGTAAGGGCATTCGTTCTGGATATTTTCAATGGCTTGTCGGACATAAGGAATCGTATCTTCAGGAATGCCATGAAGAGGCCGCCAGTTGATTTCAGCATGCTTTTCAGGCTCGGCAAGATAGGCTGTCCCTCGCCACTTTGTGCAGAGAACGAACTGACCGATCCAGGAACGCTGGCTCTGGCTTAACTCGTTGCCTGCCAAATTAACGCTGGATGATGAGATTAATTAGTGCATCCCGCTGGGAGGTCCAGTCATTCATAAAGAGGATAATTAAGTAAGCAGCCTGAATGTTAGTTGATTTATATTCTAAGAATCATCATGCGGTGATGGTTTAGCGTATCGCTTATTTCAAAATATTCATAACCCTGTCCTGGCCTTGATGAAAAGCATTAAACAGCTTAATTTTGAGAACGATACGCATTGATTATCCGTACAAGCGTAGGTTAATTTCATTGCCCGGAAAAAAAATAGATTCAGCGATCAGTATTCAATCAGCATCAGCATTTAGTGCGGCATAACGATGACAACCGCGCGCTGGGTATAATGTGTGATAACGAGGGCTGGGACGATGGAAACACATTGCAGGCATTGCCAGGCTCAACTCAGCAGGGATGAGTATTTCTGGTTCGATGACGCCTGTCTTCATTGTGAGAGATTTATGCAGATAACGTCAGAAGAGCGCAACCTGTCCGTCAAATCTCCGCTGTATATCTTCTATGCAATGCATTTTCACACCCGCCGCCTGCGTCATAAATTTTCTGCCTGTTTACGTAACAGCAATATGCTGTGATCTGCCAGAGGCAAAGTGTAGCGGAATAATTTTGTCCACCTCAGGACTATAGTGTTAGGGGTGATAAAGGCTATTCAGTACAGGCTCTGTTTTCCCGAAAGCCGGCTTTAAAGGATGGTTTCTCCTGCATGTCATTTTTGAATCAGTATCATCCAGTAAGTCTTGGTCAGTTCCTCAGTATCTGGCGGTAACTGCCCGGGTTTTAACGAAGATAAGGCTGTTGTATCCGCCTGTTCAATCACCTGTGAAATTTGCCAGCCGGCTGCCGCAAGAGTGGGGATGGTTCCCGAGATAGTGCTGCCACAAACAAATGAGGTGTCATCAGAAAGCGCGGCATTTTTATGTGATTGCGGTATTGCCTGTGATCGGCATATGTGAGCTTCGTTTGCGAGGGCCGGGACTGATAATAGCCCCAGAAGAAACATTGAGGCAGGGGTTAGCATCTTCACTAAGTGTATTTCCTTACAGAGGCCGCGGCCATTTGTCCTGAGCGGGTAGCGTGCGGGTTGAGTTTTCAAAGAAAATCTTCGCAGTGCGTAATGAAGCATAGCCCTGAATAGCAAATCCCATGTACTCATAGATTCAAAATGCAGTGATAAAGACACGATCATTATTGAAGGTTTTTTTCCTGACAACCGTTTATCGATGCCTGTCCTGAGCAACCGGGATAGGTTCCACTGCTGCCCGTTCACAGGGAAATGTGCAAGGAGCATGATGTTCAGAGGTGAAGGTGGTTTATGAGTAGTTAGTTTAAATCTCTCTCCCGAAACGCCGAACCAACTGGTTACAGCGTTTGAGGATGTTATGACAGATTCACACTCCGGAGACCAGACCAGCATCTTTCCGCTGAACGTGTGACTAAAACAGAGGGCTCCAGGCTAAAATTGCCCACCAGCGTCGCGACCCGATCGGTTAAGCTTCGAATGCTATCAGTACCCACATAAACGAACTCATTGGCGGGTAAGGCATACGTTCGCCCTTTTTCACATACCACGCTTCGGGAAAAACCATTCTCCAGCATGGTGTAAAACAGTTCAATCTGCTTACTGGCCGTCGGCTCTTTGAGCTCGACCCGGATTGTATAGCTAGCCATAACCGCACCTCACTTAAGTTAAAATTTAAGTTTACTTAATATTTTAAGTAGATGCCCTGGATTTGCTGCTTTAGGATAATTCCCAGGAGAGTCGAATGACATGCTGGTATTCGTAACGCCATGAAAAAATTAATTTATAGATTTTAAACGTAATCTACAGATATCAGTAAATTTGATCCTGAGACCGGATATTCGCTTCGTTTTAACAGGGATCGGTTCTGGAAAGCATTCATAAATTCAGTTTGCTCTACTTCAGGGCAGCAAGTATTCATCGGTACATCGTTATTTCAATGTTCAGCATCTGGTTCAGGGCCATTTTATATTAAAAAATTCTACCAATCGCACTGAATAACCGCAGCGCTAATTAATATTCACAAAAACTTCATCAGGGTCAGCATGCTGCTATATAAGGGATTAGCAGTGCTCCCGTTTATTCCGGATAGTCTGAAGTGGATGGAAAACTTTATGTTTGCTAATATTTCAATGAGTGCAGAAATGGTGTATTCAGAAATATCGATTTTCCCTGGTGTTGGTCATAAAGTATGACGCCCGCTTCGGCGGGATTTTTTTCTTTAAACCCTGCACGTTTCATCTTCACAAATTCCCCCCCCCTCAGCCCCTGGCGTTTAACTTGCTGGGTGAAGTACCGACATGATGCTTGGAGCGAGAGGCGTTCTGGCTACAGTAAATACCCCGATGTTTATCGGTTATGAGTGTGAGGTAAAAAATACCCGCTCTGGGCGGGCGTAATTCGTTACAGAGAGTATTCTCCCTGCTGATTCCGACAGGGATGTGTCGAAATCGTTCAGGAAACGTTCGTAATGCTGGAGTTAGGAACAGGCTGACCAGTCCGGCAGTTGGTTGGCTGGATAATAATGAGCGAGTTACACCGGTGTTCAGTGGGCGCCGGACTTGGAAAGGACATTAATGATCAGCACGCCGATACAAATAAACGCCATGCCTATTATCGCGGGAAGATCGAGTTTCTGCCCGCTCACGAGCCATCCGACCAGACTGATGAGCACAATGCCGGCGCCGGACCAGATTGCATAGGCAACGCCAGTGGGAATGTGTGCCAGCGTTTGTGAGAGCATATAGAACGCAGCAAAGTAGCAGATCAGAGTGGCAAGGGAAGGCCACAGACGGGTGAACCCTTCGGAATATTTCATAAATGTGGTGCCAATGACCTCGGCCACAATGGCAATTCCCAGAAACAAATACGTATTCATTTCATTCTCTTAGACAGAATATTAAATGATCAGTCTAACACACTGAATTTACGATGCGGCAAACCATGCAGAGACGCAGTCAGTGGATAAGCCGGTAATGGAACTGTGCAGATCCCTTCAGATCGTTCGGGGCTTAAACGAATATCCAGTGACTACCCGGTGAAAGCCACTCCGCGCACTTCCCTCCAGGCTGGCTACTCAGATCCTTTCAGATACAGAGAAACACAATCACTACAAAGCTGTAGAATAAAGTGATGCGCTTGACACACATTCTCAGCGTCTATGCTTAAGGTTTGCATGATCAAAGAGGGAAAAACCACGATGAGCATGAAGACCAGCGATTTTTTCGTTCAGAGACTGAAGGAGTGGGGTGTCACCCGTATCTATGGCTACCCTGGCGATGGCATCAACGGCGTGCTGGGTGCGATACAGCGCGCGAATGAGAAAGGGGAAGGCATTGAATTTATTCAGGTGCGCCATGAAGAAATGGCGGCCTTCATGGCGGCGGGTCATGCAAAATTTACCGGTGAACTGGGCGTTTGCCTTTCAACCGGCGGGCCAGGTGCTACGCATCTCCTGACCGGGCTTTACGATGCGAAAATGGATCATGCGCCGGTGCTGGCCATTGCCGGACAGGCCGAGGCAACGGCGAGAGGCGCAAGCTATCAGCAGGAAATGAACCTGGATCGCGTGTTTGCGGATGTGGCGAATTTTGTGCAGGAAGCGGCCGCACCGGCTCAGGTTCGACATCTCGTCGATCGTGGCGTGCGTATCGCCAAAGCGCAGAACGGCGTTGCCGTGCTGATCATCCCAAAAGATATTCAGGATGAAGAGTGGCAGTCACCGCCACATCTGCACGGGTTTACCCATTCAGGCAGTGGCTATTATCGCCCCAAAATTATCCCCTATGAAGCCGATTTGCAGCGCGCAGCCGATGTACTCAATGCGGGTAGTAAAGTGGCAATCCTGATTGGCTCTGGCGCACGCGGCGCGGCGGTTGAAGTCGTGCAGGCGGCAAATCAACTTGGAGCAGGCGTCGCCAAAGCGTTACTGGGCAAAGATGTGCTCCCCGATGACGCCCCATTTGTGACCGGCTCGATAGGTCTGCTGGGCACTAAACCTTCCTGGGAGTTGATGCAGAACTGCGACACGCTGCTGATGATTGGCAGCGGTTTTCCCTGGACGGAGTTCCTGCCAAAAGAGGGGCAGGCACGTGCCGTGCAAATCGATATCGACCCGGCCATGCTCGGCTTACGCTATCCCTGTGAGGTGAATCTTCATGGTGATGCAGCTGAAACCCTGCGAGCACTGCTGCCATTACTGGATCACAAAGAGGATCGCAGCTGGCAGGAAGAGATTGCGGTGCAGGTTCAGGACTGGTGGAAGCAGATGGAAGAGCGAGCGCTGGCACCAGCCAATCCCGTCAATCCCCAGCGGGTGGTATGGGAGATGTCTCCGCAGCTGCCGGATAACGCTATCGTCACTTCTGATTCCGGTTCCTGTGCAAACTGGTTTGCGCGCGATTATCGCGTGAAGCAGGGACAACGCGCCACGCTGTCAGGCGGGCTGGCCTGCATGGGCGCAGCCGTTCCTTATGCGATCGCGGCCAAGTTTGCGCATCCTGAACGCCCGGTTGTCGCGCTGGTGGGTGATGGCGCCATGCAGATGAACAACATGGCAGAGCTGATTACCATCCAGAAATACTGGCAGCAGTGGGCGGATGGCCGTTTGATTGTCTGTGTGTTCAACAATCAGGACCTGAACCAGGTGACATGGGAGCAACGCGTGATGGAGGGCAATCCCCGCTTCGAAGCCACGCAGCAACTGCCTGATGTGAAGTACGCGGAGTTTGCTGAGTCACTGGGGCTGGTGGGTATTTATTTAGACAACCCGGAACAGCTGGCCAGCGCCTGGCAACGTGCGCTCAGCGCAGATCGTCCCGTATTGCTGGAGGTCAAAACTGACCCGGAAGTGGCTCCGCTCCCACCGCATATCACCTTAAAACAGGCCAAAGCCTTTATGTCATCGATGGCGAAAGGTGATCATGGCGTGTCACAAGTTCTGAAAGACACGGCCGGCCAGCTGTTTTCTAAAAAAAGTTAACAATCGTGTGGTTTAAGCATCCGGATTCGCCAGGGATCAAAACCCTGCTGGCGGATGCACATTCACGAACGTAACATCGGAGGAACAGGTATGACAACAGTCACCGGGGCCAATGAACTTGCTCTTATAGACAGATACTGGCGCGCAGCTAATTACCTCTCTGTGGGGCAAATCTATCTCATGGAAAATCCGCTTCTGCGGGAACCACTAAAGCCAGAACATATCAAACCTCGTTTACTGGGGCACTGGGGAACCACGCCGGGCCTTAACTTCATCTACGCTCATCTCAACCGTATTATTCGTCACCGCGACCGTGATCTCCTTTACGTCTGCGGGCCCGGGCATGGCGGTCCTGGCATGGTGGCTAACAGCTGGCTGGAAGGCAGCTATAGCGAAATTTATCCTCACGTCAGTGAAGACGAGGAGGGAATGCAGAGGCTGTTCAAACAGTTTTCTTTCCCGGGCGGGATACCGAGCCACGCTGCCCCTGAAACGCCTGGGTCGATTAATGAAGGGGGCGAACTTGGCTATTCGCTGTCGCATGCGTTTGGCGCGGCCTTCGATAATCCTGAACTGGTGGTGCCCTGCGTCATCGGTGACGGTGAAGCGGAGACGGGGCCACTGGCTGCCAGCTGGCACGGGATTAAATTTCTGAACGCCCAACGAGATGGGGCGGTGCTGCCAATTCTCCATCTCAACGGTTATAAAATCGCAAACCCTACGTTGCTGGGACGCAGCAGTGATGAAGATCTTCAGCAGCTGTTTGGTGGCTATGGATATACCCCGCTATTTGTCAGCGGCCATGAGCCGATTGCCATGCATCAGCAGATGGCCACCGCGCTGGACACGGCATTTGATAACATCGCTGAAATCCAGCAGCAGGCGCGCAGCGGCAATACAACGGATGCTGTGCCACGCTGGCCCATGATTATTCTGCGCAGCCCGAAAGGATGGACCGGCCCGCGAGAGGTGGATGGCAAAAAGGTGGAGGGATTCTGGCGCGCCCACCAGGTACCGGTTTCCGGTTGCCGTGAGGATGACGGCCATCGCCAGATCCTTGAACAATGGATGCGCAGCTATCAGCCGCAGGAACTGTTTGACCCGAGTGGAACCCTTGCCCCTGAACTGCGCGCGCTGGCCCCGAAGGGTAATAAGCGTATGGGCGCAACGCCCTATGCCAACGGGGGAAGGCTGCGCTGTGAACTGATTACGCCCGATATTCACGACTTTGCGCTGGAGACGGGTCAGCCCGGCAGCACACAGGGGCAGGCCACCGAACAGTTTGGTCGTTACCTGAGTGCAATCTTCCAAAAGAATCTTAATAACTTCAGGCTGTTTGGCCCGGATGAAACGGCATCCAACCGTCTTTCACCCGTGTTTGACGTCACCTCGCGCACCTGGATGGAACCCATCAAGGATTACGACGAACAGCTGGCCCGGGACGGCCGTGTCATGGAGATCCTTAGTGAACATCAGTGTCAGGGCTGGCTGGAGGGCTATCTGCTTACAGGGCGTCACGGCCTGTTTAACTGCTATGAAGCCTTTATTCATATTGTCGATTCGATGTTTAACCAGCACGCTAAATGGCTGAAGGTCACCCGCAAGCTGGGCTGGCGAAAGCCCATCTCCTCGCTGAATTATCTGCTGTCGTCCCATGTCTGGCGGCAGGACCACAATGGCTACAGCCATCAGGACCCGGGATTTATTGATCATGTTGCGAACAAGAAAGCCGACATCGTGCGTATATACCTGCCACCCGATGCCAACACGCTGCTGTGGGTCGGGGACCACTGTCTGCGTACATGGGATCGGATCAATGTCATTGTTGCAGGTAAACAACCTTCACCCCAGTGGCTGGATATGGAAAGCGCCATTGCTCACTGTGAGGCAGGCATGGGCATATGGAACTGGGCAAGCTGTGAGGGTGAACCAGACGTTGTTATGGCCTGTGCGGGGGACGTGCCTACCATGGAAACCCTGGCGGCAGTCGATTTGCTAAAGGGCTATCTGCCGGAATTGCGTATCAGGGTCGTCAATGTAGTGGATTTGCTGGCGCTGCAGACGCAGGACCAGCATCCGCATGGCAAAGCCGAAGAAGAGTTCGATGCCCTTTTCACCACGAATAAACCCGTCATCTTTGCCTTCCATGGTTATCCAAGTCTGGTGCATCGCCTGACCTATCAGAGAAACAATCACGGCAACTTCCATGTTCATGGCTTCAATGAAGAGGGTACCACTACCACACCATTCGATATGACTGTGCTGAATGAGCTAGACCGCTATCATCTTGCACAGGCTGCCATTTTGCATGTGCCGGGCTTAGCTGAGCGTCATCCGGAACTCCTCGATGATCTGCAGGAGCGAATCGCTGAGCACCATCGTTATGTCAGAGAGCATGGCGAGGATGTGCCTGAAGTGCGTGACTGGGTTTGGGGCGGATAAAGTCGTTTACACAGGTGTATTGGGCGAAATGAAAGCGGGTATGTGTTTACCCGCTTCACTTTAAAGATATGGAAATCATCACGTCAGGGATTTCAGCGCTTGGCGTTTGAGTCGGGATCCTCACTCAGCGTCAGGAACTGTTCGGTTAACTCTGGCAAATGACTGATCAGCCAGTCAGACATCGCCAGTTCCTGCTCGCATATTTGCTTCAGTACAGGGACACTTGCGGTGTCGCCGACGCGCTTGGCCACGCTGATAAGACTGGTGTAGCTCCCCACCTCAGCATTCTCAAAGACATATCCGGCGATGGCACCTTTGATGACCTCCTCATCATTAAACATACCGCCAAATGCCTGTCCCATCGCCGCCATCTTTCCCATCACATCTTTTACGCTTGAGTGTGCTATTCCATGCCTGTCCAGAATGCCTTCAAGAAGCGTCTGCTGCTGACGCGTCTCTTCAATGTGCTGCTCAATGCGCAATTGCAGCTGGGGATAATGTTCAAGTCGTGTTGCCATTTGCTCGAGCATCGTTTTAGCCTGCTTTTCCATGGCATGCGCGTCACGCAGCCAGTCATGATAATGTGAGAGCGCAGAGGTAGAGGACATAGGAATCTCCAGATGGGGCACCATATCACTGTCTTTCAGCGATAGATGTCAGCTTTTGATCGGTGTTTTTTTCTTCATCCAGCGTCTCTTTCAGAAGCGTGGCGGCTTCTCCAAGCTGAAGCTTGATGGCCAGTGCAATCAGCGTGCCGTACGTCGCGATTTCGTAATGTTCCACTTTCTGGGCGGCACCAATGAGGCCTGCATCTCTGACGGGACCGGCTTCAGTCGCTTCGATCAATTCCTGCGCTTCTTCAACCAGGCCTTCAAGCGCATGGCATTTCATACGCACTATGCGCACTTCCTCATGTGCTTCCACGAGTTGATCGAGACGCTCAATCTGACCTTGTGTTTCTTCAAGGTGATGCTGAAAGGCCTCTTTTAGTTTTGGCTCGGATGCTGCACGGATCATTTTTGGCAGGGCGCGGGTGATTTGTTTTTCAGCACTGTAAACATCTGACAAGTCGTGAATAAATAAATCAAGAAGGGTTTTTACTTTCATGGAATACTCTCCGCACTGTAGGTAAACGGAAAAGCAAAATCCGTCAGAAGGTTAAATGTCGTTTTCGAGGGGGAAATTTAGTAGGTGTATTATTCCTGATATTATTTGGAGCTGTCCCTGCTCCAGATAATAAATCCATTTAAAGAGCGTCAGGAACCGCGATTACTGCTCTGACCGCCTTTTTTACCCGCCTCGGATGCTCTATCGCGGTCGTTCTTGAAGTTACCGCCGCTATGCTGGCCGCCTTTTTTACCAGCTTCAGAAGCTTTCTGTTTGTCTTCTGCGAAATTACCTGAACCGCCTCTATGTTGAGTCATAATAATACCTCTTCATGAGTAATAAATAACATGAAACGTACCGGATCATGTGCGAGTTGCGTTATTAATCCTAATCGAGATTCCGACATGTGCAAGCGCGGCGGTATAAATTATGTGCCATATGAAATTCATGCCATATTTAGATGGATTAAATTAACTGGCGTGTAGTTTAACCGTAACGACAATTTAATCTTGTACCTGATGCCAATGTCGTAATTTCTATGTGAGGAAATTTTATGAAGGCAATTGTATATAACGGCCCCTATAACGTAACGGTAAAAAATGTCCCTGATGCTAAAATTGAGCGCCCCGGCGATGCGTTGATTCGCATTACCACGACGAATATCTGCGGTTCGGATTTGCATATGTATGAAGGACGTACCACTTTCGAAGAAGGACGGATTTTTGGCCATGAAAACATGGGTGAGGTGATTGAAGTCGGCCAGGGAGTCGAACGCGTTAAAGTGGGTGATCGCGTATGTATGCCCTTCAACGTAGGCTGCGGCTTCTGTGAAAACTGCGAAAAGGGCCTGACCGGATTTTGTCTTACAGCTAACCCGGGCAGTGCGGGCGCCGCTTATGGTTTCGCTGAAATGGGGCCGTGGGACGGTGGACAGGCGGAATTATTGCGGGTTCCTTTTGCTGATTTCAACTGCCTGGTACTCCCAGAGGATGCGGCGGAGAAAGAAGAAGATTACGTCATGCTTTCAGATATCTTCCCGACAGGCTGGCATGCCACCGAACTGGCGGGGCTGCGTCCGGGAGAGAGTGTCGCCATTTACGGGGCGGGGCCGGTGGGACTGATGGCCGCGCATTCTGCCATCATCAAAGGGGCCTCACAGGTCTTTGTTATTGATACCCATAGCGATCGTCTCACCCTCGCTGAGAAACTCGGTGCCACACCGGTTAATGCTGCCGGGGATGAAGCCGTACAGAAAATCCTTGAGCTGACTGACGGCAGGGGCACCGACTGCGGTTGTGAATGTGTAGGTTACCAGTGCTGCAATAAACACGGCCATGAAGACAACAGTACAACTATGAACAGTCTGGTTGCCTCAACCAAGGCGACAGGCGGAATAGGCGTGGTGGGTGTCTTCGTGCCCCAGGATCCTGCAGCGAAAAGCGACCTGGCAAAAGAGGGTAAAATGCCGTTTGATTTTGGCAGCTTCTGGTTCAAGGGTCAGTCCATCCGCACTGGCCAGGCAAACGTGAAGGCCTACAACCGGCAGCTCGCACGGCTTATTCACCATGACAAAGCCAGCCCAGGCCGGATTATTTCGCATCGTCTGAGTCTCGATGAGGCTCCTGAAGGCTATAAAAATTTTGACAGCCGAACCCCGGGCTGGACGAAAGTTATACTCAAACCCTGAACACAGCACTGCAGGTCCTCAATAAGTCCTAAGCCTTTACCCTAAGGTTTAGGGCTTATCAGGTGTCTTTACTCAATGATATTTCCCATCCCGGCGCTCCTGCTTCGCTTGATCATCACCTCATGGCTGCCAGGCTTAACAATCATTGAAAGGGCCATATGGAGAATAACGATGTCACGTTTTTTGGAAAAAGTTGTCGTGATCACCGGTGCGGGTTCAGGAATTGGGTCAGCCTCTGCAAAGCGTTTTGCCAGTGAAGGTGCCTCGGTGGTGCTGGTGGGAAGAACTCGTGAAAAACTCGAAACCACGCTGCACGCGCTTCCGAAAGGGGAGCATCTTATAGCGCCATGTGACGTGTCCGATCCCGACCAGGTCAAACAGCTGGCAGAACTGGTCGAGCAAACCTATGGCAGAGTCGACGTCCTGGTGAACAATGCGGGGAGTGTTGTTCAGGGAAAAATACATGAAGTGGCCATTAAGGACTGGAAAAAGCTGATGGGGGCTGATCTGGATGGGGTATTTCATTGTGTTCATTACTTCATGCCCTCATTGCTCAAAACCCAAGGTAATGTGGTGAACACGTCTTCGGTTTCAGGACTGGGTGGTGACTGGGGCATGAGTGTCTATAACGCCGCAAAGGGCGGAGTGACCAATTTCACGCGCGCGCTGGCGATGGATTACGGTGCGGACGGTGTTCGCGTGAATGCCATCTGCCCGGGATTTACGCTAACCGATCTTACCGAAGATATGAAAGACGATCAGGAACTGTTAAACAGGTTTTATGACCGCATTCCCCTCCAGCGGGCTGGCCAGGCTGAAGATATCGCCAGTGCAATCGCCTTCATTGCCAGCGATGATGCGCGTTATATCACAGGGGTGAACCTGCCCGTCGATGGTGGGCTGACGGCGTCTAATGGCCAACCCAAACAGGCTTAATATCTAAAAGGGGAGCAATCAACGCTTCCCTACCAATTCTTCAAAATGCGTGTGAGTTCGGTTATTCAATATAAAGCCGTTTTCCTGACCACCTTGAAAAATTTATCAGGTACATCTTTAGTGCATACATCCATGTTAACCCCTGACAGTCTCAACGCTTATTATCGGTCAAAGTCATACGAAGAGCCGGTATATAGCCGGAGTAGAGTCAGTTGGGTGCAAATGCATAAAATTTTTATGGTGGTAGGTAGGTTAAAGCGCCAGAAAAAGAAGTTTCCTGAGTGGCTGGACGCTGGTTCAGAATGTTATGAGATATCGAAAAATATGCTGCACTTGGGCTTCAGACCCGCTTTTTGTTCAATGCGAGTGACCAGGTATTGCGTCCGCATTCAGGACATCTAGGTTCTTCATATCCAGGTATCTCTCGAGTAGTGCCGCAGCGGTTACAGGCATATAAACCTGCTTCAGGGATTTGGGTGAAACAATGACGGTGTGCTTCAGGAAGTACAGATAGCCCGGCCCGCACTTCTTCGTCCGGATAGAAGTAGAGACTGAGCTGGCCATCGACCTCTACCAGCCCCAGCCGTATCTGACCAAGGTGTTCGGCCCCTTTAAGTCGTAACTCCATCAGAAACTCATCTTCTGAAATGTTCAGCCGGTCCAGATTCTCAGAAACGTACTTGCCATCAGCGATGAGCGTTACCACTTCTCATTCAATCAGAGTTGAGAACCACGAAGATTTGGTCATTGCCCAGGTGGTTAGTCGATACAATAATAATAATATGACAAAGACCAAAATGACGGGAAGAACGGGGACATCATTGTAAAAAGTCACATCCCCTGAAGCTGATCCTAATGTCAGGATCACCACAACTTCGAAGAGTGAGAGCTGCTGGACACCGCGCCTGCCTGAAATTTTCAAAAAGGTGAAAACGACGATATATGCAATGAGTACGCGTATAACGACTTCAAAGAGGAAGGTGTAAGGCTGATCGTTAATGAGAAATTTATGGAGGTCGAAATCTGCCATGGTTCACCCCTGAATTGAGCTCTGAATCGACTTGGAACGTAAGCTATGTAATGACGATTACTGACACCTATAAATTATAGCCGGACAGCTTTCAATCAATGGATTAACTTGAATAGGAGTGAGTGGTAAGTTTCAAACGGGCTTTGGGTTTTAAAATCAAAGGTGAAAAATTAATGAAGGTTTTCTCCTTTAAAGTGATGATTTGGCGATTCGTTTATTCATTATGGCTCACAATATTTTATTTTTACAACGGTTCGCTTGTATACCTTAAACAGTTCACTAAGCATGATAGAAATGAAAAAGTTGCGCCCGCGCTCAATGCAAACTGATTCGAAGAACCTGCCGACCCATTCACCCCCCCCTCTATAACTAATATGATAAAAACATCCCCCTTGATTGAGTGGCATTGTTTATCCTGGCGTAAAATAAAAATGAGGATAATTAGTTAAGTCTCTTTCATGAGAGAAGCAGGACAAGTTTAATGAAAGGTTGTTCACTTAAATGACTTAATTCGACATAGAATGTGAGGGAGTAGATAATGCAGGGAAGAAAGTGGATTTCATTAATTTGAACAGTTGATATCGTTACTTAGTTAATACAGTCCGGCACACCGGCCGGACTTTTTTATGACTGTGGCTGACCAATGGGACCCTGGCCCTGTGGACCTCCGGGCACGGATTGCTGGCTTGGTGCGTGAGGACGGCCATCCGGCCCAACTGCAGGACCGGGTTCCTGACAGCCCGCCAGTGTCATCAGACTCGCAATGACAAACATTCCACCTAAAAAGCTCTTCATAACACCCCCTCATTAATCCAGGCAACCCAATGTTGCTTTCCAAGCCTGGTCATGTCTGCAGGCATTTGAAAGCGAAGCCGTAAAACTAAATACGCTTTACTGCCAATGAGTTCTGATAAAACGGCCTTAACGCACTTGCTCACTCTCAGAGATTGCAATTACTGTATGTATATACAGTTTAATTTTGGGAGGGCACCGATATGCCCCGTGACTATGAAATCATGATTGCCTTCAGGCAGGCGGTTAAACGCGATGCCGCTGGCCGTTTCACCATCAGCACACTCGATTTTGTGAAAGAACTCGATCGTCTGAACTGGCGCTACTCGCTACGCGCCGCCAACAAATGGATCGAGATGCACACAACGACCTTCCGGGACATCTCGACAAGTGAGGGGGAGGAACGCATGTTTCAGGTCTTTAATCCGAACGGAAGAAATTGAGCAACGTGTGCCAACCCCGATTGGGTAATCCATCTGGCAGGCAACTGATTATGAGTTATTCAATGGGACTAAATCGTGAACAGCGAGACATTAATTTCCCTATCTTGCTGAAATAAATGAAAAATCCAGATCAATATAATTACAAAATTTAAAACCGTGATAAATGTCACAAAAAAGAAAATCCAACAATTATGTACAGCTTGTTTTGGTTTTGTACAACTTCAAAAATTTCCCTTTTAAAAGCAATTGAATATAAGCGCAACGGTTAACTCGTTGTTTTAAAACAGAAATAAGCGAAGCGGTAAACATGCATTTTAAATGTGGTTTTATCGAAAAATTGAGCCATATTATTTCTCATTGGAACGTTAGCACGCTTAATATTCGACTGATATATAAGGGGGGATACATGCCATCAAGAAGAGGTGGGGCCGGTAATTTTGCTGAGGATGCGGACCGCGCGCGTGAAGCCGGGCGTAAAGGAGGAAGCGCAAGCGGGGGAAACTTCAAAAATTGTCCAGATCGCGCTGTTGAAGCCGGTCGCAAGGGCGGACAAATCAGCCGCAGGCGCAAACCGGTAATCGAGGAAAGTTAATTCGCCAGACAGTCGGCCGGTTAGAATCATACCGGCCTTGCTTCGAAAAACAGAAACAGGGGGCACGTAATATGTTCTCACCCACCCTAGCATTCAGACAATTAGCCGGGCAGGTTGATACGTTCCCGAGCAGAAGAGGCGGAACATATCACTGGGCAGATCCTTTTGCCACCCATGGCACACCTCAAAGTACTTGCTTAAATCTCTATAAAATTCTCTGTGTAGAGGATGACACGGTAAAAGCAACGGATTCACCAGAGGTCAGACACAAAAAGCGTTCAGGTAACCGACCTGTAAGATAAGTTGGTGGATGCCTGATTATTAAGCGGCTCAGATAACAATTCTGTTTAGTAACACCCAGACGTCCTGTCCTTTTACGTCCTTTTGACGCATGCTTAAATCTCTTCCCCGGGGCTATGCCTGGGCCATTCCCCCTCTGACAAGGGGCAATTATGAAATCTCATAGGTCAAAAACTGTCGCACAGCGAATTGCGCGGTGGCTGGCACCTCTAATCTGATGTCGCTTTCCGACACTTCAATCTTCCCGTGCTTCCTTCGTGGATCCTTCATAGATTCGAAGATGAGGCATATTGTCTGTTTTTTTGAGACTGGACGAACACCAATTTCGTGGGGGTGAACAAATGGAACAGGGTTTTTACTGGGTCCAGAAGGGCGAGACGCAACCTGAAGTCTGGTACTTCGCTGATGGTGAAGGGGGAGGATGGTTCAAGCCAAGCCGAAGTCTGCCCGTTCACCCTGATGATTTTGTCGAGCAGGGGTTCAATGTCATCAGTGATCGCCTCGAACCTCCGGCAGAGTGATGACATCACCTGTACGACATACCTCCCCTGGCAGAGGGAGTCGTATGGAAACGAGGCATTGCCATTAAAAAATGCCTGCACAGGACGGCCTACAAGCGGTAGCGATGAACGTATTTTTCCTGTAAACGCAACCCGAGTGCTTTAACCTGTTTCAGGTTCTGCTTTCGGCTACATGAAACGAGTCGTAGGTATTGAGTCAAAGTGGATCGAGATGCACCAGAAAACATTCAGGGATGGCTGCTGTGGGGATGAGTAATCCCTCAAGGTGTTCAATTCCAACGGGTGCTGAGAAATCACCCTGATAACTGTCGGTAGGGGCTAGGGGCTCATCGTCAGCAAAAAAAAGCATGAACCAGACGTGAGTCCGATTCATGCAGAGTGCTGACTACTCAGTTTTCTTTTTATTTGCCCGCTCTGATGCGTCGAGTCACCAGGGCGTGGGTCCCCACTGGGTTTGTACCAGAAACACAATCACCAGAACCAGTAAAGTGGTGACGGCCGGTATGATCAGGTATCGCATGTTCAATCTCCTGTCTGTCTGACCACGAGAATTTGAAACGATGAAAAACCCGCCCTTATTCATCACCGACCGTTCAATGACATCGGCGGTTTAGCGATGGATACTTACGTCGTGTTATGGCCTGCAAAGCGCCGGGCTAAGCGCTTTAAAACCAGTTCAGATATTTCGGTAAACCTATCGCTAACACCGCAATGGCCACGATATTCAGTACGATAACGAATCCTGGTGAAACATCCATAAGTCACCTAAGGTAAACGAGCGGCATCCAGCAAGACACGACGTCGGGCTGCTGGCCAGTTGGTCATCGCTGAAATCACAGACACTGCCGTGCTGATAATTCACCTGCCAGGCACGCAGCATGTATCCCAGCGTTCCCGCACAGGCATTTTGCTCATTAAGCGTAGTGCAGGTCTTCACAGACCAAAAGCGTAGCCATATAGCGAAGTTAGGGGTTTTTAATAGGGTTCGGAAATTGACGGGCAACCCCACAGCTAAACCCCACTCAAACGAGCTGTCGATGTCAACCGCGCGTGTCAGGGGAAAGGTAAGCTAAAAAAAGCCCGCTCAGGGCGGGCAAAAAAGCAGTGGCTAAGGAATGTCTCTCTCGTATGAAACGCATCCTGTGTGCTGTGCTGCCAGTCAACGACTGACCCACATACCTTAGACCATTAATTACTGTGTGGTAGGATGTGTTAACAAAAGCGATAAAATTCCAGTAATTTCCAGTAAGTTATATGAATTAGCGATTTATAAACTAAATTTCAGAGAGTTAACCGAAGCGACAAGAGATTGCTGCTGATTATCTCTGGTTTATGTCGGCCTGAATAATGCTCAAATCTAAAACTCCTGCGCTTATGGCAACCGGCCCGGTCAAACTGAAATGCCACGTCCATCTCAGATTAAATCCCCTTTACCCACAACACGTTTGTAAAAAGTCTTTATGCCCGACTTGATCGATTGTGCTGTTTACGATTACTGTTTATATATACAGTATTTGTCAGGGCTATCATCATGGAGTTTTTCAGACCTGCGGAAATGCGCCATTCTTGAGTTACCGCTTTTCATTGCCAGAGTCCCGTGTGGCTTTTCGTCGCCGGCTCAGGACTATGTCGAACAGCGGCTGGACCTTAATAATCTGCTGGTTAGCCATCCCAGTTCGACCTACTTCATCCGGGTCAGCGGTGATTCGATGATCGAGGGTGGTATTAACGATGGCGACATGCTGGTAGTCGACAGCTCCTTCACCGCGGAGCATGGGGATATCATCGTGGCGGCGATTTCCGGCGAGTTCACAGTGAAGCAACTGATGACCCGGCCTTTCCTGCACCTGAAACCGATGAACGCCGCGCACGCCATTATCCCGATCCCCGATGCCGATCAGTTTGAAATCTTCGGCGTGGTCCGGCACTCCATTGAGACGATGGGCCGTTAATGTTTGTTCTGGTGGATGTGAACTCATTCTATGCCAGCTGCGATACGGTGTTCCGGCCTGATCTGCGTGGTAAGCCGGTATCTGGTCGAGTTAAGAGGGCGATGCTGCATTGTGGATGAACTCCGGCGGCCGGGTAACGATAGCACCGTGCTTCTGAAGGTGGCGGGGAGGCTGGAATGAGGTGTGACGATGTTTCATCCAAACCGTATCCTGACTGAAGACGGGCTGCTTCTTGAGGATGATTTGCTTGAGGATGTGATCGTTGTGGGGCTGGTGACGCATAAAGTGAGCGCTTTGAACGTGTCGGATTCTTCACCCGTTTGAACTTCATCGGGCAAAAAAAGGCCCGCATCGGCGGGCGAAATTCGTTACATGGGATAATCTCCATATAAGTTATGACGTTAGGTATATTTGAAAGTTCATATTTTCCGACTAACTTTGTACTTAAACCAAACCGGCGTTTTCTTTACTTGATATGAACGACATGAATTCAAATCGCGCAGGAATGATTGGATGTGCCATCGGATCGGCTGTAGTCGAACTGGCGGCAAAAGGAGTACCGCTTAGCAGGGTGAGTATCATCATTGAACTTGAACGCATCGCTGCGGGGTCATCAGACCTGCAGGTAAAGGCGTTTGCATTAGATGCCGCAAAGTTGCTAAAGGCGGGAGGAGATGAAATTAACGCTTAGCCTTTGTCTTTTGAAGCTGTAGTGAAATGAAAGCATTCCGGCCCCTGCAGAAACCTTAGCGGAGGCCCTGAACTGGCCTGTTAAGGTTCGTCGATTCGGGTAACTTTGAGATGCGCGCTTTCGCCTTTACCGTAGACTTTCCCGCTTACGCGGACCTTGTCTTCTGCACTGTACGTTTTGCCTTTGAATGTGCTGGCCGGAGCATCGATGTTGACCGTGCCTGAACTGTCACGAAACTGGTAAGTGTCGCCTTTGATCTTTTTGACGATATAGCCCTCCAGCGTGACATAGCCCCCCTGACGGAAATCTTTGATCAGCGTAACCGGCGTCTCTCCCGTATCTTCCGACCCCTTGTACCCGGCATCCTCCTTATTCTGAGGTGGGGGCGTTTTACCGGCTTCATATCCTCCCGTTTCGGCATATGCACCGACGCTCAGAGGTAACATCACTGCAATCCAGGCGACCTTATTCATTTCATTCTCCATTGATGTGTCTTCAGGTGTAAGCCTGGCACAGTGCCTGGAAAGTAAACGGAACGGGTGTGAAATAAATATTTGATCTCAGCGCAGGGAGTCAATGCATGCGAACCCAGATCACAAGATTTCAGGTGAGGCACCAACACTGGATAGGCTTTATTAAGCTTATCCCGCTTAAGAACGTTATCACCTTCTCCAATATTCGTTGTAATACATTGATCTATAAGTCAATGTGAAGCGAACGAGGCCCAAGTAAATAGCACTTAAAATTTAGCATAACCATATGAATTTGAGGGGATTATTTCGATTTTTAATGGTGTGCCGGACGAACAGGTGTCAGCCGTTGCGACCTACCTGCGCAACAGCGGGGAAATTCGGCAAAACCGATGACACCGGATTAGGTGGCAGACAAGCGAGCCCTGCTACACCTGCCTTCGCAGATGGCCGCGCATTAATCAGGTCTGAATCCTTTCCCCAAAACTCCTCCAAAATTCTTCTCCAAAATGAATTTTAAAATTCTGGGGAAACTGGCAGGCTGTTATCCGTTCCAGACCTGCCAGCCAGTAAAGTTATGGGTTCATCAGACCGAAAATCTCCTCGTATTTGCCTTCTCTTTCCGCCCAGCGCCTTGCCTGATCGCGTTCAAGAAGTAACTCTCCTCGGGGCGTGTTCTGGCTTTCCAGCATTGAGATGACCTGATTGATGTATTCATCAACGGGCATGGCGCGGGCATCATCAAGCTGGTGATCACCGGTCAGCGCTGTCTGCAGGTAAGGAGGAAGCATTTCAAGTACTTCAACCGAGGTGGCACGCAACTGATGGCGGATTGATGTAAGCCATGAGTGCAAAAACGCTTTGCTGGCACAGTAAGTGGGATAGGACGCGAGTGGAATAAACGCCAGTGCGGATCCGGTTGCCATGAACGTCGCCTGCTCCTGTCGCCGCAGTAAAGGCATAAAGGCGGTGGCGACTTTGATGACACCCAAAATATTGGTGTTGACGATCGCTTCTGCGCCTTTAGCATCCCAGCCGTCTGAAGAGACATTCTCTGAGAGCGAAATACCGGCATTGGCAATCAGTACATTAAGCTCGGGAAATTGCTGAGAAACAGTTTCAGCAAAGCGGTTTAAGGCACCTGCATCGTTGATATCCAAAACAAAGCTAAAGATGCCCGGGCGTAGAGTCGTTATCTCATCCAGCAGGGTATGGCGTCTGCCCGTTACGATAACGCGATTTCCAAGATCGTGCAGGGATTCAGCAAGCTTACGGCCAATACCACTGGTGCCGCCGGTAATCAGGATGGTGTTTTGAGAGAGGTTCATTTTTGAGCCTTATCAGTAAAGAATGATAAAGCCACGTCATTATCCGAAACATCAGTTCTGGCTGAAAGCCTTCCTGCTAATCAACAGGGGGAGGGTAGAACGAGATGAATGCCGTGGCGCTGTTCCGGCTTTCCTCTGCTGAGGCCCATTCCGGTTCAGGGCGCGTTGGATGACGGTAACGCCTACGGCAAATCAGATGCGATTGCAGAGCGACTATATAATATCGTGAACAGCTTAAACAGTGCTTTTATTGATTCGGCTGAGTATCAGAAGTCACAGCAACAGAGGCCAGTTTCAGGTAGCTCGCTTACGCAACTCTTTAATTCCTTTACCTGTTTTACGGCGCAATAAGGCCAATAATGTGGATGCATCTGCATAACCGATGTCTGCCGCAATGCTCTCAATATCTTTTCCTTCTGCGATGAGCTGTTTGGCGCGTTCAACACGCAAATCCTGGAAAAAAGCTAAGGGGGATTTACCCAGCACGGCCTCCGTTCTGCGTTGCAAAGTACGGGGATGAACACAGAGCGCGTCGGCGGCGGTTTGCAGGGAGAAACCTCGATCCAGATGTTGTCTCGACCATTTTTCAAATCTGTCGATCAAGGGATCGGCATGAGCAAGATAATCCGGGATGATATAAGGCGTTTGTGAAAGTCGGTCATCAACTAGCATAAACTTAGCTATCAAACCGGCCAGTTGCGGGCTGGTGTGACGCACCAGCCACAGTGCCAGATCAATATGCCCCATCATTGCCCCGGCCGTCACATACGGCCCGGAATCAACAATGAGTCTGGCTTCATCCAACAGAACCTCAGGATAGCGCTGGCGAAAAAGGGGGGCCATAAGCCAGGTGGTGGTTGCTGCGTGTCCATTCAAAAGGCCGCTGTCTGCCAGCAGAAATGTCCCCAGGCAGGCCGCGGCGATCCTGACGTTATTGTTAGCCATGTTTTGCAGAAAGCGTTGAGCTTCCATGACATCCGGCCTGTTAAGCGATGCCAGCAGTTGCTCAGGTTGCTTGGTATTTAGGGCTGGCACCACGACCCAGTCGGGTCTGTCCTGTTGTGTTAATTTCAGAACAGGAAGGGTTAGCCCGTGAGCGGATTTAACCCGTTTTCTCATACCGACCATCTGCACCTGAAAGGGCGGAACATCCATCCCCTGAATCTGCGCCAGTTCATTGGCGGTAGAAAAAATATCAAGCAACGCGGTTAAACCGGTATCAAAAACGCCTTCGAGGGTGAGAATGGAAATTTTCATGTCGTGAATGATGGCAATATTGTCATTTATGAACATGGTTGTATTGTGGCTTTCTTAATAGACTTTTTCCAACATGATTGCACTACGGAGAAGAAGTCGATGAATAACAGCCCCGAACTTTACACCCTTGCCTTAATTTGCCTGATCACCGCGCTGATGTGGTTGCCGTATGTTGCCGCCCGAACGCTAAAAATGGGCGTGAGGTCTGCACTAGGAAACTCCGGACCGGCCTTTGCTGATGTGGCGCCCTGGGCAAAGCGCTCTCGACAAGCCCACGCAAACGCTGTGGAAAATCTGGTGGTTTTTGCGCCTTTGGTTTTAACAGCAGCATTCCTCGATATCAGCACTCCTGCCACCCTCCTGGCTGCAAAAATCTATCTGGTGGCGAGAGTGGTGCATTACGCAGTCTACACCGCTGGTATCCCGGTTTTTCGCACGCTCGCTTTCCTGACCGGGTTTGCCTCAACATTGACAATTGCCATCTCAATTTTGTCTGCCCGTTAATCAGTTGTCAGAATGGGCGCCTCAATATCTCCTTTACTGGGTATTCCCGTCTGGCAGCTGTTAACCCTGTGTGGGAGATAATGTATCGGATGTGACTTCCTATGCCGGTCAACTGTCAGTTGGGCTGGAGGCCAGTCGCTGATAACGGCTGGCCATGCGGATGTGACTTCAGGGGCGGTTTCAGTTCATCAGCAGCCCGGACTTCATGCGGCAAAAATACTGACTTACAACCCCAGATCTGACAGGCCAGGATGATCGTCCGGACGACGGCCCAGCGGCCAGAAGTACTTACGCTCGCTCTCTTTGATTGGCATGTCGTTGATGCAGGCGAAGCGACGCTCCATCAGGCCATCCGCGCCAAACTCCCAGTTTTCGTTTCCGTAGGAGCGGAACCAATTGCCGGAGTCATCGTGCCATTCGTAAGCGTAGCGGACGGCGATGCGGTTACCGCCAAATGCCCATAGTTCCTTAATCAGGCGGTATTCGTGCTCTTTCTTCCATTTACGGTCGAGGAAGCTCTGCGCTTCTTCACGATTGTTGGCGAACTCGGCGCGGTTACGCCATTTGGTGTCCAGTGAGTAAGCCAGAGCCACTTTTGCAGCATCGCGGCTATTCCAGCCGTCTTCAGCCAGACGGACTTTCTCGATGGCCGTTTCCAGTGTGAAAGGCGGGAGCGGTGGACGAACTTGTGAATCAGTCATGGTAATACTCCTGTAAATTTAGTTTCAGTCTAAGGATCGTTCTCGTGACTTAGGACTCAGTGAAAGACCTGTTCCAGCAAAAACTTCGCTACTTTTGAAGCCTTGACCAGAAGGCTCACATCGGTGGCATCAATACCGTTCTGATCAGAAACCGTTCAACAGATTCCGGGATTCCCCTTTGGTATCGCGCGGCGTCCTGTCTGTGGCTTAAAGGTAGAACGATCGTTCTACCTCGTCAATGATTTTTTCTGAAATGAATGCCGGGAGCAATGAGCATTCGGCATTAAAATCGAAATAAAATATTGTTTTATTGGGTTTTAAATTGATTGGCATTCGCCCGTTTCAGGTCTGAATTGAGCAGGGTAAGGGAACAAAATGTCGCATTATGAATCCGCAAGGGAAGTGCCCAATAGACTCAAACGGCGATAAGAAGAGTGACCAGCGAGCTGTGGGTTATCCGCAGGAAATAAGCTATCCAGCTGCAGAAGATGGCTTTGTCTGTTGAATGTATGTGCGGCGCGAATGTCCGGGCAAGGGGAGATGGTGGCATCGCTGTTGCATATGATGAGGCTGCGGGTATGCGCACAGATTGAAGGCGAGACCGTTTATCGGTCCCGCCTGTCTGAAGATAAATCGAATTCAAAAACGCATTTAAATCTTCATTCAGGGGAAAAGCGTTTTGGATCCTCAGGGCCGGAGGAGGCTCGTTCCAGCATGAGTTTCGCGATGTCCTGAGCGTTGTCGGCAGCACTCCCGTCGCCCATGACGTATGACATGGTGATCGCGCCTTCCAGCAGGATCAGTAACTGTCGAGCCAAATCCTCCGGATGCTCAACGTTCAGCTGCTTAGCAAGCTCCAGGGCGTAATCCAGCAACTTCTGTTTATGCATCTTTGCAATCTGGCGCACAGGGTCTTCTGGATCGCCAACCTCACCCGCCGTGTTGATAAACGCGCAACCCCGGAATCCGTCGGACTCGAACCAGCTCTTTAAAACGGTGAACATGTTCAGAATACGTTCCTGAGGCGTCTTGCCTTTGTCAGACTCTGTTCTAAACCATTGCATCCACCGTTCGTCGCGCTCTGTTAACGCGGCGGATGCCACGTCTTCCTTGTTCGCGAAATGGCGGTAAATACTCTTTCTGGCGACACCAGAGGTCTTGACCAAAAGGTCCATGCCCATAGCGTGGATACCGTTCTGGTAGATGAGCTCTTCGGCGGTTTTCAGGATTTTATCCCGTGTATCAGTTGTTTTTTTGATCATGGGTTAAAAGTAGAATTATCGTTCTACCACGTCAACGATTTTTATCAAAGAGCCTGTAATAAAGTCATGCGATCCTTGCGAAAGCTGGAAGGACCCGAAGGAACGGACGTTGATCGGAAGGCTTTGCAGACACCCGTCAGTATGAATAAAGGGGAGGGAAAAGTCTTTTTAGTGAATAGCTATTTCACCTCCTCACCGACAAGAAGGTCAGTTCCCCTCCACTTTTGTAATTAAGTTAATCATCACCAACCTTAATTTTGACTAAGGTGTACAACTTGAATCTCCGTGTACAAATATGTTGGTTAATTCGTGTTTGGTTATTTATTCTGGGATCTAAATTGATCATTAATATATATAGGAAAATTTCTGGATAAGCGAAGCGGCAAATGACGCACGATTGATCAAGAAATGATCGATTTTTTGTTATTAGCGATGGGAATAACCCTCCTGACGTAGCGAATTTCGCATTTAAGCGAAGCGCTAATGCACGTCAGGAGAGTGTTGTGATAAAGGCTAGCGAACGTAACCCAGTGTTGAATTATTGATAGTGTTATTTCCGGCGGCTGATCTTTCCTCCCTTCCGGCCAGCTTCAACGGCGCGGTTCGGATCGTTTTTAAAATTGCCGCCACTTACCTGACCGCCTTTGCGGCCTGCTTCAGCGGCACGCTCCTTGTCCTCGGCGAAGTTCCCTGTGCCCCCACGACGTTGCGTCTTTTTCTCTTCCTCTTCAGGATGCTTGTTAGGGTCCGTCATGCGTTCTCCTCATTATATTTGTACCAACATAAAGCAAAAATAAATGTAGCGTTGTTTTTACCATAATCAAGTCAGGATTAATCTTAAGTTTTATTATTTTGCGGACTGTTTGTTTAAGGATAAGTCGATTTTTGTTTATAAGCGGATGAAACTCACTTGAATGATGATTGTTAGCGCACTTTAGATGTTGAGTAAAGAGTGTTGTGAGGGTAAATATAAGCGAAGCGGCAAAGTGGTGATATTAATCCTCCCTCTCAGTTCTGCGCCGATTGGCTTGCGTAGAAGGGCTTACTTGCTACGTTTAATTAAGATGATTGTTAGTCCGTTAATTAACGCTTCGCTTATTTCCAGATAATTCCATTAGCGACGGCGTTGAGGCGGTTAGCTTGCTAAGCAACTGCATACCATCCCCAAAGGTAGTTCATTAAAAGCACATCAACCAGGAGTGAATGAATGACGAGGGAATCTGTTTATCTGGATTGGCTACGTGATGCACATGCGATGGAGAAGCACGGTGAAACGTTATTAAAACAAGCGATGGAGCGTCTCGACAGTGATTCTTCCATCGGGAGTCACATCGCGCATTATCTTGCGCAATCACGCGCACAGCAGTTGCAGGTGAAAGAGGTTCTGAAATGCCATGACGATAGTTGGTCGGCATTGAAAGAGGCATTAGGCCGCCTGTCTGTGGTGGGGCAGGCAGCAAGCGATATGCTGCGTGTTGAGCAGGACGCACGGATGGCCGTCAGCGTCTATGTCTTTTGTAGTTATAAAGTTGCGACTTACACCACGTTAATTGCCGCCGCCAGACAGGCTGATGACACTGAAGGCGCGGACATTTTTCAGCGGATCTTGCAACAGGAAGCGCAAATGGCGGCCAAACTGCTTGCGGACTTGCCTGAAGCAGCGAATCAATCGATAGACTCGCTGGCTGAAAGTGAAGCATCAAGCGCGGTGTAGTGTTTTCTGCGGGCAGCTTGCTGGCTGCCCGCAGAGAAAATAGCCAACATTATTAATGATTGCTCGTTAACGGCAATTGCATAAACTGCAGTAAAAAGCCGCTACGTTTATCTAAACGGAGGATCAAGCGCTACAAACTCAGTTTAATAAGTAAAGCGCACTGATCACTCAGGTGACTATTATTGCCAACAATTTAATATAACTGATCAAATTGTTTAATTGCGCAATTCCACAGGAAGTGAATTGTTTTGCACGAGTAAGTTATATTTAAGTAAAAGCATTAAGGTTAGTGAGCATGCTGACGATAACAGCAGGGATGCTGCCGATGAGAACGCGGAGCGTCTCCATTTCTTTGTTTTAATAACACCTGGATTTCATGACTCACTAATAAAAATCATTGAGGTTTCTAAATGGACATAGTTCAAGGATTTTCACGTAATATTAAATTACGCAGCAAACTCATTATTTCTTCTCTCATCAATATCGGTATGCTGCTTTTGGTCGCGGTACTGGGTTTAAATTCGCTGTTTATGGCACAAACCGGCGTCAACGGCATGATGAAAGATGATTACCCAACCATTGCGTTGGGCAATCAGTTAATCAATGAGATTAACACTACCATTCAGCGACAGGCTTTGCTGCTCAGCCCAATCAATGCGGAGCGCCGCAGCGCCATCATGAATGAGCTTCAGGGGGCAACCGGGCAAATTACGGAGATTTATCGTCAACTCCATGCACTGTCAACAGATGATGATTCTATTGCTTATCTCAAAATTTTGGATGATAAACGCAAAGCTTATTTAGAGGGCCGTAATGAATTTTTGCAACTCGCTAGTCAGGATCCTAATAAAGCGCTGGATTATTATCTGACAGCATTGGCGAGTAAACAAAAGGATTATACGGTTGAAGTGCAGCGTTTTATTGCACTGCAAGAGCAGCAGATGAATGGTTCCTACACACACTTTATGGATTCCTATCACACCACTAAAATTTCAATGGTGGTGATATTTATTGCGGCGGTTATTCTCTCTGCGTTGATTGGCTGGATTATTATCCAATCCATTACTGTGCCATTAAAAAACGTGATTGCGTTTCTTGGCCGTGTTGCTGATGGCGATCTCAGTACGAGTTTCAATGAAAAACGTAAAGACGAAATGGGCCAGTTAATAAACGCCATTCAGCAGATGCAGGATAAAATGTCGACCATTGTCAGTCATATTCGTATCAGCGCAGAGCAAATCTCAGGAGGTGCCAGCGAAATTATGTCGGGTACACATGATTTGGCCGCGCGCACTGAAGAACAAGCCAGTTCGGTTGAACAAACGGCAGCATCGGTTGAAGAATTCACTGCCACCATTAGCAACACGCGCAATAACACCCACTTTGCTGCCGATCTGTCTGAAAAGGCGGAAAGCGCCGTGGGGCAGAACGCCACCATGATGAACAACGTGTCGACCAAAATGGCTGAGATCCATGATTCAGCCGGTCGCATGGCAGACATTATCAATCTGATTGATTCGATTGCTTTCCAGACCAATATCCTGGCGCTCAATGCGGCTGTTGAGGCGGCACGAGCAGGGGAGCACGGTCGCGGTTTTGCGGTAGTCGCGCAGGAAGTGCGCGCGCTGGCGCAAAAAACCGCCACCTCATCGCATGAGATTCGCCATCTGATTGAGGAGTCTTCCACGCGCATCGTTGATGGCCGTGACATGGTATCGGATGCCAACAAACTGATGTCGGAAATGATGAACAACGTGGTGAACATGAAGGAAGTGCTGTCACAGATTAACCAGGCCAGCACCGAACAGGCCGATGGGATCAGTCAGATCAACACTGCTATCAGCCAAATTGACATCACGACACAACAAAATGCCTCTCTGGTGGAGCAATCCCTGGCTGCTTCCGCCATGCTCAGCGAGCAAGCGGCAAACATGGTGAACAGCGTCAGTGTGTTTACCCTGCGTCAGAGCGCATAACCAGAAGTGACAGGCGGCGTGAAGGCCGCCATTACTCTAAATTCTTGCTATTTAACACGGGCGCCTGATCAAGCAACCATTGAAGCAATAGCTTGATGTTGGGCGCTTCCGGCCGGGTTTTCGGCCACACCAGATAATAACCGTCCCCTGTCGCCACCGGCTGGTTAAATGGCAGCACCAGTAAGCCGTTGTTGATCGCCTCCTGGCTGAGCAGCAAGTCACCAATTGAAACGCCGTGTCCACTGATCGCCGCCATCGTGCCCTGTTCCAGCGTATCGAACAGTTTGCCTTGCCACAGATTGATAGCCGGTGCATCAGCTGCCCCCTGTGACCACCTCAGCCAGTCGCGGCGATCGTGTGAGGGGTGAATCAATTCACAACTTGCCAATTGCGTTTGTGCCTGTCGTTCCAGTGCGGGAGCGCAAATCGGAATTAACCACTCCTGAAACAGCAAATGGCACTCAGTGTCTGCACCAAAATAGCCGTCGCCCAACAATATGGCGCAGTCAAAAGGTTCACGGGCAAAATCGACGTTGTCGGTGTCCATCCAAACGCTGGTAATCTGCACTTCAGGTGTTGAGTTTTGCTCGCGATAGAGTTGGAGTGCATCCAGCAGCCACCGCATAGTCAGTGTCGAAGGGGCCTTGAGACGGAGTTGATGACCCTGCTGCGTGAAGGCGGCGCAAGCTTGCTCTAAGGAGGCAAATCCGGCCTGTAATTGTGCCGCTAATACGCTACCGGCAGCGCTGATTTCGACCCTGGGGCCTTTACGGATAAACAGTTGGCAATCGAACCACGCTTCAAGGGTGCGGATGTGGCGGCTAATCGCCCCAGGGGTGACGTTGAGTGCCGCAGCGGCCTGGCTAAAAGACCCCAATTGCGCCGCACTGGCAAAGGCGCGCAACGCATAAAGTGGAGGAAGCGTCATAAGGCAAACTCAATATTGAGTAAAACTCACATTCAACGACATTTTAAAGCGTTTTTCAATGTGGAAACGAAAAGCCATACTGGCGACCTTCTAATACGTTTCAGGTCGTTACCATGAACCTCTCACTGCTGCTGGCGTATATGCTGGCGATTTTATTGCTGTTGATGACGCCCGGACCGGTGGTGGCGCTGATCACGGGCACGGCCGCGCGTCACGGTTATCGCCGCGCTTTTGCTACAGTGGTGGGCACTAACGCGGCATCACTGATGTTGATTGCGCTGGCTGCACTGATGTTGACGGGATTGGTCTCTCTCAATCCCTTGAGTTTGCAAGTCGCCGGGTTGCTGGGTTCCCTGTTTATTGGCGTGATTGCATGGCGAGGCTTACGTGCTGCGACAAGTGCAACCGCCCACCGGCCTGCAGCACAGGGTGGATTGCTGAAAGGCTTTGTGGTGGGCATCTCTAATCCCAAAGATATTCTGTTTTTTGCCGCGCTGTTTCCACAGTTTATCGCCATCACGCCCGATCTGAGCAAGAGCCTGATCACCCTGGCGCTGGTGTGGATGGCCTTCGATTTTGCGGTGCTGGCGTTTTATATCATCACCGTCAAGCGCTGGCTGCCGGGAGCACATCAGCAGCGCCTGGAGCGGATATCAATGCTGATGTTGTTGCTGATCGCGCTGGCGGGAGCGTTCTACAACCTGAGGCAATTGTTGTTATAGCGTGGTATTGAAGATTTCACCCATAGCGCCGATAACGCATAGCGAATGGCTGCATGGAGCAGCAGACTAAAGGGAAAGTAATGAAAAAAGCATTGATAGCGTTAGCGGTTTTAACCCTGGCAGGGTGCGCCAGACCTTATGGATCAGCCGATACCATCATCAATCAGCAAATGGTGACACCGGATGCCAGCAAGAAGCAGACACCGGTGACTGTTACGCGCCTCAAGCAATTTATTGGTAGTGCCAGCGGTGGAACCTGCAAATTCGTGGTGAACGTGGATGGTCAGGATGTCGCGATGTTGCGTCAAAACCAGTTTGTCACTGCTTATCTGGAAAATGGTCTGCACAAGTTGCGCGTCAGTAATGACTGTTCAGTGATGAGTCTGGGGATGCGCAAGTCGCTGGATATTGTGGCTGACGGCACGCCACAGGAGTACGCCACAGAAGTAGGCTTCTGGGGACAGTACCGCATGTGGCGCACTAAATAAGCTACAGGTCGATCACCCGATTGCGCGATTGACTGCGTGAGCAGCACAGCGCGATAAACTGTTCAGCGGCAGGTGCTCGGGTTTTTGTGTTTCCACCCTCAGGCAATCCTCTTCAAATACCCGCAGATTGAAAGCGTGCACATCTTCTACCTGGACCCGCAGCTCGACGTTGCGGGTATTCATGGTGATGTTCCTGCCATTGGCTCACAAGGGCGACTGAAAGACTTCATTTTTAACAGGACATTGTGAATAATTAGTTCTGTACAAATCCATCCGACAGAATTCAATCAAGTGTTGCAAAAAACAGTACAGGTGATGCATGAGTCCGTTTTCCCGCTTTTCCGTTTACTTTGCAGAAGTGGCTCGCAGCGGCAGCTTACGTAAAGCCGCCGAGAAACTGCACGTCTCCGCGTCCGCCATTAACCGGCAGATCCTGCAGGCGGAAGAGAGCTTTGGTACGCCGCTGTTTGAGCGTTTGCCGGATGGGTTGCGGATGACCACCGCCGGTGAGTTGTTGTACGACGATGTGATGCGCTGGCAGCGCGAGTTTCGCGTTACGTGCCAGCGTTTCGACGATATTCAGGGGTTGAAGCGCGGCAACGTCAGCGCGGGTCTGGTGCAATCACTGACTAAGGGACCGGTGGCTGATGCGATTGCGGATATTGCACGTGAACATCAGTGGCTGCGGCTGGAACTTACCGTCGACAACAGCCACGCCATCAGCCAATTGATTCGACAGTCTGCGATTGATTTTGGCTTGATCCTGGATCCAGCGGGACAGAGTGGGCTGGATGTGTTGGCGTTTGCGGAACTGGATATGGGTATTGTCATGGCGCCCGATCATCCATTGAGCCAGTGCGATGCGCTATCGCTCAGCCAATTGAGCCAGGAACGGCATATCATTCCTGGTGATTCGCTGGTGGTCCATGAACGGGTCGATGCGCTATACCGCAAACAGGGCATGGCGCCGGATAACATTATTGCCTGCAACGATATTCGCCTGATACGCAGTTTGGTTGCTCAGGGCACTGGCGTATGCGTGCTGAGTTTGTTGGATGTGATGACTGAAGTGCAGGAGCAGCAACTGTGCTTTGTGCCGCTGAAAAACAGCGTGATGCGTCCGCTGACGTTGGCCCTTTGTACTGCGCCATCCCGACAGTTATCGCGGGCGGCGCAGAGGGTGATTCAGCGCATCACACAGGTTATTGATGAGATGGCGCGTTAAGCGTCTGATGCCTGTTTCGGAAATTTATTGCGCAGTTTCTGCAGTTTTGCCGGGATATTCATCATACAGAAGGCGTTTTCCTGTCCTTCTTTCTCCCAGAAGTTTTGGTGATAGTCTTCAGCTGCGTACCACTCGGCTAACGGTTCCAGCTTTGTCACCAGCGGCTTGCTGAGTTCGGCAGCGGCGCGCGCTATCCCTTGTTCAGCGGCAATGCGTTGTGCATCGCAGGTCGGAAACAGTGCGGAGCGATAACGTGAACGCACCACGCCGTCTTTGATGTTTTCCTGCGTGGCATCATGTGTCGCGAAGTGGATGTCGAGCAAATCGTCGTAACTGACGAGATCGGGATCGAACTCGATTTTCACCGCTTCGGCGTGACCGGTGGTGTCGCTGTAAACTTGATCGTAAGTGGGTGACGAGACATGGCCGCCGATATAACCACTTTCCACGCTCAATACACCATGGATGGATTGGAAAATCGCTTCAGTACACCAAAAGCAGCCGCCGGCAAAAATGGCTTGTTCACGCATCAGTCTAAGTTCCGGATAAAAAAAGTGACGTTACCTTACACGGCGGTGAAAAGTAACGCCACTGCATTGGCGCATCCTGAATGACAGTGAGCGCGCTAAGCCGCACTCAGGCTTCTATTGCTGTGTAATCGCCTGTGCCTTCAGGCCATGGCGTGAGCAAATCGAAGCCGGTCTCGGTCACAGCAAGGGTGTGTTCCCACTGCGCCGACAGCGAGCGATCTTTTGTCACCACCGTCCAGCCATCAGATAAAACACTGGTGCCTGCTTTGCCGGCATTGATCATTGGCTCGATGGTGAAGATCATACCTGCCTGCAACTCAATCCCTGTGCCCGGCGTACCGTAGTGCAGAATCTGAGGCTCGCCGTGATAAATCTCACCAACACCGTGACCGCAATATTCACGCACCACTGAAAATCCAGCTTTCTCCGCCACCTGTTGGATCGCGGCGCCGATATCACCCAAAGTCGCACCGGGTTTGACGACTTTAATGCCCGCCACCATCGATTCGTAGGTGATATCGACCAGACGTTTAGCGCGCACCGATGGCTCACCCACGTAATACATGCGGCTGGTATCACCGTACCAGCCATCTTTGATGATGCCGACGTCGATGTTGACGATATCGCCATTCTTGAGCTTCTTCTCACCTGGAATGCCATGGCACACCACGTGGTTTACCGAGGTACAGGTGGTGCGTGTATAGCCGTGATAACCAATATTCGCGGGAACAACCTTCAGTTCATTGACAATATAGTCATGGCAAATGGCGTCCAGTTCATCTGTGGTTACGCCGGGTTTGACGTAAGGGGTGATGATTTCCAGCACTTTTGCCGCGGCGTGTCCGGCAGCGCGTGCCAGTTCGATTTCTTCAGCAGAATGTAGTTTGATGGTCATTGCGCGATTCCCTGCGAGGTTAATGTAGGCTGGTCAAGCAGCTGCGCTAAATCTGCGCCGCCGTCACGTTCGACACGCATCAACAGGCGCGTCAGTTCCTGAAGGTTGAGGTCAGGATAAAGCTCAGCCAGCATGCCAATCTTCATCCAGTGTTCTGCCTGCGCATTGATGGAACGGCTCAACGCCGTGCTCGCGATACGCAGATTCTCATGCATCAGATCAGAAATTTTTACGATACCCATTATGCGATCCGTATATGAAACATAGTCGTTTTGCATATAGGTTACGCTGCGTCCGGATAAGATGGAAGGGGAAATGTTGGGAAGTTTGCCGTGACCCTGTCTAGCATCTCCACCTCTTAGCTGTTTAAGCCTGCTACGGCGTGACAGAGTGGTGTGATGTGTGGAGGAAAAGATAGACTAAAGAAAAATACCCTGCGCAGCGGCTTAAAATTCGTTGCAGAGTAATATCTCTGGATTCCCCTAGAGCAGGGTGGTGAAAGTTCGGGATTTGAAACCTCAGCTAAAATAAAATAATCCCTTGATTGAGAGATGAAGCTAATAAGCGAGACGCATCATTAAGAGAAAACCTGGACAGACTTAGCGATAGGACAGGAATATATATGACGTGACGCATCGCTTATTTGATGGTTTTCTGTGCTTATTGAATTACGGGCAACAGTATGAATTTTATGCGGTAATTATTAAATCCTATTAATGAATGCGCCATTGAGAAGATGCCTGGGCAGCCGTAATCCTTGTTTTTAATTTACGCTTCGCTTGAATGGGGTGAAGGATCCCTTTGCTCAGTTTTCATGTAAGCTTTTTGTAAAGATATTTCAGCATGACAAACCGTGATGGCGGGCATAATATGGTGATATTCATCGGTTAATAATGAGCAAAATAGACGCAAAATGGCGGATATTCTCCTTAATGATAAAGAAGTTATTCTTTTGAGTTCAGCATTGCTATCCGTGCCAATGGAATGGGCGAGTGCAAATGAGCATAGCTAACGAATTGAAGCCAGGCTGCATCACGCTCCAGGCACTTCGGAATCCGGATATCTGCCGTGACGATGTACTGAGCAAATTCACTGATTTGGTCAGTAAAACGCTGGATGTTCCCAGCAGTTTCATCTCTGTCCTTGACGATGATTTCCAATACATCAAAGCTGCGCACAACTTTAACGTCGGTGAAACGTTGCGTGCCGATTCATTGTGTCAGTACGTGGTCGAGGGGGATCAACCGCTGGTGGTGCCCGATACCCAACTGGACGCCTGTTTTTCCGTCAATCCTTTTGTTATAGGTGAACCTTTTGTTCGCTTTTATGCGGGCGTGCCACTAAAGAGCCAGGAAGGGCTGGTCTTAGGCACGCTGTGCGTGGTGGATAGCAAACCACATACCTTTAGCGCTGAAAAGCTGGCGACGATGACGTTGCTATCCCAGCTGGTGATTTCCTTTCTTGAAGCCTGGCATTCTGTCGGTTTTACCGATCTGGTTACAGGATTGCCTAACCGACAGCAACTGATTAGAGACCTGCAATCCTTGCGTAATGCGGGTGATAACACGCGGTATCGGCTGGTGTTGATCGACTGCATCGATATGCCGCGAGCCTATGAGCTGGCGCGTTCGTTGGGCATGGCACCGGTCGAAGGGCTTCTCAAAGATATGGCAACGTTACTGCCGCTACGTCTGCGTCCCGGCAAAAATGAACTGCTCTATACCGTGGCAACCGGGCGGTTCGCGCTATTAACTCAACAAGAAAGTCCATTGTGCGCCGAGTGGGTTGCGCGACGAATGGAAGGCGTACGCGCCGAGATTGGCGAAGGTTTATCGGTCGATTTGGCGACACATACCGGTGAAACCCTCTTTTCGCCGTCAGAAATTTCCGCTCAGGAAGCGCTGCGTCGAGCCGTTAGTGCCTTGCATGAAGCCATTTGTCGCGGGATCCCGTGTATGAACTTCAGTGAGGAAAACGATGAGCGGCGTACGGATGACTTTACTCTCGTCAACGACCTGGCCACTGCTGTACGGCACAATCATGGCTTGTATCTGGTGTTCCAGCCGAAAATCTGTCTGAGCAGCGGTTTACCGATTGGGCTCGAAGCGCTCATCCGATGGCGCCATCCCACCCGAGGTGAACTTTCTCCTTCAGTTTTCATCCCGCTCGCGGAACAAACCACGCTGCTGCAAGAGATCACCGAATGGGTCATTGATAAAACCATTGAGCGGTTGAAACGGCTCAACGGGCAAGGTATCCAGTTGCCTGTCACGGTGAACGTTAGCGTGCGCGACTTCAGCCAGGAGAGTTTTGCTGACAGGCTCGAGAATAAGATGATCAAGGCACGTCTGCCGACGAATCTGCTCGGCATTGAGTGCCTGGAAACTGAGCGCATCATCGAAAGCGCGGCGGCCATTAAGGGACTGGAAATGTTGAAAATGCGCGGTTTTGGTATTGCGCTGGATGATTTCGGCACCGGTTACAGCAATATCAGTTATCTGCGAAAAATGCCTCTGGATGTGGTCAAACTCGACCGTTCGATTGTCGGCGGACTTGCCACGGATACCGCATCACGCATCATCACCCGCAGCATTATCGCTATGCTCAAAGAACTGGATTATGTGGTGTTAGCGGAAGGCGTGGAAAATATTGAGACGCTCGAAGCGTTAAAAGAGTTCGGTTGCGATCAGGCGCAGGGGTTCTTTCATTCCCGCCCATTACCTGAAAGCGAACTGGATAATTGGTTACGCTGGAAGTTAGGGTGATGCGTCTGTCCTGACTTCATCGGTTCCTGCCTCACCCATTGCCAGAGCACTGGCGCTGGCGGGATCAAATAGCGACAGACTCTCGATTTGTTCCACCATAATCACTTTACGAAACGCTAAAGCTGTTTTGGGTTTCGACATGAAATCAATTTGGTGCTGATGATACCAACGGCTGTAATTGTGCTCAACGGCGAGATTTAACGTACGTGAATCGCGATAACCGCTGAGCATCGGTATTAATACAATATTAGCCGTGCTGGCATATTCGAAGGTGGCGGCATGAATCATGCCGATGTAGATGCGTCGGGATTTTAGCGTTATCCAGGCTAACTCACCTTCTTCCATACACTGCAACAACATCTGTTCAATACCGTTCGAACGTGACAATCGCTGATAGAGGTCGCGGCGGCTGCTGGCGGTTAATCGCGCGCTGCCAGCCCAGTTTGAGCGATACACACAAAACAGCACGGCAAAGGCGAGCATAATCACGACCGGTGCCTGAATACCCAGGAAGCTCCAGGTCATAAAATCCACATGCCAACGGGCATGCACCAGGCGGGTAAGTGCAAAAGTATTATTGATTGCGGAAGCGACGAGTAATATCAGCCAGACAATCCCGGTGGCAAACACGCCCTGTAAGACAAAAATACAACCATAAAGGGCAATTAAAAAGTAAACATCCCAGCCAAAGGAACGCTTTATTTTTAACCGACTCGACATGTCCCGGCTGGTGTACCAATAGCCACACACCATCAGCACCATAAATATTGCCGTTCCCATTTAGATATCCTTCAAGGTTTTGACATGATGGGCAAAATCGCGCTGAACTTTGGGACTTAACGGATTAACCGAAGCGTTGCCATCTTCATCAATAATGATCCTGTCACCCTCCTGAATGGATTCTTTCATATCTTGCTGGCTCATCACTTGTAGCAATGACTCAGGGCTCTTGAAGAGGGCGATAACAAAGTGAAACATGTTATTTTCCAATTAATTTGGGTAGCTAGAGTATGGCACACTATCCGATGTGAATTTGGGTTAGTGACTTCTGGAAGAGGCGTGTTTTCGAACTTACGGATTAATCTGTCTAAAGAGCTGAAGTAAGCGAGACCGTACTTGGATGGAAAAGTTTGCCAGTTTTAATAATGAATGGCTTAGGGGGTCAGTATTCATTTCCTGTCGTTAAAATTAGACTACAATAAGAAAGACATTAAATATGAGGTTAATTATGAAAGATCATCATACGAATGAACAACGTAATAAAGAAGGGGATGTGCATAAGGGACTTCCCGAAGCCGCCCCCAATGTCGGCAATGCGTATGAAGAGGATGACCATCCGGCAAAAGACAACCCTGAAGATCATGGAGAGATTCCGCGCACGCGCGATGATAGTAAAGATCACAAGCATGATCCTTATCAGGATAAATAGTCCCACTGAGAATTAATCGCCCCCGACATTGAATAAACATCTCGTTAATTTTAGAGTGTGTTTAATCAATTGAAATTGTTGATTAATTACCCTGTAATTTCGAAATAAACGAAGCATGTAGTTTATAAAGTAAGCTTTTCTAGTGGTTAAAATATTTTATAAAATATCCTACGCTTGATTCACAAAATCGGTTATTTTCTGCACCGTATCAATCATCACCCCACTAAACTACTTATACCCAATCAGGGTGAATGGAGGTATATATGTCAGAACGTCCAGATCCAGATGATGTTAAGCCGCTGCCTGGCGACGATTTACCCTTACCCGATGAAGAGGATGATGAGACTGACGATCGTGATTTACCTGATGATCAAAAACCGATGATCTGATTCTCAATTCAGAGCCGCGTAAGCGGCTCTTTTGCGTGATTTGCAAGGGTATTATTGCGGTACAGCATTTCAATCATTGGATGATGCATCATCTTTGATGTATTGCCGTATCGCTTCATGCATGGCTCGGTTACGGTCAACTTCCAGTCCGCGCTCTTCATACTCTTTAGCCATGTTAATAATGACTTCATCATATTTCCCTTTGAAGGTGATGTTATTCACCGCGACCTGTTTAATCATCAGTTCACGCAACACCTCAGTTTCGATTTTTAAACGCTGAACCGTTTCTTCAAGTTCCTTTATTCTCTCTTCGGTGGACATTATCACTCCCTATTAAGTTATGTAGATTAAGCAAGCCACATTATTGAAAAGAATATGGCATTGAAAAGCCTATAACTCAAGCCTCACCATTCGCATCATATTAAGCGAGCCGTAAAGCACAGATAGGAGAGCGATAACCTAACATTTGGTTTATATTGACGGCGCAAATTAACGAGCCGCAATGATTGATGCGGATGAATAACGCGGCAGCGCTGGAACCCTCTTATGATGAACATCTTCGCCCTGATACTGGCCATTGCTGTGGTTTTTAGCGGCCTGAGTTGGACATACAGGCTTTGGGCTTTGACGCGCATCACCGTTGAGAAAAACCAGGCAGAATCTTCGCTCATACAGCAGGGTAAAACTCAGCGCCTCCCGAGTTGGCTGGATACGCCCGCATCGCTCTTTCCGTTACTGGTCATCGTGTTACTGGTTCGGGCCTTTGGCTGGGAGCCTTTTCGCATTCCTTCTGGATCCATGATGCCAACTCTCCTCACCGGCGACTGGGTGCTGGCAGATAAATATTCATACGGGCTGCGAAATCCATTCAATCAGAAAACGTTGCTTGCCACCGGACACCCTAAACGTGGTGATATTGCGATATTTACGTTTCCTCAGGACGAAACGCAGTTGTTCATTAAAAGAGTTATCGGTTTGCCCGGTGACAAAGTCATATTCAATCCAGCCTCACAACAGCTCACTGTTTTCCCTTTTTGCCAGGACCATCAATCCTGTGCACCAGCGCTAGCCATTCATTACAGTGCGCTCAAAGCGGGCGAGTTCGTCGAGACTGCCGGAATGCATCCGGGCTTTTATGCCAGGCCGATTGGCGAGGAAAAGCCTTCTGAACAGCGTTTACTGATGGGCACTGAAACGCTGGCGGGGGTGACGCATCGCATTTTGCAGAAGCCTGAATTGACTGTTTCAGCATCTGCGTTTTTCCATCAGCCAGGTCAGCAGCCTGGAGAGTGGGTGGTGCCGGCGGAGAGCTATTTTATGATGGGGGATAATCGTAACAACAGCTTTGACAGCCGCTATTGGGGGTTTGTCCCTGAGCGTAATCTGGTGGGCAAAGCGGTGGCGATTGGATTTAGTATGGAAAAACAGGAAGGGCAGTGGCCGACGGGGTTGAGGCCAGGTCGCATCGGGCGGATCCATTAAGAGAAGATGCCAGTCCCTGGCAGAACAAATCCTAAAGCGCTTTACTCAGACTTTGTTGGAGGACGGCGACTTATCTTGCCTCCTTTCCGACCCGCTTCAACGGCGCGTTCAGGATCGTTTCTGAAGTTGCCTCCACTGGCTTTGCCTCCCGCTTTGCCAGCTTCTCTTGCGCGTGCCGGATCGTTAGCAAAATTCCCTGCACCGCCTCTGTAGCTCTGTTGTTTCATAGGAAGACCTCATATCAATGTTCCGTGAGAGATAAGGACTAGCTAGTCACTCCATAATTTTAGTGCGCGATTGCGGCTTCGCCAGCGCGGGATAATTAATATTTTGTAGTCTTTATCGCACAAAAAAAGAAATGTTGTCCGATTTAAAATAGCCACTAATCACGATTAAATGATTTTTTAATTGTTTAAGTAATAAACATGAAAATATTAAATGTTGAAGCCAATTTTTGGGCCGCGCTTGGCTTAGAAAAGCTATTAATATCTGCAGGTTACCAATTTTTATCATGCTCATCTTTAAGTGATGCAAAAAAAATATTAATCGATCAATCTATCGAAGTAATGATTATTGAGTTAAAAACCGAAGCGGATGATATTGAATCTTCCTATGCGTTTTTACGCCTGTTGCAGGCACTTTATCCTTGTATCCGCGTGTTGGTACTGACCGACATTAATGATGCTGCGCTGCTTAATTTTCTTGCCCATGAATTTCACTCGGTTTTATTTCTGACAAAAAAATCCTCATTAGCCAGCATTGTTCAAAACGTCAATACACTTGCTGAGAAGAGACCGCATACATCAACACGCAGCCGTGTTCCTTCGCTCTCGCTGCAAGAATTTCACATGCTGAAATGGCTTGCCCGATACAGCAGTCAGCAGGACATAGCCTTGCGTGTCAGACTGAATAACAAAACCATCAGTCACTATAAGCGATCGATTTACATTAAACTGAATTGTGAGAATAATGTTCAGTTTCATCATCGGCTTACGCAATACGGGCTTAATCGAACCCATGTCGATTAATACCTCCACTGACTGTATCCCTCGCTCATAACGCCCTGTTATGCCCGGTCAGTAAAGGGTGCCTTTTGCCTGAGGCTTGAGAATTCCGGCCCGCAGGAGGAAGATATTCCCCTTTGCCAGGGCCGGGAATAGCCATGCTGATCACCTCCGAAAACACGCGCACTTTTAATACGGATACCCGACTCGCCTGCACGCTGGCGGCTGTGGCGGGCGCGCTGAATACGGCTGCATTTGAAACCGTCGGTTTTTTCTCTGCCAACATGACGGGCAACGTCTCGTCACTTTCCGATCATCTGGCGAAAGCAAATCTGCATGTCGGATTGTTCTTCCTGCTGATCGTGCTGCTCTTTATAGCGGGTTCTTCTGTTTCGACCCTGATTATCAACTCCGGACGCAGGCGACAAATTCGCGGGATTTATGCCATCAACATCCTGCTTGAAGGCGTGGCATTGTTAGCGCTGGGCGTCATTGAGAGTTGGTTCAGCTTTAGTGAATCGGGCGTATTGCTGGTGCTCAGTTTGAGTTTTTTGATGGGATTACAAAACGCCGTGGTCACCCGGATTTCGAATGCACGCGTGCGCACCACCCATGTCTCCGGTACCGCTACCGACATTGGCATTGAGGTGGCCATGTTGTTTGATGTGCTACGCCGTAAAGAATCCCCGAAAGATGCGCCGCTCTATATCGAGCGTTTAAAACTGCACTTCTTCACTGTGATGGCATTCCTGTTCGGCGGCGTGCTGGGTATTCTGCTGCTGAACGCGCTGAGCTATAAACTGTTAATTTTGATTGGTGTGATGCTATCTGCCCTCGCTTTGTCAGCATTACAACGTGCCGGGCATGCGCTGCACTCCTGAATAATAATTGACGCGCTTCACACATTTCAGCGCGATTTTTGAAAACTGCTTGCTACTTTTTGGCAATGCTCAGCAAGATAAACGTCATTAAGGATTGTTACTGTTCGGCAGGCAAAACCTGAGGCGCGCCCTTTCTCGATAGTAGAGGGCGCGCCTCAGGTTTTTTTTTGCGCGAAATTCGAGGCGTTTTGCAGGAGAAAGGAAGATGCAATATCAGGAACTGGCAGATGACATTGTGGCTGGCGTGGGGGGAAAAGATAACATTATCAGCGTGATGCACTGCGCAACGCGCCTGCGCTTCAAATTAAAAGAGAGCCAAAAAGCGCATACCGCCGAGTTGAAAAATAACCCTGGCGTGATCATGGTGGTGGAGAGCGGGGGACAGTATCAGGTGGTGATCGGCAACCAGGTTGCGGAGGTCTACCGCGCGTTAACGGCACGCTATGCCCTCGACCATGCCGATAACGTGGAGGACACTACGCCACAAAACCTGTTTGCCCGTTTTATCGATCTGGTTTCCGGCATTTTTACACCCTTTATTGGTGTGATGATTGCGACAGGCATCATCAAGGGACTGCTGGCGTTGTCGCTGGTGCTCGGTGTGATGGACGCGAGCAGCGGCAGCTACAAAGTGCTGTTTGTTGCCAGTGATGGACTCTTTTACTTCCTGCCGATTCTGCTCGGCTACAGCGCCGGGAAAAAATTTGGCGGTAACCCCTTTGTCAGCATGGCGATTGCCGCAGCGCTGGTGCATCCGTTGATACTTGAAGCGATGCAACAGCAGCAGGCAGGAAAGCCACTGACCTTTGTCGGTATCCCGCTGGAAATACTCAATTACAGCTCCTCGGTGATCCCGATTATCTTTGCTGCGTGGGTCTCAAGCCTGATTGAGCGCTGGGTACATCCGCGTTCACCCGGTGCGGTGCGTAACTTCACTACGCCGCTGGTGTGCTTGCTAATCACCGTGCCGCTCACTTTTCTGGCGATTGGCCCGGCAGCCACCTGGCTCAGCCGCTTGCTGGCGGAGGGCTATCTGTGGATTTACAGCCTCAGCCCCATGGTTGCAGGAGCGGTGATGGGCGCGATCTGGCAAATCTGTGTGATATTCGGTCTGCACTGGGGTCTGGTGCCGATCATGCTCAACAATCTGGCAAACTTCGGTCACGACACCCTACTGCCATTACTGATGCCGGCGGTATTAGGACAGGCGGGCGCGACATTGGGGATCTTCCTGCGCACGCGTGATATCAAACTCAAAGCGATGGCTGGCTCGGCATTCACTGCCAGCATTTTTGGTATCACTGAACCCGCAGTGTATGGCGTTACGCTGCCACGTCGTCGTCCGTTTATCTTCGGCTGTATCGGTGGCGCGCTGGGTGCCGCCATTCTGGGCTTCTGGCACACCACTATTTACTCCTTTGGCTTCCCCAGTATTTTCACGTTTATTCAGGTCGTGCCCAGCACGGGTATTGATGCCAGCGTGCTGGCGTCCTTTGCCGGGGCGGCGGTCGCGCTAGTTTTCGCCTGTGCCATGACCTATGTGTTTGGTTTACGAGAGTCAGCGCCACAACCCGCTGTGGCTGAATCCGTCGCCGATCCCGCGCCTGCGACATTAACGCGCCGTGAAAGCGTGGTGAGCCCGATTGCGGGTGACGTGTTGCCGCTGGAGAAAGTCAAAGATGAAACTTTCGCCAGCGGTTTACTCGGCAAGGGCGCGGCCATTCTGCCGCACATGGGCCGCGTCGTATCGCCGGTCAATGGCGTGGTTTCCTCCATGTTCCGCACCGGACATGCGATTGGCCTGACGTCAGATCAAGGCACGGAAGTGCTGATTCATGTTGGACTCGATACCGTCAAACTCGACGGGCAATATTTCCGTCCTCAGGTACAAAACGATCAGCCAGTGAAAGTGGGCGATGTGCTATTGGAGTTTGATCTCGAGGCGATCAAAAACGCTGGATTCGATCTCACCACACCGGTGCTGGTGAGCAATAGCGATGAATTTATTGATGTATTAACCCTGAACAACAGCGCAGTGAGTGAAGGCTCGCCGCTGCTGGCCGTGCTGAAATAACCAAGGAGCAAGTAAATGACTACACGTTTCCCGGATGCATTTTTATGGGGTGGCGCCGTGGCCGCCAATCAGGTGGAAGGTGCCTGGCAGGAGGGCGGTAAAGGGCTATCGACCTCGGATCTGCAACCCAAAGGTATTTTTGGCGCGCGCGTTGAACGCAGCGGCAATGATTTTGGCATCAAAGACACGGCGATTGATTTCTATCATCGCTTCCCGGAAGACATCAAGCTGTTCGCAGAGATGGGCTTTACCGTTCTGCGTACCTCGATTGCCTGGACGCGTATTTTCCCGCAGGGCGATGAAGCTCAGCCAAACGAGGAGGGGTTGGCCTTTTACGATCGTTTGTTTGATGAGATGGCAAAGTACAACATAACGCCGCTGGTGACGTTGTCACATTACGAAATGCCTTATGGCTTGATCAAAAAATATGGCGGCTGGGGCAATCGCATCACTATTGATTGTTTTGAACGCTATGCGCGCGCGGTATTCACTCGCTTCCAGCATAAAGTGAAGCTGTGGCTGACGTTCAATGAAATCAACATGTCATTGCATGCGCCCTTTACTGGCGTTGGATTACCGGAAGAGAGCGATCAACAGGCGATCTATCAGGCGATTCATCATCAGCTGGTGGCGAGCGGCCGCGCCGTACAAGCCTGCCATGAGATTGTTAAGGACGGTAAGATCGGCAACATGCTGCTGGGTGCGTTGCTCTATCCGCTCAGCTGCCGTCCTGCCGATGTGTTGGAAACGTTGCAGCAGAATCGCGAGTGGTTATTCTTTGGTGATGTGCAGGTGCGCGGTGCCTATCCGGCTTACATGAAACGCTTCTTCGCCGATCGCGGAATCACCGTCAGCATCACGGATGAGGACAAACGCGACCTGCGCAACACTGTGGATTACATCTCCTTCAGTTATTACATGACCGGTTGCGTCACTACCAATGAAGAAGAGAACCAGAAAGCGCAGGGCAATATCTTGTCGATGGTGCCGAATCCGCATCTCGCCAGCTCAGAGTGGGGATGGCAGATTGATCCGGAAGGTCTGCGTATACTGCTTAACATCTTGTACGACCGTTATCAGAAGCCGCTATTTATTGTGGAAAATGGCCTGGGTGCCAAAGATGTGGTTGAGGCCGATGGCAGCATCAATGACGATTACCGCATCCAGTATCTCAATGATCACTTAGTGCAGGTGCGGGAAGCGATTGAAGATGGTGTGGATGTGATGGGCTACACCTGCTGGGGACCGATTGACCTGGTCAGCGCCTCTAAAGCCGAGTTCTCGAAGCGTTACGGTTTCATCCACGTTGATCGTGATGATGCGGGCAACGGCACGCTGGAACGCTCGCGTAAAAAGAGCTTCTTCTGGTATCAGGATGTGATCCGTAGCCACGGCGCGGCATTGAAATAAACCCGCTAACGGGCGCGCTGGCGCCCGTTTTTACGCCTCGTCGGCATCTTCCTGCAACGCTAATGTCTCTTTGCGAACTCGCTCAATATGGATGGTGAGAAACATGCGCTCTTCCGCCGAGAGGGCATAGAGATATTTTTGCTGGATATGGCTGTCGATCTTCACCGCGCATTGATAAGCAATCGGATATTTGTCACGCACCACATCATGCAATGACTCATCTTCGCTGCACACGCCGCGTTTTCCCAGCATGCGCTGGGCAAAAAACTTCAAATGGTTAACGAAGCGGTTATAGCTCAGGCTGTCGGTGCGGTAATCCAGCTGCAACCGATACTTCACGATATGCAAAATCTCCTGCATAAATTGCGTCACATGAGAGACATCGGCAAGGTCGCTGCCCAGTTGCGCGTTGACTAAGTGCAGGGCGATAAAGCCGGCTTCATCGTCAGGTAACACCACACCGAGGCGTTTGTTGATCAGGGCCAGTGCTTCCATGCCAATCGCGAACTCTTTGGGGTAGAGCGTTTTGATCTCCCACTTCAATACATTACGAATCGGAATGCCTTGCTGATGGCGTTCAATCGCGAAATGGCAGTGATCGCACAGCGCAATCGAGAGGCTCTCATGCAGCGGCTGACCCAACTGTTGACGTGCGCTGGCGATGATTAACTCGCTGGTTGTGATGACTTCCAGCGGGATATCAGAAAGCAACTCGCTTAGCCTTCCTGTCAGGGTGTCACTCTGCAGTGCGAAGACTTTTTCAATCTGCTGCGCATCCAGCGCATCGCCCACACGCTTCTGAAAAGCCAGCCCGCGACCCATCACGACCTGTTCTTTGCCGTTCTCGCCCAGTACGACCACGACATTGTTATTGAGGATCTTCGCGATTTTCATTTTTATCAGCCCTGAAAAAGAAAAAACCTGACCCACCGGGAGGGCGGCGTGTCAGGTTTTGCCTGCGTTTGCGCGCAGTAACAATCTGGCGAGATCATAAGCCGCTCTACGATTCCGACAAGCATACTGACCGTTAAATGTGAGACACGTCATGTTTTATTGCGCCGCGAAGCGATGGAGGAAAAACAGGGCAATGGCCCCTGAAGCCGCGTCTGCACTGATGTTGTGCAAACTGTAAGGATATTCGTAAGGAAATAGTAAAGAAATGATCAGGTTTTCTTAAAGGTTTGCGTTAAGTCGCCGATAGTACCGTAACGTCAAAATAACAGGAGTTACGTACATGGCCGGGATTTCAACTTTAGGTGTGGGTTCAGGACTGGGTTTAAGTACCATTTTGGACAAGCTGACCGCCGCTGAAAAACAGTCACTGACACCGATTTCAAAGCAGCAGTCTGCCGCCACGGCGAAGCTTTCTGCTTATGGCACACTTAAAACCGCGATTCAGGCTTTTCAGACGGCTAACACCAAATTAAAAGATGCGAGTCTCTATACGGCGACCAGTACCACTTCCAGTTCGAGTGCATTTAGCGCGGATACCAATGGCAGCGCGCTGGCAGGGAAATACACCATCAGTGTGGATCACCTGGCGCAATCACAAACGCTGACCAGCGATGCGAAAACCGATGTCAAAGCGGCTCTAGGCAGCGATGCGGCATCGCGTACCCTGAAATTTGTCACTGCGGATGGCAAAGAGAAGAGCATTTCGTTAACCAAAGATCAGACATCCCTGACAGCGCTGCGTGACACCATTAACAAGTCCGATGTGGGGATCAGCGCCAGTTTGATCAAAGTGTCAGGAACAGAATACCGTCTGTCATTAACCTCGAAGGCGACGGGAACCGACCACGCAGTGACCTCTTTAAGCGTAACGGGTGATGATACGCTGCACGGTTTTGTTGGATTTGATAAATCCGATCAAGCTAACAGTCACATGGTTCAGAGTGTGGAAGCGCAAAATGCCAGCCTGACCGTCAACAATGTGGCAATTCAAAGCAGCAGCAACACCATTGAAGACGCCGTGGAAGGGATTACGCTCAAGCTGAACGATCAGACGACCGGCACTCAGACGTTGACCGTCAGCGCTGACACCAGCAAGGCGAAAAGCGCCATCACCGATTGGGTGAATGCCTACAATTCGCTGCAAGATACGATGGGCAATCTTACCCGCTACACAGCGGTGGATGCGGGTAAAGAACCGGACAGCAAAAACGGTGCACTGCTGGGTGACGGCACGCTGCGTAACATCCAGACCCAGTTAAAGAGCATTCTTGCCAACGCCTCCGGTTCGGGAGTTTACAAAACGCTCAGCCAGGCGGGTATTACCACTGATCCCACCGATGGGAAATTGAAGCTGGATGCGGACAAACTTTCCAGTGCACTGAAAGTCAGGCCTGACGCCATTCGTGATATGTACACCGGTGATGGGAAGAAAACCGGCGTCACCACGGTACTGGATACCACTTTTACCGCTTTTCTCAGCAGTAAAGGCGTGATTCAGGGGGCGACGGACAGCATCAGTAAAAAACTGAACCAGCTGACCGATCAGTACAACACCACCAGTAAACGCATTGATGACAAAATCGCACGCTACAAAACTCAGTTCACCAATCTGGATAAAGTGGTCAGCGTACTGAATAGCACCAGCAACTATCTCACACAGCAGTTTGATAATATGACCAGCAGCAACAGCAAAAAATAATTATTCCCCGCCAATAGCGGCGTGTCAGGGCACTTTTCGGTGCCCTACTGATTAACATCGTCATCGATTGACGTTGCATCATATTCGCCTAATAGATAAGTAAGTGCTAATGTGTTTGGTGTCCCCATCTTTTGCGGAGTGATTCCATGCGCGACAGTAACACCGAACCTTCTGAACCGGCAGCACCGCCACTTAACCCATCGCTGATGGAACATCTGATCAACGCACGCAAGATTTTCATTACCGGCACCGTGGATGAAAAAATGGCCAAAGAGGTGGTTCAGCATCTGCACATCCTCGCCGCCATCAGCAATCGACCGATCACGATCTTTATCAACTCTCCCGGTGGTCATGCTGAGTCGGGCGATATGATTTTTGATGCCATACGCTTTATCACCCCCGAAGTGATCATGATTGGTTCTGGTTGTGTGGCCAGCGCAGGTGCGTTGATTTATGTCGCCGCCAACAAAGCAAATCGCTATGCGTTACCCAACACCCGTTTCCTTCTGCATCAGCCTTCCGGCGGCATGCAAGGGCCCGCCAGCAATATGCAGATTTACAGCAATGAAATCGTGCGCATGAAAAACCGCCTCAATCACATTTTCGCGGATGCCACTGGGCAGGCGATTGAGAGGATTGAGCAAGATACTCAGCGCGATTTCTGGTTGAGTGCGGAGCAAGCAGTGGAATACGGTTTGGTGTTAAAAGTGATTGTCACCGAGCAAGAGATCGCCGCGCACTACCTTGCAGCTTAAATAAGCCAGTGCTAATGTCATCAACATGATTGAAAATGCGATATTCAAAGCACTGGCGGATCCGACCCGCCGTGCCATATTTGAAAAGCTGTCGGTAGGGCGCATGAATGCCACGGCGTTGCGCGACGGGATGGAGATCAGCCAATCGGCGATGTCTCAACATCTCGCGGTGTTACGGGGTGCGGGGCTGGTGCGTGAAGAGCGGCAAGGGCGCTTTGTGAACTATGAAGTTGACCCGGTGGGCATGACGTTTCTGGTCAACTGGCTAGCCAAATATCGCGCGTTTTGGCCGACACGCATTGATGCCCTGAAAAGTTTGCTGAAGGATATGGACCAATGAGTGAAGCCGAAAAATCAAACGAACTGGTACAAGAGTATCAACTGGATGCGCCGCCGGAGAAAGTGTGGCGCGCTATCAGTATTGCGGAGTACCGGGAAGCCTGGCTACCCAACGCCGTATTAGCGGAAGCTGAACCTGTTGCCTGCGAACCTGGAAAATCGATCCGTTACCGGTTACGTGATGACGCGCCACCTTATCTGAAGAGTGACGTGACGTTTCAAATCGCGCTCGATGACGCGGGTGGCACCCGATTGACTATCGTCCATCGCCTTGCTGATCTGCACTTGCAGGCCGCAAATGATGAAAATGGTCCATTGATGCTGGCGGCATAGCCTCGGGCTAATTTTTTTAGCGCGACTTATTCCCAAAACGTACATTCCCGGCGGCCCGAAGGCCGCCAGCTTTACACGGGTTGATCAGCCTTATTCGCATCACGAGATCCTGCCGCGCCCGCACACACCAACGCCAGCAGTACCATCACCAGCACCGGCAGCATCGCCATGCGCAGACCCGCGTGTTCACCAATAAACCCCAGTCCTGGCGGTCCCACCAGAAAGGCCAGATAACCAAGCGTTGCGGCGATGGTCACGCGAATCGCGCTGTTTTTGCCATCGCCCGCAGCGGAGACGGTCAGTGGGAAGCCAAGCGAAGCGCCAATTCCCCAGAACAACACCGCCGCTGCCGCCAGCCATTGGTTGTTGGAAAAAATCACCATTGCCAGACCCAGGGCGGCTGAGAATGCGCTGGCGCGTAATACCAGTACACGGCCCAGGCGATCCACCACATATCCGCCGAGGAAACGACCCACCGTCATGCCCGCAGTGAAACCCGCGTACACCAGCGTGCTTTGCGTGTGATTGAGATTATGACCATCGATCATCAGTAACGGTAGCCAGTCATTGGCAGAACCTTCTGCCAGCGCCATCGCCAAAATCACCACCCCAAGGATCAGCAGTTGGCGATCGCGCAGCTCGCGTCCGACCTGAGCGAGGAAGCCGCCGCTGTGCGCCTGTTCATGTCGTTCGCTGTCGCTGGTGGCGGGTAAATGACGCAGGGCTGCGGAGACAATTAGCAGGTTCACCAGCACCACGAAGGCAAAGTGCCAGGTGATGCTGACATCCGCTGCCGTCATGGCAAGTCCTGACAGCGCGCCAATCAGCGTGCCAAAGCTAAAGAAGCCGTGAATGGTGGTCATGATCGATTTGCCAATCAGACGCTCAAACGCTGCGCCTTCAACGTTTATCACGACATCGATTAACGCTGTCCCTCCGCCCAGCAACACCAGGCTGGCGAAGACACCGTACGCGCTGTGCAGTAGAAGGGCAGCTAACATGACTGCGACGCCACTCAACAGCAGCACAAAGCCATAACGCATGACACGGCTCGTGCCAAAGTGGGTGATGAGTTTGCCTGCCAGCAGAACGCACAGCATTGAACCACAGGAAAAGCCGAACAGGATCATGCCCATCATTTCCGTGGAAGCATGCAGAATATCGCGCATGTAAGGCGTACGACTCACCCACGAAGCCCAGGTGAAACCGGGTAAAAACATCAGGCCGTAGATCGCCCATTTACCGCGTAGCTGTTGCTGTAAATCCATACTCATCCCCATCCATAAATTATCGGAAAGGGTAACAGAAAGGCTCCCCGCGTGCGCGACGCGGGGAGAAACAGTGATTAAAAACTCTGCCAGTCGGCGTCATTAACCACCGCTAAACGCTGTGGCTTGGGGTGCGATGGCGTACGGATGATGGTTTGTGGAACGTCAATGACATCGCTGACATGGAATTTACCGACCAGCTGATTCAGGTTACCCGCCTGCTCTTGCAGCGATTGCGAAGCGGCCGCGGCTTGTTCTACTAAGGCGGCGTTCTGCTGGGTAACATCATCCATCTGATTAACCGCTTGCTGCACCTGAACGATGCCCTGGCTCTGCTCCACGGCAGCCGCAGCGATCTCACTCACCAATTGACTCACCTGATGAATGGCATCATTCATCACGTCCATATTGCGGCCCACATCACTGGCTTGCGTGGCACCCGATTCGGTCAAACGATGAGATTCCTCAATCAGCACTTTGATCTCGCGTGCTGCGTTGCTTGAGCGCTGAGACAGACTGCGCACTTCACCGGCAACCACCGCAAAGCCTTTGCCGTGTTCACCGGCGCGCGCTGCTTCAACCGCCGCGTTCAAGGCCAGAATGTTGGTCTGGAAGGCGATACCTTCAATGATGGAGACAATCTCAGTCACTTTGCGCGAGCTGCCACGAATCTCGTCCATGGTCGACAGCATGGTGGTGAGCGAGGTTCCATTTTTCTCTGACAGCGCGCTGGCATTGGCTGCCAGCTGGCTCGCCTGCCGGGTGTTGTCCGCCGTTTGGCGCACCGTCTCACTGAGCTCCGTCATGCTGGCAGCCGTTTGCTCCAGCGATGCCGCTTGCTGTTCGGTGCGTGAAGAGAGATCTTCATTGCCCGCTGAAATCTGCACCGAAGCGCTGCTCACGGACTGAGAGGCTTTACGTACCGAAGCAAGGGCTTCAGAGACGCGCTGCATCAAAATATTGAAGGAGTGCGCCATATTGCCGACTTCATCGCGGCGGCTCTCGTCTGCGCTTAAGGTTAGATCGAGGTTCTCGCTGGCTGTCAGCATGACCTTGCCTACTGCGCCCAAACTGCGGCGTATGCGCATCACGGTAAACAGCGAGAACAGACCGAAGATCACCACTGTCGCCGCAACACCTGCAACGGTGGCCCAAAAGACAAAATGGAAGGTGCTTTGATTGGTGGCGCGCAATGCGTCGCCCGCAGTAATATTGAGTGCCAACTGAGTTTGAAAATCAGCGATCATCTGACGAATGGCGGCACCCACACCACTATCTCCTTCCAGCAAACTCAGGCTCACTTCATTCTGGTGAGCACGTGACGCTGTGAGAAATGCAGGTAACTGCGATGCAACGCGCTGGATGTTATCAAAAGCGACGTTAGTCAGGCGTTTGTCTTCCTCATTCGAAATATCGTTTGCCATGTAGTAATCGGTCAGCGCTTTCAGTCCATTGATTTGCTCATCGATCTGTTTTTCTACGGCAGGCATGTTGCTGTCGTGAATCTGGCTCTGGTGTTTGTACAGCGTAATGGCCAGCTGGTTACTTTGATCGATCAGTTTGCCGATGTCCTTAATCGAAGGAATGGCGTTAGTTTGCACAAATTCAAAACGGTCCTGAAATCCTGACAGTAGCGAGAGCGCAAGAATCGCCTGCAGGATGATGGCGCCAAACAACATGGAAAGGGTCAGCAAGAGACGCTGGGAGATGTTCATCTAATTATCCTTAATCTAAAAGCACCCCTGGTTCAGGAAAATCAGGGAATAGGGCAGATTAATAACCATCGGCAGAATGCGAGATTTAGTTAATTATTTTTTATTGCACGGTGATGGAGATCAAATCATACGTAGCGAAGGTGCAACATTTTTAGCCATTCTCACGATCTTAAATAGATCCAGTGAAATATGTTGTGCGACAGATTCAGAAATCCTAACAAGCCGATATTGTCGCGAGGTCGTAATCGTTATTATAATAATCATTACGGGTAAAGGTTAAGGGCTAAGGAATGGCGATTTATGTACATAAACGTTTTGATCGGAATTTCAAAAAGGCCAGTCTTCATGATGCTGACCTTTGCCATGCTGCTGCGGAAGTCAAAAGGGGCGAGTTTGAAGCTGACCTGGGGGGAGGCGTGATTAAAAAGCGTCTAGCACTGAGTAAGGGGAAAAGTGGTGGTGTCCGGTCGGTGATTTTCTTCAAAAGAGGAAACACACTATTTTTTTATGATGGCTGGACTAAAGGCGAGTTGCATAAGAAAAATGCCAAAGAGATCGAGGATGACGTGTTGGCAACGTATAAAATCCTTGCGAAAGGGTACTTACAAGCGAGTGCGGCAGACCTGCTACAGCTTAAAAATCGTGGGACATTCAGAGAGGTAAACTGCGATGAAAACTACACCAGCAACATTGGATGAGATGATTGAAGATGCGGAAGAGTTGCGAGGATTAGGCCTACTTTCTGATGAAGATGTCTCTCAGATTGCCACGCGAATCTCTGCAAGTGAGTATCGCAAGCGTGTTGCAGCTGTACATGATATGACCGGTCTGGAAATTAAACTCATGCGTAAACAGTATGGCCTTAGTCAGGCATTACTGGCTTATACCTTAGGTATGACAGTGGATAGCGTTTCAAAGTGGGAGCGAGGAGAAATCAAGCCGAGTGGCCCGGCACTGCGTATCTTAAATACACTGGCTGCTAAAGGCCCTGATGCATTTGTTGTTTAAAGGGGGAAACTGGAGTCCAGTTTCCCCTTTAAAATTATGGCCTTCTAAACAGCGCCATGCTGCGGCCTTCCAGTTCGAAATCCTTTTCTTTGGTAATCACCAGCCCTTTTTTAGCGGTATCGGAGGTGGTGAGTTCCAGTACCCAGCCGCCTTCGCCAAATTGTGGGATGCGGAAGGGCACATTGCCTTCAAACGGATTGAACAGCATCAACACGTCGTGCCAGATGCCCTCTTCAGTTTGCAGATCCGGACGACCAATGTAGACGCCAAGTGTGCTGCCCTCATCCCATTGATCTTCCTGCTGGAAGCCGCCGCCAGCGTTAAACCACTTAATATCCATGCCGTCGCGCCAGTTTTCACGGCGCAGCAACGGCTGTTTCGCTCTCAACGCCAGCAGATGTCGAGTGAATTCGCGTAATGCATCCGCGGACTCCGGCAAGTTTTCCCAATGCAGCCAGGAGATTTCACTGTCCTGACAATATCCGTTGTTGTTGCCCATTTGGCTGCGGCCAAACTCGTCACCCGCCAGCAGCATCGGCGTGCCGTGTGAGAACAACAGCGTAGCCAGGAAGTTACGCTTTTGCCGCTCACGCACCGCGTTGATGCCTTCGTCATCGGTCGGGCCTTCCGCGCCGTAATTATAGGAGCGATTATCGTTGTGACCGTCGTTATTATCTTCACCGTTCGCGTCGTTATGTTTCTCGTTGTACGACACCAAATCGTTAAGCGTGAAGCCATCGTGTGCGGTGAGAAAGTTGATGCTGGCCCAGGGACGACGGCCGCGTTGATCATAGAGATCGCCTGAGCCGAGCAGACGTGCAGCAAAGTCGGTAGAGACGTTGTCGCCTTTCCAGTATTCACGCACCGTATCGCGATATTTATCATTCCATTCTGCCCAGCCTGGTGGGAAGCCCCCAACCTGATAGCCACCGGGGCCGATATCCCAGGGTTCGCCAATCAGTTTCAATTTCGACAGTACCGGGTCCTGCGTCATGGCATCAAAAAAGCCGCCACGCTGGTCGAAACCTTCCGGTTCGCGCCCGAGAATGGTGCCCAAATCAAAGCGAAAACCGTCGATATGCATCGATTCCGCCCAGTAGCGCAGAGAATCCATCACCATCTGCAACACGCGTGGATGGGAGGTGTTCACGGTGTTGCCAGTACCGGTATCGTTGATGTAGTAGCGATGCTGATCCGGCAAGGTGCGGTAATAGGAGAAGTTATCGATGCCTTTGAACGACAGCGTCGGTCCCAATTCGTTACCTTCCGCCGTGTGGTTGTAAACCACGTCGAGGATCACTTCGATACCGGCGTCGTGGAAGGCGCGGACCATGTCACGAAAGCCCTGAATGCCACGCGGGCCAAAGTAGCGCGAGGCCGGGGCAAAAAACGCCAGTGAGTTATAGCCCCAGAAGTTTTTCAGCCCTTTATCAAGCAGATGCTGATCGTCCGGGAACCAGTGCACCGGTAGCAACTCAACCGACGTGACACCGAGACTTTTAATGTACTCGACGGTGGCTTTGTTGCTCATGCCATCGTAAGTGCCGCGCATTTCAGGGGGTACTGCCGGGTTCAACTGGCTGAAGCCCTTAACGTGTGTCTCATAGATAACGGTCTGTGACCACGGGATAACGGGACGGTTACGGTCCTGCCAGTCAAATTCGTTGGGATCGATCACCCGGCATTTTGGCGTAAAGGGCCCGCTGTCACGTTCATCGAAAGTCAGGTCTTTATCTTCATGCAGCAGGTCATAGGCAAAATGCGCATCGTTCCACTGGATATCACCCCGCAGCTCACGAGCATAGGGGTCGAGCAGCAGTTTGTTGGCGTTGAATCGATGGCCGTTTTCCGGTTCAAACGGACCATGCACCCGGTAGCCGTAAAGTGCACCGGGCTGCAGACCGGGAATGTAGCCATGCCAGACTTCATGGGTATTTTCCGGCAGATCAAAACGCGCGATTTCGTGCTGACCGCTCTCATCGTAAAGACACAATTCCACACGCTCGGCGAACGCTGAAAACAGGGCAAAATTGACGCCCTCGCCATCATAATTTGCGCCAAGCGTTTGACCCGAACCCGCGATAATTTCTAAAGGCTTTGCGTTAGACATTCATTCCTCTCCATCCCATGAACAGAAATACAGGCTTGTTATTAACTGGCAATCAGCACCAGTGGCGCGTAAGGCGGTAAGTTATCCAATGAAAGTTGTTCGTTAAGCGCTAAGGTTGCACCACTTAACAGATTGCGATAGTGCCGGTGGGCCAGTGACTCAGGTAAGGGAATGGACGTTTCAGCCCAGGAAGTGCCCTCCAGCATTAAACGAGGCGCCACAACGATGAGGCTGTTTTCACTGTCCTGTCGCGCATAGGCAATCAGGTGCTCTGGATGCGCGCCTGTGGCGTACAACGGTTGATAATCGCCGAAACGGAATAGCTGCGGCTTATCCAGACGCAGGTGTAATAAGCATGCGATGACCTGCTGTTTGAGTTTGCCGCTGCGCCAGTCGGAGGGCTGAGTGAAATCAGGGCGGCTTCGATCAGCGAGTTGCGCCTCCAGCACGGCGTAATCGGGCTCGCGGCGGTTATCAGGATCGACGAGGCTGAAATCCAGCGCTTCGCTGCCCTGATAAATATCCGGGACGCCTGGTGCGGTGAGCTTAATCACGGTCTGTGACAGGCTATTAACCAGGCCGGCATCAACGAAAGGTTGAATGGCTGTGACGAAGTCCGCCAGGAAAGCTGAATTTTCTGCAGATAGCAGATGTTTTGCATATTCCAGCACCGCCTGTTCGTAGGTTTCGTCGCCATCCGCCCAGTCAGTACGAAGCTTGGCTTCACGCAGCGCTTTCTCCACAAACGGTAAAAAGCGTGCCTCAAGGGTACGCAACCCGTCATGGTCATCTGGTCGTAAGGTCGTGGGCCACGCACCGGCCAGCGCCTGATACAGCATCCATTCTACCGCCGGTTCGGGGGCCGGGCCTTCGTTCAGGGTGAGCACTTTGGATTGATTCAGCTCCCGCCAGCGCGTGACGTTCTCTGCCCAGCGTGCGGGTGCTTCGCTCAGTGAATAGAGTCGGGCACGGGCATCTTCCCCACGTTTGGTATCGTGCGTTGACGTCGTCGAAAGTGCGTCGGGTTGATGATGCAACCGGGTTTGCATCTGCTGGTGGAAGTGTTCCACAGAGAAGGGATGCGGCAGCGGCTCAGCGCCGACTTCGTTGATGGCAAGAATGGCGTGATTTCGGAAGAACAGGGTGTCTTCCACCGATTTCGCCATCAACGGGCCGGTGAGTTGCTGGAAGCGCGTGCGGAAATCAGCGGCATCCGGTTCACTTTGTTCCGAGACCGCACCGAGTAATATGGCCTGCAGGAAACTGAGTGCAGCGGGAAACGCACTGAACTTCACCGCTTCCAATACCTGTTGCAGAAGTGCCTCACCCGCCAAAGGCATGCCCGCCGGGCGACCATAGGTGCGGTAAACCGGGAAGGCGATCAGCATCTCGCGCAGGGCGACATGCAACTCAGCTTCGCCAAAATTGCGCTGTTCTAAATGTGCCACCCCGGTCGCTATCGCCAGCAGACGTGAAAATTCACCGGCGAAGTTACGGTCAACCATCAATTCACGGGCGGCGCGCAGACCAGCAGTGACATCATTCCGCTCTTCGGTGACGGCTTCATAGGCCAGATGCAACGCATCAATCTGGGTATCGTCGATCAACGCATGTGAAAGCGCAGCGATAAACTCATAGCCGGTGGTGCCGGAGATCGGCCATTCAGGCGGGATCTGCTCCTCTTCCGCCAGAATCTTCTCCACCGTGATGTAGCAATCCGCACCTGCGGCTTGACGCAAGCGCTGAAGATAACCCTGCGGATCGGCCAGACCATCAACGTGATCGACACGCAAACCACTGACTGCACCGCTGTGCACCAGCTCCAGAATCAACGCGTGCGAGGCGTTGAACACGGCTTCATCCTCGACCCGAACGCCAACCAGACCGGTGATTTCAAAGAAGCGTCGGTAAGAGAGATCTTTTCGTGCGTCACGCCAGTTGATCAGCTGCCAGGGCTGCTGCTGATGTAATTCGGCAATGGCTTCACGATCGTTGATGGCCAGCACCTCATCGGCGCGTCCTTGCCAACTGGCAGGCGTCAGCGGATAGAAGCTGTCGTAGTAAGCCAGCGCCGGATGGCCAGTTTGCGGATGGGGCTTAATGCTCAATTCGTCGTTTTGCAGCACGCGTTCAAAATCTTCGCCGAGGAATGGCAACGTCAGGCGACGCGACCAATCGATATCGAAATAGCGCGCATACTGACTGTTTTCGCCATGCTCAATCACATCGTGCCACCAGGCATTTTCCAGTGATGCCGCCATATGGTTTGGTACGATATCCAGAATTAAACCGAGATTGGCCTGCTGTAACGCCGCCGACAGTCGATTAAAGCCATCACGTCCGCCCAGCGCAGGATCGATTTCATTGGCATCAGTGACATCGTAGCCGTGCGTGGAGTCCGTGGTGGCAGTGAAGATAGGTGAGGCGTAAAGATGGCTGATACCGAGCCGCTGTAAATAAGGCAGCAAAGCGATGGCGCGATCGAAGGTCATGCCGTTGCGGAATTGAAGACGGTAGGTCGCTGAAGGAATCGTCATGCTTTTTCTCCCTGTGCCAGACGTACCACTATGGCATGTTGCGGCAACACATCGTTCTCCTGCGGCCAGGCAAAAAGGGTTTTGCCTGCCATGGTGGGTAAGGGCTGCGCCTGCTTACTGATATTCAGCGCCAATGAGAGTTCGCCCTGCGGGAACTGCCAACTCACCGCGACAAAACCTTTGGCCGTTTTCAGCACTTTGCCACTGTGACCGCCCGCCGTGGCGAGCAGCGGCACAATGTGGCGCTGACGCAATGCCAGCAATTGCTGAGTGAACGCCAGCCAGGCTTTGCCTTTCTCACTCTCCAGCTTGCTCCAGTCGAGTTTCGAGCGGTTAAAGGTCTCTTCCGCGTTGGGATCGGGCACGCTGTCGTCATGCCCCGCATGGCCGGTAAACTCGCGGGCGCGTCCTTCACGTACCGCTTTAGCCAAATCGCCATGAAAATCGGTGAAGAACAGGAACGGGTTGGTTTCGCCATACTCCTCGCCCATAAACAGCAGCGGGATATGTGGTGACAGTAACAGCGTGGCCAGCAGCACTTTGGTGCGGTCGGTGCCTGCCAGCGTGATTAAGCGGTCACCCTGCGCACGATTGCCGACCTGATCGTGGTTCTGGATGAAGTCGACGAAGGCAACCGGAGGCTGTGCCGCACTGGGTACGCCGCGCCGTTGACCACTCTGCGGTGAGATTTCTCCCTGATAGGCAAAACCTTCCGTCAAAATGCGCGCGATCTGCTTTTCAGGTACGTCGGCGAAATCCTGGTAGTAGGCATGGGTTTCACCGGTGGCAAACACATGAATGGCATTGTGGAAATCGTCATTCCATTCACCGGTGAACAGCGGTGCATGGCCCTGCTTGTCGCGTGGATGCAGGAAGGTGACATTTCGTGAATCTTCAGTGGTGAGGTGGATAGGGCGGTCCGTTATCTCACTACGAATACGTTCAGCAATCTCAATCAACGCATGTTTGCTGGAGGTATCTTCGATTTGATCGATGGCATCAAAGCGCAGGCCATCGAGGTGATATTCCTGCAACCAGTACAGTGGCGCTTCCACGATGTAACGACGTGCGGCATCAACATCATAAGCGATGCCTGCGCCCCAGGGTGTCATGCGCTCTTTGTGGAAGAAATGAGGGGCCAGCAGCGGCAGATAGTTACCTTCCGGGCCAAAGTGATTGAGCACAATATCGAGCACCACCGACAGGCCGTGTCCATGTGCAGCATCCACGAAGGCTTTGAAATCATCCGGCGAGCCGTAAGCGGAGTGCGGTGCGTACAGCAATACGCCGTCATAGCCCCAACCGCGATTGCCCCCAAACTGCGATACCGGCAGCACCTCAATCATGGTAATGCCAAGTGCTTTTAAATAGGGCAAGCGGGTAATCGCGGCCTGGAAAGTGCCTTCGGGGGTAAAGGTGCCTATATGCAGTTCATACACCACCGTTTCTTGCCAGGCGTGTCCGCGCCATTCGGTGTGCTGCCATACATAATGATGAGGATCGACGACCACGGAAGGGCCATTGACCCCGGATTGTTGCGCGCGAGCGGCGGGATCGGGCACCACCGTGCCATCCGCCAGTACAAAGTTGTAAGTCGCACCAGGTTGTATGCCGCCCAGTTGCCGTTGATACCAGCCATCGTCCGAGGCTGACATAAGGTGATCGCCATCGGCGAGACGCAAGGTAATCTGTTGCTGACCCGGTGCCCACAAGCAGAATAGCACGCTGCCATCCGCCTGAATCTCAGCTCCCCAGGATTTCTTAAATGATCTGAATTCCATTCAATTGCCTCGTTTAACCCTCGCAAGGGCAATGGACGACATCAAGCGGTACACGTTCCGTTTAAAGATGCTGGCTGAGTACGATTTACAGTGGGACGACGCGAAAGACTGAGAACAGATCATAGTCGATATTTTGCGCTTTTCTGGCGCGAACAGATGGGTTTAGGAAATTATCGACGCCTTACGCTTCGCTAATCAGGGAGGTGAATAGAAGAAAGGCGACCTGATGGTCGCCCCGAAGATTATGCAGGTTTGTGTTGCTGGACCTTGCGGCCGCGCTGCTTACGTAATTTATCAATCAGCTTATGCGCCTCCGCTTTGGTGGCAACAGCAGGTGAAGAGCCTTTCAGCGGTTTACGCGCGGTTTCACTCAACGTTAGCACGGTAATCAAGCCGACAATCCCGGCGCCCATCATGTAATAAGCGGGCATCATCGCATTGTGCGTGGTATCCACCAGCCATGCAGTGATTAACGGCGTAGTGCCGCCAAACAGTGACACGGAGAGGTTAAAGCCAATCGCTAATGCACTGTAGCGAATATCGGTGACAAACAGGGCCGGTAACGTGGCGGGCATGGTGCCGCTAAAGCAGGTATGCAATAAACCTAATACCGCCAGACCGGCAAATACCAACATCATATTGCCAGAACCAATCAGCATATAGCTGGGAATAGCCAGCACGATTAAGCCTAATGCACCCAATCCAATCACCGGTTTGCGGCCCATACGGTCGGTCAAATGTCCCCACATCAACGTCAATGGCATCATAATAAACATGATAACCATCACTAACATGAGCCCGGATAATTCACTCATGCCTAACACACCGGTTAAATAACTGGGCATATAGGCTGTTAACATATAATTGGATACGTTAAATAACAGTACCAGGCCAATACATTTCAACAGCGGTTTACTCTGTACACGCAGCATCTGCAGCAAGGTCAGTTGAGGCTTATTGTGCTCAAGCTCTTCGCGCTTATCCATGTGCTCTTTAAATGCCGGCGTCTCTTCCAGTTTCAAGCGAATATAGAGACCGAATAATCCCAGAGGTGCGGCCAGGAAAAAGGGAATACGCCAGCCCCAGTTCATCATGGCTTGATGCGGTAATATTGCAATCATGCCGGTGACCAGACTGGCACCGAGCAGATAACCCGCCAGTGTGCCGAATTCCAGGAAGCTGCCCATAAAGCCACGGCGCTTATCGGTGGAGTATTCCGCGATAAAGGTCGCTGCGCCACCGTATTCGCCGCCGGTGGAGAAACCCTGCACCAGACGTGCCACCAGCAACAGGATCGGTGCCGCAATGCCAATACTGGCATAACTGGGAATCAGGCCAATGCAGAAGGTGCCAATCGACATCATGATCATGGTGAAGGCGAGCACTTTCTGCCGCCCAAAGCGATCACCTAACGGACCAAAGACCATTCCCCCGATCGGACGAACTAAAAACGCGGCGGCAAAGGTGCCGAAAGAGGCGATTAATTGCGCGGTATTACTGGCACCAGGAAAAAAGACCTGGCCAATAATCACGGCAAGATAGCTATATACGCCAAAATCAAACCATTCCATGGTGTTGCCTAATGCAGCAGCACTCACAGCGCGTTTTAATAATTTGTTATCGATGACCGTAATATCATCAACGGTTAAGTCAGATTGTTTAGAAATCGTTCCGGTGCTCATAAACCTCCATGAGTAAAATTAGAGCGATCTTATAGCTTTCGCAGCCGAACAATTCACCTATGGAAATGAAAGCTATAAGAGGCTGAAAGGCGGACACCTTAGGTAATCTTTTTAAGATGTGCAAGTTTGTGACATATATCCTTGCATTAAAGCGTAGCGATGAAGGTATATTCTGTCAAAGTGCTCTCAAGGTGAAGTAATTGATTGTGTCGTGGTGTAGGGGGTGGGTTTTATTCTGCGCTATATTATGCGGTGACACTGTACTAGTGAGTTAATTATGCTGCAGTCATTCACGCCGCATAAGATTCAGCGGCACAAGGCGGGTGTAGGAAAATCATTTGAACAGCGCATTCACGATGGAGGTAAATACTGAGCCTGTAACGAAAGCATGATGAGTAATATTGTCTTGATTTTGGACATCCGCTAACCGCTTTAACGCCGCTTCTGGCGTCGCTGCTTCAACCTCTTCATCTAACTTTTTATAGCCTTGTGAAATGAGTAAGACGGCGCTCTCGACATCTGTTCTTTCGACAGTAGCAACGACCTGATCTTTTTTATAGAAGATGTAATCTGGCATGGTCAAATTCCCGTGGAAACATGCAAGTGCTTCAATTTTACGCTTGATGTCGACTACTTTAGCAAACCCTGGATGATTGAGCTAAGGCGGATAATGTAGTTGCGGTTGCGATCAATAATTCTCTGTCCGTTTCCAGCGAGCAAGGATGGGTTCGATAACGTTTACTGCTGATGAACCCATGTTATTAGCAGGAGGCAGTATGCATTACATTATTAGCGGATTGAATAGCAGCGATTTTGCACATTTATACGGAAAAGATGATGAGTATCTGGCACAGTACAACGCACGCCGAGTGTTAGCCAGCCAAGCCTCGGCTTTGCCAGACCGCATTGGCTTGAAGGATGTTCCACCAGGAGATAATGCGATCTTGCTTAATCACACCTATCAACCCGCGCAATCGCCATACCAGGGGAAGCACGCAATCTTCATTCATGAAGGTTGTATGCAGTCCGGCATCTTCTACAGCGAGATCCCGGAATACCTCGCTAAGCGTCAACTCTCACTGCGAGCCTTCAATCTTGAGCACTGCATTATTGCGGCAGAGCTGGCGACGGGTGATGAAGTGGAGCAAACCGTTTTACATCTGCTACAGCGGCCTGAAAACGTGTATATCCACGCCCATAGTGCGCGATTTGGCTGCTATTTGGCGGCAATCCACAAGCACCAAGGCTAACTCTGCCTTTCACGGCCTGCACCAAAGCCATAGCGCTGACGCTGGTGCGCTGGTGTGGTGTAGCCGAAAGCCAATAGTATTTTCCGCCCGTCTCCGCATTAATGACCTGCTTAGCATCCTAAGGGAGCGAAGCAGGTTTTTTCGTTTTAAAGACCTGTCTTCGATCACAATTCAATCTACAGTCACTGGCGATTTTGTGATTGGCTCCGCATCCCCAATCACAGGACAGTTTGCTTCGCAGCGTTTCTGATAGTTTATATTGTACAACCTGGTTTTACAGAATAAAACAAAGCATCTTCTCCTGATAACCATAATCAGACCCTGCGAGGAAAGAATGACTGAACAAACCCTGAAACAGACGGCGGTCTCGGTGCTGGAACGCGAAACCATGCGGCGCGTGATCTGGCGCATTCTGCCGTTCCTGGTGGTGAGCTATCTGGTGTCTATTATCGATCGCGGCAATATCGGCATGGCCGCTCTCCAGATGAACGAGGATCTTGGTCTAAGTAAGGCCGCTTTTGGTTTTGCCAGTAGTCTGTACTTCGTGGCGTATTTCCTGTTTGAGGTGCCCAGTAATCTGGCGATGCAGAAGGTCGGCGCGCGCTTGTGGATCCCGCGCATCATGATCAGCTGGGGTATTGTGTCAATGTGTATGGCACTGGTGGAAACCTCTTCGTCTTTATATGTGCTGCGTTTTTTACTTGGTGCGGCTGAAGCCGGTTTCTTCCCAGGCGTGGTGTTGTATCTGACCTGGTGGATCCCTGCGCGTTATCGCGCGCGAATTATTGCCTCGTTTATGGTGGCGATCCCGCTAGCGAACTTTATCGGCTCACCGATTTCTGGCTTGATACTTACACTCGACGGATGGATGGGACTGCGCGGCTGGCATCTGCTGTTCATTATTGAAGGATTGCCTGCCGTATTGCTCGGTATTGCCGCCTATTTTGTCCTGAGCAATCGCCCACACGAAGCGCGCTGGCTTAGCGGTGAGCAGAAGCAGTGGCTGGAATCCACGCTGCAGGCCGAGCGTCAGCAGCAAAAAAACATCGGTCATATCTCTACCTGGCAATTACTGAAGCACAAGCATATCTGGCTGATGGCACTGATCTATTCTGGCGCATCATCAGCTGGCACCACCCTCAGCGTCTGGTCACCTCAACTGCTGAAATCATTCCATCTTGATAATCTCACCACCGGAATGCTCAATGCGATTCCTTATGGTTTGGCGTCGATATTGATGATTGTGTGGGGACGAAGCTCAGACCGCACGGGCGAACGACGCTGGCACACGGCATTAACGTTGTTCATGATCGCTGGAGGGATTTTCGCCGCGTTTGTCAGCCTTTCATTACCGGCAACCATTATTATCATGTGCCTGATTCTGGTCGGCGCTTATTCCATGAAAGGGCCATTCTGGGCACTGGCAGCGGGCTGGATGAGCAGTCAATCCGCTGCGGCAGGGCTGGCGGCGATAGGGGCGATCGCCAACCTGATTGGTGGCGCGGTGATGGTCAATGCTTACGGCATCATCGATGAAAAGACCGGTAGTCACACTTTGGCACTGTTGCCTCTGGCTGCGCTTTGCCTGGCAGGGGGGATTGCAGTAGTGCTGATGGGGCGTAATCTTTCGCAAGGCCAGAAGGCGGAAGGTCGCTTGTCGAGTCACTCATCCTGAACTGACTCAGTGTGAGACTTCCGGGCACACTGTGGTGAGCCCGGAAGCGATCTGACACAACGATCAGTTATCGGTTGTCAGTGCGTCTTCACCGTATTGCGCACTGCAAAACGGCTTTGATGCACCCAGTTTTAAAGAGAGTCGTGCGGCACTTTGGCTCATTTGCTGCGTCAGGCCATCATCACGGCGCGATTCCACCAGGCGCGAGGCCGGGCCGGTTAACGCTAATGCCGCAATCAGTTTATCGTTCACGCCAAATACCGGCATCGCGAAGGCGGCGGTGTGCGGATCACGTGCGCCTGAGGTATATAACGGCAGGCGTGGATGCTTATCAAACAGGGCTTCATTGAGCCCCCAGAAGCGCAGCACCTGACTAATCGCAGACTGATCGAGCGGGAAAATCGTGCCGGGTAAACGGCTGTGTCGTAATCCTTCCGAAGCCTCGGCGCGGAATAAGCACATGCGCTGGCCGCCTTCAATCACATACCAACTAGCACTCTCATGGGTAGCCAGCGCCAGTTGTTGCAGCTCGGGCTGTACCACGCTGGCCAGATGGAAAGATTGCTCATACAACTTGCCCAGATACAGCAAACGTGGTCCCAGTCCATAGCTCCCATTTTCATGGCGCACCACGTAGTTCATTCGTTCGAGAGAATTCATCAGGCGATAAACCGTGGTTTTGTGGTAACCCGACGCCTGCGACAACGCAGTCAGCGTCAGGCTATCGTCGCCTGGACGGAAACAGTCCAGTAGCGCTAGCGCCTTCTCCACCGCAATAACGCCTTCATTTCCCATGCATTCCTCCTGTTTTGAACGACAACGAGTGTACCTGAATTTTTGTGAGTCACCTCGTGTTTACGTCACAAACGCCGTTAAGGCTATGGCTTAATCTGTCTCGCCCTGGCTATAGTTGTTTTATATTGTACACATGTGTTTTACAGAGTAAAACAAAGCGAGGAAGAGATGAGCATTCACACTACTGCAATGATCCAACGAAATATCAGCCGCGTGACCCCGGAAGAAGTGCAACAAGCGGCTGAGTATCAGGCGGCGATCCTGGCTGATGTTGCCGGGCGTCGCGGCACGCTGCACGGCCGAATCAAACCGCTTTCACCGCAGATGAAAGTGGCGGGTCCGGCCATCACCGTTGAGGTACGTCCGGGTGACAATCTGGCCATCCATGCTGCACTGGCGATTGCCCAACCGGGCGATGTGATTGTGGTGGATGGCAAGGGCGACCTCAGTTGCGCGTTGCTGGGGGAGATTATGGCGACCCAGGCAGAGGCTTCCGGCATCGCGGGCATCATCATTGATGGCGCAGTGCGAGATGCCGATATGCTAAGCAAGCAGTCATATCCGGTGTTTGCTGCGGGATTAAATCCTTGTGGCCCCACCAAACTGATTCCGGGGCGCGTTAATCATCCTATTTCCATTGCCGGAGCTCAGATTCAGGCCGGTGATTTGGTGGTGGGTGATGTTGATGGCGTGGTGGTGATACCGCGTAATGAAGTACAGGCCATTATTGCCTTAGCGAAGAAAAAGCTGGACGGCGAAACCCAGCGCATTGCCGCTATCCGAGCTGGCGATACGCGCGCGCCATGGCTTGAGAACGCACTGCGCCAGGCGGGTATGCTGGCAGAAGGGGAGACGCTGTGATGGCTAAAGCCCCTGTCATTCTGATTACCGGCAGCGATCTGGCTGCCGACGCGGTAGCCATACTTCGTGAGTTTGAGTTGGTCTTTGCGGGAAAACAACCCACTGAGACGCAGTTGATTGACCTGTGCCACCAGCACAATCCGGTGGGGATTCTGGTGCGTTACGGCAAGATCAACGCCGCCGTGATGGATGCCGCACCGGCCTTGCGGGTTATCTCCAAACACGGCAGTGGTATTGATGTCATTGACCAGCAAGCCGCCGCCGCACGCCAGATTCGTGTCTGTTCTGCACCAGGAGCTAATGCCGCGGCTGTGGCGGAACATACCTGGGCATTGATATTGGCCTGCGCCAAATCTGTGTTGCCGCTCGATGCGCGCCTGCGTGCAGGATTCTGGGATAAATCGACACACAAATCGATTGAGCTGGAAGGGCGTGTATTAGGGTTAATTGGCTTAGGTGCGATCGGCAGTCGCGTGGCTCGGATCGGGAATGCAATGGGCATGCGGGTCGTGGCTTATGATCCTTTTGCGCGTGAATTCCCCCCGGCCTGTGAATCGGTTAATAGCCTTGAATCACTTCTGGCACAGGCTGATGTGGTGTCGCTGCACTGCCCACTGACAGAGTCCAATCATGAAATGATCAATGCCGACACGCTGGCGAACTGCAAGCCCGGCGCAATCCTGGTTAACACCGCACGCGGCGGGTTAATCAACGAGGCGGCACTCGCTGATGCGCTGCAATCTGGCAAGTTACATTGGGCAGCACTGGACAGTTTCAGCGCTGAGCCGTTGACGGCACCGCACCGCTGGCAGGACATCAGTAACGTGATCCTTTCTCCGCACATTGGTGGCGTGAGTGATGCTTCTTACATCCGCATGGGAACGGTGGCGGCACAGAATATTTTACAGACGCTGGCAGATACGCCGCTGGAAGAGGGCGTGTCACCATGATCAGTCTGACTCAACCGGAAATCCGCCAGGCCGAGGTGTTCAGCCGCTTGCCCGACCGATTCAGAAAACCCGATCCGGCGAATGCCTGGTCAGCCGCCAATCGCGGTGGTCAGGCTGTTGACTCCTTTCTGGAAGGGCCTGTCTGGCATCCTTCTGGCTGCCTTTACGTCACCGATATCCCCTACGGCAGAATCTTTCGGGTGGATAGGCAGGGCGAGTGGGAGTTGATCGTTCAGTATCAGGGCGAGCCCAACGGTATGAAGTTGCTGGATGAGGACACGTTGCTGATCACCGATTACCAAAACGGATTGATGAAACTCTCCCTTAAGGACCGAAATGTCACGCCATGGCTGACGCGTCGCAACAGCGAGAGCTTTAAAGGCGTCAACGATCTGACGTTTGACCGTCAGGGCAATCTCTATTTCACCGATCAGGGGCAAACGGGTCTGCACGATCCGACGGGACGCGTATACCGCTTATCGGTGGATGGGCGTCTCGATTTGTTGCTGGATAATTGCCCTAGCCCAAACGGGCTGGTGCTATCGCCGGATGAGAGTCTGCTGTATGTAGCGATGACGCGCGGAAATTGTATCTGGCGCGTACCGCTGCAAAAGGACGGTTCGGTCAGCAAGGTCGGGCAGTTCTTCACTTCACACGGCCCAAGCGGACCCGATGGAATCGCCATCAACACCGAAGGCGAATTGCTGATTGCCAATCCCGGATTAGGCCGTCTGTGGTTATTGAATGCGATGGCGGAACCCATCCAAATCATTATTAGCCCAGCGGGTCGCTCAACCACCAATGTCTGTTATGGCGGAGCCGAGCGCCGGCGACTGTTTATCACCGAGTCGGTCACTGGCTCAATCCTGACCTGCGACATGGCTGTTCCCGGTGCCGAGCTGTCAGGCCGTTCCACTCCAGCAAGCTAACAACAACAGGTGCCACAGAGCACCATGGAGCATCGCATGACCCTGCATACCTTACCTGACGCCATGCCAGGCGCGCCCACTGCGCCTGAGAAAACCCTGAATCCCCAGGAGATGGATCGCAGCGAACACGCGGCGGCCAAAGCATTCAGGCGAATCCTGCCTTTCATCTTTATCTGTTATGTGATCAGTTATCTGGACAGGACCAATGTCAGCTTTGCCGCGCTGGGTATGAATGCCGATCTAGGGATAACGGCGGAGCAGTTTGGTTTTGGCGCAGGGATGTTCTTTATCGGTTATTTCCTGTTTGAGATCCCCAGTAATTTGATTATGCAGAAAACAGGGGCACGCATCTGGATTGCGCGCATCATGATTTCATGGGGATTGATTTCGATGGCGACGGCGTTTGTGACGGGGCCAACCAGTTTTGCCGTCGCGCGTTTTTGTCTCGGCATGGCTGAAGCAGGCTTTACGCCAGGCATCTATCTGTTTTTCACTTACTGGTTTCCCGGTACCTGGCGAGCAAAAATCACTGCTGCGTTTTTGGTGGGCATCCCGGTGGCAAACATCATCGGTGCGCCTATTTCGGGGGCGCTGATGCAGATCACCAGCCATGAACACATCCGTAACTGGCAGTGGTTGCTCTTGATTGAAGGCGTGCCAGCCGTGTTACTTGGCATCGGGTGTTTGTTCTTCCTCGACGATAAACCGGCTAAGGCAAAATGGCTGACTGACGATGAAAAAAGCCTATTGCAACGCAGATTGGATGAAGAACAACAGCGCATTGCCGCCAAACATGGTGCCACCATGCGGCATGCGATGCGTAATCCGCTGCTGTGGCTGCTGGCATTGATCAATTTTTGTGGGATAGTCGGTTCGATTGGTGTCGGCTTGTGGATGCCACAGATCATCAAACAGATGGGCGTCAGTCACACAGCGACGGGTTTTCTCACTGCTTTACCGTATGTTTGCGGGGCACTCAGTATGTTGTTCTGGGCACGAAGAGCAAACCTTTCACCACACCGAATTCGTTGGGTCAGTGGAGCATTAGTGATGGCTGCCATTGCGTTATCTTGCAGCGCGGTGGTGTCAGAGCCGGTGCTAAAAATGCTGGCACTTTGCATCACTGTCAGCGGCATCCTGGCCTTTCAGGCATCGTTTTGGGCGCTGCCATCGGGTTTTCTAACCGGCAATGCCGCAGCGGCTGGGTTGGCCGTGATTGTTTCAGTGGGCAATCTGGGCGGTTTCTTTGGCCCTTCACTGATTGGATACGTTAAACAGATGTCAGGCGGCTTTATGTGGGCACTGTTAGCAGTATCGGCAATATTGCTATTCGGCGCACTGGCGGTGGCTCAGGTTCGCGATCCTTACAAAAACGCCTCATGAATGACACAAGATTGCCGCGCCCTTCAGGGCGCGGCAAGGTAACTTAGGTGTCGGTATGGCTCTGATATCCCACCGGGTTACCGTTGTCGTCAAACACCTCATAAATCACGCTCTCACCCACCTGAACCGGTTGCGCTATTGGGAGAGTGACCGAACCAAACGGCGCCACCAGCACATCATCCACTTTAAGCTTATTGGCAATCTGTAATCTTAAGCTCATATACCACGCCGTTGGATTCTCTAGTGTTAGCTGGCGTTCGTGCACGATAAAACGCAGCTTCTGCACATCTTCAGGCTGAGGCACGCCCAGCGCCGCCGGTCGGATAAAAACCTTAAGCCGCAATCGCAACGGCAACAGGATTTTTTGTTCGGCGCTGCCTGTTTGCCTGCTCAGCGCGGGAATCTGATAAATATTCAGCCAGTAAAGGCTCTCACGATCCTCCGGCAACGACTGGCGTGAAGTGAGCACCAGACGAATTGCACGCTGCTCATCAGGTGCGAGTCTCATCATCGGCGGCATGGCAAAAATGGGTGCACTGCTCAATTCCGGGGACTGCATCAAATCACCGTCATCGCTCCAGATCTGTACCACGGAGGGGGTATCCGCACCGTTCTTTATATTTAGCGCCTGGCTGCTCTCACCGGCATTAAAAATGATGCGTGTTCTATCCACATTCACCACGGCGATGGCGTGAGCAGCGAATAACAGGCTGCTCAATGCCAATGTGTTACTGAAAACTGACCACCACTTGCAGCTGCGCATTGACTGTCCCTGCTGTTACTGTTTGTCCACTTATGGCTTCGAGCGAAGCCAAAAAATCACCGCTGTAAATATTGCTGCTACCGGAAGAGACCAGCGAGGTGAGATCCGTATAGGCATACCAGCCGCGCGTATTCCCGGTGCCGGTGCTGGCGAGGTTAGGCAATAAGTTAATGGCAGAACCACTGGCGTTATAAATTTTGATGCCCACACCCGAGGCCACGCCGCTGCTGCCATATTGATTATCCAGCAGCCAGGTCAGTCCGCCGCCGCTGGTGGTCAAACCCAACTGCGTCGCCTGCGAGACCGCATTGGGCTGATTCACCAGCAAGCCCATCGCGACATTGGCGGCAGTGCTGGTGGATGTGCTGGTGCTGGACCGCGCGCCCGATTCGCACTGCAGCGAGATCGAAAACGGTACCTGACTGCTACCGCCTGCTTTGAGCGCGTTCACGCTGATGGTTGGCAGCAGCACCACAGAAGGGTAGTTCTGGACTTCACACAACGCGCCTCGTACATAGGTCACGTTACGATAGGTGCTCCAGGCGGCAGGCCAGTTGCCGTAAAACCCGTACCAATAGCTGGCGCTGTCCTGACCTACCGCCAGACTGTTGGTGTCCAGACCTGGGCCTTTAAATGCAATATAGCCGCGCGGCTGCGTCCAAAGATCGCTGTAGCGGTTATCGCCATTGGCGTAATAGCTGGTTGAACTGATTTTAAACATCTCGTACAGCACGTTGCTAAACGCGCTGGCCGGAATATAAAGGTAGGTGCCATCGGAGTACCAACTGTCGGCGGTAAACTGGCGTGACTTCCAGTAGCGGCTGTAATACTCACCGGAGGTCAGATTGGTCATGCGCACTGCCACGTTTTTCGCCACGTCGTAATAAGCGCCGCTAACCTCACTGCTGGCATACATGCCAGCATAGGCGCTGTCACCGTTAGTGGCGTACATCTCATACAGACTGCCCGCATCCGCCACCGCACAGCGGTAGAGGATCTGATTCGGGCTGTAAGCGGTGTTGCTGGCGGAGGTGAGAAACGAACCGACTGAACTGGCCAGCAACGATCCTGCGGGCTGAAAGGATGTGCCGCTGTTGATGCTGATCACCGATGGCAAACCCAGGTTGCCTGAACAGGTATCACAGGCACCCGTCCAGGACGATGCGGTGTAGCCGGCTGACAGAGCGGCGGCTGAAAGCGATGAGGTGCTGGTGACTTTGATGCAGTTTGCCCATAACGTCAGCGGCAGCATCAGCAGCACAACGAGGAGATATTTAATTTTCACGAGTTATAGCGTCCTGCAAATACCATTGAGGAGGATAAGCGCCTGTTGCGTCTTTCCGGTGATTTGATAATTGACGGCGCAGCGTTGGGTTTTACCATCCCAGCTGATTTGCAGACTGCCGGAGTCATGCGGAACGCGTGCGTAAAGCTGGCTTCCCTGGCCGACAACGCCAATCACGGTGTTGGAGGCATCACGCACTTCGGCGCCCATCGGCGGTGCCATCCCCTCGGTGGTATTCAGTGAAATCAACACCGCGGTGCCGCGTAAGGTGGCAAAACTCACCTGACTCACGGCACCGGCATAAGGAACCACACGCTGGCTTCCGCCGTTTAACTCAGCATCGGCGCGCATGTGCAACGTATCGAGGCTGACCGTGTTTTCACGATAAGGGGTGAGCGAGGGCAGCAGCGCATAACCGTTGTAGTCAATGACGGCTCCTTGTCCGTTTTGCACCGTCGCACCTTGGGCGCCCTCGGCATGGATCAACGCGAACGTATCGCTGGTGTAAGGCCCCGCAGTGAGACCGCCACGATGCAGCAGTAAAGTGCCAGACGTGCCTAAACCGACCTGCCGATAGTGATCTCCCTGGCCGTAGTTGGCGCGGACTGCACCAAAACGGGTGTTTTGCTGCAGGTTGCCCCCAAAGGAACTCGCTTCTCCGTTGACGCCATTGCGGTAATGCTCAGTTCCTCCGTAGAGCGAATAGGAGAAATCGCGCTGTTCGCCTGCCGAACCTGTTAGTGTCGCCATCGAAGACTGGCTCTGTTTTGACTGGTTGTAGTTGTAGGCCACAGATGAAAGACCCGCACCCCAGTTAAGCGGTACTGAAATATTCACCGAAAGAGTATTTTCGCTGTATCGCTGCTGGCGGCTGCTGTCGAGGTTATCGTTGACGCTCAGGTTAAATTGCTGGGTATTCCACGAGGTGCGTTGACGCGCCACATTGATACCGTAACTGATATTGCGCCAGCTGTTGCTATAGCCGAACTGCAACTGGGTGATACGTGACTGGTTGTTGTAATAATCGGCGGTGCTGGCGCTTAAACTCACCAGGCCATACGCATCCATTGACTGGCTGAGTGTGGCCGATAAGCGATTACGCTGGTTGAGCGAGTCTGAGTAGTAGTTGATGTCCGCTTGTTGCTGGCGTCGAACCCCTAAAACATCCTGCAGGTCGCGAAATCCACGAGTCGAATATCGATAAGCGGCCAGCACCAGGTTGGTGCCGGTCTGAAAGGTTTTGCTATAACTCAACTCGGCACGCCAGCCGGAGGTGCGCTGGTCATTTTCGGCCTTTGCCTGGGAAAACGTGGTGTTGAGACCGAATGCACCTGCGCCGGTTGCCCAGACACCTCCCAGAAGCCAAGCCTGGTAATCTTCCGCCAGCCGTGAACCGACGGTTGCCGTCAAGCTATTGCTTACGCCGCGCTGCATCACGCCCTCAAAAAAAGCGTTATTCACGGCGTAGTATTGCCGCACACGACCCAGCGCCAGCGAGTAATGCCAGTTGCCAGGACGCACCGAATCAGGAACCGAGGAGTAGGGCACCGTGAAGGTAGCGATTTTACCGTTGGCTTCAATCACCTCTACTTCAAAATCTCCCTGACTGCGGGTGTTGTTCAGATCATCAATGATAAACGGGCCAGGCGGCACCACGGTTTCATAGATCACCTTGTTCAACTGTTTCACAATCACACGGGCATTAGATGAGGCGATGCCTCGAATTTCAGGGGCATAACCGCGTCTGCCTTGCGGCCACATACGTTCGTCAGTGGCGAGTTTTACGCCATTAAACGGCAGGCTGCCAAATAGCGAGCTGTCTGTGTAGCTATCGCCAAGGGAAAGCTGGCTATTGATCGACGTCAGTGGCCGTTGCACCCAGCTTCGTACCTTGTTGTAGCGATAGCTGCTACCACCCACACTGCTGCTGAGATAGCGAAGATTGCCCTGATGACGCAGCTGCCAGTTGGCGACATTAGTGCCTGCGGTTATTCCGCTCCACAAATATTGATAGCGGTAGGCGGCCGCGCTGTTTTCCGTCCAGGTGTAATTGGTGTTGTGGCGCAGAAATAACGCGGTCATCCCGCCATCCCACTGTTCGGGCGGAATATACCCACGCGGCGTGCGCTTAAGCGCTGACAGGGGCAGCGTGATATTCAGGCGTAACGCGGCGGCATCAAAAGCCCAGCTCCCTTGTGGCGTCCAGTCAACAAGCGGGGCGCACTCGCGATCGATTGGCTGTGCTGGAACCTTTTTTAACGGCAACATTTTCACCAGCGAAAAGGGTAAGCATGGCTCGACCTCTTTTTCTGGTGCCGGGGGCGAAAATTCCAGCTTCACGCTGGATGACACGAGTGAATTATTTAAATAAACATCGACCAGATAATGACCCGCGGGCAACTCGCTTTGGTTGAATTGCGCGATGTTCTGACCGAAGGCAGAGCCTTTAAACAGTGACGGATCGAAATAATATTCTTCACTGTGCACGGCTGTTGAGAAATAGAATGAAACGGTCAGAAAGAATAAGGGGAATTTCAATTCATTGGGAGTTGATGGGGTAATTTTCACTTATTCTGGCTCCCTGATCGTTAATCGCGTCGAGTTTGACGCTGCCTACACCCTGTAAGCGTTGTTTGGTATGACTGAACCAGCAGGTATGCATGGAGAACGGGGCAACCATTACAGGTTCACACGCATAAATTTTTCCCGCGATACGCAGGGAAATAGCGACGAATGAAGCATGCCAGGGCTGCGCATTATCGATCTGTAATCCGCTGCCTTTATGGGGATCGATTAGAGTGCGGACTTTAATACCCGATAAAATATTGCCCGGTTTGCCTATTGCCGCAGGGCGATAAAACAATTTCACCCGATTGCGCAGCATGACCGTCATGGCATTCTTATCGGCGGCAGCCTGTGATGCAGGCGGAATTTGCAGCATGTTAAACCAGTAAACCGACTCTCGATCCTGAGGCAGTTTGTCTGGCTGGCTGATGACAATACGCGCGACCTGCCCTGATTTCGGCTGAATACGAAATACCGGTGGAGTGGTAATAAAGGGCACGCGATTAATCTGCTGTGGTTTGGCATCCATATCACCATCATCAAACCAGGTCTGAATAACATAGGGAATGCTATCGTCGTTTTTAAATTGAATATTGATGGAGCTGACCGGCGCCGGATAAATAATCCGACTGCCCAGCAGCGTGACGCTTGCTGTTGCCGTCGCTGACATCACGCTGAGAAATAACGCGCCCAGGGCATTGCGTAAATACATACAGACGATCTCATGGCATGCAGCGCACGCCCGGATATCCGAACGTACGCTGATTAATTATTACTGGTAAGTCACAGCGTATTGTAATGATGCAGCCACGGTTCCGGCGGCGGCGACACCATTGGCATAATATTGCGCGTTATAAGTGGCCGAAGATTCGGTCTCATCGGCGGCAAGCGTCAGGTCGCCATCACCGGTATAGCCGCCCGTCAGGTTAATCACCGCGTCTTTACTGTCCACCAGTTGGACCTCAACATTTTTTGCGGTGCCGGTATTCGCCAGGTTGCCATTGGCCGTCACGTTATTACCGACAAACACCGTTGAAATTTTTGTTGAGGAAGCTGAGTTGCCGGTACAACCGGTCAAACCTACGGTAAAGGCGGTTTGTCCGGCGACATCACCGCTGGCAGCCAGATCGGATTTACTCACGGTGGGCATCAGCACCACCGGTGAGGCCGCATTGCCATTCACTGAGATGGAACAGGTTTCATCAGCCACTTCACCCTGGAAATTAATGGTGTTATCGGACGCTGCAACGGCAGAAGTCGAGAAAAGGGCACCGGTGATAACCAGTGAAAGCAGTGTTTTATGTGTTTGCGTCATTTCGTGTAATCCTTTTACTTAGTGACCCGAGATCAGCTGATTAAGGCTGGTACCGGTCTTTCGTCGAATCGAATCTTTGATGTTGTAAATTTTTTTCATCTCATGGTTCATTGCTATCGAAATGGCAGAAAGTGAATTCCCTTTTAAGGCTAAATCCAGAAAGGTTACTTCCTCATTCGACAGTGCATTAACTCTCCTTGTTGCGCCTCCTTTTAAACCATAATAGGTACTGTTAATCACCTTCTTGATATCCTCTAACCGGTCTTCACAATAAATAACGGAGTGGATTCCCTCTCTCTTTATCCAGTGTGCAGCCAGAGCGGCCAGCGGTCGATCGGAGACCAAAACGATCGTCAGCCCGGTGGATTTCAGATAATCAATCCAGTTTTTATTGGTGAGATAACGTAAGTTTTCTCGCGAAAAATCAACGAATATACATCCCCGGCAAAACACACTTTCATAGCGGCCAGCGACTAATGAAAGTACACCTTTAATCAGGAAATGATTGTTCCCCGGCCAAATCGCAATTTTTTGTATTGGGCAGCGATTAAGAATATCGTTGTTTCGGTTCGTCAGCTGGCAGCCATATTTGCAACTGGCACAGCGTAAGTCCTCTCGTGTGGTATTTTTCATAACAAACTCATCCGCTCCTGTAAGAGCTGCGGATATTCTGGCAGAATAATTGTTTTTATTCAACGAGTTAAGAAAATCAGTCATTTCTTACCCTCAGAAAAGTCTTAGGTTGTACGGGATGGTGATTTTTAAAATTCCATTGTCTTTTCTCAACTTGGCATGATCGTCATCGTTTCATACCCCTATAGAGTTAAGAACTTTCTAAATCCCCCAGGATTAATGGTGAAAATCGGCTTTCAGGATCAAAATTTAGATAGCATTAATTGCTAAATAATTGGATGTTCGTCAGTGTTGAGCCTGATTATCTTTGGTGTGAAAAGTGAGATTCCAGGATTTTTAATTTTTATTTGATGTAATGAAAACTGCCTCTGGTCTGTGGGTTGTGATGCGGCGAGGTAATTGAGTAATGAAGTTCACCTTGCGGAAGGGGATATTTATTTCTCTTAGGATTATTCTTACACCTAATGCAGGGTGGATTTGATCTTAAAATGTCCGCGCGGAGAAGATTTTTACATATCATTAGCAATCTTGTGACCGCTTTGATTAGTGCAATTAATCAAAGCGGATGAGGGTTCAGCTTACTGGCTATGATTTAACTACGAAATATTTTATTTGGCTAAATCAATTGTTAATGTCTGGTGTTTATTTAATTGATAAAAAAAGACTGTGCATTTAGGAAGACCAGGCGACAAATATTGTCTGGTTGAGGTTACGTTGTGAATTAACGCTGAATTATGAGTCGGGCCAGCGACATTCGTCACTCATGGTTTGTGCCAGTGCGGCGGCAGCATGGGAGAGCTGGTGCTGTTTCAATCGCAAAATGCCCACTCGCCGCTCAATCTGTGGTGAGACCAGCGGCACGCATACCGCACCCAACTCGCGCATCTGCTGAATACAAAGCGCAGGTACGGCGCTGGCCCCCAATCCACTGGCGACCATTTTGCCCACGGTGACCAATTGATGACTTTCGTAAGCGACGTCGAGTCTTCTTCCTGCCTGTGCCAGTGACTGCTCAAGCAGCAGACGCACCGCCGAAGGACGCTGCAAGGTAATGAAATCCAGATGCAGCAGTTCACGCCAGCTCAGCTGTGGCTTTTTCGCTAACGGACTATCAGCGGGCACCACGGCAACAAAGCGGTCGCTACCCAGCGGGGTGAAGTGCAGCGCATCGGCCAGTTCGGGTTCAAAGGCAACACCCATCTCCACGCGTCCCTCCTGCACCATTTCCAGCACCGTTTCATTGATCACGTCATGTACCGCGATATTGACGCCGGGATAGCGCTGGCGAAAAGCCTTCAGCACCGCAGGCAGCAGGTTGCCAGCAAAAGAGGGCATGGCGGCAATCGACACTTTCCCCAGTTGCAGCGTAAAACGCAGATGCATCGCTTCTTCGGCATTTTCCCAATCCGCCAGCAGCCGTCGTGCCATGGGAAAAAAGATCTCACCTTCCGGCGTTAGTGATACGTGGCGGGTGGTGCGCATAAACAACGGTCCGCCCAACGCTTCTTCTAATCCGCTGATCGCCAGGCTCAGCGCCGGTTGCGAAATTGCCAGACGTTCACTGGCCTGAGCAAAACTCAAAGTGTGAGCGACCGCTAAGAACGCGCGTAACTGCTTGATAGTCATTTTCATTTTTCAATTTGTTAACTTTATGTAAAACAACGATTAACGGAATATTAATAAGAAAAGTAAATGAAAGGCCAATAAAAACAAAATTAACAAATCATTTTTGTGACGCGAGGATGGCTTTATTCGGTGAGCTGAGGAGATGTACAGCAATGGCAGGATTAGACAAACGCGTCACCAGTTATCAGCAGGCGCTGGCTGGATTGCAAGACGACATGACGCTGCTGGCGGGGGGATTTGGCCTGTGCGGCATTCCAGAAAATCTCATCGCCGAAATTCGTCAGCAGGGCATTAAGGGGCTGACCGTGGTCTCGAATAACTGCGGGGTGGATGGCTTTGGCCTCGGGCTGCTGCTGGAGAATCGGCAGATCAAAACCATGATCGCCTCTTACGTCGGTGAGAACGCGCTGTTCGAGCAGCAGATGCTGAGCGGTGAGCTGGAAGTGATTCTCACGCCGCAGGGGACGCTGGCGGAAAAAGTGCGCGCAGGCGGCGCGGGTATACCCGCATTTTATACGGCCACCGGCTATGGCACGCCAGTCGCAGAAGGCAAAGAAGTCAGAGAATTCGATGGGCGCCACTACATTCTGGAACAGGCGATACGCGGTGACTTCGCCATCGTCAAAGGCTGGAAAGCGGACTGGTACGGCAATGTGATCTATCGCCACACCGCGCAGAATTTCAACCCACTGATGGCAATGGCTGCCCGTGTCACCGTTGTTGAAGTTGAAGAGATTGTGGCGCCAGGTGAACTGGATCCAGCAGCTATTCATACGCCGGGCATTTATGTCGATCGCCTGATACAGGGCAACTTCGAGAAACGCATTGAGAAACGCACCCTGAGTGAAGGAGGCGCACATGCTCACGCGTGAACAGATGGCGCAGCGCGTGGCACAGGAGCTACGCGATGGCGATTACGTCAATCTCGGCATTGGCATGCCGACGCTGGTGGCCAACTACGTACCTGAGGGCATGGATGTGATGATACAGTCGGAAAACGGTTTAATGGGTATGGGGGCGTTTCCCACTGAAGCCGAACTGGATGCCGACATGATCAACGCTGGCAAACAGACTGTGACCGCAAGAAAGGGTGCGGCAATCTTCGATTCGGCACAGTCTTTCGCCATGATCCGCGGCGGCCATGTTGATCTTACCGTGCTGGGTGCGTTGGAAGTGGACGTTAGCGGCAACATCGCATCGTGGATGATCCCCGGAAAAATGGTCAAGGGCATGGGCGGCGCGATGGATCTGGTGGCGGGTGCGGAAAACATCATCGTGATGATGACGCACGCATCAAAGCATGGTGAATCAAAACTGCTGTCCGAATGCACTTTGCCGCTTACCGGCGTCGGCTGTATTCGTAAAGTGATCACTGAACTCGGCTGGCTGGAGATTGAAGAGGGCGCTTTTGTGCTGCGTGAGTATGCGCCGGGCGTCACGCTGGATGAGATCCGTGCAAAGACAGCCGGGCAATTACGCATCGCCGATGATGTCCGTGAAATGCGTTTTTCCCAGGAGGCATCATGAACGAATGTGTAATTGTGGCAGCCACCCGCACGCCCATCGGCCGTTTTCACGGTGCGCTGGCTTCTCTTACTGCAGCAGAACTGGGCCAGCAGGTGATCGCTACACTGCTGAAACAAACCGCGCTCGATCCTGTGCTAATCGATGAGGTCATTATGGGGCAGGTACTCACCGCTGGATGCGGGCAAAACCCTGCGCGCCAGGCGGCTGTGGCGGCGGGTGTGCCTTATAGCGTGCCAGCCAGCACGCTGAACATGGTGTGTGGCTCAGGGCTGAAAGCGGTGATTCAGGCCGCACAGGCCATTCAAAGCGGTGCCGCCGAGATCATTATCGCGGGCGGTCAGGAGAGTATGAGCCAATCCCCTTATCTGCTGCCGGAGGCGCGTGGCGGCTGTCGTTTGGGTCACAGTCAACTGATGGACAGCGTGATCCACGATGGTTTGTGGGATGCGTTTAACGACTACCACATGGGGATCACTGCCGAGAATCTGGCCGACGAATACCACATTAGCCGTGCCGATCAGGATGCCTTTGCCTTGCAATCCCAACAGAAAGCGGTGGCGGCACAGCAGCAGGGCGCCTTCCGTGCAGAAATCACGCCCGTCACGGTGGCGCAGGCTAAAGGCGAGACATTGGTGATCGGTGAAGATGAACAGCCACGCGCGGACAGTTCAGCAGAGCGGCTGGCGCGTTTGCATCCCGCCTTTAAAAAGGACGGCAGCGTGACCGCAGGTAATGCTTCCAGCCTGAATGATGGCGCGGCCGCCGTGCTGTTGATGTCCGCATCACGCGCCGCCGCATTGGGGTTGCCGGTGCTGGCGCGATTGACCGGAAGCGGCATTGCTGGCGTGGATCCGGCGGTGATGGGTATTGGCCCGGTGGCTGCCACCAACAAAGCCCTGAAACAGGCTGGTTGGGAGCTGGATCAAGTGGACTTAATCGAAGCTAATGAAGCCTTTGCCGCGCAGGCTTTGGCGGTAGGCAAAGCGCTTAACTGGCAGCCGGAACGGGTCAATGTCAACGGCGGTGCCATTGCGCTGGGGCATCCGATTGGCGCCTCCGGCTGCCGCATTCTGGTGACGCTCATTCATGCCTTGCAGCAGCGTGAGCTGAATCGCGGTCTGGCAACGCTGTGTGTGGGCGGCGGCATGGGCGTCGCGCTGGCGGTTGAACGCCCGGATTGAGGCGGACCGATTCAAATTTTTGGCAATGTCTTTACCTTCAACCCTACAAAATAATAAGGAAGCAACATGAGTGTCGTTATTGCCCTCGCTGCGCTTGGGTTGCTGATGTTAGCCGCCTATCGCGGCTATAGCGTAATTTTGTTCGCCCCGATTGCCGCGCTGTTAGCGGTGCTGTTAACCGAACCGGCTGCGGTCGCGCCGGTGTTTAGCGGTCTGTTTATGGAAAAGATGGTGGGCTTTGTGAAGCTCTACTTCCCGGTGTTTCTGCTGGGTGCCATCTTTGGCAAGTTGATTGAGCTATCCGGCTTCTCACGCTCGATCGTCACGGCGGCCATTGCGCTGCTGGGGCGTCGCCATGCCATCCCGGTAATTGTACTGGTGTGCGCACTGCTGACGTACGGCGGCGTGTCGCTGTTTGTGGTGGCCTTTGCCGTTTATCCGTTTGCCGCAGAACTGTTTCGTCAGAGCAATATTCCCAAACGTTTGATCCCGGCCACGGTGGCCCTCGGTGCGTTCTCCTTCACCATGGATGCACTGCCCGGCACGCCGCAAATCCAGAACATCATTCCCGGTAGTTTCTTCGGCACTAACGCCTGGGCAGCGCCGTGGCTGGGATTGATCGGATCGTTGTTTATTATCGTGGTGGGCTTGCTGTGGCTGGATCGGCAACGCCGTCGGGCACAGGCCAACCAGGAACCCTATGGCACTAACCTGAAGAATGAGCCAGAAACGGCGGAAGATGTTCGTTTGCCGCATCCGCTGATCGCCATTCTGCCGCTAATTCTGGTCGGGGTGCTCAATCTCTGCTTCACCTGGTGGATCCCGTCGTGGTACGGCGCGCAGAGCAGCGTAACGCTACCGGGAAATCCCACGCCGATTCTCACCGATATTAAGAAAACCACCGCGATTTGGGCAGTACAGGCGGCGCTGCTCAGCGGCATTCTGGTGGTGCTGATTTTTGGCTGGCGCAACATTCGTGGTCGTCTGGCAGAAGGCAGTCGTACGGCGGTCGCCGGTGCGTTACTGGCGGCGATGAATACCGCTTCCGAGTACGGTTTTGGTGCGGTAATCGCTGCGTTGCCGGGCTTTGTCGTGCTGTCTGGCGTGCTGCAGGCGATTCCCAACCCGCTGCTCAATGAAGCGATCAGTATTACCGTGCTGGCGGGGATCACCGGTTCGGCATCGGGCGGGATGAGTATTGCGCTGGCAGCGATGGCAGAACACTTCGTGCAGGCGGCGCAGGCCACGGGGATTCCGATGGAAGTGCTGCACCGCGTGGCGGCGATGGCCAGCGGCGGGATGGACACACTGCCGCACAACGGCGCAGTGATCACCTTGCTGGCGATCACGGGGTTAACGCATAAAGAAGCGTATGGTGGCATCTTCGCCATCACCATTATCAAAAGTCTGGCCGTG
>JRUP01000060.1 GCA_000773965.1 Enterobacter cancerogenus
GCCCGCCAGCGCGCTGGTGGCCACCGCATCGTTTCCTGGCGCGCTCAGCAGATTGAGGCCAGGCGTGACCAGACGCTCGCCATATTTCAGTACATCCACCACCTGGCTCTGCCCGGCTTTCTGCGTGCAGCCAAGGGATTTCTCCTCCAGCGTGGTGATACCGCCCGCCTTGTTACCCGGAGAAGGGTTCTCATAGATCGGCTGCTGATGGTCGATAAAGTAACGCTTGAAGTCGTTGATCATCGCCACGGTTTTATCGAAGGTAGCTTCGTCCCGGCAGCGGCTCATCAAAATGCGCTCTGCACCGAACATTTCCGGTACTTCGGTCAGCACCGTAGTGCCGCCGTTGGCAATCATCTGATCGGAGAAGCAACCCAGCATCGGGTTGGCGGTGATGCCAGAGAAACCGTCAGATCCGCCGCACTCCAGTCCGAACTTCAGTTCACTGAGCTTGCCCGGTTGACGCTGATCGCCACGCATCACGTTGTACAGCGCATGCAGCCGTTCAAGGCCGGCTTCGACTTCGTCGTCCTGCTTCTGACACTCCATAAAGTGCACGCGGTCACTGTCGAAGCCGCCCAGCGTTTCGCGGAACACATCCACCTGATTGTTCTCACAACCCAGGCCGATCACCAGCACCGCACCGGCATTGGGATGGCGCACCATGTTTTGCAGCATGGTGCGGGTGTTTTCATGGTCCTGACCGAGCTGAGAACAACCAAACGGATGGCTGAACAGGTGCACCCCATCGATCCCTTCTGCCTCGTTGGTCTCCTTGAGGAAGCGCGACAGAATCTGCCGGGCGATGCCGTTCACACAGCCCACCGTTGGCAGAATCCACAGCTCATTGCGGATACCAACTTCACCGCTGGCGCGGCGGTAAATCTGCACCTCGCGATCGCCGGCCTGAGCGGGGATATCCAGAAATTCTGGCTGATAGTCATACTCGTCCACATCGCTCAGATTGGTGCGCGCGTTGCTGGAGTGAATGATTTCGCCAATGGCGATCGGGCGCGTGGCATGGGCAATCGGCAAGCCGTATTTGATCACCAGCGCATCCGTTGCCAGCGGCGTCAGCGCGAATTTGTGACCGCGCCCAACCTCTTGCTGCAAGGTAATGAACTGGCGATCAATCTCGACTTTGGTATCGGCAGGTAAATCGCGCAGCGCTACCGCCACGTTGTCGCGCGAATGGATTCTTATCGCATCTTGCATAGCGTTATCTCAGTTGTACCAGCGCCGTCCGCATCCCGTGGACAACGATGTTTTGCAGGTGTTGGCTTACTGCGGCCACTAATCCGG
>JRUP01000061.1 GCA_000773965.1 Enterobacter cancerogenus
CCGGAGACCGTTTATGCGGTGCGGCTGGAGGAAACCGAAGACTTCACCTCGCCGGAGCGCGCCTGCATACAGGTTATGGTATGGCGCACCCGCCAGCCTCAGCATGAGGGGGCGGTGCACGGCCTGGCGCGGCGTTTTTTCTGCCATTTTCTGCATCGCTGGTCGATCATCATTACCGACAGCGCGCAGACCAACGCGGCAAAAGTGATGTGGGAGGGAATGGTGGCCTGGGCGCTGCGCGACCCGGAGCACTACGTGTACGTGTGGGACGGCACAGGTGAATCGGGCTGTCTGCACCCGGTGCGCAGCTGGCTGGCGTTCTGCAGCCACTGGGCCGCCTTCTGCTGGGGCGCAGAACCTGAAAGCCATCTGCGGCGACGGGTTGTCATCAGCACGCACCCCCTTAACGCTGCGCAGAAGTAATACGAATGCGGCACGGCGCGCCTGCAGAACAACTCTCCACCGGAGGGGTGTCACGCGCCGTTCCGCACACACAGCCTGGCGCATATTGCTCAAGTCGCAAGCGTAAGGGGCCAGCGGGCCCGCATTTCAGGTTCAGCCACCCAGTAATGCGTGTCCGCCGTCATACCCCTGAAAAAAAAGTGTGCCGAACGCGGGCAGTCCTGTACCGACGTGCCACAATATAACCGTCTGAAATACAGGACAACTCTTATCTGAGGAAGACATCATGACAACAGCAAGACGCGGGGGAGCCGGAAACTTCGCGGCCGACCCGGCACGCGCCGCTGAAGCGGGCAGCAAAGGCGGCGCCGCCAGCGGCGGTAACTTCAAAAACTGTCCCGATCGCGCACGCGAGGCCGGTCGTAAGGGCGGGCTTATCAGCAGGCGGGGCCCAAAACCTGAAATTTAAATAAAACCACCCGGACGCGCGCCGGAAGTAAATTTTATCCCGGCGTACTTAATTAGGAAATATGCATTTCCAAATTATCTCTGAGGTTAAAGTAGAATAATCAACAGAACCTGCCCCCTGATTTTTCTGATATGTGGCGCATATTAATAAGCCAGTAACCTGCAGGCTTATCATCCATATTTTTCAGGCCATGTTAAATCCTCTTCTGAGATTAAATCCCGAAACATTCACATGCTCAGGCTGCATCTAAGGATGAAAACGATTTCAGACTACACATAAGTTTTATTCAGTATTTTCCGATATTTACCTCTGATAATCTGTCAGGCATCTGAATTCAGGGTGTTTTTTATTGCTGTGCGGCTGAGCGTAATTCTGACTGACGGGATAATGCGCGGAAAGTATTTAAACGGAACCGGTTTTCAGTCCGTTAAGTGACTACACTGAAATACCGTAATAAAGCGGAGGGAGAGCAAAGCATGCCTGATAATGACCATGATCAGAACCAGAAGATTATTGGCGAAGCGGCAGTTCATCTGGCGATGAATAATGCGGACATTACCGTTGGCTCGCTTATCCGCGAGCTGGCTGAGATGGCCGACTTAGAGGAAAATCCAGCGCGCTGCGTGCAGATAAGAGGGGCGAAACGCTGGCTCCGCAGGTTTGAGTCATTACCGGGCAACCGGGACGAGCTGAGATGGATTACCGCATCAGGCCGCGGCTCAGCGCACTGAAGGCATCCCCCGCCTGTTCGGATGATACCGGGCAGGCTTCCTCCCTGTACCCAGCCCCTGAGCTGAGCATGCTGTTCTGACTGTTGTACAACCCCTTCGTTAACCCGCTCATCATTCGCGCGCTGATACTCACCTAAGTTACTGTTTAGTAACATCTAGCACTTTTTGCACAAAAAGATAAGCTGTACAACAACACAATTGCTGTACAAGTTTGATTTGGTTGTATAACTTTACGGTCAGACAGAGCCGACTACATTTTAACCATTGAGAGGTTCACCATGCGTCAGAACGTTACGAAATTCCCGGACTCCGCCAGCGACATTGCGCATTACTTCAGCAAAGCGACGGCGCCAACCCAGCAGGAAACGCTGGGGCAGATTGTCGTAGAAATCCTGCGCGCAGGCAAGAACCTTAATCGTAAGGCCATCTGTACCAAGCTGTTACGTCGCCTTGAAGTGGCATCCAGCCTGGAAGAAGAGCGTCATTACCAGACGCTTATCGGTATGTTGTTCGAGCGTTAAGTTTCAGTTTCCATGTAAAAACGCCCCGCAGCATGCATACAAGGGCCGTCCGGACTGGGCGACCGGCACTTTGTCCGGATGACAGGCACCATAAGGCGCGGGTATGCAAAGAAGTAAATCAGAAAGACTGGTCGATATAGTTTTGGGTGATGCTGTCATAACTATGCTTGACAGCGGCGATGACATTGGCGCCGTCAGGCTGATTGGCGTGCTTAAGTCCATGACAAAGATCGAGCAGAACGCTGAACGACTGGAAGCAATTATGATGGCTATTCATGAAGTTGAAGCTACTCTTCCTCAAGTAAACAGCAGCCGTGATGCAGCAATTCTGGCTTTTAATGCTGAGCCCGCACCTGACAATGGTCGCAAGCACTGAACCTCAGCAGAGATTTCCGTTTCAGACGGAAAGTGGCAGGACGCCCGCAGGATGCGGCTACCGGAGGGTGGCCGTTTTTATTTCAGGCACTGAGCCTGGCCACTTTTGCCCGCAGGGCCTGACGGATAACATCATGCAGCTTAACGAACATCACACCACCACCGAAGCCGATATCATCCAGCACTTCCGCAGCGGCGGCGACGCGCTGGCCGCCGAGACCGTCGTGCTGGACGCCGTCATCCGCGACATCGTTATTCACGGCAAAAAGGTCACCAGCAAAGCGATCATTCTTTATCTGATCGCCGAGCTCGAGAGCACCTCAGACGTGGTCCAGCTTGACGTGCTGCGCAGCGCGCTGGAAATCGTGGTGGGCAAAACGCCCGACGACGAAGGCTTCTGAGGCTACTTCTGCTGTGTGACGTGCGCGGCAGACAGCGCAGCCGGTGAGTCAAATCCTCCCTGTGAAGCCCACACGGAGCAGCTGACGGCGGCGGCGAGGGTTACGGCAATCCAGACTTTCACAGGCATCTCCCGGTTGAAAAGGTTTACACTTCTCAGTGTGGCACGTCACCGTCATTGCGCGAGGAGTGATCGTCAGAACGGGAGGAATCTGAAGGTCAGTGCATCTGCTGAGCCAGCAGCCTGACGGCGCGTTCGCAGCTTTCGCGCATCCCGGCATCGCCTGCCGCTTCGCCCATGCTGTGCAGGGCGCTGGTGATTTCGTGAAGGGTGAGGTACTGGTCCGGCTTAAGAAGGCGCGCCACGACCGTTCCGATAACGGCGTAGATATCTTCGGCGGTGGTGTCATCGTTCATATGACCTCCGTCCGTAAGGTGGATAAGTATACAGTATATCAGAAAGGCCACCCCGGGGATACGGCAGCGCCCCGGGTGACTTCAGTGAAGCTTCTGCGCTGACATACCGTCAGTGCCGTGCACCCCGGTCTTTTCAGCGGCGCGAATCTGCATTTCCCGCCGCACCTCTTCAATGGCGCGCAGCCCTGCGCGAACGCGGTCTTCATCCGTTTCATGCTCAATCGCCGCCCGCAGGCGGTCCGTCAGGACGGCCCAGCTGATGGCGATGTCCTGTTCCAGCAGCGCGGTGACGGCCTCGCCAATCATGATGTCGGCCATTTTTTCTTCAAAGTCATTTTTCATGGGGTTTTCCGGCGGCAGGTTTCGGGCGCAGAGCTTACCACAGCGCAGCGGGTCCGGACATTAACGGGGGAGAAGAACCTTTAGAAAACTTTTGCGCTGCAGCGTCAGCGCTGTCCGGCAGAGGCATGCTGTCCTGAAAATACCTTACTCCGGCGCCGGTAATTTGTTTCTCCGGCTGCGCTGCTTTGCTGCGGGCGGGGCGGTTTCCGCCACCGGAGAAGGCTTCTCCAGGCGGTACAGGCAGACGTCGCCGCGCTCCGCCAGATTCGCCGGCCAGATCATGGCCGCGTTCCCGTCCTCCACATACAGCTCGCCCAGCGGCTGTACCACGGCCCAGGGCGCGCCCAGCGTGCGGCGCAGCTGCAGGATCTCCTGCGCCATCGCGACGGCCTCCGCGTCATGGCTGTCCGGATCGCCGGCGATGTGACGGAGCCTGTTTTCGCTGAGCATGGTTGCCTCTCCTGTGTGTTATTGCCTGTTGCACTGATAGCCCACCGGCAGATTGCCGGATATCTCCTGCTGGCGCATGCTGCAGTTATCTCCGGTGCTGAAAACAGGGAGATTACGAAACCTTTACGCTTAATAACTCGCTGACGGCTTGCAGAGTCCGCAACCAGTTCTACACTGGGCGGACCAGTGAAAAGAGTACCGATTTTAAAACAATAAGAGGAAAAAAAATGATTTTAAGTGAGTTTATGCTGAAGGTGAACCGCTGGCCTGACATGCATTTCACAGCAATTGAAAGCGAGCAGCGCGAGGCCGTCATCGAGATTTATGCCCTCGACTTCTCAAACCAGACCAAAAGCCGGCTGCTGATTTACCGCACGCCGGACGCGCAGCATGCGGCGGCCATGATGACGCATTTCCGCACCTGGCTTGAAAAGGCCAACCGCGGCAGAACCCTGCGGCAGGAAAAGGCTGATGTGCCCGCGGCCGTTATGGCCACGCAGCTTCCGCCTCACCGTGCCGCGTCCTGTTAATCATACGGGGCCCACGGGCCCCAGTTCTATTCCTGCGCCTCAGACGGCCTCGCGTGTCTCCGGCCAGGCCACGGCCGCCCCCTCTGCGGTGAACAGCGCGCCCTGGAAATCAGTGACCCCTGCCGCCTCCAGCCACATCCACTCTTCCGGCTGCTCGATGCCCGCCGCGATGACGTTAATCTCCAGGGCAGAACAGCAGCGCAGCACCGCGTGCACCACCGCCTGGCGGGGTCCGCTGCGGTGAATATTGCGCACGATCGCGGCGCCGATGCGTACGCGGTCCGGCTGGACGTGCGCCAGCAGAGACAGCCCGGCGGATCCGTCACCGAAGTTATCAATAGAGAGGCTGATGCCGGCCTGCTTCAGCTGCCGCACCGCTGCGGAAAATGCTTCCAGCTGAGAAATCACCTCCGTCTCGCTGACGCCCAGTATGATTTGCTGCGGCACCAGTTCAGCGCTGTCGATGGCGCGGACAATCCGGCCAACGGCATCCGGAACGGATACCAGCGTCCCGGGCAGAATGCTGAGGTAGAGCATCATGTCGTCAGGGCATGACCTGCCGGCTCTGTGCAGCGCCCCGGTGACCGCAGCGAGATTATGTACGTACATCGCATCGCCGGAGAGCCCCTCCGGCGCATCATCGGGTATGGCCTCAAGGGCCGTGACCTCACGGCCGAGCGGGTCGACCACCGGGCGGAAGGTCACGCCCGCGGCGGGGGCCGGTGACCCGTTCTCATCCGGCACAAAGTCCCAGTAGTCGGCGGGCAGAACCTCAAAGTAGTTTTCTTTCTCCCGGGCCTCCACGAAGGTTCGCAGAAACTGCAGGCCGCGATCGTCATAGGTCAGGCGGTACTTAGAGGTGCCGCGGTCAAGCACCGCCTGCAGCACGCTGCCGCGGGGGTGTTGGCGCAGATCGAACAGCTCCATGCCGTGGTTGCCGAAGCGCCGCGACGGCGAGTAGTCGCGCATCAGCTCAACCACGTTGTGATGGCGCCGGTCGGCGCAGATGCGGCCGTAAATTTCCAGAACGCCGTCCTCCGGACCTTCCAGTATCTGAAAGAAGTGCGTGCCGTTAAACAGCAGGATACCCGTCACCTGATGACGGGCGTTGAGCAGCGTTGCCTTTTCCACCATGCCCGGCAGGATGCTGACGGGCACGTCATCGGCGAGGTGACTCCGGTAAATTATGGTTGTAAGCATTTCAGGCTCCGTATTGCCGCAGATTGTCACGGGCACCATAGCAGCCGGCCGCGCTTTCTCAAACCGGACCGGTAGCCGGGTCTGGCTCGTACCGGAGCTTTACGGGTCAGCGCAGGCTGCACCGCGCAGAGGTATCAGCGGGCAGGTATCAGAATGCTACCAGTGAAACCTCAGAAAGAACGGTGACGACCTTATGCGACGGCTGTCAGCGCATCAGCGTTGCTGACCAGCCGCCGGTCGGCGCCGGTCAGCATAATGGCCTCACCGCGCTCCAGGCTCAGGCGGAAGTGGTCGCGCATCGCTGCACTGATGCCGTTACCGCACCACATCAGGTGATGGTCGTGGCGCCTCAGGGCGCTCGCAGGGATGCCGCTGCATGCATTATTAACCTCCACCCTGAACCCCTGGCCCGTCAGCCGGATGGCTTCCATCCAGATTTCTGTGCTGTCCGTGACGCTGACCGCCTCCAGAAAAAGGGGGATGGCCGCACGCCGCGCTGACGCCGAAGCCATCAGGCTCCACTGCGCCAGTACGGCCGCATGGAAGCGCCCCTGTCGTTCCGTGGCGCCTTCACTGGCGTCGCTGCGCAGCCACAGGTTGAGCGGCCGTAGGTAGCGGTTAACGAAGTCGTCGGTACAGTAGTCCGTGGCCATCATGCGCATTTCCCGGCGCACATCGTCATCGGTGTGGCGGTGGAGCAGCTGCAGCATATCCTCCTCGCGGAATGTCCAGCCGCCCCTGAGCGCCAGCCCCGGCCAGCGCAGCGTCGCGTGAATGTCAAACAGCGTATTGCCTCCGGCGGTCAGATCCAGCACGCGCAGCGCACACGCCAGCTGGGCGTCCGAGTACCCTTCTTTTGAGGGCGGGGATATAAGGCCTGCCCGCCGCCAGCGTCGCAGGGTTTCAGGCAGCACGCCCACGATACCGCAGACGGTATCAGTTGTATGGAACGGCATAAATTGCGTCCGTCAGGGGAGAAAGCCTGTCTGGCAGGGCCGGAGGTTTAACTGCGCGGGCTTGAGAGGAACTCGTCGCGCGGAGAGTCTCATTACCACACTACCTGATATAAATTATTACGGATACGGCTAATTTCAGAATAAACTCCGGGCGCTTTCACCATCCGCGACTACAGTGTGACGTGAGGCTGTCATCAACGTGAAACGGAGGTAGTAAATTTGTCTATTCAACACGACGGGAAAGGGCACGTCATTATTGGCGAGGCGGCACTGAGCCTGGCGCTGGGCGAAAAGGAAATAAGCGTGCAATCGCTTATTGCCGAGCTCGGACACATGGCGGAGGCCGGCGGCAGCGATAACCGGCTCACTGAAATATCCGAAGCCAGCTGAAGAGCTTCCACGAGCCGGAGCAGGCCGTCCGGCACGTGCCGTACCTGCAGACCCTTGCGGGCCTGAACGACGAGAAGAACTGACGCCAGAGGACGTAGTCCGGCTCTGACCGGAAGACGACGATGAAGATGACCTCAGCGGTCGCGCTCAGGCGTGTACCGGCCGGAGAACCTGTCAGGGACGACACTCTCCGCATATCCCGCGCTTAAATCGCATCAGAAATTAATTCCACCGTTATATATTCAGGCATACATTGCTCCTTTTATCATGGAAGGAGGCCGCTTATGTGGCAGTTTTATTATCTGCTCAGAATGGAGCAGCAGGACCAGCTGCACGTGAAGGGCTGCGTGTGCCTGGAGGACCACCCGGAGCGTCAGTTCCTGGGCTCGGCCGTGAGCTACCGGCACGCGTATCAGATTGCGTCACAGCAGCTGAAGATGCGGGCCTGCATCTGCCGCCTGTGCGTGGACGACAGCATGACTGAAGCGCGGGACGCCTCGCTTTCACCGCCCGCGTAATGAGCGGTTTTTACGCTTAAGTCACAGACCGGATATTTGTTCACCTTCCGGTACCGTCACGCGACTAAACTTAACGTTACCCGATACAGGGTGACGGAGGTAACCATGGCTGACCGTAACGATAAAAATGTGAAGGATGGCAAAGACGCCGACCACAGCAAGCTGCCCGCGGGCAACAAAAAAGACACCAGGGACAGCGATACCATGAAGCAGAAGGGTGGAAAATAGCATGTCTGACCAGCCGATGCCTGACGATGCGACCCCGCTGCCGGACCACGAGCCGGCGCCCGGTCATGAAGATGAGGTACCGGGCGGCGACAGAGACATCCCGCCCGACCGGGGCGCCACCCCGCTGATTTAACCGCCTCCGGGCGGTTTTTTTGGGTGCTTATATCTGCGCGCCGCTTATCGCGATACACTGTGTATATCCCCAATAAGCGGAGCGCATCTGAAAACCGAAAATGAAATACAGGAACTGATGCACGAAGCCATCGGGCTGGCCATCAGGCAGGTACTGCACAGGGGCGGGACAGTCAGCCCGCACGAACTTATCGGCACGCTGTGGCGCCTGAAGGAGTCCGGTACCGATGTGGCCATGCGCGAGGCCTGCAGCCGGGCCATCCGGCTCTTCGCCGCTAAACTTCACTGAAACAGCCCTGTCGCGCAGGCGTTATGAGGCCTGACCGCCGGCGTCGTCCGGCGTGTGACTGACGATAAGCTCCAGCACGCTGCGCAGCACCGCCTGTCTCTGCGCGTCACGCTCCTGCTCAAGGTCGCGAATGACGTGGATGATGAGCGTTTTATTGGTCAGCTGTCCGCCTGAGGCCAGAATCGACTTTATTGCCTCTTCAAGCTCCTGACTTTCAGCCGTCAGCGCGTCGCCGCTGTTCTGCAGGCGGGCGCGGATTGTGGTCACTGAGTTGGAATTTTTCATGCTGTGAAGGTCCCTGCCGGAGCATCCTGAGCGGATGACGGCGGTAAAAGTGGTGTTGCGGATTGTTATTGTGTGGCCGGCAGCGCTGCATCTGCAGAGTTTACCCGATGACAGAGAAATTATAGGTTAAAAGGTGCTGGGGTGCGCTTCGTTAATAATGGCGCGCGCAGGCAGTCATCTTACGAAGTCAGGTGAAGGCGGACGCTGAGCGCCCGCTCCTGAAGGTTGTGGTTATCTCATTTCATCTTCATCATCAGCCTGCAGGCGAATAGGGGCCTCGCCGCCGGCACTGTGGCTGTCTGCATCAGAGAGCATCCACTCCTTATCGGCACTCCCGCGCGCACCGACGGTCCGGAAGTCACGCAGCCAGCCAATGGCATCGCTGATACGGCGGCTGCGACTGCTGATTTTCTCTGCTTTAAGCATAATGTCCAGCTCCGTCAGGAGAGCATCAACGGATATTTCCTCTTCACGCACGGCAAGATTGACTGCTGCTTCACCAATAACTGCGTGACCGGTCATGTCTTCGCTGTACAACACGTTTACACCTCGCTTAAAAATGAGTGAGAATAACTTTAACCACGCCTCTATTATAGCAAATGGCAGAGCGGAATTTAAATGAGATGCATAGTTATCGGCTATGGATTAATAAGGATAAATAAATTGAATCTTTTCATTTTATTATAAGTGGCTGATATTTTTCTGATATATTGATGTTGTGAATTCTATCCTGAGAAAATATCTCTCACTCTGACCCGCATCCAAGTCAGAGAAAGTAAATCCTACTGGCAGAAGCACTATGAATGTTCCGTGTGTCAGATTGCGCGAGGGTCGACCCCCAGGGCGCGTGCATTGTCATGTTCAGGTGCAGCAAAGCCAGAGGATCTACGCAATGGTTTTTCTCCATAACGAGCTTCCTGCAGAGAATACGTTCATTAACTCTCTCATTTATTTTTTCCGTCTCCAATGACTGACTGATTGCCGAAGCGAAAATATGCTGCCACTTTCACACTGGCGCTGTGCTTAAATATAAATCTGTTTGTTCGAAGCGGCGCTTCCCGGACCTGGCGTCCTGTATATCCGATGTCACCTGACATTCAGTTAACCGGCAGAGGCGAGTCGTAAGCGTTTATATTTAAGTGCCCGGTGCATAAAATAATTTAAGCCCCGGGACGGGGCCGCACTGATATGGCCCTGCGCACAGAGTTGCGTGAGCCAGTCATCCGCCTTACTTTAACCGTAAATATCTGACTTATTCAGGTTGCTCCTGAATCTCGATGCGGATAATCGTTAAAGGCTCGCCGCGGCT
>JRUP01000062.1 GCA_000773965.1 Enterobacter cancerogenus
CCGCCACTGGCATCGGCGGTAATGACGATAATCAGCGCGGTGTAACCCGCCAGACCCAGTGCGTAAGAGTTCTCGACCTTAATCAGCGAAGAGAGCCAGACGCACATCCCCGCCCATAAACAGCACAGCAGCAGCATCACCACCGGTGCACGCACCGTGGCGATCATGATAGTGAGGGCGGCAATACAGCCAATAAATGTACCAATAATGCGCAGAATGCCGCGATAGCGCAGTGCGCCAGAATAGGGATCGCCCCCCGCAGCAAAGGCGGTACCACCGGCAACAATGCCGGCGGTCATCACCGCCCAACGCGGCGTTTCCAGATTAAAGTGAAAGCCGATCATCAGCGCCGCAACCAGCGCAAATGTCAGCTTTACCGGGAAACGCAAAAACTCAATCATAACGCCCTCGCTTAACCAAACTCGCGCAGGCGGTTAAAGAACTGCGTCAACGGCGAGACTTTGGTCTGGCGATCTTTATCACCGGTGATCACCACCGTGGCGGTAGTGCCCGCCGGGAAGCGGTTGCCCGGTTGATCGTCAAGACGAATACGCACCGGTACGCGCTGTGCCAGTCGTACCCATTCGAGGTTGGAATCGATGGTCGCCATACCTTTGCTGTCCACGCTGCTGCTGCTGTTGGTCACGCCCGCCGCGATGCTGTCCACCGTGCCGCGTAATACGGTATTACTGCCCAGCGGGGTGATTTCAGCGCGGAAGCCCGGACGCACGCCATCCAGCTTGGTCTCTTCCATATAAGCCAGTACATAGAATGAGTGCTGCTGTACCAATGCCACCGCAACGGAACCACGGGTGATGAACTCGCCCTGATAAACGTTCAGGTTAGTGACCCAGCCATCGGATGGCGCTTTGATCGTGGTGCGATCCAGGTCGATCGCCGCCAGATCACGCGTTGCCACCGATTTTGCCAGCTGATGTTCGCTGGTTTGCAGATCGTTATTAGCCTGGTCGATGGCTTCACGCGACATGGCACTGGTGCCAAGTTGATTACGGCGCGCCGCTTCACGACGCTTTTCATTGACTAATGCCTGGTAATATTCGACATCCGCCTGGGCTTCATCCAGCGCTTTCTGGTAGCGCGGGCGATCCACGACAAACAGCGTATCCCCCTGTTTCACCAGCTGGTTGTCGTGCACCGGCACGTCAGTGATAAGGCCGGTCACGTCCGGCGAGATCGCCACCACATCAGCGGAGAATTTGGCGTCACGCGTCCAGGGCGATTCGGTGTAGAACACCCAGGCGCGGAAGATGATCACGATTGCGATGATAACCAGCAGGATAGTAATCGCGTAACGCGCGATTTTTCTTATGAGCGCTTTCACTTAAAAACCTCAGACGAATAGACGGGATACAAGGTAAAACACGCAGCAATACAACGCTGTGTTAAAAAGTGCCGGATGCCACACCAGGTCATAAATTCCGCTGGGCGTCAGCACGCGTTTCACCAGCCAGAACAGCGCCA
>JRUP01000063.1 GCA_000773965.1 Enterobacter cancerogenus
TGCCGTACAGCAGCGTGGTGCCGAGGTTGGCGCCAAAGATGGTGGCGATCGCGGTTGGGCCCGGATGCGGCGGCAGGAAGCAGTGCGTCACCGAGAGTGCAGCCACCATTGGCACGCCGACGTACAGCAGCGGCAAACCGGCCGCCGCGACGATGGTGAACACCAACGGCAGCAGCAGCACGAAGCCCACTTCATAGAACATCGCCAGACCGACGATCAGACCGGTGACCACCAGCGCCCATTGCAGCCGCTCTTTACCAAAAGCAGCAATCAGGGTGGTGGCGACGCGTTGTGCCGCCCCGGTGTCCGAGACTAATCGCCCGAGCATGGCACCGAAGCCGAGGATCATCGCTAATCCACCGAGCGTCGAACCGATACCTTTCTGGATCGAGGCCATCACGTTGAGCGGCGTCATCCCTTCGGCAATACCGACCACCGCCGAGACAAACACCAACGCAATAAAGCCGTTGACCTTAAATACAATCATCAATACCAGCAGCAGTATCACACCCAGCACAATAATGGTTATTGGCATTTTTTATTATCCTTAGGAATACAGAGGGGTGATTAAGGTTTAGGCGCGGCCCGGCGAAAATGCCAGCCGCGCCATGGCATTACACGGCGACGCGCATACCGCCATCAACAAACAGCAAGTGACCATTCACGAAATCAGACGCGCCCGAGGCAAGGAACACCGCGGCGCCAATCAGCTCTTCCGGTTTACCCCAGCGAGCGGCAGGCGTGCGTTTGGTGAGCCAGCCGGTGAAGGCCGGATCGTCCGCCAGCGCCTGGGTCATTTCCGTGACGAAGTAGCCCGGTGCGATGGCGTTAACCTGGATGTTATGGCGCGCCAGCTCGACGCACATGCCGCGCGTCAGCATGGTGACGGCCCCTTTGGATGCCGCGTAAGGCGTGATGGTGTCGCGGCCCAGTTCGCTTTGCATCGAACCGATATTGATGATTTTACCGCGCTGGCGATCGACCATTTTTTTCGCCACGGTTTGTGATACCAGGAACACCGCAGTCTGGTTAACGGCAATCACATCATTCCAGTCCTGTTCCGGGAATTCGAGGAACGGACGGCGGCGCTGGATCCCAGCGTTGTTGACCAGAATATCAATCGGTCCCCATTCGGCTTCAATCTCATCCACCGCCTGCTGCACCTGCGCAGACTGCGTCACATCAAAGGCTTTGGCATGGGCGCGCAGGCCCAGCTCGCGCAGTTTCGCCGCGCCCTGCTCTGCCCCCTCTTTGGTGGTGGCGTTGACGATCACTTCCGCGCCGGCTTCACCCAAGCCACGCGCCAGCAGAAAACCAATACCGCGCGCCGAACCGGTGAGTAATACACGCTTGCCTTCGAGGGAAAATAACTGACTCATCACTGCTCCTTAAAAGGTTAACTGGACTTTCGCCGCACGAGTTTTATCGCCAGCAAACTGCAAGGCCGCGTCGATGTCCTGCAAATCGTACTCACCGCTGAACAGCGGCAGCGGATTGACCACACCGTTCGCCAGCCACTCGACGGCGGTATTGAATTCATGGGTGAAACGGAAGGAACCGACCAGCTGAATCTCTTTGGCGATCAGCGCCATGATCGGGAAATTCGGGATGGTGCCGCCCATGCCGACCTGTACCAGCGTGCCTTTGGCGCACACCACATCAAGGCAGCGCTGCAGTGAGGAAGGATGGCCAGAGGCCTCAAACGCCACATCGAAAAAGCCTTTGTCAGCCAGATACGGCGTGAAATCGCCCTCGGCGGCATGGATCACATCGGTCGCGCCCATCTGCTGCGCCATCTCCAGCGAACGCTCGCTAATGTCGCTGCATACCACAGAGGCGGCACCGCGCGCTTTCGCCGCTGCGGCAATCAGGCAGCCAATCGGACCGACGCCGGAAATGAACACGTGCTTGCCGGTAAGATCGCCCGCCTGATGCGTGGCGTGAATGCACACCGCCAGCGGCTCGGCGAACACCATCACGGTTTCATCGGCATCCTGTGGGAAAGGCACGCACTGTTTGCTATCCACCACTTTGTACTGGGTGAAACCGCCGTCGACATGCGGCACATACATGGCGCTGCCGAAGAAGCGCATCGAGGTGCACTGGTTTTCCTGATCGCGCTGGCAATATTTGCACTCGCCGCACGGTTTGGAGGGATTGACCGCCACTTTCTGATTCGGCTTCAGGTCCGGGTTGTCGCTCTCCACCACATGACCAATCACTTCATGACCGAGGATCATCGGCATTTTGACTTCGAAGCTGCCGACTTTGCCTTCCTGATAGTAATGCAGGTCAGATCCACAAATGCCGCCGCGCGTAATACGCACCAGCGTGCCTGTACCGTCCCAATTCACCTGTTGCGGTGCGACGCTGACCTGTTTTTTCCCGGTAATCACGCAGGATTGCGTTTCGATATTCATGGTTTCCCCATTTGTTGCTGTTGCATTGGGGGCTATCAAAGCGGGATCAGAGGCTGAAAACTGTGAACCAGATCACTCTAAATCATGTTACGAAATAGCTGTTACCTGGAACGTGAACTGCTCGTACAGAAGATGGAAGCGGGATCACTGTTTGCTGGGGAAAACCAAGACTCGTCTTGGGGATTAACCACAGTGAGCTATGTCATTATCGCCGCACCCTCACCCGGGAAAGTCGTCTGGATTGAGTCTGACAGGAGTCATAACTATAGAGCTAAATCATTAGCCCTCATCTTCAAGCTGTTTCAGGGTGCACAGGTCTCTTCCCGTGCCGGGCGAAGGAGTCCGAACCTTTCGCCTGCGACCTGTCGCCCTGCTTTTTTTGAGGTTTCTCACAGCCTGAACACCGCGAATTTCCATCCCAACCAATTCCCGCTAAAGTTGACTCATCCGACCACTTTCCGAGACTGTGTTCATGACTGAGCATTACGCCCACCTGTTTGCCCCGCTGGATCTGGGATTTACCCAACTAAAGAATCGTTTTCTGATGGGCTCCATGCACACCGGGCTGGAAGAACACACTGATGGCGCCACACGATTAGCCGCGTTTTATGCGGAACGCGCGCGGGGAGGCGTGGCACTGATTGTCACTGGCGGCATCGCACCCAACCCACAGGGCGTGGTGGCACACGGCGGCGCCATCCTCAATCAAGAGAGCCAGTGCGACTGGCATCGAACACTCACCGATGCGGTGCATGCAGAAGGCGGCAAAATCGCGCTGCAAATTCTGCATGCCGGGCGTTACAGCTATCAACGCGATCTGGTCGCCCCTTCGGCGTTACAGGCACCGATTAACCCGTTCACCCCGCGCGAACTGAGCGATGGCGAGATTCGTCAGACCATTGCGGACTTTGCCCAGTGCGCCAGGTTGGCCCAGCAGGCCGGTTATGACGGCGTCGAGATCATGGGCTCCGAAGGTTATCTGATTAATCAGTTCCTGGTGGCGCACACCAACCATCGTGACGATGAGTGGGGCGGCGATGTGCAGCGCCGTCGTCGCTTTGCGCTGGAAGTCACGCAGGCGGTGCGCGAAGCGGTCGGCCCGTCGTTTATCATCATCTTCCGCCTGTCGATGCTCGATCTGGTGAACAACGGCAGTTCGCTGGAAGAGACGCTGACGCTGGCAAAGGCGCTGGAGCAGCGCGGTGTGACGCTGTTCAACAGCGGTATTGGCTGGCACGAAGCGCGCATTCCCACCATCGCCACTTGCGTACCGCGTGCCGGTTTTGCGTGGGTCACGCAGCATCTGCGTGAAGCGGTATCCGTCCCCGTTATTGCCACTAACCGTATCAACCATCCGCAGGTGGCGGAATCGCTGCTGCGCGATGGCATTGCCGATATGGTGTCGATGGCACGTCCGTTTCTTGCCGATGCGGCCTTTGTGCGCAAAGCACAGGCCGGGCAGCCGGATGCCATCAACACCTGCATCGCCTGCAATCAGGCCTGTCTCGATCAAATCTTTGTCGGCAAGGTCACTTCATGTCTGGTTAATCCTCGCGCCTGCCACGAAACCCTGATGCCGGTAATCCCAGTTGAACAGCCTAAACAGATTGCGGTGGTTGGCGCGGGCCCGGCGGGCATGGCGTTCGCGCTGCAGGCGGCCGAGCGCGGCCATCAGGTAACGCTGTATGAAGCGGACGCACAGATTGGCGGCCAGTTTAATATTGCGCGTCAGATTCCCGGTAAAGAGGAGTTTAACGAGACGCTGCGCTACTTCCGCCATCAGCTGGAGGCACAGGGTGTGGCGATCCGCACCGAGCATCGCGTGAGCGCTGACGAGCTGGAAAGTGTGGATGAAGTGGTGATCGCCACCGGGATTGCGCCGCGTCAGTTGTCGATTCCCGGCATCGACCATGCCAGCGTACTCAGCTACCTCGATGTGATTCGCGATAAAAAGCCGGTCGGCCAGCGCGTCGCCATTATCGGTGCGGGCGGTATTGGCTTTGATACCGCCGAGTTTTTGCTGCATCAAAACGCGCACGAAGATTTCTATCAGAGCTGGGGCATCGATCACAGCTTGCAGGCACGCGGCGGGTTAGTCCGTCCGCAGCCGCTGGCAGCGGATCGGCAAATCTGGCTGTTACAGCGTAAATCGGGCAAGCCCGGCGCCGGGCTGGCGAAAACCACTGGTTGGATCCATCGCGCCAGTTTGCAGGCGCACGGCGTGCAGATGTGGGGCGACGTGGAGTATCTGAAGATTGATGATGCCGGATTGCACCTGCGTCATCAGGGCGAAGCCGTCACTTTGGCAGTGGATAACGTGGTGATTTGCGCCGGGCAGGAGCCGCTGCGTCAGCTGGCGGACGAGCTAGCCGCACGCGGCAAAGCGGTAAAAATAATTGGTGGAGCCGATGTGGCGCAGGAGCTGGATGCTCGCCGCGCCATCGCACAGGCCACTGAGCTGGCGCTCAGCGTGTGATTAACGCAGTTTGACCGAACGCAGCACCACGAACTTGGCGTTGGACGCCACCAGCTCGCAGTTGCCAAACAGCTTTTTCATTTTGACGTGATAACCGAGGTGGCGGTTGCCAACAATGCGCAACTCGCCGCCATACTGCAGGCAACGTTTGGCATCGCGCAGCATTTGCCAGGCCAGATGATCGGTCACCGCGTGCTGCTGATGGAACGGCGGGTTGCACAGTACCGCGTGCAGACGATCCGATGGGAAGCCACTCAGCACGTTGTTGACGCGGAACTGACAGCGCGCCAGATCCTGCGGACGGTTTACTTCCACGTTGAGCTTACTGGACGCCACGGCCATGTAAGATTCGTCATAGAACAGCACGTCCGCCTGCGGGTTCTGCTCCAGCGCCATCAAACCAACCACACCGTTGCCGCAGCCGAGATCGAGGATCTCACCTTCAATATCAAACGGCAGATGATCTAAAAAGAAGCGCGCGCCTACATCCAGCGATCCACGTGAGAACACGTTGGCATGGTTGTGGATCTGGTAATCCGTGGTGTCCAACGGCCACACGGTGGTTTCGGGCGCGTCGGGCAGTGCTGGTGCCGTGAAGTTGCAGTAAATCAGGCGGGCTTTTTTCCACGCCAGCGAGGTTTTGCTCTCACCGAGAATGCGATCAAACAGCTGCTGCGTGGAGTTGTGGATGTCTTTGGCTTTGGCCGCGCCAAGGATCAGCGTATCAGCCGTGATCACTTTGCGCAGCGCGCGCAACTGGTGCTCCAGCAGGGCCAGCGCTTTCGGGATTTTAATCAGCACGACGGCAGGCGCAGCAGGCAGCGGCGACAGGCTATCGATAAAGTGCACCTGATCTTCATCCATCTCATTGAGACGCAGGTTCTGCTTCGCCGCCTGCTCGCTCAGCAGCGAGTCACTCACGTGCCACACTTCACGGCCGTTCAGTCCGCAGGTCAGCGCACCAAAGCTGTCGTTGAACACCAGCACCGGTCCTTCTGGCAGTTCTTGCTGCAGCAGATATTCATCGGCGGAATCCCACGCCTGTAACGGGCTTTCTTCACGCATAGGCGGGAAGCGCTGTAATGTCAGCGTGCGATGGGGCAGTTCAAATTGGCTCATGGAATCTCCGGCGTGGTACACTTTGCGCGATTTTCGCCCTAAAAAGGGGGCGCAGTATACTGTCTTTCGTCGGGAATCCCAATGTCATTAATCTATCTGCAGGGTTATCCTGAAAACATCCTCGAACAGGTGCAGTTGCTGATTGATAATCAGCGATTGGGCAGCTTTTTGCAGGAACGCTATCCTGACACGCACAATATTGTCAGTGACCGTGCGCTGTATGATTACACCCAGGCAATGAAAAACCGTTATATGCGCAGCGCGCCGCCAGTGAGCAAAGTCATCTGGGATAACAAAATCAAGGTGATGAAACATGCGCTTGGCCTGCACACCGCCATCTCGCGTGTGCAGGGCGGCAACCTGAAAGCCAAAGCCGAGATTCGTATCTCCACCTTCTTCCGTCTGGCACCGGAACCGTTCCTGCGCATGATCGTGGTGCACGAACTGGCGCACCTGAAAGAGAAGGATCACGACAAAGCGTTCTACCAACTCTGCTGCCATATGGAACCGGATTACCACCAGCTGGAGTTCGATGCGCGTCTGTGGATGACGGATCAGGCGATGCGCGGTAACGCGGCTTAGCGATTCATTTCGTTGCAATTTCCCCCTCAGCGCATATGCTCAGGAGTGTCTTAGATCGGCCTCGACTTCTCACCTGCTGGGCTAAAAACGATGACACTCCAACAATTACACTATTTTCTGGCGGCGATTGATCTGGGCACCATGTCCAAGGCCGCCGAGTCTTTAGAGATCTCTCAGCCCTCCCTTTCCGATCAGATCCTGCGACTGGAAAGCGAAATGGGCACCCATCTGTTTATTCGCACCAACCGTCGCCTGATATTGACCGATGCCGGTCTACGCCTTGAGCCTCATGCGCGCGCAACCGTGCAAGCGGCCAAACGCGGTTATGAAGCGGTGCAGTCCGTGCGCGAGCTGAAAGGCGGACTGGCATCTTTCGGCACCTTCAGTTCTGCCTACCAATATTTTCTCGCCGATCTGATTTGCGAGTTCCGGGCGCGCTATCCCGGCGTGCGTCTGCGTTTAACCGGCACTAACTCTTCGGACGTGGCGCGCTCGGTGATTGATGGCGAGATTGAAGCCGGGCTGGTGATGCTGCCGGTGAATAATAAAAATCTGGTGGTCAGTGAACCGGTCTGGTCAACGCAAATTGGCTATATCTCGGCGAGTGATGCGCGTTTATATGGGCCGAAGGATATTCATGCCTTATTACAGGCACCGCTGATATTCAGTGAAGCCACCTGGCACACCAGCGATCCGATCCGCCGTCTGCTCAATCAGCGTGCTCAGGAGATCGGTGCGCGGCTGGAACCGATTATTGAAGTGGAACATCAGGCAACGGCACTGGAATTGGCCGCGAGGGGATTAGGAGATCTTATCGCTACGCGTCCGATCCTGCACCACCTCGGATACGGCGATAAGCTGAAATGGGTACCCATCGAACCGCCCGCTTTTGAGGTGTTTGCCTTTATTCACCGTGCTGACACCGCCATTTCTGCTGCCACCCGCGAAATGATGCAGCTGATGCGCCGTTATTTGCAGGAGGTGCAATCCACTTACAGCCATATCGAATGCTAATGGCTGAGCGTGCATATAGGGCAAACCTATATGAACCAAAATCATAACCCTATTCATTCTGCGCAAATAGCCGCTTAAAACTATGTCAATCACGTTACCCCAATGTTGCAAAAACTTTGCAGGAGAGACGTATGACATCCCAGGCTCGCTATTGTGTGATTGGTGCGGGTGCCGCCGGACTGGCAGCACTGCGCACTCTGCAGGAACAGGGTATTACCGCCGATTGCTTCGAAAAAAGCGATCGGGTGGGCGGTCACTGGCATCACGATTACGATGCACTTCATCTCATCACCCCGAAGAAATCGTCAGGATTTGATGGCTTCCCCATGCCAGAAGCGTGGCCGGTTTATCCCAGCCGCGATCAGGTGCGAGAATACATTGATAGTTATGCCGATCACTTCAATCTGCGCCAGCAGATCCGTTTCAACAGCAGCGTAGATCGCATAGAGCCGCTGGGTCATGCGGGCAGTGACGGCTGGCGTGTCACCGTCAATGGCAAACCCCATGTCTATGCTGGGGTGCTGGTCGCTAACGGCCATCTTTGGGATTGCGCATTCCCACCACAAGCTCAGAATTTTAGCGGCATTTCGCTACACTCGGGCCAGTATCGCAACACTGAACAGCTGCAGGGCAAAGTATTGGTTGTGGGCTGCGGCAACTCCGGTTGTGATTTGGCCGTAGACGCGGCGCAGCACCGCCTGGTGACCGATATCGTGATTCGTCGCGGCCAGGTGTTCCAGCCCAAAGCGCTGCTGGGCGTACCGCGTGCCGAAATCCCGTTCCTCAACGACCTGCCTCCCGAATTGCAAAATGCCTTCACTCAGGTGCTGACGATGATTTCATTGGGGCGCTGGGAGAATTACCCTGGCATGCCTGAACCGGAAAGCTGGGATTTGGAAAAACAACCACCGGTGGTGAACACCCTCTTGATGTACTGGATACAGCATGGCCGCATTAACGTGCGTCCCGGCATCGACAGCATCAGCGGTAAAACCGTCACGTTTAGCGATGGCAGCCAGGCGGACTACGACAGCATTTTGTGGGCGACGGGCTTCAATACGCGCTTGCCGTTCCTCGATGACAGTTTACTGGAGTGGCAGGATGGTGTGCCTTTACGCACCGCCGCTATGACGCTGCCGACCTCTCTGGAAAACCTCTACTTCGTCGGACTCGCCGCACCGCGTGGCCCGCAGTGGCCAACTTATTGCCTGCAAACCCGGCTGATCGCCCGCATGTTGCAGCTGCGCGAACAGGGTATCAGCAACCTGAGCCACCTGCTTGCCACCCAGCAGCAGCCCGATTCGCGTATCGATATTGTGCGTCGCCTGTGGCTGGAAAATCTTGAGGAGACCTGGCGCACGCTGGATCTGCTGGAGAAAGTCAGCATCGCCCCGAAGCACCCTTCCACCCTGATGGCTTGATCGGAGTAACACAGAATGCAATCACAAAAACCTGTGGTGTTGGTGACCGGTGCCGCTTCCGGTATGGGCAAAGCGGTGATGGAGAAGTTTCAGCATGAGGAATGGGAAGTGATCGCCATCGATCGTTGTGAGATGGCACACCAACCGGGCATTACTGCCGTAACCGCCGATATCACGCAATATGCCGCCCTGCGCGAGGCCGTTGCCACAGCACTTGAGGGACGGCACATCCACGCTATGATCAACGCCGCCGGCATCTTCCCCACCTCAACATTGGAAAGCAGCACCGACGCCCTTTATCGGCTGATTTTTGACGTCAACGTACTTGGCAGCGTCAACATGGCCAAAGTCGCCAGTGAATTCATCAGCCCCCAGGGCGGCGCTTTCCTGCTGTTTGCCTCGGTGGATGCATTCGCTGTCTCCCCTTCGCAACTGCTGTACAGCGCATCGAAAGCCGCGGTGGTTTCTCTGGTCAAATCGCTGGCGATTGAGCTGGTGGTTCAAGGCATCGTGGTCAATGCCATCGCTCCCGGCTGGGTGGAAACCGAAGGCACCTTAAAAAGCGGACGTATTCATGAAGGCGTGAAGTCGGTGCCGCTGCAACGCGCCGCCAGCGTGACAGAAATCGCCGACTGGGTGTGGCATCTGGGCGCGCAACCAGGCTACGTCACCGGTGAAACGCTGGTGATTTCCGGGGGAAGCTACATGCGCTAACCCTTTTACAGACGTCGTACTCCACTTCAATCAGACAGGGTAAGACAATGAAAGAAAACACAATAAGTCCATCGCTTAATGGAGCTGTACGATTTGTAAAGGACCGAACTCCCTCACGCCAGATGTCGCGCCAGGGGCAACTCACCAAAGCCGTAACCGGGGTGACGCTGGGCAACATGGTGGAGTGGTTCGATTTTGCCATTTACTCCTCCATGGCGATGATCATGGCGAAAGTCTTTTTCCCCACCACCAACAGCTATAACGAACTGATTGCGATTTATGCGGCTTTTGCCGCCGGTTTTCTGATTCGCCCACTCGGCGGTTTCCTGTTTGGCCCGATCGGTGACCGATTTGGCCGCCGCACCGCATTAGTGTTGAGTATCAGCATGATGTCGCTGGCGACCTTGTGTATCGCCATGATCCCCAGCTATCACAGCATTGGCATTGCTGCGCCTATCTTGCTGGTGGTGATGCGCATGCTACAAGGGCTCTCTACCGGCGGCGAATACGGTGG
>JRUP01000064.1 GCA_000773965.1 Enterobacter cancerogenus
GTATTGAGATTATCGGGATTACCGCCGGTGAAGCGGAAGAGCCTGAGAAGTCGATTCCGCGCGCCATCAACTCGGTTCCGCTGCGCATTCTGGTGTTCTATGTCGGCACGCTGTTTGTCATCATGTCGATCTATCCGTGGAACCAGGTTGGCACCTCCGGCAGTCCTTTTGTGCTGACTTTCCAGCATCTGGGCATTGCAGCGGCGGCATCGATTCTTAACTTTGTGGTATTGACGGCGTCACTGTCGGCGATCAACAGCGATGTGTTTGGCGTCGGGCGTATGTTGCACGGCATGGCGCAGCAGGGCCATGCGCCGAAGATGTTCCAGAAGGTTTCGGATCGCGGAATTCCGTGGGTCACTGTGCTGGTGATGATGGTGGCGATGCTTATCGCCGTGTATCTCAACTACCTGATGCCGGAAAAAGTCTTCCTGGTGATCGCCTCGCTGGCGACCTTCGCCACGGTGTGGGTGTGGATCATGATTCTGCTGTCGCAAATAGCGTTTCGCCGCAAAATTGGCAAAGAGCAGGCGGGTAAATTGCAATTCTCCTTGCCTGGCGGCAGCAAAACTGCCTGGTTTGGCGTGGCTTTCCTGGTGTTCATCATTGCCTTGATCGGTTATTTCCCTGACACGCGCGTGTCGCTGTATGTTGGCTTCGCGTGGATTGTGCTGCTGTTGCTGGCCTGGCCGCTGGCGAAAAAGCGGAAAGCCTGATCATTCTGATGCGCATAACGGGTGGAATGTTTGCCCGTTAAGCGTGGAAGGATTGGTTGTGTTCAGGGCGGGAGAGATTCCCGCCCTGAGCTTTTAAGCATGATGAAAAGTGCTCAATATTTCAGGCTGTAGCGCAACTACCAGTTGCTACCCAACGCAATCTCTCCGCCCGCCGGGCTCAGGTGATTGTCATCATAATAGAGCGGCAATCCTCCGCTGGTGATCAAACAACCCTGCTCATTACACAGATTCTCTCGCAGCGATAACACGCGTACGCCTTGTTGCTTATAGCGCTGCAATAATTTCTCCACGGCCTCCTCCGGGAACTGGAACAATCTGGTGCGCTCAGAGAGCAGCGGCGGAGCTTCCCACTTGCTCAGCCAGGCGCTCAGTTCGCGACGAATCGGAATGTTACGGTTATTGCTGTAGCGCAGCGGGTCAACGTCCACTGAAGGCGCATCCTCTATTACCGTGACCTTTTTGCCCGCCTGAGTCAGCTGAGCCACCACGCGATCCATACCCGCTTGCAGCGCCTCAAGATTACTCTTTTCAGGATGATCGGTTTCGCGGAAACCGGCACCGGGCAACAGGCTCATACCCGATGCCCAATAGGCGCTGATCACCACTTCGTCCACCTTGTCGCTCAGCACCATCTTCAGCACTTCCTGATTAAAGGTGATGCATTGTTGCGCATGATGTGGCATTTGGCTCACCACGCGCGTGGCACCAATCAGAAACGGACAGGAGGCTTTGGTGAGTTGATACAGCGGTTTATGCTGACGTTGTGCATAGCCCGACACCGAAGCACGCAGTGCGGCAGCGTGACTGTCGCCAATTAAGGCGATACCGGGGCGATCGGTGTTTGGATGACACTCCTCATGCCCGGAGGGCAGGTTAGCCCCGTAATCAAGCAAGCACGGATTACGCTGCGCCGAAATTTTCCAGCTGTCCGCATTCACGACGAGTTCACTAACCCGCGATTTCATGCCCCCGGTTTGCCACAACAGCAGCATCGCACCCGCCGCAATCAGGGATGAGGCACAGTAGCCGGGGATCACCCAACGCGTGCCCATGCGCGTCTGGCGGAAGGGCTGCTCGACAAAGCGCCACGAAAACCAGGCCAGACCCAGCGCTGCACCGCAGATCATCAGACCTTGCCAGACGGTAAGAGGATGATCGCTACAGATGCGCGCCAGACTTAGCAGCGGCCAGTGCCACAGGTACCAGGAATAAGAGATCTTGCCGATAAAGCGCATCAGCGGATTTTCTAACAGTAACTGGTTAAGCTCGCTGCGCGCACCGATCATCAGGCAACCCGCCAGCACGGGAATGATCGCCAACCAGCCCGGAAATTGGCTATGGCTACTGAGCAACAGGCTGGCGGAGATAATCATCATCCAGCCCAGCAGATTGAGCAGGCTGGCCGCTCGGCCGGTGAGGGGTTGTGGTTTCCACAGCGCCAGCAGCACACCGGCACCGAGTTCCCAGGCGCGGGTTGGCAACAGATAAAAGGCGTGGGTGGTGGCAAACGGTGTGATCCCGATACAGGCCACCAAAGAGATCACACTCAGTATCAGTACCACAGAGCGCATCGAACGTTTGAGTCGTACGGCCAAAAGCAGAATGAAGGGCAGCACAATATAGAACTGTTCTTCTATTCCCAATGACCAGGTCATGAGCAGGGGATTTAAATCAGAATCGGTACTGAAATAGTCACCGCTCTTGAGTAGCAGCATATTGGGTACGGCGATAAATACCGCCAGGCTGTATTTGGCCAGCTGGCTGAACTCTAGCGGTGAGAGCAGTATAAAGCCCAGTAGCAGCAATATCGTCATCATGAAAAATAACGCGGGAGCGATACGTTTAATGCGGCGTAAATAGAATTGATAAAATGAGAAGCGACCCTCGGATATTTCCTTGCTGATAATACCGCCGATCAGAAAGCCGGAAATAACAAAGAAGAGGTCGACACCAATAAAGCCGCCCTGCAGCGAGGTGACGCCGGAGTGAAAGAGCACCACCAGAATGATGGCGACGGCGCGCAGGCCGTCAATATCCGCCCGATAACGGTGAGAGGCATTCGCAGTCATAATTTAACCCAGAAGTTAGGATAAGAATGGTTATGCGTTCCAGAAAAAATAAATCGGCGCATCCTGTCGCCGAAAAAAGTTACAAAGGAGAAAAATGGGTAATACAAGGGATGATTGACGCTGAAAGAATACGCGCTTTTAGCCGCTAAATATCAGGGTGGAAGAAAATTAGAATAATCGCAGATTAAGGTGGCGTTTGTATCTACACTGCTTAAGCGTAAATAGCGAAAAGATAAGCCCGGATTATCCTTCAGGCTTATCTTTCTGCGTGGTGAAAAGTGATTACAGGCTGATATGGTCGGGGAGTAGCGCTTTGAGCTGTGGGTAGATAACCGTATTGGCCAGCAGCACAGGATTACCCTGTTGCAGACCATTGTGACCAAGGTAATCATTGCTCATACCGCCTGCCTCACGCATCAATACAATCCCAGGCAAACCATCCCACGGATTCATATGCGCTTCGTAATAGCCGATTAAACGGCCGGCGGCAGCCCAGGCACTCATTAATGCGCCGGAACCATTACGGATGAACATGCCGCCCTGTGACAGCAAGCCACCAATAAAGGCTGTTAGCGGTTCTACCGGCTGGCTGTTCGAACTGCTAAGGCCGAGCACGCCCTGATTGAGATGCTGAGCGCTGTGCGCCTGAATGCGCTTTTCATTGACCCAGGCACCTTTACCACGGCAGGCGTGGAAGGTCTCATGATGGTTGGGATCGCAGACCACGCCAATCACCGGCTCATTTTCACAGACAATCGCCAGTGACACGCACCAGTTATGCAAACCATTCAGGAAGTTACTGGTGCCGTCAATTGGGTCGATCACCCAGACAAAGCGCGCACCGGTAGTTTCACCACCACTCTCTTCACCCAATACAGCGTCATCGGGAAAGCGTTCGTAAATCAGGTGCTTGACCAATTCTTCCACGTTGCGATCGGCTTCGCTGACAACATCCTGTAAATCCTTTTTATGCTCAATCACCAGTTGATGACGCTGCTGATACCAGGATAAAGCGCGGCTGGCTGCAGTTTTGGCGACATCACAGGCAAAGTGATAACGCGCGTCAAGTTCGGTTAGCGTAGCTGATGACATCTTTCCCTCTTATCATTTTCTGGCAAACGAAGTGACAAAAAACGCCGAAAAAGGCGACCTGGCGGTGTGACCTACTTAACAAAAGTTAAGAAAGGTTTCATTAAGCCGCAGATGACAGCGGCTGGCAAGAGGCGGAAATGCAGGGATTGTGAAAAAAAGCGGTTTAGAGTTGCTGGTGGCGAGCAGCGTCCATCAGGCGCGGATAGAACTGGAAGAACAGCGGTTCAAGTTCTTGATAATGATCGACGAAATCCTGATAGGAGTCGCGCAGTGCTGCCAGACGCGGGCGGCGGTGTGCCATACCATTAAGCACGCGAGCCAAACGCGCGGGTTCGGCGTAGTGCTCAAACCAGCGTTCACGCCACATCACCGAATTGAGTTCGATGAATCCTTCTGGCGTGCCGGGCAGTTGCGGCATGATTTCACGCTCGGCTGCCGCCGTGAACGCGGCCAGCGATTGGGAAGGGTGCAGCTGGTCCCAGTGCAGCGCGAGGAAGTGATCCCAGATGACATCCAACGTGATGGGCGCAACGCGACGAGTTTCAGCGCGAAAGAATTGCCGCGCTTCACGCACTTCAGGCAGGTTATCCGTCAAAACATCCAGTCGGCGATGCATAGCGATGCCCGCCACAACCGGTTCCGGCCATTGCGATTGCACATTGCCGCGCACGAAGTCGGCCATCAGATTGCCCAGCAGGGAGCTGTCTGCCAGCTGTGCGAGGTGAAGGTGAGCGAGAAAGTTCATGGCGCATTATAGGCAGAATCACAGATATGCAGCCAGTTGTTCAGAATTTCCCGCTTTTCCGCTAAACTATGCCGCCTGTTTTTTGAGTCCTGAAGAAGTGATCCATGCGTGTAGCCGATTTTGCTTTTGAGTTGCCAGAATCTTTGATCGCCCACTATCCGCAGGCGCAGCGAAGCGGTTGCCGCTTGCTGGCGCTGGATGGTCCAAGTGGTGCGTTGAACCATCAAGTGTTTACCGATGTGCTGGATAAGCTCAATCCGGGCGACCTGTTGGTGTTCAACAACACCCGCGTTATTCCGGCACGCGTCTATGGCCGCAAAGCCAGTGGCGGCAAAATCGAGATGCTGGTAGAGCGCATGCTGGACGACAAACGCGTGTTAGCGCACGTGCGTGCCTCAAAAGCACCGAAGCCGGGCGCAGAACTGCTGCTGGGCGATGACGAAAGCGTCAAGGCCACCATGGTGGCGCGCCACGATACGCTGTTTGAGATCGAATTTGCCGATGACCGCGCGGTGCTGGATATCCTTAACAGCGTCGGCCATATGCCGCTGCCGCCGTATATCGTTCGTCCGGACGAAGAAGCGGATCGCGAACTTTATCAAACCGTTTACAGTGCGCGTCCGGGTGCGGTAGCTGCGCCGACTGCTGGCTTGCACTTTGACGAACCGCTGCTGGACGCGCTGCGCGCGAAAGGTATCGAAATGGCATTTGTCACGCTGCACGTTGGCGCCGGCACTTTCCAGCCGGTTCGCGTCGAGAACATCAATGACCACATCATGCACTCCGAATATGCCGAAGTGCCGCAGGATGTGGTGGATGCGGTGCTGGCGTGTAAAGCGCGTGGCAATAAAGTGGTCGCGGTGGGCACCACCTCCGTGCGTTCTCTGGAGAGCGCGGCGCAGGCGGCTCAGGATGCGCTGATCGCGCCATTCTTCGACGACACGCAGATCTTCATCTATCCCGGCTATCACTATCAGGTGATTGATGCGCTGATCACCAATTTCCACCTGCCGGAATCGACGCTGATTATGCTGGTGTCGGCATTTGCCGGTTACAAAAATACCATGGCGGCTTACCAAAGCGCGGTGGCAGAGCAGTACCGTTTCTTTAGCTATGGGGATGCCATGTACATCACCCGTAATCCACAGGCTCCTGACGAAGTGGTTGGAGCTTAATAATCAGACTGTTTCTCTGATTATCTAATGAGGTCAATGTGAAATTTGAATTAGATACCACCGACGGGCGCGCGCGCCGTGGCCGTTTGGTGTTCGATCGTGGTGTGGTTGAAACCCCGGCATTCATGCCTGTGGGCACCTACGGCACCGTAAAGGGCATGACGCCGGAAGAAGTGAAAGACACCGGCGCGCAGATCCTGCTCGGCAACACCTTCCACCTGTGGCTGCGACCTGGTCAGGAGATCATGAAACTGCACGGTGACCTGCACGATTTCATGAACTGGCAGGGTCCGATCCTCACCGATTCCGGCGGCTTCCAGGTGTTCAGCCTTGGCGACATCCGTAAGATCACCGAAGCGGGCGTGCATTTCCGTAACCCGATCAACGGCGACCCGATTTTCCTCGATCCGGAAAAATCGATGGAAATTCAGTACGACCTCGGTTCAGACGTGGTGATGATTTTCGACGAGTGTACGCCGTATCCAGCAGACTGGGATTACGCCAAACGTTCGATGGAGATGTCACTGCGCTGGGCGCAGCGTAGCCGCGATCGCTTTGATTCACTCGGGAATAAAAATGCGCTGTTCGGCATTATTCAGGGCGGTGTTTACGAAGATTTACGAGATGTCTCGGTTAAAGGTCTGGTAGATATCGGCTTTGATGGGTACGCTGTGGGCGGCCTGGCGGTGGGTGAACCTAAAGAGGACATGCACCGTATCCTGGAACACGTCTGTCCGCAAATTCCGCAAGATAAACCGCGTTATTTGATGGGCGTCGGCAAGCCAGAAGATCTGGTGGAAGGCGTTCGCCGCGGTATCGATATGTTTGACTGCGTCATGCCAACGCGTAATGCGCGAAATGGTCACCTGTTTGTGACCGATGGCGTGGTGAAAATCCGTAACGCCAGGTATAAAGATGACACGACAACGCTGGATGCGGAGTGTGATTGTTACACCTGTCGCAATTATAGCCGCGCCTACTTGTATCATCTTGATCGTTGTAACGAAATACTGGGCGCACGTCTGAATACGATTCACAATCTGCGCTACTACCAGCGTCTGATGGCGGGTTTACGTAAGGCCATCGAAGAGGGTAAATTAGAGCACTTTGTTAGCGAGTTCTACCAACGGACGGGTAAAGCGGTTCCACCGTTAAACGTCTGATAATTCTATCAATGAGGGAAATTTAATGAGCTTTTTCATTTCTGACGCCGTTGCCGCAGCAGGCGCTCCGTCTCAGGGAAGTCCTTATTCTCTGGTGATCATGCTGGTGGTGTTTGGTCTGATCTTCTATTTCATGATTCTGCGCCCGCAGCAGAAACGTTCTAAAGATCACAAGAAGCTGATGGATTCCATCTCTAAAGGTGATGAAGTGTTGACCAGCGGTGGCCTGGTAGGTCGTGTGACCAAAGTGGCTGACAACGGCTACGTTTCTATCGCCCTGAACGACACCACTGAAGTAGTTGTAAAACGTGATTTCGTGGCCGCCGTTCTGCCGAAAGGTACTATGAAGGCGCTGTAATTTTTTCTTCCCGAAGGGAACTGCCGTGTTAAACCGTTATCCTTTGTGGAAGTACATCATGCTGGTCGTCGTGATTCTCGTCGGCCTGCTCTATGCGCTTCCTAACCTTTATGGAGAGGATCCGGCCGTTCAGATCACTGGTGCGCGCGGTGGCGCCGCCAGTGAACAGACGTTGGATCAGGTCCAGACTTTATTAAAACAAGATAATATTCAGAGCAAATCCCTCGCTCTGGAAAATGGCGCCATTCTGGCCCGTTTTGACAATCAGGATGCGCAGCTGCGCGCGCGTGATGCCATCACTACCGCGTTGGGCGACAACTATGTTGTGGCACTCAACCTCGCGCCGGCAACCCCGCGCTGGCTGACCCTGCTGGCTGCACAGCCGATGAAACTCGGTCTTGATCTGCGTGGCGGCGTACACTTCCTGATGGAAGTGGATATGGATACCGCTCTGGGCAAGCTGCAAGAGCAGAATGCCGATGGCCTGCGCAGTGACCTGCGCGACAAAAGCATCCCGTATACCAACGTCAATAAAATCGCTAACTACGGTGTAGAAGTGCGTTTCCGCGACGGTGCCAGCCGTGATGCGGCAATCAGCTACCTGTCGCCGCGTCATCGCGATCTGGTGATCTCCAGCGTCGGCAGCGATACGCTGCGTGCGGTGATGACCGATGCGCGTCTGAGCGAAGCCCGTGAGTATGCGGTTCAGCAGAACATCAATATCCTGCGTAACCGTGTGAACCAGCTTGGCGTTGCCGAGCCTCTGGTGCAGCGTCAGGGTTCTGACCGCATCGTGGTGGAACTGCCGGGTATTCAGGATACGGCGCGTGCCAAAGAGATTCTGGGTGCGACTGCGACCCTGGAATTCCGTCTGGTGAACACCACCGTTGATCCAACTGCCGCGGCGAGTGGCCGTGTGCCGGGTGATTCGGAAGTGAAAGAGACGCGTGAAGGCCAGCCAGTGGTGCTGTACAAGCGTGTGATTCTGACTGGTGACCATATTACCGATTCGACGTCCAGCATGGACGAGTACAACCAGCCGCAGGTGAACATTTCACTGGATGGCGCGGGCGGTAACATGATGTCGAACTTCACCAAGGACAACATCGGTAAAGCGATGGCGACCCTGTTTGTGGAGTACAAGGACAGCGGTAAGAAAGACGCCAACGGTCGTGCAATCCTGGTGAAACAGGAGCAAGTGATTAACGTGGCGAACATTCAGTCGCGCCTCGGTAACAGCTTCCGTATCACTGGTATCAACAACCCGAACGAAGCGCGTCAGCTGTCGCTGCTGCTGCGTGCCGGTGCGTTGATCGCGCCAATTCAGATTGTGGAAGAGCGTACCATTGGTCCAACGATGGGCCAGCAGAACATCACTCAGGGTCTCGAAGCCTGCTTGTGGGGTCTGATCGCGTCCATTCTGTTTATGGTGGTGTTCTATAAGAAATTTGGTTTGATTGCGACCAGCGCGCTGCTGTGCAACCTGGTGCTGATTGTCGGCATCATGTCACTGCTGCCGGGTGCGACCCTCACCATGCCGGGTATTGCCGGTATCGTGTTGACGCTGGCGGTTGCTGTCGATGCCAACGTGTTGATTAACGAACGTATTAAAGAAGAACTGCGTAACGGACGCTCGGTACAGCAGGCGATTCATGAGGGCTATAAAGGTGCCTTCTCCAGTATCGTCGACGCCAACGTCACTACGCTGATCAAAGTTATCATTCTTTATGCGGTCGGTACCGGCTCCATTAAAGGCTTTGCGATCACCACCGCTATCGGTATCGCGACCTCAATGTTCACCGCTATCGTCGGCACCCGTGCCATCGTTAACCTGGTTTACGGCGGCAAACGCATCAACAAGCTGTCCATCTGAGGAGTGCGTTGTGGCACAGGAATATAGTATTGAGCAGCTAAACCACGGGCGTAAGGTCGTCGACTTTATGCGCTGGGATACGCTGGCATTCATCATCTCCGGTCTGCTGATTGTGGCGTCTATCGCCATTATCGGTGTGCGAGGCTTCAACTGGGGCCTCGACTTTACCGGCGGAACGGTGATTGAAATTAACCTGGAAAAACCGGCCGATCTGGACGCACTGCGTGAAGGTTTGGTGAAAGCGGGCTTCCAGGAGCCGCTGGTGCAGAACTTTGGCAGCAGCCGTGACGTGATGGTGCGTATGCCACCGGCCACTGGTGCAGCAGGTCAGGAACTCGGCAACAAAGTGGTGTCGTCGATTAACCAGACCACGCAACAGAACGCCACGGTGAAGCGCATTGAGTTCGTCGGCCCAAGCGTGGGTAGCGATCTGGCGCAGGCCGGTGCGATGGCACTGCTGTCGGCACTGATTGCGATTCTGATCTATATCGGCTTCCGCTTTGAGTGGCGTCTGGCGCTGGGTACCGTGCTGGCACTGGCGCATGACGTCATCATCACCTGCGGCATTCTGGCGTTGTCACACATCGAGATCGACCTGACGATTGTCGCGTCACTGATGTCGGTGATTGGTTACTCGCTTAACGATAAAATCGTGGTTTCCGACCGTATTCGTGAGAACTTCCGCAAAATTCGTCGCGGTTCTTCCTACGATATTACTAACGTGTCGCTGACCCAGACGTTGAGCCGTACCCTGATCACCTCGCTGACCACGCTGGCGATGATTCTGATTCTGTTCATCTTTGGTGGTGCGCTGCTGAAAGGCTTCTCGCTGACCATGCTGATCGGTGTCACCATCGGTACCGTTTCATCTATCTATGTTTCTTCTGCTCTGGCGTTGAAACTGGGTATGAAGCGTGAACACATGCTGGTGCAGAAAGTGGAGAAAGAGGGCGCAGATCAGCCTTCGATCCTGCCTTAATTCTGCTGATGAAATGAAACGGGCTGCCTAAGGGCAGCCCGTTTTTTTATGTCTGCTGATCAAGGCGCGGTTTTAGTGGCTGCGGTGCTCTGCACATCATGCACGCGCACATAGCCGAGTTGCTCCGGCGTCAGTCCGCTCAGGCGCAGCGGCACTGTTACCGAACTGCGTGGCATTAGACTCGCCTCAACCTGAATGGTCTGACTCAGACTCTCCGCATTCAGCGGTTTGCCACTCGCCGGATCCAGTTCACCCCACACCACGGTGGCGCTCAGGGCAGGGACCGGTTGGTCATCGGTGGAACGAATATTCAGGTTGGCGCGGCTGCCGCTGGCTTCCCCTTCCACACGAGACAGAGACAGGCGTAATTTGCCGACCTGCGTCTGCAACTCTACCGGCGTATTGGCTTGCGGCAACAGCCATGCACCCTGGGTTGATTGCCCATTGAGTTGACCCTGAATTTCCAGCGCCGTTGCCTGATTGGTGAGCTTGCGCATCTGTTGGTTAAGCTGGCTGACTTCCTGATGTAACTCTTTGACCTGCGGTGAAGTCGGCGTTGAACTACAACCACTGAGCACCAGCAGCGAAAGTGCGGCAGGCGCCCAAAACGTCCTGATCGTCATGCATTGTCCTTTCTGTTATTTCGGAATACGTAATACCTGGCCGGGGTAGATCTTATCAGGATGCGTCAGCATTGGCTTGTTTGCTTCAAAAATCTTGTTGTATTCATTGGAATTCCCGTATACCTGTTTGGAAATCGCACTCAGGGTGTCGCCTTTTTTCACCGTATAGAATTCCGCTTCTGGCGCACTGTCGGTGACGGTGACCTTGTCATCGACCTTGGTAATCCCTGCCACGTTACCGGCGGCCACCAGGATTTTCTCCTTCAGCTCCTGTGAAATGCCGTCACCGCTCACGGTAACGGTGTCGCCTTGCACATCGACTTTGACTTTATCGCTGTCCGGTAAGCCGAGTTGATTAATATGATCCTGTAGTTTTTTGCTGGGATCGTCAGCGCCGGTAACGGCATCCCATAACTTTTCACCTGCTTCTTTCACGAAATTGAACAGACCCATGTGACCTCCTGCAAATGTGCCGGATTGGCTGTTTAAGCTTAGTGGCTTTTCTTGTTTACAGAGCGTGACATCCTGCGTCTGTGAGCCGGGCGGTGATTCGGTCGCGTGTATTCAGTTGCTTTAAAGATCGCGCTACACTGTGTGGCCTATTTATCTCGCGACAGGAAACGTCATGCATTGCCCCTTCTGCTCCGCTGTGGACACCAAAGTGATTGATTCTCGCCTGGTCAGTGAAGGTTCATCGGTGCGTCGCCGCCGCCAGTGTCTGGTGTGCCATGAGCGTTTTACCACCTTTGAAGTGGCTGAGCTGGTGATGCCGCGCGTGGTGAAAAGCAACGATGTGCGTGAACCCTTTAACGAAGATAAGCTTGCCAGCGGCATGATGAAGGCGCTGGAGAAGCGCCCGGTGAGCGCCGATGCGGTGGATAACGCCGTCAACCACATCAAAACGCAACTGCGGGCCACTGGCGAGCGCGAAATTCCCAGCAAGCTGGTCGGTAATCTGGTGATGGAAGAGCTGAAGAAACTCGATAAGGTCGCCTACATCCGCTTTGCTTCGGTGTACCGCAGCTTCGAAGATATCCGTGATTTTGGCGAAGAGATCGCCCGCTTACAGGACTAAGCCATGACTGACGAACGCTACATGGCGCGCGCGCTGGAACTGGCGCGTCGCGGACGTTTTACCACCACACCCAATCCTAATGTTGGCTGCGTGATTGTACGCGACGGCGAGATTGTCGGCGAAGGCTGGCACCACCGTGCGGGCGAGCCGCATGCTGAAGTGCACGCGCTGCGCATGGCGGGTGAAAAAGCTAAAGGCGCAACCGCCTATGTCACGCTGGAGCCCTGCAGCCATCATGGCCGCACGCCGCCGTGTTGCGATGCGTTGATCACGGCGGGCGTCAGTCGTGTGGTGGCAGCAATGCAGGATCCCAATCCGCAAGTGGCCGGACGCGGCTTGTATCGTCTGCAGCAGGCCGGGATTGAAGTCAGCCACGGCTTAATGATGAGCGAAGCTGAAGCATTGAATCGTGGTTTTCTGAAACGTATGCGCACTGGCTTTCCGTGGATTCAGCTCAAACTCGGCGCATCCCTTGATGGGCGCACCGCGATGGCCAGTGGCGAAAGTCAATGGATCACCTCGGCGGCGGCAAGGCGCGATGTGCAACAATTACGTGCCCAGAGTTCGGCTATTCTTACCTCCAGTGCCACTGTGCTGGCAGACGATCCGTCATTAACGGTGCGCTGGAACGAACTGAATGAGGATATGCGCCAGCAGCTGGATGAAGCCACGCTGCGTCAGCCGATTCGCGTGGTGATTGATAGCCAGCAGCGTGTGACGCCGCAACATCGACTGATGAGTCAGCCGGGCGAAACCTGGCTGATGCGCAGTGAAATCTATCAGCAAACCTGGCCAGACAGCGTCAGCCAGATTGCGGTGCCGCTGCGCGGAGAGCAACTGGATCTGGTGGCGATGATGATGTTACTCGGCCAGCGTCAGATTAACTCGGTGTGGGTTGAAGCTGGCGCCAGTCTGGCGGGGGCACTGTTACAGGCTGGACTGGTTGACGAGCTGATTGTCTACGTGGCGCCAAAGCTGCTGGGCAATGCGGCGCGCGGCCTGTGTGAACTGCCTGGACTGGAACAATTGTCCGATGCGCCAGAGCTGAAGTTTAGTGACGTACGCAAGGTTGGCGCGGACCTGCGACTGACCCTGACGCCCGCTTAAGCACCGACTGAAAAGCCTGAGCGCGTCGCCGAAGAGTATGATAGAATCCGCCCCCTTCTGCGGGGCCATAAATCAAACACCCAAAGGATATGTATGAAAGTTATCGAAGCTCCTGTTGCCACGCCTGATGCTCACATTGCCATCGTTATTGCGCGTTTTAACAACTTCATTAATGACAGCCTGCTGGATGGCGCGGTGGATGCGCTGAAGCGTATTGGCCAGGTCAAAGCAGAAAACATCACTGTGGTTTGGGTTCCAGGCGCTTACGAACTGCCATTGGCAGCGCGCGCACTGGCGAAAGCCGGTAAGCACGACGCGATCGTTGCGCTGGGAACCGTGATCCGTGGCGGCACCGCCCACTTCGAATATGTGGCAGGTGAAGCCAGTTCTGGCATTGCCAACGTGGCGATGACCAGCGAAATTCCGGTGACTTTCGGCGTGTTAACCACCGAAAACATCGAGCAGGCGATTGAACGCGCCGGCACTAAAGCAGGTAATAAAGGCGCCGAAGCGGCCCTGACTGCACTCGAAATGATTAACGTATTGAAAGCCATCAAAGCCTGATTTTTGGAAGGGGAATTTTGTGAAACCTGCTGCTCGTCGTCGCGCCCGTGAGTGCGCTGTCCAGGCGCTTTACTCCTGGCAGCTGTCCCAGAACGACATTGCCGATGTGGAATACCAGTTTCTGGCGGAACAAGACGTCAAAGACGTCGATATTAGCTATTTCCGCGAATTGCTGGCCGGTGTGGCGACTAACAGCGCGTACCTGGACGGTCTGATGAAGCCTTACCTGTCACGTCAGCTGGAAGAGCTGGGCCAGGTAGAAAAAGCCATCCTGCGACTTTCGCTGTATGAGCTGAGCAAGCGCTCTGATGTGCCTTACAAAGTGGCCATCAACGAAGGCATCGAACTGGCCAAAGTATTTGGTGCTGAAGACAGCCACAAGTTTGTCAACGGCGTGCTGGATAAAGCAGCCCCACAAATTCGACCCAATAAAAAATAAATGCGAAAGGCCGGTTTACCGGCCTTTTTCTCATTGAGACCTGACTTATGTCCTGTGGTGAATTCGAACTGATCGCACGTTATTTTAACCGCGTTACCAGCTCCCGCCGCGATGTGGAGAAGGGAATTGGTGACGACTGTGCGTTACTGAACGTGCCCGAAAAACAGACGCTGGCCATTAGCACCGATACGCTGGTGGCAGGCGTGCACTTCCTGCGTGATATCCATCCTGCCGATCTGGGTTACAAAGCGCTGGCCGTGAATCTCAGTGATTTGGCGGCAATGGGTGCCGATCCGGCGTGGTTGACGCTGGCGATTACCTTGCCTGAAGTGAATGAAAGCTGGCTGGCCGCATTTAGCGACAGCCTGTTTGAGCTGCTGGATTATTACGATATGCAGCTGATTGGTGGTGATACCACGCGCGGACCGCTGAGCCTGACGCTGGGTATTCACGGTCTGGTGCCGACAGGACGCGCACTGAAGCGTTCGGGTGCTAAACCGGGTGACTGGATCTTTGTTACCGGGACGCTGGGTGACAGCGCGGCTGGCCTGTCGCTACTGCAACATCGTCATCGCCTGAACGATCCGGCTGTCCATGAAGTGTTGATCAAGCGCCATCTGCGCCCGATGCCACGTGTGTTGCAGGGCCAGGCGCTGCGCAATCTGGCGACCTCGGCGATCGATATCTCCGATGGTTTGATTGCCGATCTCGGCCATATTCTCACGGCGAGCCGCGTTGGTGCGCGTCTCAATCTGGAAGCGTTGCCGCTGTCCGCTGCGTTGCGCGATCATTTTGAGCCGGAACAGGTGCTGACCTGGGCGTTAAGTGGCGGCGAAGATTACGAGCTGTGCTTTACCGTGCCGGAAGTCAATCGTGGTGCGCTGGACGTGGCGCTGGGCCATCTTGGTGTGCCTTATACCTGCATCGGGCAGATTGCACCTGAAGCCGACGGATTGACGCTGCTGGAAAATGGCAAGCCACGTCGTTTTAATCACAAGGGATTTGATCACTTTAATGCGAAGTAAAGATGTAGCGAAAAGCCGCCTGCGCCTGAGCAATCCGTGGCATCTGTTGGCAACCGGTTTTGGCAGTGGCCTGAGCCCGATCATGCCGGGTACTGCCGGTTCGATTGCGGCGATTCCGTTTTGGTGGTTGATGACCTTTCTGCCACTGCAGATCTATTCGCTGCTGGTGCTGATTGGCATTAGCGTGGGCGTTTATCTGTGCCATCGCACGGCGAAAGACATGGGCGTGCACGATCACGGCAGCATCGTCTGGGATGAGTTTATCGGCATGTGGATTACGCTGATGGCGATCCCAGCGATGAGCTGGCAGTGGGTGTTGGCCGGGTTTGTCATCTTCCGCATCTTCGATATGTGGAAACCCTGGCCGATTCGCTGGTTCGATCAGAACGTGCATGGCGGCATGGGCATTATGGTCGATGACATTATCGCGGGCGTGATATCAGCGGCGATTTTGTATGGATTGGGGCTGGTGCTTTAATTCGGCAGGTGCGCCTAACTCACGTGCCCTCTGTCACAACGCGTACGAAAGCTTCAGAGCAAGCTGGTGCCGTTCAGGGGCGGGCAATCCGCAGCGCTGAACGGAATGAGTCTGCCAGGATAGCCCGCAGGACGCGGGCTGTTAAATCATTACTCGAATCCTACCACCGGATGCGGTTGATACACCGTTTCCAGCTCGGCGATATCCGTTGAACTCAGCTCCACATCCACCGCCTTCACCAATTCCGCAAACTGCTGCTCGCGCGATGCACCGATTATCGGGGCTGTGACCACCGGTTTATGCAGCAGCCACGCCAGCGCCACCTGTGCACGCGTCACGCCTTTATCGGCGGCAATGGTCGCCAGACGCTCTGCAATCGCCGCATCGTTCTCTTCGGTGCCGGTATAGAGTTTTTCCATCACGTTATCCGATACCGAACGCGCCGTGGTTTCGCCCCATGGACGCGTCAGCTTGCCGCGCGCCAGCGGGCTCCACGGCAGCACCGCGATACCTTCACGTTCACACAGCGGGTGCATCTCGTTCTCTTCTTCACGCTGAATCAGGTTGTACTGATCCTGCATACTGACAAAACTTGCCCAGCCATTCTGCTTTTGCAGATCCAGCGCCTGAGCGAACTGTGCAGCATGCATCGAAGAAGCGCCGATGTAGCGCGCTTTACCCGATTTCACCACCTCATTCAGCGCCTCAAGCGTCTCTTCGATCGGCGTGTCGTAATCCCAGCGGTGAATCTGCAGCAGGTCGACATACTCCATGCCGAGACGCGTCAGGCTATCGTCGATGGATTGCAGAATGTTCTTGCGTGACAGCCCCTGAGAAAGGTTGCTGAGCGGGAAATAGACCTTGGTGGCGACAACAACCTGGTCGCGCTGGGCAAAATCTTTCAGCGCACGCCCGACGATCTCTTCACTGCTGCCATCGGAGTAGCTGTTGGCGGTGTCGAAAAAGTTAATGCCCGCGTCCAGTGCCTGCTTGATCAGCGGTCGACTGCTCTCTTCGGGCAGGGTCCATGCGTGATTGCCGCGCATCGGATCGCCGTATGTCATGCAGCCTAAACAGAGACGCGAAACCTGTAAGTCGGTTTGGCCTAAACGAATGGTTTTCATGGGAGCTCCTGCTCTTATGCGTTAGGAATGCCCTAAGCATAGCAGCAGGAGCGGGGAGGGGATTACTGTGCCAACCAGTCAGTGATTTGCTGCTGAATACCGGCGGCATCCAGCTGATAATCCTGACGAACTTCTTCCTGCGTGCCCTGCGGAATAAATTCATCTGGCAGGCCGAGGTTCAGCACGTGTACACGCAGACGTTTCGCCATCACGTATTCGTTGACGCCGCTACCGGCTCCGCCTTTGATGGCGCCTTCTTCCAGCGTCACCAGCGAATCATGGCTGGTGGACAGTTCGGCAATCAAGGCTTCATCCAGTGGCTTCACAAAACGCATATCTACCAGCGTGGCGTTCAGCGCTTCAGCGGCAGCCTGTGCTTCAGGCAACAGCGTACCGAAGTTAAGGATCGCCAGCTTTTCACCACGGCGCTTTACAATGCCTTTGCCCAGCGGCAGGCTGGCCAATGGCTCCAGCGTAGCACCAGTGCCCGTGCCGCGCGGATAGCGCACTGCACTTGGACCCGTCTGATAGTGATAGCCGGTGTAAAGCATCTGGCGGCATTCGTTCTCGTCACTTGGCGTCATGATCACCATTTCGGGAACACAGCGCAGGAAGGCGATATCAAATGCGCCCTGATGCGTTTGGCCATCGGCGCCAACGATGCCGCCGCGATCGATAGCGAACAGCACCGGCAGTTTTTGGATCGCCACATCGTGAATCAGCTGATCGTAAGCGCGCTGCAGGAAGGTGGAATAAATCGCCACCACCGGCTTATAACCGCCAATCGCCATACCTGCAGCAAAGGTCACCGCATGCTGTTCAGCAATTGCCACGTCAAAGTACTGTTGCGGATAATCACGAGAGTAGCTGACCATGCCAGAACCTTCACGCATCGCCGGCGTCACCGCCATTAAACGCGGATCGTCCGCCGCCATTTCGCTCAGCCAGCTACCGAAAATCTTCGAGTAGCTCGGCAGGCCTGGCGCGCTTTTCGGCAGGGAACCGCTGGCCGGATCGAACTTCGGTACCGCATGCCAGGCGATGGGATCCTGTTCGGCAGGCGCGTAGCCCTTGCCCTTTTTGGTCATGATGTGCAGGAACTGCGGGCCTTTCAGGTCGCGCATATTCTTCAGCGTGCTCACCAGCGTCAGTACATCGTGGCCATCAACCGGACCAATGTAGTTAAAGCCCAGCTCTTCAAACAGCGTGCCCGGCACCACCATGCCTTTCAGGTGCTCTTCGGTGCGCTTCACCAGCTCTTTGATCGGCGGCAGTCCGCCCAATACACGCTTGCCGCCTTCGCGCAGGCGTGAGTAGGTTTTGCCAGAGAGAATCTGTGCCAGACGATTATTGAGTGCGCCAACGTTTTCCGAGATCGACATCTCGTTGTCGTTAAGGATCACCAGCATGTCAGGTTTGATGTCGCCTGCGTGGTTCATGGCTTCGAACGCCATGCCCGCGGTAATGGCGCCATCACCAATAATACAGGCGGTACGACGCCCTTTGCCTTCACGCTCAGCGGCAACCGCCATGCCCAATCCGGCGCTGATCGAGGTCGATGAGTGACCGACGCTTAATACGTCGTATTCACTTTCGCCGCGCCACGGGAACGGATGCAGGCCATTTTTCTGGCGGATAGTGCCGATACGATCGCGGCGTCCGGTCAGAATTTTGTGCGGATAGGCCTGATGACCAACGTCCCACACCAGATGGTCAAACGGGGTGTTATAAACATAATGCAGCGCGACTGTTAGTTCGACGACGCCCAGACCCGAAGCAAAGTGGCCGGAAGATCGGCTCACGCTATCCAGCAGATACTGACGCAGCTCGTCACACAGTACCGGAAGTTTTTCTTTCGGTAGTAAACGTAATTCCTGAACCGTGCTCGCTAATGCCAGTGTCGGGTATTTTGCAATATCAAAACTCATCAGAGACTCATTATGAAAGTTATTTATCGCGTTCAATTATGAAGCTTGCCAGTGCTTGTAATGCGGTGGTGTTGTAGGACTGTGCCGCCAGGATTTCTAACGCGCCCAGTGCTTCCTGATAAAGATCCCACGCTTTACTGCGGGCATTATCCAGTCCCATCAGCGCCGGATAAGTGCTCTTACCCAATGCCTGATCCGCGCCCTGAGTTTTGCCCAGCACCGCGGTATCGCCCACCACATCAAGAATGTCATCCTGCACCTGAAACGCCAGTCCGATGGCGTTGGCGTAGGTGTCCAGGACCGGAAGTGCCGCACGGCCACGTTCACCCGCCGTCAATGCGCCAAGACGCACTGCAGCGCGAATCAAAGCGCCAGTTTTATGACGATGAATCTGCTCGAGCTGGGCGAGGTCGATGTGCTTGCCTTCTGCGGCGAGATCCAGCGCCTGGCCACCGCACATGCCTGCCACACCGCTGGCCTGAGCCAGTTCGGAGATCATCGCAATGCGATCTTGCGGGCTGACGCCGGGCATCGGCTCATCGGCCAGAATCGAAAACGCCAGGGTTTGCAACGCATCACCAGCGAGAATTGCTGTGTCTTCACCATATTTTATATGGCAGGTTGGCTGTCCGCGACGTAACGCATCGTCATCCATCGCGGGCAGATCGTCATGAATCAGAGAGTAAGCATGAATGCACTCTACGGCAGCGGCCGGGGCATCCAGGCTGGCCGCATCGGCCTTTAACATCTCGCCCGTGGCGTAAACCAAAAATGGACGCAGACGCTTACCGCCTAATAGTGCCCCATATTGCATGGATTGCACCAGAGGAGAACTCTGAAAAGGAAGTGGATCTATTAAGCGTGTCAACGCCAGATTGACGCGTTCGTGATACGCGTTGAGTAATTTGGCGAAATCCATCAGTCATTTTCCGGCGTGAACGGCGCGAGCGCGGCATCTTTGTCATCGCTGAGCAGAATCTGCACGCGTTGTTCGGCCTGCTGCAGGGTTTGCTGACCGGTGCGTGCCAGCTGTACGCCGCGTTCAAATTCGTTCAGTGCTTCTTCCAGCGGCAGTTCACCACTTTCCAGACGGCTAACGATTTGTTCCAGCTGCTGTAATGCGCTTTCAAAACTGGCTGGCGCTTCGGCTTTTTTCGGCATAATCAGTGTCGACTCACAGGTTAGGAATCATCTTGCAATCGGTCATGGTAGCCGACGAGGATTAATTAGCAAAATAATGAATGTGATTGCGGTTGCAGAAGCGGTCATCTGACAAAGGTGGTATACTTTTGCGCCTCGGATGCGGGCGCCTCTGCGTTACCCGTAATTATATGATTTTACCAGTTAAGTGCCGATGGTTTTAGCACTTATTTGCCCAATGAAGCTGTGTCGCCATGAAGTTTATCATTAAGCTCTTCCCTGAAATCACCATCAAAAGTCAGTCGGTGCGTTTGCGCTTTATCAAGATCCTGACCGGTAACATCCGCAATACCCTGCGTACTGTCGACGACGAAATCGCCGTGGTGCGCCACTGGGACCATATTGAAGTGCGCGCTAAGAAAGAAGCGCTGCGTACCGTCGTTATTGATGAACTGACGCGCATCCCCGGTATTCACCATGTACTGGAGGTTGAGGATCAGCCTTACACCGATATGCACGATATCTTCGAGCAGACTCTGGCGCTGAATCGCGAACGTCTGGAAGGGAAAAGTTTCTGCGTGCGCGTGAAGCGTCGTGGCAAGCACAGCTTCAGCTCGATTGAGGTTGAGCGTTACGTGGGTGGCGGTCTCAATCAGCACATTGAGACTGCTCGCGTGCAGTTGAAAAATCCCGATGTGACAGTCAATCTCGAGATCGAAGACGATCGTCTGCTGCTGATCACCGGCCGTTATGAAGGGCTGGGTGGTTTCCCCATCGGGACGCAAGAAGATGTGCTGTCACTGATTTCAGGTGGATTCGACTCCGGCGTTTCCAGCTATATGCTGATGCGTCGTGGTTGCCGCGTGCACTACTGCTTCTTCAACCTCGGTGGTGCCGCGCATGAAATCGGCGTCCGTCAGGTCGCGCATTATCTGTGGCAACGTTTTGGTCGTTCGCATCGCGTGCGCTTTGTGGCGATCAACTTCGAGCCGGTGGTGGGCGAGATCTTAGAGAAAGTGGACGACGGCCAGATGGGCGTAGTGCTGAAACGCATGATGGTGCGTGCAGCGTCGATGGTCGCTGAGCGCTACGGCGTTCAGGCGCTGGTGACCGGTGAAGCGCTGGGCCAGGTATCGAGCCAGACACTGACCAACCTGCGTCTGATTGATAACGCCTCGGATACCCTGATCCTGCGTCCGCTGATCTCGCATGATAAAGAGCACATCATCGATTTGGCGCGCCATATCGGCACCGAAGACTTTGCCAAAACCATGCCGGAATATTGCGGTGTGATTTCGAAAAGCCCAACGGTGAAAGCGGTGAAGGCGAAGATCGAAGCAGAAGAGCAAAACTTCGATTTCGAGATCCTCAATCGTATGGTGCAGGAAGCCAGCAACGTCGATATCCGTGAAATCGCGGAGAAGGCACAGGAAGAAGTGGTTGAAGTCGAGACCGTGGTCTCATTCACCGCGGATGATGTGGTACTGGATATCCGTTCTGTGGATGAGCAAGAGGCATCACCGCTGGCGCTGGAAGGCGTGGATGTGAAATCTCTGCCGTTCTACAAATTGAGCACACAGTTTGGCGATCTGGATCAGAACAAAACCTGGCTGCTGTATTGCGATCGCGGCGTGATGAGCCGTTTACAGGCGTTGTATCTGCATGAGCAAGGCTTTAAAAACGTGAAGGTCTATCGTCCGTAACGGTGATAACCTGGTAACGGCGTGATTCATCGCGCGTGTCACACTCGGCACCTTGCCACTTTGACATGCGTAATACATTGCGCCGCTACCGTTAAGTGTTTTTACTGCCTTTCAATGCGGTTATTCACGCTCTTCAAATTCCTGATAGTTATAAATCCCCGCCGCTAACACTAACTGTGACGCCACTTCACGCGCTTTCTCTTTATCCACCAGCAGATCAATCAGCTTCAGTGCAAAATCAATCGAAGTGCCTGGCCCCTGGCTGGATAGCAGGTTGACGCGCGGATCCCATACCACACGGCGATCCATCCAGTGTTTGTCAGGGATGGTGTCGCGCAAGCCAGGAAAGCCGGTCATATTGCCCACCGGGAACAGATCGTGCGGAATCAGCACCGTGCCAGGTGCGGCACAAATCGCGGCAACGATTTTCCCTGCCAGATGAAACTGGCGTACGGTTTCCACCAGCAGTGGGCTGTCACGGAAGGTCTCTGCACCCTTCAGGCCGCCGGGCAGCACCACGGCGTCATAATCGTTATCCGCCACCTCAACCAGTGGCGCATCGGCCAGCAGGCGCACGCCGCGTGAGCAGATAATCTCGCGCGTGCCATCGCTTTCGACACTGGCGGTGGTGACGCTTAAGCCCGCGCGGACCAGCAGGTCGATAGTGGTGACAGCTTCAATCTCTTCACTGCCATGTGCCAGGCAAACCAGAACCGATGCGGTCGCGCTCATATTGGGACTCCTTGCGTTTAATCAGATCGTACAAACGGGTGTTCTCCGGCAGTGAAATGCCCTGGGCGCGAGCGCGGCGCAACAGGTAGCCAGTGATGTAATCAATTTCTGTCAGTCGCTGGGCGCGTACATCCTGCAACATTGAGGAGGTATTCGCTGCGGTGCTGTCAATGACGTCATAAATGATGTCGCGCAGGTTATCGACCGCAATGTGCTGGCCTTCACGCTCCATCACCCAGGCAATCTCTTCACACAGCGTGGCAATCTGCTGCGGCCAGGCGCGCAGGGCACCGTTCTGGCAATCGTGTTCAACGGTAAGAGGATTAATCACGCAGTTCACCGCCAGTTTGCGCCAGCTGGCAGAAGCAATGTTGTCGTGCCAGGCCACGTCCGGCAGCGCCTGGTGCAGGATATCGGCGATATCGCTCATCGCGGCACTTTCACGTCCGGTGGGACCGATATGTGTGATGCCCTGCGCAACGTGTTTGATCACCGTGCCATCACGCATTGCCGCGTGAGTGGTAATGCCGCGCAGCAGCGGTTGCTGCAACTCCTTCAGCTCTTCCAGCGTGCCCATGCCATTGTGCAATAACAAAATGGCAGCATGAGCAGGCAGGATGCTTTGCAGGTTTTTGACCGCCGGGGAAACCTGTGGCGCTTTTAGTGTCACCAGCAACAGCTGGCTTTCGGCAAGAAACAGCGGATCGTTGGCGATAAACGTGTGATTGCTGACTTGTCCTTGCGGATCAATCACGTTCACCGAGCAATAGGGCTGGGGTACACGCAACCAGCCCTGAACCTCATGTCCCTGACGTGCGAGCGCGGCGAGCCAAATTTGACCCAGGGCGCCACAACCCAACACGGTAATTTTCATTTTGCCTCCCGCTGACGGGTTCTCAATTTCACGACATCGTTAAGTATAGCTTTCCGCGTATCGTGTTTAATTAGCGCCATAAGACGCGTATTATGCATGTCACTTTAGTATCAGGAGAAGAAAAGATGCCATCTTTCGATATCGTTTCCGAAGTCGAACTGCCGGAAGTGCGTAATGCGGTGGAGAATGCCAGCCGTGAAATCTCAACCCGTTTCGATTTCCGCAACGTGAGCGCCAGCATTGAGCTTAACGAGAAGAATGAGACCATCAAAATCACCAGCGAATCTGATTTCCAGGTTAAACAGCTGGTGGATATTTTGCGTGAAAAGCTGCTGAAACGCGGCATTGAAGGCGCAGCGATTGAAGTGCCAGAAGAGATCATTCACAGCGGAAAAAGCTGGAGCGTGGAAGCCAAGCTGAAAAAAGGTATCGAAAGCGATATCGCTAAAAAGCTGGTGAAGCTGATTAAAGACAGCAAGCTGAAAGTGCAGACGCAGATTCAGGGTGAAGAGCTGCGCGTGACCGGTAAATCACGCGACGATTTGCAGGGTGCGATGGCGCTGGTGCGCGGTGGCAACCTCGGCCAGCCATTCCAGTTCAAAAACTTCCGCGATTAATCGCGTTTGTCGCGTGCGGCACGACGATAAAGCGTGCTGCGCGCGACACCCAATGCCTCCGCCGTTTTACTGATATTGCCATTAAAGCGTTGTAGCGTTTCGCTAATCAGCCGCTCATCATGGCTCTGCTTATCTTCCGCTGGCACCGCCGCTACTCGGCGATATTCGGCTGGCAAATGCACATCAGTGACTTCTTCCCCTTCGTCCGCCAACGCCAGCAGCACGCGCAACAGACTGCGTAATTGCCGCACGTTGCCCGGCCATGGCAATTGTGCCAGCGATGCCAGCAAGGCGGGAGAAAGCTGGATATCGCGATCTGCGCCGCCCAGCTCAATCCACAACCGACCAATAAAGTCTTCGATATCAGGCCAGGCACGCAACGGCGGGATGGTCATGGAAAATTCCTGCAAGCGATAGAGAAGATCCTCGCGGAACTCGCCCTCGGCCACACGCTGCGCCAAATCACGGTGTGTTGCGCAGATCACGGCAAAATTCACCGGCCAGCTGCGACTGGAACCGAGCGGCGCGACCTCTTTTTCTTGCAGCACGCGCAGCAAACGGGTTTGTAGCGCCAGCGGCATATCTCCAATTTCATCAAGAAACAGCACGCCACCATCCGCCTCGCGGATTTTGCCGATGTAGCCATTTTTGCTGGCTCCGGTAAAGGCGCCAGGCTGATAACCAAATAGCTCGGATTCAATCAACGCTTCCGGAATGGCAGCGCAGTTGATGGCGACAAATTTGCCCTCACGCCAGCGACTCTGCTGATGCAGCGCACGGCTGACATACTCTTTACCGCTGCCGGTTTCACCGTGAATGCACAACGACACTCCGGCATTCATCAGACGCACCATTTTCTCGCCATCACGACCCAGCGAGAAGGGGAGATCGGGGGCGGGTTCGCTCGGTGTGGCGAAATGCGTGCGGTGCGGTGCGCGCAGGCGGAAGTAGTAGCGCTGTTGTGCAAAATGAATCGGTAAAGGAATGGTGTTGGCCTGCTGTTCGAGCTGGTCAAACAGCTGCTGGAATGTCAGGGTGCCCAACTGCTCGGTGGTGAGATTGAGTTCACGCATCGCCAGGCGGTTTGCGGCGGTGAGCACATTATCGGAGAACACCAGCAGCAACTCATCACTGGTATCAATGCCGTGCGGCTCAACGTGCAGGCTCATCAACCATTGTTGGGGATGCAGGCTTTGCTTAACCCACAAATACTCGATCTGTTTAGCGGCGGCTTTGACCCACTGAAACGTTTGCGGATGCGGGAAGTGCGCTGGGCCAGAGATATCCAACACGCCCGCAATCTGACCGTTGGGCATCTGCAACGGCATGGCGGCGCAGTAGAGCCCCTGATTCAGGGTGAGAAAATGTTGCTGGCCCTCAATTTCACAGCCATCGTCAATCGCTAGCGCGGTGCCAATCGCATTGGTGCCGCGCCCGCATTCGCTCCACAAATTGCCGGGGGCGAGTGCAAATCGCTGCGCTTTCTCCATCGATTGCATGTCGCCAAAGGTGTTCAGTACCAAACCGGTGGCATCAGAAAGAATCACTACGGATTGTTTTTCCGCCAGTTTCTGCGCCAGCTGTTTAATCACCGGCTGGGCAAATTGTTGCAGCCCGGCATTACTGGCCAGCACATCAGCCAACTCACCCTGGCGGACGCGAGGAAAATCATCGGCGGTGCGGTCGAGACCATACAGCTGGCTACGAAACCAGGAGTCGCTTAACAGCGGGTTGGTATTAACGGCAGACGCGGCTGAATTTCCCTGCATTGGTAACCTCATGCCTAAGCGAAAGTGTTGCAGTATTGTAGCGGCTTGGTTTCTGCGGTGTTGCGATACGCAACACAGATGAGGATTTTGGTGGCAGAAACCGCGCGTTTAAAAGGGCTATTGGTTTTATAAATCGATGATAGATAGTACGATTTTTCAAAAATTCGCAAGCTGAAAAAAACTGGCACGCCCGCTGCAATAGGTATGTACGGCAGCGGGCTGTTCAATCTGTTGACCCACAGGTTGCCGCTGCCAGCTAACAATAAACGACCCTACACGAAGGAGTTTGCGATGCGTTATGCACATCCCGGCACGCCCGGCGCTTTGGTCACTTTTAAAGCGACCTACGGCAATTTTATTGCGGGCAAATTCACAGAGCCGCTCAGCGGCCAGTATTTTACGAACACCTCGCCTGTTGATGGCAGCGATATTGCGCAGTTTCCGCGTTCTGACGTGCGGGATATCGATTTAGCACTGGACGCTGCTCATCAGGCCGCTGACGCCTGGGGAAAAACCAGCGTGCAACATCGGGCCAATCTGCTGCTGCAGGTGGCCGACTGCATTGAACAAAACCTCGAAATGTTGTCTGTGGCGGAGAGTTGGGACAACGGCAAGCCGATCCGTGAAACCCTCAACGCCGATCTGCCGTTGGCGGTGGATCATTTCCGCTACTTTGCCGGTTGTCTGCGTGCGCAGGAAGGCAGCACCGCTGAGATTGATGAAACCACCGTTGCTTATCACTTCCATGAACCGCTGGGCGTGGTCGGGCAGATCATCCCGTGGAACTTCCCGCTGTTAATGGCGGCATGGAAACTGGCTCCGGCACTGGCGGCAGGTAACTGCGTGGTGCTGAAACCGGCCGAACAAACGCCATTGGCCATCACGCTGTTGATGGAATTGATCGGCGATCTGTTCCCGGCGGGCGTGCTTAACGTGGTGCAGGGCTTTGGCCGTGAAGCCGGTGAAGCGCTGGCCACCAGCAAACGTATCGCCAAAATCGCGTTCACCGGTTCTACGCCAGTGGGCCGTCATATTATGGCGTGCGCGGCTGAAAACATCATTCCTTGCACCGTCGAACTGGGCGGCAAGTCGCCGAACATCTACTTTGCCGATGTGATGGACGGTGAATCGGACTTTATCGAAAAAGCGGTGGAAGGGCTGGTACTCGGTTTCTTCAACCAGGGCGAGGTCTGCACTTGTCCGTCACGTGCGTTGATCCATGAATCGATCTATGAGCCGTTTATGGCGCGGGTGATGGAGAAAGTGGCAAACATCCGCCGGGGCGATCCGCTGGATACCGACACCATGATCGGTGCTCAGGCTTCCCGTCAGCAATTCGACAAAATCCTGTCTTACATCAACATCGCGCGCGACGAAGGGGGGCAAATTCTAACCGGAGGCGATCGCGCCAGCGTCGCTGCCGAACTGGATAACGGATTCTATATCCAGCCAACCCTGATTAAAGGCACCAACCAGATGCGGTGTTTCCAGGAAGAGATTTTTGGGCCGGTTATCGGCATCACCACCTTTAAAGATGAAGCGGAAGCCTTGTCGATTGCCAACGAAACCCAGTTTGGCCTCGGGGCGGGCGTGTGGACGCGTGATACCAATCTGGCGTATCGCATGGGACGTGGCATCAAAGCCGGTCGTGTCTGGACCAACTGCTATCACATCTATCCCGCACACGCGGCTTTCGGTGGCTACAAGCAATCGGGCGTGGGTCGCGAGACGCACAAGATGGCGCTGAGCGCCTACCAACAAACCAAAAATCTGCTGGTCAGCTATGGCACCGCGCCTTTGGGCCTGTTCTGAGTCTGCATCCGATCAAATGGAGAGTGAAAGATGAATATGCAAATCAAAACCACCATGAAAGCCGCCGTTGTTAAAGCCTTTGGCGAACCGTTAGTGATTGAGCAGGTACCGGTACCGCAAGTGGGGCCGGGCCAGATCCTGGTGAAAATCGCCGCGACCGGCGTGTGCCATACCGACTTACATGCCGCCGAAGGTGACTGGCCGATTAAACCAAATCCTCCGTTTATTCCCGGCCACGAAGGCGTAGGGCAGGTGGTGGCGCTGGGTGAAGGTGTGAAGCATTTAAAACTGGGCGATCGTGTAGGCGTGCCGTGGCTCTATTCCGCATGCGGCCACTGCGAACACTGTCTGGATAGCTGGGAAACCCTGTGTCTGTCACAGCAGAATGCCGGTTATTCGGTGAACGGCAGTTTCGCAGAATATTGCCTCGCGGATGCGAACTATGTCGGCATCATCCCGGAAAACATCGATTACAACGAAATCGCACCAATTCTGTGTGCCGGTGTGACGGTGTACAAAGGCCTGAAAATGACCGATACCAAGCCAGGCGATTGGGTAGTGGTGTCCGGTATTGGAGGTTTAGGTCATATGGCGGTGCAGTACGCGGTGGCGATGGGACTGAATGTGGCTGCGGTGGATATCGACGATGAGAAGCTGGCGTTTGCTAAGCGGCTTGGTGCCAGTGTGGTAGCGAATGCGAAGAACGTCGATCCCGCAAAAGTGTTCCAGGAAAGTTTTGGTGGTGCGCATGGCGTGCTGGTTACGGCCGTATCACCGAAAGCGTTTGAGCAGGCGATTGGCACCATGCGCCGTGGCGGCACCATGGTGCTGAATGGTCTGCCACCGGGCAAATTCGACCTGTCGATTTTCGATATGGTGCTGGACGGGATTACGGTGCGCGGTTCAATTGTGGGCACGCGTAAAGATCTCCAGGAAGCGTTGGATTTCGCCGGTCGTCACAAAGTGAAAGCCAACGTGGCGGTTGAACCGCTGACCAACATTAATGACATTTTTGCGCGTATGCATGCGGGAAAAATTGAAGGGCGTATCGTGGTGGATATGTCGCTTTAATTAGCGTGATGGTTTGTGGCGGTGCGGTTAATCGCGCCGCCACAGAGTGTGTGACTACTAACTAACAG
>JRUP01000065.1 GCA_000773965.1 Enterobacter cancerogenus
ACGCAGACCAGCACACGTGGGCTTGGACGCATAAAGCTGTTGCTGTGCACTTGCTTAATGAAGTGCTGGAGCATTTTTTCAGTCACGAAGAAATCGGCGATCACGCCATCTTTCATAGGACGGATGGCCGCGATGTTGCCTGGAGTACGACCCAGCATCTGCTTGGCGTCATGACCTACGGCCGCAACGCTCTTTGGCGAACCGGCACGATCCTGACGAATGGCAACCACGGAAGGCTCGTTCAGCACGATGCCTTGTCCTTTTACGTAAATCAGGGTATTCGCGGTACCCAGGTCAATGGACAAGTCATTGGAAAACATGCCACGAAATTTTTTAAACATACTAAGGGATAATCCTGCAAGCTGGGGGCGGAAAATAAAATCCGCCTACTTTACCAACCACGCGAAGCCGCTACAAGGCGCAAAAACGTTCTGCTTCGGTGAAAAAATACGCTGAATAATTTTTTGGGCCGATTCGCTTATCCCTGGCCGCCGTTAAATAGCGCTAAGCCGCCCTATTAAACGTAAATTCCCCCTTAATAACCGGGCGAATTTCGACATAAAATCTAACATTTCCAGCCATCATAAGCGCGGACGTAATCCACTAAAGGGCAGAAAAAGGCCCCTCAGCGCCACTTTACTGGCTGAAGACCTAAATTCGATAACGTTGTGAATGTTTTTTCACGTTACTGTTCACCGGCAATGATGGGGCAAAGAAGTCGCCCTGCCCACCTGCCACGCCCAGATTCGCCAGCGTTTGCCACTCCGCGCGCGTGCGCACGCCTGCAGCAAAAACTTGTGTCGGGGTGGATTTGCACACTTCCAGTAAACTTTGCACAAATAACTGGTTTTCAGTACGACGTTCAATATTACGTACCAGCCCCGGGTCGAGTTTGATCACTTCGATTGGGAACTGCTTGATATAAGCACTGCTCACCACGGTCATGCCCGCCTGATCCACCGCCACACGGCAACCAAACGCGGTCAACATTTGGAAAACCGGCACTAAGCGATTGATGTGTTGACAAACATCCGCCTCAGCAAGTTCAAATAAAAAACGTTTTCTTTGCGATTTTGTACATTGCAGCAAAAGCGTTTGCAGCCAGCGCTGGAATGGACGCTGTAATAAGGAGTCAATATTGACGGGTAACGCCAGCGTTTCATCAGGCCACACTTCAGAGAGTGCCGCGATTCGCGTCACCAGTTGGCGATCCCAACTGTCGGTCAAACCCAGTTGCAGCACCAGTGGCATAAACTCGGCCGACACCACTTCTTTGTCACCATCGAACACGCGCGCCAGCATTTCACGGTGGTGCACCTTGCCATCCAGCAACACGGCCGGTTTTTGATACAGACGTGGGCCGCCGCGATTAAGCGTGTTTTCCAGCAGCGTTCGCCAGCGCACACTACCACGTCCCATGTCTAAGGTATTGCCTTCACCGACTGACCAACTGTTACCGCCCTGCAAGGCGGCACGACGGGTCGCCATCTCGACATTTTCCATCACCTGCGGCACGGTTTCTCCGCTGCGCCACGCGCTGATGCCAATGTGGATTAAATCATCGCGATCGACCATACGCATCGGCGGCAATGAGTCGACCGCGTTGATCAACTGATCGGCGATACTGTTGGCCTCTTTGAGCGTGCGGTGCGGCAATAACACGGCAAAATCGCTGCGGAAGTAGCGTGCCAGTAAAGCGCCTGGGTATCGCAGAACAAAAGTCGACAGCATATTAATCAGGTCAAACAGGTATTCATCCACGAGCGTTTGGCCCAGCGTTTCATGCAGCGTGTCGAGATCGGGCAGACGCACCATCATCACCACGCCATGCGCGCCTACATCTTCCTGATCTTCCAGCAGCGTGGCTAACTGGTTATCGAAAAACAGGCGGTTATTCAGGCCGGTGCGTGAATCCTGTGCGGCAAACGTACGGATAAGCGTATCAATGCGCAAGCGCTGCTCGCCCGCTTCCTGAAGATCGTTAAGTAAAGTGTCAATGGCGCGACTGGCTTTTGGCGGCCATTCGGCATAATGCCCGACGTAGGGCACGCGCTCACCCGCCAGAATACGCTCGGAGCGGGCTTCTAAACGCTCCATGTGCTGCCAGCGACGATTGATCCAGCGATGCGTCATCACCAGTAAAGCCGACATAATCGCCACCACGCTGAGCAGGACAATCAGCGTATAGGCACCAGTAAAGGAGCGGAACCAGGTTTTCGCAGGATCGAGTACCACTACACGCAGCTCAAGGCCGGGAGAGTGCACTAACGGAAGATCGAACTGAATAAAACGATTCGGCTCATCTTCGAGCATAGGATTTTCATGGCGAGCGAGTTGAAACACCACGGTATTGCCGTTATGCATCTCAATCTGTTCCGCATTGATCACCGGCATGATGCGCGTCAACCACTGCGTCAGTTCTTGTGGCGATTGCGTTGTCAGCGCTTTATCGACTTCGGTCGCTAGCGTATTGACGCGTGTTTCAACGCGTTGTTGCGATAGCCAGATAAAACTAAAAGCGCAGCCGACCAGCATCAATAACATTGCCAGTAAGCTTAATAATGTAATAAACGCAGAAAACTTAGTTGTTAATCGCATCCCTGTGCCTGTATCACTGCGGTTCTAAACGGTCGCCATCCGACGGCGCCAACCTGCTCATTGGCGTAAACCTGAGCAAAATAGCACAAAACATCGTCTGAATCAGCGCCAGACGCGCATCAAATTAGGCGGTGCGCCATGCTAATCGGACCTGCGGCGCGAGTATAGCCGCAAAGTGTGATGGCTTGCGTTTCACACGGACTTTTTCGTCCTATTCTCAACAGAGCCCGCTTGCCAGGAAATTTCATATTTTTCTGGGCAAAGTGGCATGTCCAGCGCGAGTTGATCATGCTGAGTACAACACCACCTTTTTCGCCGGAGAATGCCATGAAGCTGAAGCAATACCTTACCGAATCCGACGTGACGCCCGAGAGCATCTTTAATATGCGCCGCCGTCAGGTGTTGAAAGCGCTGGGATTAGGCGCCGCTGCGGCAAGTTTACCCGGCGCGGCGCAGGCAGATGTGCTGAGCTGGTTTAAAGGCAATGACCGTCCACCTGCCCCCGCAGGTCGCGATCTGCAATTTACCAAACCCGCGCAGTATCAGGCCGATCTGCCGATGACACCGTTTGACAAGGTTTCTGGATATAACAACTTTTATGAGTTTGGTCTGGATAAGGCCGATCCAGCTGCCAACGCCGGCACGCTGAAAACTGAGCCCTGGCAGTTGCGCATTGAAGGTGAAGTGGCGAAACCGATCACGCTGGATATGGACGACATCTTTAAACGTTTTGCCATGGAGCAGCGTATTTATCGCATGCGCTGTGTTGAAGCGTGGTCGATGGTGATCCCTTGGGTGGGCTTTGAGCTGAATAAATTACTCAAACTGGCTGAACCCACCAGCAATGCCCGCTTTGTCGCCTTTCAGACGTTATATGCTCCGGACCAGATGCCAGGTCAGAAAGATCGCTTTATTGGCGGTGGGCTGGATTATCCGTATGTGGAAGGGTTGCGTCTTGATGAAGCGATGCACCCTCTCACACTATTAAGCACCGGCGTGTACGGTAAAGCGCTGCCGCCACAGAATGGCGCCCCGATTCGCCTGACGGTGCCGTGGAAATACGGTTTCAAGGGCATCAAATCCATCGTTAAAATCACCCTGACGCGCGACCAGCCTCCTACCACATGGAACCAAATCGCCAATAACGAATATGGATTTTATGCCAACGTTAACCCCCATGTGAATCACCCGCGCTGGTCGCAGGCCACCGAGCGTTTTATTGGTTCCGGCGGCATTCTGAATGTCGAACGCCAGCCAACCCTGCTGTTTAACGGCTACGCTAAAGAGGTGGCTTCACTGTATCGCGGGCTCGATTTACGGGAGAATTACTGAGTGCGACTGACGTTACGCCATATCACCCTGTTAAAAGTGGTGCTGCATCTCGCGGCTTTCCTGCCGTTTGTGTATCTGTTTATGGCAGCCAGCCAGGGCTGGTTAAGTGCCGATCCGGCGAAAGATATCCAGCATTTTACCGGCAGAATGGCGTTAAAGTTGCTTCTGGCGACGCTGCTGGTGAGCCCACTCACGCGTTACCTGAAACAGCCTCTGCTGATTCGCACCCGTCGCCTGCTCGGCGTGTGGTGTTTTGCCTGGGCATGTTTGCATTTGACCAGCTATTACCTGCTGGAACTGGGTTATAACCACCTGCAACTGCTGGGTAGTGAGATCGTTTCACGTCCTTATCTGTTACTGGGTATGATCTGCTGGCTGGTGCTGTTTGCCCTCGCCATCACCTCATTTCAACGTGCCCAACGTAAGCTTGGCCGTCGCTGGCAAACCCTGCACAACGGCATCTATCTTGTCGCGATCCTCGCACCTATCCACTATCTTTGGTCGGTGAAAGTCTTCTCCCCGCAGCCCTGGATTTATGCGCTGGTGGCTTTAGTGCTGTTAGGTTGGCGTTACAATAAGTTGCGTAAACTTCTGCATCGATAATCCCCGCATGGTTGTCTTCCTGCTGTGAAATCTGATAAAAGGTGTGGCTTTCGGGCCGCATCCGATCAACTTCGCAGATAAGACCAGTATTTTGCTGCGAATTGCGACGAAACGGATATAATGCCCGGCTTTATTGCAAGCGAAGTCGTCTTTTTCACTCTCAGGAGTGACAAACGACAGATGTCGCGGTATTTTACGCGATGCCTTACTGATTGCAGGAGATAGCAGCAAGATGGCGCACGAATTTCACATACTGCTTTTAAACGGCCCCAACCTGAATTTGTTGGGAACGCGCGAGCCTGAGAAGTATGGGCACACCACGTTGGCAGAAATTGTCAGCGATTTGACCCAGCAGGCCGATCAGCACCATGTGAAATTGAGTCATTTGCAATCGAATGCAGAGTTTCAGTTGATTGATCGTATTCACGATGCCCGTGGCAATGTGGATTACATCATCATCAACCCGGCTGCATTCACGCATACCAGCGTTGCACTGCGTGATGCCCTGTTGGCGGTTAGCATCCCTTTTATTGAGGTGCATCTCTCGAACGTGCATGCACGCGAGCCGTTCCGACATCACTCCTATCTTTCTGATGTATCTGCTGGCGTCATTTGTGGACTTGGCGCTGATGGATACTCATGGGCTTTACAAACGGCAGTAAAACGCCTGTCACATTCCAATTAAACAGAGTACGGAACCACACTCATGGATATTCGTAAAATT
>JRUP01000066.1 GCA_000773965.1 Enterobacter cancerogenus
ACCGGCGGCGAATACGGTGGGTCCTGCATTTTTATCGCCGAACACAGCCCTGATAAACGTCGCACCTTCTTCACCAGTTGGCTGGAGTTCGGCAACATCGCCGGCTTCCTGGTGGGCGGCATCATTGTGAACGTGATCAGTAGTGTGTTAGGCGAAAACACCATGGTGGCATGGGGCTGGCGCGTCCCCTTTGTGATTGCCGGACTGATGGGCATCGTGGCGCTGTTTATCCGCCTGCATGTCGATGAAACGCCGGTATTCCGTGAAATGCAGGCTGGTAAAGCTAAAGCCACGGCACGGGCGCCGTCTTTGTGGGCGCTGATCCTCAAAGAGTGGCCCCAATTGCTGCGCTGCGCAGGCCTGGTGGCGGCTTTCAATATCAATTACTACATCGTGCTGGGCTATATCCCGAGTTATCTGGTGAGCTTTATGGGCATGTCAGAAACGTTCAGCGCCAATCTGTCGTTGATTGCCACGCTGGCACTGCTGTTGTTTATTCCGGTGTTCGGCATGCTGGGCGATCGCTTCGGTCGTAAGCGCATGCTCACCATCGGCAGTGTTCTGATCATCATTTCCGCCATTCCGGTGTTTTGGGCACTGCAAAGCCACGGCATGGCAGCGATTGTCATCGGCATGACGGTACTGCTGCTGGGCATGCTGTTCTTTGAGGGCACCATTCCCGCCACCCTGACGTCACTGTTTGGCAGCACCGTGCGCTACAGCTGTTTTGCCATCAGCTACAACCTGTCTGTTTCACTGCTCGGCGGCACCGCGCCGCTGATCAATACCTGGCTGATCAAGCAGACCGGCATCACGTTAATCCCCGCGTTCTATCTGATCGGCGGTGCCGTGCTTGGCTTACTGGCGCTGTGGAAAATGCACGATCGCACTGGAAAACCCTTACCCACCTAACCCTCAGTTTTAATGGAGAACGTTATGAGCCCAACCCCTAAAGTGAAGATTTCCTCTGGCGGCGCCTATGAAGCCGTATTTGGCTACTCACGTGCCGTGAAGGCTGATAATCAGCTGCATATTTCCGGCACCTGCGCCACGCCGGATTTTGAAAAAGCGGATGCCTATGAGCAGACCAAATCCATCCTCAGCACCATTACTAAGGTGGTGCATCAGGCGGATATGGAAATGGAGGATGTGGTGCGCACCGTGGTGTATGTGCGCGATATGAATGATGCGGATAAAGTGGCGCAGGCGCACCTCGAGACCTTTGGCACCATCCGCCCGGCCAGCACCATTGTGCAGGTGGATTCGATGCTACGTACCTGGCAGAGAGTGGAAATCGAAACCTACGCTATTCGCTAAGTGCCTGACAGCGCCCTTAATCGGGCGCTGTTGTTATAGGAACTCCTGTGCCTTCTGAATCAAACTGGTTTTGGTCAAGGCGCCCATAAAGCGGCGCTCCTGCGGGTTGTTGAGCACCGGTAAACGCTCCAGCGTCACGCGGGCAAAGGCCTCCCAGCCTTCACGCATACTCTGGTTCTGGTAAATGCACGGGAAGTTATCGTCCATCACGCTGCTGACCGGTGAATCCAGGGTGATCTCCTGCGATAACACTTTGCGCGAGATGTCATGGATAGATACTACCCCCAGAAACTGCCCCGCGCTGTTGATCACATACACATAGCGTTCGCGCTTCAGTGAACTCACAGCCAGCGCCTGACCTACCGACTCTTCAGACTGCAACGCGGCGCCGGGGATGATCAGTTGGTCAACGCGCATATTATCGAAATCAAATTTGGCCTCTGAACGGCTAAAGTGATTGCTCACCACCGGGTAGGTGCTGGCCGATTGCAGCCGATACACCACCATGGAAGCCAGCACCGAGGCGATCATGATCGGGAATAACAGGCTGCTGTTGAGCGTCATCTCCAGCACCATCAGCATCGCCATTAACGGCGCCTGACTCACGGCCGCTAATACCGCCGCCATACCAATCGCCGCGTAAAGC
>JRUP01000067.1 GCA_000773965.1 Enterobacter cancerogenus
CACCAGCCAGAACAGCGCCAGAGAAACCAGTAGTTCAATGAAGATGGGCGGAAAACTCAGCCCGAATACGACAAATACCGGAAGCACACTCATTACGGTTCCTTAGTTCGACCTTGCCGGATTGCACCGATACCTGCCCTCATGCCGCGTGGCACGTCGGGTTGAGAATCAGGGGATGATTGGGAGACTGATGGCAACATTCAGGCCGCGTTGAGCTAATGATAGCGTATCATCGTGTAAACACAGCCGTGTTAAGGTGCGGTGAACAGACCCAGCGTGCGTATAGTAACGCGCATGACTATACGTTTTCTACATATTGTGAGCTAAATCACTTTTTAGCCAGAGTAAACAATGGAACGACTTAAAGGCATGTCCATTTTCGCCAAAGTGGTTGAATTAGGTTCTTTTACCGCCGCGGCACGTCAGCTTCATCTTAGCGTTTCGTCAATCAGCCAAATTGTCGCCAAACTGGAAGATGAGTTGCAGGTCAAATTGTTAAATCGCAGTACGCGCAGTATAGGCCTGACCGAAGCGGGCAAGATCTATTATCAGGGCTGTCGTCGCATGCTGGCCGAGGCATCACAGGTGCATGAACAGCTGTATGCCTTCAACAATACGCCGATTGGTATTCTGCGTATCGGCTGCTCATCCACTATGGCGCAAAACGTGTTGTCTGCAATGACCAGCGATATGCTGCGCGAATATCCTGGCCTGAGCGTCAATCTGGTCACCGGC
>JRUP01000068.1 GCA_000773965.1 Enterobacter cancerogenus
TGCCACCGGCTGAATATGAAAACCTATATTATCAACGGCTCAAAAGTGTCTAGATTACCCGTGGCGATTCATCGCAACCGGCAGCCGCTTCGCACCCATCGAGAGACAAGCCAGATGTTGGGTTAACCGCCAGTCCTTGTCGGTGGATTCAGCTATGCCGATCCATTTGGATCAACGTCCCCGACAACAGTGGTATTCTTTTGAAAGAGAAAATTAACGGGCTTCTAAAGGATGCTTACCAGTAAACAGAACAACGCTCTAAACATCATGATGGCTCTGAGTGAGGAGAAAGTTATACCTGTCAGAGATTTAATTTCAGAAGTTTCACTTTCTGTTAGTTACCTTGAAAGTCTGATAGCGGTGCTCAGGGATGAAGGCCTAGTTAAGAGTATGCCCGGCATGTACGGCGGTTACGCATTATCCCGTAATCCCGCCAGCATTACCGTAACTGACATATTGTCTGCCTTCAGTGCCTCAGACACTCCTTACCCTGTGGTAAGGGCTCTCATTTCGGTATCGCTTAAAGATTTGCAGAACTCAGCTCAAATTTCTAAGACCTGAACATAATGGAGTGACTCGTCATACGTAATCACTTGCGCTGTTTGTTGATGTACTGCTGCAATCCGGCTATTTGCTTTCCTGCCATGAACATTCGCTCAAATAAAGTGAATTAATTCTGTTCATTTGCGGCTAAGGCATGGGAAGCCACACGGGCTGCATGGGATGCCATTGCATTCTGCTTGAACGACTTAACTCGCGAAATCGCATAGCGAATCGCTTCTATCCAGCGAGGGTCGGCTGAAATTATCAGGGAATTTTTTAGCGAAGCATGTAAATCACTCCATACCATGATGCGTACAGACACCTCTCTCCCCAGTCCATGATTGAAGTCCGTTAGGATTGAGTTGATCGCTTCTTTTGTTTGCTGGTAGCCGTCCCCCATCTGATACATACCCGCCAAACGTTTTATCTGAATTTCACACTCAGCTGCAATGTCATCTTGCATCGTACGCTCCGTTTTCGTCTTTTAAATTTGACTTAACGAATAAAATTCTAGTAGCTGCTGCACAAATTTTCGACCAATTATACTTCAAGTAGTGCAGATATTTAATCAACCGAAAGATCGGATAATTCATTATTGATAATGGGTTATGTATTAATTGTGCGCTATTTACTTAAGAAATTTCTGGTATTTTTTTATGTTCCCAAAATGTTCCGTCAAATCCCGGCAGCATATTTAGAAAGGTATACAATTCACCCCGCACTGGTAATGTGCCTCTGGGCATATTCCATGACTAACAAGCAGCACTAATAGCTGACAACCCTGTGTGACATCTGCCGCCGTAGTCCGATACGGCGGATTTTTTTCAAGTCAGGCATAGCCCGATCTTACGAACTGTATAAACCGTGTCTTCAGCTTTGCTTGCAGACCAACCTGAACCAGCTTCCCCATGTAACAATCCATCACCTTACAGACTTTCAAACGTTCAGCTATTGCGAGGCTTTGTACCACGCCTGCCATCTGTAAGTGTTTAGACGGAGGGTTCTTACACAATCAGCGTTTTCCACATCCGATGACAGATCAGTATCACTGTCCTCTCCCGCCTAGCTTACGTTGCGGCCACTTTTTACCGACCAGGGTGATGCCGAACTCTTCTTTTCGGCTGCTCCAACCCTGGAGCCATCGCCATCATCTCTTCTATTATCCGCGGTATTTTTCCCAGTGAGGTGCACGACAGCAGGCTCAGATGACTTCACAAGATGCTGTGCGGACTACTTAAGACTCATCTTACATGGTTCCACGCCTTTCAGGCTGTGCACCATTTGCGTCATCATAAATCCCTGAGGGTTATCCGGTCAGAATCACCTCCGCACTCCTGAAAGCCATTTCCGCTTTGACCTGACCGGTCTAATCACCTGCTGCCTATCCCTGCACCCCGCTAGCCAACCTGCGCACTTAAGCTAACGCAGCGAGTGTGCCATTCACATTCAGAATTGAAATGCATCATTTCCTGACTTTATCCTTACAATTTGTTATTAATAACCGTTATCATATTCATTCTCATTGCTGTTCGCATAAACCAATGAAGCCAATCAACCCTGAATGTAAGTGTTCAGAGCAGAGGATCATTTGTATGAAAGTTTCCACACTGTGTGCTGCGTTGACGCTGCTCGCGTCATCCCCGCTTTATGCCCGTGATAGTGCAGAGGAGGAGCTGGTCGTTGATGCAACCCGTACCGAAGGTTCACGCAATGATTCTCCTCAGGTCATCAGGGTGATTGGCGAAAAAGAGATTAGCCAGCAGCGACAGCTGACGTCTGACACATCCCAGATTCTGAGCAACCTGCTCCCGTCTTTTTCCCCTGCGCGACAGAAAATGTCCGGCAGCGGTGAAACGTTGCGCGGCCGTATGCCGCTGGTGATGATTGATGGTATTCCACAATCCAACCCTCTGCGCCCTACCGGGCGGGAAATGCACACCATTGACGCGTCCATGATTGAGCGTATTGAAGTCATCAAGGGTGCTAATGCTAGCAACGGGATCGGGGCGACAGGTGGAGTGATTAATATCATCACAAAGCGCGCAAAGCCCGGCACCGTCAATCAGCACCTCGGCGTCGAAGCCACGACGCCTACGGCTGAATTTGACCACGATACGCTGGCCTATAAAACGAACTACAGTGTTAACGGCAGCGAGGAATACGTAGATTATCTGTTCGCGCTGAGCTTTGAAGATCAGGGCTTGTTCAAAGACGCAGATAACCGTGCGATTGGTGTGGATAATACCCAGGGCGACCTGATGGATTCACGCGCGTGGGACATGCTGGCGAAGGTCGGTTACTGGCTGGATAATGACCAGCGCATTCAGCTGAGTCTTAATCGCTACCGACTGAAAAATAAAGACAACTATGTCAGCGTGACCGGCGATCGCGATGCCGGCATACTGACCACCTCTGCCAAAGGCAGGCCGGAAGGCCGCGCGCCGCACAACGATGTCTGGACGGTGGGTACCACCTACGATAACTATAATCTGGCGGGCATGAAGCTCACCGCGCTGGCCTATTATCAGCGCTACGAAGCGCTGTTTGGCGCGACAAACTCTTCTTCTTTCCAGGATCCGGCCATTGCGCCCATCGGGGCCTTATACGATCAGAGCCGCGCCTTTACCGACAAATACGGCACCAAAATCGCGCTGACCAAAGATGATTTCTGGGACGATCGCTTTAAGGCAACGGTAGGATTTGATACCCTTTTTGACAATTCCAAGCAGGATTTATGGTCAACCGGGCGGACTTACGTACCTGAAATTAACTATACCGACCTGTCCCCGTTCCTGCAGCTTGAGTATTCCCCGGTAGAGTCAGTAAAGCTCAGCGGTGGCGTACGCTATGAATACGCGCGACTGAATATTGACAGTTATCAGACGACCTGGGCGAACGATCGCGTCAGCGTTGAGGGAGGCACGCCCACCTTTGATCAGACGCTGTACAACGCGGGTATCGTCTGGACGCCACTGGCGCCGATCAGCTTGTTTGCCAGCTACAGCGAAGGTTTCACCGTGCCTGACGTGGGCCGCGTGCTACGGGGCATTGACACCCCGGGCGTCAGGCTGGATGAATACAGCGGCCTGAAACCGATCGTCACCAAAAATAGCGAGGCGGGCTTCCGCATTCAGCAGGCGCCCTTTGATTTTGAAGCAAGCTATTACCGTTCGTCTTCAAAGCTCGGAAGCCGCGTGGAACTGGTTGATGACGCATTTGTCGCCCGCCGGGAAAAAACGCAAATCGATGGCCTGGAGGTCAGCGCGGGCTACAGCCCTAATGCGGATCATAAGCTCACGCTCGCCTGGTCTCATATGCGCGGCCGTTACGACAGCGATGAAAACGGCAGCCTGGATGCAAAACTTGACGGCCTGAATATCGCGCCGGATCGCCTCATCGCCAGCTGGTCAGCAAACTGGAATACGGAGCTGAGTACCTTCCTGCAGGCCAACTGGGCTATGAGCAAAAAATTCGACGATGAGGAAAAGGATTTCTCCGGTTACACACTGGTAGATGCAGCCGTGGGTTATAAACTTCCCCGTGGACAGCTGAGCCTGGGCATTTCCAACCTGCTGAATAAAAAATACATCACTTATTATTCGCAGAGCGCCTCCGTTGACCCTGACCGCTATTTTGCCGGGAGGGGGCGCACGGCCACGCTCGGCTACAGTCTTGACTTCTGATTATGGCCGCCCCGCTTCCGGGGCGGTAAACCTGACGATGGAGAAACAATTTTACTTTTCGCCTCTTCGCCGGCGCTGGCTGCAGGCGCTGCTGTTATGCAGCGTGTCACCCGGCCTTCTGGCCGTGCAACGGCCCGCCCAGCGTGCCGTTTCACTGTTTCAGGGTGCCACCGACAGCCTGGCGGCGCTGGGCATTACGCCCTGCGGGATCGTTGAATCCTGGGCGGAAAAGCCGGTTTACCGTTACCTGCGAAACCAGTTTTCAGGCGTGCCGCAGTTAGGCCTGGAAACCCAGCCGGCGCTTGAAAAAATAGCGCTGCTCAGGCCCGATATCATATTTGCTTCCCGTTTCCGCCATCAGGATGTTGCGCCGCTGATGGAAAAGATTGCGCCCGTGGTGCTGCTCGATGACGTTTATGAATTTAAAAAAACGCTGAAAGTCGTTGCAGAAAAACTCTCAAAGGTCAATGAGGCAGGAAACCTGCTTCAGCGCTGGGATTCACGCATTGTCGCCCTTCAGACCCTAATGAGAGAACGGTTCGGTTCACAGGCCAGACCCCGGGTATCTGTCATTGAAGTCCGCCCCGATCACATCCGCAGCTACACTCCGCAAAGCTTTCCTGGATCTGTGATGTCCGAACTCGGTTTTGACTGGAACGGGCAGGCTACGCAGACGCGCGGCACGTCGTTGCGCTTTTCCAGTATGGAGAACCTGCCGCTGCTGGATGCCGATATCTTTTTCATTCTGCTGCGGGCGGAAAGCCCTGCCATTCTGCGTCAGTACCGGGTGATGACTGCGCATCCGCTCTGGCAGCAACTGAGCGCCGTGAGAATACGGCAGTTAAGGACGGTTGACAGCGTTCCATGGAGTCTGTCGGGTGGCATTATTGGCGCAAATCAGATCCTCACTGACACAGAGCTGGCGCTGAGCCGGGGGGCATCGTGAAAGCACGCTTTCTGTTCTGCTGTGCCCTTCTGGCGCTGATGATGGTGCTCAGCGTCATGATCGGAGTGCGCTTTTACACGCTTTCGCAGGTGGCTGACGCTTTGTTTCACTCCGATCCCCTCCGTGCGGCTGACGCCATCATTCGCACATCCCGGTTGCCACGCACATGGCTGGCCATGTGTGTGGGGGCTTTTCTGGCTGTGGCGGGCGGACTTATGCAGGCGCTGACTCGCAATCCTGTGGCATCGCCCGGGCTGTTCGGCGTCAATGCGGGCGCGGCGCTGGCAGTTGTGCTGGCCGGTAGCGTTCTTTCCCTGAGCATCCCCTGGCAGACACTTTTACTGGCATTTTTCGGGGCGTGCGCGGCCAGTATGCTGGTGTGGTTCGCCAGCCGGGCAGGTAACGGACGGGATAATCCACTTCGGCTGGTGCTGGCTGGGGTGGCGATAACCGCGCTGTGTAATGCCATTACCCAAGCAATCCTCGTTATCGACCAGGAGACGCTTGATACGATGCTGTTCTGGCTGGCCGGGAGCCTGTCGGGTCATGACCTGCCTCATGTCTATGCGATGCTGCTTCCCGGAACGCTGCTGACTGTTGTCGCGTGCCTGTCTGCCGGCCAGATGGATGTACTACGTGCCGGCGAGGAAATTGCCACCGGCCTTGGGCAAAATATCGTCCGTGTCCGCCTCCTTGCCAGCCTGCTGGTCGTGGGGCTGGCGGGAAACGCCGTGGCACTCGCCGGTAGCATCGGCTTCGTCGGACTGATAGTGCCGCATATCGCCCGCCAGCTGTTTGGCAGCGACCTGCGTCTGATGCTACCGGCCTGCGCATTGATCGGCGCGTTACTGTTGCTGACGGCGGATATCGTGGCGCGCGTGATAATTTTACCGCAGGAAGTCCCCGTCGGCGTCATGACGGCGCTGATGGGCGCGCCATTTTTTATAGTGCTGGCGCAGCGCAGGAGACACCATGTCTGATAACCGCGTTATACGCTGCGGCCCGTTTTCACGCCTTTACGCCGGGCGATTACCGTTGGTCATGCTGCTCTGCCTGTTGGCTTCGCTGCTGATGACGCTTGCTGCATTAAGCGCCGGCGACGTACCCCTTCCGCTGTATCAGGCGCTGTGGCTCCTGATACATCCTGACGCCAGCTCACAAAGCTTCATCCTGCACGAGCTGCGTTTACCCCGCGTGGCGCTTGCGCTTCTTTCAGGCGCGGGGCTTGGACTCGCCGGACTGGTTATGCAGCTGCTGGTACGTAATCCGCTGGCTTCTCCGGACACGCTCGGCGTCACTACCGGCGCAAGCGTCGGGGCGCTGCTGTGGCTTTCTTTTTTCAGTTTTTCATGGGGTAGCGCGCTGATGCCGGTGGCAGCGATGGCTGGCGCCACCTGCGCGGTTGGCCTGGTATTCATACTTTCAGGGCCCAGGGGGCTGACGCCAGCCCGACTGATCCTGACGGGTGTCGGCGTCTCGGCAATGGCGGGCGCGGTGGTGACCTTCATACTGGTTTTCAGCCCACTGACTACCACCTTTTCTGCGTGGGTATGGCTTAGCGGCAGCGTTTATGCGGCGACCTGGGAAAAGGTGCGTCACCTCCTCGCCATCGATCTGGCGGCATTGCTGCTCTGGCTGTTTTCGCTGCGTTATCTGAGCACGCTTCTGCTGGACGACGACCTTGCCACGGGGCTGGGTGTGCGGGTGCATGTAATGCGGGCCCTGCTATTGTTGGGCTGCGTGATACTTTCCGGCGGCGCGATAGCAATGGTGGGCGCCATGGCGTTTGTTGGCCTGATAGCGCCCCACCTCGGCAGACAGATTGTACGTCACGGCATTTTTGGCCAGGCGTTTGTCACCGCCTGCTGCGGCGGCGTCATGGTGGTTACTGCTGACCTGCTGGCCAGAACGCTGTTCCGGCCTGCAGATCTTCCGGCGGGCATCTTTGTTGCGCTGGTCGGCGCGCCGTTTTTTCTGGCGTTGCTTATCCGGCAGCGTACGTAAACTGATGGAGAAAACGTGTCTCTTTCCACTCATAAGCTGAACGTGAGCTATACACAGCAGCAGGTCATACACTCGCTGGATCTCAAACTGCCCGCCGCGAAAGTCTCTGTACTGATCGGGAGTAATGGCTGTGGTAAAAGCACCCTGCTCCGGGCAATGGCCCGGCTTCTCAGGCCGCAGTCGGGAACCGTTATACTGGACGGGATGGATATTCATGCCAGCAGTACGGCGCAGGTCGCCCGCCGGCTGGCGATCCTGCCGCAGATCCCCGTCGCCCCCGAAGGAATTTCCGTACGTCAGCTCGTTAGCCTGGGACGCTTCCCGTATCAGAGCTGGTTACGTCAGTGGTCAGCGGAAGATGAAAGGCAGGTAGACGAGGCCCTTCGACTGACCGGAACTGATGCATTACAGCATCGCCCTGTGGATGCCTTATCAGGCGGGCAGCGGCAGCGCGTCTGGATTGCCATGACGCTGGCACAGGCGACCGATACGTTGCTGCTGGATGAGCCGACCACCTATCTTGATCTGGCCCATCAGGTTGAGGTGCTTGAACTGTTGCGCGACCTGAACCAGACGCACGGTAAAACCATCGTTATGGTCCTGCACGATCTTAATCTGGCCAGCCGCTACGCCGACCATCTGGTCGCCGTACACGACGGACGGGTTTATGCACAGGGTGCGCCGGGGGATATCATGACTGAAGCGCTGGTGAATAAGGTGTTTAACCTGCAGTGCCGGATTATTGAAGATCCTTTCTTTCGCTCGCCGCTGTGTATTCCTTTTCCCGGGGCGCTACATGCTGACGCCTGAGGAGCAAGCCTTTCTGCAGAAGAATTTCCGCTTACGGCCCCTCGCGGCGGCCGACGCGCGCAGTATGCCGGCAGAATATGTGCTCAATGCGAAACATTGCGATGCCTTTTTACGTCTCGTGATGCCGCTGACAGGCGCACCGGATGTGGCCATAGCCGCCTCGCTGTTTGCAAAACGTCTGGCATTTCTCGCGACGGGCAATGTGCTCTATGCTATGAGCGTGTTTGACAGTGGCCTGACCTTCTCTCTTTCTCGCAGCCGGCTTGAGTATGCTCACGATAACGGGCTATGGACATCGTCGCTCCCGGCAGACACTCTAGTGACATGCTATCTTCCCGGTGAGCGAGATGCCTGGCGTGAAGAAGTCGTGTCAGCGCTTTTCCGCGGGTTTCTTTCTCCGCTCTGGCAAAGTCTGGCCGGAGTGAGCGGACTGCCCATACAGATACTCTGGGAAAATACCGCGATGCGGGTTTTTTCACTTTATCAGGGCCGAATGGACAGGCTCGATGAAACGCAGAACGAGCGCAGGGATGCCGATTTTAACTGGTTGATCGGACAGGCTTCACCTTCTCTCTTTGGCCTGTCCTGGAACCCGCTGCAACGCTTTCGCCGACCTCTCCAGCTAAACGCGGCGGGAAAGCCTGTGCGCTTTCGTCGCACCTGCTGTTTCTATTACAAAGCAACCGACCCTGTCGAATACTGCCTCAACTGTCCACTCTGCAGGCCAAAATAAGCACCGGACTTTAGCCGAGTGGGAGACGTGCTGGTACTCAATTACTCGCGAACGGCGTCAGGGGCAATCACCCGTGGGCGCCTGTCATGAATATCAACCATGCCCCCTGTGGCTGGGCGACGTCACAATCACAACCCCTTCTCTTCCGTGGTGCTGCCCGGAAAGCTTGGATGTTCAATATTTGTCACATCGCTCTACTTCCTGTTCGGACTCCTGCTGTTCGGACATCAGTGACGCCAGATCTATCGTTCCAGCCGCCGGATTGCGGCTTGCCCACCGGGCACATAGCCTGAGAACGCTCAGGCGTATCATTGCTTCACGCTAGGGCGAGGCATCGTTTTCCGTTATGACGACACCTCTGTTCATGAACGCACGTTTTTTCCCGCTTATGAAGAGGTTCTCCCATGCTGGCATATCACACCGGCTCGCAGTGTCAGGAGAAACATGCGTTTCGTCACTTCAGATACGGACGGATAGAAAACGGGTATGCAGTTGTGTTGGATATCAATCAGGAAAAGATTCCTATGCAGAAGGGCTATACGGTGAAGGTCCACAGAGCAGAGCGTGTCTGGCTAAAAGCGCATCCGTTGCTCAGACAGCTGTAAGGTTCTCACACGGAAGGTATGCTGACCTGACTTACATGTTGCACGCCATCAGATTCATGGTGTCCGACAATCTGGTTAGTAGACAGTAGATAGCTCCAGGAGGTGTTTAGCAATCTTGTTAAAGTTCGAAACAATTGTAACCCGTGACTATCACAGCAATACATAATGTCCACATTCGGTTTGCCGATAACCGAAGCAGTCATTGGATAATCCGGAACATATCATGCTCCTGCATACGTTAAAAAATCTGTTTTCCCTAAGTCGCTCACGTTTATCCGCTTCTGTAGGCGCGCTTGAGCAGGCTATGCCAGTTATTGAGTTCACCCCAGCCGGAATAATCCGGAAGGCCAGCCCGCTTTTTCTTACTACTATGGGCTACCGAGCCGAAGAAATAATCGGACACCACCACAGCATGTTTTGTGCCCCTTCGCTAATCAGTACACCTGAATACCGCCATTTCTGGCAGCGCCTTGCGGACGGTGAGAGCTTCAGTGGTAAGTATATGAGGCTGGCAAAGGGCAACCGTCCCGTATGGCTAGAGGCAAGCTACATTCCCGTTGCTGACAGGCGCGGGAGGGTTTTTAAAATCATCAAAATAGCCGCAGACGTTTCCGGGCGCGTACAGTCAGCACTGGAACTGGAGTCAGTCGTCAATGCCATCAGCCGCTCTATGGCCGTCATTACGTTCGATCCAACCGGACTTGTACTTGATGTTAACGAAAACTTCCTTAGCGCCACCGGGTATCAGCGGGAGGAGGTCATCGGTCAGCATCACAGGCTATTTTGTAGCGAATCACTGTATAAAAGTGATGAGTACCGGCAGTTCTGGGAAAAACTGAATCAGGGTGAATTTTTCTCTGGCCAGTTTCCACGACTGAATAGTCGTGGTGCCCCGCTTTGGTTACGTGCCACCTATAATCCGGTATTCAGCCCAGATGGCAAACTGTATAAAATTGTGAAATTTGCTTCAGACGTTACCGGTCAGGTCCTGAGAAATCAGAAAGAGCAGGATGCCGCCGTGCACGCGTGGGATATGGCAGTCCAGACACGGGGAAGTGCCCAGACAGGTGCAGACGTAATCGAGAACAGCATCAGAATGATAGACAGGATTGCTCTTGGGATGAGCTCGGTTTCAGCGGATATATCCCGACTCAACAGTCAGTCTGACAGCATTGACGGTATGGTCGAAACAATCCGAAGCTTTGCCATGCAGACAAGGCTGATTGCCCTGAATGCCGCTATTGAAGCAGCCAGGGCGGGTGCCTCAGGCAGAAGCTTTGCCGTTGTCGCCGCAGAAGTCCGCAACCTTGCAGCAAGCGTCAGTGCTGCCACTGAAGAAATCGAACGGGTCGTGGTGGATAACAACCTGCTGGCCAAAAAAGTACTCTGTGGTATAGAGGGCAGTATGTCAAACACAAAGGACGGCGTGGCGCTCATGCGCGAGGCAGGTGAGGTCATTGCCAGTATTCAGATAAACTCAGAAGGCGTGGAGAAAGCCGTCAGGGATGTGGCACATTCAGTGAAAGAGGGACATGCCTGATGGGCTGACTGATATAAAGGGAAGGTTTAGCGGTGTGGAGGAGCCAGAAACCCCTGGGGCGGCCTTATGTTCATCTGGTCTGATATGCTGCCGGTGCCGGTTACGGGCTCTGCATCAGATATCTGGGGGGCAGCCTGACCATGCTTTTGCAGATCGGGTATATAACACGTTTTATCATGCTCCCCCTAAGTACTGCTGCACTTTCCCGCTGACAAACATGCTCTCGGCAGCACCGGAATTTACTCTTTCAAAGGTTTCAGTGCGTGCGACTTTGCCAGTGGAAATCGAGGCTCACGGCCTCCCCGTCCTTCTCCATTATTATCCGTTCTCTGGCACAGACGCCGTTGGGTATGACTTTTTTCCATTGCCGGTCTGTCAGCTCCGGATATACGGGGATAAAAAACATCCCCATCAGAAGCCACAGGCGGGATTCAACCCGACTGACTGTCTGAGGTGACAACCAGAGCGGCATGCTGAAACCCAGGGCGCGGGTGTCCGCAATCCGCAGGACCCCCTCAGGTGGCGGTAAATCGGCAAACACGACCGCGGGCAGAGGAGCACGCAGGCAGAGAGAACCGCACCTGGGAAAGCTGTCACCCTCGACCGTAACAGGAGAATCAAGATGTGCCGCAGTGAATACCGGCGGCGGAAGACGTCCTTCAGCTAAAGCGGTCCTCGCTGTGAATCATGCCGGTGAGATTTTCTTCCCGGACAGCCCGGACGTGCGCGTGTTCAGCAACAGCGCTGCAGAAGGCGCTGAACGTAGATGCTGGCATATCCCCGAGCGGATAGCGCCGGAAAATGATTTTCCGCTCAGGATGGTTAAGGAGTGACTGTCCGCGGGTCTGTAAAACATTTTTAATGTGTGAGCTCAAACCCGTCAAGGGATACCAGTGTCCAGGAAAATCAGGCTGCCGCATCTTCCAGCAGCTGTGGGTGAAATCCATTTTTCGTGACGTAATTTTCCTTATGTTATCCGGGAGCATCCGTACTCGTTATTCCCGGATGCCCGAATCAGTAATGGCTGAAACGCTACTTTCCGAGGGGAAACGGCCACCTGACTGAACGGCGTGGCCGCGGCCGGCACGTGGCCAGTCGGGATAATGATAACCGCGCGACAGTAGACAGCTGAAGATTATGATGCGTACGCGCAGATGATGGCGTCAGACGCCGCGCCGCAGGCTGAGGCTGCCCCGCAGGGAAAGGTAGCGGCCCTCGATGCTGCTCATGAAAAATGCGTCAGCGTCCGCAGCCGCGCAGAACGCCTGATACACCTTTGCCGGCACCGCGAGCCAGCGCCAGCACGCGCCGTCCCGGTACTCCAGCTCCAGCACGCCGGTGGTCGGATCGTAGCCCGCGCTGCGAAACAGCTGAGACGTGACTTCATGCCTGTTCATGCTGTGGTTCCTGTCCTGGCGATCGCGCACGTGGACGCCGTCAAAAAAAGTGGGGTGCCGCCGAGCGGCTCCCCGTTCAGGGAATGAAAACAACCGATTTATTATTCTGCTTACGGGGGAGTTATCGGCCGCCCGCCCTTAAACCTGAGCCGGCGTGGAGGTTCACTGTAGCCTGTAACGTCCGTGACCATTGCTGTTCCGGCCTCAGGCTGCCCGGAATCCGTCCGCGAGGAGTAGGTGCAGATGTTCATCCGCACTTCTGGCCGCCTCCCGGCGCCAGCCCGACCGCTACAGCAGTTTATCGAGCGCGGGCAGCTCGCCGGTGATGCGCGCGGGCAGGGGGATGCGCTGGAGGCCGTGCTCGTCAAAGCCGGCGTCGAGCGCGTGACGGTTCAGGTAAATGCCCGATACCGAAGGGCTCAGGCGAAGCTGCCGGCGGCCGCGCCATTCACTCTCTGCCAGCACCATGTAAATCCATCCAGTCAGTTTCACCGCGTGCAGGGCGTGCTGCAGCCGGAACAGGTCGTTCTGCCCCTGCAGGTTGCCGTTGCCGGCGCGCCACAGATAGTCGAGCTTGCCGGGCAGGTCGGCACGCAGTCCCTTCACCCGCCCTTCTTTCAGCAGTCAGCTGATGTCGCTGGCAAGCTCCCGGGGAAAACGCCGCTGCTTCTCGGCGGTAGCCAGCCAGCGGGTCAGAAAGAGGTTGTCCTGCGCGGGGGAGGTCGCGACCCCGTCGCGGCGGGCAGTGTGCAGTGCAATCAGCCCGCACCAGGCCAGGTGACTGACGTTCAGATTGTCGTTATCCATAAGAGGCATCCTTCATGCAGGACCACATTAAAAACTGGCACTGAAATGCGGTATTTTATGACATCATCCCTGCCCGGAGTAGTCTGTTGAGTCTGCACCCGATTCAGCTGTGAAGTCTGACTTCATCCGGGTCGTCGCCCCGGAGCTGTTCAATCGCGAAAATCAGCGAGGGATTACAGACTTCATTTTCCTTTTCGCTGGCTTTTACGAGCGTGACCAGCTCCCGGATCAATCGATTACGATCGGTCTGCTGGCCCCGGTCGGCCAGATTCAGGCAAATCATGCCGGTAATCCGGCAAGCCTCCCAGTAGAGGGATTCTGTCAGTTCAACTTCTGAGTCTTTCATCCGCGTTTCTTCCGTTTGAATCTGATGCATATGAGCATAATGGCGTAGGCAGAGCCTGCTATTATCAGCTTACTGAAAATTGTAGCGGCGGTCAGCAGGCTACTGAAGCCGATATTCAGACGGGCGAGCAGTGCTAAGCCTGTGCTGTGAATGCCGCTTTAGCGGCCTGTCAGCAGCTTATCAGTCAGAAGGTCGGAGGTAAAAGAAGCAGCAGGCCTCTTGCTCTGCAGCGACACTTACCCATAGTCACAGCATCCATTTATCTGCCCCTGCAGCTCCGTCCATCCAGTCCGGGCGGTGGTGGCTGGTCAATGGGGGAAAACGCGATACCCGTGCGCCGCGGGTCCGCTTAATTTGAAATAACGTTTCCTGCATTTCTGCCGATAAATATGCTGAAAGTTTTTATTATTTTCAGATTTCATAAATTATTAGTCACTTACAATGGCAGGAATTACAGATGACGATTACACAGCGATTGTTGCTTACCTTTTCACTTCTCTCTGCCTCGCTGGTCGCGATGGTCATCGTGGCCGTCATGGTTGCCGGCGGATTCCAGTCCCGCTTTCAGTATGTACAGGAAAATACCGTTCCGTCATTGCTGGATCTGGGAAAACTGGTAGACGGCAGTAATTCCCTCATTATCTGGCTCTACCGCCACCAGAGCGCAACAGATCCGCGGCGACAGGCTGAAGTCGAAAAGAAAATCGATGAAGCTATAAGTAATATTAAATCACTGAACAACTATTACCTGAATAATGACATATCGAACGAGGAGGACCGGCAGTTGACAGAGAGAGCGTTCTCCACCATCAAACAGGTTGAATCCTCGCTTCCGGAATTTCTTGCTGGCTCACGCGCACAGAATGACGCCATTGCACTGGGGGCGCTCCAGAGCAATAACGGCATTGGCGAAGCCGCCCGCCAGTTGATTGCAGGCTACCAGAAACAGCTCAAACTTAACGTGGACATCGGCAGCACCCTGCGTCAGGAAAATGACCGAACTTATCAGGTGACAGTCTGGAGCTTAATAGGGGGTTCCGCACTGGCCATTGCTATTCTGGCCTTCTTTGCGCTCAAAACGGTTTTCGGTATCCGCGGGCAACTCAACGGCATGCGGCAGACTATGGAAAACGCCAGCCACCGGCTTGACCTGACGCTCAGAGTGGACGAGTCGCGCCGGGATGAAATCGGCCTGACCGCAAAAGCGTTTAATCATCTTATAGAAAACGTCTCAGCCTCGCTGTCGAAGGTGGAGGCCTCTTCACAGTCGGTCAGCACGGCTTCAGCGCAAATAGCAGCCGGTAATGAGGACCTCTCTTCACGAACCGAGGAGCAGGCTGCCTCGCTGGAGCAGACGGCGGCAAGCATGTCACAATTGAGTGAGACCGTGCGTCAGACCGCTGAAAACACTCAGCTTGCCAGCCAGCTGGCGAAGAATGCCCGGGATATTTCAGAGGACAGCGCCGGGCGGGTACGCACGCTCCTGGATACAATGGGTGACATCAGGGGAAGCTCTGCAAAAATCACGGATATTATCGGGCTGATTGAAGGCATTGCATTTCAGACCAACATTCTGGCCCTGAACGCAGCCGTCGAGGCCGCGCGTGCCGGAGAGCAGGGTCGCGGCTTCGCGGTGGTAGCGGGAGAAGTTCGTAACCTCGCGCAACGTTCATCCTCCTCCGCCCGTGAAATCAAGGGGCTGATTGAGTTATCCATGGGTTTTGTCGAAGCCGGTTCGACGCAGGCTGAGGGCGTAGGAGAAAATATGTCCCGTATGAACGACGCCGTGCGGCAGGTCGCCGACCTTGTCGATGAGATATCGGTTGCCGGCAGTGAACAGTCTCAGGGTATCGGGCAGGTCCATATTGCCGTGAATCAAATGGATGACGTAACACAACAGAATGCTGCGCTGGTTGAAGAAGCTTCGGCCGCGTCACGTTCGCTGATGGAACAGGCGGCGGCGCTGAACAGGCTGGTGAGTAACTTTACGCTGGTTCCGGATTCGGGCCAGGCAGGCACTCTGGACGCTCAGGCTGTCCGGCCGATACGGAGGGCTGCTTTATTACGGCCCACCCCTGCCGTTGCGGCAGTGGGGGATGATAACTGGAAGAGCTTCTGAGGCAGAATTTACGTTTTCTTCGATTGAGGGGGCGGAGATTACTGATGTTCCTAAACCCGCCGGGACCTGCTTATCAAAAGCGTGTTGCCTAGCAGGTTTATAAAAAATGCCGGTTGCGCTCAGGTTTCGGAGCAAGGTGCCGATAACTTTAATGTGCCTCATCAGGGTACACATCTGATACTGCGACTGATTGTGCTGATGGCTTCCTCCCGGAAGCCATTTTTTTATTACGCTGCCTGCACAGTTAATTCCTGTACGGGACCGCCAGCGCCCGGATTCTGAACCCTTTCCCACGAAGCTGATCGTAATGTCCGCCGTACAGGCAACACAGAAGAGCAGAACTTAGCGTTCAGAAAAAATTTTTGTCAGATAGGTTGGAAATTCAGGGCACGGAGAAGATATTCATTACTGAAGACACAGCGCAGGCAGGCTGAACAGACGTTAAAAAAACAGGGGCGGGTCAGCCCCTGAAAACATCAATGAGATAAACAGACTTACTCGTGTCGTGGAGTGTGGCCATCGGATTAACCACCTTCATGTTATCGGCTATCCGCTGAAAAACTTTAGCCCGGTCTTCTGTGATGCTTACTGTTTTTCATATCGCTCCACGTCCTGTTCGGCCTCCTCCAGCTCGGACATCAGCGCCGCGAGGTCCACCATTCCGGCCGCCGGGTTGCGGCTTGCCCGCCGGTAACGGATCCGGAGCGCGCTCAGGCGTATCAGCGCTTCACGATAGGGCGTGGCACCGTTTTTCATTATGACGTCTCCTCTGTGCATGAAGGCATGGTTTTCCCGCTCCTGAACAGACTTTAGCATGCACGGATATCCCCCCGGCACCCTGTGGTCAGGAGAAGCATGCGCTGCGTCACAAATGTGTCTCCCGCGTTTCAGACAGAGTCGGAGGGATGGCGGGCAGGAAGGATATAAAAAATCTCCCGGGGTGTTCAGTCCCGGGATCAACGCTGTATTTCACATAGCCGGCCTGACGCTGGCTGTGTAAAGCGGACCATGGGTCCTGAGAGGCGAACTGCTGGCGTCACGGACGGCCTTCTGCGTGGCCGGGTGCACAGGCCTACCTTAATGCAACCCTGGAAAAATCATGTCAGGAACTCTCTGGTTCTGCTTATTTTATTCTGACCCGTGCAGAAATATAACTCTCAGGGTCCAGATTTCGCTGAATTAAGCCCTTAAGTCCACTCTCAGCTGTACAACACCACCGGACGGCATCAGGATACCTTCAATATCATCAGGAGGTGCTCCATGTCCGCAGCCGCACAATCTGCACCCGT
>JRUP01000069.1 GCA_000773965.1 Enterobacter cancerogenus
GTTGATGCAGGAGGATCTGGCTGGATGAATCGACAACCCCTGCTGGAGCAAGTGTCTCAAACCATGGCGGTCGGCTCGAAAAGCTTTGCCACCGCCGCGAAATTATTCGATGCACCCACGCGCCGTAGCACGCTGATGCTGTATGCGTGGTGTCGTCATTGTGACGATGTGATTGACGGACAAACGCTGGGCGAAGGCGGTACACAGCATGTGGTGGAAGATGCCGAAGCCCGCATGCTGCATCTGCAAATTGAAACCCGCCGTGCTTACAGCGGTGCGCACATGGATGAACCCGCGTTCAAAGCATTCCAGGAGGTGGCATTAATTCACCAGTTGCCGCCACAGTTGGCGTTTGATCACCTGGAAGGCTTTGCGATGGATGCGCGTGAGGCGCGCTACGTGACGTTCGACGATACTTTGCGCTACTGCTATCACGTCGCGGGAGTGGTGGGCCTGATGATGGCCCGCGTAATGGGAGTTCGCGATGAAGCGGTGCTGGATCGCGCCTGCGATTTGGGGCTGGCCTTTCAGCTCACCAACATTGCGCGTGACATCGTTGAGGATGCGCATAATGGGCGCTGCTATCTGCCGCAAAGCTGGCTGGATCAAGCGGGCTTAACCGGCCAGAATCTTGCCGATCCGCAACATCGCGCTGCCCTGGCACCACTGGCCGCGCGACTGGTGAGCGAAGCAGAACCCTATTATCACTCTGCTCGTTCCGGCTTACCCGGATTGCCGCTGCGCTCCGCATGGGCCATCGCCACTGCACGCGGCGTCTATCGTGAGATTGGGGTGAAAGTGCAACATGCGGGTGAGCACGCCTGGGATGCGCGACAACGCACCAGCAGCGGCGAAAAACTGGCGCTGCTGGTGAAGGGTGCTGGGCTGGCACTTACTTCGCGGCTGGCTCGTCCTGAGTCACGTCCTGAGGGGTTGTGGCAGCGTCCGCGTTAACGGATTTATGCCGCTGTCGCAGCGCCGCCTGCAATTTATGCAATGGCGGCGCATAGAGAAAGCCGAATGAGACGCACCCCTCGCGCCCCCGCACCGCATGATGCATGCGGTGCGCCATATACAGGCGCTTGAGGTAGCCTTTGCGCGGGATATAGCGGAACGGCCAGCGTTGATGCACCAGTCCGTCATGTACCATGAAATAGAGTGCGCCGTACAAGGTTACGCCCGCACCAATCCACTGTAGCGGCCAATAGCCATTTACGCCGATGTAGATCAGCGCAATCGCCATGAACATAAACACCACGGCATAGAGATCGTTGAGTTCAAATTTACCGTCGTGCGGTTCGTGGTGTGATAAATGCCAGCCCCAGCCCCAACCGTGCATGATGTACTTATGCGACAACGCCGCCACCACTTCCATCACCACCACTGACGCCAGCAGGATCAGCGTATTCCATAACCAAAGCATCGTGCATCCATTTGTGTTGAAAGGAGGCTTTAAAGGTGGACGCGGATGGATAGAGAGGCAAGTCAATAACGTTTATTTTTGTTGGATTGATGGCAATTGCGTTTTCATCCATACTCACCCACATCACTACACGTGTAGTCCACACGGGGGATTTATGCCTAATACCAGTGTTAATCAAAAGAAAACCGTCAGCGTCACCGTTGAACCGATGCTTTTGCAACAAGCCAGAGAGGCCGGTTTAAACTTATCCGCGATTCTGACTGAAGCGTTGCGACAAGAAATACGGGTAGCTGCTGCAGAAAAATGGAAACAAGAAAATAGTGCCGGTTTACAGGAACTGAACCGCATAACTGAAGAGCATGGTTTACTGTCGGATGAATACAGGATGTTCTAAATATGCAGTACATGATATATAACAACACCAGTAAAAACAGTGCTTACCCTTATCTGGTCGATGTTCAAAGCGATATCATTGATCAGCTCACAACGCGTATTGTCATTCCTTTGTACCCTATGAATCGACTTAAGGCTGGTCAGGTAAAACGGCTTAACCCCGTTATCGAAATTGAGGGAGAGGGCTATCTCGTCATGACCCATGAAATGGCAAGTGTGCCCGCATCTCTGTTAGGAAAACAAGTGATGGATGCACGCCCTTATCGCCAGCGAATCAAAGATTCTATTGATTTTATCTTTGATGGATTTTGAAACTTTACATGTCAAACGTCCCTCGTTAGTATTCCCCTCCTCAGCGGAAATGAACTGCTGCGTAAGCGTTAACGTCAATCAACGCACCATATGCAGAATCGTTCTGCCTCAACTCTATGGTGCGCAAATATGTCCCATACCACTGTTGCCCAAAATCCTGCCCTGCGACGCGCGGGTTTTTTCTTGTTTCTGTTGCTGCTTACTGCTGCCAATCTGCGCACGCCGATTACCGCCACCGGTCCCATACTGGAGAATATCCGCGCCAGTTTTGGACTGAGCGCCAGTGCCGCAGGCGTGATCAACTTTTTACCGCTGCTGATGTTTGCCACGCTGGCACCGCCTGCCGCCTGGTTTGGTAATCGCTTTGGCCTGGAACGCAGTTTGTGGGGCTCGCTGCTGCTGATCACGCTGGGGTCGTTGCTGCGCATTACCGGCGGTGAAAATGCCATGTGGGCAGGAACCCTTATTCTGAGTTCCGGGATTGCCGCCGCCAATGTCCTGTTGCCACCGCTGATCAAACGTGACTTTACTGAGCACACGGCACGCTATATTGGGTTGTATGCCATGGTGATGGGGATTTCAGCCAGTATTGCATCAGGCATCGCGGTGCCGCTGGCTGAAATCAGCTCCGCAGGTTGGCGTCTGTCGCTCGCGGTGTGGCTGGTGCCCGCGTTTATCGCGCTGCTCGCCTGGCTGCCTTACCTGAAAAAATCAGGGCCGCAGGTGCACACCGCAGCAACCCACAGCGTGACGCGATCGCCCTGGCGCTCAGCATTGGGCTGGCAAGTTTCGCTGTTTATGGCCAGTCAGTCACTGCTGTTCTATACCCTGATTGGCTGGTTCACCCCGTTTGCGCAAGACAACGATATTAGCCAGATTGAGGCAGGCGGCATGCTGTTCGTCTATCAGATCGTCGCCATCGTCTCCAATCTCGCCTGCATGAGCGCCCTTAAACGACTGCGCGATCAGCGCGCTATTGGCTTTGTCGCTTCATTCCTGATTTTTGTTGCGGTGGGCGGCTTGCTGCTGCTGCCTTCATGGTCACTTTTGTGGCTGATTCTGGCTGGATTGGGCGCGGGTGCATCGCTGGTGATCAGCCTTTCACTGTTTAATCTGCGCACCCAGGATCATCGCCAGGCATCAAAACTCTCCGGCATGGCGCAGTGCGTCGGTTACGGGCTGGCGGCACTTGGCCCGCTGTGTTTCGGTATGCTACATGATGCCAGCGGTAACTGGCTGGTGCCGCTGATCATGTTGCTGGCGGTCACCGTGGTTCAGATGGTGATGGCGCTACTGGCGGGC
>JRUP01000007.1 GCA_000773965.1 Enterobacter cancerogenus
TTTATGCCCTCTCTTCGTCGGTGCTCCTTTGCCCTTCGCCGCAACGAACTCACCGAAACATGGTTTCAGCAACCGAAAACAGGAGAACCAGCATGAACACACAGAACGTCAAAACCGCCGCTGCCGAATCTACCGAAACACGGGTGAAGGGCGAGGATAACAGCGACCTGAGCCCGGCTGAATTTTCGGACCTGTACAGCTGGATCCGCGCAAACGGTGAGTTTACCGGCGTGGCGGGGGTGCACTGGGCGCGATTTGCCGAAATGACGCTGATTGAGGAGCCCACCCCGGAGCCTGAGGCCATGAAGATTTACGTCCGCAACGGGTATCCCGTTGCCGTCCAGGAATATGACACCGGATTTATTATTGTCCGCGAATACAACGACGCCGGGCAATAAGCCCGGTTACAGAATTTATTATTTCACTCTCATTTATTTAAGGAATATTACTATGGTCCGTTTATCAACCCGCTACGCTGCTCCCGTTTCCGTCCGTAAAAACAACCCGCTGAGCAATGACGAATTAATGCGCGTCGTGCCGAGTGCATTTTCCGAAGAGAAACACGATTCGCGCTCAGATCGTTACACTTATATCCCTACCATTACGCTGCTGGATAAACTGCGTGAAGAAGGGTTTGAACCTTTTTATGCCAGTCAGTCGCGCGTGCGCGATCCTGAGCGTCGTGAGTTTACCAAGCACATGATCCGCCTGCGCCGTGGAAATAATAACGGCGGCGAAGAGGTGCCCGAAATAGTATTACTGAACAGCCATGACGGCTCGAGCAGTTATAAAATGATCCCAGGTATTTTCCGGAAGGTATGCAGTAATGGTCTGGTGTGCTGGAAATCGTTCGGTGAAATCAGCGTGCCGCATAAAGGGGATATTGTGTCGCAGGTTATCGAAGGCGCTTATGAGGTGCTGGGCGTCTTCGATAAGGTGGAAAATAATATCGGCACCATGAAAGCGATTCAGGTCACCAGCGAAGAACGCCGCCTGCTGGGGCAGCTGGCGCTGGAGTATAAATATGACGGAAAAGAGCCACCGGTATCCGCTGAGCGAATTATTCAGCCGCGCGCCTGGTATGACAAAGGCACCGACCTGTGGACCGCATTTAATATCGTGCAGGAGAATCTGATTAAGGGCGGCGTCTCCGGCAGAACGGCGAAGGGAAAAAGAACCACCACACGACCGGTAACCGGCATTGATGGCGATATTAAGCTGAATCAGGCGCTGTGGAAAATGGCGGAGGAGTTCGCAAAGCTAAAATCATAACGGCCATTCCCGGTAGCCGGGGCTATTTTGAAACGGTGTTAACGTCCGCGCTGAGAAAGCTTTCCGGCGCGGGCTTTTTTTTATTCTGCTGTGACATCGCGGCGTACACCTCATCGCGGGCGATCAGCACGCGGTAAATACTTTTGATAATGGCCGCATATTCACGTCGCTGTTTTATCAGCTTCGGGCTGGGTCCGGTGTTATACATCCCGACGCTGTCCCAGTTCTTGCCGTACTGCCTGAAGTTGCGGGCCTCGATCCATGCGCCGGTGTAAATACAGATGCAGGGATCTTTGAGTAACCTTTCCCGCGTAATATTAAAGATTTTCAGCTGATTAAAGTGAGAGCTGTTGATCTGCATATTACACACGTCATGCGTTCCGCCGCTGCTTTTCGTATTCAGGGCGTTATTATGCATGCGCGACTCCTGTATTGAATGCGCCATCAGCAGGCGCGGATCAATACCAAAATCCTGACCGGCTTTTGTAAAACACATTTCGGGTGCGGCCTGTGCGCTGAATACAGCGGCAAGGCCGAGAACAGCAAACCATTTCATTCTGATAATCTCACGTGCATGCGCATAAAGCGCCAGGCGGGTTGGTGTGAAAAATACTCGCTCAGATCATCCCTGGCAAGATAATTCGTTACATGCGCGCACGATGCGCTGACGGAGTTCTGACGAACTTCGTCACGGATATAAAGAATTCAGGAAGATAGCGTTATTTAACAAGCCGCTTTTGAGGGGTAAGATTTCATCACACCCCACGCAAGATGTTATCTTGCAGTTTAGTGGTTTAAAAACATATGCTTAGTTTGCAATCTGAGCTGTATTTAGCGGGTACGAATTAAATAGTGTGCTAATTGACACACTCTTTAGTGCCGGATTGTGTGTCAGTACAGTGCCTGATTGTGTGTTAATGCGGTGCCGTTTGGTGTGTCAATCCGGCACTGCAAACGGCACTGTAGTGTGTGTTAATTGTGGTTATCAAATTTAATCAACAATTTAGTTTATAACTGGCGTGGCATGGTGCCGGATTGACACACATAAAAAGCAGCCATGGTGCCGGATTAACACACATAAAAACATACTACAGTGCCGGATTAAAACACATAAAAACGTGCTGAAGTGCCGGATTAACACACACCGGCCACCCTCACAGTGCCGGATTCACACACCTTCCGGATAAATTACACAGTGCCGGATTGACACACACAAAAACCGGAGTAAATAATACGGTAACCGAGATTATACCGGAATGCAGTCGCTCAGCATTGCTCCCTGATTAAAATACTTAAAATTAAACATACCCGGCAGGATTGAAATAATCCCGGCTCACAAGGAATATCCGCATGGCGCGCAGGAACATCTACTTTAAAGAAAAAACGGAAAGGGAAGTGCAGGAGCTCGTGCAGATTGAACTGCAAAATGGTGCCAGTCACGGAGAGGTTAACTTTTCCTCCGTTGTGAATGAACTCGTCGGCATCGGTCTGATGGTGAAAAAACACCAGGGCGAGGGGAATAAATTCGACATGGAAGAATTTAACCGGGATTTAATACGCCGCGTGGCGGGCACCCGTGAGGGAGCCAGCATCATGATGGCCATGCTCACTGAAATGTATCTGCATCTGCGCGGTGAGTCCGGGCCGCAGGCGCTGGAAGAGATGATTGACCAGAACCTGACAGGAATGAGCACGGCTGAAGATACAGCCGAGAGCAAACACTTTATTCTTGATGAGTGACTTTCTCTGTATAATATTTTAAATCCGGTAGCGTAATACTACCGGATTATGCACCATCCGCTGTTCTGGCTGATGAGTGCCCTTGATGTTAGCTTTAATCCAGTTGCACAGGATATTTATCTTTCTGAGCTCTCTCTGATTCATTCACTCCGTAACCGTGATTATTCGGTGAAATAAAAAGCTATGGCTTTTTCAGGCGAGGGTGAAGAGTGTGGTGACTTACCCTTTAAGACTGGAAATTTCATAGCATTGACGTTGAGTCTGTGTATGCCATCCTGCTTGTCAAAAATTTCAGGCAAAGCTTCTGGATAACAGTATCTTTACTCAGGAATGTTAAGCTTATTCATCTACTCATGACCCAATGAATTTATCCTAATCTTATTTCCCATAGCCGCCTTGCGTGAATGCTCCCGCTGCGGCGGCCATGCCTCTGGTTTTAATCTCTGCTGTGTAAAATAAAGGGAAGGATGAAGAGATTATTCATTAAATAAAATGAAAATCATCGGTGGTTTTAATCAGGACTCCTGCTGTTTAACCGTGAGCGGATTCTCTGCTACCACCACTTTCTCCAGAATAAACTCGTCAAATAATATGGCCAGCCCGCGCAGCCTTCTGACCTCTTCGTTCTCCGGCAGCTGCTGCTCCGTTAAATAATTCAGCGAGGCCAGCAGGCGCTGCTGTATTTCCATGTTTACGCTGCGGCGGTTAAAGCGGGCGCTGATTTCCATGTCACGCCGTAAATTCTCCGGAAAGCTGCTGCTGAAGGCCGTATTTTTTCCGGGGTCGAACGGTTTCTTTTCCGCCTGTCTCATTTCATTCTGCTGAAACTCGGCCCGGATAATATCCAGACGCGACTGAATAAACTCATCGAACATCCTGGCCAGCGCAACCAGCCGCTGTCCCTCATCCGTTTTTATGACGTGACGGCGGGGTGAAAACTGCATCGACGTTATTAACCGGCTGATAATTTCGTCGTTGGTGGTAAATCGCCGGACGCGCGCCGCCACGCGTAATTCCATCAGCAGATTTTCCGGCAGCCACAGTTTCCGGTACTGCATCTCACCGCGGGCATATTTACGCGGTCGTCCGCGCCCGTCGCCCATCTTTTCTTTTACTTTCATGCGTTATTACCCCCTTTCGAGGCTCACCCTGGACAGGCAGCAAGCCTACGCCACGCCCTTTCAGGATTAATCCTAAAAAAATGCGTGAGAGTCCTTAAAAGTGTGACATGCGTCACAGATTTTTTTTTTTTTGAGAAAATGTACACTTACGACGCGTTACGTCTGTTTACGCACACTGACATTTCTTTAACTCAAATCGAGGGTTTTACACATGAAAGTTGTCACGTTACACCCGGCACAGGTGCAGGGGTCTGCGGGAGCCTGCCCGGCGCTCAGCGACGCGGCGCCACAGGGACATATCGGCATCACCCGTCGCGCCTTTAGCCTGCTTTCGCGCCACCGCGCGAACGTGCTGCTGATGGCGCTGGCCATCCTGGCCTTCGCGCTGCCGCACCTGGTCCGCGCCGAAGACCTGCTGGCCAGCCAGAAGGGGGACGCTAAAGATACATTCGGCCACGGCAGCACCGTCGAGTGGGGGCTGTACATCGCCGAAATCATCCTTTCCATTGGTGCCTACATCAAGGTACGTAACCCCATGATTCTGGTCGGCGGCATCCCGTTCCTCATCGTTATCACCCGCGTCTTCTTCAGCCTCGCCGGCTGACCCCGTTATGGACAGGGAATCGCTTCAGTACCAGTTCCCGGAAACCCTCAATGAGCAGAAGCGCCTTGCCGGACTCCCCACCGAGGAGGCCGTGCTCATCCTTGCGTGCGGCGTCATCGGCTTTTTCTGCGACATGTTCATCGTGATGCTGATTGTGGCCGCCGCGCTCTGGCTGCTGGTTCGCCACCTGAAGAAGGGGCAGGGCACCTGGTGGCTCATGAACCTTCTTTACTGGTACCTGCCCACCGCGCTGCTCCGGCTGCAGTTCCGTCGCGTGCCCGATTCGGGCAACCGGCACTGGATGCAGTAACCCGCGCGCCGCCTCCGGGTGGCGCTTATTAAAAGGATAACGCTATGAAGTATCAGGTCCGGGAGGGGCGCAACCGGGTAATCATTCTGGCCCTGTGCGCGCTTTCGCTGCTCGTGTTTATTCTCGCCGCCAGCACCGTCGTCACGGGCGCGCTGGCGTGGCACTTTGCTAAAACGCAGAGGACCATCACTACCCCGATGATTTTTGACCGCCCGTTCACCTCCGGTTCCGCCTCCGGAGACGCGGCCTTAAACGGCATGCTGGTGCGCTCTTTCATTAACCTCCGCCTCTCCGTCACACCGGAAACCGTGGACAGCCAGCACGCCGCCCTGCTGCGCTTTGTTCCCGCTGAAAACCGTGACGACATGAAAAAGCAGCTTGCCGCCGAAGCCGAGTACATCAAAAAGAACGGCGTCTCCTCCGTGTTCCGCATCGATGACGAAATGACCGACACCACCACCGGCGACGTCATCGCCCAGGGCACGCTGAGCGCCAGCACCATCAACGGCAACCTGAAGACTTCGCTTCCGGATGCGCACAAAGCCTACCGGCTCAGCGTGCACTACGTGGACGGCCTTATCCGCCTGACGGCCTTCCCCGAGGTGCCCTGGACCCAACCTGAACGCCGCCCGCAACAGGACTGAACCCATGAAAATGACCCTTTCCGCCATCGCCGTTGCCGGCGCGCTGGCGCTGCTGCCTGCCGCCGCGCAGGCCGCCGTGCCCGGACCGGCCGGTACGCCGTTTGAAAACAACGCGCACCTGAAGGCGCAGATGAGCAACACCAGCCCCAATAAAATCATCATCGACGGGGAGCTGATTACCGGCATCACCGGTCCCGAAAACGCCTATACAAAGGCCAACACCGCCGACGGCGCGCTGCTGATTACGCCACTCACCGGGCAGGACTTCACCATCTTCCTGGAGACCGCCGGGGGCGTCGGCGTCTCGATCGACGTTTCCCCTAAACCCGGCAACGGCCGCACGCTGCACCTGATCCCGGCGGACGTGCCGCTGAAGTCCAACCCGGACGCGAAAGCGTGGGAGGAGAGCCAGCCCTTCCAGAAAACGCTGGTGAGCGTGGCCCGCAGCGTCGTGAACGGCGAAGTACCGGATAACTACACCGAGGTGAAGGCCTCGCGCGGCCCGGCGTATAACCCGCCCGCTGGCGTACTGCTGACGCCGGAGCGCCAGCTTGCCGGCTCGCACCTGCGGGTGATGCGCTACCGCATGAAAAACACCGGCTACGTCACACGCACGCTCAGCGAAAAGCAGTTCTGGCAGAAGGGCGTGCGCGGCGTGATGCTGTCGACCCGCACCCTGTATGCAAACGGCGAGGGCTTTGTGTGGGTGATTTTCTCCACTGACGCGGAGGGCGGGTCATGAGCAACATCAATACCGCCACGCGCCGCCGTCAGTGGGTGATTGCCGGCGTGTCCGCTGCGGTCATGCTGGCGGTGGGCGGCGGCATCTGGGCCTACTCGCACCATCAGGCGGAGCTGAACCGCCCCGCAGCGAAGACAGCGCCGAACCTGACCGGCGGGCTGATTAACACCTCCTTTACCGAAGGCGTGGCCACCGCGGCGCTGCAGCAGCAGCAGAACAAGACCGCCGGGCTCGAGCGCGACCTCGGCACGCTGACCAGCTCGCTCAGAGACCAGAACAACGAGCTGAAAAAGCAGCTCAGCACGATGGCTGACGCCATCGCGCAGCTGCAGACGCAGCAGTCGCAGGGAAACCGGGCGCCGAACGGCATGACCGTGACGCCACCGGCGGCAACACCGCCCGCTGGCGGTCCGGTTTCCGGCGGACCGTCCGGACCGGCGCAGTGGAGCATCAGTAACCCGGGCAGCGGACCGGCTGCGGGACAGGGCGCACAGTTCTATCCCGCGCAGGGACAGCCGCAGGGGCAGGGTTTCTACCCCGGCGCCGGCACGGTGCGTCCGGGCGGCCTGAACCGCGACACCTTCACCTACGCCTCGCTCACCGACAGAAAGACAAAGCTGCCCTGGATACCCTCCGGCTCCTTTTCCGAGGCGGTGATGATTGAGGGCGCCGACGCCAACGCCAGCGTGACCGGCCAGCAGAACACCTCCCCGGTGGTGATTACCCTGCTCGGTGACGTCTCCATGCCCAATGGAAAGACCTGGAATATGGACCAGTGCCGCGTCACCGGGGAAATGTACGGCGATATCTCCAGCGAGCGCGGCGAGGTGCGCACTAAAAACATCAGTTGCATCCTGAAGAACGGCAAGCATATCGACATGCCGTTCGACGGCCACGTGTCCTTCCAGGGCAAGGTGGGCATCCGCGGCAAGCCGGTCATGCGTAACGGCGCCATTATCGCCAACGCCGGGGCGGCCGGCCTGCTGTCCGGCTTCGGTGAGGGCATCAAGTCCGCCGCCACGCCGACGGTCGGCCTCGGCGGCAGCGCGTCAGTAGGCGCTGGTGACATCTTCAAACAGGGCATCGGGGGCGGGGCGAGCAAGGCGGCGGACACGCTGAGCCAGTACTGGATTAAGCGCGCCGAGCAGTATCACCCGGTGATTGATATCGGGGCCGGTAACGCCGTGACCGTGGTGTTCCAGCAGGGCTTCCGCCTGGAAACCATTGAGGACGCCGAGGCCGAGAAAGCGAAGAAAGAGGCGCCGCAGCCGGTGGTGCAGCAGACCGCGGCGAACCAGCCGGTCAGCAGCGGCGGCAGCAACAGCGCCCCGGTGTTAAACCCCGACGAAGTTCTGCGTCAGGCCAGCCAGCTGCGCCTCGGCGACACCATTAACTGACAGGAGTGAGAGATGGAAAACTGGTACGTGGCACAGACGAAGTGGGCGCAGGAAAAGTACGCACAGCAGCATCTTACTGAACAGGGCGTCATCTGCCTGCTGCCGGTGTTCTCCCGCGTCCGCCTGCGCAACGGCAGGGTGCGCGGCGTGACGCCGCAGCCGCTCTTTCCGGGCTACCTGTTTGTACGCTTCGATCCGGAGGTGGTGCACACCACTGCCATCAAGGGCACGCGGGGGATTTCCACTCTCATCAGCTTTGGCGGGCTGCCGTCGGTGGTGCCCGACCACGTCATCGCGCAGCTGGAGGCCGGCTGGGAGGGCGTCCCGCTCGACACGGAGGCGCCGCTGGACGGCGACCGCGTGATGATCGAGGACGGGGCCTTTGAGGGACTGGAGGCGGTATGGTGCGAGCCGGACGGCATGAAGCGCGCCGTTCTGCTCCTGACCCTGATAAGCCGGCAGGTGCGCGTACCGGTGGAAAGCCACCTGCGCTTTCACATCACCGCGCGCGGGGCGGCAGCATGATCAGGACATTTAAAGGCCGCATCAAAACGTATCAGCGCCCGGCGTTTTATTCCATATCCCTGCTGCTGATCATCAATACGGCTATCGTCGCCTGGGGGATGCGCTCGGGGACGGTGGGTTTCCCCGGCTGGCCATTCTGGCGCCTGTCCCTGGTGATTTCCGCCGGCGTCATCTGGTGGCAGTGGCGCGCTGAGTGCCATGAACAGGTCATGATTGCCGGCATCATGGCGTTTGTATGGGCATTGCTGCCGGTATGCTGGTTCTTTGTGGCGTTCTGGAACTGGCAGCTGCCTGTGACGGACCCCGGCTGGCCGGTTTATCCGTCGGTATTTTCGTCGGTTATATGCTGGCTTCTCACGTTTCTTCAGATGCTGTTCCGGGGGGCCAGATGAATACATCAGTGGAAAAGCGGCGGCATCGCCACCTGAGGCGGATGCGCATGATGGCCGCGTACCGGACCGGCTGTCATTCACCTTATGTGTGTAACGGGAGCAGCCATGAATAGACGTACCTGCAGTGAACAGCTTACCCGCCGCCGCATCGCCCGCCTGCGTCAGCGCAGTCTGGCCCGCCGTCCGGCGCAGGCGCACCGGGTGCACCCGTTCTGGTACGCCGTGCCGGTTACCCTGTATGCTTTTGCGCTGGGCTGCGACACGGAGTGGCTGTTCTGGATACTCGCGCTGCTGGGGCCCGCAAGCCTCTGTCTGCTGGAAATGTTCCGCCTTAACCTCTGGAAAAAGAGGTGAAGGCGGTGATAAAACCTGAGCGTCATGAGTTCACCTTCACTTCAGGGGGCAGCCATGAATAAACGTACCCGCAGGGAACAGCGTATCCGCCTCTGCGCGCTGCAGCTCCGCTACCGTAAAGCGTGGAAGACGCAGGCGAGCAGCTGCCAGCTGGCGGCGATGCTCACTGAAATCGAGGCGATTCAGCAGTATTTGGCCGCTGACAGCCAGCCGCAGGAGGCTTTATGCAGGTGAGCTTTCAGCGACTCGCACTTTTCAGCGCATTGGCCTGCTTCACCGCCGGGATAACGCTGATGCTGCATCAGCTCTGCTGAGTCATTACCGTCCGATATAAGCATCACTGTGCCTTCACCAGGGCATCCCGCAGTACCCGGCATTATCACCGTTCCATTCATCTTAATTAGCGCGGCGGCCCGGCCGCCACTGAGGATCACCCCATGCAAAAACTTTTTGCGTGCGCACTGCTGTGCGCTGCGCTCACCGGCTGCGCCGGCATGAACTCTGACTTTGACTGCAATAAAACCGCCACCGATCAGTGCCTGTCGATGTCCGATGCCAGCAAACTGGCATCGAAAGGTAAAAGCCTCGACGACCTGACCGCGCAGAAGGAGGCCGGCCCAAAGCCTGCGGCTGAGGCGCTGGCGACGCCCGGCAACGTGAAGCCCGCCGTTAACCCTTACCGCTCCGTGAGCGCGGCGACGCTGACACCCCGACCTGTCTCCGGTCAGGCGCTGAGCGTAGACAGCCTCCGCGCGTCCACGGTGCCGGTTCGAACAGCGGCACCGGTGGTGCCGGGCGACTACAGCGGACCGGGCCAGGTGGACGCCCGACGCATCCCGGACGCCACGCAGCGCCTGTGGATAGCGCCGTGGGTCGACGAGCAGGACAGTTTCCATCAGCCCGCCGTGGTCGAGTTCGTGAAGCAGAAATCGCGCTGGGATGAAGACTTCCGCGTCATCAGTGAGGGGGAATAATGAAAAAGCGATTTTCTTTCTGCGCTGCGCATGGGCAGCCGGCGTCCGCAGCGTCTGCGGCCGCACTGCATCACCGGGGCCAGCCCGGGCTGCTGATAGTAGATGTACCTCCTTATGGGCATTTCATTGCGCCTGGCACTCCCGGTGCCGGAAAGTCCGCTCTGCTTCGTGACGCTGAGTCAGCCATTCTGTATCCGGAGATGCTGGGTTCTGTATACCGCTTCCGTACTGAGGACAATTGTCAGGAGGATGGCGATGCTCAGTAACGTTATCGATCACCTCGCCGGCATTCTCAGCAGCAGCCGGGACGAGGGCGGCGCAAAGCTTGCCCGCCAGAAGCTGCAGGAAAGCTTTAACTATCCCTCGCTGACCAGCCTGCTGCCATGGCGCGAGTTCGACGAGAAGTCCGAGCTCTTCATTAACAACCGCTCTGTCGGCTTCATTATGGAAGTGGCGCCGCTTGCCGGTGCCAACCAGCAGGTGGTGCAGGCGCTGGACGACCTGTTGCGCAAAAAGCTGCCGCGTAAAACGCCGGTCACGGTGCTGATGGTGGCCAGCAAGTGCGTGGGCGACATGCTGGAGCACGGGCTGAGCCGCGACATGTGGAAGGGCGACATGGCGCCGCGCCTGAACGCGATTACCAAAGCCTTCTGGGAGCGATCGGCGCTGAAGGGGCTGGCCAACGAGCGTGAATATCCGCTGTATCTGCGCAACTACCGCGTGTTCCTGGTGTATGCGCACCCAGGCACCGGCGGCATCAAGTCACTGGACGCGGTGGCTCAGGTGCGCGAAACGCTGCGCGTCTCGATGCTGGCCGCGCACATGGACACGCGCCGCGTGGGACCGACAGAGTTTCTGTCCGTTATCCGCGAGCAGCTCAACTACCGCCCCGGGCAGGTCAGCGCCGCCAGCGAGCACTGGAACCCGGAGCAGGAGCTGCACCGCCAGTGCATCGATACCAGCACCGAAATGGAGGTGCACCCGGATCACCTTCGCCTGACAACGGGTCGCCAGCCCGGCGACAGAGCGATCAGTGCGGACGGTAACGGGGCGGTGGTGAGTACGCGCATCGTGAACATGCAGCTTACGAAGGTGCCGAAGCAGTTCGCACTCTGGCAGGCCGCCGACAACCTGCAGAACATGCGCTTTCCCGATCTCGGTATTCCCTGTCCGTTCCTGCTGAGCTGGACCATCTGCGTGGAAGACCAGGTCAGCAGCCAGAACGAGGCGTTTCGCAAGGAGCAGGACATGGGCAAGAAGGCCAACTCCTCCTACGGCAAGCTGTTCCCCAACACGCAGCGCACCTACGAGGAGTGGCGCGACCTGCGCATGGGACTGGCCAGCAACGAAATTGCCATGTGCAGCTTCAACCTCAACCTGACGCTGTTCACGCCCGACAGCGACAGCGAGCAGCAGCGCTGTGAACTCTCGGCCATTAACGTGTTCCGCAAAAATGACCTCGAGATATCCGCACCGCGCTACCAGCAGCTTCGTAACTGGCTGACATCGCTGCCGTTCCTGATGCAGGAGGGGCTGTGGGACGACATGAAGCACATGAACGCCACCCTGCGCTGCAAGAGCTTTAACGCCGTGAACCTGATGCCGGTGGTGGCCGAGCGCCAGATGGCGGCGTCCGGCAGCCCGCTGCCAACCTACCGCAACGCGCTGGCCTTCTTTGACATGTTCAGCGAAAGCAACGGCGCCACCAACTTCAACATCGCGGTGACCGGCACTACCGGTGCCGGCAAGAGTTTCTTTATTCAGGAAATTCTGCGGCAGGTGCTTAACGCCGGGGGCTTCGGCTGGGTTATCGACATGGGGGGCAGCTACAGGAACTTCTGCCGTCAGGCGGGCGGCTCGTATCTCGACGGTGCAACACTGCGCTTTAACCCGTTTGCCAACGTGCGTGACATCAGGGAATCGGCTGAGGGTATTCAGGGCTTACTTACCGTTCTGGCGAGCCCCAACGAGCCGCTGGATAAGGTCAGCGAAACTATCCTGCTTAAGGGCGTGGTGGCGGCATACGAGGCGAAGCAGAACAAGGCGCGCATCGATGACGTGGTGAACTACATGACGTCTCCTGAAGTGCGTGAAGCCTACGGCGAGCAGCCCACCATCATGAACCGCATCAACGAGCTGGTGCTGCTGCTGGATCGCTGGTGCACGTGGGGAGCAAACGGCGATTACTTCAACTCGGACAATCCGACGCTTGACGGTGATACGCGCTTTGCCGTACTGGAGCTGCTGAGTCTGGAAAACCAGCCGCACCTGCTCTCCGCCATCCTGTACTCGCTGATTCTGGCGATTCAGGAAAAGATGTACCACTCGCCGCGCAGCCTCAAGAAGGTGGCCATCATCGACGAGGCCTGGCGCCTGTTCAGCGGCTCAAACCCGCACGCCGCACGCTTCATCGAGACCGGCTACCGCACGGTGCGCCGTCACCGCGGCGCGTTTATCACCATCACGCAGGGCATCAAGGACTTCACCGGCACCAAGGACCAGGCGGCACCACCGGCCGCGGCCGCCGCGTGGGACTGCTCCGGTACAAAAGTGACGCTGCTGCAGGACGCCAAGGCGTTTAAGACCTACCTCAACTCGAACCCGGATCAGTTCAGTGAAGTGGAAACGCAGGTTATCCGCGGCTTCCAGCCAGCAAAAGATACCGGCTTTAGCTCGGTCATGATTTCCACGGGCGAGAACAGCTCGTTCCACCGCGTCTTCGTCGATCCGGTGACGCGCGCAATGTTCAGCACGCGGGGAGAGGACTACCAGTACATGACCGAGGCGCAGAAGGCCGGGGCAACCAGCGAAGAGGCCGCGTACATGCTGGCCTGCGAGCCGTACATGTATCAGGCCGAGATGCTGGAGCTGGAGCGCTGGGCCGGCCTGACCCCCGCTTAAAAGAGGAATCAACCATGCAGGAAGACAAACACGCCCTATCCACTGTGGAGGGTGAAACGATGAGCGAACGGAGCGTGCGTGACGGGGTCACCGTGAGGGCGGCTCCCGGCCTGCTGCGCCGTCGTGGCGTCCGGCTGACGGCGTTTGCCGTGCTGGTCATCACGCTCAGCGCGGGCATCAGCGCGCTGGTTGCGCAGGCGGTGCAGCCGGACTACGTGGTGTTTGATATGAAAGGCACCATCGACACCTTTCGCCAGCAGACGGCGCAGTCTGCGCTGGATAAGGAAAAGCTGGAGGCGCTCACGAAGCACTTCGGCTCGGCGCTGGACGCGAGCCTGTCGGACTGGCAGGCCGGGCACGGCGGCGTCATCCTGGTGAAGGGTGCGGTGGTGGCCGGCGTCACCGACATCACCCCGGTGATTCAGGCCGATATCGCCCGCCAGATGCAGGCGGCGCCATGAGACGGCTCGCCACAGCGGTTGTCCTGCTCGCTACAGCGGTTGCTTATCCCGCGCAGGCGAAAGAGCTGGGCACTGTCGGGCATCTGTTTCCGATTGCCGAGCCCGACCTGCTGACCTTTATCGGCCAGCGTCTGCAGGGCATGAAGGACAGCGGCGAAATGGACCGGCTGCAGCGTGAAGCGGAGGCGCGGGTGAAAGCCCACGCCGTCAGGCCGGCACCGGTGGCCGGGCTGACGCCGGCGAAAACGGACCGCGCGTTTCTGTATGACCCGACCTTCACGGTGCGCGAGACCATCCGGGACATGCGCGGCAACGTCATCGCGCGGGCGGGCGATAAGGTTAACCCGCTGGATAAGGTCGCCTTCAGCGAGACGCTGTACTTCATTGACGGCGACAACCCGCAGCAGATGGCGTGGCTGAAACCTCAGCTCGCCGGGCAGCAGAACTTTAAGGTCATTCTGGTGAAGGGCAACGTGCACGACAGCAGCATCACGCTGGACGAGCCGGTGTACTTCGACCAGTACGGCACGTTAACAACAAAATTCGGCTTTGAGCACACGCCGGTGCGCATCACGCGCGCGGAGAGGATGCTGAAGGTGGAGGAGGTGGCGCTGAAATGAGTCACAACGCACGGGGGCAGACGGCCCCGCAGAAGGTAAAACGTCACAACGCGCAGGTGCGTCTGGATGACGACGACAAATCCGGGCTGCGCCGCATGACCGCAGAGTTCCCGCTGTACTCGGAGTCGATGATTTTACGCGCGGCGTTGCAGACGCTGCTGGCGTGCAGCGGAGAGGTCCGGTCGGCTATCGTGCTGGCGTCGCTCACGGACAAAGATGTGGGTGAGGTGATGCGCCAGTTCGGCATGACGGTCCTGACGGGGGAGCCTCATGCAGAATGAGCGGGTGCCACACCTGGTTATCGACGGGACGTATTCTGCAGTACCCTCCACGCAGCCAGACGCAGAGCCAGCTGCGCACCCGGTCCGGAGCGCGCCCGCGCCGCAGACGCACTCCAGCGGGGAGGCCGTCGTACAGACTCAGACGGCGGGTCATGATTATTACCTGAGCGAATGCATGTCAGATCACTGCCAGACCAGCGAAAACGGTGGAGGTATTCCGGGCTATGCCCTGATGATCGTCCTGTTCGTTCTGGCCTGTGTCATCGCCCGGGGAATACTTTCTCTTCTTCCTCTCCGCCCATGCAAACAATGCAGGGTTAACCTTTCCGGCCCCGTCATGCACGGCATCCCGTCGCCCGCGCCGGCACCGTTTGGCAGTCCGGCAATGGCCGCACTCGCACTCGCGCATGAGCAGACCGCCTACTGGCAGCAGCTGCTGGCCGCCTTCGCGGCCGCCATAGAAGCAGAAGGGTTTACCTTCGGCACCGATGCAGGGGAAAAGGTGGCGTTACCGTACGACACGCGCGCGCTGGCAGGTGCGGCGATTGTAAAAGCGCGCTCACGCCATATTTCGCCGCAGCGGAGTGAGGCCGATCTGGAAGATTTCCTGCTGCAGGCGGCGAGAGACGGTTACGCGGGCAGCTGGGCGGACTGGTGTCAGCGCGGCGCAGAGGCGGCGGGCTGGTATGTCATCAGGCGTGAGGTGAACCCGCTGACTGACCGTGGGTCAACGGAGTAAGGAGCAGAATATGACATACACCGAAACAGGCGTTTTGTCCGTAATAGCCGTGTTGGCAGGGGGAGGGTTAATTAACCTTGTTAACTTTCTACTTGAAAGTTCGCGCGGTCGTCAAAAGGTCCCTCCTGAAGAACAGCCCATTCACCGGAATGGCATGGAAAAGGCCGAAGAGGAATACAACGCGAAGCTACAACGCCTCGGCGTGACCGACAGATGGTTCCGGCACGCGTGGCCGCTCACGCAGATAAGCCTGATGTGGTGCGGGCCGCCTGGCTCACTAACGAGCGATATTCCGGCAGCATTGCGGGCGGCGTCCGGCGAACTGTCGCGCAATGGTGCGGGGGATTTCAGCTGTGACTGTCTCGCTGACGCAGGGCTTCCGCCGGGCCTGATGTGGCACATTGCCTCACGGATCACCGAAACGGGACCGTCCGTGTTTATGGATGAGTACGGCAGTAATACCCGCCCCGGCGCGTGGCGCCGCGGGTTTAAATACGTCCTGATGCCCGACAGTCAGGCGCGCGTGGCCATCCTGCTGCAGGGCACCCGGCACACCACCGCAGCGATGCTTTCATTTTATCTGTCAGAAGTGGCAGACAGACTTGAGAAAGGCGACGTAGACGGAGCGGCGCATGCTGACGACAGCGGCTGGGCCTTCCGTACCTTCCCTGCCGAATCTCCGGCAGGTGATACTGCTAACGTGTAACATACGCACTGGCGCATCATCGGATATGGCAGGATCACGGAATGTACGATAAGGAATGGCACTGGGAATTCAGTTTTTCGCTGACACACTACGCGCTGCTCATTGTGCTGGGCCTGGTGGTGGCGACGCTGTGGTGGCGTGCGGTGGCGGATTTCCGCGGGCTGCGCCGTAAAGAGCAGCGCAACGCAGCCATGCAGAACGGTGACGCGGCCTTCTGGCACGCACGGTGGCGCAAAGATCGCGTTAACGTGGTGCTGGAATTTATTATGGCCATTATCGTTACCCTGGCATCCGCCTGCGTACTGGCGTTTTTTCTTCCGCATTACTGACTGATATTCACCCCGTTTCCTCCCCGCGTCGCGCAGGCTGTTCGTTCCTCGCCTGCGCTGCGGTACGCCTCAGCCTGCCCCCCGCAGGCAGGCCTGATTAACGTCTGACCCCGGCAGCCCCGCTGCCGCAACCACGGAATTTCCTCTTATGACACACCCCGCTGAAATATCGGCTCAGCCGGTCGTGCGCGATCGCTGGGGCGGCTGGACGCATCCGGCCTTTTTTCTGCCGGCAGACGGCAATGAATACCCACAGCCTGGCGAGTTTGAGGCCTGGCTTAACGCGCATCAGCTGCAGGCCGCGACCACCTGGATGGAAAACGACGTCCCGGACTGGATGATGTCGGACTACCGGAAAACCGGTAACTGCAGCGCATGGCAGCCTTCGGGCCCGGCGGGCGAGGGCTGGTTTACCGGCAGCATCCACGACACGGACGACGGCCCGGTGTGCGTATGGCTCAGACCTGATGTCGGGGGGCCGGACGCATGAGGCGCTTTCTCCTGATAATGTGCCTGCTGACGGCGGCCATCATGGCAAAACCGGTGATGGCGGCTACCAGCAACGCCGGCGACGGCCGCTGGGTGAACCCCATCAGCGACGTGTGCTGGCAGTGCCTGTTTCCGATGACCCTCGGCAGCATCCAGCTGGCCTCCGGCGCCCATCCGGACACGCCGAACCCAGCCTCACCGATTCAGCTGTGCCCCTACGGTATTTTTTACCGGCTGGGGCTGGCCATCGGCTTCTGGGAGCCGCTGGCGCTCACCGACGTGACCCGCGAGCCGGGCGTGATGGTGAACATGGGCGGTTTCAAAATTGACTTCGGACGCACCGGCACCGGGCGCGGGGGGCAGAGCGACGCGCCGACGCCCGGGAGCTTCTATCACGTGCACTGGTACAAGTACCCCCTGATTTACTGGCTCAACATCATCACCAGCGAAGGCTGCATGCAGACCGGCGACATGGACATTGCCTACCTCTCCGAAGTGGACCCGCTCTGGAACGACAGCACGCTGGCGATGATTTTAAACCCCGAGGTGGCGCTGTTCAGCAACCTGCTGGCGCAGGGCGCCTGCGCGGCGGACTCCATCGCCTCCACCGCGGGCGTGCCGCTGGACCCGCTGTTTTGGTGCGCCGGCGCGCAGGGCTCGATGTACCCGTTCACGGGCTTTACCAGCAACGAGTTTTCACCGTTGGAGGCCTCGCTGCTGGTCAGCGAGCGCATGGCCTTCAAGCTACACCGGGAGGGACTGGTAATGGAGACGGTTGGGGCGGACGTGGCCGTATGCTACGAATATCCGTCCCCGATCATCCCCAAGTCCCGCTGGCGTTATCAGATGGTGAACATGTACCCCGAATCCTCGGACTGTCACCCGTTCGGCACCACCACGCAGCTGTGGGGCTCGGTGCACAACTCCCCGACGTCGAAGAAGAACTTCGGCTACCTGATGTGGCGCAAGCGCAACTGCGTTTACCTGTAAGGACTCAGCATGAATATTCCACTGACTACGGCGCTGGCCCTCAGCGCCGCGCTGCTCTGCGCGTCCGCGCAGGCGGCAGAGCAGACCGTGATTTCCGGCAGCGACATGACGTACATGAAACAGCAGCAGCGCGAGCTGGAGCTGTTTAAAAGCCAGCTGCAGGGCACGAACATCACCCTGCCCGACGCGCAGCAGGGGCGGGTGGCGCAGATGCAGAATGAGATTGCCGCCGCGCAGGCAGACCAGAACAGCGCGAGCCGCCCGGCGCCGCGCGCGGTGTACTTCGTGAGCCTGGGCATTCCGGAAGAGGGGCTGCTGCCGATGCTTGCGGATGTGCGCCGTTTCGGCATTCCGGCCACGCTGCGCGGCCTGCTGAACAATGACTTCCGCCAGACCGCGGAAAAGATGTTTGAGCTGTCCAAAAAGGATAAGCAGGCGGGCGTGCAGATTGACCCCACCCTGTACCAGCAGTACGGCATTAAGGCCGTGCCCGCGCTGGTCGTCACCTGCGGCGGGAAGTTTGACGTGCTTTACGGCAGCCTGCCGGTGCAGCAGGCGCTGGAAGAGGTGAAGCAGCGCGGTGACTGCGCCGGAACGGCCGCGCAGATGCTGCAGGGCGTGGAGGGAGCGCGATGAAGTGGCTTATCCCATTCATGGCGCTCCTCGTGGTGCAGCATGCTCACGCCGATGCGGCCAGCGATGCTTACAGCGCCGGGGCGAGCCTTGCGGGCAGCAGCAAGGGGCAGGGAACGGCGGCGGCGAAAAATACCGATCCGTCATCCGTTATCCCGGGCTATACGTCGAGCCCCTCGCAGAGCGGCTACTACGGTGGCGTGCAGGGCGGTGACGGCGGCATCAGCGACAAGGGCCAGACCGAACTCAGTCAGAACGAGGCCGGACAGGCCATCACCGACTCGTCCACGAAGAATCCGGCGGTAACCATTGACCCGAACGCCGACTTTATTCAGAACGGTAAAAACGCCGAGACGAACAGCAGCACCATCGTGGACGGCACCAACACGCAGTGCACCACTAAAGTGGTGTCAAAGTCGGTGTTTGAGAACTACAGCTGCGACCGGGACGTGGCGCAGGTGCAGACGTGTGCGCGTACCGGCAGCGTTATCGTAACCGGTTCCAGCCATACCGAGACCCGAACGCTTAGCCTCACCCTGACGGACGCCTCCCGCATAGGCAGTGAAGACCGGCTGCAGGTCAGTTTCACCTTCCCTGAGACGGCCACGCTTCTCAGCGGCAGCACGCAGCTGGTTTATACGCCTGCACCGTCCTACAGCACGGGTTTTAATTACGCTGTGGACATTCTGAATAACAGCGTGGGTCTGCAATACGGATCGGGTGCCGTATCCCTGAACGTTACGGGGCTGACGGTTAACGCCGGGCAGACTTACACGGCCGTTATCACCCCGCAGGGGCAGTCAGGCAGCAACCATTCAAAACCCACCACGACGCTGGTCGGTTATCTGCGGGATGGCACGACCGTTTTTCATCTGGATGTCACCTATCAGGTCACCGTATCGGATAAACAGGCCGCCACCACCTGGACGGAAAGCTGTGGCTTTGATAAGTCTTCAGCGACGGCGACCGGCGGGAGCGTATGCACAGATCCGGGCGGAACCCGCTCCGTGACGTCTGACGGGCAGACTTATTCCCAGACGCAGAGCTGCTGGCAGTATTCGGACGCTTACATCGTGCCGGTGAGCTCAGCCGGCAACTGCAGCACCCTGATGGCTAACAAAAACTGCACCGTCGCAGCCCGCAGCTGCACGCAGGCGGAAGGCAGCACCTGCCTGCACGAGCAGGATACGTACCAGTGTCAGACCACCTACAGCTCGCAGGGCCTGCTGTGCGGCGGAGACTATATCTGCCAGTCCGGCAGCTGTGATGAAACGAACGGCGCCGGTGACAGCGGCTTTGATACCGCGGTGGCCAAACTCGCCGGGCTGGCTTCGGCGGGCGACGACGTGAAGGCCGACCAGGTGAACGTTAAGGCGTTTACCGGACAGGCCCTCTACTGCCGTAAGGCGATGGCCGGATTCTCCAACTGCTGCGTTGACACCGGCTGGGGTAACAGCGCGGGGCTCGCCAACTGCAACAGCGACGAGATGGCCATCGGCAAAGCCAAAGCGAAGAAAGTCACGGTGCTGGTCGGCGAAGCCTGCAACCGCGCGGTGCTCGGGGTGTGCGTGCAGAAAAAGCAGGCTTACTGCGTGTTTGGCGGCAAGCTCGCCCGCATCATCCAGGAGCAGGGCCGACGCGACCAGCTGCACGTGAGCTTTGGCAGCGGTGACTCGCCCAACTGCCGGGGCATTACGGTGCCCGAGCTGCAGGCCATCAACTTTGACCTGATTAACTTCCAGGACTTTTACAGCGACCTCGTGGCCAACCAGAAAATCCCTGACTCCGCCACCATGGTGAAGCAGGCGAAAGATCGCATCGCCGCGCAGGTTAACGCCCAGACGGGAGGAAAATAATGAAGCAGACGCTGCTGGCCTGCCTGCTGATGGCGGCCACCTGTCAGGCCGTGGCGGACGACGCGCCGCCCGCCGACGCCGTAGTGACGCCGGCCGACCCGTTCACCGGCTGGCACTGGTACAACGAACCGAAGAAAAAGCCGGACCCGCCCGCGCCGAAGCCGCAGCCCTCGCCGCGGGTGCCGGACTTCAGCCGGCTGTCACCCTCGGAGCAGGCTGACGTGCTGAAAGGCTACACGAAGGAGGCGCTGAACAACGCCATCCTGCACCCGTCAGCGGAGAACACGGCCACCTTCCTGCGCTGGCAGAAGTTCTGGACCGACCGGGCCTCGATGTTCAGCCAGTCGTTCGCGGTGGCGCAGCTTGACCACCCGGACCTCGATTACAACCTCGAGCACCCGCACTACAACAGCACCGCGCCGCTGCAGCAGGCCCGTGACCAGGAGGAGCAGACGCAGGCCATCAGCGAACTCGCCGGACAGTACGGTCTGTTCTACTTCTACCGGGGCGGGGACCCGATAGACGCGCAGATGGCGGGGGTGGTGGCGGACTTTGCCCGCCTGCGCCACGTCTCGCTGATACCGGTGAGCGTGGACGGCACGGTGTCGCCGCAGGTGCCCGAGAGCCGTCAGGACGGCGGGCAGAGCGCGCGCATGGGCATCACCCATTTTCCGGCGCTGTTCCTGGTTGACCCGAAGTCAAAAAGCTTCCGCCCGCTCGCCTACGGCTTTATGACGCAGGACGATCTGGCAAAGCGCTTTCTTAACGTGGCCACCGGCTTTAAACCTAACTTCTGAGGACTGAGTGATGCTGACATTTTCACCGGTCTGGCACGGGCGGCTGCGCGCTGCCCGGGGCCTGCCGAACCTGCTGCTGCAGACGCTGGTTATCCACCCGGCGCTGCTGTTCTTTCTGCTGTTTTTAATGATGTCACACAATGCGGGCAGCGCCGGCAGGATGCTTCTTAACGCCGCTGAAAATCTGGTGCGTCACGCGCCGCCGGGGCAGGTGTGGGACTGCGCTTCGCAGACCCCGCCCGCGACTACCCTTACTCAGGGTGCGCCTGCGCCGGAAGATTTACAGGCGTACACGATGCCTGCGCCCTGCATTAAGTCACCGCTCAGCGCAGAGGCATGGGCAGCGCGGACTGACGGCACGCTGCTGTCACTGTATGAGTGTGGCGTACTGCTTTCTCTCACCGTAAGCCTGGCGACGTGGGCGCTGCGCCGCCGTGCACAAGGATAAACGTAATGAACAGACTCCCCCTTATTGTCACGCTGTTTATGGCGGGCATCATCCTCAACTGCCTGCGCCAGCTGCTGGCGTACTCCGTGAGCCTGACCTGTGACGTGCTGACCGTCTTGTCGGTGGCGTGTTTTGCCCTGATGGTGCTGGGTATTTTCACGGAAGTCATGGCGCACCGCCGCGCGCGTCGCGGATCCGGAGGTCATCATGAGGCTTAAGGTTCTGCTGGCGGCTGCGGTGCTGCTGCCGGTGCTGGCACAGGCCTCCGTGGCCGATGACATCGCGACGCTGGAGCAGGCAAAGGGGCTGCAGGGCGCGCAGCTGCCCGACTTCGGCCTGCCCGGTGCCGCACCGGTGCGCACCGCGCCTGCCAGGCCGCCGAACCTGATGACGCTGACCGACGGCCGGCGCGTGAACCTCAACAACTATGCGGTGGTGGTGTTTATGCAGCGCGGCTGCCAGTACAGCGCGAAGTTCGATCCGAAGCTCAGGGCGTGGGCCGATGAAGCGGGCGTGAAGGTGTATCCGTACACGCTGGACGGCTACGGCGACACGTCCTTCCCGGTGGCGCTCATCCCGCGCAAGGCCGGGCCGAACGAGCCTATCGCTGGCGAAATCCTGACGTTCTTCGGCAACGGGCTGCCCATCGCCACGCCGACCACCTTTATGGTTAACGTCAACACCAACATGGCCTACCCGCTCTATCAGGGCGATACGGACATGAGCACCCTCAGCCAGCGCCTCGCACAGATGATCGAGGCGGACATTGACCACCTGCCGCCCGACACGCTGGGGCCGGTACCGAGCAGCGCCTCGCTGACCCCGCAGTAACGCACGCGGCCCTGCCGCATACGGAAAAAATCATGACGGAACACCCTTTAACGCTCTCGCGAACCGAGACGGCGCTTCTGCTGGTCTGCGCCTCGATGCTGGCGGCGGCCGGGATTTACGCCTGGCTTGCCTGCGACCTGACGGGCCTGCCCGCAGGCATCGCTTACGGCACCGACGCGCTGCTGCTGAGCGGGCTGCAGCTTTACCCGCTGCTGTTTCTGTTTGCCCTAGCCGGCGGCTTTGGCTGCGGCGCGCTGGTCAGCATCACGCTGCGCCGGCACGGATTCATGACTGACCGGAGTTTTCAATGAATAAGAAAGACTGTTCAAAGGCGGGGGCAGCATCATGAACCTGCGAAAAATATTCATCAGTACCCTGACGGCGCTCGCCATCAGCAGCCCGGCGCTGGCCGACGTGCAGGGGGACCTTAACGGCTACTTTGGCAGCCTCGGCTTTGACGGTAACGTTTCGAAAGCGCAGGCGTGGCAGGGGCAGGCCGCGGGGTACATCACCGGCGGCTCGGTTTACCTGCGTAACCCCGTCAAACAGGTGCAGCTTATCTCGATGCAGGTCCCCTCGCTGAACGCCGGCTGCGGCGGCATCGACGCCTACCTCGGGGCGTTTTCCTTTATCAACGGCGCCGAGCTGCAGCGGTTCGTGAAGCAGATTATGAGCAACGCCGCCGGCTATGCCTTCGACCTTGCCCTTCAGACCATGGTGCCGGAGCTCAAGCAGGCCAAAGACTTCCTGCAGAAGCTCGCCTCGGACGTGAACTCTATGAACATGAGCTCCTGTCAGGCGGCACAGGGCATTATCGGCGGCCTCTGGCCGGTGTCGCAGGTGTCCAACCAGAAAATCTGCCAGGACATCGCCGGCGAGAGCAACATCTTTTCTGACTGGGCGGCGTCCCGCCAGGGCTGCACGGTGGGCGGGCAGGGTGACAGTGTCACCAGTAAGGCTTCCGATGCGCAAAAGGACCAGGTGCTGAAGAACAAAAACCTCATTTGGGACGCGCTGGGCCGCAACCAGCTGTTTGACGGCAACCGGCAGCTGAAGGAGCTGGTGATGAGCGTGGTGGGCTCCATCATCTTCAACAAGGACGGGCAGGTCACCATCCTGACCCCGCTGGTTGATAACCGCGACATCATCAACGTCCTGATGCGCGGCGGCACCGCAAAAATATACAGCTGCGACGAGCAGGACCTGTGCCTCGGGCCCATGCCCGCAGACGTGACGGTCAGCAGCGACGTGGCGCTGGTCACCCAGGTCCGCAACATCATGATTTCCATCGACAGCAAGCTCAGCGCCGACACCGGCCTGTCAGACAGGGAAAAGGGCTTTATCAACACCACCTCGGTGCCGGTGCTCAAGTACCTGACCAACTCACGCAGCATGGGCATGAGCCCGACCTACCTGATTCAGGTCGCGGACTTCATCGCGCAGGACATGATGATCCAGTACCTGCAGGAGCTGGTGAAGCAGGCGAGTCAGTCGCTGGCGGGTAAAAACTTCCCGGAGCAGGCCGCCGGCGAGCTGCGCAACAACGTGCAGGCCGCGACCTCCCTGCTGGCGCAGATGAAGCTGCAGTCGACCGCCGACCAGAACGCGCTGGACGGCATCGATCGCAACATGCAGTACCTGCAACAGCAGGTGTCGACCATTATCTCAACGTCCTATCAGGGCAACTATCAGTGGGGTACCGGCAATGACTGAGGTCTGGACCATTTACGGCGGTGACATGTGGCGGCAGGTGTTCAACGGCGTCGTTACCGTCATCGGCAGCGACACGTATGACACACTGAAGCGTATCGTCGGGCTGTTTGGCGTGCTGGGCGTGATGTTCAGCTTTATCAAATCGCGCAACCCGATGGTGTTTCTGCAGTGGCTGGCCATCTTCTTCGTGATAACGTCGGTACTGCTTGTGCCCAAGCGCAGCGTGCAGATAGTTGATGTCACGGACCCGGCGGCGGTGTACGAGGTGGACAACGTGCCGGCAGGCCTCGCCTTTATTGCCGGGCTGGCCACATCCACGGAGTTCGGGGTTGCTCGCACCTATGAGTACAGTTTCTCGCGACCGGACTCACTGACCTACACGAAGTCCGGCATGCTGTTCGGCTCACAGATCGTGGCGCAGACCACGGACTTCCGCTCGCAGAACCCGCAGCTGTCGCAGATGCTGACCGACTACGTGGAGAACTGCGTGGTGGGCGACATCCTGCTTAACAACAAGTACACCGTGTCGCAGCTGCTCAACAGCACCGATCCGCTGACGCTGATTACCGACAATCCGAGCCCGCTGCGCGGCCTGTATCAGGACACCGGCAGCGGTCGTCAGTTTATCACCTGCCAGCAGGCAGCGGCGGTGATCAAAAATCTCATCGGGGCGGACGTGCGCATCGGCGGTACGACGTGGCACGCGCTGGCCACGCGCGTCTTCGGCAACCGCGTGAGCGGGGATACCCTGCTCGGCAACGCGATGGACGAGAGCTACAACTTCTTTTACGCGGGCGGGCTCAGCGCCTCGCAGATCATGCGCAACAACATCACCAACGCGGCCATCCGCGACGGGTGGAAAGGCTTTGCGGCCCGATCGTCCGATACCGCCAACCTGCTGAACCTCGCAACCGAGTCGAGTCTGACCAAGCAGCGCATCAGCTGGGGCGCGGGTGGGGTGATTGCCGCACGCACGCTGCCGATGTTCCAGTCCCTGATGATGCTGGTCCTGATTGCGCTGTTCCCGCTGGTGATTGCGCTGGCGCTGGTGAATCACGATATCTTCGGGCTGAAAACGCTGAAGCTGTACGCGGGCGGGTTCATTTACTTCACGATGTGGCCGGTAATGTTCGCCATTCTTAACTCGCTGGCCAACTTCTATCTGCAGAGCAAAACCGGGGCGACGCCGCTGGTGCTGGCTAATCAGGACCTGGTAGCGCTGCAGCACTCGGACGCGGCGAACATCGCGGGCTATCTAAGTATGTCCATTCCGGTGCTGGCGTTCTTCCTGACCAAGGGTGCAGCTTCGGTGGCTTCGCAGGCCGTGGGCAGCGTGATGAGTTCGGCGGCGTTTGCCACCGGCGGACAGGCTTCAACAACCGCCGACGGCAACTGGTCGTTCAACAACATGTCGATGGATAATGTTAACGCCAACAAGTTTGACACCAACATGACCCGCCGATCGGGGGCTCAGAGCATCCAGACCGGCAATAATGCCATGATGACGCAGACGGCGGACGGCCACACGGTAGTGGATACCAGCCAGGCGATATCCAACCTGCCGGTGAGCATGCGCCTGAGTTCGCTTGCCAGCAGCGGATTCTCCGAGCAGGCACGTCAGGCGCAACAGCAGGCCCAGAGTTCGCTCGATGGCTACAACCACAGCGTGACCAGCGGCTTCCAGCAGATGAACCAGCTGACACAGCAGAGCGGCAACAGCGACAGCGTGACGCAGGGCAGCGACAGCAGCGTGGCAACGAGCGTGAGCCGTGGCGTCAGCAAAATGCAGTCGGCGGTGGAAAGCTATGCGAAGTCGCACAACGTTTCTGAACAGCAGGCGTATAACCAGCTGATGGATATCACTAATCAGGGCAGTGCCGGTGCAGATGCCAAAGCCTACCTCAAATTTGACTCCGGCGACCAGCTGGCGGGCAAATTGGGTAAATGGGCCACCGGGGTCAGCGCCGGGGGTGAAGGCAGCCTCAATACCGGATGGCGTCATACGTCAGGCAGCTCACACGGTACGCAGGACAGCCACGCAGAGGGACGTGACAACCGTCATGACCAGAGCAGCCAGGAGGCGCGCGACTTCCGTCAGGGCATGGATATGGTGACGTCGACCCGTCTGAGCGAGTCCGGCAGTCACACCGACAACCAGTCTAACTCGCAGGCGCAGCAGTTTGCAGCGACGCTCAACGATGCGAAAAGCCAGTACCATCAGTACACCGAAAGCAGCACGCGCAGCCAGGAGTTCAGCCGTATGGCCACGCTGTCGCAGACGCAGAGCGCGAGCCTGGACGCCAATTACAACCAGGAGTTCGTGGACTGGACTACGGCAAAGTATGGCAGCGACGCGCAGAACATCCTGACCAACGTGCGAAGCGCGCAGGGTGCAGCCACCGAGTTTATGCACGAGCGGCTTGAGCCGGAAATTATGCGCAACTACGGTGCGCGTACAGACCAGGTGAACAGCCAGCCTCTGCAGCCAACCCGTTCCCTGGACGCGCCGGGCACACTTCAGAGCGGTAACAGCCCGATGCCGGGCGGTTCACCCGGGGCAGGTTCCAGCGTTCCGGCGGGTGAATACACCGGCAATGTCAGCAACGGCGGCGTACGTGAGCAGCGTCAGGAAAGTCCAGCAGGTGCTCCGGCCATGGTCAGTCACAGCATTCCGTCAGGCAGTCGTGAAGCTGAAGGCGGCGAGTCACAAGGTCCTGTCAGCGGCGGGGCCATACGTACGGTGACGCATTCAGCCGGCCAACCGGAGACAGATAAATCAGCCAGAGTAAGCGCTTCGGAAGCAAACATTCCACGTAATGAGCGCAATCTCACCGTTCCGGCAGGCACACCGTCGCAGGCTATGAGCGATGATTTCCGCAGTGGTTCACAACGCGTGGGCGATAAGGCATCGGGCGCCGGCATTGAAACTAATGTGGCCAACAAGGTTGCAGCACAAAGATCTGGCCTGATGGAAACTGTCAGGGAAAACGACGGTAAAATCGCTGAAAATAAAACCACTGTTCAGACGTCCAGTGATATACTCAAGCATGAGCATCAGGGTGCGGTCAGGAGTCAGCAAATAGGCCGGACAGAAGAAGATTTAAGGCAAACAAAACCGTGGGTCGACGGTAGCGAAACAGATAATTTCAAAGAGAAGCTTCAGCGGCTTAGAGAGCAACAGAAAAAAGCCTCATAAGCATCGAATGGGAGAGGGAATATGAGTCAATTCACTAAAGCTGAAATTGATGCAGATATGGCAATGCTTACTGAAAAAATTGCTTCTGGAGGCACAGTTATAGCTTCCAGTACAGATTTGCTCAAAAAAAGTTTTTTTATACCTGCCTTATCAATTTTATTGAGCTTGGTTAACACATGGACGTTTTATTATATTAACTCTCTAACTTATAAATATGCTTATTCGGAAGGCTATATTGACTTTCTGATGTCAGATGGCTGGGTGGTACTCATTCCCACAGTGGTTATTGGAGTGCTTTTTTCGTTTATGGCATACAATAATCTTTTGATATACCTAACCATTCCTGATGAGGTACGCAAAACCTCTCTTGTAGTTGGCCACCTTGAAAAAATCGTTTTTCGAACAGTGATTTTTTTCTTGGGGCTTATGCTTATTTCAGTAATTTTATCAAGTTTCATCTCATGGTTTGCTTTCGGTGTGCCCATATTGGAATTTGCTCTGTTTTTTGTAGTGAATCTGATTGTAGGAATGGAAATCAACAGACTTGGCGCTGGTCTGGCGCTTGAAAAAATAAGTAGTCTGATTAAAAAGATTTAAGTTCTCCCGGCTCCCGCCGATACCCCTTCCGGCACTCTGACGGAAGGGTTTCTCTCAAAATCCCTGATTAAAACAGCGTGCCCCGGGGCGCGCCTGTCCCGTTTGTTCTTTCAAACAAGGATACGTCCATGAAATACCGCCATGCCTTTGTGGCAGCGATTGCTGCCGCCTCTCTGATGCTTTCCGGCTGTGGTGCCATGAGCACCGCCATCAAAAAACGCAACCTCGACGTCAAAACCCAGATGAGCCAGACCGTCTGGCTGGAGCCGTCCAGTCAGAAAACCGTTTACCTGCAGGTGCGCAACACTTCCGACAAGGACATGAGCGACCTGGAGCCGCTGCTGGCGCAGGACCTGCGCGCCAAAGGCTACACTGTGACGGCTAATCCGGATGCGGCCTACTACTGGATTCAGGCGAATGTTTTAAAGGCCGAGAAGATGGATTTACGCCAGGCGCAGGGCTTCCTGTCGACCGGCTATGAGGGTGCCGCTACCGGTGCCGCGCTGGGCGCCGGCATTACCGCCTACAACAGCTCTTCAGGCGGCGCTATTCTCGGCGTAGGCCTGGCAGCCGGACTGGCCGGTATGGCAGCGGATGCGATGGTGGAGGACGTTAACTTCACGATGGTGACCGATCTGCAGATTTCCGAACGCAGCAAGGCCACCGTGACCACGGATAACGTCGCGGCGCTGCGTCAGGGCACCTCGGGTGTGAAAGTACAGACCAGCAGCGAAGCGGGCGACCGTTTGAAGTACCAGACCCGCGTGGTCTCAAACGCCAACAAGGTCAACCTGAAGTTTGAAGAGGCGAAGCCGGTGCTGGAAGCGCAGCTGGCGAAATCCGTTGCCGGCATCATGTAACCGACCGGGTGATGCCTGGAGGCCTTATGCGCAGAGATATCGTCCGGCTGGCAGCCTCGCTGCCCGGGGCCCTGAATATCATGCTCGCGGGCGCCGTATTTACCGTGCTGCTTGTGAACGTCACCGACAGCTGGCTGCCGGGACACTTTGTTGACGGGCTCAGGCATTTTGACGCCGCGCCGCGGGCGGCCAGTTCCGGTGATTTCTGCCGGTTTATCCTCGCAGGGGTATTCCTGTACGTGCTGAGTATGAGCGTGTGCGGGGTAGCCATTGCCGCTGCGCTGATTGCCGTTATCAGACGCGTATGGCAGCTTGCAGAACGCTGAATTCCCTTGTATTACTTATTCACCGGCCTTAAAACCGGCGGCAGGCGCCTTAAGGGGAAATAACAATCTCTCCTGACAACGGGGGTGCCTGCCGACCCCCGTCTGTGCCCCCCAGGCACCGGACATCGGGGGCAGCATCACCACCACCACGGGTGCTGCCCCTCCTCCCTCACGGGACGCCTTTTTAAGCTTCCTCCCCGGTGCACGGGGTAGCGGAAGCGTGGATCTGATTTCCCTGACGTTTTCTTTATCACGCTCCGCGTGCGGTTTGCTGCGCCTGGAGCGCGTCGGGGATCGCGTTGTAACGGCTGTACTTAACCCCCCTGTTCTTAACTCACTGAAGGATACTCCCATGCTCACGTTCACCGGTGCGGCACGCACCCTTATTGTCTGGTTTACGCTGTTTTTTGCCTGGAGCACGGTCGTGCTGTGGCAGTTCGGGACTGATATCGTCAGAACCATCATGACCGAAAGCCATCTGTTCGCGTTCGATCTCGCTTCCCGCATGGTACAGGACGATATGGTGCCTCCGGGCATCATCACCGCGCTGCTGGTACTGCTGGTCCTGACAGCTGGCGGCGTACTCTCGTTCCTCACGATTGTTTGCTGGAACCTGCTGTGCTTTACCTGCGGTCTTCCCCTGATGGCCGGCGTCTGGCTGCAGCGCCGTAAGTTTCTGAGCCGCCCTGCGGTAACGGGCACCCTGACGTAATCTCCGGGGCCTGAGCGGCCCCTCAGCCACTGTCTCCTTCTGCCACAGCCTGCCCGGACTTACGGGCGGGCTGCGCCTGCGCGCTTTCCGGAGTTCCCCATGAGTTTTACCCCTAAATACCTGACGCAGGGTGGCCAGATGACGGCCTACCGGCTGCGCATGTTTGCCCAGGTCAGCAACTGGATATTCCACTGGATGCTGCTGCTGTTCGTGGTGGCCACCGGCGCGCTGTTCTGGCTGACCACGCCCGATGACGTGCTGCGTAACGGCTTCTGGTACTGGGCGGCGTGGCCCACGCATTCGCTGCTGGGCCTGTCCCAGCGTGCGGCAGAAGCCACGTGGGACATCCTATGGCACTGCGAAGCGGGCCCGCGGCTGTGCAGCATTAAACTCACCCCGGCGCAGCTGCTGGCCAATCCGTGGATGCAGGAGATGGGCCGCCAGTTTCTGGCGAACCTGCGCTTTATCGCGACCGCGTGCGGCATCACCGCCAGCCTGCTCTGGTGCCTCATTGCCTGGTACGTGGGCCGTATCGGTAAGAAGGAAAGCGAGGACGAGTTTATCTCCGGCATGACCCTCACCGATCGCCTTAAAGAGGTCAACCGGCTGCTGAAGAAGGCCGGCGAGAAGTCCGACCTGCAGATAGGCGGCCTGAACATGGTGAAGAACGCCGAGGTCATGAACTATCTCATTCACGGCACCATCGGCGTGGGTAAGTCCACGCTCATCCGCTGGCTGCTGGATTACATCCGCCGGCGCGGCGACCGGGCGATTGTGTATGACTCCGGCGGAACCTTTATCGAAACGCACTACGACGAGCGCGTGGATAAAATCCTGAACGCGCACGACAGCCGCTGTGAGAACTGGGTGCTGTGGCGCGAGGCGCAGGACGTGGTGGACTACGAGAACATGACGGCGGCGCTGATGCCGGTCGAGGGCGACTCCGACCCGTTCTGGGTGTCCTCATCGCGCACCATCTTCAGCGACACGGCCATGCAGTTTGCCTCACGACCCGATCGCAGCATAGAGACGTTTCTGAAGACCTGCCTCTCCATCGACCTGAAAAGCCTGCGCGAGTTTCTGAAAAACACCCCGTCGGCCAACCTGGTTGAGGAGATAATCGAGAAAACCGCCATCTCCATCCGCTCGGTGCTGACCAACTACGCCAAATCGCTGCGCTACCTGCAGGGGCTGGATAAGGAAGGCAAGCCGGAGTTCAGCATCCGCGAGTGGATGACCGATGCGCAGTACGACAGCAGCTGGCTGTTTATCTCCACCACGGCCCGCCACCGCAAGGCGGTGCGCCCCCTGATATCGATGTGGCTGTCGCTGGCCACGCTGCTGCTGCAGAGCATGGGCGAAAACAGCGAACGCCGCGTGTGGTTCATCGGCGATGAGATAGCCAGCCTGCAGAAGATACCGGAGTTCAACGAAACGCTGGCCGAAGCGCGCAAGTTCGGCGGCTGCTTCGTGCTGGGGATCCAGAACATCCCGCAGCTGGTGCACATCTACGGCCGCGAAATGGCCAAGGCCATTTTTGACCTGCTCAACACCCGCGCCTACGGCCGCTCGCCGAGCGCCGAGGTGGCCAAAATCGTGGAAGAGGAGCTGGGACACCAGCGCCGCCGCGAGGCGCGCGAGCAGAACAGCTACGGCATGGACTCTGTGCGCGACGGTATCTCCATCAGCAAGGACAAGGTCAACGAGCCCATCGTGGACTACGACCAGATTATGAAAATGCCGAATCTGCAGTTCTATGTGCGCCTGCCGGGCGAATATCCGGTGGTGAAGCTGAGCCTGAAGTACCGCAAACAGAAGAAGTATCACCCTGCGCTGATGGAACGCGACTTCCGCGACCGGCTGAGCCCGGAGCTCGAGCGCATCATTGAGAGCAACGAGCGCAGCGCCCGGGCGGCGGACATTACGTTCCCGACCGGAGAAGAGCTGATGGAGGAGGGTGACCGCAACCCCGAGCCCGCACCGGTTGAACCTGCATCTGTCTCATCGTCTGCCGCGCCGGCAATAACTGGCGCCCCCGCGATGAAACCGGAACCGGCAGCAGTAGGAGAGGCGAGGCTGTCCGTGGTACCCGGCCAGCCTGCAGTGCCCACTACCGCTGCACCCGACATTACCGTACCGCCTGCATCAGAGTCAGTCAGTGAGACGCCGCCTGCCTCCAACGTGCGTCCGTTCCCGCTGCGCGTGGTGCCGGCACCGGTGAACAGGGTGGCCGCAGAGCCACCGCCGGCAAATCCGCCCGCTTCTGATGCATCAGCCGAAACGCCAGTCCCCCGGCCGGTACCGGTTACGGCGTCCTCCCCTGCTGAAGTGCCGCCGGTCGCTGCAATACGTCCCGTAATACGCCCCGTCATGAAGTCAAAACCAGCCGGTCCGAGCGCGCTCGAGATGCTGGCACGCCGTAAGCATCGTGCCGGCGCACCGGAAGGCGGTGAAGGCGCCGCCGGGGAGGCCGCTCCGCAGGAGGGGGCGGCGCAGGGGGAAGCCCCGGAGCTGCACATGCAGATAGAAAAAGAGGACGGCGGCCGCCTTACCGTGCGGCACATCAGCCCGCAGAAAACCGAACAGCAGCGCGAGGACGAGCGCGCCGCTCAGCGCGGCGATGCCAACGCGCGCATGGCCGACGACGAAAAGAACATCCTGCGACACCGCGACGACTACGAGGCGTACCAGGAGATGAGTGACAGCCTTGACCCGGGAGGGTATGAACGATGATGACCGTTGCTCCGGTGGCCTCCGCCGCCGACGCTGCCGGCTATTACAGCAGCAAAGATAACTATTACTTCCTGGATGACATGCCCACGCAGTGGCTGGGCGAGGGCGCGCGGGAGCTGGGCCTTGAGGGGCCGGTTGACCTCGATACGTTCACGGGCATTCTGCACGGCAGCCTGCCGAACGGCGTGACGCTCGGTAAAGAGGTGAAGGGCGCGCACGTACACCGCCCGGGCCACGACTTTACCTTTTCGGCGCCCAAAAGCGTCTCCATGCTCATTCTTGCCGGCGGTGATAAACGCCTGCTTGAGGCGCATCACGACGCGGTAAAAGAGACGCTGGCCATCATGGAGCAGATGGTGAGCGCACGCGATACGAAAGAGGGCGTGACGCGCATCGTCACCAGCGGCAAGATGGTCGCCGCGCTGTTTACGCACGACACCTCGCGCAACCTCGACCCGCAGATCCACACCCATGCGGTGGTGGCCAACGTTACGGAGCTGGACGGCAAGTGGAAGGCGCTGGCCACCGACGCCATTCACGGCGCCGGCTTTATTGAAACGGCCTACCGCAACCAGATAAGCTACGGCAAAATCTATCGTAACGTGCTCAAAGGTAAGGCCGAGGCTATCGGCTACGAGACGGTGCCAACTGGGGGCCGTCACGAGCTGTGGGAAATTAAAGGCTTTACGGATGCGGTGCTGGATGAGTTTTCCTCGCGTCACCGGGAGATCCACGCGCGCGCCGGTGAAGACGCCTCGCTGAAAAGCCGCGACGTGGCGGCGCTCGATACACGCCAGCGCAAGCAGGATATCAGCCGCTACGGCGGGGAGGATCCCGCGCCTGTCCGCCCGCAGCCTGAGCTGTCCCCGGCGAGGGATCTACCGGTTCCGGACCGCTCAGCAGCGGCAGCGGAGAAAGCGCCAGCGACCGCAGGGGAAGGGACCTCAGCGCCGTCCGTACAGGATAAAGCGATGCTGAACGCGGAGCCTGCATCGTCCGCTTCGCCGGCAATGCAGGATAACGAAGCGCCGATCGTGAAGCCCGAAACCGCTGACGGTCGTGCGCGCCTGCAGGAGCGCTGGCAGCGTCAGATGGACGACGTCGGTTTTGATATCGGCGGCGTCATCAGCGAGGCAAAGGTCCGCGAAGCCCGGCTTCCCGCCCCGGGAGAAGCCGAACCCGCCTTAACGGAAGCCATGGACGCGGTGCGCACCGCGATTTCGGTGCTGAGCGACAGCCGGACCCGGTTTACCTACGGAGATCTGCTGCTCACCGCCCATGAGGCGGGGGAGACGCAGCGGTCGCTGCCTGAGCTGCGCCGGGCCATCGACCAGGCCATCGGTGAAGACCTGCTGACGCCGCTGGACGGGGAGAAAGGCGTGTTTACCTCGCACATTCATCTGCTCGATGAGCTCTCCGTGCAGTCGCTGACGGCCGACATCCTGAAGGAAAATAAGGTCGCGAACCTGCGCGTGTTTTCTAAAGCGACGGCGCCGCATCTGGAAAAAGCCGCCCGGGCGCCGGTGGCTATCCTGAATGCGCCCGCTTCCCTGCAGCGGCTGCGCGAAACCACCGAGGAGCTGGTGACAATGTCACGAGAACAGGGCCGTGACGTGAAGGTGCTGACCAGCTCCGCGGAGCGCGCCCTGAGCCTGGGAAAATCCCCGCTGCTGAAGAACGACCAGCTGTCGCGCAGCCGCGTGCTGGACAGCACGTTCAGCCTCGGGGTGCAGAGCACGCTCATCGTCGAAGGGGCGGAAAAGCTCGGCCTCAAGGAGATGCTGGTGCTGACCGGCGAGGCGCGGGAGAAGAACGCGCAGCTGCTGTTTCTGGACAGCGCCGGCCGGCAGTCAAATTCAAACGCCCTCTCCGTACTGGCCTCAGCGGGCGCGGAGCGCCTGACGCTGACCACGCCGGCGCCGGAGATGTCCGCACAGGTGCTGAGCATTCAGGATAAGCGCGAGCGCTATCAGGTGCTGGCCGATCGCTATGCGGAACTCAGCGGAGGTGAAACCCCGGTCTCCGCCGTGGTGGTGGGAGTCCGCGAGCAGCAGCAGCTCACCGGCGTTATCCGCGATGCGCTGCAGAACGCCGGCAAGCTCGGGCGCGACACGGTGGACATCGAGGCGCGCACGCCGGTGTTTGCCACGGCAAAAGCGCGCCGGCTTCCCGGCACGTACCGCCCGGGGATGGTGCTGGAAGACCGCACGGAGAAGGAGGAAACGCGCCACTACGTCATCGATCGCGTGCATGCGGACACGCGCATGCTGTCACTGATTGATGGCGACGGCGTGCTGAGCCGGGTGAAGATGGCGTCCCTGACTGGCGACTGGCGCCTGTTCTCGCGCGAAACCCTGAGCGTGGCGCAGGGCGAGCTGCTGTTCGCGCTGGCGGCCGATAAAGAGGCGGGGCTGAAAGCGCGCGATCGCCTGACGGTCACGGCGGTGGAGAACAACGTGCTCACGGTGCAGCGCGCAGGCCAGAAGCGCCCCCTTCGTCTCAGCGCGGACGCGCCGCTGTACGTCTCTCACGACTACGTCAGCGCGCCGGGCAGCCGGGACGCGGAGTCCGGTACGGTTCTGGCCTCGCTTGGCGCCCGTGACCTGTCCGCCAACATGATGAACGCGCTGTCGCAGTCCGGAAGCCAGGCCGAAATCTACACCGGCGAAGCGCTGAGCCGCGCGGAAGAGAAGCTCGGCCGCCTGCGCGACAACCGCACGCCCCTGGAGCTGGTCCGCCAGCTCGGCGGACGCGAAGAGGCCGGTGAGGCGATGGACGCGCTGAAGGCCGGTCTGCAGCATGACGCGCAGAAGGCGGTGTCGCGCGCGGTGGCCAACATGCGCGAGGTGGCGTTTCCGTTTGCACAGCTTACCGAAAAGGCGGCAGAGTTCCTCGGCAGTCTGCAGGGGATCCGCGGCGAAATCACCCGGCTGGAGCAGGCGGGCGACCTGATTAAGGTGCCTTACGGCGGCGAGGTGCGCTACGTGGCCCGCGCCACGTGGGAAATGGAGAAGGCCATCATCCGGGAGGTGGAGGCGGGTAAAAATACGCAGACGCCCCTGCTGGCAGATCCCTCCGCCGTGCTGTCTGCCGGCCTTACCGCCGGCCAGCGCGCGGCCTCCGGGCTTATTCTGCAGAATACCGACCGCTTCACCGCGGTACAGGGCTATGCGGGGGTGGGGAAAACCACCCAGTTCGACGCGGTGAAGACCGCCATCGACACGCTGCCGGAAAGTGTGCGCCCGGCCGTTATCGGTCTGGGGCCGACGCACCGCGCGGTTAAAGAGATGCGCAGCATCGGCATCGAGGGCCAGACCATGAAGTCTTTCCTCGTTGACTGGCAGCAGCGCACCGCCGCGGGCGAAAAGGTCAGCTATGCCAGCACGCTGTTCCTGATCGACGAGGCCTCCATGCTCGGCAACCAGGACACGGCGGAGGCGCTGCGCGCCATCGCTGCAGGCAATGGCCGGGCGGTGATGGTGGGTGACGTTGCCCAGCTCGAGTCGCCGGAAAGCGGCGCCCCGTTCCGCCTGCTGCAGGAACGCAGCCCGATCGACGTCGCGGTGATGAAGGAAATTAAGCGCCAGCTCAGTGACGACCTGCGCGGCGCGGTGTACAGCGTCATCGAGAACAAGGCCGCTGCGGCGCTGGAGAAGATCGACCGCGTATCGCCGTCGGTGGTGCCGCGGCAGGCGGGGGCGCAGGCGCCTGAGCGATCGGTGACGGAGGTCCCGCCGCCACCTAAAGATGAGAGCGGTCAGCCGCTGCCCGGCCCCGACGGCGGGCAGGCACCCGGCGTCATTGATTTTATCGTGGCCGATTACATGAGCCGCACGCCCGCCGCGCGGTCGGAGACGCTTATCGTGGTGTCGCTCAACGACGACCGGCGCGCGGTGAACGCCGGCATTCACCAGGCCATGGTGCAGGCCGGTGAGCTGGGCGCAAAACCCGTTACCGTACCGGTGCTGGAGCGCATCAGCGGCGGACGCCACGACTTTAACCGCATCGAGGCGTGGCAGGCCGGTCAGGTAGTGCTGAGCGGCGACCAATACCTGAGCGTTACCGGTGTGGACCGCGGCACGCAGAACGTGCTGCTGCGGGACGAGGACGGGCGGATGCGGTACTACTCGCCGGCCGAACTGAACGCCACTGAAATTGAGGTTTTCCGCAAGAAAACGCTGGAGCTGCGCACCGGCGACAGCCTCCGCATGAACAAAACCCAGCGGCAGGCGGGCCACGCGGCGCACGATCAGTACCGGGTTTCGGCGCTGCGCGATAACGGTGAGGTCGTGCTGCAGGGCGCCGCGGGTGAAAAGGTGATATCGCCGGGCGACACGCAGGCGGACCGCCACATTGATTACGCGTGGGCCGTGACCGGCCACGGCGCGCAGGCGGCGAGCAGCCGCTTTGTTATCGCGCTGGAAAGTGCGACGGGCCGGCGCGGCGTGATGAGCGGCATGCGCGCGTTTTATATCAGCCTGTCGAGGGCGAAAGAGCACGTGCAGGTTTACACCGACAACGTTAAGCGCTGGAAAGAGGCGCTGGTCCGGGAGGAAAAAGGCTTCAAAACCGCCCATGATGCCCTGTCGCCGGAGGCGGAGCGTAAACAGGCCAGGGCCATCTGGGCGATGGGGCAGCCGGTGGGGAAAACCGCCATCGGCCGTGCCTTTCTCAACGGTAATGGGCTCGGCGGGATGCCGATCTCGGCGCGCATCATCCCGCCCACGCGTAAGTATCCGGAGCCGCACCTGGCGCTGCCGGCTTATGATGCGAACGGCAAGGCTGCCGGGGTCACGCTGGTTCCGCTGCAGCACGGAAAGGGCACCATCACGCCGGGCCCTGCGCGCCAGCTGGCCACGGAAGGCGCGCAGGCATCCATGCTGCAGAAAAGCCGCAATGGCGAGGTTTTGCTGGTCAGCGACCTCGCGCAGGGGCTCACGGCCGCGCGAGAAAAGCCGGAGTCAGGTGTACTGCTCGTTAACGGGCGGCAGCCGCCGTCCGTGCAGCTGCTGAAGGTGGCGGGTGGTCAGCCAGATCAATTGCGCCGTACGGATTCGACGCTGCTGGGCCTGGTCAAAGCAGAGCTTCAGGAAATGCTTATCGTTCTGCCGCGCACAGAGAAACACCAGGATGAGCGGGATGCCCTGCGTGAAGCGCTGAGGTCTGTCAGCAACGGGGGCCTGATGGATAAAATCAGTCTGCCAGTCACGCCCCCTTCCCATGACGGAATGGATAAGATAGCGCTCACCGCGCAGCTTGTTGCACGCGTGGCAGAGGTTATGCAGGAGAAGCTGCCACGCCTGCCGGGCGAATCTTCGCCGGACTATAGCGCGCTTATCCGTCAGGCCTCTAAGGCTTTATCGGACACGCCGGAAGTGTCCGCGGATGCGGCCTTACGCGCAGTGCTCAGTGCGCTGTCAGCCGGTGGCATACCGGAGAGCATCAGGTTAACCGCTACCGCCGGCAGTGACGGTGCGGTCCCGGCTAGCGTGATCCGCCGGATTCAGGAAGAACTTACCCCCGCGCGTACCGCAGATAAAACTGCGCAACCGGACATTCGGGCTTCAGCGCTGGCAGATGTTGCCCGCGAAATCGAACGGCAGAGCCAAATTACGCTTCCCCCGGAACCCCACGGGCGCGAGCCGGACAGGGAGCTGCCGGCGCCGGAAATCACCCGTCATATCCAGAAAGAACGTTAATTACAGCGGCACGCCCTGTGCGACCGCCTCACTTTCAACCTGCACCGAGCAGGCATATGAGATTAATCATGAAACATACCCTGAAGATGGCCGCCTTTGCGCTGGTCATGAGCACCGCTTTGCCCTCAGCAGCATCAAATGCGGCGGAGATTCCAGACTTTACCCCGGCACAGCAGGCCCGCATCGGCGAAATTGCAGCCGACTACCTGGTGGCGCACCCCGACGTGCTGATTGAGGTGAGCAAAAAGCTGCAGGCACGCCAGCAGGCCATGCAGCAGCAGGCTTACGTGCAGTCCGCTCTGAAGGCCCACCGTCTGCTGATGCAGCTCGGTGGCGTGCCGGTTAAAGGGCCGGGGGATTCGAAGGTCATTGTGACTGAGTTCTTTGACTATGAATGCATCGCCTGCAGCATGATGGCGCCGGTGATGGAGAAAGTGATGGCCGCTAACGCCGGTGTTCGCTTTGCCTTCCGCGACTGGACCATTTTTGCCGCCCGCTATCCGGAATCAACGCAGGCCTCGCACCGCGGGCTGGCTATTTACAGGAAGCAGGGCGCGGATGCCTATATGGAGTACCACAACGGGATTTACCGTACCGGCCACAACGAAGGCAAGCTGACGGAGGAAGACATTGAGAAGGTGGCTGCGGCCGCCGGTACAGGGGATGCTTCAGGAGATGACAGTGCCGCCTCCGAGCGTCTGATCGAAAACAACGACGCGCTGGCGGAGATGCTGGGGCTGACGGGAACGCCTGGCATTATCGTGATGCCGGCGGAAAATGCCACGGCAGACAACATCACCGTCATCCCGGGCGTGGTCAGTGAACAGGTGCTGCAGCAGGCGATCACACGTGCATCCGGCAACGCTCATTAACCATAAGCAAAAAAAATCCCGGCTTGGGACCGGGAAAATGGATTCGTCAATGCGGTCCGGCGAGTGGAGTAGCCGACCGTATGAGAAGTATCGGCCATTCCGCCAGAACCTTTATTTCATGACGCCCATGCCGCTCAGGCTGTTCGTTCCTCGCGCCGCTGCGGTACGCCTCAGCCTGACCGCCCTGCCCGTCGTCGTATAACGCGATCCTCTGCGATCGCCCTTTCTGCAAAGACCCTGATGTTGCTCCGTCAACCTTCCGTGTTCTTTTTCGGCGTCCCGCCAGGCGCCGGACAGGAGCCAGGTGAGACCTGAAATGTGATAACGGTCACGGGAAATTTCATCGGTGAACTTTTTTTATCCATACGATTCGTGCTATGTGCAATCTGTGCTGGATTTAACCGGTTGAGATGAGTATTCTTTTCAGAATTCGCCGGGCGGCGATCATATTTTGTTCCTTATCTGAGTACTGTGGTGGTCGACGATGAGGATGTGCGAAAACCTGTGGCCGGACATGCGCGGCGCGGGGAAGAATCAACCGGATGGGACGTATCCGTAAAAACGTCCAGGGTACGGAGCGCGGTTTTTACCGGGCTCTGAATGCAAAAACCCCCCGAATCTGATGTCAACTTGGCGGAAGAGTCAGAATCAGGGGGTCCAAAAGCAGGCGCTGGCCTGTGAAGGATTATAACGCATGCAGTTCATAAGACAACCCCTGTCCGCCATAAGTTCGGGACAGGGTGAATGACCAGATTTTAATCGGGTTAAACGGCCCGAACCTCAAATCCGACGGACGCCATCGCGGCGATCATTCCGTTGCCTGTAAGTGTGCTGATCCCCGCTTTAATCCGGAGTCAGATACTTTACGGCCCCGCTTCTGCCGGCAGCTGATGAAAAAAGCCGATGGTTTTCCATTCAGCTTTCGCTTCGCTATTTACGGCTATCTGATGTGCGCTAGGGGCGAACGTAAAAGAAAACCCCGACGGGATTTGCTCTGTGCCATAAACGCGCTACTGCAGGGAATGAGTTTCTACTATGACCCATTAACGAACCGCGTAGATAGGTCTTTGCCTGCACTCGCTCAGGAATGTGGTCTTGCGACAATTTCTCATAACGGCACTATCAGCGTGACAAGGGCTCACCGCGCCGCCCGGTATCTGGAAAACGAGTACGGATTTATAGTGCGGGGAGGTGAGGGTATTTTTTTCACGCCGGCATTTTTCCGGGCAATTAAGGTCAGGCCGGACCACCTGCGTGCCGCGCGCCTTAAATCTGAAAGGTTGCACGATAAAAGGGAGAGTCTGTGATGATGCAGAAACTTCCCGTACGGCACTGGAGCCAGCTCAGTATTGAAGAGCAGGTGCTCTTCTGGCAGGGAGTGGATGGGGGAGAAACGGCCTCTTTCCTAGTACCTGTTAAAAAGAAACAGACCCGTCGCGTCCGCGGCCTGCATTGTACCCAGCCTAAATGTGCAAAGCCGGAGTGGTTTCGTCCCGAACATTACAAACGTCTTGGCGGTCAGCTTGGCTACGCTTATAACCGGCTGGTCAGAAAGGATCCGAACTCAGGTAAACCACAGCTTCGTATGCGTATGTCGCTGCATCCTTACTATATCAGCCACCGGCAACTGGCCGGGCGAAAGAATCATTTCAAACCTGAAAAGGCTAGGCTGCTGGATACGCTGTGGCCAGTACTGGTAAGTTTCTGCGATGCTGGAAAACACTCAGTCGGAATGTGCATATCACGTCTGGCTATTGAACTCAGCCCAAAAGATGAAAACGGAAAGGCTATCCCCGGCGCAGGTGTTACAGTCAGCCGTGTTTCCCGCCTCATCAATGAACAGGTGCGCTATGGGGTTCTGGCTGAGTCTGATGAAAAGATGTGGGACAGAGAATCTGGGCAGTGGTTACCAAAATATGTTTGGATCACCGACGCGGGTTTTCGCATGCTGGGTGTTGATATGGAGAAGCTGGCAAAAGAACAAGAAAAGGCACTGCGCAAAAGTGCAGAACGCCGGCAGCTTATTGAAGAGGGCATTATTACCACCGACGAGGATATATCCGCCAGTAGAGCACGTAAGCGCTGGTCAGACAAACAAAGAGCGCAGGCTCTCCGGGTGCGTCGTAATAAAGGCGCGTTACGCAAGCGAGCTAACCGTCTTGGGAAACTCCCGGTGGATATGCAGATTTTCGAAATGATGAATCATCTCCGGCGAACCCTGCCTGCCGGAGAGCGTATGTTCTGTACAGATGACCGGCTCGAGCAGCTGGCTATACAGCACCTTTATCAGATGGATCTCTTTATCGCAGCAGAAGCCCCCGGCTGACAGAACATTCGGATACATAGTTTTCATCAGGCCCCTTTAATGGGGTTTTTGTCGTGCTTAAAATTCTAAGGAAAAGGCATTTCCCTGAGTTTACTCTTTGGTTTTTTCATCTCATTAGGTTTTCGCAGGCCAGATATAACAGACACTAGCCGGTTATTATTTTTATTCACAAAAAACCGCAAACGGATAACAACCAAATCCGGCAAATGAGTATCCTTAAATCTGCAAAATTAACTAAAACCCTTATTTTAAGTCTTCTGAAATTCAGAACGATCTGTTGTCCTTATCAGCCATGTGAACAGAATTAGGAAAGCTTTCGCCTGCAGTCACACCGCTCAGAGTCAAAAGTAGCTCCCGCTCGCGCGGGCCCCGGACAGTGCGGTTAGTTACAACAAACAAGGAATTCGCTGTAGTCAACAGTTTCTGAACTATTGTGCCCCTCTCACCCCGGACCCGCGCCATACCTGAAGCCCGGTAGCCCCCACTGACCAGCCCCGGCCGCCCGGCCCGGAGGGCCGGAACTGAGTCGCTTTATAGATGGATGTTGTACTTAAAGTAATGAGTGGCGGTAAGACTTAGGCCCGCGGTACGTATCTTTCGTCTGCGACCATCAGGCTTATGCGCGCCTGAAAGGCCGCTGCTTAAACGGCGTCAGGCAGGGAGGGGTTGGGCTTGCACGAACATAACGCTCTGTAACCGGCTCTGCCGGGTTAACGGCGCCCGGTGACCTAGAGAGCTGTCCTTTGCGATTTCTGGCGCCTCCATGCCGCTGACGCGGCATTCAGGGGCAGGCTGCGCACTGCTCGCCTGCCTCAAATGATTAGGGCGCAGCTCCCTAAATTAGAAGGTTCAGAGTATTCCTTCTGCACATAACACATGCCCTGTGCAGACTTACCCAGATTAACAAGGCATTCTTTTAAGGGATAACGGAGCAGAGAAAATTAAACTCCAAAAGTTTTTCGTGCTTCAGACATTTTCCTTACGCAGACCTGAGACGTAACCAATTCTGGCAGTTTAAAATCATCAGCTAACTTCTCAGGAGCTATTTATGAACACTAAGTCCGGACTTATAAGATTCATGGTGGGCACTCTTGTCCTGAACCTGTTTTTTTGCTTTTATTCGGCTACTTCGGCTGCTCAGTCTTTGCCTGCAGTTCAGCCCGTTCAGTCCTGCACCCAGCTCGGATCTGGCAGCTTCAGGGCAGGCATTGATGCGAAGGTACATATCACGGGTACACAGGAACTGAAAACTGAGCAAGGCACCTTCTGTAAAATCAGCGCCACCTTGTCCCCTGATATTGGCGTTGAAGTCGCTCTGCCCCAGACAAGGTGGACACAGCGGATGCTTCAGGTAGGCTGCGGTGGCTTATGCGGCAATATTAACCTCAGTCTTTCCAATGCCAGCGGCTGTGCCCCGGCAATGAACGGCGAATTCGTCGTCGCCGCCACCAACATGGGCCACTCCGGTGGCATGATGGATGCCTCCTGGGCCGAAGATCCTCAGAAACGCATTGACTTTGCTTACCGGGCAAATCACGTGACCGCCCAGTTCACCAAAGCGCTTATTAAGGCTTATTACGGCCAGCAGCAGAAATATGCATACTTTATGGGCTGTTCAGATGGCGGACGCGAGGCCCTGATCGAGGCGCAACGCTATCCACACGATTTTAACGGTATCAGCGCAGGCGCCCCTGCCGCCTGGTTTTCTCAGCAGAACTCATTCTTTCACGGCTGGAATGTGGTCGCTAACCTACGCGCGGATGGCACTCCTGTCCTTCTTCAGAACCGGCTTGCTCTTCTTCATGACGCTGTCTTAGCTCATTGTCCGACCCTTTCAGGTGTTAAAGATGGGATTCTGCATAACCCGTATGCCTGCCCCTTCTCCCGAAGCTGGTTCAGGCAGTGTACGCCTGACCAGAACGATAAAAGTGACTGCCTGACAGCCGAGGAGCTGAACGTGGTCGGGAAGCTTTATCAGGGGGCGGCCGGCAAAAACGGCCAGCAGTACGTACCCGGCGGGCTCCCGGTTGGGTCTGAGCTTCGCTGGCCGGTTCCCGCTACCGCTAAAGGCCGCTCAATGTCTGAAATGATGGCCCTGCCGGCATTGCAGTATGTTCTGCTGCCCGGAAAAAAACAGAATCTCAGTAAGGTCTCAGATTTTACGTTAAACGACCAGAGCTTTGCCCGGGTCGCTGGACTCGCTTCGCTTTATAATGCGACTAACACTGACCTTAAACCTTTCAGATCCGCGGGCGGCAAGCTGATTGTCTGGCACGGCCTGGCCGATGACTCAATCTCCCCGGCCGGTACTATCGCTTATTTTAAAGGCGTTCAGAAATTCATGGGGGCGGGTAACGTTGACAGCTTCATGCGTCTGTTTATGCTGCCGGGCGTAGCACACTGCGGTAACGGAGAGGGGCCCGATCAGGTTGACCTGCTGTCGGCCCTGATGAGCTGGACCGAACAGGGTGAGGCTCCGGCGATGCTCCTGACCGGTAAAACACAACCCGCGGGTTTGCAGACTTCGCCGGAACAAAAGGCTAATACGTCTTCAGCGGAGAATGCCTCTGTGCAGTTTCACGGTATTCAGAAACCCAGCATACCTGTCGCAGCTCCTGCGGCTAAGATATTGTACGCCCGTCCCGTTTTTCCTTATCCATACATTGCAGAATATAACGGTAAAGGGGACCAGCGAGACCCTGGCAGCTATCATGCGGTTAAGTCAGAAGCTTACGACCACATTCATCTGAACAGTCCCATCCGTGAATTATTAGGTCCGGATAACCAGAAAAATTACACAGTAAAAGATGGTCAATTATCCGTAATGAAACAATAAAAGGACCGTGCTGCAGTATGCTCTGCAGCACGGTCTATCTGCCACACAGTCAGCTCCTGCTCCATTCATCAGAAATCATCTGACAGGTCATAATTATTCTTTCTGGTTCAGCTGCGATGCCTGAATCGGCCGGATTCAGGGCTGAGAGCCCCACACAATACCTTATTGCTTTAAATACATGTATTTTATACATATAAAAGTTTATAGGAATTCCGCTATAAACTTTTTCATGAGAGAAGTTCCAAAAAAATCTAAGCTAAGAATGTGCAAGCTGCAAAGCCTATTAATATCAATCTGATACTATAACTTCACTTGACTTTACGATGATAAAGAAAAGATAAATGCCCCGAAGGGCATTTATGCTTTGTTCAAGACTGAGCCAATACACCAGGCTAAATGCCGTTTATCCATACAGCCATTAATGCATAAAAAGCGCAATCAGGATAATGATTGGAATTGGTACACCTAAAAAAAACAATAATAATGAACGCATTTTGAACTCCAGAATAATTAAGAATTATAAATCACGCTGACGGCCACCAAAAGTCGCGCTCAGGCTCGCTACGAAAGCACCTGCCAGCAGAGAAATGAAAGTCCAGAGCATCAGATAGCTCGTTGCTTTACGTGTGGTGTCAGCAGCTTCTTGGGCTTTCTGCTTCGTATCTTTTAATTTAGCCTGAGCTTTGTCATAAGTGCCCTGCACCCGCTGTTCAGCCTCCTGCTGGCTGATACCCGTATGCTGCGCAATTAATCCTGCAACGTACTGACGATCTTCATCAGGTAAGGCTCCTGTGCTGATGCTGTTAACCAATATACCGGTCACTTCGCCTAGCTGTGCAGGAGAAACTGGCTGATTGGATGCTGGCGGGGTTGCAGAAGCAGATGGCGAAGCAGGATCGGAAGCGTCATTAGCGGGAGTGCCGGGATTATCCGGCCTGAACAAGGAATTGACGAAATAATTCATCGACAAGCCCTGTTCTGAAGAAGGGCCTTTAGCCACACTCGCGACTCCTGCTGCTGATGTCGCTGCGGCCCCTCCGGCAACAGTACCCACGATTTTAGCTCCACCTCCAATAATGGAACCTACCGTACTCGTAAACAGTACGGCGGAGATCAGCGCCGCTACAGCCCACGTCAGAAACCCATGTGCAGTATCGCGGAAGTAAATTTCATCGCTGTGTGTATCGACCCATTTTGTGCGTAGTCGGCCGGACAAATAGCCTCCCATACCTGACGCAACAATTTGTGTAAAGGTTAACCAGGCTATGGCAGCAATGCCCACCGTACCCGCGTCAAGCCCGCGGTTTCCCCATGGCGAAACGGACGTAAGACCTAAACCCGCACCCAGCATGAGCAAAATTAAAGAGAGAGATGCCGCTGCAACCGCGCCGGCTAAGATGGCACCCCATGATACAGCGCTGTTGCCTGGGGCGGGGGGAGGTAAACGGGTATCGGGATACGCGTTGTTAACGGTAGATTGTTCGTGAACGTGAGTCATAGCTGTTTTCCTTTAATTAATCCTTGCAATCTTTACCAGGTACCATTTGAAGAAACAGGAAGCGTAATCACTATTAACTACAAGTCTATTAACGAGCCTGAAGATGCCATTAAAAATGGGTGATATTAAAAAATCAAATAAAATTAGAAGGTTAATAAGACAATCGAAAGTTATTCCATGCATCAAGGATAATAGATGATTTTTTTAAAAAGATTTACAAAATAGAAAATTATTTGTACCTGAAGTGGCAGGTTTCAGTGCCATCTCCGCTGAACCAGAGGCGACAGAGTTAATGTAAAGAGAGTCATGCTATAACTGCGCTGCAGTCCGGGGCCCCGACTTCACCTGACAAATGCAAATACACTGCATGTCATCAGTTCATCCTGGATAGCTGGCTTTATTGGCTTGCAGTGGGGAAATTCGCTTCGCTTAAAGACAGCTACGGATTAATCCTGAAGACAGTTATTCTGAAAGCAAATGTATCAGCTGAAAAAATGATTATTTCCTTTATGCCATACTCACTTTTTCTTTATGGAGAACCGGCCAGAATGCTTCGCTTTTTCGTCTCCCTTTTCAGCAGTCCTGAATCCCTGGTGCAGGTCATGAGCCAGCAGGATATGAAAGAATCAATTCAGGAAGGAGACAGAATAATCATTGATGAAGATGGTAACGCTTCGGTTAATCCTCTAAGCCCCGATGTACAGCGAGATTTTTTTCAACACGTTAAGACTCTGAAGGATATTTAAATGGGAACGGCCATATTCATGGTGATGATGGTATGTGGCTACTGGTATACCAGCCGTGACATGTCCAGTCGGTTAAAAATAAAGCGCTCTATAGGCTGGGATGTTTACTTTCTTATCGCGCTATATGGCTGCATCTTTGTTCTACAGGGTGTGCTGGCTACAGCTTTAGTCTGGCTGCTGTTGCTCGCCGCTTCCGCCGCGAATAATGCGTTCGCGCTAAGTCACGAACTTAATGCCCACTGGCATGTTGAATTTATGACGTGGAGCTTTCTCGGAATTCAGGCGCCCGTTGTGATCATGTTGGCACTGGCGGTGCTTTTCTGTGTATACCGCTCAAACTGGGCTGACAGCGCACGTCTGACTGTCAGCAGCCGTAAGGACCTGTATCAGCGCCTTTCCCGTTCTAACGGAATCGAACAGATGTTGCTGCAGTGTATGGAAGAAGGGGCTCTGGCATGGGTGACGCTAAAATCGCGCCGCATCTATATCGGTATGATCCATGCAGCCACATTTGAGTATGTAAGTACAGCAAATATTGTGTTAATTCCGATGTTAAGTGGCTATCGAGATTCAAGAACACTGAACCTCGCAGTTGAGCATAATTACAGTTGCTGGTACAACCAACACGGTATCGACTTCACTTCAGCTCCAAAGTCCGTCCTTGAGTTTCGTAAGGTCATAATGGTAGACCAGATCGAGAGCCTTTCCCTGTTCGATCCTGCCAGCGCGAGCGCGCTGGCCACAGGGCTTAACGGCTCAAATAGTAACTGGGATAATATGTTAAAGGGGGCTGAAGGCCAGTAGTACGAAAACTGGGTCTTAATAGCTGCATTCATAAAGCATTATGCACCGCATAAGGCGTTTTTTTCAGTTCCGGCCTCGCGCTGGCGTGAAGACTTTTCCCGGCTGCGCTTATGTTCGTGCAAGTGTGGCCGATAATCAGTATGTGCCTCACAAGGGTACATATAACCGATACTGCGACTGATTGTGCTTATGGCTCCCACCGGGAGCCATTTTTTTTATCCAGGGCAGTTTGCCCCTGAGAACCGGCATATCATGAGCAATACGGTGGGCTTCTGGCAGACATGTGAATCCCCACTACACTGTTTGCAAAAATTCAGCATACAAGAGCACATATGAAATACCTGGCGTCAGGCGTTATATTGATGGCTTTGAGTCACGCAGCTGCAGCGATTGCACCCTCTCCGTTCTGGCCATCCTGCGATATCAGCGTGCAACATGGTATCAGAGCTGACAATGGCAGCGGCGACAGTGACCCGCTTTTGTCGCATATTTCGCTGCGCGTCAACGTGATTCAGGCCGATGCCGGGACTGCGCGTAAAGCAGGAATACTCTCAGAATCGCAGACGGAAATGATCTGGCATCATGCTGACCGCATCCGTGCGGACGCCGCGCGCTACGCGCTTGAGCAGGGCTTTCTCAGCGCTGCTGAACGCGCCAGTTTTGACAGAGAGCTCGATGAGGTCGCCGGACGGCTTTGTGCCCGAATTCTTCAGCCCGTCAGGGGGTAAAGTCCGGCCACATTTTATTTTCCTGACTTCAGTACCCTGTAATATGGGAGGAAGTGGATGAAAATCGATGTTGATCTTAATGACAATCTTTTCGATGAAGCCTGTCGGCTGGCCGGAATGTGCTGCCTGCTGACGGCCAGAGTCGGAGAAGAGATTAACCGGGCTCAGCTGGCAGTGGAGCTGATGCGCCTGCTAGGATCCTGCATGGAGCTGGCGAGACAGTACCCCCCGCCCCTGCTTTTTGCCATTGAATACTGTTTGACAGTTACTACGCTACGTTCTGCCCAACACGCCATATATATGCGGTATCAGTTCACAGGATTCAAATCCTGAAAATTAATGAGTATCTCAAGTCTGAATAGCAGGGTGCTCTGGTGACCCTCATAGTTCGCCTGTAGGGATGGCGGCGCTATAACCGAAACATTAAAGGCTTGCTTAGCCTCGCAGAAAACCCGTGATCAGCTCCCCCTAGATCCCCGCCCGATTGGGCGAGGATCTAGGGGGCATTTGCTGAAGGTAAGAATTTCTGCCCAACTGAAAATTATCATTATCCGGTTATATTTTTTACCGCGGCAATGTGCCCTGCTTTATCTTTTTGATTAGAAATAACCTGTATTAAGGAGAATTTATGATTTCCAACGGCTATCAATGTCGCCTGGAATACATCAGTCCCATCCATATTACTGGTAGCTTCAAGGTGATAAAACTCTAGCCCGTTTTTTTCTTCGGTTTGTTCACTGACAACAGTGTAGCTTGGATCAGCGGCCTTCTGCTTATCCTTAAAAGATCTGAGTCCATTCAGGAAATCATGGTCGGTGCCTGCTCGTGCGGCCAGTGGTACCGGTTCTTCACTGACTAAAATTATCCTTTTCGCCTGCTTGTTGTAATACATGCTGCCGGGCATGCCTTCGGGAGCCGGTTGTTGCACGTAACCAGCTAACTTGAAATGTTGCTTTCCATTGAGTAAGGACACCGTTTCTGTATCAGCCGCACTATGACTTTTCGTCGTGGTATCATCCGCCCGGGCGATATTGACACTCCCGCCAATAATAGCAGCCAGAACAAACATTAACTTAATTTTTGAAGCGAGATGTTTTTTCAATGAAGAGTCCTTTTTAAACGTGAATTTTTTCATTTAAAGTATAACGCCTGAATTTATTCGTTCATCTGTTTATATCAAAAATATATATTCCTGCGCCTGATAAGAAAAGTATAGTTGGCCAGTAAGCGATCGGAATAAAGATAAAGCTGTGCATTTTTTCAGGCGCGGTAACAGAATGTGTTTTCGTTTTTTGTGCAAAATACTCCATCCATGCTTCATGTCTGATTATCCACACGAATAATGCACAGAATATAGCGGAGACTATAAAAGATATACCTGTACCCCAGAGATGGGCACCAAAATATCCCTCACAAAAAGTATAATCAATCAATAGTCTACAAAGATAATATGCGGAAGTCAGGAATAAAGCCACGATAAATCCGAGTCCCCTCCATGCAATCATCTCGAATCTTCCAATGTATAACATTAATCAGATTATTGAAAATAACATAACGGTTTTCTGGGCGCGAACAGTTCCCGATGTAGTGTGATGCTCGTCACAGTTAATGTCTCATATTCTGATGCTCAGACCAGCAAATCAAAAAAACTGTTGCATTTATTTTTACCTCACGACCAGCAGAACAATCCGAATAATAACTCCTCTTTTATTGCGGGTATAGGTTTTGATTTTACGAAAATCATAATAGCTGCCTTTTATTTATGCTCAAGAGCGTGGTAAAGATCCATATGAAATGATAGTTTTAGACATTATTGTACCAATTCCGGGATTTATATGCTTTCCAGTAGAAAAAGGCATGTACTGCATTCCCTTCCGGTTATAAGGAACATCAAGGGAATGCCCTGTTGACTTGCAATGTTATCATTCAACCTCTGAAGGATCTGAACAATTGAAAAATATAGTTGAACTAAAAAAAGGATATCTTAATGCATTTTTATGGCTCATTGTTTCACTTTTTTTTATACCCGTAACGACATATATTTTCACTGAGTATGGAATTAATTCCCTTAATCATGAATATACTCAGTTCATTGTTAATGATGCCAGGTCACAACATCAGGATGCTGAAAGCATTGCCAGGTTCATGGAGGAAACTCCGCCCTCAACAGCCTGTGGAAAAGTCAGCGAAGACTTAATTGATTATCAAAATGTAGTCTGTTCGCCCCAGTCTGAGATGTGGCAATTTTTTATGATGGACAGATTAGCGCTATGGTCAGTTTTAGCCAGTGGCTTTATAATCGTGATGATTTTTTTACTGAGCGCAATGGCTTTTCAGAAACGGAGCAGCCAATTACTCAGCTTAAATATAGCGCGTCCTTTCCTTATGGTGATGTGCTCACTGGAGGTGCTGCTACAGGGTGGAATGCTGGTCTGGCTATCATTCTGGGGAACGGCTTTCTTTACGCAGGCCTATTATCCTAAACTCGTCATCGCGGTTGGATTCCTCGTGCTGGCAGGCATGTATTACATGTTAAGGGGCATCTTTAAAAAGCTTCCCCCAGACAAGGATACAGACGGCGAGCTGTTAAGTCCTGAATGTGCCCCTGCGCTGTGGTCACGGATTGAAGATTTATCCACTAAGGTTGGCACAAATCCGCCAGATCATATTATCGCCGGTATTGACACTAATTTTTATGTGACTGAAGCTCAATTACAGGTTGCTCAGAAGACCCTAACGGGTCGTAAGCTGTATGTGAGCATTCCTCTCTTGAGGCACCTCAGCATGTCACAGGCAGACAGTGTTATGGTCCATGAACTCACGCATTTCCATCAGGGTGACACGGCATCAGGAGCATTACTGGGGCCAAAACTACACCAGTTTGACCTTTACATGAGCCTGATGAGAGAGAACCTGTCAACGCTGATCGTTTTTTACCCTTTGTATGTGTATCGCCTTCTGTTTGAACTGGCTTATCAGCGCAACAGCAGGCAGCGCGAGTTTATAGCAGATCGCAATGCCTCCTCTCTTATTTCAGAGGCTGCGATAGTTGAATCGTTAATTAAAGTTTCAGCTTACTCAAATTACCGCAATGAAGTTGAAAAAAACCTCTTTGCAAGAAATGTTCTGCATGAAAAAGAAATAGGTATCAGCAAAGCGATAGTTTCCGGCCTGACAGCACATGTGAATTCACCAGACTTCATCAGCGTCATGCGCAAACAAAATGTTCCGCACCCTTTTGACTCGCATCCGCCTGTCACCGATAGAATGGTTAATCTGAATTTCATGATTAATGAAAGCGATTATGCGGAAGTGGCCGCGTTGGTACCTCAGGATACATGGGTGGATCTGATACCGTGCGCTGATGACGTTGAACAGCGTTTGTGGCAGGAGTACGAACAGGACTTCACTGCATCCCATGAAGAAAGTCTGGCCTGGCGCTATAAGCCGTCGGGAGAGGATGAGACCACTCTGGTACTTAAATACTTCCCTGATGTGAGTTTCACGCTTAAAAATGGTGACCAGGTTAAAATCACATGGCAGGGGATCTTACACCCTAAAACGGGGGAGATGCTGGAATGGGGAAATGTCAAAAAAATGAATATCATTCGAAACTTTGGAAGAGATATTCTTTATGTACAGCACGTCGGAAGGAATAACAAAGGTAAAAAGCGGAGCGAAATTCGCCTTCCGGGCTTAAAGAAAGAAATTGAAGTTTTTAAAGCCACCTCTGCCAATTACTGGCGAAGATATCAGTGCGCAGAGGAGTTTTCTAAATCACCGGAATAAAAAATGGTTATTAGTATGGTGTTTCGGTGATTGGAACCTAACTTTAGAATTTAATTTTATAATATGATTATGGGATTAACTATGATTTACAGATTGAAGAAAAAATGCCTGGTGGGCCTGTCTGCAGGTATTGTTTGTTTACTCCTTGCGTCATGTGACAACAGTGACTCAACCGATCACAGTAAAAAAACATCTTCTCAGACCAGACCTGTCAGAGATGCAGATACTTCTGCAGCATCAGCGGGTACCAAACTTAACTACTACGTCAAATGTTTTAACACTGCTGACGGAGCAGTGCGCAGCAGCGCTCAGCGTTATGTCAGCTGGTTCAGTGATGCAGGGATCGGTCCGACCGGTAAAGAGAAAAATATTAATACGCTCGGTGATTTTACTCCGGCAGAGCTGACAACCTGTTCTGAGGCAATAACAGCTGCCGGCAATGTATCCCCTTCAATGCCTGAGCTGGAAAATGCCGCCGGCAGATACCTTTCTGCACTGAAGGAACTTCAGCCTCTGATGTCAGAAGCCTATTCTTATTACAGTCAGGAAGACTATAAAGATGATGGATTTGAAAAAGGGAAGAAATTACATCAGCCTCTTATGCAATCTTTCGATAATTTTATAAACGTAAGCGATGAGTACGGTAAAAAAATAGATAAAGAAACCAGCGTGTTATATGCAAAACAGCTTTCTGAGATTGAGAAGAAGGAAGGTAAGCATGTCAGTTATTATCGTCTCGCTTTAGTCACGCAGGGTAAAGCCCTGACAACCATACTGGCTCATGAATCTGTTGATATTCAGCGCGTAAATAAAGCCATTGAAAATTACAGTGCACTGTTATCCGCATCCAGAAAAGCAACTGATAATGAATCGGGTAAACCCATCAGCTGGTCTGTATTCCTCACGAATGCTGACAACTTTCTGAGGGACTGCAAAGATCGTATGCGTCGTTTACGCGATAACACGCCGTACAGTCGTTCTGAAAAAGACCTTATGGAGAGTAGCGATGATATAGGCTGGACCGTAGAAGGCTCGCCAATGAAAGTTATCAGGTCCTATAATGAGCTGGTGAAAGCGGGTAACCGCCTCTGATCGAAAAACGTCCAAGCCGGCCCCGTTTTCTTAAGGCCGGTTTCAATTTTTAGATGGTCAGGCGGGCCACATTAGCCCTATGGGGCCGTCATCAGCTTACCCCGCAGGCTTCCAGAATATTTTAAAGCTCAGGCTTTAAATTAAAATTGCCATACTTTCGACGCGCAATCCTTTCCAATGCCGGGCCTGGTTCTTCCGCTCATCCAGATGAAATATCTTTCGGGCTTATCCCATCATCAGAGCCATTAAAAAAGGCGTTTTATTAAAGCGGTAACACATCTTTTTCCCCTCAGTCTGCACAGGAACCGGTGGTGTGCACGCCTGGCTTAAGTTTAATAATCAGCTGCACGTTAGGCTCACTTCCGACCGTTCGCGACACGTGGCCCACTCTCTTATCATCACCGCGGGGTCGTGAGTTGCTGTCCGCATTGAACTGCACCTCGCCAGGTCCCTGAACCAGCGTGGTACCGTCCGTAGTCTCTACGGACCACTTTCCGGAGAGGGTAATGACCCATTGCGGGCCAGGTGCATGGTGCCAGCTGCCCACGTAGCCCGGGGGAAGCACTGCGTAGGCAATGCTCTCCACCTCATCGGGGGAAACGCCAATCCACTGTGGCGCTGAAGGGGGAGCATAGCTCTTAAACTGGAGGCCTTCAAAGCGGCAGTGTCCGACGTGCGTTGCTCCGTCGTCGTCTGCCCATATAGTGGCGAATTTTACCGGCGGCTGGGTTTGTCCGTTGCTCACCGTCCGTTCTGCCGAGTCAGCATGGACGGCATGTATTCCGTCACTGGCGCTGGCAGAAGAAATGGCTGTAAATCCGTATACAAGTGCAAGCGCGTGTAGCATGTTATTTTTCATACTGGTTTCCTGTATTTAGCAGAACTGAAAGCATAGCGGCACTTAAGACTGTTAATAAAAAAGATTAAAGAGATATGCATATCTGCATGCACCGGAATAGCCTGTTCGGCTGTTTAGTCTGCTACGAGCATAGGAAAGGCCTGTCACTCTTGGCACGTCCGTCTTGAGCGCAGGCTGTGTGAAAACTGTTTTGGTCGCTTAAACTGCTAAAAAGAAGGCCGAGCCCTCCTTAACTGTTTCTGGCGCCTCCATGCCGCTCACGCGGCATTCACAGGACAGGCTGCGCACTGCTCGCCCGTCCGGCTATATCTGGAAGGTCAGTGATATGCAGAAAACTCAACAGTCACATGAAGAGCTGGTAAAGGTTTACGCCATGATCGGCGCCGTGGTCATGGCGATGGCCGGCGACGGTCTGGAAACCACGCGGCTGCGGATTGCCGGATTCATCCGCGAAGAGCTGGCCAGAACGGACGTATGGTCGCCGGAAATGAAAATGCTTATGAAAAGCGCTATCCACACACTGGAAACCTGTCCTGACCAGGCCATCGTGGAGCGTCACCGCGACGGTGACTAAGGGTTCTGTGAGGGCGGCGGATGTCGTAAAATGGCTTATTTCAGTACCAGTTTTTAATGTGGTTCTGCATGAAGGACGCCTCTTATGGATAACGACAATCTGAACGTCAGTCACCTGGCGTGGTGCGGGCTGATTGCGCTGCACACTGCCCGCCGCGACGGGATCGCGACCTCCCCCGCGCAGGATAACCTGTTTCTGACCCGCTGGCTGGCCACCGCTGAAAAGCAGCGCCGCTTTCCGCGGACGCTCGCCAGCGACATCAGCTGGCTGCTGAAAGAAGGGCGGGAAAAGGGACTGCGTGCCGACCTGCCCGGCAAGCTTGACTACCTGTGGCGCGCCGGCAACGGCAACCTGCAGGGGCAGAACGACCTGTTCCGGCTGCAGCACGCCCTCCACGCGGTGAAACTTACAGGGTGGATTTATATGGTGCTGGCAGAGAGCGAATGGAGCGGCCGCCGGCAGCTGCGCCTGAGCCCTTCTGTATCGGGCATTTACCTGAACCGCCACGCGCTGGACGTCGGCTTTGACGAGCACGGCCGCCAGCGCATCCCTCTGCCCGCGCGCATCACCGGCGAGCTGCCCGCGCTCGATAAACTGCTGCAGCGGTCGGGCTGGCGCCGGGAAGCGGCCGGAAGTGCGGATGAACATCTGCACCTCCTCCTCGCGGACGGATTCCGGGCAGCGTGAGGCCGTAACAGTAATGGTCACGGACGTTACAGGCTACAGTGAACCTCCGGTGGGCTCAGGTTTCAGGGCGGGCGGCCGATAACTCCCGCGTAAGCAGAATAATAAATCGTTTGTTTTCATTCCCTGAACGGGGAGCCGCCCGGCGGCACCCCACTTTTTTGGACGGCGGCCACGTGCGCGATCGCCAGGACAGGAACCACAGCATGAACAGGCATGAAGTCACGTCTCAGCTGTTTCGCAGCGCGGGCTACGATCCGACCACCGGCGTACTGGAGCTGGAGTACCGGAACGGCGCGTGCCGGCGCTGGCTCGCGGTGCCGGCAAAGGTGTATCAGGCGTTCTGTGCGGCCGCGGACGCTGACGCATTTTTCAGGAGCAGCATCGAGGGCCGCTACCTTTCCCTGCGGGGCGGCCTCAGCCTGCGGCGCGGCACCTGACGCCATCATCTGCGCATACGCATCGTAATCTTCAGCGGCCTGCTGCCGTCAGCGTCGCACCGGTGCCCGGCGTTCAGCGCGCGCCTGGTACCCGCTCCGGCGCTGTCCCGCTGCCCGTGAAAGGGTCTCCTGCACCCATGTCCAGAACGCACGCCCTGTGTGTTGTGTCACGGTGTAACCCGCTTTTTTCATGATTTTACGGGCGACGTTTTCATTCCATCTGCGGATGAGCGAAAAGGCACCACGAATATCGCCGCGTGAAGTCATGATATTTAATTCGTGAAACGTATTCATATTATCTTCCCCCTGATACTTTACTGTTATCGTCATATTGAGAGGATTCTTCAGTGATATATTGATATTTACAGGGAAATAATAAAAAACGTTATATATAAATAAATTTTAAATGATAGAATAATTAACCCCTGTTAAAATCCGGTGGCTGACATTGAAAAAATACGCATTAATAATTGCGTCAATGCTGACTCTCCCGGTTATTCATGGTGCAGAGGGCTCCCTCACGGCCGGTTTTTCCCCCGGAGGGACGGCGCTGGATCTGATACTGCAGTTGACCAACCGCGCGCGGCAGAGCGCCGACGTGGCGGCCTATGACTTTACCAGCCGTCCGGTGGGGCAGGCGCTGTCAGACGCCGTCGCGCGGGGTGTGAAGGTCAGGCTGGTCGCCGATGAAAAGAAAAGTCGTGACCGCTGGTCTCTGGTGGGACAGCTCGCGTGCGCTGGCGTGGACGTCCGCCTTAATGGCATGTACAGCATCATGCATAATAAGTTCATGGTGACCGACGGCAGCGCGGTGGAAACCGGCTCATTTAATTACACGTCTTCTGCCGAAAAAAGAAATGCGGAGAACGCGCTGGTCATTCAGGATGAACCCGGTATCGCTCGTCAGTATCAGGCAGAATTTAACCGGCTCTGGAATGAATCCGTGCCGGTGACCTGTCCGTGGACTGAATGAAATAAATCAACAGGAGAGGGAAAATAATATGACAACGTATGAAACAGCATTATTCCTGACAGCCGGTATTGTCTCCGGCATCTTCCCTTTTATTCTGTCCGCTTACAGCGGTGGAAGCAGGAAGATCATTCTTCAGATCATTGCAGGCCCGCTGGCCGCCATTGCGTATCGCGGGCTTGCCAGCGTTACTCAGCCTGACGTGCGGGCTCCCTCCCTGTGCGCGGGACTGGTGCTGCTGACCGCTGTACTCTTCCGGATCAACCGGGATGAAAAGACAATCGCATGACTGCGGCGCGGGGAGGCTCAGCTTATGGCGGCAAAGAAAATATACCCCGTCCGGTTCGCCGGGCTGCGGGGCACGCGGGAGTGCGATGCGGCGTTCCGTACCGCTGACCCGGAGCAGTGGCAGCGCTGGCTGAAACACGCGCGCGATAACAAGGCCACCACGGTAGTGACCTGCCTGTGCCAGGCCGGTGAGGAAGACACGCAGCGCCGGCGCCTTAAGGTACATCTGTCACAGAAAACGGACCAGTGCTGGCTCGCCTCATGGGCCTTCTCCGGGCACGAGCACGCACCAGACTGCCGCTTTTACTCCGTCTGGCCGGATGAAAGGCAGGCTGCTATCTATGCGCCCGACGTAGTAAAAGCCGCGGCGGATGGCCAGCTTGTGGTCCGCCTGCCCACCGGCCTGCAGAAGAAAGACGCTCAGGAAAGAAAACCGGAAGCGCTCCCGGTCAGCACCGGACCCGTTAAGCGGCGACGGCAGCCCTCGATGCGCCTGCTGGGGCTGCTGCATCTGCTTTGGGAGCAGTCCGGCATCAACGTATGGCGCCCCGCGTTTGACCGGAAAAAACGCTATCCCGGCTGGGTCAGCTGGCGCCTGAATGAAACGGCCGGACGCATCCGCATCGGCCGGATTCCGCTGAGACAGTCGCTGATGCTGATGGCCATGAAAGATTCCCCACAGGTGGCAGAGAACCGCCGGATTGCTAAGGAAGCAGCCGGAGATTCACGGCGGCTCATCATCATTTCTCAGCTGGCCGCGTGGAGCGATGCGGCCGATGAACGGCTGCAGTACATGCTTCCGCTGGGGCTGTTTGCAGGCTTTCCCTCACTGGACCTTCCTGATGACGTCAGGGCCCGCCTCAGCAGAAGCTTTACGCGTGAGCTGAGAGACTGGCGCCAGGGTGCCCGGGTGGTGATTATCTGCGAAACCGAGCCGCCGGAAACCGCTTTTATCCGCAAAGACGGTTGTAACGTGCCGCGCAGCAGCTGCAGGATAATCGACGCGGCGCTGATGACCGTCAGCCCGCGCTATATTCCGCTGAACTCCCGCTATGAGGGAATGGTCGAGGCACGGCTGTGGGAGGAAAAGCGCGCGTTCATCAAACCGCTGCGCTACGACGGTGAAGAGGACGTTTTTCCGGACTTCGTGCTGACCGATGTGCCGGGAACGGAAGCGCTCCCCATGGAAGTGTTTGGCATGAACACACCGGAGTATCTGCAGCGTAAGCGGGTCAAAGCAGCAATATACGACCGGGAATACGGTGCTGGCAGGTGGTGGCAATGGGAAGCGTCAGGCCATCATGGGAGCCATTACATGCCTGAATTCCCCTCAAAGAAATAGCATTATGATTTAAAAATGGATGTGTATTAATATTAATTTAATTATTTTCTGATACTGTTTTCAGCGTATCTGTCTGGCCCGAATCAGGCCAGACTGTGAATGTGCGTATCAGATGTGAAAGGCTATGCGCTTCCCGGTTGGCAGCTCGACATCAAGACTGAGTTTACCTCCCATCGCCTCAATGTACCGCTTGAGCGTAGCAACCTTCAGGTCGTTTCCACGCTGCTCCAGTTGTGTAATGGCAGGCTGGCTGATACCCATGGCTTCAGCTACGTTTTTCTGTGACAGCTGCAATTCCTCCCGCATCATCTGTAACCCGGTTTCAAGGATCATCTCGTCAGCGATATCCTGGATGCGGGCCTGACTCTCAGGAGAGCGTGCAGCAATTACTTCGTCAAGCGTTCTCATTTTTTCCCCTCCATTGTGTTCAGGTGCGCAGTAAACTCATCATCGGCGATACGAATCATGCGCTCGTAAAATTTCTTGTCGTTACTTTTGTCACCAGCACAAAGCACGATGGCCCGTCGGGTCGGATCAAATGCAAAGAATGCCCTGACCGGTATACCGCCATACTGTACGCGGAGTTCTTTCATGTTCTTATGACGGGAACCCTTGACGGTGTCGGCATAAGGCCGGGACAAAGCCGGGCCGTACGTCCTTAAATTAATAAGGTCGGCCAGAACCTTTTCCTGCAGGCCGTCTTCCTGTTCATCCAGCCAGGCGTCAAAGAGATCGCCAAAGAGTACTGTCCACATAGTGCGTCCTATAAGTTACAGCTTATAGATACTGAGAGTATAAGCTTTAGCTTATTCCGTCAAGGGCGCACTGGTGTAATAAAGTGGTACCTGTTTGGGTAATTGCGTAATTGCAGGGTACTGAGCCTATATCTCTTAGGGCCATATGCCAGATACTTGTGATTCCTAATTGCAGAAAAAGAGCAATTACAGTGGCTGCCCAACAGCGAAAATAAGCTCTGGTTCAGCCTCTTCTGTCGCACTGCTTGATGTATAGATGCAAACTGTAAGTTACCCTACAGGCCACCCGGATGGGTGGCTTTTTTCATGGCAATTGCTATAGCCAAGGCTTGACTACGGGAAACAGGTCACCGATTTTCTGATGATTTTTTATATAAGGTCGGATGCAGGACTTGCCCAGATTCACAAAGTGTCTTAACACTGGATCGCAGAACGGCAAGCAATCTGATCTTACAACAATGTCCTGTTATATAGTTAAATTATTGATATTTAACATAAATAGCATTGTGTGCACTTGGCGTGTTACTCCAAAACGCTAATGTCGTACGTGAAGCTGCGCGCCTTCTCGAACTCACCGTCCGTCAGGTTCAGCGCGTTCTGCGGCGTTACTCATCGGTTTGACCTCTGCGAGTTGGACACCGGTGTTTTTCCATCTGCAGACTTTTTTTTAAAACATCAAAAAGCTATTACATGATTCACTATTAATATAATTAAAACTCACGAAAAATAGATAGAATCTGTATTTGTATGCGCGTTTCATAGATCTTACATTCTACGGCGCATTATGTAAGAGGGTCAGCGGATGTTACCCATTTGCGCTTATATCCCCGCCCGATTGGGCGAGGATATAAGCGCAAATGGGTAAAGCCGCGAGGGGATCCTGAAGGAACCAGGCCCAGAAAGAGTCAATACGGCTGGTTTCCTGTTCACCACACCTGGGACAGGATATCCTGCCTTTTATAAAGAACTCACTGCCGGACCCAATCAACAAGCGGCTTCGTCCGTTGTCATACGATGACATGAGTGACAGAATTTGAAGTTAAGTCTTTAAGCGCTTTATCAATACTAACGGATTATCTGAATGATGCATGCAAGTGCCGCCAGTTTAAGTTTACGTTTTCTTTACTGGTTTTTTGATGGTTTGTGAATAATTCAGTAGCGAAAAGGCGAGAGTCATCGCATGTGTAATCAATCCTTACTTAACAAGATAATCTGTAAAAACAGGATAGGCCTGGGGTTTACATAATCAGATGTGGCTTCTGATTTATTTATTAAGATAAAATGCTAAATATATTTTTTTGGTTATGCCAATAGTATCCTCATAGATTCTTATTATCCCAGGCGTTAACATTGTGAAACCAATTCATCTTCATTTTTGCACCATGTATATACCTTCTGATTCATATTTACCAAATCTGGTATCAGTTCAATGTGAAAATAAAATATCAATGCTGTCTGCGCATGTACGTCGAACTGAGATGGAAATACTGTGATAATTTTCTCAGCAGGACGAATCTGCTGAAACCATTTTGAAACAGTGAAGGGTTATTCATTCTGCATTGCGGCTTAACATTAAATTTAAAAGATACGATAATGTTAATTATTTCAAATGACAAAGAACTGCGTTAAAAAGCCCTTTGTCATTTTTATTGCCAGGCAATATATTAACACCATTCTTTCATGAGACGGGATTATTGATTTTCCTCGATAATAACAATGAGGTTTCGAATCGCTCTATCTCCCTCATCAGCATTGCCGACAATTCCATCCTGATATTTTGCATTCATGTATTTATCTATTACAACATAGCGTCCATTTTTCATTGAGCACTGATCAAGTGCATCTGAGTAACTGGAGAAGTCCTTAATCGTTATCAATGCTGTGATAAAATAATCATTCATCATGTCGCGAGTTTTTGCATATTCAAGAAAGTAAATTAAAGACCAGCGAATACTTTCTCTTTCATGCAAGTCGGGGTCATAAACGAAAGCAAGAATGTTTTTGTCAGCCTTAAGTGCCTCAGATTGTGCATCCTTGAGTCTGACAAAAGGTTTTTTTTCATGAAAATACGCCAGTTCCGGGATGTGGAGCTCAGGGTGAACCAGTGCTTCTCTGATTAGAGGAAGTACCGCACTTTTAACGGCTTCTTCAAAATCATTTCCCCAGTGTGGTGTAGTGATTGGCGTTCGGTGAATTTCTTTTCCTGAGATAAATATGATTAACTCGCTACCTTTTACCGTGGTTTTTATTATTGCCAGTGAGAACCCTTCACTGGAACCGGCTTTTGTCCATGAATATTGAGAGGTACATGCTTCCGCTTCTTCAACATAACCTATGCTTGTATAGTTTAGTGCGTCTTTTAAGTTTTTGTTAATTTCATTGAAAACATCAGAGACCTTCTGTAAACCCAGTTTCATAAGATTAAGGGAATCAATTCTTCGTTTATCTTCTGGTACGTTCAGTAATTTCTCAATTTCATCAAAGTCATCACGTGAGGACATGGCTTGTTTCTCGGGTTCTAAAATCTGATTTAAACGGGTTATAAAAACGTCAATATTCTTATATCTGTCTTCAGTTTCATAGGCAAAGCAATGATCAAAGAATGACAGCAGTTTTCTTCCGGTTGCATTGTCAGGAATTTTGATTCGCTTTAAAAGCTCGCTACGCTGGTGAGGCATTCTTCTTCTGTCATCCAAAAGCTGGTCAGGATGACTGCCGGTCAAAACATAAAAGAAAATACCTGCAGTGAATGATATGTCAGAACGAGGATCCTTTTTATTGAGGCTGCCAGCTGAAAGCTCAGGTAGTCTCAAAAAACGGTTGCCAACTTCCTGTGAATCCAGCGTGCTGAATTTTAAATCAGGCAACTCATGATAGTTGAGTCCGAAATCAAGAAGAATAGGTTTTAAGGGATTATCATCGCGAAGAATGATGTTTTGTGGTTTTATATCTCTGTGGACGACGTCTGCAGAGTGACATTGCGCGACAATTTTTGCCAGGCTGTCAGTAAGAGCCACGGCTACATCGAGGCTGATGCTTTGATTTTTTTTCCGCCACTCATCAAGCGTATTTCCTTTAATATACTCCGTGACAATATAGGGTGTGGTTGTCAGGTCCCGGTGTTCCTGAGTATTACTCTCAATAAGTTTAGGTATGCCGTCTGACTCCAGAGAACTGTATATCGATGCTTCTCTGAAAAATCTAGCCCGTCGCTCCGGGTCTTTTTTAGCCTTGATTATTTTCAGGAATGCTGACTTTCCATCATGTTTGTTAATAACTTTCCACGCTTCACCCTGGCCTCCCCCACCAATCGGATCACCGTCTAAATTCCAGTTAGCTTTATAATTTATTTCTTTTACCCAGACCATCGTAGCTCCTTACAAGTCAAAGTTTTTGTATGAATCATACTTTTTAGCAATTTCACCCGCTGCCTTTTCAATTCCTGGATAAACCGTACTTTCAGTGATGCCGAAGCGAGCGAGCTGGTTCATCAGTTTGCTTTTGTCCTGAACGCGGAACTTCTTTATCTGAATGTCACTGTATCCGGTTTCAGGCAATACCGCGTCCTCGCCAAATATCAGAAAGGCGCCGGACTGTGAGCTTATGCGAGGGTTGGACATTCTGCCTTTTACAACCAGAAGCCTTTGCAGATCTGCAGGTTCAATCACGTGTTTGAAATATGATTTCTCATCCTTTATCAGGTGCAGTAACTGCATGCAGGGATCTGAATAATTGAATTCATTTTTATTCTGTCTGAAATCCAGCTGCTTTTTCATTGTTTCCGACAGGCGTGAAAGGTTTGCAATACAGCTGACCGTATCTGAATCAAAAAACTTTATCTGACTTTTTTTAGTGGTCATGACAATAACGTTTCCGTCAACTTCTTTTCCATTTTCTTTTTTCATGCTCGAGCAGGCAAAGTAGAGCGCAATCAATGGATTTGTCGTCACGTCCAGCAGCCGCGTTGGCAGGCCGTAATGCTGCATGCGAACCAGTTTGTCCAGCATGTATCTGTCACTCATAAATTCTGTGGGCTGAACGGTCAGAAGTTCGTTGATCATTTCTGATTCATACTGCCGGTAGCGGAAGTTGCCTGCCTCGTTCTTACGGTATAAAGATGGTGTGAGCTCATACCGGTAGTCAGAATGTCCCCGGTAAAAGACCTCCTCATCCTCTTCAAATGAATGCGCCAGAATTTCCGCCAGATAATTGTTTACATCATTTATCGGTTCGAGATCTTCATTATTATCGGGAGGTACCGCTTCACCTCCCGCAGGATGTGGGACGAGAACCTGAATACCCATCATGTTCAGAGCATCGTCGACCTTAATATTTTTTACTGACCAGTGGGTCCGGTGAAGGCCAAATGCGCCGAGTTCGAGCATGTGAGAATAGTCTTTTTCACGGGCGAGTTGCCTGTAGCCTAAATCCCGAAGAATAAGAAATTTAAACCCTATAAAAATTTCTTTCTTTTCATGAACGATTTTCAAATCACTGATAACAGCTATTCTGATGACGGAATACTCGATGGCACTAAAATCTTCACTGGCTGGCTCCGTCATGAATATAACCGGAAGGCTCGACAGGAATTTCAGCGATGAATCACTTAACGGAAGAAGCTTGTTACGGATGCTTTCCGGGGTGGATTCAAACAGACGCGATACGGGAAACTTTTCATACCCCTCTTCCACCTGAAAAAAACTATAGTGCTCGTGTGCCACAATGAAGTTGAACATAGAATTCCCTGTCCTGTTGCGGACGACAGTGTTAATGGGGCTGACAGACGAATTTTCCCCCATCGTCGTTGGGGGTCAACTACTCTTTTCTGGAGTGAGCATTATTTAGCAGGATAACCAGGCATGCAGCCAAGACTACCTGATGGCGCGAAGTGCTATGCTCGTTTGACCTTCGAGGCTAAGCTTTACCAGAACGTAACCCGGTCAGAATATCATCATAACCGCTGTCGGTTTTTCTGGACTATAGGATGACCAAGCCTGACCGGGTAATTCTTTGTCTGGAACATTACGCCTTTGATTTTGTAAAAAACAAGCCCCGCAGCATCCAGCTGCAGTGCATAGTCTTTCAATTTAAGACTGTTGTTTCTTTTTAAAAATAAATCTTCAGAACTGTTCTCTATTTTTTTAATTTCAGGTTCTATCCATGAGTGAGAGCCTTCTTCATCATAATCGTATTCGAACAGGTTTACTGAATATAGCTGTTCGCTGTGATCTGCATCCCTTACGAAGGATGATTTACTGAACAGAACAATATTAAAAGGGCTTGAGTTCTCGTTTTTTTCCTCGGTTTGCTGTGTCGACTTAAAACTGAGTCCATCTAGGTCACAGGTAAAAGAAAGATATTCTGCCACCGCCTGGGTAATCAGATACTCGTTGTCTGCATTTCCAGATACAGGCAGAGTCAACTTACGGGAAAGTTTTCTTAAAAATGATGCAGTACTCATTTTTTCTTCAATGTTGGGATCGAATAGGCTTCCGCTAACTTGGACCAATCTGTCCAGAGCAGACATTTCGAGGATACGCAATGGTTTCAGAACGATGAACTTTGCCACGACAACATAACTGCCCACGGCGGGTCTTACCTCTGCAATCGCTATATCCGAAGTTGTCGCTCCGTAAAAAACTGGGATTCCCTTAGCATTCATGCGTCCGGACGAGGCAAGAGGGGGAGGCGGAGGTCCGAAGTGTTTCTCAGGATGTTTTAGTGCTTCTTCAACCTTCTCGTAGCTGTCAAATTTTCTTGCCCTGAAAATAGTTGTACTGCTGTCAATAAATGTTACGGCATTTCTTCCTTCCACTGTTTGCAAACTTTCCAGTCCGTTAAATATTTTATCAAAAAAACTCTTTACATGATTATTAAAAAATCGTGCTTCACTCTGAAGTGAAGATTTTACTTCATCCCATTTTTCATCAAGTAACCCTGATGTGAAATCTGTTCTTTTATATACGTAACTCTCGTTATAAGCATCTTCAACCTCCCCATAATAATCGTTGTATTCTTCCTGCAATGCCACATGAATATCTTCTTGAATATCACCTCCAACTCCTAAATCTTCGGCAATAATATCTTCAGCTGTATTTCCTAGGCTATACCCAGGATAAAGATCCGCATCAAATCGCGCCCGGTAAAACTTTCGAAATACCTTGTCCATCGGTTCTACCAGCTCACTAAGCGGCACAGTTTTTTTTCTGCTCTGACAGTAACTGCACCGTTCTTCAGTAGAGCCATTTTTTTTGATTTCATTACTGATATAAGGATCTCCCACACAACCGTGGCAGATGTATTTTTCCTCACCCATTTCACTTCTCCGTTTTTCATCCTGTGCATATCAGAATACCCCAGAACTTCTCTTAGACCATTATTGGCCTTTGGCTAGGTATTGACCCCAGAGTACCTGGTATAAGCCCTGCCCCGCCTTTTTCCGGAACTTCGCTTTACAGTCAGTTAGTTACGTGACGTTCCGCGCCGGGAGCGCTTCCGATCGCCCCGCTTTTTATTCCGCGCCGTCCAGGTTATTCTCCGTATACGGAAGAATAGCCGGAAAACCGATCCACAGAGGATCCGGTGAGGATCGATTTATTCCCGTGGTTTTCGCTGGACAGACGCGCGAAAATACGTTCTCACACGCCAGACGACGGAGATTGAAAATCTGAGCACTTTACCCCGCGAAATCCTGCAGAATTCGCACAGCGTTGTCACTGAGCATAATCTGCACGATCATGGCGCCGCGCGCTACTTTGACTATGAAAGTGCGGTGGCGCTGCGCAACCTCGCCGCCGCTTACGGCACCGACATGCCCCGCTACCTGCTGGCGCCCGAGGTGGCGGTGCTGCTCGCTAAGGTGACCGATCTCCGCAAACGGCTGTTCATCGACGCCCTGTGGAACACCGGCGGGCGACTGAACGAAATACTGCCGCTGACCCGGGAGGACTTTGTGCTTGACGACCCGCTCACCGGCGCGCCGCTGTCGTCACCGTTCGTGGTGCTGCGCACCCTCAAGCAGCGCGGGCTCGAGGAGGCCGCAAGAAACCGCAGCCGCCGGCGCGGGCGCCCGACGAAGGAGGAGCAGCAGGCGGAGCGGGAGGCTGAGGCCGAAATCAGGGACAACCCGCCGCGCGCGGTGCCGCTCACCGATCCAGGGTTCGTGCAGCGGTTAAGAGAATGGTTTGCGACGGTAAACCCGCCGGCGGGCGCCCGGCTTTGGGACATCAGGAGCGAGGATACCGCGCGCAGCTGGATCTCACAGGCGGTCGCGGCCGCCGAGCGTGACGGCGTCACCTTCTCCATCCGGCCGGTGACGCCCAAAACGTTTCGGGACTCGTTTGCGATGCACCTGGTGCAGCACCAGGTGCCGCAGAAGGTCATCCAGACGCTGATGGGGCACAAGGACGCGAAGTCCACCGAGTGGTACACCCGGGTGTTTGCGCTGGACGTGACCCGCCAGCTCGGCGTGCGGTTCTCGATGGACGCCGCGGAGGCCCGGGCGCTGCTGCCGGGGGGGCGTGTATGATGGCGGACTGGCGGGATTTTGTGACAGTGCCGGACCTGCTGCTGATGGCCGGGCTCGCGGCGGTGAACCTTTACCTCTGGATCAGTCTGGGTGCAAAGATCCGGCGGTGGCGTCGGCGGCGGTCCCGCCTGGCGTTGCCCCGTCTGCAGGTTCAGTTTCTGCCGCCTGAGCGGTCGCCGCTGCCGCTGCTGCTCACGACGCTGGTGACGGGGCTGGCCAGCGTCTGGATGCTGGCCGTGCTCCTGCCGGTCGTCTAGGCCGCCAGGCCAATACGAAGGCGGGACGGCCGGTATGCGGAACGTGCGCCCGGCGGAAAAAAGGCAGTGGCCGGCGTAAGGGTCTGATTGCTAACGGCGCATGATTACTCATAATAAAGCTCCGTTTATCATCAGGATCTGACCGTATGCTCCTCAGGAGAAAAAAACACCGTACCCACGGTGAGGATCGCCTGCTCGCCCTTACGCTTGCCACCACGGCGGGCGTCCTCAACGCCATGGCCTTCGGCGCGTTTGGCTTCTTCCCCTCCCACATGACGGGTAACACCTCCCAGCTGTCCGCGGAGGCGGGAAGTTATGACCTGCACGGCCTGCTTTTTCTGGCGGTGCTGATCCTGGCCTTCGTGACGGGCGCCACGCTGGCGCGCCTCGCCGTAGCCTTTGGCCTGCGGCGTAACGTGCGCACGGTATTCTGCCTGGTGCTGCTGTGTGAGGGCGTGCTTCTGCTGGCCACCTCGCTAGTTGAAATCCGCTGGTACAGCATCCGCAATAACGGCGAGGTGCTGGTCACGCTCGCGCTGCTGATGGGCCTGCATAACGCCACCTCCACGCAGCTTTCCGGCGGGCGGGTCAGGTCAACGCACGTGACCGGGACCCTGACCGATGCCGGCATGGCGCTGGGCTCCTGGCTCCGGGCTTCGGTGAGCCGCCGCGAGGCGGCCGACGCGGCCGCGCACCGGGCGCTGCTCGGCACGCACCTCGTGACCATCGTTTCGTTCCTGTCGGGGTGCGTGGCCGGCTATTTTCTTTTCGTCCGGTTTGGCTTCAGCGCCATGGCGGGGCTGGCTGGCCTGCTCATCCTCACCGCGCTCGGGGGCATCGCCCGCGCGCTGCATCTGACCGGCTGGCGTTTCTGGTAGCGGCCGGTACTTTCAGCGACGGCGGTCACGTGCAGATGAAAGCACCCTGACCGTCTGTCTGGATCCACGGGCCGCTCGGGCCGGCGGCTGCAGGGCGTGAAGCAGCAGTCAGGGAATGCGATGGATCGCGCCGGCACCTGCAGAACGTCCATTTATCTGCCATCTTTAAGTCTGCCCGCTAAACGGCATTAGCAGCTTCCGGAAATGCTGCTTATTGGATGTTCGTCCTGTATGACATCAATGCTGAGGGATCCGGGCGGGCTGCTTTCGCCTGGGTTCACTGTATACTGTAAAAATGTACACTATATGCACGCTGGCATCTGCTACGCCCCTCTGCATGCGTCTTTTGCTCAGATCTGACATTTTCTGAGCGCATTTACTGTTTACAGTGGCTCCCGGATCCGCCCAGACCGACACTCAGGATTGCAGGTACACCTTTGCCGTCCGTGAGCAGCCTGGTAACCTTCACAGCACGTGCGTGGCTGTTCTGCACGGGTTTAAACATTTTTTAATCAGCTGAACGTAAGTTGCTGCCGATATTCTCGTCTGGAAGATCTTAATGGCATATGATGCCCGCCCGCTGTAACGGCCAGGCGCTCCCACCGTGCCTGTGCCTGCTGCGGGCGATCCCCTGCTTTAGTGACGACCGGCCGGCATAGCCTTAATGTCAGCCTGCCGGAGCGATTCCAACATATTCAGATAAGAGGATGACAATGAAAGAACTGGTAACCCAGGAACCGGGCTCTGACAGATCAGCCCTGCGTCAGGAAAACGTGCGCAAAGCATCAGCTCTCATGCTTAAAGGACTGGGCGCACCAACCGTCGCCGGGCCGGATTCGTTCCGGTACCGCGACTACGACACCGCGCATCTTCGGGAAATGACGGAAGGGTGGAAACCACCTGCCAGAGAAGTGGTCTGCGCCTGGTTCGGCCATTTCCAGGCGTGTGTACCGGAGTATGCCACGGACGACAGGTTAGCCGTTCTGCTGGGCATTGGCGGTGAATCCTCACACTTGCTGCATGAGTATCGTCTGGGCTTTGCGTTTGTGCCCTATCACGTATGGCGCCGCTTCCTTATCCTTTCAGGACGGGCCGGACAGGACATTGTCCCGGTGCTGCTTAACGTCGACGACAGCAATGGCTGAACCTGACGGCATGCTGCTGAAACAGGACCAGATTAAACGCGATGAATTGCCTTGCGGCAGGGGGAGATGGTAAAATGTGAATCCGGTCAGCGGTAACTTTATTGTTTGCGTACCGTCTGACCGGATTTCCCTGGTGTTGGCTGTATTAGCTACCTGACCGAAAGGTCAGGTTTTTTTTCTGCCTCAACAACTTACACGCATTGTAACTGCTTGCCTTTCGTTTGTAAGTTATGCTTAAGTATTGTGTGGCCTGTACTTTAGTGCAGGTATGGTTTAAAACCCGCAATACGAAACCACCCGGAGCAGTGATGTTTGCTTTTTTTACTGGAAACAACACGATTACAGATACTCTTCAGGCTTACATCCAGAGAAAGCTGCAGCCTTATGGCTCGCCTGAATATGCCTATACCGTCGTTAACAAAAAAAATCCTTCAGAAGTTCTTATTATTTCCAGTTATCCGGACGAGTGGGTTCACCTCTATCGTGCCAACAATTTTCAGCTGACCGATCCCGTAATTCTTTCTGCTTTTAAGCGCACCTCGCCTTTTTCCTGGGACGAAAACATCACGCTGATGTCCGACCTGCGGTTTACTAAAATTTTCACGCTGTCGCGGCAGTACAACATCGTCAACGGGTTCACCTTTGTGCTGCATGACCACATGAATAACCTTGCGCTCCTGTCCCTCATCATTAATGGCTCAGGGCAGGAAAGGCTTGAAGCCCGGATTTCTGCAGAGCAGGGTGCGCTACAGATGCTGCTGATCGACTTTAACGAGCAGATGTACAAGCTCACAGGATCGCTGGCCGACAAAGCGAAAGCATCGGGTGAAAGTGCCGGTGGCGCGATTTTTTCGGTGAGGGAAAACGAGGTTCTTTACTGGGCCAGCATGGGTAAGACGTATGCTGAGATCGCAGCCATTACCGGTATCTCCGTGAGTACGGTGAAGTTTCACATCAAGAATGTCGTTGTGAAGCTCGGAGTCAGCAACGCCCGGCAGGCCATCCGCCTGGGCGTTGAGCTGGATCTGATCAGACCGGCAGCTTCAGCGGCCAGGTAGTGGCCTCCTGAGGCTCACAGCCCGTACGGGCGATAACGGAGCCTGCCAGCTTCAGCTGGTCTTCGCCTGACGCCGGTAGCGTCAGCAGGTAAATCCGCTCTTTTTCGGTGAGGTGTGCTTCCTTCAGCACGGCAATCTGCCACCCTGATCGGCGCAGGATGGTCAGCATGGCCCGGCTTACGATAGTGTGGATGCGGGCATGTCCCCGCTGCTGTGCCCAGTTCACCATGGCCAGAAACAGCACCTGACTGACCGGATAGCTCTCGCCCAGCAGGCTGCGCGCGCGCGCCTTGTCCACGAAAAAACGACTGGATTCGGTCCCGTTGGCTGGCAGCGCTACCGTGCTGAAGCAGTCGCGGAAGGTGTGGGTGATCATATTCGGCTGACTGAGAGCGGCAAAGCGGACGCTGCAGATAAGCTGCCCCTGATAAAGTCCGAGAATGTACTGCGTGCCCGGCCCGTCAAATTCGTCCGATTCCATTCCCTGACTGCAGACCACGTCCCAGCCCAGGCGGTCACTGAAGGTCTGCTTGCGCAGCCTGTAAAGCTCTGACGCCCGCGTTGTCCTGAGCTCTTCATAGCTCACGTCAAAAAGTTCCAGCATTCCCTATCCCCTAAAACCGCGGCTGATTGCCGCAATACGTCGATTTTACAAATTATCGCGCACAGTTTCAGTGGATTAAGCAAATTTAAGTATTTTCACCGCGGCTGCACCTGCACAGGCGGGACGGTATGTGCTTACCAGGCTGGCGCAGGTCATGAGCTACGGGATCCTTCGCGTGCTGCGCTGCCGCCTGATATATATCTGCAATCATTTTACCCGTAAAGGTCTCATGGCCTACAATGCCGGAATGGAACGCCGTCACTCCGGAGGCGCAATCAAAATAAAATCAGGGATAATAAACATAATCTTAACGTCAGCGACCCTGCCCGGGGCGGCCTCAGCGGCCTGCCTGCAGGACAACCAGTTTCTGCCCCGCAGGCTGTGTGCGGCTGTCACGAAGCAACGTTTTTTACTGAGAACTGACCAGCGAGATCAGCTGACTGCTGTCGCATGATTATCATAGTTCCGACGGGGCATACAAAAGCTTCGCCCCGTTCCCCTCAGTCGGGTGCTGCGGGATAACATAAGGAAAATTACGTCATGAAAAATGAATTTCACCCACAGCTGCTGGAAGATGCGGCAGCCTGGTTGTTCTGGACGCTGGTATCCCGCGACGGGTTTGAGCTCACACTCAAAAATGTTTTACAGACCCGCGGACAGTCACTCCTCAACCATCCTGAGCGGGAAATCATTTTCCGGCGCTATCCGCTCGGGGAGATGCCAGCATCTACGTTCAGCGCCTTCTGCAGCGCTGTTGCTGAACACGCGCACGCCCGGGCTGTCCGGGAAGAAAATCTTACCGGCATGATTTACAGCGAGGACAGATTCAGCGGGAGGACGTCTTCCGCCGCCGGTATCTCTGCGGCACATCTCGATTTTCCTGTTACGGTCGAGGGTGACAGCTTTCCCCGGTACGGCTCTCTCTGCCTGCGTGCTCCTCTGCCCGCGGTCGTGTTTGCCGATTCACCGCCACCAGAGGGTGTCCTGCGGATTGCGGACACCCGCGCCCTGGGTTTCAGCATGCCGCTCTGGCTGTCACCCCAGACGGTCAGTCAGGTTGAATCCCGCCTGTGGCTTCTGACGGGGATATTTTTTATCCCCGTGCATCCGGAGCTGACAGATCGGCACTGGAAAAAAGTCATACCCAACGGCGTCTGTGCCAGAGAACGGATAATTATGGAGAAGGACGGGGAGGCCCTGAGCCTCGATTTTCACTGGCAAAGTCGTGCGCACTGAGATATTTAGAAGAGTACTGCCGAGAGCATGTGTGCCAGCGGGAAAGTGCTGCAGTGCTGAGAGAGCGCAAAGTAACCGTGCTGAGCCATCGTCAGTCCGGCTGTCGCTTAGACGTGGTGCATTTATATGAGGATAACCAGGCTGCCAGCTACAGGTGCAGGCCCTTAAGATGTGCGCTGG
>JRUP01000070.1 GCA_000773965.1 Enterobacter cancerogenus
CCGCTGAGTGAGATCTTCACCCCAGTGTGAGCGGTTGCTGAGTACCGCCTGCACCAGCTGTTCCGGGGTCAATGTGTGCTGGTTTACCGCTGGCCACAGCTCCGCGAACTGCTGCAACCAGTGGTCGTCATCTTGTAAAGGCCACTGCTGGTCGCCCTGCTTGCCGCGATAAAACGCCAGCAGCGCGGCAAAAGCGAAGGTCAGGCGCGGTGGCCATTGGCCGGTTTGTTGCTGAGACAGCAACAGCTGCGGCAGCAAACGGGTACGGAATTTGGTCATGCCGTTGAGCGCAATGGAGAGCAGCGCATGGCGGATAAACGGATTGCGGAAGCGACGCTGTACTGCATCGGCAAAGGCGTGCAGTTCATCGCGCGGCAGATCCAGCGTCGGAATCACTTCCTCACGCAGCAGCGCATCAACATAGTTCGCAATGTCGGCATCATCCATCGCTGCACCGACGCTTTCCAGTCCGGCCTGAAACGCCACCGGCACCATCGCAGTGTGCGCACCGTTGAGGATCGCCAC
>JRUP01000071.1 GCA_000773965.1 Enterobacter cancerogenus
GTAGGAATATGGCTGAGATCGACCGCCACACCTGGCGTGACCGGGGCGATATCATAAAGTGAGAGAGCGGAACCTGCGGGTAATTGAGTTTTGAGCAGCAGTGCGAGCGCCTGGCCAATACCACCGGCTGCACCGAGAACGGCAACTTTCATCCTGAACTCCTTATGAAGGTGGGGCAGAGATATGCCGAAAATCCATTGGGTTACGAGTTTAATCAACTTCTCAGGCGATAGCGACAAACCTGTCGCGCAATAACATGACGCCGCAATCGGCTCCCGAGACATCTCCACTTCAGAAGTCGCCTGAATGATACAATCGCAGCCAGAAGACAATGGACGGCAATGATCATCGATATAGTTGTTACCACTTCAATACTATAACAACATTGCAACCTTCGCTTTGCGCGTCAGCCCGCGATTTTGGCGCAACACAAAACTCTGCTATGATGCCTGTCCGCAGTTGATTAGCGCGATTCTCTCATTACGCTTATTGCATAAAAATTCATCTAAATGCATAATAATTTATCTGCCGCTGGCCTGTTGCCTGCTGCACCCCTCTTTTATTGGTAGCTTATGCGAAACCCATCAAAACAAGACGACTTGATCAAAGCGTTCAAAGCGTTATTAAAAGAAGAAAAATTCAGCTCTCAGGGCGAAATCGTACAGGCGCTGCAGGAAGACGGCTTCGAGAACATCAACCAGTCAAAAGTTTCTCGTATGCTGACCAAGTTTGGTGCCGTGCGCACCCGCAATGCCAAAATGGAAATGGTTTATTGTTTGCCAGCCGAACTTGGCGTGCCGACCACCACCAGCCCATTGAAGAATCTGGTGTTGGATATCGATTACAACGATGCCTTAGTGGTGATTCACACTAGCCCGGGTGCTGCGCAGCTGATTGCACGCCTGCTGGATTCACTCGGTAAAGCGGAAGGCATTCTCGGTACTATCGCGGGGGATGACACCATCTTTATTACCCCTGCGCGTAGTTTCTCCGTAAAACAGCTGCACGATGCCGTGCTGGTTTTATTCGAACAGGAACTATAAAACCCTTGTCTTAACCGGCAGATCATCTGCCGGTAACATCCTTCCTGACGATCCGTTACCCGCCACGCTTGTTACAAAATCCTTTTTTAATAATAAGTTATCGATATAGCTGCCGGTTCTGCATCCGCCAAAATATTGGTACGACCTTTTCCCCTGCTTAACCATTCGCGCTATTTTACACTGATTTACATATTGTGCTCAGTGGTTATAGCTTCTTATGACGTATCAACCAGCGGGATCGACCATGATCTTTCGCACGAAAAGATAATTTGATGCAGATCATTGTTTTTACGAATAAATAACAGCCAATGGTTAAGAATCAACCGTTTTTAATAACTTCCAGTTCTAAAAAGGTGCCATAAGGATAAAGAATAACAACCAAACATTATTAGCCAGATATTAATTTCATGGGTGATTAGATCTATACTTGCTTTCGTGATGCAAATCACACGAAAGAAAAAGATAAAAACAGAAGACGAGGAAAAATACCATGAACGTTAAAACTACTATCGCAACCCTGAGTGTTCTATCTGCCCTGTCATTTGGCGCTTTTGCAGCAGATTCTATCAATGCCCAACAGGCAGCGAATCTGCAACCTGCCGGCACCATTAGTGTGAGCGGCGTAGGCGGTTCTCCGATGGATATCCATGAGCAGTTGAATGCGAAAGCCGATCAGGAAGGTGCGAAAGCCTACCGTGTGATCGAAGCGAATACCGGCGACAGCTATCACGCCACCGCTGAGCTTTATAAATAAGTTGACTGAACAAGACGCAGTGTGAACGGTGACCCGTTTGAGACGCATTTGCCTCTCAGGTTGCCAAACCCGATTTCAGGAGAGTGAATCATGAAAACCAAATTAGCTATCGCCATCGTAGGTCTGGCTTCCGTATTGTCCTTCGGTGCCAGTGCCGCCAGCCTGGTTTCTAACGAACAAGCCGAGCAACTGCAACCGTTGAATCAAACCATCAGCGTGAGCGGTGTTGACGGTGACCAGACCAACGTCCGTCAGGAACTGTCGCAGAAAGCCGATGCTCAGGGTGCCAGCCATTACCGCATCATTGAGAATAATCGTGGCGACACCTTCCACGTGACTGCAGAACTGTACAAATAAGACTACATCGAACGTCGGGCGCCTGAACGGCGCCAGACAATTGATCGACGACCCGCCTCACCCACCTTTTGCCGCAGGTTGTTGATTACAACGAGGAGAAAAAATCATGAAAATCAAAGCAACCATCGCAGCCGCCAGCCTTCTTTCCCTGTTTGCCTTCGGTGCATCAGCCGCCCAACTGGTAACGGATGAGCAGGCGCAGAATCTGCAACCTACCGGCAGCACTATCACCATCAGCGGTACCGGCGGTTCGCCAATGGATTACCGTGCTGAGCTTTCTCAGAAAGCCGATGCACAAGGTGCCAGTGCTTATAAAGTGATTGAAGCGAAAACCGGCGACAGCTATCACGTGACCGCCGAGCTGTATAAATAATTCCTCGTCAATTCTGACGAACCCTTTGGCCCCGCTCGCCGGGGCCCTTTTTCGGCTTGTCACTTCACATTAAAGCGGAGCTGGCCTTCCAGCTCCTCTTCTGCTTCATCAAACAGCAGGATTAATGCGCCATACCGGCGTTTCTGCCCTGTCCCCAGATTCACAAACTCAATTTCCAGCGGCAATGGCAACTGCTCCCCAAGTATCGCATCCCAGAGATCGTCAAGATCGCTGATGGCCAGATCCGCCAGCGCAAAACGATCGCTGAACTGGCGATAGAAATGGGCTTGATCGACGATTTCGTCAAAATCAAAACGCTCGGTTCTCATCGTGATTCCCTCTTGCAGGCAGGGCCGCCCGTCAGGCAAGCCCACCAATATGCAGCGCTTTCACTTCCAGGTACTCTTCCATTCCCAGCACCGAACCTTCGCGCCCCAAACCGGACTCTTTTACACCGCCAAACGGTGCCAGCTCAGTGGACACGGCACATTCGTTAATGCCAATCATCCCAGCTTCCAGCGCTGCGGAGACGCGGAACACCCGCTGCAGATTTTGCGTATAGAAATAGGCGGCCAAACCATATTCGGTGTTATTGGCGCGCTGGATGACATCGGCTTCATCATCAAAGCGGAAACAGGCAGCGACCGGACCAAAGGTCTCTTCCTGAGCCAGCTTCATCTCCTCATGCGCCTCGGCGATCACTGTCGGCTGCCAGAAATTGCCCCCCAGCGGATGACGTTCGCCTCCGATCAGTAACTTACCGCCTTTGCTCAGCGCATCCTTCACGTGCTCTTCTACTTTTTCCAGCGCCGACTGCTCAATAAGCGGACCGACTATCACGCCTTCCTCGACGCCATTACCCACTTTCAGCTTGCCCACGGCATCGGCCAGTTGATTGACGAAACGATCGTAGACCGAATTGTGCACATAGAAGCGGTTCACGCTGACGCACACCTGTCCTGCGTTGCGGAATTTGTTAGCAATGGCGCCCTGTACCGCCGCATCAATATCCGCATCCTCAAACACGATATAAGGCGCATTGCCACCCAGCTCCATTGAGACTTTCTTCATGGTGTCCGCGGCGTTGCGCATCAGCGTTTTGCCCACGGCGGTTGAACCGGTGAACGAGATTTTACGTACCGCCGGGCTCGACATAATGGCGTCGCTGATGGCATGGGTATCGCCCGCCACCGCATTCAATACGCCGTCGGGTACGCCCGCTTCCTGCGCCAGCGCGACTAACGCAAAGGCACACAGCGGGGTGTTGTTCGCCGGTTTGATGATGCCGGTGCAGCCTGCTGCCAGCGCCGGGCCCAGCTTGCGTGTCAGCATCGCCATCGGGAAATTCCACGGCGTGATAGCCGCCACCACACCAATCGGTTCACGTGTTGCCAGAATGCGCGAACCCGGTTTCGCCGGCGGGATGATTTCGCCGTTGGCACGTTTAGCTTGCTCGGCAAACCATTGAATAAAGCTGGCGGCGTACTCGACTTCGCCTTCGGCTTCTTTCAGGGGTTTGCCCTGCTCGGCGGTCATCAGTTGCCCGAGCCAGCTTTTGTTCTCGATGATCAGTTGATACCAGCGATTAAGGATCTCAGCGCGCTGCTTAGCGGTTTTGTCACGCCAGGCGGGAAAAGCCTGCTGGGCTGCGGCGATCGCTTGTTCAGTTTCGCTCTTCCCGGCTTTCGCCACTTTCGCCAGCACCTCGCCGGTGGCCGGATTGGTTACATCAAAGGTGGTACCAGACTTATGCCATTGGCCCGCAGCGAAATAACCGGTTTTAAACAGCGGATGTTGTTGCAGAGAGGTAGACATCATTTTTCTCCTGTCAGTTTGCTTCCTGTCAGAAAAGTATAGATGCCAAAAACGCAGGGTTTTGTGTCAGCGTGGGATCAAAAAGGCCGCTGCAGAGTGCAGCGGCCGATTTCAGATTTGGATGAGCGTGTTCTGGTACTTATCCAGCATCAGTGAGAGTCGTTTTACCGGTTCGGTAACGCTCTCCGGTGCCGAATAGTGATGGAGCTTTTCCTGATAAATCTCCAGCTCTTTCAATAAACGCTCAAAGTAGTAGCGCCGCTTGTCATCGCTGGTGGCTGAAATCACGCGATCGGCGGTATAACGCAACTGGCGGTGATAAGCCGATAGCTCCGCGTTAACCGGCACTTCGGCATTACGCAGTCGCTGATGGCCGATAATCAGCGTCAACGCGATGCGGTATTTGTCGATATCGCCAGGGAATAGATTGAGCAGCAAAAACAGCTGTTGATAGAGCGCAGGCAGATGATTCTCGCGACGACGTGCCTGATTGGTGGTCAACGCAGCCACAGCCGCATACATAAAGCGGTTCAGCAGTTTACGGCCGGTACGTGCTTTAGACTTATCGCGAATCAGCAGAATCACCATCATCGCCACAAAGCTGCCGATCCACTGGCCCAACGCATTATCGAGGAAGACGTTGAACTCGAATTTCATCGGATTATCCAGCACCAGCACATTGATGGTGCCAATCAACGCACCCAACGTACCAATCTGACGTCGTTGCACGAAGATACCGCCGATAAACCCGAGCGCACCAATCGCGATACACAACAACAACGCGCTTTGCTGGGTGGCTGGCAGGATATAGATGAAGTAGAGCATGCCGAGTGGTACGGCGAAGGCCATCCCGTAGAAGAAGTCTTTCGCCATCATCAGCGGGTTCGGCATACGCATCGCCAGCGCGGTGATAACGGCTAGCATCACCATACAGCCGCTGCCGGATGTCCAGCCGGTATACAGCCAAAACAGAGAGCCGAGCGCGGTCGCCACAAAGGTACGCACGCCGTTGATCATTGCATGATGGGTTTCCGCCGAACGTGCCTGAATCACCACTTCGCGCTGCAGGATGCTCTCTTCCAGCGTAGTGATACGGCTGTTGCTGCGCACACCATTAATCAGCAGCAGATACTCTGTTGCTGCGCCGACCCAACTTGCCACTGTCATCGGCACATTATTGTTGCTGACGCTGATCAAACGACGCATCACCTTCATACGCTTATGCACGTCATCGACGTTATGAACGTCTTTCTCAATCAGCAGGCGATACTGCGTCGGGATATAGTCTGGACGGGCGTTCTGAATCAGGAAGGTTTCAGCGGCTTGCGTAATTAAGGTCAGCGACAGCGTATTTAACATCTGCAGGCGGCGGCTGGTATTTTTCCAGCGCGAAGACTCCATCATCAACTGGCTGCGCATACCGTTGAGCGCGGTGGTGCGGCGGACCAATGCGCTCCAGGTTCTATCCACTTCGTCTTTATCAGCGTGTGCCACGCACAGTTGCAGCAGTTTGTAATGCGCCACCAGCAGGGCATCAACTTCCGCCTCAATCACTTTTTTAATGGAGCGCGGCGAGAACAGCATGTCAGCGAGAATCGCACACAGAATACCAATGACGATTTCACTGCAACGTTCAACGGCAAACTGGGGTGCCAGCGTTAAACCGCCACTGGCATCGGCGG
>JRUP01000072.1 GCA_000773965.1 Enterobacter cancerogenus
CTCCAGCTGATCCTGCTCGGCAAAGGCAATGCCCGCTTCGGTGGTGTTGGAGAACACAAAACGCATCTGCGGCGCACGGGCCAGTGCGAGGAAATCCTCAAACTGCTGATAGGGCTGGATCTCGCGATTGAGGCTGCGGATCAGGCGGGTTTCACTCACCTGCTCGCCCTGCGCGTTCAATCCACGGATCAGCGTGGTGTACAAACCGTCTTGCTGGTTGAGTGAGTCTTCCACCACGCGGTTACGCGGCCGCACCACCACCACGCCCGCATCGGTGCCCTGATGCTCATTGAGCCAGTCGAGCTGCCAGTCAATAAACGCCCGCAGGAAGTTGCCTTCCCCAAACTGGATCACGCGATCGCTATAGCTTACGCCGGGGAAATCGTGACGGTTTAGCCGCTGCATCATCAGGCTCCCAACTCAATGCCGAAGTAATCGCGCGCGTTGTTGAAGCAGATGTTTTGCACCATCTGTCCCAGCAGTGCTTCGTCGGCTGGCGCTTCACCGCGCTCAACCCAGTTGCCGATCATCTGGCACAGCAGGCGACGGAAGTATTCGTGGCGGGTGTAGGAGAGGAAACTGCGGCTATCGGTGAGCATGCCGACGAAGCGACTCAACAGGCCGATTTGCGCCAGCTGCGTCATCTGACGATGCATGCCATCAAGCTGATCGTTAAACCACCATGCGGAACCAAACTGCATCTTGCCGGGCTCACCTTCGCCCTGGAAGTTGCCCGCCATGGTCGCCAGTACTTCGTTGTCGCGCGGGTTAACGCAATAAAGGATGGTTTTCGGCAGTGCATTGTTGCGGTTCTGCGCATCCAGTAAACGACCCAAAGGGATCGCCATCGGCGCATCATTGATGGAGTCAAAGCCCACATCCGGGCCGAGAATATCGAACTGACGACGGTTGGCGTTGCGCAGTGCACCAATGTGATATTGCTGCGCCCAGCCGCGACGTGCATATTCGCTGCCCAACCACACCAGCACCGCCGTTTTAAACTGCGCCACTTCGTCTTGCGTCGGTGCAGCACCTTGCAGGCGACGCGCCAGAATGCCATCCAGCGTGCTCTCGTCGGCTTCGGCAAACAGCACCACATCCAGCGCATGGTCGGAGATTTTACAGCCGTGTGCGGCAAAATGATCGAGACGCAGGCTCAACGCGCGGCGCAGATCATCAAAACGTTGCACGCTGACATCGGCGACCTGTTCCAGGCGCTGAATCCACGGCAGGAAGGTATCCAGCTCAATGTTGAAAGCTTTATCCGGACGCCAGCTTGGCAGCACTTTAACGCTAAAGCTGGCATCGTCCGCCAGCGTGCGATGGTGTTGCAGATCGTCAAGTGGATCGTCAGTGGTACCGACCATTTTCACCTTCATCTGCTGCATGATGCCGCGTGCGCTAAAGGCATCCTGCGCCAGCAACTCATTGCACTGCTGCCAGATGCGATCCGCGCTCTGCTCATTCAGCAATACATCGGTAATGCCAAACGGACGGCGCAGCTCAAGGTGCGTCCAGTGATACAGCGGATTGCCGATAGTGTGCGGCACGGTGCGCGCCCAGGCGTTGAATTTATCGCGATCGCTGGCGTCACCGGTGCACAGCGCTTCGGGTACGCCATTAGCACGCATTGCGCGCCATTTGTAGTGATCGCCTTTCAGCCAGATGTCATAGAGATTGGTGAAGCGGTAATTTTCGGCAATCTGCTGCGGCGGTAAATGGCAGTGATAGTCGAAAATCGGCTGGTCTTTGGCGTAGTCATGGTACAGACGACGGGCGAACTCGCTATCGAGTAAAAAATCCTCACTCATAAAACGCGACATACCTGCTTCCTCATGTTTGGGGCCAATTGGCTTCTGATTCAAAGTTATCATACCAATTTTGACGATCGGCAAAATTGTTTGCGATAGACCTCACAATAATGACAGTTTCCCTGTGGGTATATGGACAAAACAGTCAGCCACATTGCACTAACTTGCTGTTATAACGCCTGTTTAGCGGATCACACAGTGCATGCAGGGTTTTTGTGATGGCATTCAACTTTTAAAGTTGTATAACAAGTTAATCTCTCGCCTCGTTGATGCCGAACCTCATGGCACATCTCATAACAACAAGGCGGCAGGTCTGATTCGTCAACGCCGCCAGCGGGAGTGCTCAAGTGCTCCCCTACCTTTAATGGCAAGTGTTACGACAGACTGGAAGAGGTTAATGATGCGTAAGATCAAAGGGCTACGCTGGTACATGATTGGGCTGGTGACAGTGGGCACCATACTCGGTTACCTGACGCGTAATACCATTGCCGTGGCTGCGCCGACGCTGGAAACGCAGCTGGGTATTACCACCCAACAATATTCCTATATCGTCGCCGCCTATTCGGCGTGCTACACCGTGATGCAACCTGTGGCGGGTTATGTGCTGGATTTGCTGGGCACCAAAATTGGCTACGCGGTGTTTGCCATCCTCTGGGCGATCTTCTGTGCTGCCACCGCGATGGCAGGCAGCTGGGG
>JRUP01000073.1 GCA_000773965.1 Enterobacter cancerogenus
CCAGGCGAACATGGCGATCTCTTTCAGGTTGAAGCCGTAGACCTTGAACATAAACAGCGGGATCCACGCGTTAAAGGTGCCCCATGCCGGTTCCGCGAGGAAACGTGGCAGAGCGATGCCCCAGAACTGGCGGTTACGCAGGATCTGGCGGGCTGACATTTTGCTGTTATTGCCGGTCTGATGCTGCACTTCCTGACCGGAAATAATGTAGTGGCGCTCTTCATCGCTGAGTTTGGTTTGCTGTTTGGGATGTTTATAAAACACTAACCAGCACAGCGCCCAGGCCATGCTCAGCACGCCAGTGATAATAAAGGCCAGCTGCCAGCTGTGCGCCAGAATCGCCCACACCACCAGCGGCGGTGCCAGCATGGCACCAATCGATGAACCGACGTTGAAG
>JRUP01000074.1 GCA_000773965.1 Enterobacter cancerogenus
TTCCGGATTGTTAAAGAGCATAATACTTCGCAGCACACCGTTGCCGGTACGCTCTGAAGTATTGTTTTGAGTCACTGTAATGGTGGAGCTAAGCGGGATCGAACCGCTGACCTCCTGCGTGCAAGGCAGGCGCTCTCCCAGCTGAGCTATAGCCCCATACAGTTACTGCAGAGACCACTACTACCACTCACCAGGAGTTCCGTTTTTTCAAACGGTAATTTCTTTTCAGGCAAGGCAAAGGGTCGCGACGTATAGTTAACTATACGAGCGGCGCTTTAACGCAGCATGAGAAGAAATTTGGTAGGCCTGAGTGGACTTGAACCACCGACCTCACCCTTATCAGGGGTGCGCTCTAACCACCTGAGCTACAAGCCTGTAGAGGTTTTTTCTGCTCGTTACTTTTCTATCA
>JRUP01000075.1 GCA_000773965.1 Enterobacter cancerogenus
CTTGAGATATCCTGGCGCGGGAGAAACCCGCTGGCTCCCATGTTGGGTGCATACGCATCCACGCTGCCTGCCCGACGCCTGGATGAATGCTCATCTGTATCCCAGTACTCATCGAGCATGTTGTGGCCCATTACAAAACCCACTGCATGCTCCGGTAATTCGTAATCCACCAGGACTGTTTTCTGGTGATGAGTGGCTGTCGCCGCCAGAAGTGCTACTGTCATGTTACTGATGTCTTTATCAAGGGCATGCAGTGCTGCCTGATATCGTATCTCCGCACGTTCATCAACATTGAAGCCCCTGCTTACAAACTGCGGGAATTGCTTTAATCTTTTTGGCGTTGTTCCGATACCGACTGAAATCTCTTTAACCGTATTAAACAGTGCATACTCTGCAAACCATTTTCTGTCTTTCGCATATTGCTCATCCGTCGCGCTTTGTCCTGCCCGATCTTTTATACGCACAATACCTTTGCCGGGCAGATTGGCTTCTCCTGCTCCCCCTGCTGTATTGAGTGGCATTTCCCAACCCAGTACTCGCACTTCCACGTTGTTTTTTCTCGCAACGTCAACGAGTAACTCTCCAATCGAGGGGGCCTGCCCATCGCGGATAAAATACATTGAAGGCTGGAAACCCCAGCAGATGATATCCACTGATTTCTTCGCATTCGCAATGGCGTGATGAACCGCAGCAAAAGCCTCTTCACCATTGACCAGCGGCTTATAGGTCGCCAGGGCTGGCGGGTATTCCGTATTCTGAACAAACCAGGGAGAGGTAATCACCCCGTGATCCGCTTCCTGAGGGGCAATAGGGACAACAAAAGGGTCCTTTTTCATTAAACTTCATCCTTGTCGTTTACATTACCCAAGAGGCGGGCATAGGTCATACGGTGGGCAGTATGGGTGTCGGGCATATTAATGTCTGAACTGGCCATCGACGGATGATGATGCCGGCGTGCCGATGGCTGTACTTGTTTGACATGGCCTGCTCTTCCTTGTGTTAACGGCTTGCGCTGTCCT
>JRUP01000076.1 GCA_000773965.1 Enterobacter cancerogenus
TTATCCAGCGCCAGATCGTTACCGACCATTGAGATCTGCTGCATTGCTTCAATACCGGAACCAATCAGCGTAGCGCCTTTCACCGGCGTAGTGACTTTGCCGTTTTCAATCAAATAGGCTTCTGAAGTTGAGAACACAAACTTGCCGGAAGTGATATCTACCTGACCGCCACCAAAGTTTGGTGCATAAATCCCGTATTCAACGCTGGAAATGATGTCCTGCGGCGTGGATTTACCCGCCAGCATATAGGTGTTGGTCATACGCGGCATCGGCAGATGCGCATAGGATTCACGACGCCCGTTACCGGTTGGCGGAACCCCCATCAGACGCGCGTTAAGCTTGTCTTGCATGTAACCTTTCAGCACGCCGTTTTCGATCAGGACGTTATACTGGCCTGGCACGCCTTCGTCATCCACTGCCAGTGAGCCGCGCAGGCCTTCGATGGTGCCATCGTCAACCACGGTGCAGAGTTCAGAGGCCACCAGCTGCCCCATTTTTCCGCTGAAGACCGAAGTTTCACGACGATTGAAATCGCCTTCCAGACCGTGACCTACCGCTTCATGCAGCAGCACGCCCGGCCAGCCAGCGCCCAATACCACCGGCAAGGTGCCCGCTGGCGCGGCAACAGCAGAGAGATTCACCAGCGCCAAACGCACCGCTTCACGCGCCCATGCATCGGCACGGACATCACCGTTTTCATCGGCATAGAAGAACTCATAACCGGTACGCGCGCCGCCGCCGCTGGAGCCGCGTTCACGTTTACCCTGATCTTCCACCTGCACGCTGATCGACAGACGCACCAGTGGGCGGATATCCGCTGCCAGTGTGCCATCGGTCGCCGCCACCAGCACCTGCTCGTAAACACCGGTCAGGCTGGCATTGACTTCCTGCACACGCGGATCGGCCGCACGAGCCACGGTATCAACACGATGCAGCAGTGCAATTTTGTCTTCGCGCGTCAGGCTGTCCAGCGGATTCACCGGCGCATACAGCGAACGGTTGATCACAGCTGAAAGTGTATGCGCTTTGCCATTGCCCTGCTCACGCACAATACTGCGCGCGGCTTCAGAAGACTGGCGCAGGGCGTTCAGGGTGATTTGGTCTGCGTAAGCGAAACCGGTTTTCTCACCACTGATAGCACGCACACCGACACCCTGGTCGATGTGGTAAGAACCATCTTTAATGATTTTGTCTTCCAACACCCAGGATTCATGGAAACTGGACTGGAAGTAGAGGTCGGCATAATCCAGACGACGTTCTGAAAGCTGCCCTAACAGGGAAAAAAGGTCCTGCTGATTAATGCTGTTCGCAGCTAGTAACTGCTCACTTACCAGATTCAGAGTCATCGTTTCTCACTCATTATGTGCTCGGATAGTCATAGCCTGCGGCAATTCCCCGACGGCGTCAAATTCACTTCTTGTCGTCTTCGCGCGGTTTGCGCAGCACTTCATTGATTTCCGGTTTATCCAGCGGTCCGCTGATGTGATAACGCAGTAGCGAAATCTTATTCCACAACGGGCCCAATACTTTACTGGCGGCAAACACCGCGGCCCCGATCACCGGGTTGACCACAAAGGCCGTCGCAACGCCTACCGAAGCAGAGATCTCCGGCGCCACCACCGCTTCCATATCTATCTGACGTTTCGCCAAATCAATTTTTCCCTGCATGGCGATATCCGCTTCAAGGCCATCGACCAGCAGGTTATCCGTGTGCATCACACCGTTCTCGATCCACGCCGTGCCGTTAATTGAATCGAAATAGAAGCCTTCACTGAAGGTGTCACTGAAATCGAAGCGCAGCTTGCGCAGCAAGGCGTCAAAACTCATCAGGCGAAGCAACTGCCCAGCACGCCCGGTGTTCACATCCGCAATCTGGCCTTTGCCAAAATGGGTTTTCAGCGTGCCGCTCAACGTTTCCGCTGAAGGCTGCCACGGTGCGGAACGCCAGTGCAGGTCATAATCCACGTTAAACGGCGCGTCACGAAGTGGGGTATTCATCCCAAACCAGTTAACGGCATCATTGATGTTTTTACCGCTCAGACTGCCTTTTAATGAGGTACGCTGATTGCCCGGCTTATTGACCCATTCTCCGTTGATCTTCAGCTTCGCACTGCCGGAATCCACGCTACCGTTAGTAAGTGCTAACGTATCTCCCTGCGGCTGTAATCTGGCCTGCATATGGCCAAACTTCTGGCCGCGCAGCCAGCACTCATCACAGTTAAGCTGCATCGCTGGCCAGTTGCTGAAGTCCACTGTGCTGCTATTGCCACCCAACGGCGAGACGTTGTTATCGTTGCCATTCGCCCATTCTGGATTGTAGTAAAGATAGCTAAGGTCGATCTGCCAGGGCGCATGCTGTGCGGTTTGCAAACTGCCACGCGCTTCGCGGCTTTCCAGCTGAAGTTGTGTGTTGCCGGTCGGCCCTTGCGTAACGGTGGCATTAACGTCATGCCACTGCTGGCCACCGAACATAAGTGCCGGTGTCCGCAGAGTCACATCGCCTGGTAACAGCGCGCCGCCGACTTCCGTTTCGCCCTGAGCATTACGCGAACCACTGCTTCCCGCCAATAGCCCCATCCAGGCTTCACCATCCAGCGGCGGTAAATTGAGTTCCATCCCGCGTTTTTCTGGCAGCTTCGGCGTGCTTTTCGCATCGTTGAGCCAGATGCCGCGATCCACGCGCAGCTGGGGTTCGAGAATCCAGCGACTGTTAAAACGGTTATGCTCGCGCACGCTGCCGCTTAGCGTGAATCCTTTCAGATCACCGGTGGCGTTAATGGCGATGGGCATCGCTTCGCCCGCCTGCTTATCCAGCGGCGAAGGTAAGTGACTACTTACTGTTTTGCCCTCACCCTGCAAATCGAATTTATAGGTCGCGCCCCCTTTGTGTGGCAGCGTGATGTCGACATTGCCCTGCCACGGCAGACTGCCGCTCAATTGACTGCTAACGCTGGTCGGCAACACTTTCAGTTTCGACGGCTGCCAGTCGCCCAGCAGCTTCACATTGACACCGAAGTTGTCAGGGTTTTCAGTAGTGGTAAAACTGACGCCAGTGGGCTGACCAAACCAGTTGGCCTGCATCTCTTCACTTTCGAGATTGCCGTTGTTGTAACGGAAACGTCCAGTGAGGTTTTCCAGCGAGGTGTTTAACGGCTTAATGTGCAGGCTGTTATTGTTCATCACCACATTACCGCTGGCATGTACCAATTCACCATCCAGCGGAATATCGAGATTCAATGAACCGCGCACATTGCCACCGATTTGCAACTGCTGCAGTGCCGCGCCCAACGTCGATTTCAGAGGCGTCTGTTCGAAGTAATCGGCAATCTGCTTGCCCTGACCGCTAAGATCGCCATTAATAATCAACTTCTCTTTGAGATAGTCGGGGATCACCGCGCTGACGTTACGCGCATCCACTTCCCCCAATTTGGTTTTCTCGGCTTTCATCCACAGGCCGTCGTTAACAAAATCGAGGTCGATATCGAGGTTTTCCAGCGCGGGCCAACCGGGCTGGAACTGGAAGGTGGATTGACGCAGCGGCACCCATACTTCAAACATGCCGTCATTGTGCTTAAACGGGAACAGGCTGGGATTACCGGCGAACAACAGCGTGGCATTGTCCACCTTCCCGCCTTTGATCGACTCGCTTAGGAAATGGGTCAGATCATGGCCCATTAGCGGTTCCGGGAAGTAGCGCCAGGCATCACCCGCATCGGTGACGCGAATGCCCGCCAGAATATTCAGCTGTGGCGCTTTGCCGATATTTTGCTGATAGCGGAAATCACCGCGCGCCCACAGGGAACGTGCCTGAACATCAAGATTCTGACCGTCCAGCGTCAGGCCGCTGGCATCGCGCTGCCAGTTCAGTTTGCCAGTGATCTGATGAATTTGCAGTGGCGCCTGGAACATGTCGCCATAAGGCACTTCCGCTTGCCCCATCGCCACATCCAACCGACCGTTACTCACGCTGCCGCTGGCGGTACCGTTTAGATTGCTGATCCCTGGCAACAGCTCCCAATGCTGCCACGCCAGGTTGCGCCATTTGGCTTGCAGGCGGGTTTGTTCGGGCTGATTGAGCGGAATATCCAGCGCCAGTGCATCGATGTTGCCGCGCGGCTGCAATGCACGCCAGTTATCCAGTAACGCAGGGGATAAGGGTTTGAACAGCGGCACCAACGGTGCCAGACGCTCCAGATCCAGTTGCGTGGCACGCACACGCACCTCCGCACCACTGTTGGCGCCCAGCATCTGCTGGTCTTCCGGCTTCCACAGAAGTGAGAAGTGCCCCGGCGCCCAGGCGATGCCATCGGTGCTGAGTCGGGTTTGCGGGACGGACAAACTCCAGCCATTTTCGAAACGCGCCAGATGCGCGGTTAAGCCATCGACCTGCAGTTGGTGATCGCCCTGTTCGCCGCGCCAGCGTGCACCGCCTTTACTGAGCAAGAGGTCACCGGCGTAGACATCGCCATCACGCAGATTCACCCATGCCGCAAGGCTGAAACGGGCACTTTCGAGGCTGGTGTTGTCGCGCAGCCACGGACCGATCCACGGGCGCACATCGACGTCATCCGCTTGCATCCAGATGCGGCCATCGTTAAGTAGTCCGTTGGTGTCATTGAGATCGAGACGAACCTGCACCACGCCGTGCTGACCGGTAAAGCTGGAGAGATTGACTTCCCCTTCCGCGCGATGACGCGTGCTTTCGTTGAGCCAGGTTAGACGTGGGATCGCCAGCTCGGCATGCTGGCCAGAGGGCGTGAGAAAACGGATGCTGCTGTCACGCAGGTCGAAATGGTCAAACTGACGCAGGAACAGATCGTTGATTTGCGCCGGTTTGAAACTGTTTTTTTGCTGATCGCTGGTGAGCAGCGGATGATTGGTTTCGAGGCGCAACTGCCAGAAGGTAAGATCGCGGAACTGCCAGCGCCAGTGCAGCAATGATTGCCAGACGTTAAGCGCCAGATTCACACGGCCGATGGTGAGTTTGCCATCTTCCGGCATCACAACGTTGAGATTGCGCACCTGCAGGGTTGGGCCGAAGTTCTCCCATTTACCCTGCAGCTCGCTGGCATCCACCGTCACTCCGCTGACGCGTGAAATCGTCTGCAGTATGTCGCTGCGATAGCTGTTGAGATGCGGCATCACGAGGCGCAACCCGCTGACTAGCAGCGCCACAATAACGATGATTGCGGCGAGCAGCAGTAACAAAATCCTCGGCAACCGCCTCACACACCTCTCCTTGCTTCCCGTTGAAAACCGGCGTTCAACCTCACGACTTACATCATGACGACGTCAAACTGCTCCTGAGTATAGAGCGGCTCAACATGGACTTTAACCTGCTTACCGACAAAGATTTCCACTTCAGCCAGCGCATGTGACTCTTCGCTTTTTAATGCTTCACCCACCGCCGGGGAAACGTAAACGAGGAAGCGATCGGAATCATAAGCATGATGTACACGCACGATTTCGCGCATGATTTCGTAGCAGACCGTTTCGACCGTCTTCAGCGTGCCGCGCCCTTTGCATACCGGGCAATCGGCACAGAGCACATGTTCAATACTTTCCCGCGTGCGTTTGCGCGTCATTTCCACCAAACCGAGCGCCGAGAAGCCGTTGATACCGGTTTTCACTCGATCTTTGCTTAGCGCACTTTCCAGCGAATGCAGTACGCGGCGACGATGGTCGTCATTACTCATGTCGATAAAATCGATGATGATAATGCCGCCCAAATTGCGCAGCCGCAGCTGGCGCGCGATCGCCTGCGTGGCTTCAATATTAGTGTTGAAAATGGTTTCGTCGAGGTTACGATGCCCAACAAATGCACCGGTGTTGATATCGACGGTGGTCATGGCTTCGGTTTGATCGATGATCAGATAACCGCCCGACTTGAGTTCGACCTTGCGCTCCAGTGAGCGCTGGATTTCATTCTCAACATCAAACAGATCGAAGATTGGCTGTTTGCCGCTGTACAGCTCCAGCTTGCTGGCCATTTCCGGGATATATTCACCGGTAAATTCCACCAGCAGATCGCAGGTCAGACGTGAATCAACGCGAATGCGATCCAGCGCTGCGCCGGCAAAGTCGCGCAACACGCGCTGTGCCAACGCTAACTCGCCGTACAGCAGACAGCGCGTCTGGTTACGTTTCTTACGCTCGCTGACTTTGGTCCAGAGACGCTTGAGAAACGCGGCATCCTGCGCCAGGTCTTCCTCACAGATGCCTTCGGCAGCAGTACGAATAATGAAGCCGCCGAGGTCGTCGCAGTAGGCGGAAACGACCGCTTTCAGGCGATCACGCTCCGCTTCGCTTTCAATACGCTGGGAAACACCCACATGCGATGCGCCTGGCATAAACACCAGATAACGTGAAGGCAGCGTAATATCGGTGGTAAGGCGCGCGCCTTTGGTGCCGAGCGGATCTTTCACCACCTGCACCACTAAATCCTGGCCGGGGCGCACCAACTCGCTAATATCGCGTACGACGAAGTTTTTCTTCTCATCACCCGCCACGCATTCAGTGTGCGGCATGATGTCAGAAGCATGCAGAAAGGCGGCTTTATC
>JRUP01000077.1 GCA_000773965.1 Enterobacter cancerogenus
ATGCCTGGCAGTTCCCTACTCTCGCATGGGGAGGCCCCACACTACCATCGGCGCTACGGCGTTTCACTTCTGAGTTCGGCATGGGGTCAGGTGGGACCACCGCGCTACAGCCGCCAGGCAAATTCTTGTGCTCTGTCCTGTGTCTTTTGTGCTGATGCTGCGTTGCTCTCCCTCGCGTAACTCAGTCACATACCTCAGTATGCTCCTTCGTTCCGTCTCGGTCGGCGCCTTGCCTCAGCGCAAAATCCTTCGGACTTAACTCCGCAGGACATCGCTAATTCTTTTATCCGGATGAACAAAGCTGAAAATCTACTGCGCCTCTCAAAAACGCCTCTGGC
>JRUP01000078.1 GCA_000773965.1 Enterobacter cancerogenus
GTTCTCCCAAAGCAGGCGCGATGACCAGCCGCTTTGGCCGTGGTCCGGTAATGATTGGCGCCACCGCCATTATGCTGGCTGGGTTGTTGCTCACCGCCTTCGATACACTCTGGCTGATACTGCCCGGTATGATGCTGTTTACGGCAGGTTTTTTTGCCGCGCACTCCGTTGCCAGCGGTTGGATTGGTCCACGCGCACGCCGCGCCAAAGGCCAGGCATCGTCACTTTATCTGTTCAGCTACTACGTGGGTTCCAGCGTGGCGGGCACGTTAGGCGGTGTGTTCTGGCACAGCTATGGCTGGACGGGCGTGACGCTGTTCATCAGTGTGTTGCTGTTGCTGGCCTTGTTCGTCGGCTGGCGTTTACAGTGCCGAAAACTGTAATACCTTTCATCTAAACGACGGGGCCGTTGCGCCCCGCTTCTCGCTTAAGCCGTCAGAATCGCGCTTTCAAATAGTCCCACTTAAAACAAAACGACAATTCGTCGCTATAATCCAATTTATTCCAACAATAGTTAGATTTTCTTTTTTCACAGCAATGAGGACGTTAGATGCAACTCTATTATTACGTCGATAAGCATGCAGGCTATAACGACAACCATGTGGTACATGCAACAGGCTGCCCGTTCCTGCCATCTGATGGTGCACGGCGCTTTCTCGGCACTTTCTACACCGCCACGGCCGCCATTCAACAAGCCCGTAAATTTTATTCCAATGCGATGGGATGCGAACATTGTTGCCCGGTGGCGGTAAAAAAAAGCCTGACCACTCAGCATAGCGTGGCGCTAAAACACATGGTGCAACTCTGATAATGCTGGTCTGACAATCGCGTAGCGCTTAAGGAGTGTTGTTAAGTACGGCTGTCACATCGTTCTCATACAGAAACAGCCGACTTCCTCATCACGGGTTCGTAAAGCGCTACGCCTTGATTGTTCTTGCCTGCGTTCACCCCTTAGCCAAAAAGCAAGAATTGATAATAACCTCAGGCTATTAACCTGGTCTTCAGCGATAAAAAATATTCAGGAATAAAAACGGTCTATATGGTTTTCATCCGCTCATTAATGCTCCACAATAGCCCCAATTTGTGATGCAGGTCACTTAACCGGGCTCGTTTCGCCCCCTCACTCGCTGTCAGATCGATTTGAACCCCATGCAACCAACTACCGTCTCACGTAAAACAGCCTGGCTACGCGTTGTGCTGCTGGCGATTGCCGCCTTTGTCTTTAATACCACTGAATTTGTACCTGTTGGCCTGTTATCGGATATAGCGGCGAGCTACGCCATGAAGACCGCTGATGTCGGTATTATGCTGACCATTTATGCATGGGTCGTTGCGCTGTTATCCCTGCCGTTAATGCTACTGACGCGGAATATAGAACGCCGTCTGCTGCTGTCGGTGTTGTTCATTCTGTTTATCGCCAGCCATGTGCTTTCGTCCGTGGCATGGGATTTCACCTCGCTGGTGATTTCGCGCATCGGCATCGCACTGGCGCACGCGGTATTCTGGTCGATTACTGCTTCACTCGCGATTCGTGTTGCACCGGCTGGCAAAAAAACCCAGGCGTTGAGTATGCTGGCAACCGGTACGGCATTGGCGATGGTGTTGGGCGTGCCCATTGGCCGAATCGTTGGGCAATACCTCGGCTGGCGCACCACTTTCGGCATGATCGGCTTGTCAGCGTTGGTGCTGCTAATTTTGCTGGTGCGGATACTGCCACGTCTGCCGAGCGAGCACACAGGCTCACTGAGTAGCGTACCGATGCTGTTCCGCCGTCCGGCGTTAGTAGCAATGTATATTCTGGTGACGCTGGTGGTCACCGCGCACTACACCGCTTACAGCTACATCGAACCCTTTATGCAGGTGGTCGCGAATGCGGATGAGAACTTCACGACCTTACTGCTGTTGCTGTTCGGTTCAGCCGGGATTATCGGCAGCGTGCTGTTCAGTACGCTGGGCAACAAATTCCCCTCAGCGATGTTACTCGCCGCGATTGGCATCATCACGTTGAGTATGGGGCTGTTGCTGTTTGCCGCCGTGCGCCCTGCAGCCATTTCGCTGCTGTGCATTTTCTGGGGCATGGCAATGATGATGATCGGCCTGGCGATGCAGGTTCGTGTGCTGTCACTGGCACCGGATGCCACCGATGTGGCGATGTCCTTGTTCTCAGGTATTTATAACATCGGGATTGGTGCGGGTGCCCTGTTGGGTAACCAGGTCAGCCTGCATATGAAAATGTCGGATGTGGGTAACGTGGGGGGGTTAATTGGACTGGTTGCGTTGTTCTGGTGTATCACCATCTTCCGTCGGTATCCGCAACTCCGTTCAAACGGATAATCCGCTTCATAACCAGGGGCCCACATCGGTGCGCCCCTGCGCCATTCTTCGCGCTTTGGTAATTAGTTATAAATTACCGCTGTGCCATTTAGCTTGTTGTTGCCAGAGGTCGAAGTGATGCGGAACGACTTTGCTCCGGCAGCACTCGCCTTCTCCGATAGCTGATTCTCCAGTGAAGTCAGGTTAGTGCTACCTGATGCACTGACCACACCAATTTGCTGCTGGTTCAATGGTGCCTGATTCACTAATTCAGCAGCCATGCTACCAAATGCGATGGATGACAGTGCGACTGCGGCTAATACCATTTTGATGCTTTTCATGATCGTCTCTCTTATGCAGATGAAAGGGGTCGGCTGAATTAAGTTAACAACCGTTAATTAAATGCTAGCGCCGAACTGGGCATCTCGTCAATCATTTTATTAACGGTCATTATTTTATTAAGAAGTGGCGTGATTATGGGCTTTAGCGCCCTTTTTCACTTATCGATTTGAGTGTTGTGCCGCAGGTAAAGCACAAACGGGCAAAGTGAATGAGAGGGAATGTCGGCTGCGCTTGCATATTTAGTTAGCGATCGGTAATTTAATCACATGTTCTTCATGCAGTGAGGTGTCCCTATGACGCAATTGACCGACACGCTTAATCGCAAAACGCGTGGTCGCCCCAAAGTGTTTGATCGCAACGATGCGCTGGATAAAGCATTAATGTTGTTTTGGGCACACGGTTATGAAGGCACCTCGCTGTCAGATTTGGTGAACGCGACGGGGGCGAAAGCGCCGACGCTTTACGCGGAGTTTGAGAATAAGGAAGGCTTGTTCCGCGCAGCAATGCAGCGCTACATCGATACCTTCAGCGCGCAGCGTAATCAGGTGCTTAAGGATGAAACACTCGATGTCAAAGCCGCGATTGAGGCCTATTTTCGTGCTACTGCAGCCTGTTTTACCGAGTGCGATAAGCCCGCTGGCTGTTTCTTTATCTGCACCTCCAGTGCGCTCTCTTCAGGCTCAGACGAGATTGCACAGATGCTGGCTAAGCAACATCATGCGCAGGAAAACGCCTTGAAACAGTTTTTGGATGTTCGACAGCAGCGCGGTGAATTACCGCAGTGTGCCAACAGCGGTACGTTGGCCAGCTATCTGGCCTGCGTGTTGCAGGGGATGTCGGTGCGCGCCCGTGAAGGCGCAAGCCGTGACGATCTCGATGGAATAGTCGATACGCAGATGGCCATCTGGCCCGCTCTGGCGGGCTACTGCGCGTTGAACCCATAATATCTTGCCTGGCCGTAATGTTTTATCCCCCAAATAAAGGGGCGACCTCCTGAGCCGCCCCTTTATTGCGCTAAAGCGGAATATTTGCCAGCCTTACGGCATAAAAAACATCGGTCTCAACACCTGGCTGATCGGACTATTGTTCGCATTTGATGGCATCAAATCTTTCATCGATGCCCACCAGCGCTGGCACACTTCCGTGTTCGCCACCGCCTCCCAACGTGCTTCCGACTCTATCTCCACGCTGGCGAACAACAAATTACGCTCCGCATCCAGCCAAATCGCATAGTTGTGCGCTCCGTGAGCTTTCAACGTCTGTTCCAGCTCAGGCCAGATCGGTGAATGGCGACGCAGATATTCATCATGACAGTGCGCATGCACCTGCATCACAAAGGCTTTACGCAACATCGCTGCGCTCCGCATTCAACGCCGCTTGCCACGGTTTGACGGCGAAGCGTTCTCCCAGTGCCACCAGCTGTTCGGTGGTGATGCTCTGGCGAATCCCGCCCATCGACAAGGCTTTGACCACCACTTCTGAAGACTTCTCGGCCGTGTCGATCAGTCCAAAAGTTTCATCCAGATTCGGACCGGCACCGAAAATGCCGTGGAACGGCCACATCACCAGGCTGTGTGATGCCATGGCATCGGCAGTGGCTTGACCAATCTGATCGGTTCCCGGCACCATCCACGGCAGGATACCGACGCCATCCGGGAACACCACCAGACATTCGGTGCTGCCTTCCCATAGCAAGCGCGTGAAACGGGCGGAATCCAGATTCACTACGTAACTCAACGCCATAAAATTGGTGGCATGGCAGTGCATAATCACCCGGTCAGCCCCATTGGAAACCTGCTTACGCACGCTGTGCGACTGGAAATGCGCCGCCAGTTCCGAGGTCGGCAACCCGCCGTTGCTCAGCCCCCAATGGATTTTGTACGACAGCCCTTTGTCGTCCACCTGTAGCAGCGCCAGACAGTCAGCGGGATCAAGCTGAACGTTACGGAAGAATTTGCCTGAACCGGTGACCAGGAACCAGTCGTTGGCCAGCGCCGGTGCCGGTTGGGTTAACTCAATACAGCGCGGTTCGGCATAAAAATCGGCTGACCAGGCCAGAGCTTCCTCCGGCAATAAACGCAGGCTGACGTTGCCGCCGTTACGCTCATCCCAGCCTTTTAACCACATATCGCTGGTGGCTTTCACCATGTCCTGAACAAAAGACGAAGAGAGAATATTTTGCATAGTTGATCCCTTAACGTAGACGCAATGTTTGTTGTTCATAGTGGCGCACTTCGCTCAGCCAGCTGGCATCGGCGGGCACATCATGGCGCAGGCACCAGGCCTCCCAGACCGCCTGCCATGGCAACGATTTCTGCTCTTCCAGCAGTGCCAGACGCGCGGTGTAGTCCCCTTCCTGCTCACATTTTCGCAGCTGATCGCTGGGTTCCAGCAGCGCGCGCAGCAGCGCTTTTTTGGCGTTGCGGGTGCCAATCACCCAGGCGGCGATGCGGTTAATCGAGGCGTCAAAGAAGTCCAGGCCGATATGCACTTTGTCGAACAGTTTGTGGCGGGCAATCTCCGTGGCGATGGCCTGGGTTTCATCATCGAGCAGCACTACGTGATCGCTATCCCAGCGTACCGGGCGGCTGACGTGCAGCAGCAAGCGCGGCACGTACAGCATGGCAGTGGATATCTTGTCGGAAATCACTTCGGTTGGATGGAAATGTCCGGCGTCTAACGTCAGCGCCGTTTGACGGCTGGCGGCGTAGCCGAGGCAAAACTCGTTGGAGCCCACGGTGTAACTCTCCGCGCCGATACCGAACAGTTTGCTCTCTACCGCATCAATATGATGACGGGGGTCGAGCTTCTCACTGATCACCTCATCCAGCGCGCTGGCCAGACGCTCGCGCGGTGCCAGACGATCGATGGTGAGATCTTTCATGCCATCCGGCACCCAGATGTTCATCACCGATGGTGTCCCGAGCTGTTCACCAAAGTGCGCTGAAATACGGCGGCTGGCTTTGCAGTGGTCGATCCAGAACTGGCGAATCCCTTTATCGGCATGGGAAAGCGTAAAGCCGTCGGCGCTGAGCGGGTGTGAGAAGCAGCTGGGGTTAAAATCCAGTCCTAATTTGTTGGATTTCGCCCACTCCACCCAATGGCTGAAGTGCTTCGGCTCAATGGCATCGCGTTCAACTGGCGAATCGCTTTCCAGATAAATGGCGTGGAGGTTGAGGCGTTTGGCGCCGGGGATCAGCGACATGGCTTTTTCTATGTCAGCACGCAGCTCATCCGCGTTGCGAGCGCGTCCCGGATGATTGCCGGTGGCCTGAATACCGCCCGTCAGTTCGCCATTCGGGTTTTCAAAGCCACGAACATCATCCCCCTGCCAGCAGTGCATCGACACCGGGATGCCATCCAGTTGAGTCATTACCTGGTCCACATCAATACCCAACGCCGCGTAGCGTTGTTTCGCCAGTTCAAAGGCTTGTTCAATCAGCTTTGTCATATGCAAGTTCCTTAGCAGGTTGGCTCAGTGCCGCAAAGCGTGCCTGGTGGGCAGCAAAAATGCTGGCGTTCTGAGGTGCAAACATTTCTAACGGGAAGTTTTTGTCGATGCAGCGGCGCAGATCGGCCACATCGCGTAGTTCACCCAACGCCATCAGCTGACAGCCGACATTACCCAGCGTTGAGGCTTCAATTGGGCCGGCCAGTACGGGCATTTCGCAGGCATCGGCACAGAGTTGGTTCAGTAATGGGTTCTGACTGCCGCCGCCGACCACGTGCAGTTGACGAATTGGCGCACCGCGAAGGGTGCTCAGTTCACCCATGACCTGCCGATAGAGCAGCGCCAGGCTGTCGAAAATGGTGCGTGCCAGCGCTGCAGGGCTTTGTGGAATCGGCATATGCTGCTCAGCGCAGGCATCCTGAATCTCCTGCACCATGCTGCCGGGATTAATAAAACGCGGATGATTGGGATTAATCAGGGCACGACAGGCGGCTTCATTTTTCGCTTCGTCAATCAATGCGCAGAGATCCAAGATGTGCAATTCGCTGCATACGCGCTGTAATAGCCACAGGCCCATGATGTTCTTCAACACCCGATAGCCTTCCGCGCCACCTTCGTTGGTGATGTTGGCGTCGAGCGCCGTGCGGTTGACGCAGGGTTGCAGACTTTCTATGCCCATTAACGACCAGGTGCCAGAACTGAGATAAGCGGCATCTTCCTGCATCAGCGGCGTGGCCAGCACTGCGCTGGCGGTATCGTGCGTGGCAACGGCCACGACCGGAATTTTTTTACCGCTGGCATTGATCCAGTTGCCGACGGTGTTGCCCGGTGCAGTCGGTTTGCCGAACCAGTCGGCTTCGATCCCTGCCCACGACAGTAACTCGCTATCCCACTCGCCAGTTTCAATGTTCAGCATCTGCGTGGTGGTGGCGTTGGTGTATTCCCAGTTCATGTTGCCGGTCAGACGATAATGCAGATAATCCGGGATCATCAGCGCATGTTTGACCTGTGCCTGCCAGCCCGGCTGTTGCTGGTGCAGCGCACGCAGCTGATAAAGGGTATTGAAGGGCAGAAACTGGATGCCCGTGCGCTGGTAAATGGCGGCCTTACCCAGCTCATTGATCGCTTGCGCCATCAATCCATCGGTGCGCGAGTCACGATAACTAACCGTTTCGCCAACGCGATCGCCGTTGGCATCCAGCAGCACCAGATCCACGCCCCAGGTATCAATGCCGATGCTGTCCGGCACAATGCCCTTATCATCTAACTGCGCCAGCCCTGCGCGAATCGCCTGCTCCAGACTGTCGAGATCCCAGCAGTCATAACCAGCGCGACGAACACGTTGGTTGGCAAAACGACACACTTCACGCAGGGTGATGCGCTGGTTAGCAGAGGTCCATTGTGCGAGCATCACGCGCCCGCTGGATGCGCCTAAATCAATGGCAACAATGTTACGCATACTCATGGCGTTTCTTCCTGTGATGAGATGGCTTTAGCGTATGAATACTGGCGCTTTGCCACCTTCCCCTTACTGCCAGCGCGTGATAGTCGATGGCAGGCTGGCAAAGATGATCGTGAGAAAGCTCACAGAACCGGGGAACAACAGAGTTGTGAGCTTTACCGCAATTCCATCAATCACTTGGCCGATCTTGAATAATTCGCCATTTTCCTGCGCTGTGCGGTTTAAATTTCAAGGTAAGGTGCACAGCGCCTGCGTAGACTCGGTTACAAAATTGTTAATCGAGAGGCGCATCATGACCGTTCTGCACAGTGCTGATTTCTTTCCGGAAGGAAACTACGCGATTGCTATTGAACCGCGCGTACCGCAGCAGGCCTTTCCCGAACATCATCATGATTTCCATGAAATCGTGCTGGTTGAGCAAGGTTCCGGTATTCACGTGTTTAACGGCCAGCCGCAGACCCTGTGTGCCGGCTGCGTATGCTTTGTGCGCGATCACGATCGCCATCTGTATGAACAAACAGAGAATCTGTGCCTGACCAATGTGCTGTACCGCAGCCCGTCAGCGTTTCGTTTTCTCTCTGGTTTACAGTCATTGCTGCCCGGTGATGAAAACGGCAACTATCTGTCGCACTGGCGTATCAATCACAAGGTGATGGCGCAGGCGCTGCAGATTGTGACGCAGATGAAACAGCAGGAGGTCTGGTCGCTGGAACGTCAGGCGCATCAGGAGCAGCTGTTTTTGCAACTGCTGGTGCTGCTGCGCGAGGCGGGTCACAACGATCAGGCGCAGGATCAGGAAGCGCGCCTGCATCGGTTGCTTGACTGGCTCAATGAGCACTACAGTGAAGATATTGAATGGGATGCGCTGGCCGATCGCTTCTCGCTTTCGCTGCGCACCCTGCATCGCCAGATGAAGCAGCAAACCGGCAATACGCCGCAGCGCTACCTGAATCGGCTGCGTTTATTGCAGGCCCGGCATTTACTGCGCCATAGCGATATGCGCATAACGGACATCGCCTATCAGTGTGGATTTGGTGACAGCAACCACTTCTCCACGCTGTTTCGGCGGGAATTTGGCTGCGCGCCCCGAGCGGAGCGCCAGCAGATGATGTAACTGGAGTGGTTCCCATGTCGCTGATTTTGACGCGCGAAGACTATTTCCCGGCCACCAATCTGCCGATTGCGGTGGCCGAACGCATGCCTCAACCCTCCTTCCCCCCGCATCGTCATGAATTCAGTGAAATTGTGATCGTCTGGCGCGGTAACGGCTTGCACGTGCTCAACGATCGCCCGTGGTTGATCACCTGCGGCGATGTGTTCTATATCCGCGACAACGATTGCCACAGCTATGACAGCGTCAACGATCTGGCGCTGGATAACATCCTCTATTGCCGCGATCGCTTTCGCCTGAGTCTGGACTGGAGCCAGCTGCTGCCCCCGCAGGAAGATGATGCACCCGGCTGCTGGCGCTTAACCACACGCGGTATGGCGCTGGCGCGTGGTGTGATCAGCCAGCTGGAGCGGGAGAGCCGTAAAAGCGATTCATTGTCGATTCAGCTCTCTGAAGCGCTGTTCCTGCAGCTGGCGTTGATCTTGCGCCGGCATGGTTATGCCGCCGACCGTCCATGGGCGCTGCCGGAGGGTGAACAGCTTGATTTACTGATGTCTGCCTTACAGGGAGCACTGCACCGCCCGTTCGACTTAGCCCATTTTTGCCAGCAAAACCAATTGAATGAACGTGCGCTGAAGCAGCTGTTTCGTCAGCAAACCGGCATGACGGTGGGCCACTATTTGCGTCAGCTAAAGCTTTGCCAGGCAAAATATTTGCTGCGCACCCAGGATTGTTTAATCAGTGAAGTGGCCGCGCGCTGCGGCTTTGATGACAGCAATTACTTCTCGGTGGTGTTTACGCGGGATACCGGTTTGACACCCAGTGCCTGGCGGCAGCGTTTTCTTCCTCAGCACGCCTCACTGAGCGATAAAATAAAAGCCTGACGCACCTTGCCGTGCGTCAGGCTTGTTCTAAAGCGGCCAATTTATTAGCCGTTGGCCATGCCCAATCCGACGATGTTGGCGGCAATGATGATCACCACGCAACCCAGCGACAGCACGCGAACCGGACGCTGCCCCACCGCTTTCCACTCTTTCAGCACCAGACCCACCAAACCACCGCACAGTACATACAGGCTCATGTGCAGCATCCAGCTGACAAAGTCGTATTGCGCAGGGATTTTCGCGTGGCCCCAGGCATAGAAGAAGAACTGCAGATACCACATGGTGCCGCCGAGCACGGCGAAGGCCACGTTGGCGATCAGCATCGGTTTTGCCACTGAGAAATCGCGGCGTACCGACAGTTCAGGTTTGATCGCCAGGCGAATAAAGCAGTAGGCCAGATTCACTAACGCGCCGCCGCCCATGATCACCACATAGCTGGGTAAGGCCACGTACAGCGGATTGATACCCAGATTGGCTGCCGCTTCATGCATCGGTTTCGCCGCATCCATCGCGAAAGACATCCCGGCGGAGAAGATGCCACACAGTACCGCCAGCACCAGCCCTTTCTTCAGATTAAACTCTTCTGCATTGATGCCGAGTGCACGCTCTTTCAACAAACCGGCACGTGAAACGATCGCCACACCCACCAACGCCACCAGTACGCCTAACAACGTCATTCGTCCGCCCGGCGAGCTGAACAGCTCTACAAAGCGTCCCTGCAACAGCGGCGTCATCAATGTGCCCACCACGAGGGTGATACCAATGGCAATACCAATGCCCATCGACATGCCGAGATAGCGCATGGTCAGGCCATAGTTAATATTCCCGACGCCCCACATGGCACCAAACAGAAACACCGGCAGCAGCTGCGAGAAGCTAAAACTGCCGTAATACGCCCAGAAGTTGGGCAGCAGCACGGCGCTGACCGCCCAGGGCAGAATCAGCCACGACATCACGCCGCCCACTGACCACATTGTTTCCCATGACCACTTTTTTACCTGCTTAAACGGAGCATAAAAACATGCGGCACTGGCGGCACCCACCAGATGCCATAAAATACCGGCAAGAATGGCACTGTTCATTGTTATTCCTTCGTAAGGTTGAGGCCCACAGGAAACCGACAGTTTCCCGATTAGCAGCAGTCTACGGTGTGCAGCTTTTCATCAGCCTTTGGATGGCTGCCGGAAAGCGCGCGCTGCTGGCAAAATTCGGCGGGTCTTCAACATGAGGATCACAAAATTGCATTTGCGGGCATCAATCGGGCTGGTTTTTATAAGTCACTTATTATTGGGGATTTTTTTTATTTTTGTTGTGTTGATCGACACAGTTTTTGACTGACTGCCAGCCTGCTGTTTAACATGGCATTCACGCAAAGCCGCCCGATGAGCTTTCCCCGACGTGGCGAATTCCGTATAACGTTGGAAAAATCATCGCAACGAAGGAATGAGATGAATAGCAAAAGGTTGACGCTGCTGTTGTCGCAGCCGGTGAGCCGCGTGATGCTGGATGATATCCGCGCCATTGTGCCGCCTCAGGCGTTAAACGTTTTCATTAATGGATTAGATGAAGAGCGTTACGCCACACTTGACTGCATCCAGAGCGAAGAGAACTGCGCCCTGCTGGCTTCGGCCATCGTGGTGTGGCGTCAACTCGGGCATGTTCACCGCATTCGGTATCAGAAAGGCGAACATCTGCGCGAGGTGGATGACGCCAGCCAATTCCAGCTGTTCAGTATGATGAAAACCCATCGCGCCATTGTTCAACTCGCTTAACGATCAGGATAATTATGAAAATCGGACTGCTCTTCCCTATTGCCATCATCATTGCTGGCGTCAGTTTCCTCGCCTGGTTTATCGCCAGCGGCGCGGCGGTGCCGGGCTCCTGATATTTTTGCTGAAAATGATGATTAGCTAACACGCTGAATACGCGGCATTTCATCAGGAATGCTGCGTCTGTCGTACCGTTCTTCCCTTCTCTGCCATCCCTTCATCCGCTCTGGCACTGACAAAAAGGTGCTACACCTTGATCTGTTTCACTCTTCTTTCACACCCTGATAACGAAACCGATCGCGGAGACCCTACAGATGACAACACACCATCAACATTACATTAATGGCGCGTTTGTAAACGATCAGAACGACAAGTGGATTGAAGTGATTAACCCCGCAACGGAAGCACTGCTGTCTCGCGTACCTGAGGGCACTCAGCATGATGCGGCGCAGGCGATTGCGGCAGCAGAAGCAGCACAGCCCGGCTGGGAAGCTTTACCCGCAGTAGAACGCGGCAACTGGTTGCGTAAAATTGCCGCCGGTATTCGCCAGCGTGAAGCCGAATTGACGGCCACGATTGTGGCGGAAGGCGGTAAAACCCAGGGGCTGGCGCAAACTGAAGTGCTTTTCACCGCCGATTATCTGGATTACATGGCCGAATGGGCGCGCCGTTATGAGGGCGAAATCGTGAATAGCGATCGCCCAAATGAAAATATCTTTGTGTTTAAGAAAGCCATCGGTGTCACCACCGGTATCCTGCCGTGGAATTTCCCATTCTTCCTGATTGCGCGTAAAGCGGCCCCGGCGTTGATTACCGGCAACACCATAGCCATCAAACCCAGCGAGCTCACTCCTAACAACGCGGCGATTTTCGCGCAGATTGTGCATGAGATTGGCCTGCCGAAAGGCGTGATCAACTTTGTGTTTGGCTATGGTCCTGAAGTCGGACAGGAGCTAGCGGCGAACCCGAAAGTCGGTTTAGTGAGCCTGACCGGCAGCGTCGGCGCGGGCATTGCCACCATGCAAGCCGCCGCGAAAAATGTCACCAAGGTGTCGCTGGAACTCGGCGGCAAAGCCCCCGCGATTGTCATGGATGATGCGGACCTGGATCTTGCCGTGAAGGCGATTGTCAGCTCGCGCGTAATCAACACCGGACAGGTGTGCAACTGTGCGGAACGCGTGTATGTGCAGGAAGGCATTTATGATCGCTTTATCACCGCTCTGACTGCAGCGATGAAGCAGGTGAAGTTTGGCAATCCGGCCGAACAAACCGATATCGACATGGGCCCGCTGATCACCGCCGCCGCGCTGGAACGCGTGGAGCAGAAAGTCGCCAAAGCAGTGTCTGAAGGCGGAAAAGTAGTGCTGGGCGGCAAACGCGCCGGTGATAAAGGGTTCTACTTCGAACCGACGATTATTACCGGTGTGCGTCAGGAGATGGAGATCATGCGTGAAGAGATCTTTGGTCCGGTATTACCAGTGATGACCTTTAAAACGCTTGATGAAGCCGTCGCGCTGGCTAACGATTGTGAATATGGCCTGACCTCTTCGATTTACACGCAAAATCTGAACACGGCGATGATTGCGCTGCGTCAGTTGAAGTTTGGTGAGACCTACATCAACCGCGAGAACTTCGAGGCGATGCAAGGGTTCCATGCAGGCTGGCGCAAATCGGGTATTGGTGGTGCGGATGGACGTCACGGACTGGAAGAGTATCTGCAGACCCACGTGGCGTATTTGCAGTTCTCCTGAGTGAAATACCCGGCTGAATAGGTTACCAGCCAGGTATCGTCATGAGGTGAAGTCGCGCCATAACTGGCGCATTTCATGAGGCTGCGCAATGGAATGCGCAGCTCCGGTATGTCTAAGCTCTTCGCTTTTAGATAAGGGGCAAAGCTAATCCGCTCAACCGCCTTTAAGCGATGCGCTTCTGGCTGCGCAGCAAAGCTAATCCACTCAGTACCGACATCGCCATCAGGTAATAGCCGGGCGCGAGGCTGGTACCGGTGGCAGTGATCAGCAGCGTACAAATCAGCGGTGCAAAACCACCAAACACCGTCACCGCGACGTTATAGCTGATCGCCATCCCACTGGCGCGAGTACCAATTGGGAACAAGTCGGCCATCACCGACGGTACCGTCGAGAAATAGATTGATTTCAGCAACGCCATCCAGCACACCAGAATAATCAAGGTGGTCGGCGTGGTGTGATTCACCACCAGCTTAAACGCCGGATAGATAGTGATGATCAACAGGATCAGCGAACCCCACATCAACGGCACGCGACCGACACGCTCCGCCAGTAAGCCCATCAGCGGCGTCACCACTGTCAGGATCACCCCTGCCAGCAAGGTCGCAGTGAAAGCGGCGGAACCTGGCAGATGAAGGTTTTTGGTAGCGTAAGTTGGCACATAGTTGAGCATGTAGTTTACTGCGGTGGAGATCACCATTAAGCCAATCGCCAGCAGCATCAGCTCTTTTTGACGACCAAACAGACGCTTAAGCGGTGCGGCCTCCGGCGCTTGCGCTTCAAAACTGGCAGGCTCATGCACATGGCGGCGGATATAGATCCCCAACGGACCAATCAGCAGACCGAAGGCAAACGGGATACGCCATCCCCAATCCTGAATCTGACTCTCCGTGAGGATCTGCGTCAACCCCAATCCAAACGCCGAGGCCAGCAGCGTACTCGCGCCTTGCGTGGCAAACTGCCAGCTGGCGATAAACGCCCTGCGCTCCGGGAAATGCTCGACCAGAAACGCCGTTGAGCTACCGAATTCGCCACCCGCTGAGAAGCCTTGTACCAAACGCGCCATCAGAATCAGCAACGGCGCAATCAAACCAATAGTGCCGTAGCTCGGCATAAAGGTGATCACTGCGCCGCCCAGCATCATCAGGTTAATGGATAGCAGCAGCGCCTTTTTACGCCCGTGGCGGTCGGCATAGTTACCCAGCACAATCGCGCCTAACGGACGAATCAGGAAGGAGACGCCGAAGCTACCAAAGGTCAGCAGCAAAGAGACCGAGGGATCGCTGGTGGGGAAGAACGCATGGGCAATGTAGCTGGCAAAGAAGCCGTACACCGCAATATCAAACCACTCCAGTGCATTACCGATACAGGTGGCAAACAGCGTTTTGTGCAGATTTGGTTTGGTGCTGCTCAATGGGGCAGCCGTGTTAATCGTACTCATGCAGCACCTCCTGCGTGCAGACGGTGTTTAGCCACCAGTTCGCTGCCCTGCTCGCCCAAATCCCACAGCAGTCGGGTCATAATTTGTAGACCTTCACGCGCAATCGACTTCAGCATATGTTCGTTGACGCCATGCTGACCGCAGGCCGGGTAGGAGTGCGGCACCCACAAGGTTGGCAGGCCGAGAATGTCTGAGAACACTTCGTTGGGCAGTGAACCGCCCAGATTCGGCAGCAGCGCCGGTTTTTTGCCGCTGGTCTCTGCCATGCTCGCCAGCACCCAATCCACCAGCGGATCGGTAGGATCGAGTCGCGTCGCCGGTGAGCCGCGCATAAACTCCACTTTTACGTAGCCAAAACCGTGCTGCGCCAGGTGCTTGCTAACATGCTGTGCGAGGTTTTCCCAATCGGTGCCGACCACAAAGCGCAGTTGACACACCGCCGTGGCTTCACCGGGAATGGCATTCATCGGACGTGCAGGATTGCCGGTCAGGAACGCCAGCACTTCCAGCGTATTCCAGCCGTAAAGTCGTTCTGTCGGAGAGAGCGTCGGCTCGCCCCAGGTGGTATCAATTTCTGGATCGCCTGGCATCCCGCCGACTTCAATATCGCTGAGGATGTCGCGCACTTGTTGAGTAAGAGAGTTGGGTTTCAGTGCCTCGACCTGCAGCACGCCCTTTGCGTTCACCAGGCAAGCAATGGCGTTAGCCAGCTGCGTGCCTGGATTAGTCAATAAACCGCCCCAGTTACCGGAGTGGTAGGCATTGTCACGCGCATTAACGGTGAGACGGAAGTTCACCGCACCCCGGGAACCAAGGAACAGGGTTGGACGCACGGCATTGAGACGCGGACCGTCAGATGCGATAAACAGATCGGCTTTCAGCAGTTCTGCATGATGCTTACACAGCTGAGCCAGACCCGGCGAGCTGATCTCTTCACCCATCTCAAACAGCATTTTGCAGTTGAATCCGAGTCGTCCACCACGTGCCTTGAACACCTGTTCCAGCGCAGCAAGGTTAACGCAGTGCTGGCCTTTGTTATCTGCGCTGCCACGGGCGTACCAGCGGTCGCCCTCTTCCACCAGCTGCCACGGCGATAAGCCTTCGCGCCAGTTTTCGTCATCGCCGAACACCACATCGCCATGGCCGTAGCTCAGCAAGGTCGGCAGTGCAGGATCTTCGATGCGCACCGCCACCAGGAACGGGCGATGGGCGGCTTCAGGGTTATCGATAAAGTGCAGCGTAAACCCCAGCGCGATCAGCTGAGGGCCAATTTCATCCTGCAAGTAACGCTGTAATTCGTTGTCGCGATCCTGGCGCTGGCTTTCGGTGCGCTGCGCCACGCGTCGGGCCAATGTTTCCTGAAACTCCCCGCTGTCGAACCAGGCGGTGGCTTGTTGTACCGCTTGTTGTGCTGTCATGTTTGCATGTCTTTTATTGGTCTTTTGGTTTTGTCATCTTTGCGGAAACCTCGCTTTGCCACAATTATCAATTTATCGAGTATGATTTGCTTTTTTGGCAAAGCTCCGCTGCCCGGTTTCGAGGCATGCACCAGCATGAGGCATTCGCATGATAAGCAATGAGATCCGCTATTTTCTGGCTGTCGCCAATACCGGTTCGCTCAGCGCGGCCAGTGAACAGCTGTTTGTGGCGGTGTCTGCCATCAGCAGGCAAATTCAGCGACTGGAAAATCAGGTCGGCGTGCCGCTGTTTGATCGCCATGCGCGCGGTATGGTGCTGAATGAGGCCGGCGAAATTTACGCCCATCACGTGCGCAAAAATATGCTGGAGATGGAATACGCGCTGGCAGAAATCAAAGGATTAAAGGCCGTACGACGCACGCTGATTCGCGTGGCCTGTACCGATGGGTTGGCCTTTACGCTGCTGCCGCGCATGATTGCCGCCTTCCGTGAGGATAATCCCGGCGTGCTGTTTGATATCAAAGTGGCGAGTACGCAAGGTGTCGCGGAGCTACTACGCAGTGGTGAATGCGATCTGGCACTGCAATTCAGCTTGCACGCTGAACGCGGCGTGGAGGTGATCGGTTCATGGCCTGCCCCGGTGCTGCTGGTGATGCATCAAACTCATCCGCTGGCGAGCGCAACACACGTGACCCTGAACGATGTCAGCCACTATCCGCTGGCGTTGCCGCAGCAGAACACCACGGTGCGCCAATTGTTTGAGCTGGCGAGCCACATGAGCGGCAATCTGATTGAACCGGTGATCACCTGCGATACCTTCTCAACGCTGTTCCACTTCCTGCTGCGTACACCGCTGGCCCTGACCATTTGCAGCGCCTTTACCGTGCTGCAAGAGGCGGAAACGCACGGCTTGATATTACGTTCTGTGGGGATTGATCAGTTGAGTCAGCGCAACCTGCAGCTACAGGCGCAATCAGGGCGACCTCGCAGTGCCGCCCTGAATGTGTTTATGACGTTTTTGCTTAAGCAAATGAACGCGCTGGAAGAGCCGTTGCATCAACGCTGGAAGCCTTAATCGTCAGGATGTTGGCAATCTAGCGGGCCGTTTTGGACTGCCCGCTGCCATCATCAATTCTTAATATCGACCGGATAGAAAATGTGTTTGCCAAACGGATCGACGGTATAGCCGCTCACCGTTTTGCGCACCGGCTCGAAAATTGTCGAATGGGCGATCATCACGGCAGGCACCTGGTCATGCATCATCTGCTGCGCTTCACGATACAGGGTGACGCGCTTGTCGTGGTTTTGTTCGGCGCGCGCTTCGGTGATGATCTTCTCGAACGGCTGATAGCAC
>JRUP01000079.1 GCA_000773965.1 Enterobacter cancerogenus
GCCACTCAGTTTATCTATATTGAAAATCAGTATTTCCGCTGGCCGCCGCTGGCTGAGTTGATCAATAAAATTGCAGAAGAACAGACAAGCAAAGGGCGAGACCAGAATAAGCATGGTGCTTTGTATTTGTTTGTAGTGACCAACGCCACAGATGAGGGTATCGGGTCGGGTACCGTCAATACCCAGCGCATGCTTAAGGTGCTGGGACGGGCGGACACAATTCCGGGTATCACAAAACAAATGCAGATTGATAAACTCCGGAGAGAAGCAGGAACAACACCTGTTTCAGAGATGTATACACCTAAAGATGTTGAAGAATTTGTAAAGAAGCAGCAAGAGCTGGACGCAAAGATACTTGAAATTGAAAAAAGTACGATTGTCCCCGAGCCCCGGCCTGGTTTAAACATCCATGTCTGCTCTCTTGTGGCACTGGACTCCCCTCCTGACAACTGGATGCCAGTTTATATTCACTCCAAGTTAATGATTGTGAATGACGTATTTACTACGCATGGGTCCGCCAATATTAATACCCGCAGCATGCAGGTGGACAGTGAAATGAATATTGCTCACGAATGGGCCAGTGTGACTCAGGATTTAAGGAGGAGGTTATGGAATATGCACACGAATGGAATGGGCTCCGTGGACGACTCAAAAAGTGCATTTGATATTTGGAAACGTATCATTTCAGATAATGATCGGATGATGAGTGAAAAAAATAAACCTGTCGCGCCATTAATTGGTTTCTTATACAGCAAGTCAAAGCTCAAGGATTGGGATTAATGCGTGCATTGTTTCTGATTGCCAGCTTACTGCTCGCGGCCTGTGACCAAAGGAATACCGCAATTGTCGGTAATAAGGACATTTCTATGGATGCCAATATTAATAAGCAACTGGACTTTACCTGTAAAAAAGAGTTCATTCCGGGGCCGCAAGCTGAGGCTGATGTGCTGTTCAGATACGCCCGCTGGCTGCAGGTGAACAACCAGCTGAAGCAGGACAAAGAGGTCGATACTGAGGTCGGCCGTCTCTACCGGATTGCAGCCGAGAACGGACATGCTAAAGCCACCATCAATCTGCAGAACGGGTCGCTGCGCGGGCACTTCGGGCTGACAGCCTCGGAAAGACGCCGCTTCAGCCAGCAGCTTATTGATGCCGGAGTTGCCAGCGGCTACTACTTTATCGCCATCTATCTGCAGCACGGGGCTGCAGGGCTAAAGCAGGATGAGGAAATGGCGCTGCGTTACTATCGTAAGGCGGCTGATGAAGGGAGTGCTCTTGCACAGGTGTATCTGGGCAAAAAACTTGAGCCGGTTGATATCGCCCCGGAGGTTGCCAGACAGATGTATCTCTGTGCTGCTGAGCAGGGAGAGGGAGAGGCCGCGATGATAATGGGTATTATTTACAAGCATCGTAAAAATTACCAGGAAGCGGTGCGTTTATATCAGTTAGGGGTAGCCGCGGGGGACTCTTCTTCGGCAAGTTATTTAAAGGACGGATTTAACGGCCCAGAGCCGACTAACAGGCTCTCCTATCTTGGCCAGCAAAAAGACTCCGAGCGTTCCCGGCGTTACGAGGCTATCTGGAATATACTGGCGGATTATTCCTACGCCCATCCCACCGTGCCCGAAATCAACGACATCGTACCGTTACCGCCCGCGCCTTTACCAGAATGGGACGGGAAGCTGAAGTGGCTGGAGGCCCGCGAAGCCAACATCCCGCCGGAAAAACCGGATGAGGCGCTGATTGCCCGGCTGGCGAAGAAGAAGCACCTGAACCCGGCAACCGGCAGGCCGCTGCCGGAATCCCCGGACTTTGATAAACAGAACGCGTCGCTGCTGCTGTGCCACAGCGGAGAACCCTGCCCGAGAAGCGGATACTGGCAGACGGCCTGGATACCGGACAGCGGAACAGGCCCGGAAGAGGTGCGTTACTTCAGGGAGGGGGATACGATGCCGGCTGACCGCATAACGCGCATTCATTCCCGCCCCTGGCCATTGCGTGACAGGCACACGGAGGAAGAGCAGCCCGTGACGTGGCGTTATCTGGGCGAGGCCTAGGACAGCGTAAGTCGTTTAACAGCAGGGAGAGCAGTCATGAAAAAAAGGTACAGCCAGCGACACGCCGCTATCGGGATGCTCTGCCTGCTGCTGGCAGGGTGCGATAACAGCGCTTCCCCGTTTCAGACAAACATGAGTGACATCCCGCCGCCCGGCGGGGCCAGCACCGGGCTGGCCTTCACCTGCAGACACGAGATTATTCCGGGGCCGGAAGCTGATACTGATGTGCTGTTCAGATATGCCCGCTGGTTGCAGGTGAACAACCAGCTCAGGCAGGACAAGGTCATAGACCTGGAAATTGCCCGTCTCTATCGCATTGCGGCAGAAAACGGACATGCCAAAGCCACCATCAATCTGCAGAACGGGTCGCTGCGCGGGCGTTTTGGGCTGACTGCATCAGAAAGACGCCGTTTCAGCCAGCAGCTTATCGATGCCGGAGTCGCCAGCGGCTACTATTTTATCGCCATCTATCTGCAGCACGGGGCGGCAGGGCTGAAGCAGGATGAGGACATGGCGCTGCGTTACTATCGTAAAGCGGCTGATGAAGGGAGCGCGCTGGCACAGGTGTATCTGGCCAAAAAACTTGAGCCGGTTGATATCGCACCGGATGTTGCCAGGCAGATGTATCTCTGTGCTGCTGAGCAGGGAGAGGGAGAGGCCGCGATGATAATGGGTATTATTTATAAGAATCGTAAAAATTACCAGGAAGCGGTGCGTTTATATCAGTTAGGGGTAGCCGCGGGTAGCTCTTCTTCGGCAAGTTTTTTGAGGTACGGATTTAATGAACCTTCTTCTGATGACCCTATAAGCTATCTTGGCTTGAAAAAAGACCCCGAGCGTTCCCGGCGTTACGAGGCTATCTGGAATATACTGGCGGATTACTCCTACGCCCATCCCACCGTACCCGAAATCAACGACATCGTTCCGCTACCGCCCGCGCCTTTGCCGGAATGGGACGGCAAACTGAAGTGGCTGGAGGCCCGCGAAGCCAATATTCCGCCGGAAAAACCGGGTGA
>JRUP01000008.1 GCA_000773965.1 Enterobacter cancerogenus
GCTCAGGCTCAGGCTCAGGCAGGAACGATGCTGAATTTAGATAGTCTGAGTCAACATAGCTAACATCATTAGCTTCAAAATCCGATATATTTGTCTCATTCGCAGTCAGTTCGTATAAGTTAGTTTGTGAAACTATCGAAATTTCATTACTCGTATTGAAAGTATCTTTAACATCATCGATAAAAGAAACATAAACCAATTTGAAATGATTTGTATGTAGCAACAGTGGTTCTTTATCATCAGGAAAACCAAAAAAGAAAACAGTTAGAAACTTATTAGCTTTTTTATAGGACTTTGTTTTTTTATCAAAAAGGGACTTCCTGTACCTCTCAGCTTTCTCTCTTTGCTTTTCATACTCTTTGAAGAAAACATCTTTCTGGCTTGAGTTCCAGTTTGATGCATCAACTTTAAGCTTAAAGACTTCTTGTGTTCCTTTTTTGCGAGCAAGAAAAACAATCTCATACTCATCTGCATTAGGATCTAAAGTAAGATTAGATTGTAGTGCACCAAAATATATTGCGGGCTTAAAATACTTAACATCTGGTTTGTATTTTAACTTCTGAAATGTCTCATTATAAGTCCTTTTTTCATAGGGCGGTATTGAAAGGAACTCGTTATTGTTGACTCCTGAAAGATAGTAATCAACTATTGGTTTAATACTTGAAGACGAAACAGGATGTTCTCTTACAACAACTTCTTCATCGTTTACTTTTCTGGTCCTATTATCGTTTTTTTCTCTGTGAATCCTTTCGTCATTTTCCAGACGAAGAATTGAAATGAATGGAGCTGGAGGAGAGTTATGTGTTTTTTCATCATTAGAGTTGTTTCGGTTGCGATTTTTTGCATCATGTATTCCACAACCTGACTTATGCTCGCCAGTATATTTGAAATATGATTGATTAACATTCTCGGATCTGTAACTGCAAGGTGTCGCTTTTATTCTGCACTTCAGATAGGGGCATAAAAATTCAGTTGTTCGAACATAAAAATCATCCATACCCCTAAGGTCATTACCATGCACAATATCATCAGTTGAACTATCTTTCGCTACCGTCAAAACTCATGTCCTCGTTAAGTTGTCTTTAACAACATAATAACGAAATGACAACACGGTGATCAATAAAAGTTACTTAACTTTAAAGTTCAACATTACCCCTTAAAATTCAATTAATTAAATAAATTAAACCTAATCTTCACTCCTTTCTCTATCAACTGACATTAAGGGTTCATTGAGTTGATGTTCTTTAATTCCATATTTGTGAGCATTATATTGCCATATCACAAATTGCTGTTTTAAAACTCTGACTTCTTCTTTGAGCGATTCATTTTTCAACTGCAAATTTTTTATCTGCTGTGAAGCTATGCTGAGGTTTGCAGGTCTTTTGACTTCAGATGCTCCAGATTTTATGTTCTTCTTTTGAAGCTCAAAAGCCCTGACTATAGCTGTATGCTGACTCAGAGACTGTCTTGTTGGTCTCTTACCCAAAAGCTCGGTAACGGAGTCACAAAGGTTTTCCCAGGTAAACTTCCCCTGCCTTAAACTTTGCCATCCTGCGATGGAATTTATAATTATTTGTAGATCTTTATTGGTTAGGTGTTTGGCCATTGTTGTTCTCCTTGTTAGTTATCTTGTCATCCTTCTTCATTTCTAAAATACGAGACAGGTGTGAAAAATCCTCACCATGTGTTCTTATAAGCGAACCATCAGGTAGTTCGGGATTTTCCATCAATGCAATAATCCCCTTAACTCTTTCAAGTGTCTTGGTTTGATGCTGATACCACTTGTCAGCTCCAAGTTCCTCTTCATTGATAGCTTCTTTAGCCTTATCAACAAGGTCTTCAGTCGTATCAAGTAAGGACCTGAGCCTTTCAAGTTTCTGCTTCTCCCCTTTGACACATACCTGCTCACTACAGTTGATACAATCAAAGTATTTGCTACAGGGAGCAAAAGTATAATCATGAACACAATATCCATACTCAGTAGTATGAACAGCACCATGCTCTAACTTATTTTTTAATTCATGAATAGTTGAAATTTCAAAGTTCTCATTCACATCACTATCGCAGGGAATTATGTTATTTTGATTAATCCCCAAAGCTTTCACTTTTTCAATCATTTCATCTTCAGTAATGTGGTTGTAAACTCTGTTCTGTGTAACGGACACTCTGCCTGACCACTTTGCTATATCCAGTTCTCCGAGGCCCCCTCTTTGGGCGAGAGTGTTAAGTAGATGCCGGGCTTGATGAGTTCTGAGAAAGAAAGGTTTATTATCCTCATCGTGATAACCATGCCTTTCGAAAAGATTCTTATGCTTACTGATTTTTGAATAGCCTAACTCTTTAGAGAAGAAAGCATTTGTTATTTTAAACAGATCATTACCTGTTCGTCGTTTCATACTGAGCTGGTTATTGAGGAGAGCACATAGAGCATTACTGAAGCGAACATCTTTCTCTTTATCAAACCAGATTGTTCCACTTGGCCCATTTTTTATTTCTTCCTCAAGCATCTTACTTCTTGCTCTCGAACTTTCAGATAATTTTAATAATCTTTTAATTGCAAGTTTGGCCGTAGGAACCATAATTTCAGGTATCCACTTAATGTTTGCCCCAAAACCTTTCAGTGAATAGAATCTTAGGCCATAGCATTCCTTTCCTTCCCTGTTCTTCTCAACAATTTCACAATCAGCTCTAAGTGATAATATTTCAGATATACGACTGGGTGCGCACATCAGCAATGCAAACACTGAAGTAACAAACAGGTCTCTTTCGTGAAGGTCATAATCCTGCATTGAAAAGATTTCACCAATTGCTCGTAATGCTCTTTCATTAGGCAGTTTCGCTAATCTGGTATTGTCTGCATTATCAGAAATCGACAGCCTTGATTCAGGTGGTCTGATGTAACTACTCCACTTCATTAATCCACAATTAAGGAATTCTTTCTCATTCAGGAAAGCAACCAATCTCTCCATAAATTTACCACAACTATATGCAACTCCTTTAGTGTAGTTTTTATTAATGTCGGACAAGCACTCATCAAGAATGACTAGGTTTAGTGATTTTATATCACCAGACCCAGTAAAAACTAATAAATTTTTTTCAATCACCCTAAGCACAATTGGAAAAGTTAGTTTATCAAATCCTTTAAGATTAGAGCAAAAAATATAAGCCACATATGATTTGCAAAATCCAATGTAAGAGGAATCAAGATCTTCAGCTTTAATGAACGAGTCCAACTTGACATTCTTCATCTTAAATTTAGAAAATTTAAATATTTTCTTCCAATGATTACTCTCCCAGTTATTATCAAGTAGATTGCCACTTAGTTGTTCTTTGCAATTTAGAATAAATTCGTTAAGATTTTTACCTGCTAAGACCTCTGTTTTATTCTTAAAGTTAATTATATCATTTTCATTCATATCTATTGCTCCTTTGTAATTTTAAAGTCTCACATTTTTTCACTACTTCTTCTACAGCCATTATTGTTCTGTCTAATGTTTTACTCATAGTTTCATCATTAGTATCAGTCATAATTCTTTCTCTTTGTTTTAATAAATGGTCTCGTAATTCTATATGTGGTGCATCAATAAATGGGCGAAAGTGATGGCAGGTATAACAAGGGACAGGAACATTAGCCCGACATGATTTACAACCACCACATGCTCCAGTGACCTCCCCAGATAAATCCCTAACTGGTAATTCATTTTTCTTTATTGAGTCATCACCCTGAATTTTACCTTGGAAAAAACCAGCATATTTTTTCATATGATTTCCCACTGCATCGTCAATTCTTGCAACATGATCAGCATTAAATTCAACGTATACCCCCGTATATTGAGTTGTAGAGTGATCTAATAGTTCTGCAATAACTAATTCGCTGGCACCTTCTCTCGCAGCTCTTGTGCCAACCGTATAACGAAATCGTCGAGGGTTTACATTTAATCTTTCATAAGTTCTTTCCGAAATAACATTTTCTGTTTTAGCAATAAAATCAAGTGTCTTATTTATCTTTACAGAGTATTCGTGAGCTTTATCCGATACAAATATCTCTCTCAATTCATTATTTATTTTAAAGCTTTCAAACTTTTGCATTGATATAAATAGCGGTGTATTTTCAATCTCTTTATTAGTTAGCTCTCTTTTAAGTATGCTACGAGTTTGCTCGATGCTCAAATCGCACTGCTTACGGAGTAAATCGTATAATTCTTTTGTCACTTGAAAATTTCTGCAAGCTTCCCTGAATCCCAAGCCTTGCTTTATCCTTGGGATGCTAATGACATAAGAATAGCTATTCTCATTTACTTTTAGCCTTCTTATATCAGATACCTTCATCTGTGAAATCTGTAGTGGCCTTCTTCCGGTTGCGCTTGTCAGCAAAGCCATCGCTAATTGAGTAATATCTATGTTTCCTTTTTCATATGCTCTATAGCAAGCTTCAAGAAAAGATTGTAATTCTATATCAGTAAGTGGGCCTTTAACTTTATCTCTTCTTCTTACAACTTCTCCTTTTTTGTTGTCAGTGATTATCAATTTACACAAGAAATCATATGCATCTTCATCTATTCCATAGTAGCCCAATTCATACCATTTTTTTATGAGTATCCTTACCGATGACATAATATTATTGTTCTTGCCATCAGATCCTCTAAACCTCACAAGGGAAAACTCATCAACTCGCTTTGGCTCTACACTTACAATAAACCTCCTGAAATTATTATTTATTACTTTAACTGAAGCAGGGCTTAATTCACAAGCCAGATATTTAAGCACCTTTAAATATCCTTCCATTAATTCTTTATCAATTACATCCTTAACCATTTTGATATTTACTGTCACATTTCGGCTTAGTCTCCATGCCTCATCATTTAGGAAAAAGTAATAACCTTTCGTTTTAGCTTCATAAGCGCTCTCATTATCTTCACCATTAACATATACTTTTAACATTAAACACCTCCTCTATTAATCATATCTTTCTGCATGTTCAGAGCTAACTCTGCGGCCTTGTTTTCGATGAATCTTCTGTTATAAGTAGAAGCAGTCCCCGAACTCTCTTTCCAGCCCATGAGTAAAGACCTCATTTGTTCTTGCTCATATTGATTAGGTGGACTCTCCATACGGTCCATCTTTGAAGAAAATTCATAATTCCAGGTGTGTCTTAATTTATGCCCTGTCATTCTGGAAAGGTCGGGGCAAGATATCCTTAAGGCATTAATGATTTTATGATATGCCTGAATAGATAATGGTTCTCCAAACGTATTTCCCTTTTTATGACAAATAAAAAGATAACCATTATCTTTTTTCATTCTGTGCTTTCTTCTTTCTACTTTAATATAATTGGAAATTTCCTGACTTAAGTCATCAGATATTGACAACTTCCTACTTAGGGTTTTAACAAGTGGTTGTTTAATCCTTGGGTCATGAGGATCATCAGCTCTCCTGTTGATAAAAATTGTCTGAGAACCTATATCAATATCTGCGATTTTGATGTTTAGTAACTCTCCTGCCCTTAATCCCAATTTATAAAGAATCAGTATCATTAGTCTGTTTCGCCTTTGAACATCAGAATTAAATGGATTCATTTCTGAACCTATTTTCAAAATCTCAAACAAAATATTAATTTGATTTTGATTGAGGTTTCTATCTTTTGCTGGATCTTGGTTCCTGAATCTGATCTTAGGTCTGTGACTTTTCAATTTCGCAATGAATTTTTCAATAAGTTTGTGATCTCTTTTATAACTCACTGTGAAAAAGTCACATAACCATTCAAGATATTTAATAATTGCTGTTAATCTGAAGTACTGAGTATTACTATTAACCCTGCACCCGCTATCTAGATTTGCAACCTTCTCTTTTTTCATTCTCTTAGTTATAAATTCTTTTAGTCCATCAATCTCTTGAAGATGAAGAAACTCTGCTGTTCTGATCCTTGCTTCTATGTCTATGTTCTTGAGATTCAGAAATCTATAAAAAAGAGCTATACTCGCTGAATGTAGCTCAATAGTTGAAATTGATTCGTTCTTCTTTCTTAACTCAGTTGATATATACAAACACGGATAATAAAGCGGCACTTTTGAAACTTTATCAGTAATCAAACAACATCTCTCTCCAGTATCCATTTTTATTGTATTAGTTACTATTCTATCCATACGTCTCCTTATTTTATTTACATTATTTTAGTTCCATTCTTAATTAAAAATATTGCAAAATAGGTATATGTATAACCTACATAGGAAATGACCTATAAGTATCTTGCAAATAAACTATTGTCTTTTACTTAAAAAAATCAGTAATATCAAGTGGATCTAAGTTTTTTATTGCATTTATGTATAAGGTAGATAGAAGGATTTTTCTATTTACCTGATACTAACTATTCACTACTTTATCCCTTGGTATCTCTCACTTTTAAATAATTCCAGTAAAGTATTTTGCAACATCTACTTGAATAAATCATTTATATCTTGCATTTTTAAATTAATTTTAATTCATTTATTCCTTAGAATGATTATTTAATTAGCACACCAAAAACACTTAGTCAAATTTAATATGCCATTCTATTTGTCCACTACCGAATTAAGAATCTTTAAAAGATTTTTAAAGTTGATATTTTACTAACATTGATAATCATGGATGAGGATGGTAGTTATAATAATAAGAACCAATTTTAATAAGGGTGTATTAATAGAAGGGGTTTAGCTTAGCACTAAAAATAATTTCATTTAAAACAAAAGTAAAGAAAGGCCAACCCAATAAAATGGATTGGCTAAAATATTTTCTAGATCATAAAATCATCAAGATTTTTACCAGTGTCGAGAGCACTTTTTATAGCTTTAGGTGTACGCCCCTGCCCTGTCCAGCTTTTCTCATTGCCATTTTCGTCGGTATATTTATATTTTGCAGGTCGAGGATTGCGGCTTGATTTTTGTTTTTTTGAAGCTGAGCTTGAACCATAATGACCAAGTAATTCCTGTGGATCGATTCCATCTGCAAGGAGTTGCTCTCGGATAGCGTCAAGTTTTACTTTTCTCTCTTCTTTTTCTTTCATGCCTGACTCTTCTTCGTGACGTTTTTCTTCAACGATTGATGTCAGTTTTTCAAGAATTTCTTCGAGAATTTCCAGTGAGGTTTCACGTGATCGTGCTCTTAAAGTCCGAATATTACTAAATGCTTTAAATTCTTCGCTCATTACAAACCTTCCAATTTTAAAATTTATGAAATGCTACAAATATTTTACTCATTGATTTTAGTCGAAGAATTCTGAGTGTCACCTATAAGAGCCAAAATTATGCAAGAAAAGCCTAATCTTTAAGATTCCTTCGTCGTTTCTAAGAATTTCTCAGAAATTTATTTATTTCGTGCTTTTCTTGCATCGTAATAGAATTCAATATCATTCGCTTTAAGACTTCAACAAGTGTTGAATGCCAGATTTCTCTCTCATCAGCCCATGCCCAATCTTTGAGTAGTGCATCTTCAATTGAAAGCCATATCAAAACATAATCACTATCTTTCAGGTAACCTTTAAAATAGTCATCTGTAATCCTGAGAGCATGACCGACAATCGCCCTCCCGTTACTTATGGTCCAAAATGGTTGCGGACAAGTAAAATCTGATAGGGATGTGAATGCCAATCCCCTAACCTGAGCGGCCTGCATGGTGCCACTAACTCTATGATTGTTTCGCCAAGCTCTAAGATCGCCAAGAAGATAGTTTACTCGCTGATTTCGGGCTTTGCTTTCAGAAGACTGATACTGCACATAGGGTGGGCCATCCCCATTCTGGCGATAACGAGCAAGGGTTTTAACACTTACCCCTAAATACAATGCCGCTAAATCTACCCCAATGGTGGCATCATCCGGCATGTCACCGAACAAACTCCAGACCTCTGACATCTCTCTCAAGGTTTCAATAGCACTCATGCTTGCTTCCCAGAATATTCAGGTATTGGTGGGTATATTGCTGAAGCCAGTAAATTATTATATAACCTTGGCGCAGTCATCAGTATGTGTAGCTCAATCCGCTGTAGTGCCTCAAACACTCGGTTTTTGTCCGGTTCAGCATATCTCTCGGTAGGATCGGTTGTGTTACGGTGATTCAGGAGCTTCTTTACAACAGCATAGGAGCCAATCTCTTCAGCGATCCTGCCAAAGGTTCTTCTCAGGTCATGAGTGCCTAACTTAGTGATTCCGGCTTCTGCACATAGGTATTCCCTAAGTGTTTTACTATCACTATAGTGCCCGCTTTTGCTTCGAGGTGATCGTGCTGGAAACACCCATTTTCTGCGACTCGCTTTTACTTCTTTATCAAAAACGATATCCCTTCTTTGCTCTAATAAACATCTGACAGCATCGCAGATGGGAAGCTCATGATTCGTCCTGTTCTTGGTATCAAAGAAGAAAATTTTCTTATTAACCAAATCGACATAGCTCGTAGACTTTGCTTCTTCTGCCGATAGCTCCTCTCTCCAGCATAGAGAAGCCGTTTCTTCCTTTCTCGCGCCAAGCAACACCGTTAGCAGGAGATAATCGCAACCAAGGCGGTTAAAGCTTCTCTTGTTGTTCAGTGCATCCAGAAACTTACCTAATGTATCTTTTGCTGAAAGCGGATTTCTCACACCTTTTGACTGATAGCTTTCTTCCAGTTCAGAGCGACTACGGTATTTCTTTTGCACTCTGAGCACAGTGAATGGGTTGTAAGTGAGAACAGGAAGTCGTTGCTGGCTTTGTGCATTCATCGCCTCTATATCAATAGAATGTTGAACTGCCACATTTGCCCACCTGAAAGTCTGCTCAGCCGTCGTTCTGGTCTTTGAGGCTATCTCATCAAACTTCTTAAGAATGAGGCTTCCTGTGAGGTCACGGACCCTATACCGCTCCCACTCTTTAAGCTTTTGTTCCGCTTTATCCAGCACCCGGATTGAATTTGGTTTTGCTGGTTTGCTTCGTCCTAGCAGGTGCTGACGATATTGAGCAAAAATCTCACTGAGGGTCAGCTCTGCGATATCAGCTTCTCGTTTAACTGTATTTGGGTTTCTTTTAGTAGATTTCATCGATTGTGCGTAGGTTCTCGCAACTTCACGAGCCTGATCAATCGATGCAAAATCCGATACATTACCTATCGTCGCTCTGATTACCTGTGAAGGTGACTTGCCCTCTGAAGGACTTCTGTCCCCTCCTGAAACTCTTCTTTGGATGATATAGGTCTTCTTCGTGGCACTGATCTTTACACCAAAGCCTACGGGTGAATCACGGTGGTTGTCAGTGATAAGATACGGCTTACCAGAAATGTTAGGCACATACATAACTCGTCCGTCTGAATCTAACTCAGGTTTGGTTTCTATCGATAACTTATTGATAATTATTGATTGATTCAGAGTCATCTTCACTGTTGTTGCCTCATGTATACCAGAAGAGCCATGTTGTATTCTCGATAGTAGCTAGAATACATCTGGCATACAAATTTTCGGATTTAGATGGATTTACCGGGGTTTCAAATGGGGCCACTTGAGTACTTCTAAAGCCATAAAAATGAGTTAATTCAATATGAAAGAGTCTACAGATAAGGACTTTTCAACCCATACACCGATGATGCAGCAATACCTGCGCCTGAAGGCTGACCATCCCGAAATCCTGCTGTTTTATCGTATGGGCGATTTTTACGAGCTGTTCTACGACGACGCCAGGCGAGCCTCACAACTGCTGGAGATTTCACTCACGAAACGCGGCGCGTCAGCGGGTGAACCCATCCCGATGGCGGGCGTGCCCTATCATGCTGTTGAAGGTTATCTGGCAAAACTGGTCCAGCTCGGTGAATCCGTGGCGATCTGCGAGCAGATTGGCGACCCGGCACTGAGCAAAGGACCGGTTGAGCGTAAAGTCGTGCGCATTGTGACGCCAGGCACCATCAGTGATGAAGCGCTGCTGCAGGAGCGTCAGGACAACTTACTGGCGGCCATCTTCCAGAGCCAGCGCGGGTTTGGTTATGCCACCCTCGATATCAGCTCGGGGCGTTTTCGCCTGAGCGAACCTGTCGACCAGGAGACCATGGCAGCAGAACTCCAGCGCACTAATCCTGCTGAACTGCTCTATCCCGAGGATTTCCAGGCCATGGCGCTGATCGATCAGCGCCGTGGTCTGCGCCGTCGTCCGCTATGGGAATATGAAATCGACACCGCACGCCAGCAATTAAACCTGCAATTCGGCACGCGTGATCTTAGCGGCTTTGGCGTTGAACAGGCTCATCTGGCGCTACGCGCTGCGGGCTGTCTGCTTCAATATGTTAAGGATACCCAACGCACCTCCCTGCCACATATTCGCTCGTTAAGTATGGAGCGCCAGCAGGACAGCGTAATCATGGATGCAGCCACCCGTCGCAACCTGGAAATCACGCAAAACCTGGCCGGGGGCACCGAAAATACCCTGGCGGCAGTGTTGGATAAAACCGTTACCCCAATGGGCAGCCGTATGCTGAAGCGCTGGCTGCATATGCCGCTGCGCGATGTCACCACCATTGGTCGGCGCCAGGAATCGATTGCTGAACTGCAATCTCTAAGTGAAGCAATGCAGCCGGTGCTGCGCCAGGTGGGCGATTTGGAACGCATCCTGGCGCGCCTGGCACTACGTACCGCGCGCCCGCGTGATTTGGCTCGCATGCGACATGCCTTCCAGCAACTGCCGGAGTTGAACCAGCTGCTGGAAGGTGTTGAGGCAACTCAACTGGTCAATTTACGTTCGCAGATGGGAGAGTTTGCTGAACTGCGCGAGCTGCTGGAACAAGCCGTCATTGAATCCCCTCCCGTACTGGTGCGTGACGGCGGTGTGATTGCGCCTGGCTACAACGCCGAATTAGATGAATGGCGTGCGCTGGCTGACGGTGCGACTGATTATCTCGACCGCCTCGAAATTCGTGAGCGAGAGAAGTTAGGTCTGGATACCTTAAAAGTTGGTTTTAACGCGATTCATGGTTACTACATTCAGGTCAGCCGCGGCCAAAGCCATCAGGTGCCGATTCATTATGTCCGCCGCCAGACGCTGAAGAACGCCGAGCGCTACATCATTCCTGAATTGAAAGAGTATGAAGACAAAGTACTGACCTCAAAAGGCAAAGCGCTGGCGCTGGAAAAAGGCCTGTACGAAGCGTTACTCGATCAGTTGCTGCCACATCTTGAAGCACTGCAGATCAGTGCCGCGGCGCTGGCTGAACTGGATGTGTTGGCTAACCTGGCAGAACGCGCCTGGACACTGAATTACTGCCGCCCGGTGTTGCAGGAAAAAGCGGGCATTCGCATCACCGCGGGCCGCCATCCGGTCGTGGAACAGGTCCTAAAAGAGCCGTTTATTGCTAATCCGCTATCATTGTCGAATCAACGACGTATGTTGATCATCACCGGCCCCAACATGGGCGGTAAGAGTACTTACATGCGTCAGACTGCATTGATCGCGCTGATGGCGTGGATTGGCAGCTATGTGCCAGCCGAAGAAACCATAATGGGCCCTATCGATCGTATCTTTACTCGTGTCGGTGCGGCTGATGACCTGGCTTCTGGGCGTTCAACTTTTATGGTTGAGATGACGGAAACGGCCAATATCCTGCATAACGCCACGGAGAACAGCCTGGTGTTGATGGATGAAATCGGTCGCGGCACATCGACCTACGATGGGCTGTCGCTGGCATGGGCTTGTGCGGAGAGCCTGGCAAACCGCATCAAAGCGATGACACTGTTTGCCACCCACTACTTCGAACTTACGACCCTGCCGGAAAAAATGGAAGGCGTAGTGAATGTGCATCTTGATGCCATGGAGCATGGCGATACCATTGCATTTATGCACAGCGTACAAGATGGTGCAGCCAGCAAAAGCTATGGTTTAGCAGTTGCTGCATTAGCGGGTGTGCCGAAAGACGTGATCAAACGTGCGCGCAACAAGCTGAAAGAGCTGGAAGCGCTCTCCGGCAGTTCTGCGGCATCCACTGTAGAAGGATCGCAAATGCAGCTGCTGGTGGCAGAAACATCGCCAGCCGTAGACGCACTGGAAGCGTTGGACCCTGATAGTCTCACGCCAAAACAGGCGCTGGAGTGGATTTACCGCCTTAAAACATTGGTCTAGTTCAATTCTGATGATGGGCGGGTAATGACGCCGCTCATTAGCGTAACGGTCTGATAACGCACATAAAAAAACGGTGACCCAAGGGTCACCGTTTTTTTATTGCCGGTTACGGCTTATTCGCGAAACAGTGCTTCAATGTTGAGGCCCTGAGTCTGCAGGATTTCACGCAGACGACGCAGACCTTCAACCTGAATCTGACGGACGCGCTCACGGGTCAACCCGATCTCACGGCCCACATCTTCCAGCGTTGCCGCTTCATAGCCTAACAGGCCGAAACGACGCGCCAGCACTTCACGCTGCTTGGCATTCAATTCAAACAACCACTTAACGATGCTTTGTTTCATATCATCGTCCTGCGTGGTGTCTTCCGGGCCGTTGTCTTTTTCATCGGCCAGGATATCCAGCAGCGCTTTTTCGGAATCTCCACCCAGCGGTGTGTCAACCGAGGTAATACGCTCGTTGAGACGTAGCATACGGCTTACATCATCAACCGGCTTGTCTAACTGCTCGGCAATCTCTTCAGCACTCGGCTCATGGTCAAGCTTATGCGAAAGTTCGCGCGCGGTGCGCAGATAAACATTCAACTCTTTAACGATGTGGATCGGCAGACGAATAGTACGGGTTTGATTCATGATCGCCCGTTCAATAGTCTGACGAATCCACCAGGTGGCATAGGTTGAGAAACGGAACCCACGTTCTGGGTCAAACTTCTCCACGGCACGAATCAGGCCGAGATTACCCTCTTCAATCAGATCCAGCAGTGCCAGACCACGATTGCTATAACGACGGGCAATTTTCACCACCAGGCGTAAATTACTTTCAATCATGCGGCGGCGAGAAGGAATGTCACCACGTAGTGCACGACGAGCGAAGAACACTTCTTCTTCTGCCGTCAGTAGTGGAGAGTAACCGATCTCACCAAGGTAAAGCTGCGTCGCATCCAAAACGCGTTGCGTCGCACCCTGTGACAACAGCTCTTCTTCAGCTACTTCGTTATCACCAGGTTCGTTCTCAACGAGAGCCTTCTCATCAAAAACCTCAGCTCCGTTCTCCTCGAATTCCGCATCTTCATGTAACTCGTTAACTTTCAGCGTATTCTGGTTCATAAGCGGCTCCTACCCGTGATCCAAGGGCAGAACACCTAAGGTTCTGCCGGATTATCGCTGCGGTAAATAACGCAACGGGTTTACGGATTTCCCCTTGTAACGAATTTCAAAATGTAATCTTACCGAACTGGTTCCGGTACTACCCATGGTAGCGATTTTTTGCCCCGCCTTAACTTCCTGTTGTTCCCGGACCAGCATGGAATCGTTATGGGCGTAAGCACTCAGATAATCATCATTGTGTTTGATGATGATTAAATTACCGTACCCACGGAGCGCGTTGCCTGCGTATACCACCCTTCCTGAAGCAGTGGCGACAACAGGTTGTCCACGCGAACCGGCGATATCGATCCCTTTATTTCCGCCTTCCGCAGCGGAGAAGTTATCGATGATCTTCCCATCAGTCGGCCAACGCCAGCTTCCCACTGGGGTTGTGCTATTGGTCGTGCTGCTAACTGTAGGCGGTGCGGTAACCGGAGCTGTGGTCGTTGCCACATTATTTGCCCCTTTCGACGGCAGCATTTTACCGCCTGTCGAACCCGAATCATCAGAATACGTAATAACAGGTTGCTGTGCAACAGGGGCCGATTTAATTTGCGTTTGGTTGGATGCCACCGGCACGCCGCCCTGTGTCGCATCCGCTGCGGTTATCGCATTGCCTCCGGTGATGGTCTGGCCATTACCGTTGCCAACCTGCAGGACTTGCCCCGCTTCCAGGCCATACGGGGCCGGGACGTTATTGCGTTGCGCCAGATCGCGGAAGTCATTGCCGGTAATCCAGGCAATGTAGAACAGGGTATCTCCACGTTTAACGGTGTAAGTCTCACCACCGTAACTACCTTTAGGAATATTCCCATAATTACGGTTGTACACGATACGACCATTTTGCGTGACAACATTATTATTGCCACTAACCATTCCCCCGGAGGGTGCAGCTGATGGTGTACCGCCGCTTAACATTCCGCCGTGTGGCATGGCTGGTACGGTACTGTTCTGCGATGAGAGCATGCCACCGCTGCTTGGTGAGGAGGTCATGCCGCCGCCAGAGGACATCATACCGCTGTCGCCACCGCCGCCAATCTGGCTAATCGGAGCTTGCGTGTTGTCGCCTGAGCTACAGCCCGCCAGCCAAAAACCTACCAGTGAGAGTGCCGCCAAACGGCGTAATTGAAATACTGTGCTTCCCGTGCTCATTGATCCCCCGCTATGGCAATCCTGGATGTAACTGTGTCGTGGTTGTGACCGCATTATTCACTGCGCAACAGGCGGAATACGGTCTTTCACATTGATTAACAAGGATAGTAACAATATCAACTGCGCCATGCCATGTAACAGTTGTGAAGATTTACGTAGCAATGGCTCAGGCCAGATCGCCCTGAACTAACGGCACAAAGCGGACGGGTTCGATGATTTCTTCAATTAATTCACCACCCTGACGACGTAAACGCTTTAAAACCTGCTGATCTTCGCCGACTGGCAGCACCATTTTGCCACCCTCACCTAATTGCGCTATCAGCGCAGTCGGAATTTCAGGGGGTGCAGCGGTGACAATGATGGCATCAAACGGGCCACGTGCTGCCCAGCCTTGCCAACCGTCACCATGGCGAGTCGAAATATTGTGCAGGTCGAGTTGTTTCAGGCGGCGCTTAGCATGCCATTGCAACCCTTTAATGCGTTCAACGGAATAAACGTGATTGACCAGATGGGCCAGAATAGCGGTCTGATAGCCCGAACCGGTGCCGATTTCCAGCACGCGCGATTCCGGGTTCAGTTCAAGTAACGCGGTCATCCGCGCCACCATGTAGGGCTGTGAAATCGTCTGCCCACTACCAATCGGCAGCGCAACGTTTTCCCAGGCTTTATGCTCAAACGCCTCATCGATAAAGCGTTCACGCGGGACATCAGCGATGGCTTTTAACAGGTGCTCATCGTGAATACCCTGCGCACGCAGTTGCTCTAACAGCGTTTCGATGCGCCGGTTCACCATGCGAGATTTACCTCAGCCTCGATCAACCAGTCGCTTAATACTTCCTGCGCCGCATGCGCAGTGAGATCGACATGCAATGCTGTCAGCGATACGTAACCTGCGTCTACCGCAGCGAAATCAGTATCGGGGCCCGCATCCAGTTTGTCCCCCGGCGGGCCAATCCAGTACAGGGTATGGCCGCGCGGATCTTCCGTGCAAATCACCTGATCGGCCGGATGGCGACTGCCACAACGCGTCACGCGGAAACCTTTGATTTCCGCTAGCGGTAAATCGGGCACATTGATGTTCAGAATACGCCCGGTGCGCAGCGGTGCGCGGCACAAAGCACGCAACAGCGTGCAAGTCACCGCAGCAGCAGTGGCATAGTGTTGATGGCCATCGAGTGAAACCGCCAGCGCAGGCAGTCCAAGATGGCGCCCTTCCATCGCGGCGGCCACGGTGCCAGAGTAAATCACGTCATCACCCAGATTGGGGCCAGCGTTGATGCCTGAAACCACAATGTCCGGACGCGGCTGCATCAGTTTGTTAACTCCAAGAAACACGCAATCCGTCGGCGTGCCCATCTGTACAGCGATGTCACCATTCTCATGGGTAAAAGTCCGCAGCGGGGTTTCTAACGTCAGAGAATTTGATGCGCCACTTCGATTGCGATCGGGCGCGACAACCTGCACCTCCGCAAACTCACGCAGTGCGCGAGCCAGCGTCTGAATGCCGGGGGCATGAATTCCATCGTCGTTGCTGAGCAATATCCGCATCTGTTCCTGACCTTTGTTCATTCAACGGGTCCTCAACTCGCCTGGCATCCGCTGTTGGGGTGCCGCAAAAACAAGATTTGGCGAGACGAAGATGTTTGCATTCTAGCGGTGAGGCGCGGGAAGTGGTAGGCGTAAATCACGGAACTTCCGGCGTTTGCCGCAACATTATGCAGCCGGAGCAGATATTTACCCGGCGTTGAGGCCGGGTAAAGTGGGGTTATTCATCGCTGATAGGCGCAGCGGCACCGTTACTCAGCAGTTCGCGCACCACGCTGGTGGCGAAACTCCCGGCTGGCAGCCAGAACTGCATCTCCAGCGTGACGTCATCCCACCAGTTCCAGCACAGATCTTTTGGCACCACCAGCATGGCGCGGCGTGCCGCATCAACGCGCTCACGTTCCAGCAGCGCCAGCAAATCCGCAGCCGGTGCCAGATTAGCCTGCTCAAAGGCCAGCGCGTCACCCTGAGGGCCCAAATCACCTCGACCGGCGAGCGGCGCGGTGATGCGCAGTTCATGATGATTCACACGCTGCTGCAATTCCGCCAGCTCTTCCGCCTGCGCCACAAACCAACTGCCGCGACCGGCCAGCTGCAGTGCATCACCCGCTTGTACCTGATCCAACACGCCATCACGCTGCAAACGCGCACTGGTGACCTGATTAAACAGTTGGCTGCGCGCAGCAGACAGCAAAATGCCTTTCATGCTGCGATCGCGCGGGCGGAATTTCTCTTCAGCCCACAGCTTTGCCTGCGTCAGGTTATTACCGCCGCGGCCAAAGCGTTGTTCACCAAAGTAGTTAGGCACGCCGTTTTGCTGGATGCGCTGCAAGCGCCCTTCTACCTCGGCGCGATCCGAAATCTGACGCACGATCAAACGGAACGCATTACCCGCCAGCGCGCCGGTGCGCAATTTGCGCTTGTGACGGATTACCTGCAGAATTTCCACGCCTTCCAGCTGGAAACCGGCCAGATTCGGCATCGCATTGCCCGGCACGCGGAAACACAGCGTCTGCTCGGTCACGGCATGGCGATCCTTCATACCGGCATAGCTCATATCGCGCTGATGTACGCCGAGGAATTTAGCGATGGCTTCAGCAACAAAGCGCGTGTTGCAGCCGATTTTACGAATACGCACCAGCACCTGTTCGCCTTCGCCATCATAGGGATAGCCGAGGTCTTCGATCACTACGAAGTCTTCCGGATTGGCTTTGATCACGCCCGTCGCAGTTGGCACGCCATGCAGGTAAAGCAACTCACTCATGCGTTATCGGCCTTTACCAGTAACGCCACCGCTTCACAGGCGATGCCTTCGCCACGACCGGTAAAGCCGAGCTTTTCCGTGGTGGTGGCTTTCACGTTGACATCATCCATATGGCAACCGAGATCTTCGGCGATGTTGACGCGCATCTGCGGCACATGCGGCAGCATTTTCGGTGCCTGGGCGATGATGGTCACGTCGACGTTACCGATGCGATAGCCTTTCAGCTGGATGCGACGCCAGGCTTCACGCAGTAAGCCACGGCTGTCCGCCCCTTTAAACGCCGGGTCGGTGTCCGGGAACAGCTTGCCGATATCACCCATCGCCACCGCGCCCAGCAGCGCGTCCGTCAGCGCATGCAGCGCCACATCACCATCCGAATGAGCAATAAAACCGTGTTCGAAGGGAATACGCACCCCGCCAATCACCAACGGACCTTCGCCGCCAAAAGCGTGAACGTCAAAACCGTGACCGATACGCATCATGCGCTCTCCTTTAACTGAATCTGGGTTAGATAGAAGGCCGCCAGCGCCAGATCTTCTGGCCGCGTCACCTTAATATTGTCGCTGCGTCCGCTCACCAAGTCGGGATGATAGCCACAGTACTCCAGCGCCGACGCTTCATCAGTAATGGTAGCGCCTTCATGAAGCGCGCGCGTCAGGCACGCCGTGAGTAATTGATGCGGGAAAAACTGCGGCGTCAACGCATGCCATAAGTCTTCGCGCTCCACGGTGTGGGCAATCGCGGTTTTACCCGGTTCGGCCCGCTTCATGGTGTCACGCACCGGCGCCGCCAGAATCGCCCCGACTTTGCTGTGCTCGCGCACTGCCAGCAGTCGTGCCAGGTCATCCGGGTGCAAGCATGGGCGTGCGGCATCGTGCACCAGCACCCACTCGCTGTGCTTAATCGCCTGTAATCCTGCCAGCACCGACTCGGCGCGCGTGTCGCCACCCGTCACGCGCAGCACGCGTGCATCCTGCGCCAGCGGCAGCGAATCAAACCAGCCGTCATCGGGACTGATGGGCACAATCACTTGCTTAACGGCAGGATGCGCCAGCAAACGCGCGACGCTGTGTTCAAGAAGGGTAAATTGACCGATGGTCAGATACTGTTTTGGGCAGGCAGCCTGCATACGGCTGCCGACGCCTGCGGCTGGCACCACGGCAATCACATCCGCATGGGAAGAGAGGTTGTTCATGGTTTATCGTTGTTGATTTTGCGCAGCTTGTTGCGCATTACGTTTGTTCTGGTCTGGCACCAGGCGATAGAAAGTCTCGCCGGGCTTAATCATGCCCAGTTCATTGCGTGCGCGTTCCTCAATCGCCTCTGAACCGCCATTGAGGTCATCAATTTCGGCAAACAGCTGATCGTTACGCGCTTTAAGTTTGGCGTTATTCGCCTGTTGCGACGCGACGTCTTCGTTGACGCGCGTATAGTCATGGATACCGTTCTTACCCAGCCACAAGGAATATTGAAGCCATCCCAGCAGCACGAGCAACAGTAGCGTCAATTTTCCCATCCCCGCCCCCTGAAAAACGGCCCAATCATCCCATAACTTCGCACAGGACTCCACAGTGACAGCGAAAATGCCAGCAGCAGGCGATTGTCTGTACAAAAAATGGTAAGGCTAAAAGCGGGACGGCAGGTAAAGTTTTGTAACCTGCCGATGCGTTTGCACATCAGGATCGGATTACCAACCCGAGAGAAATGAGAACAGCAGCCAGAACAGGCACACCACCACAATGGCGGTGATCACCCCACTCCAGAACAGGCGTCCGCGAATCATTAAGCTCAGTACGATGCCAATCAGCACCGAAACCGGTAACAGCGCGAGAAAGAACGGCCAGGTGTAGAGGAAGAAGAACAGCGTGTTGGAGCCGTAGAGCATGAACGGAATCGCCAGCGCGCACCAGTACGAGAGAAAGCCAATCACGCCGCCCGGTAACGATGAGCGAGGCTCATCCTGGGTGCGTTCATCTTTACGTGCCAGCATGGGGGTAACGTTCTGCATAGAGATCCTGTTGACGCTAAAACGCGGCAAACCCAAAGAGATTTGCCGCTGTCGGTTCAGGATCTGATGATATCGCGGTGACGCAGGAGGTCTAACAATTGGGCACTCAGTTTTGTAACCAATTGTTCGCCATCAAGATGGATTTCAGGCGCGTCTGGCGCCTCATAAACGCTGTCGATACCGGTAAAATTACGCAGCTCACCGGCACGGGCTTTTTTGTACAACCCTTTGGGATCGCGCGCTTCACACACGGCCAGCGGCGTATCGACAAACACTTCGATAAACTGCCCGGTACCGAGCAAATCACGCACCATCTGGCGTTCCGCGCGATGCGGCGAAATAAAGGCAGTTAATACCACTAAACCGGCATCCACCATCAGTTTCGCCACTTCTCCCACGCGCCGGATGTTCTCTTTGCGATCGTCATCGCTGAAGCCGAGGTCACGGCACAGGCCGTGACGCACGTTATCGCCATCCAGCAGATAGGTGCTGACGCCCGCGCGATGCAGCGCCTGCTCCAGCGCACCGGCCACCGTGGATTTTCCCGAGCCTGATAACCCAGTAAACCACAGCACCACGCCCTGATGGCCGTGCTGCTGTTCTCGCTCTTCACGGGTGACCGGATGATCGTGCCACACCACGTTTTCGTCGTGTTGCGCCATTACTTGCCACCCAGCAGGTCGCGAGCATTCCAGTGTGGGAAGTGACGACGCACCAGCGCATTCAACTCCAGCTCGAATTCACTGAACTGGCCAGCCTGCCCACGCACATCACTCAGTGGCTGATTGATCATTCCCGCACCGACTGTGACATTGCTCAGACGATCGATAAAGATCATGCCACCGGTCACCGGGTTCTGCTGATAGGCATCCAGCACCATCGGCTCATCAAAGGTGATTTCCACCAAACCGATGCCGTTCAGCGGCAGACGTTCCACCGCACGTTTCTCCAGCGTGTTGATCTCCACCTGATGAATGATCTTTTCCACGCGGCCACGCGCTTTCTTGCCGGCGATCTTCACTTCATAGCTCTGACCCGGCTGCAGTGGCTGTTCTGCCATCCACACCACATCCACGGTGGCAGATTGCACTGCCTGCAATTCTGCCGCCGCATCCACCAGCAGATCGCCACGGCTGATGTCGATCTCATCTTTCAGCACCAGCGTAATCGCTTCACCGGCTGCTGCTTCCTGCAGATCGCCATCGAAAGTGACAATGCGTGAAACCGAAGACTCGACGCCTGAAGGCAGCACTTTCACGCGCTGTCCAACCTGCACCGTGCCGGAGGCCAGGGTACCGGCATAGCCACGGAAATCGAGGTTCGGACGGTTCACATACTGCACCGGGAAACGCATTGGCTGATGATCCACCACACGCTTCAGCTCCACGGTCTCCAGCACGTCAAGCAGGGTTGGGCCGCTGTACCATGGCATGGTCACACTTGGCGTCGCCACGTTATCGCCTTCCAGCGCCGACATCGGCACAAAGCGAATATCCAGATCTTCAGGGAGCTGGCCAGCAAAATCGAGGTAAGACTGTTTGATCTGTTCAAACGTCTCCTGTTTATACTCCACCAAATCCATCTTGTTGATGGCGACCACCAGGTGTTTGATACCCAGCAGCGTAGAGATAAAGCTGTGACGACGCGTCTGATCCAGCACGCCTTTACGCGCATCGATCAGCAGAATCGCCAGATCACAAGTGGATGCGCCGGTCGCCATGTTGCGGGTGTACTGCTCGTGTCCCGGCGTGTCGGCGATGATAAATTTGCGCTTCTCGGTGGAGAAGTAGCGATATGCCACGTCGATGGTGATGCCCTGCTCACGCTCGGCCTGCAAGCCATCCACCAGCAGCGCCAGATCGAGTTTCTCGCCCTGGGTGCCATGACGCTTGCTGTCGTTGTGCAGCGAAGAGAGCTGATCTTCATAAATCTGACGGGTATCGTGCAGCAGACGACCAATCAGCGTACTTTTGCCGTCGTCGACGCTACCGCAGGTCAGGAAACGCAGCAGGCTTTTGTGTTGTTGCGCGGTCAGCCAGGCTTCTACGCCGCCCTGATCGGCAATCTGTTGTGCAATTACGGTATTCATCTGCGTCTCCTTAGAAATAACCCTGACGTTTCTTCATTTCCATCGAACCGGCCTGGTCGCGGTCAATCACACGGCCCTGGCGTTCACTGGTGGTGGAGACCAGCATCTCTTCAATAATTTCCGGCAGCGTCTGCGCTTCGGATTCCACCGCACCGGTCAGCGGCCAGCAGCCGAGGGTACGGAAACGCACCATGCGCTGTTTGATCACTTCACCGGGTTGCAGATCAATACGGTCGTCATCGATCATCATCAGCATGCCATCACGCTCCAGCACCGGACGTGGCGCGGCGAGATAAAGTGGAACGATCTCGATGTTTTCCAGGAAGATGTACTGCCAGATATCCAGCTCGGTCCAGTTGGAGAGCGGGAACACGCGGATGCTTTCGCCTTTGTTGATCTGGCCGTTGTAGTTGTGCCACAGCTCTGGGCGCTGATTTTTTGGATCCCAGCGATGGAAGCGATCGCGGAACGAGTAAATACGCTCTTTGGCGCGCGACTTCTCTTCGTCACGACGCGCGCCACCGAAGGCAGCATCAAAACCGTACTTATTCAGCGCCTGCTTCAGGCCCTCGGTTTTCATGATGTCGGTATGTTTGGCGCTACCGTGGACGAACGGGTTGATGCCCATCGCCACGCCTTCCGGGTTGCGGTGAACCAGCAGTTCCGCGCCCATGTTTTTCACGGTGCGATCGCGAAACTCATACATTTCACGGAATTTCCAGCCGGTATCAACGTGCAGCAGCGGAAATGGCAGCGTGCCCGGATAAAAGGCTTTACGCGCCAGATGCAGCATCACCGAGGAGTCTTTACCGATGGAGTACATCATCACCGGATTGCTGAACTCGGCCGCCACCTCGCGGATGATATGGATACTCTCTGCCTCCAGTTGGCGCAGATGAGTAAGACGATTTTGGTCCATAATTTTTCCTCAAGCCAAATTGACAACGGCGGACTCGCGAGCCCCCTGCTGTGCCGAATGTTGGAACCAGGCTAATTGCCCGTGCAAATTCACCACTTCACCCACCACAATCAGGGCCGGTGTGGGCGCGGCAACCGCCAGCGCCTCAAGCTGATCTAAGGTACCGGTCAGCACTTGTTGATTCTGACGCGTGCCGCAGCCAATCACGGCTACCGGCGTTGATGCTGCGCGTCCATGTTCGATAAGGCCCGCAGCGATTTCTGCCGCTTTCAGCGTGCCCATATAAATCGCTAAGGTCTGACGCGCACGCGCCAGCGTCGGCCAGTCAATGCCTTCGCTATCACTGCGTAAGTGGCCGGTGACAAACAGCACGCTCTGCGCGTGATCGCGATGGGTTAACGGAATCCCGGCATAAGCAGTGGCTCCCGCTGCCGCAGTAATGCCCGGCACCACCTGAAACGGAATGCCCGCTGCTTTCGCCGCCTGCAACTCTTCGCCGCCGCGACCGAAGATGAACGGATCGCCGCCTTTCAGACGCACCACGCGCTTGCCCTGCTGCGCCAGCTCGACCAGCATCGCATTGGTTTCTTCTTGTGATACGGAGTGTGCACCGGCACGCTTGCCGACGCAGATGCGGTCAGCATCGCGGCGCACCAGCTCCAGCACTTCATCGCTCACCAGATGGTCATACAGCACCACATCCGCCAGCTGCATCACCTGCAGGCCGCGCAGCGTCAGTAAACCGCTGTCACCCGGACCGGCACCCACCAGCGTGATTTCACCCTGATTGTCGCTGTCATTCTCTAACTCGCGATCCAGTGTGCGTTGTGCTTCGTTGACGTTACCGGCCGACATCTGGCTGGCGAACAGACCGTTAAAGGCCCGCTCCCAAAAGCGACGACGTTCCGACATGTTGTGATAACGCTGTTTAACCTTGTCACGCCATTGCCCCGCCACCTCGGCCATCTGACCCAGGTTGGCAGGTAACAGCGCCTCAATCTTTTCACGCAGCAAGCGCGCTAATACTGGCGCAGTGCCACTCGAAGAGATCGCCACCACTAAAGGAGAGCGGTCGACAATCGAGGGAAAGATAAAGCTGCACTTAGGCTGATCGTCCACCACGTTCACCAGCTTGTGGCGGGCGTTAGCAGCATCAAACACCTGCGCGTTGAGCGCATTATCATCCGTGGCGGCGATCACCAGAAATACGCCGTCCAGCTGTGCAGGTTCAAAGCGGTGCGCGATCCACTCAATCGCGTCAATTTCCAGCAGCGCCTGCAACTCATGGCCGAGGTCGCGCGCTGCTACCAGCACGCGCGCACCGACACGTCGCAGCAGTTCGATTTTACGCGCCGCGATTTCACCACCGCCGACAACTAGCACCGGACGGTTTTTGAGATCGGCAAAGAGAGGCAGATAATCCACGTTAACCTTGCTAGTTTTACAATAAGTTAACGCGACTATACGTCCCTGCCTTCTGGCAGATGAAATTACGAATTGGCATTAGTAGTTACCGAATGGAATAACGCCCCAGGATTGCTGATAACAATTTGTGCTTAACAAATGATATTGCTGGTGTTTCGGAGCAATTCAAATTGTGCAATCGCGGTCACAGTTTCATACTAATCCAGAATTTTTTTAGCCTGACGGGATGTCACAAAAGGACCTTAACTATGTTTGCCACCCTCCGCCGCACCGTGCTGGCTGCACTGATCGCGGGCGGTTTGCCTTTCTTTGCCCAAGCCGCAACCTATGCGCCGGGGCATTTTGCCGAACAGCAGCTGCGCCACATCGCCACCTATTTTCCTGGCCGCATGAGTGGCAGCCCTGCCGAGCTGTTGACCGCCGATTATCTGCAACAGCAATTCACCGAGCTGGGTTACAAGAGTAATACCCGCCAGTTCAATACCAGTTACAACTGGTTAGAGCGCAAGGGTGAGACACGCCCGCGCAAGGTATCCGCCACCTCGGTCATTGCCGCGCGGGCTGGCGCGGTGCCGCAAGAGATCCTGATCGTCACGCATCTCGACACCTGGACGCCACTTAGCCGTCACGAAGCCGATAACAATATCGGCGGTCTGCGTTTGCAAGGCGTCGATGACAATGCTTCTGGGCTGGGTGTGATGCTCGAGCTGGCGCAACAGTTGAGTAAAACCCCGCTGCACTACGGTGTGCGTTTTGTCGCGCTTAGCGCTGGTGAAGCCGGACTGCACGGCATGGATGATTATCTGACACGCATGAGTGTGCAGGAGAAAAAGAACACGCTGCTGGTGATCGACCTCAACAGTCTGATCGTCGGCGATCACCTCTACTTTAACAGTGGCGCCAATACCCCTTCAGCTGTCCGTAAGCAGACCAGCGCACGCGCCGTGCAGCTGGCGCATCGCTTCGGTATTTCTGCCGCCAGCCACACGCTGACGGCACACGACTATCCGGGCGTGAATCCGTTTGATAAAGCCGGCATGCCGCTGCTGGATGTCACCGCCGCCAACTGGGCGCTGGGTAATAAAGATGGACAGCAGCAACGGGCGCACAGCAGCCACTTCCCGGAGGGCAACGTGCGCCATCAAACCGACCGGGATAACCTCAATTATCTGGATCGCTGGCTACCGGGCCGGATTACGCAACGCACGCGTGATAGCGTGAAGATCTTACTGCCGCTGGTCACTGAGCTGGCTAACCCAACAACTTAAGGATTTGCGATGTACGTGGTGTATCTCAACTATTTCCGTCCGGCAGAAGAAGCCGATGCGCTGCTGGCGCCGCACATTGAGTGGCTGGATCGTTACTTTGACAGCGGTGACTTTATTGCCGCAGGCCGTAAAGATCCGCGCACTGGCGGTATGGTGCTGGTGAAGGAGATGGATCGCGCCCGTTTGGATACTATCCTCGCGGAAGATCCCTTTGTCGCGGTGGCGCATTATGAGGTGACCAAAGTGAACGTGACGCGTGCAGCGGAGGCGTTTGAAGGGTTAAAAGGGATTTAAAGGACAATTGGGTAGCGGCACGATTTATCGTGCACCTGTCAGCGTTAGAGGCGCTGCAGGGAGGCGCGATAAATCACGCCGCAACCCTTTTATTGATGCATCAACCTTCGTGCAATCCACACTCGCGCTTCAGGCCAAAGAAGCGAGTTTCTTCTTCTGCCATGCCCGGTTCCCACTTCTTAGTGGTGTGCGTATCGCCCACTGACAAATAGCCTTCATCCCACAGCGGATGATACTTGAGGCCATGTTGTTTCAGGTACTGGTGCACCTGACGGTTATCCCAGTCAATGATCGGCAGAATCTTGAACACTCCGCGCTGTACCGCCAGCACCGGCAAGCTGGCGCGGCTGCCTGACTGATCACGGCGTAAACCCGCAAACCAGGTCTGCGCACCCAGGGTTTGCAGCGCGCGATTCATCGGTTCGACCTTGTTGATTTGGTTGTACTGCTCAATCCCCTCGACGCCCTGCTCCCACAGTTTGCCGTAGCGCGCTTCCTGCCATGCTGGAGAGGTCTCAGCATGGAAGATTTGCAGATTGAGATTGAGCTTCTCGGTCAGCTCATCAATAAAGCGATAAGTTTCCGGGAACAGATAGCCGGTATCGGTCAGGATCACCGGCGTATCCGGTTTCTGCTGCGTCACCATATGCAGCAGAACCGCCGCCTGAATACCAAAGCTGGAGGACAGCACAAACGCGCCTGGCATGTTTTCCAGCGCCCAGCTCACGCGTTGCTCAGCGGAGAGTTTCTCCAGCTGCACGTTGCTTTCGGCCAGTGCCATGATGCGATCGACTTTGCTGCCACTATTCAGTGCTGCGAGATCAAGTACCGTCATACTGCCTCCGAGTCCCAAAAATCACGGGCGGGATCCACCACGGCTTTGATGATGCCAGCGCGAATCACGAAGTCACCGAAGCCTTCATCAGCCTGACGCTCGGTTGCCCAGCGCGCCACTAATTCGTCGATGCTGGCCAGAATTTCGCCTTCGTTGATGTTCTCGCGGTACATACGCGGAATGCGTGTACCCATGCGGTTGCCGCCAATGTGTAAGTTGTAGCGACCTGGTGCTTTACCCACCAGACCCAACTCTGCCAGCAAAGCACGGCCACAGCCGTTCGGGCAACCGGTAACGCGTAGCACGATGTGCTCTTCACCGACGCCGTGCTTATGCATGATCTCTTCCACCTTGGTCACAAACGAAGGCAGGAAGCGCTCGGCTTCAGCCATCGCTAATGGGCACGTTGGGAAGGCCACACAGGCCATCGAGTTTTCACGCTGTGGCGTCACCGCTTCCATCAAACCGTGTTCACGGGCGATGGCTTCGATCTGCGCTTTTTGCTTCTCTGGCACACCGGCTACGATCAGGTTTTGGTTGGCGGTTAAACGGAAATCACCCTGATGGATTTTCGCGATTTCAGCGATGCCGCGCTTCAACGGACGTCCCGGATAATCCAGCAGACGACCATTTTCGATAAACAGCGTCAGATGCCATTTTTTATCGATACCTTTCACCCAACCCACGCGATCGCCACGGGTCGTGAACGCATAAGGACGAATCGGTTCAAACGTCAGGCCTGCACGCTTTTCCACTTCCGCTTTGAAGGTTTCGACGCCAACCCGCTCCAGCGTGTATTTGGTTTTGGCGTTTTTACGATCGGTACGGTTACCCCAGTCGCGCTGGGTGGTCACTACCGCAGCCGCCACATCAAGGATCTTCTCTACCGGCAGGAAGCCAAACTCACTCGCAGTACGCGCATAAGTCGCTTTATTACCGTGGTCGATCGACAACCCACCGCCAACCAACAGGTTAAAGCCAATCAGCTTGCCGTTCTCAGCAATGGCGATAAAGTTCAGGTCATTCGCATGCAGGTCGACATCGTTATGCGGTGGCACCACCACGGTAGTTTTGAACTTACGCGGCAGATAGGTTTCGCCCAGAATCGGCTCTTTATCCGTGGTAGCAACCTTCTCTTTATCCCACCAGATCTCAGCGTAAGCGCGGGTTTGCGGCAGCAGGTGCTCGGAGAGCTTTTTCGCCCACTCGTAGGCTTCCTGATGCAATTCCGATTCCACTGGGTTCGAGGTGCACAACACGTTACGGTTCACGTCGTTGGCGGTCGCCAGTGCGTCGAGACCCACTTCATGTAGCATCTGGTGCGTCGGCTTCACGTTCTTCTTCAGAATGCCGTGAAACTGGAAGGTCTGACGGTTGGTCAGACGGATGCTGCCGTAAATGGTTTTATCGGTGGCGAACTTATCAATCGCCAGCCATTGCGTCGGCGTGATAATCCCGCCCGGCAGACGGCAACGCAGCATCATCGCGTGGCGCGGTTCCAGTTTCTGCGCCGCACGCTCCGCACGAATATCGCGGTCGTCCTGCTGGTACATACCGTGGAAACGGATCAGCAGGAAATTATCGCCACTGAAGCCGCCGGTCAGGCCATCATCGAGATCCTCCAGGATGGTGCCACGCAGGTAGTTACTCTGTTTTTTCAGACGCTCGGCGTCGGTCAGCTTGCCTTCAACGACCAGCGGTCCAGGATGTTTTTCGCTCATTAGTAAACGTCTCGCTGATAACGGCGCTCAATGCGCAGCTCACTTAAAAATTCGTCAGCCGTTTCACGATCCATGCCGCCGTGTTCGACCACCACATCCAGTAATGCCTGCTCAACGTCTTTCGCCATGCGATTAGCGTCGCCGCAGACGTAAAGGTGGGCGCCCTCTTCAATCCAGCGCCACACTTCCGCCCCTTTGGCGCGGATTTTATCTTGTACGTATATTTTCTCAGCCTGGTCGCGTGACCACGCTAAATCAATGTTGGTTAGCAAACCGTCTTTGACGTATTTCTGCCATTCCACCTGATAGAGGAAATCATCGGTGAAGTGTGGGTTACCAAAGAACAGCCAGTTTTTGCCGCCTGCGCCATCGTTATCACGCTGCTGCATAAAGGAGCGGAACGGCGCGATACCGGTGCCTGGGCCGACCATGATCACTGGCGTTTCCGGGTTAGCCGGCAAGCGGAAGTTGTCGTTGTATTCGATAAACACGCGGATGTCGCCGTCTTCTTCGATGCGATCCGCCAGCCAGGTTGACGCACCGCCGCCGCGCTGACGACCATCAATCTCATAACGCACCGCACCGACAGTAATATGTACTTCGGTATCCGTTTCCGCTTGCGATGAAGCAATCGAATAGAGGCGCGGTGTTAAAGGACGCAACAGGCCAGTGAGCTGTTCTGCATTGAGTTCAGTCGGTGCCTGACGCACCATATCGACAATCGGGAAGCTCTGCGCATAGCTCTGTAATTTCGGCTTATCACCCGACAGCGCCAGCAGCGCATCATTGCGTGACAGCGCAGCATACTGTTCAACGATCTGCGGCGTGTTCACCGTCAACTCATAATGCTTTTGCAATGCTTCTGCGAGCGGCAGGTTTTCACCGTTAACATCAACCGGCTCATCGCCCTTCAGCCACACCAGTTGCAGCAGTTCCTGTACCAGTTCCGCGTCGTTTTCAAACCACACGCCCAGCGCATCGCCGGGCTGATAGCGCAGACCAGAATCGCCCAGATCGATTTCGATATGGCGAACATCTTTATCCGAATCGCGACCGGTGATTTTTTGATTAGCGGCAAAGCTGGCGGTCAGTGGCGCTTCTTTGGTGTATGGGCTGCTGTGGATGTCGTTCACCACGCCAGAAGCCGTCACAGCCGCGACCACTGAGGATTCACTCGGCACGCGTGCTTTTAGAATCTCGGTCAGCTGTTGACGCCAGGCCGTAGCCTGCTCTTTGTACTCCACGTCGGCATCAACACGATCCAGCAGACGTTCTGCACCCAGTTCCGCCAGACGCTCATCAAAGTCTTTACCAGCTTTGCTGAAGAATTCGTAAGAGGTATCGCCGAGGCCGAACACCGCAAACGCGGAGCCAGACGCAAATTTCGGCGCCTTCTTCGACAGCAGGAATTTGTGCAGCGCCACGGCTTCTTCCGGTGGCTCACCTTCACCTTGCGTCGAAGTGACGACGACCAGCAATTTCTCCTGACCGATTTGCTTAAACTTGTAGTCACCGGCGTTCACCAGATTAACGCTTAATTTGGCGGCCAGCAGATCATCGCGCAGCTGTTCTGCCAGGCGACGAGCATTACCGGTTTGTGACGCGGAAATCAGCGTGATGGTTGGCACCTCGGCCTGCACCGGTGCAGGTGCGGCAACGGCGCCCGGCGTTTGATTGACCATGCCCCAGAAGTAGCCGGAAAGCCAGGCCATCTGCGTGGTGTTGAAATCCGTGGTCGCTGCCTGTAAGCGCGCGAGTTGCTCCGGATTAAGCGGGAGCATTGAACCTGGTGCCTGAGTCGTCATCGCGTTAAAAATTCCAGTGTCTGAAGTCCGGACCGATAAATGGCGGAAGAGTGGGTAGGTTACCGGGCTGTATATTAACGATTAAATACGCCTTCGACATAATTAATAACCAAAATGACTAAGTGGTTTTTCGGGTAATGTTAATCGGCAAAAGTGGTAAATAAAGTCGCGTTTATTCAGTACGTTAATCAACATGTGGCGGCATAGGCATGCGCAAAATGCCCTTTTCATCGTAAGCGGGTGCGAAAAATCTGTGATTCAGGTAGAATTCGGCGGTTTTTAAGTCTGAGAGCCATTATGTCTACCACGCTGTTTAAAGAGTTCCAGTTCGAATCTGCCCACCGTCTGCCGCATGTGCCTGAAGGGCATAAATGTGGTCGTCTGCATGGCCATTCGTTCCTGGTGCGATTAGAAATTACCGGTGAAGTGGATGCGCATACCGGTTGGGTCATGGATTTTGCCGAACTGAAGGCGGCGTTTATGCCGATTTATGATCGTCTCGATCATCACTATCTGAATGATATTCCAGGCCTGGAAAATCCAACCAGCGAAGTGCTGGCAAAATGGATTTGGGATCAGATGAAACCGATCCTGCCAGAACTGAGTGCAGTGATGATCAAGGAAACCTGTACCGCAGGTTGTACTTATAAAGGTTAATCACTGTTGACGGGCTGCCGCTGTGCAGCCTGACTTTCAGCTATACGCTTCTTTACGTTCACTTCATCTCCCTGTCATCCGCCCCCTCTACGTTGTTGTCTCCTTCATTAAAGATCAAGAGAATCAACAATGAACTTCGTTAAACGCCTTTCTGTTATCGCTTTGCTGGTTTCCGCCTCTGCCGCCGTTCAGGCGCAAAACGTCCTCGATTTTCCGCAGCCTGAAAAAGTACCGGATGAGTTCTATGCCGTGACTGAAATTCCGGCGGGCGGGATGATTAAATATGAAACCGACGCGAAAACCGGTTTTATCGTGGCTGACCGTTTCCAGTCGATGCCGGTTGCCTATCCGGCAAACTACGGCTCACTGACCCAATCACTGGGCGGTGATGGCGATCCGCTGGATGTGATCTTCTACACCCGCGCGCCACTGCAACCGGGCACACTGATCAAACTGCGCCCGATTGGCGTGCTGAAAATGATTGATGGTGGCGAAGTGGACGACAAGATTGTTGCGGTACCAACCAGCAAAATCGACCCAACCTATGACGACATCAAAGAGATGAAAGACTTGCCGAAAATGGAGCAGGAACGTATGGAAGCCTTCTTCCGCGTGTATAAGCAGTTGCCAGATGGCCGTAAGAAAGTTGAGCTGAATGGTTTTGAAGATGCGGCGAAAGCCAGGGCTGAGATCAAACAGGCCTTCGACGCGTATAAAGCAAAGCAATAAAACCTAAGCATGTGTCGGCGGGGTAATGGAAAAAGTCGCTATCCATATCGTTTAGCCGGAGCGGTAATGAACAGGGTCGCCATCAATGGCGACCCTTCAAACAGGTTTGAGTCAGGTGCCGCAGGGATGCACACCTGATGAATCAGGCGATATTCAGATACTTATGTGTCTGCATCGAAAGGCGCCAGTTACGCGCAATGCAGGTCTCAATGCACAGTTTGGTGGCGGCATCGCCACGACTGATCGGTTGCAGCGCCACAATGCGCTTCTTGTCATCATGCAGACCCGACAGCAGCACATCTAACGCTTCGACATCACGCTCACGCGCCACCGGATGTTTAATCTCATCCGCACGCTGCAACGCCTGCGGCAGCACATCGTAACCGCCGCGCATATTGACCTTCGGTGAAACCGTCACCCAGGTGCTGTCAGAACAGTGCACTTCATGTGTACCGCTGGTTTCAATCTGGCATTCAAATCCGGCCGCTTCCAACGCCTCGGTCAACGGGCGCAAATCAAAAATAGCCGGTTCACCGCCAGTGATCACCACATGGCGCGCGGTCCAGCCCTGACGTTGAATGGTCTCGATCAGCATCGCCGCATCGGCACTGCCCCAGGCGTCACTCTCCACGGTTTTCACCAGAATGTCGCCCAGCGAGGTCTCCCGATTGGCCAGCTTTTCCCAGGTATGTTTGGTATCACACCAGCTACAGCCCACCGGACATCCCTGTAAGCGGATGAACAGCGCCGGAACACCGGTGTAAAAACCTTCACCCTGCAGGGTCTGGAACATTTCGTTAATCGGGTAGAACATTTTTCACTCACGTCTAAAATTCGAGGCGGGGATTATGGCAGATTTTCGCCGTGCGTTCACAGCTGCTTCGTGCCAAAAAAGCAAAAGCCCCGCACGAGGCGGGGCTTTATCAGCGATGATGCGGCCCATCAGGCCACATCAACAGACCCTTACTGGCCTTTAACTTCTTTCAGACCGTTGAACGGAGCTTTGTCGCCTAGCGCTTCTTCGATACGAATCAGCTGGTTGTACTTAGCAACACGGTCAGAACGGCTCATAGAACCGGTTTTGATCTGGCCAGCAGCAGTACCGACCGCCAGGTCAGCGATGGTCGCATCTTCAGTTTCACCTGAACGGTGTGAAATCACCGCGGTGTAACCTGCATCTTTTGCCATCTTGATTGCAGCCAGAGTTTCGGTCAGAGAACCGATCTGGTTGAATTTGATCAGGATGGAGTTAGCGATACCTTTATCGATACCTTCTTTCAGGATCTTGGTGTTGGTCACGAACAGGTCGTCACCTACCAGCTGAATTTTGTCGCCCAGTACTTTGGTCTGGTAAGCGAAGCCCGCCCAGTCAGACTCGTCCAGACCGTCTTCGATAGAGACGATTGGGTACTGTTTGGTCAGGTCTTCCAGGAAGTGCGTGAACTCTTCAGAGGTGAAAGCTTTGTTGCCTTCGCCAGCCAGCACATATTTGCCGTCTTTGTAGAATTCAGACGCTGCACAGTCCATCGCCAGGGTGATGTCTTTGCCCAGCTCGTAGCCTGCTGCTTTTACCGCTTCAGCGATAACAGCCAGCGCTTCGGCGTTAGAACCCAGGTTAGGCGCGTAGCCACCTTCGTCACCGACCGCAGTGCTCATGCCTTTGGCTTTCAGCACTTTTGCCAGGTTGTGGAAAACTTCAGAACCCATGCGAATGGCTTCTTTCACGTTTTTCGCGCCAACAGGCTGGATCATGAATTCCTGGATATCAACGTTGTTATCCGCGTGCTCACCACCGTTGATGATGTTCATCATCGGCAGTGGCATAGAGAATTTGCCTGGGGTGCCGTTCAGTTCAGCGATGTGCGCGTACAGTGGCAGGCCTTTAGAAGCCGCAGCCGCTTTAGCAGCAGCCAGCGAAACCGCCAGAATGGCGTTAGCGCCGAAGTTGGATTTGTTCTCAGTACCGTCCAGCTCGATCATGATCTTATCGATGTTCGCCTGGTCTTTGGCATCTTTACCGGTTACCGCGGCAGCGATAGGACCGTTAACAGCGGCAACCGCTTTGGTCACGCCTTTGCCCAGGAAACGAGATTTGTCACCGTCACGCAGCTCCAGTGCTTCGCGAGAACCGGTTGAAGCACCTGATGGCGCTGCAGCCAGACCAACGAAACCGCCTTCCAGATGCACTTCTGCTTCTACAGTCGGGTTGCCACGGGAGTCGATGATTTCGCGACCGATGACTTTTACGATTTTGGACATTCGATTTTCCTCAGTACAAGTTAGTCAATCCTAAGACAAACAACGCGCGAAAAGTTCGCGCGCTGTTCGTTAAACTCTTACTTCGCTAACCGCTTCTGGTGCTCCTGCGCGGCTTTAACAAAGCCAGCGAACAGCGGATGACCATCACGCGGGGTCGACGTGAATTCCGGGTGGAACTGACAAGCTACAAACCACGGATGGTTCGGGAGTTCGATGATCTCCACCAGCTGGTCGTCGCCGGAACGGCCCGCAATATGCAGACCCGCCGCTTCAATCGGCTTCAACAGCAGATTGTTCACTTCATAACGATGACGGTGACGTTCAGTAATCACGTCAGAACCGTATAGCTGGCGCACTTTACTTTCCGGCGTCAGCTGGCACTGCTGGCTACCCAGACGCATGGTGCCACCCAGATCGCTCTGCTCAGTACGTTGCTCAACGTTGCCTTCTTCATCACGCCATTCAGTGATCAGCGCGACCACTGGGTACTTACAGTCTGGCACAAATTCCGTTGAGTTGGCGTCTGCCATCCCGGCCACGTTGCGTGCGAATTCCATCAGCGCAACCTGCATACCCAGGCAGATACCGAGGTAAGGGATGTTGTTCTCACGCGCGTATTGCGCCGTGAGCATTTTGCCTTCCACACCACGGTAGCCGAAACCGCCCGGGATCAGGATAGCATCCAGATCTTTCAGAATTTCGACACCGCGAGATTCCACATCCTGCGAATCGATCAGCTTGATGTTCACGGTTACACGATTTTTCAGGCCACCGTGCTTCAGTGCTTCAATCACTGACTTGTACGCATCTGGCAGTTCGACATATTTGCCGACCATACCGATGGTCACTTCGCCGCCCGGATTGGCTTCTTCATAGATAACCTGTTCCCATTCGGCCAGGTTCGCTTCCGGTGCGCTCAGATTGAAACGCTTACAGATATAGTCATCCAGACCCTGTGATTTCAACAGGCCAGGAATCTTGTAGATGGAATCCACATCTTTCAGGGAAATAACCGCTTTCTCTGGCACGTTACAAAACAGGGCGATCTTCGCACGTTCATTGGCCGGCACAGCGCGGTCAGAACGGCAGATCAGCACATCAGGCTGGATACCGATCGACAGCAGCTCTTTCACTGAATGCTGGGTTGGCTTGGTTTTCACTTCGCCTGCAGCGGCCATATACGGCACCAGCGTCAGGTGCATATACATGGTGTGTTCACGGCCCACATCAACAGCCATCTGGCGAATCGCTTCGAGGAACGGCAGGGATTCAATATCACCTACAGTACCGCCGATTTCCACCAGCACGACATCATGACCTTCGCCGCCTTCGATAATACGTTCTTTAATGGCGTTGGTGATGTGTGGGATAACCTGAATCGTGGCACCCAGATAGTCACCGCGACGCTCTTTGCGCAGCACTTCTGAGTAGATACGACCGGTCGTAAAGTTGTTGCGGCGCGACATTTTGGTACGGATGAAGCGCTCGTAGTGACCCAAGTCCAGATCGGTTTCGGCCCCATCATCGGTAACAAACACTTCACCGTGCTGCGTTGGGCTCATGGTACCCGGATCGACGTTAATGTACGGATCGAGTTTCATGATGGTCACATTCAGACCACGTGCTTCAAGGATGGCTGCGAGGGAGGCTGCGGCAATGCCTTTGCCCAGAGAGGATACGACCCCGCCGGTCACAAAAATATAATTCGTTGTCATGCTGAACCTGAGAGTTTAGGTTTAAAGACGGTGGAATAACCAAGACGGGAAAATAGTATACCCGAAGTCGTCCTCAGCCACAATTGATGAATCACATCACCCCCCCGCATTGCAGCCGATAACATAGCGAATAGACGAGGGTGAAATGTTGACGTGCGTCACAAAGTTGCCGCTTGGCTGAATCGAGTAAGCTCAAGCGGACAATTTATGCGCAATGCAGGAATAATCGACAATTTAAAGAATAACCGCTTAGTCTTTGTTCTCACTGCATTTCACCTGCTGCCAGGCGGCTTCCATTTGATCCAGGGTCGCATCCTGCATCGCCAGTCCCTGCCCGCTGATGATGGATTCAACCTGACGGAAGCGACGCTCAAATTTATCATTGGCTTTTTGTAAGGCGATTTCGGCTTTGCTACCCAGATGGCGCGAAAGGTTGACGGTGGCAAACAGCAAATCGCCAATCTCCTCTTCCAGCTTGTCATTGTCGACCACCGCCTGCTGCGCTTCGTGCATCACTTCATCGATCTCTTCATGCACTTTATCCAGCACTGGCCCCAGGTTATTCCAGTCGAATCCCACCGTGCTACAGCGCTTCTGGATTTTGTAAGCACGCATCAGTGCAGGCAAGGCTTTAGGAATGTCATCCAGCACCGAATGCTGTGACTTCTCTGCGCGCTCGCTGTGTTTGATCGCTTCCCAGTTTTTCAGTACTTCCTGCGTGGTGTCGGCCTGCACATCACCAAAGATATGCGGATGACGGCGCTCCAGCTTGTCGCTAATCGCATTGCAGATGTCATCGAAGTTGAAACGCTGTTGCTCATCCGCCATTTGCGCGTAAAACACCACCTGAAACAGCAGATCGCCGAGTTCACCGCGCAGGTCATCAAAGTCCTCGCGCTGAATCGCGTCGATCACTTCGTAGGTCTCTTCCAGCGTGTAAGGGGCGATGGAGGCGAAGGTCTGCTGACGATCCCACGGGCAGCCACGTTCCGGGTCGCGCAAGGTTTGCATGATGGTGAGCAGACGATTCAGGGCTGTCATGGGGAAATCCTTAGGGGTTAAAATGGAAAAGGCCGCCAAAATGGCGACCCTGAGGCGCACCGACATCTGGTCGACGCGCAGAACAACCTGGACGTGCCGTTTCGGGCGTACAATAAATGCCAGGCTGCCCTTCCATGGCGGCCTGGCCACATCAGTTCAGACGGCGTGCGTCGATGATATCCGGCACCTGATTAAGACGCGCCAGCACGCGACCCAGCACCTGCTGGTTGTAGATTTCGATATCCATATCAATGGTTGCCAGCTGCTTTTTGGTGTCGCTGCGGCTGGAAACGCCCAGCACGTTAACCTTCTCATTCGCCAGAATGGTAGTGATATCGCGCAGTAAGCCGCTGCGATCGTTGGCGGTAACGCGCACCACCAGCGAATAACCGCTGGAGTAATCTTCACCCCACACCGCATCGACAATACGTTCCGGCGCATGGGAGATCAGCTCGCTGAGCTGGTCACAATCGGCACGGTGAATGGAAATGCCGCGCCCCTGGGTGATAAAGCCCACGATATCGTCACCGGGGATCGGCTGGCAGCAGCGCGCGATGTGGTGCAGCAGATTGCCCACGCCTTCCACTACCACGCGTCCGCTTTCTCTGCGCGCAGATGATGGCTGATGTGATTTCTGCGTCAGTTGACGCAGCGCCTCGCGATCTTCCTCTTCCGCACTCGGTTTGTTGAGCTTGGCCTGCAGGAAATTAACCATCTGATTGAGGCGAATATCGCCGCCGCCAATCATCGCCAATAGCTCATCCTGCGAGCTGACGTTATAACGCGGCAGCAGAATTTTTTCTGCATCGCGGAAACTGATATCCAGCTGGCTCAACTCACTTTCAAGAATCTGGCGACCGGCCAGAATGTTCTTGTCGCGATCCTGTTTGCGGAACCAGGCGTGAATCTTCGAACGACCACGGCTGGTGGTGATATAGCCGAGGTTCGGGTTCAGCCAGTCGCGGCTTGGATTCGGCTGCTTCTGAGTGATCACTTCAATCTGATCGCCCATCTGTAACTGATAGGTGAACGGCACGATACGGCCGCTGATCTTGGCACCAATGCAGCGATGGCCGATATCACTGTGAATGTGATAAGCGAAGTCCAGCGGTGTAGAACCCGATGGCAGATCGACCACGTCGCCTTTCGGGGTAAACACGTACACCCGATCGTCAAATACCTGACTGCGCACCTCTTCCAGCATCTCGCCAGAATCCGCCATCTCTTCCTGCCAGGTAATCAGCTTACGCAGCCACGCAATGCGTTCTTCGTGCCCTGCCGCACCGCGCGCGTTGCTGGAAGTCGGGCCTTCTTTGTACTTCCAGTGCGCGGCCACGCCCAACTCCGCATCTTCATGCATCTGGCGAGTACGAATCTGGATCTCTACCGTCTTGCCCTGCGGACCGAGCACCACGGTGTGAATGGATTGATAACCGTTGGGTTTTGGATTGGCAACGTAGTCGTCGAACTCGCTGGGAAGATGGCGATACAGCGTGTGCACGGTGCCTAACGCGCCGTAGCAATCCTGCAAACGTTCTGCCACGATGCGCACCGCGCGCACATCGAACAGCTCATCAAACGCCAGCGACTTTTTCTGCATCTTGCGCCAGATGCTGTAGATATGTTTCGGGCGGCCATACACTTCAGCACGCACGCCCTCCTTCTGCATCTCTGCACGTAAGTTACTCACGAAATTATCAATGTAACCTTCACGGTCAATACGGCGCTCATGCAGCAGTTTGGCGATGCGTTTGTACTCATCGGGATGCAGATAGCGGAAGCAGTAATCTTCCAGCTCCCATTTGAGCTGGCCGATGCCCAGACGGTTGGCTAACGGCGCATAGATGTTGGTGCTCTCTTTAGCGGCGAGAACGCGTTCGTCTTCTGGCGCGTCCTTCATTTCACGCAGGTGGGCGATACGTTCTGCCAGCTTGATGACGACGCAGCGGAAATCTTCCACCATCGCCAGCAGCATGCGGCGTACGTTATCCACCTGCTCGGAAGCCATTGAATCATTGTGGATGGCTTTCAGCTGGCGGATCGCGTCCATGTCGCGCACGCCGTGCACCAATGACACAATGCCTTTGCCGAAAGACTTTTCCAGCTCTTCTTCACTGACCACGTCGGCGTTAGCCAGCGGGAACAGCAAGGCCGCGCGCAGGCTGTCGTTGTCCATACTGAGCATGGTGAGTATTTCCACCATCTCAATACCGCGCCACAGCAGCAGAGCCTGATCTGGATGGTTGTGCGTTTCGGTTTCACAGTAGCGCCAGGTGTCCGCCAATCGCTGACAGGATTGCGGATTATTGATATTTAAACTGGCGATCCACTGGTCAAGGGCAAATTCCCCTTCCGTATTTAAATGCGCACTTCTAACCGCAACCATATCCTCTCCTGCCATAACGACGAAAACGCCGCTTATGCTTTGCTAAACAGCACCATGGACTCGAGATGACTGGTATGTGGGAACATATCCAGCATCGCGACCCTTTCCAAATGGTAGCCCGCCGACAGTAATGCCTGACTGTCGCGCGCAAGTGTTGTTGGGTTACAGGAAACATAGACCACGCGTTGCGGCGCAAGTTTAACGATATGCGACATCACACCCGCGGCCCCAGCGCGTGCTGGATCCAGTAACACCTTGTTAAATCCCTGCGCTGCCCAAGGCTGGTGGGCAACGTCTTCCTCCAGGTTGTGCTGGAAAAAGCGGACATTTTTAAGATTATTCAGCTCAGCATTATACGCTGCCTGGTGGACTAATGCTGCAACACCCTCCACACCCACAGCATTTTGTACGAACTTTCCTACAGGCAAAGTGAAATTTCCCATACCGCAAAACAGATCCAGCACCCGATCTTCGGGCTGTAAATCGAGCCATTCAATGGCTTTTGTCACCATCTGCTGATTCACGCCATCATTCACCTGGATGAAATCCTGCGGGCTGAAAGTCAGTTTCAAATCAAAAGATTGGTAGAAAGGTGCGTAATCCCCCAGCGGCTGCAAATTCTCGCTGCCGTCCGCCAGATACAACATCAGCTGATGCTCATGCGAAAAGCGTTCCAGTTTTACACGATCGCCTGCGGACAATGCATCAAGATGACGCAGCACCATCAGCGGGCCATTATCTGCCAGCACTAACTCGACATGGCCCAGTCGCCGTGCGGCCTGCAAGCTGCTAAGACACCGGAGCAACGGCTGCAGTAACGCTTCAAGCTCGGGCACCAAAATGGGGCATTGAGTTAACTCAACTAAGTCGTTGCTGGCCGCCTGGCGGAACCCCATTTGTAAACGCTGCTGTTTAGGCTGCCATTGCAGTCCCAGACGGGCGCGACGGCGGTAGCCCCAGGTGTTGCCACTGATGATCTCATTCACCTGCACCGGCAAAGGCGCATCCCGGCTCAACATTCGGCTCAGTGCACGTGCTTTACTGTCCTCCTGTAACGCGATCGCGGCATGCTGTTGCTGGCAGCCACCACACACGCCAAAGTGCACGCAGCGCGGTGTTTCCCGCTGTGCGCTTGGCTGCATAATCTTTTTGGCCTTGGCCCGCGAGAACTGACGTTTATCTTCCACGACCATGACTTCTGCCTGTTCACCCGGCAGTGCGCCGCTGACAAACATCGCTTTGCCATTATGGCGCGCAACACCTTGTCCAAAGGGATCAAGATCTTCGATAGTGACGGTAATACGCTGCTTTGTCGCCACACGCTGTTTTGCGGAGTAAAATTGCGCCATAGTGTTGTGAATTCTCTAAATTAATGGGGTGTGCCATCGCAAGCGGATTGTGCACAGGGATATCAATGCCAGGAGTTGCCAGGCCACAATTATGACCAAATATAGCCTGCGGGCGCGAATGATGATTTTGATACTGGCGCCAACCTTAATGATTGGTCTGCTGCTCAGTACCTTCTTCGTGGTGCACCGTTATAACGAATTACAACATCAGGTGCGCGATGCCGGATCGAACATTATCGAACCGCTGGCAGTCTCCAGCGAATACGGTATGACCTGGCACAATCGTGATGCGATTCGCGAGCTGGTCAGCCTGCTGCATCGTCGTCATTCCGATATTGTCCGTGCCATTACCGTTTTCGACAACAACAATCACATCTACGTCACTTCGAACAACAACCAAAATCTGGCGTTATTGCAGAAAGAAGACATCTCGACGCTGGAAGAGGGTGTCTCCGTCGAGCGCCACGGCAATTTGATGGTGCTGCGAACCCCGATTATCTCCGAACGCTATTCCGTAGACGAACTGCCCGGTGAAGATGCCAAACCGGCGGGTAATCCGTTGGGGTATGTGGCTATTGAACTCGATCTGCAATCGGTGCGGCTGGAGCAGTACAAAGAGGTGTTTGTGGCCACTTTGCTCTTACTGTTTTGTTTGTGCATCGCCATGCTGTTTGCCTATCGCCTGATGCGCGACGTCACCGGGCCGATTCGTAACATGGTTTCCACCGTGGACCGCATTCGTCGCGGCCAACTCGACAGCCGCGTTGATGGCTACATGCTGGGCGAACTGAGCATCCTGAAAAACGGCATCAATGCCATGGCGATGTCGCTCACCGCTTATCACGAAGAGATGCAGCAGAATATCGATCAGGCCACCTACGATCTGCGTGAAACCCTGGAGCAGCTGGAGATTCAAAACGTCGAGCTGGATTTGGCGAAGAAGCGCGCGCAGGAAGCGGCGCGTATTAAATCAGAATTCCTTGCCAATATGTCGCATGAGTTACGAACACCGCTCAACGGAGTGATTGGCTTTACCCGTCAGATGCTGAAAACCGGACTGAGCACCAACCAACGCGATTATATGAGCACCATTGAACGCTCGGCCAATAACCTGCTGAGCATCATCAACGATGTGCTGGATTTCTCAAAGCTCGAAGCCGGCAAACTGGTGCTGGAATCGATCCCCTTCCCGCTACGCGCCACGCTGGATGAAACGCTGGTGCTGCTGGCACCTTCAGCACATGACAAAGGACTCGAGATCACCGTTTGTCTGGAAAAACAGGTGCCGGATAATGTGATTGGCGACCCGCTACGTTTACAGCAGATCATGATTAACCTGATTGGTAATGCCATTAAGTTTACTGAGCAGGGGCACATCGATTTGCGTGTTGAGCTGCGTAGCCTGAGCACCACGCGCGTTGAACTGGAAATTCAGGTACACGACACCGGCATTGGCATTTCTGAGCAGCAGCAGTCACAGCTGTTCCAGGCGTTTCGTCAGGCCGATGCGAGTATTTCCCGCCGCCACGGCGGCACTGGTTTGGGTCTGGTGATCACGCAAAAATTGGTGTCGGAGATGGGCGGAGAGATCGCGTTCCACAGCCGTCAGAATCAGGGATCCACTTTCTGGGTGCACGTTCATCTCGATCTCAATCCCAACGCGCCGCCCATTCCGCGTATGCTGGAAGATCTGCGCGCCATCCCGTTAGCCTATATCGAACCCCATGCCGCGGTGGCGAAAGCAGTGCAGGAGATGCTTAGCATCACGCCGCTGCAGGTTCAGCATTTCACTTCACTGGAAGCGCTGCCGGATACCCGCTTCCCGCTGTTGTTGATGGGATTGCCGGTGAACGATCCTCACCCCGCCACGCTGCCGGATGCTTTAATTCAACGGCTGCGCGCCCATGCCGATTCGGTACTGCTGGCGCTGCCCAGCGAGATGATGCTGTTCGCCGACGATTTGCGCGCACGAGGCATCGCCGGCTGTATCGCCAAACCCGTCTCACTGACGCGCTTGTTGCCGATGCTGCTGGATTTGCACAGTTTGCATAACGATGCCTTACCGCACAGTACCCGTCAGCCGCTGACGGTGATGGCGGTGGATGACAATCCTGCCAATCTGAAGCTGATCGGTGCGCTGTTGGAGGAGCAGGTTCAGCACATCATTCTGTGCGACAACGCGGAACAGGCCATCCGCCAGGCGCGGTTACACAAGCTGGATGTGATTTTGATGGATATCCAGATGCCGGATATCGATGGCATTCGCGCCAGTGAAATTATCCGCAGCCTGCCGCTGCATGCGAATACCCCAATTGTCGCGGTGACCGCGCATGCGCTGGATGGCGAGCGCCAGCAGCTGATTGGCGCCGGGATGAATGATTATCTGGCGAAGCCGATTGATGAAGGCAAGCTGAGCCAACTGTTGCAGCGTTACGCGCCGAACCCCACGGCGGCAGCGCCACTGCTGCCCGATGTTGCGCCGTCACTCGACTGGGCGCTGGCACTGCGTCAGGCCGCCAACAAACCGGATCTGGCACGCGATCTGCTGCAGATGCTGCTGGATTTCCTGCCGGAGGTGGAAGCGCGCGTGGAGGGTTCCATGGCCAGTAATGATGTTAATGGCCTACGCGAGATTATCCATAAGCTGCACGGCAGTGCCAGCTACAGCGGCGTGCCGCGACTCAAACAACTGTGCCAGCAGCTGGAAAAGAGCCTGCATCAGGAGAGTGATATCGAAGCGCTGGAGCCGGAATTACTGGAGTTGAGTGATGAGATGGCGAACGTGGCGCGTGAGGCCAGGAAAGTGTTGGGCGTGGGATAACGGAACGTTTCATGCCCTCTCTTAAGCACAAGAGAGCGCTAATCGAGCATGGTTAAAGAATGACTCGTCGTCTCAATCATCGCCACCAACGGTCCCCTCGCCCGATAACGGGAGAGGGTTAGGATGAGAGAGGCGCGCCTGTAAGGCCTGCCCCACATTGCTCGCTGCCACGACATTGCGCGCGATCAGCCGCATCTATAAGGCCTGCCCCACCTTGATTGTTGCCGCCACATTGCGCGCGGTCAGTCGCACATTCTGCGCCGCATTGGCTAACGCATCCTCCAGTGAGCCAATGCTAAACAGCACGCTGAATACCGCATCCAGCCCGTGCTGATGCACCACGCCAACATCTGCGGTTAAACTGCCCGCAATGCCAATCACCGGCTTGTTAAACTGCTTTGCCACCTTCGCCACACCAATCGGCACTTTACCGTTAATGGTCTGGCTATCAATACGCCCTTCGCCGGTAATCACCAGATCGGCATCCTGCACCTGATCCGCTAACCCAAGGGCTTCCGTGACGATCTCAATACCGCGACGTAGCTCGGCCTGGCAAAACGCATGCAGTGCCGCGCCCATGCCCCCCGCCGCACCGCCGCCCGCAATGTGCAGCACATCAATGTCTAAATCGCGATGGATAATCTCAGCATAATGCGCCAGCGCTTTATCCAGCTGCTGCACCAGTTCCGGCGTGGCCCCTTTTTGTGGGCCAAAAATCGCAGAGGCGCCCTCTTCACCGGTCAGGGGATTGGTGACATCGCAGGCCACTTCGATGCGGCACTGCTGAATACGTTTATCCAGCTGATCGATTTCAATCCGCGCCAGCTGCGGCAGTGCGCCGCCGCCAAAGGCAATCTCATTGCCCTGCTGGTCCAGTAAGCGAGCGCCCAGCGCCTGCATCATGCCGGATCCCCCATCGTTGGTGGCGCTGCCGCCAATGCCAATAATGATGTGGTCAACACCGCGATCGAGCGCGTTTTTAATCAGCTCGCCAGTGCCATAAGAGTTGGTGATCAACGGGTCACGCTGCGCGGCCGGCACCAGCTCCAGACCGCTGGCTGCCGCCATTTCAATAAAGGCGCTGCGCTCATCACCGGATAATCCGTAAAAAGCCTCAACCGGCGCGCCGAGCGGTCCGGTCACGGTCAATCTGACAATACTTCCCTGCGTCGCCGCCACCATGGCTTCTACCGTGCCTTCGCCACCGTCGGCGACCGGTATTTTCACGTATTCGGCGTCGGGAAAAATTTCGCTAAATCCCGCTTCAATCGCCGCAGCCACTTCCAGGGCGGACAAACTCTCTTTATATGAATCCGGTGCGATGACAATTTTCATAGGCAATCCGAGCGCGATGGATGACGGAGTTCCGTCCTGCTAATGCAGTAAGCTGTCCGGCATCCGCAGACACCGGACAGGCAAACTACCGGGTGATCTCGACCTGAGCTAATTTTTCATAATAGCAAGCCAGCGCACTATGGTCAGATGTGCCCTTGCCGTCGACTTTCAGCGCCTGCATCATTTCCATCACCGCAGCCGTCAGCGGCAGATGCGCGCCAATGCCGTGTGAAGTGTCCAGCGCATTCGCTAAATCCTTGATGTGCAGATCGATGCGGAAGCCCGGCTTGAAGTTACGATCCAGCACCATTGGCGCTTTGGCATCGAGTACCGTGCTGCCTGCCAGCCCACCACGAATCGCCTGATAAACCAGTTCTGGGTTCACACCGGCTTTGGTTGCCAGCGACAGCGCTTCGGACATCGCCGCGATGTTCAGCGCCACAATCACCTGGTTCGCCAGCTTAGTGACGTTACCTGCACCGATATCGCCGGTGTGCACCACCGAACCGGCCATGGCTTTCATGATGTCATAGCACTGGTCGAATACCGCTTTATCGCCGCCAACCATCACGGACAGCGTGCCCTCAATCGCTTTCGGCTCGCCACCACTGACCGGCGCATCCAGCATCTTGATGCCTTTTTCTGCCAGCGCATCGTGCACTTCACGGCTGGCCAGCGGCGCAATCGAACTCATGTCGATCACAATCAGTCCTGGCTTCGCACCTTCGATAATCCCGTTGGCGCCGAGGCAAACCTCTTTCACCTGCGGTGAGTTCGGCACCATGGTGATCACCACATCAACCTGTTCGGCGACCTCTTTTGGCGTTTTCGCCACGGTAGCGCCCAGCTCCACCAGCTCGGCTTCATTGCTGACGTTGTGGTCACGTACCACCAGTGAATAACCGGCTTTCACCAGGTTTTTACTCATCGGTTTGCCCATAATACCGAGGCCGATAAATCCAATTTTCATTGCCTTTCCTCTTCGTCAGTTATTTCTTAAATTTGTCACACAGCGCCTGCGTGGCGTTGCGGAAAACACCGAGATCGCTGCCCACGGCAACGAATGTGGCGCCCCATTCGAGATAACGGCGTGCGTCGGCTTCCACCGGCGCCAGAATCCCGCTCGGCTTGCCCGCCGCTTTGGCACGTTCAAAGATATGTTTGATTACTTTCAGCACTTCAGGATGTGCAGGCTGACCGAGATAGCCCATCGCCGCCGAGAGATCGCCCGGTCCGACAAAAATGCCATCCACGCCGTCAACGGCAGCAATCGCATCGATGTTATCCACCGCCCGCTGCGTTTCGATCTGCACCAGCACTGTGATGTTGTCATTGATGGTGGCGTTGTAATCCGGCAGCGTGCCGTACATATTGCTGCGATGCGAAACCGACACGCCGCGAATGCCCGCTGGCGGATAGCGCGTTGAGGCCACGGCGCGAATCGCCTCTTCCTCGGTCTCCACAAATGGCACCAGGAAGTTGTAGAAACCGATATCCAGCAGGCGTTTGATGATGATGGGTTCGTTGCACGGCGGACGCACCACCGGCGCACTGTGGCTGCCCTTCAGCGCCATCAACTGCGGGATAAAGGTGGTGATGTCGTTGGGCGCGTGTTCGCCATCCAGCACCAGCCAGTCAAAACCCGCCAGACCCAGAACTTCGGTGGAAATCGGGCTGGCAAGTGCGCACCAGCTACCAATCAGGGTTTCCCCTGCCTGCAAACGGCGACGAAAATGGTTCGGCCAGGCATTGCTCATTGTCTTTACTCCTGTCTGTTACAACAGGCGCCCGCACGGGGCGCCGGAAACGTTAGCGCACCAGGCACGGACGCTTGTTATCGAAGGTCCAGTTCGGCACGAGGAACTGCATCGCCTGCGCGTCGTCGCGCGCGCCCAAACCGTGTTTCTGATACAGCGCATTGGCCTGCATCACCTGATCCATATCCAGCTCGACACCAAGACCCGGTTTTTGCGGCACCTGTACCATGCCGCCCTTGATCTGGAACGGCTCTTTGGTCAGGCGCTGATTGCCCTCCTGCCAGATCCAGTGAGTATCGATGGCGGTAATCGCGCCCGGCGCGGCAGCGGCCACGTGGGTGAACATCGCCAGCGAAATATCGAAGTGGTTGTTAGAGTGCGAACCCCAGGTCAGGCCGAAGTCATGACACATCTGCGCCACGCGCACTGAACCTTGCATGGTCCAGAAGTGTGGATCCGCCAGCGGGATATCCACCGATTGCAGAGACAGCGTGTGGCCCATTTGGCGCCAGTCGGTGGCGATCATGTTAGTCGCGGTCGGCAAGCCGGTTGCGCGACGGAATTCCGCCATCACTTCGCGGCCGGAATAACCCTGCTCAGCCCCGCATGGATCTTCTGCGTAGGCCAGCACGCCTTTGAGTTGTTTACCGAGCAGAATCGCCTCGTTCAGCGACCAGGCACCGTTGGGATCGAGAGTGACGCGTGCCTGCGGGAAGCGTTTAGCCAGCGCCGTGACCGCTTCGGCCTCTTCGCCACCGCGCAGCACGCCGCCTTTCAGTTTGAAATCGTTGAAGCCATATTTTTCATAGGCGGCTTCCGCCAGACGCACCACGGTATCTGGCGTCAGCGCCTCTTCATGACGCAGGCGATACCAGTCGCACTTGTCTGTTTCCTGGCTCTGATAAGGCAGCGACGTTTTCTTGCGGTCACCGACGTAGAACAGGTAACCCAGCATCTCCACGCGGTCACGCTGTTGGCCATCGCCGAGCAGCGAGGCAACGTTGACGCCCAAATGCTGACCGAGCAGATCCAGCAGCGCCGCTTCAATGCCAGTCACCACATGGATGGTGGTACGCAGGTCGAAGGTCTGATTGCCGCGTCCGCTGGAATCGCGGTCGGCAAAAGTACTGCGAACCAGGTTAAGGATGTTTTTGTACTCACCCACGGTCTTCTGCACCACCAGCGCCGCCGCATCTTCCAGCGTCTGACGAATTTTCTCACCGCCGGGAATTTCACCCACGCCGGTGTGGCCCGCGTTATCCTTGATGATGACGATGTTACGGGTGAAGAACGGTGAATGGGCGCCGCTCAGATTCAGCAACATGCTGTCGTGACCGGCCACCGGAATGACCTGCAGCGATGTGATTTTTGGTGTCTGACTCATTTCCTGCTCCTTATGCATGACGGCGACCGAAGGCCGGACGCTTACGGTCGAATGACCAACCGGGAACCAGATACTGCATCGCCGTGGCGTCGTTACGCGCACCTGCCGGCAGAGATTTGTAAAGTGCATTGGCTTGATGCAGACGATCCCAATCCAGCTCAACGCCGAGGCCGGGCTTATCCGGTACGGCAATCTTGCCGTTGCGGATTTGCAGCGGCTCTTTGGTGAGGCGCTGATCGCCTTCCTGCCAAATCCAGTGGGTATCGATAGCCGTCGGTTTGCCCGGTGCGGCAGCGCCAACGTGGGTAAACATCGCCAGCGAAATATCGAAATGGTTGTTGGAGTGGCAACCCCAGGTTAAGCCCCAGTCGTCGCACAGTTGCGCCACGCGCACCGCACCGCTCAGCGTCCAGAAGTGCGGATCGGCCAGCGGGATATCGACTGAGTTGAGCATCACCGCGTGATTCATCTCGCGCCAGTTGGTGGCAATCATATTGGTGGCGACCGGCAAGCCGGTGGCGCGGCGGAACTCCGCCATCACTTCACGGCCGGAATAACCCTGCTCGGCACCACACGGATCCTCTGCATAGGTCAGCACATCGCCCATGCCTTTGCACAAGCCAATCGCTTCATCCAGCGTCCAGGCACCATTGGGATCGACGGTGATGCGTGCATCCGGGAAGCGTTTTTTCAGTGCGGCAGCGGATTCCATCTCCTGCTCGCCCGGCAATACGCCGCCCTTCAGTTTGAAATCTTTGAAACCGTATTTGTCCTGTGCCGCTTCTGCCAGGCGCACCACTGCTTCTGGCGTCAGCGCTTCCTGATGACGCAGGTGATACCAGTCATGGCTGGCACCTTCGCCCGTCAGATACGGTAAATCGGTTTTGCGACGATCGCCAAGATAGAACAGGTAACCGAGCACGGTGACTTCATCGCGCTGCTGCCCAGGCCCGAGCAGTTCTGCCACAGGCACGCCCAGACATTGGCCCAGTAAATCCAGCAGTGCGGCTTCCAGCGCCGCCACCGCGTTGACGCGCAGTTCGAAGGTCCAGGCCCCTTTACCAAAGGTATCGAAATCCGCCGACTGATTGCCTTTGTGCACCTGCTGCACCAGGCGGTTCATACGCGCCACCTGCTGGCCTTTGACCTGTGGAATCGCCTCCACCAGCGTTTGGTAGATCGTTTCGCCACCCGGCGCTTCACCGACGCCGGTATGACCATCACTGTCGGTCAGTACCACAATGTTGCGGGTGAAGCAGGCGCTGTGCGCTCCACCAATGTTCAGCAACATGCTGTCGTAACCGGCAACCGGAATCACCTGCATATCGGTGATCACCGGGCTACTTTGCGTATTCATAGTTCGTCCTTATGCTCGGTGTTTCAGTTCAATACGTTTGATATCACCCGTAATGAACAGGAAGCTAAACGCAGCGACAAAGGCGTGGATCCCGACATAAATCAGCGCACCTTCGAAAGAGCCGGAAGCGGCGATGATGTAACCGATAGCAATTGGCGTCACAATGCCGGAGAAGTTGCCGAACATGTTGAACAAGCCACCGCTCAAACCGCTGATCTCTTTCGGTGCGGTATCCGCCATCACTGCCCAGCCCAGCGCACCAATACCTTTGCCGAAGAACGCCAGCGCCATAAACAGCACCACTACCCACTCAGTTTCGGTGTAGTTACACATCACCATGCTGATGGAGAGCAGCATGCCGACCACAATTGGCGTCTTGCGTGCAATATTCAGCGAACCGGTTTTACGCATCAGGTAATCAGAAATCACGCCACCTAACACGCCGCCGAGGAAGCCACAGATGGCCGGAATCGAGGCGATCATGCCCGCTTTTAAAATCGACATGCCGCGCGCCTGCACCAGATACACCGGGAACCAGGTAATAAAGAAGTAGGTCAGCGCGTTAACGCAATATTGTCCGAGATAGATACCCCACATCATGCGGGTCGAAAGCAGCTGTTTGATTTGATACCACTTCTCATCCCAGCTCACTTTGCGGTCGGCTTTTTTGGCATCCATGTTGATCAGCGCGCCGCCCTGCTCCATGTACTCCAGCTCAGCCTTGTTCACACCCGGATGGTTGTTCGGATCGTGCATGAACTTGAGCCAGACGAAGCTGAGGATGATGCCCAGTCCGCCCATGAACCAGAACACGTGCGCCCAGCCCACTTCGGCCACCAGCCAGCCCATAATCGGGGCGAAGATCACCGTGGCGAAATACTGCGCCGAGTTGAAGATTGCCACGGCGGTGCCACGCTCTTGTGCCGGGAACCAGGCCGCAACAATACGGCTGTTACCCGGGAAGGAAGGCGCTTCTGCCAGGCCGACCATAAAGCGCAGCAGGAACAGTGAAATTACGATGCCGAAGCCGCTGAACAGGTCAACAAAGCCTTGCAGCAGGGTAAACAGCGACCAGAGGAAAATACTCCAGAAGTAGACGCGTTTTGAGCCAAAGCGGTCGAGCAGCCAGCCGCCAGGAATCTGTCCAATAACGTAAGCCCATGAGAAGGCGGAGAAGATATAGCCCAGACCGACCGAATCGAGGCCGATATCTTTAGACATCGCGGAACCGGCAATCGAGATGGTTGCACGATCACCGTAGTTGAATGATGTGACGATAAATAACATCACCACAATCCAGTAACGGGCGTTGGTGCGTTTTTGCACCGCTTCCGCTGTCTGGCTGAAACTATTCATGATGCACTCCTGAAATATAGCGAACGCTACATTCACTCTGACTGCATACACATCGCGTTGGGTATCAGAATGATGTCGGGTTAAACACGGCGATTGTTGTTATGGCAAAACGATGATGCGTCGTGACGAATAACCAAACGTTGAAGAACGAGAATCAGTATAGGAACAGCACAACTACGAGGCATTGGAAGAACGCATGATGATAAGCATTGATTTATGTTGATTTTATGGCAATTGCACATATCCCTGCGGCGTAGCTCACGGAACCTGATTTTTCACCCTGAGATTGATTAAGAAGCAGCCAGCCAACGTGCGCTTTGTGAGTCTGTTCACTTGTATTTGGATAAACGAACCAAACTCAGGTAATAAAACCCCAAAAAGCCAGTCAGTTGCACAATGCGCAGGCCAATACCCCTGCATATACTGAGGCTGGCAAAAAATGATGACGTGACGGAAGCATTTACAACGCGCTGCCATGTACAGTGCGACGAACTGGAAGGTGAGCAATGAACCGACCGCTAACAGAGAAACCGCTTTATATAAAAGTACACGATGCCGACAACGTGGCGATCGTGGTCAACAACCAGGGATTGCCGGCTGGCACTCGCTTCGAGGATGGCCTGCAGCTCACCGAACACGTGCCGCAGGGACATAAAGTGGCGCTTGTGGATATTCCTGAAAACGGCGTCATCCTGCGCTACGGCGAGGTGATTGGCACCGCCTTGCGCCCGATTGCACAGGGCAGCTGGATTGAAGAATCGCTGGTGGCGCTACCCGAAGCGCCTCCGCTTAACAGTTTGCCGCTGGCGAACAATGTTCCTCCCGCTCTGCCACCGCTCGAAGGATACACCTTTGAGGGTTATCGCAACGCCGATGGCAGCGTAGGAACACGCAATCTGCTCGGCATCACCACCAGCGTGCACTGTGTGGCTGGCGTCGTGGATTACGTGGTGCAAATGATCGAACGCGATCTGCTGCCACGCTATCCCAACGTTGATGGCGTAGTGGCACTGAATCATCTTTATGGCTGTGGTGTGGCGATCAATGCGCCCGCTGCGGTGGTGCCGATCCGCACTATCCATAACCTCGCGCTGAACCCCAATTTTGGGGGCGAAGTGATGATCGTCAGTCTCGGCTGCGAGAAGTTACAGCCGGAGCGTCTGCTGACCGGCACGCCAGATGTGCAGGCCATCTCGCTGGATGATCATGACATTGTGCGTTTGCAGGATGAACGGCATGTTGGTTTCGGCGCGATGGTCGATGAAATTCTCCAGGTGGCTGAGCGCCATCTGAAAAAACTGAATTTGCGCCAGCGCGAGACCTGCCCGGCATCAGAACTGGTGATTGGCACGCAATGCGGCGGCAGCGATGCATTTTCCGGCGTGACGGCCAATCCGGCAGTCGGCTTTGCTTCTGATTTGCTGGTACGCTGCGGCGCCACCGTGATGTTCTCCGAGGTCACCGAAGTGCGCGATGCAATACATCTGCTGACGCCGCGCGTGGTCGATGAAAATGTGGGTAAACGCCTACTGGAAGAGATGGCGTGGTATGACGATTATCTTAGCCAGGGCCAAACCGACCGCAGCGCCAATCCCTCGCCGGGTAATAAGAAAGGCGGGCTGGCGAACGTGGTGGAGAAAGCGCTGGGATCGATTGCCAAATCAGGACGCAGTCCGATTGTAGAGGTGCTGTCACCCGGGCAGCGCCCGACTCAACGCGGTTTAATCTACGCGGCGACACCGGCCAGTGATTTTGTCTGCGGCACCCAGCAGATGGCGTCAGGTATTACCTTGCAGGTGTTTACTACTGGGCGCGGCACACCCTACGGTTTGGCTGCGATTCCGGTGATTAAAATGGCGACGCGCAATGCCCTGGCTGAACGCTGGCACGATTTGATGGATATTAATGCAGGCACCATTGCGACGGGTGAAGAGAGTATCGAGCAGGTGGGCTGGCGGTTGTTTGAGTTGATACTGGAGATTGCCAGTGGTCGCAAACAAACCTGGTCCGATCGCTGGGGCATTCGCAATCAGCTGGCGGTGTTTAATCCGGCTCCGGTGACCTGAGTGCGATCTCACCCTCTCCCAACAAGGGAGAGGATGCAATCTGGCGCGCCTGAAACATCATCATCTTATTTTCAGGCCGTTCAGATTGCCGCTTGCCAAAGACGAAGCGAAGGCATAATTACAGCAGCTTACCCCAGCTCTCAACCCACGGCGTGGTCACTGACTCAGGCTCAGGATCTTCAGTGGCATCCACCAGCAGCACATCACCGATGCGTTTGGCACTTTGCTCCTGCAAGGTGGCATCAAAAGTTTTACCCGCGCCGCAGAAGTTCTCATAGCTGCTATCACCCAGTGCAATCACGCCGTAGCGAAGCTCTGGTTGATAACCCACTTCATCGCGTATCTGCACATACAAGCGGGCAATATTGTCCGGGAAGTCGCCCTGGCCGGTGGTGGAGGTGACAATCAGAATGACCTCCTTGCTGTAAGCCTGCCAATCCGCCAGTGATGCATCCTCAAAAACTTTCACTTCATGGCCCTGCGCTTCCAGTACCGGCTGCGCTTCTTCAGCCACCAGCAACGCATTGCCGTAAACCGTACCTGTAAAAATGCCAATCTTTGCCATCTTGCCGCTCCTTTATTCTGTTGGCTTATCCTGGACTGCCTCGTCGGCAAACTCAACCCTGGGAACTTCAGGGATCTGATCCTGCCAGCCAAAATGTTGCAGCATGCCTTGCCAGACGAGATCCAGCCCCGCGCGAATCACCAGAGGTTCTCCGGTGACCGGATGCGTCAGACTCAGCGCACTGGCATGCAGCATCAATCGATTCATACCAAAGTGCTCTGCTGCACCCCGGTTCTGCCGCAAATCACCATGGGCGCTGTCACCAATAATTGGATGACGCAGATGCACCATATGACGACGCAGCTGATGTTTGCGGCCGGTATGCGGCGACATCTCCACCAGGGTATAACGCGCGCTGTCGTAACGGCTGATCGCCACAGGCATTTCGACCTGCGCCAGTGAGCGATAGTCGGTGACGGCTTCCTGTGCAGTACGTTCCTGAGTGGCGAACTTATCGGCGATCTTATCCAGCTCTTCGACCAACGGATAATCGAGCGTCGCGCTGCCATCCAGCCAACCGCGCACCACTGCGTGATAGGTCTTCTGCATTTTATGCTGCTCGAACTGCTGTGACAGCAAATGCGCCACTTCGCTGGAGAGCGCCATTAACAGTACGCCGGAGGTGGGGCGATCGAGGCGATGCACGGTAAATACGTGCTGACCAATTTGATCGCGTACCGTTTGCATCACCACCACTTTTTCGTCGCGATCGAGCCAGCTACGATGCACCAGCCAACCTGAGGGCTTATTGACGGCGACCAGCCATTCATCTTGATAAAGGATTTCCAGCATTAAGGGGTCGGGTCCTGAAAAAGCGCGTCAAACTGGCCCAATGTCAGCAACAGGATTGCATGGCCTGGCGTGGTCGCAGGTAACGCGACTTCATAATAAGGCGTAACTGAGAAATTTTGCGGCAGTGGCGCGCCGGCTTCGATTAGCGCATGGAAACGTGGGATGAGTACCCACTGCAGCCACTCCAGCGGCTCCATGGTATTGAGACAAAAAGGCTCGGTGCTGGCGAAGGCTGCCACCTCAGGGGATTGCGTCTGCCAGTGGCCATGTTCGCGCATCACCGCTTCGATTTGCTGCAGCTGTTGAATAATCATTTGCGACGACATACGCCACCTCCAGAGAAAAATTGGGCGGCAAGCATACCACTAGTCGTTCAACGTGCAAAAAAGGCATAAAAAAAGGGAGCACTGTGATTACAGTGCTCCCGGTTTCGTTCGCAGCATTCCCGCCACCGCTGTGCTCCCTGCTCATCCATGACAACTCTTCCTCTGCTTTCCATTGCCTGTCATCGTGACAGTTATCCTTAGCATCCTGGCCCACCACCATCCACGTGGCTCTCATTCTCCGTCCTGGAGGTGTCCCTGACTCAATCCTGAGTGTCCTGCTTCATCCTGAAGCCTTCCATGTGCCGTAAACTCCGTTACGTTCCTGCCTCCTGGCTGACATTCTCCTGAACGTCTCTTTGTCCCCAGCATCCTGCCAGTGGTGACTATTCTGTCAGAAACCATCGTAATAACAAGTTAGTAAGACGCGTTAATAGATTTCTCACACTACTAATTTTAGGAGTGATGCCATAACCTTATGATTCACAATATTTTTACATCTTTGTTTTCCGGATAGCTGCAAGATGATCTAGCGATCTCTCACACCTGATGTGAGAGATCTCTTACAAACCTAACCTGTGAAATCTGCTAATCAGGCTTTAACCGGTTGTAAATCATTAAGAAATGTCTGAATACTTGCCGCCAGCACCTGGCGCTTTTTACTACCAGGCTGTTCCAGAATAACTTCACCGGAAAGATTACACAGAGCAATCACATCCTGCTCCGATTCAGTAGTCGCAATAAATAATGTTGGACTCTGTTTTAAGCGGCGCTTCATGACCAGATGGCCAATCAGATTCTCCTGCAAGCGGGTAAAGTCTGATTCGCTCCACACCTGTAACAACGTTATCGGCTGCTGTTGAAAGGTTGCGGTCATATCGCCGGCAAACTGCGAGGTGTAAAAAGCACTGATTTCCGATTGCAACTGAATATCCAGTGCACGCTCGACGGCTTCCAGGGTGGCTGGCAAGGTGAAGGGCTGTGGTTGCCACAGCACACAATCATCCAGCGTGCTGACAATACAAGGGGATGGCACACCCAGCAGATCCGAACTGGCGGGCAGATGTCCAGCCTGCTGCTGCCAATGTTGCACATAACGGGCGGTAAACTCACGCAGGGCCTCTGCGGTTTGCTGCATCATTCTTCTTCTCGCTTGTGATCGGTTACACTTAGCCACTTTGATGGAATTTAGTGGTAACCGATATGTCTTCTGAAAACCGCGATCAGGCGTTAAGCGGCCTGACGTTAGGTAAGCCCACGGCTTATGTTGATCGCTACGATAACACGCTGCTGCAATCGGTGCCGCGCAGCCTGAATCGTGAACCGCTTGGGCTCTACCCGGATAATCTGCCGTTTCAGGGCGCAGATATCTGGACGCTGTACGAACTCTCCTGGCTCAACAGCAAAGGCGTGCCGCAGGTGGCGGTAGGCGAAGTGGTGCTGCGCGCGGACAGCGAAAACCTGATCGAGTCCAAGAGCTTTAAGCTCTATCTTAACAGTTTTAACCAGACGCGTTTCGCTGACTGGGGCGAAGTGCGCCAGACGCTGGAGCGCGATTTGCGCGCCTGCGCCAATGGCGAGGTCAGCGTAGCGCTATTCCGTCTGGGCGAAGTGGAAGGTCAGCCGATCGGCCATTTCAATGGCGATGTCATTGACGAGCAGGATATCGAGATCCACGACTATGCTTTCAACGCCGATTATTTAGCCCAGGCTGCGGGCAGTGAAGTGGTGGAAGAAACGCTGGTGAGCCATTTGCTGAAATCCAACTGTCTGATCACCCATCAGCCAGATTGGGGCTCTGTGATGATCCGCTACAAAGGCCCACGTATCGATCGTGAAGCCCTGCTGCGTTACCTGATCTCATTCCGTCAGCACAATGAATTCCATGAACAGTGCGTTGAGCGCATTTTCAACGACATTCAACGCTTTTGCCAACCAGAAGCCCTGACTGTTTATGCACGTTATACGCGCCGTGGTGGACTGGATATTAATCCGTGGCGCAGCAACGTCCCCTTCTCTCCCGGGTTTTCCCGCCTGGTCCGTCAGTAACAGATTGCGAGACGCCTCGCAGGCCGCAGCACGGATGCGCGGTTCCACTTGAGCATTCACTGCGTACAACGTTACTCTGTCAAAGGCGCTAAGGTCTAAACCTGCGTCCCGAAGGATTTTCGTCACTGCGTTCAGCAAGTTAAGCGCAGCGTCACCCGCCACGCATTTGCGTGTAAAGGAGTTCTCTTGATTACACATATCAGCCCGCTTGGCTCAATGGATCTGCTCTCCCAGTTGGAAGTCGACATGCTGAAGCAAACGGCCAGCAGCGACCTTTACCAGCTTTTTCGCAACTGCTCACTCGCGGTGCTCAACTCCGGCAGCCAGACCGACAGTAGTCAGGAACTGCTCTCCCGTTTTGAAAATTTCGACATCAACGTGCTGCGCCGTGAGCGCGGCGTCAAACTCGAACTGATTAATCCTCCGGAAGAAGCCTTTGTTGATGGCCGTATTATCCGCTCATTGCAGGCCAACCTGTTTGCCGTGCTGCGCGATATTCTGTTTGTGAATGGCCAGCTTGAGCGCAGCGATCAGAAAAACGCTGATGATTCCGCTCACATAACGAATCAGGTGTTTTCGATTCTGCGTAACGCGCGTGCGCTGCACATTGGCGAATATCCCAACACCGTGGTGTGCTGGGGTGGTCACTCGATTAACGCGGTGGAGTATCAGTATTGCCGCAATGTCGGTACGCAAATGGGCCTGCGTGAACTCAACATCTGCACTGGCTGCGGGCCAGGCGTGATGGAAGCGCCGATGAAAGGCGCCGCGGTGGGTCATGCCCAGCAGCGTTATCATGACAGCCGTTTCATTGGTCTGACCGAACCGTCGATTATCGCGGCTGAGCCACCGAATCCGCTGGTGAATGAACTGATCATCATGCCGGATATCGAAAAACGCCTTGAAGCCTTTGTGCGTATTGCCCATGGCATCGTGATTTTCCCAGGCGGCGTCGGTACGGCAGAAGAGCTGCTGTATCTGCTGGGCATTCTGATGAATCCCCACAACAGCGATCAGGTGTTGCCGCTGATTCTGACCGGCCCGAAAGAGAGCGCCGATTACTTCCGCGTTCTGGATGATTTCATCGTTAATACGCTGGGTGAAACCGCGCGTAAGCACTACAAGATCATCATTGATGATGCCGCCGAAGTGGCGCGTCTGATGAAGAAAGCGATGCCGCAGGTGAAAGAGTATCGTCGTGAAACTGGTGATGCTTATAGCTTTAACTGGTCAATCCGCATCGCGCCAGAGTTGCAGGTGCCGTTTGTTCCAACACACGAAAACATGGCCAATCTGAAACTGTTCCCGAACCAGCCTGCGGAGAAACTGGCCGCTGATTTGCGTCGCGCCTTCTCAGGTATTGTTGCCGGCAACGTTAAGGAGGTCGGCATTCGCGAAATCCGCGAGAAGGGGCCTTACAAACTGCACGGCGACGCCGACATCATGCATCGCATGGATGAACTGCTGCAGGGCTTCGTCGCACAACAACGTATGAAACTGCCGGGCAGCGCCTACATCCCCTGCTACGAAATCATTAAATAACCTACCAGGAAGGCAGCCTGCGGGCTGCCGCTATCATTATGTCGTTTCATCTTCTGATTATTGATGCGCTGAATCTAATCCGCCGTTTGCATGCCGTGCAAGGCACGCCCTGCCGCGAAGCCTGCGTCGCCGCGCTGCATCAGCTTTTAGGCCACACGCAACCGACGCACGTCGTGGCGGTATTCGATAGCCACGATCGCCACCCTGGCTGGCGGCATCAGCTGCTGCCCGATTACAAAGCGGGCCGCCCACCGATGCCGGATGATTTGCAGATAGAGATGCCCGTTATCCAGCAGGCCTTTGAGGCTGTCGGCGTGCGTTGCTGGGTCGCCGATCTCGATGAAGCTGACGATCTCGCTGCCACGCTGGCGGTGAAAATGGCCGATGCCGGACATCAGGCAACTATCGTCTCCACCGACAAAGGTTATTGCCAGCTTTTAGCGCCGAATATCCGCATCCGTGATTATTTCCAGAAACGCTGGCTGGACGTGCCTTTCATCGAGCACGAGTTTGGCGTCACGCCCGCGCAATTACCCGATTACTGGGGACTGTGCGGCATAAGCAGCAGCAAAATCCCCGGCGTTACCGGCATTGGCCCCAAAAGCGCCCGCGATTTGCTCACGCAGTTTGGCACCCTGGAAGCCCTGTATCAGCAGTTCGATCAGGTTCCGGAAAAGTGGCAAAAGAAGTTGCGCGACCACCAGCAGATAGCAGAGATTTGCCGCCAGGTCTCAACGTTAAAACGCGATTTGGTTCTGCAGGGGAATTTAAATACGTTGCGGTATAAGGCGTAGTGACGTGGCGCCGCTACGAATTTAACCTTGGAGATCCTGCGAAATAATTTGTGCTACAGCAAGGCGGCAAGTGCAGCCAACGCATCAGTGGCGCGAAGTATGACGGAAGATCAGGAAGAATTAAAAGAGTGCGCAGCATTTCCCTAAATAATTCGTGTCACAGGAAGGCGGCAAGTTTATTAAGTCCCCAGGAGCATACATCAGTATGTGACTGGGGCGTATAAACGTAGCCAACGCACCTGTGGCGCGAAGTATGACGGAAAATTTAGCGTTCGTCGCGACGGCCGCCCACAGCCGCCCAAAGTCGGCGCACATGTACAGTAATCTCTTCCCGATCGTGATACAGCTGGCGCGCCTGAATCTGAGCATTCACGCCCTTCTCTTTCAATGCCGCATCCATCATGGCCAGATTTTGCGTCACTTCTTCATAACGCTTTTTCATCGGTAGCTTGAGGTTGAAAATCGCCTCACGGCACCAGCCGTTGACCAGCCACTCTGTCATCAAACTGGCGACGCGAACGGGTTTTTCCACCATGTCACACACCAACCAGCTAATGTTATTGCGTGATGGGCGGTATTTGAAACCGTCTTCACGGCAGTGCGTGACTTGCCCGGTATCCATGAGGCTGGGCGCCATCGGGCCGTTATCTACGGCGTACACCCACATGCTGCGCTTAACCAGCTGATAGGTCCAGCCGCCGGGGCACGCCCCAAGATCCACGGCATACATGCCGCTGCCCAGGCGCTCATCCCACTCATCGGCCGGGATGAAGACGTGAAACGCCTCTTCAAGCTTCAGCGTTGAACGGCTTGGCGCATCCGACGGGAACTTGAGGCGCGGGATACCCATATAGAACGGGGAGTTGTTCTCTGGCAGCGAATAACCGACATAGCAGGTACCCGGTGCAATAAAGCACACATGCACCACCGGGCGTTTCGGCGATTCGTAGTTGAGCAGGATTTTGCTCTCACGCAGGCTGGCGCGCAGCGGTACGGTTAACTTACGACAGAACTTGGTCAGTTCTTTCGCTTCATTGGTATCCGGCACTTCAACACGCAGCTCACCGCCCTTCTCCACCACACCGGTTAGCATGCCGACAATCGGGGTAATACGATCTTCTGGCGGCAAGTCGCGCAGCAGTTCGCCCACCACCAGCATCTGACGGGCAAAAATCAGCTCGGCAAACGGCAGCGTTTGAATCAGCTTTTCGGCATCTTCCTGCTGATAACACTCATAGAGCACGTAACCAGAATCATCTTTGACACGGGCAAAACCGTAAACTTCACGTTCAGCGGCTTTGGCGCTGATCTCTGCCGCACACTCTTTCTCAAAGCCAGGACGGCAATAGAGTAAAACTTTATTCATGGCGATCCGCCTTTCGTTTAAGACGCAATGCGCCAATCAACATCAAGAACCAGCCAATCAGGAAGAACAACCCTCCCACTGGCGTAACAAAAACCCAAAACTTCAAGTGCGACAACGCTAAACAATACAGGCTGCCACTGAACAACACGGTGCCAAGCGCCAGCGCAGCGCTGCTCCAGTAAAACCAGATATTGGCGCGACGCAGCATGGCCGCACCCAAACCAATCACCGCCAATGTGTGATAGGCCTGATATTCAAGACCGGTATGGATCCACGCCATTTCGGCCGGGCCGAGCGATTTGCTCAGCACGTGTGCTCCAAAAGCACCAAATGCCACCAGCAGAAATCCGCTAATGGCGGCAAACACAAACATGGCACGACTGGACATTCTTTCTTCCTCAAGATGAAACTGCACATCACTGTGCAGCACTCAACGCATTAGTGTTCGTAGCGAAAGCGGAATTTTTCTTGTTCAGCTGCGGCTTTTTCCAGGATCCACTGACGAAAGGCGGCTATTTTACCCAGTTCTGCCTGGCTGTCATGACAAACCAGATAAAAAGCGTTTTTACTGACTAACACGTCATTAAATGGACAGACCAGCCGTCCAGCTTCTATTTCACTCTGCGCCATCACATTATTGGCGAGCGCCACGCCCTGGCCGTGAATCGCCGCCTGCAGCACCATCGCGCTATGACTGAAGATTGGCCCCTGCTGCACATTAATGTGCTGCAATCCTAGCTGACGGATATAGGATTGCCAGTCGCGGCGCGAAGCATCATGCAGCAGCGTAAAGTGTGCCAGATCGGCGGGCGTTTTAAGCGGATGGTCGCCAGTCAGAAACATGGGCGAGCAGACCGGCAGCAAATATTCGGCATACAGTTTCTCAACGCGCAGACCCGGCCAGTTACCGCGCCCATAGAAAATCGCCACATCAACATCATCGGCCAGTTTCTCTTCATCACGGTCCACCGCCTGAATACGCACATCGATGCCCGGATAAGCCATATTAAAGCTGGAAAGACGGGGCACCAGCCACTGAATGGCAAAACTGGGCAGCAGGCTGACGGTCAAAGCGCCCTTCGCGCTGCGTGCCTGAAGTTTACGCGTCGCATCGTTGATAGCCGAGAAGATCTCTTTGATATCCAGATAGTAGCTTTGACCTTCTTCTGTCAGTAAAAGCGAACGATTCCTCCGTCGAAATAGCTTAAGACCGAGGAAATCTTCCAGAGATTTAATCTGGTGGCTAACAGCTGCCTGGGTGACAAACAGCTCTTCAGCGGCTTTTGTAAAGCTTAAATGGCGGGCTGCAGCATCGAAGACGCGTAAAGCATTAAGCGGTGGAAGGCGTTTAGACATGGTTTTCCATCAGCGGATTCACAAGGTAACAGTCCGACTTATACAAGGTCGTTACGTATTAGTTATTTTAATCCGAGACATTATAATTTGTCCGTTGAGGAAGCTCCAGCAAATACCTATAGTTGCCGCACTTCCTGAGCCGGAACGAAAAGATTTCTGGAAACGTGCGAGAGATCGCAGACTTTTGGAGAGCTTTTGGCTTGTGGTCGTGATGTTGTGTTTGCATTTTGATCTGACGATTGCAGATCAAGCTTTTAATTCCTGTAGATTTACCCTGTCTGTCCAAGTGATTTTATGCAGCACCGCAAATTGCGGTGCTTTTTTTTGTCCTACACATCCCTGTGTACCCCTTTCGGGCCGTCACTGAAGCGACGTAAAAATTTCTCCGGGAAATTTTTTGGCTTGCTGCTTACTGACCCATCTCAACCATCTCTTTCACATCTGTACGATTGATCTGCTGCTCGTTGCCATTGGCATCTTTATAACTGATCATACCGGTTTCATCGTCAACTTTCGGTTTCCCGTCCGCTACAATGGTGCGACCATCATTGGTATGCATGACATAATTGCTGGAACAAGCAGCCAGGGTAAAGGCCATGGTACACACGGCCAGCACTGCGGCGAGTTTTTTCATCTTCTATCTCCTTGCAGATTGATTGCATTAAACCACCCGCAAGCGCTGACCAGAGGCAGCAAAAAGTGAAATCGACTGGTAAAGGTCGATTCGTTATGCGGGTTGCGGTTCAAACCTTGCAATAACTAGCATAACGCGCTTTTCCAGCTTTGCCAGCGAATCGGCCGGGTTTCAGCCTGGTCCTAAAATTGAACACAGTGGGTTTCGTATGACCATCTTCTCCCCAACCGCCTTCCGTGCGCAGTTTCCGGCATTAAGCGATGCGGGCGTTTATCTTGATAGCGCAGCCACTGCCCTGAAGCCTCAGGCGGTGATCGACGCCACATCGCAGTTCTATAGCTTGAGCGCAGGCACCGTGCATCGCAGCCAGTTCAAATCAGCACGCGACCTGACAGAGAAGTATGAACAGGCGCGCGGCCGGGTGGCCAAATGGCTGCACGCGGGCGATGACCGTCAGATTGTCTGGACGCGTGGCACCACGGAGGCCATCAATCTGGTGGCGCACAGCTGGCTGGCACCGCGCTTACAACCTGGCGATGAAATCGTAGTCAGCGAAGCCGAGCATCACGCCAATCTGGTGCCGTGGTTAAAGGTGGCAAAAGCCGCAGGCGCGAAAGTGGTGAAATGGCCGATTGACGCGGATCGTCTGCCCGATATTCGTCTACTACCTGATTTGCTAAACGCACGCACTAAGCTGCTGGCGATTGGGCAGATGTCGAATGTCACCGGTGGCTGTCCGGATCTGGCACAGGCGATTACCCTGGCACATCATGTTGGCGCCAAAGTGATGGTAGATGGCGCACAGGGCGTGGTGCACGCGCCCCCCAACGTTCAGGCGCTGGACATCGACTTTTACGCCTTCTCCGCGCACAAACTGTATGGCCCAATGGGGATTGGTGCGCTGTACGGCAAAGCCGAGCTGCTGGAAGAGATGGATGCGTGGCAAGGCGGCGGCAAGATGTTAACGCACGTCGACTTTAATGGCTTCACGCAGCAGGCGGTACCGTGGCGATTTGAAGCCGGCACGCCCAATGTCGCGGGCGTGGTGGGCCTGAGCGCGGCGCTGGAATGGCTGTCGCATCACCACGCTGAAAATGCAGAGATGTGGAGCCAGCAACTGGCCAGCCTCGCCGAAGAGCAATTAGGCGAGATTCCTGGCTTCCGCAGTTTTCGTTGTGGCAATGCCAGTCTGCTGGCATTTGATATCGCGGACATTCATCACAGCGATATTGTCACGCTGCTGGCAGAGCAAGATATTGCGCTGCGCGCCGGACAGCACTGTGCACAGCCTTTAATGGCGGCACTGGGTGTCAGCGGCACCCTGCGCGTATCATTCGCCCCCTATAATAATTTGCAGGACGTGGATGCGCTGGTGCGCGCCATGCATCATGCCGTCGACCTGTTGAGTGAATAACATTATGACCACCCTGATCGGCCCACATCCGTTTGGCGATGTGATTACTGAAGCCAGCCTGACCGAAAAATTTACCCATTTTCATCAGTGGGAGGATCGCTATCGCCAGCTAATCCAGCTCAGCCGCCAGCTGCCTGCTCTGGAAGAAGAGGTGAAGACGGCAGAGATCGAGCTGAGCGGTTGCGAAAATCGTGTCTGGCTGAGCAGCCAGCTGCTGCCAAATGGCACGCTGCACTTTTACGGTGACAGTGAAGGCCGCATCGTGCGCGGTTTGCTGGCGGTGCTGCTGACGGCGGTGGAAGGCAAAACGCCAGCCGATCTGTTAGCACAGGATCCGCTGGCGTTGTTTGATACTTTAGGCCTGCGTGCGCAGCTTAGCGCCTCACGCAGCAGTGGCTTAAAAGCGTTGGCAGATGCAGTGCAGCGCCACGCGCGCGCGCATCAAGCAGCCTGACGCGCCGCGCGTGCGAGGAATTTCTTCAACGCGTGCGACACCGCGATAAACCCGAAAGTGGCGGTCACCATGGTGGCCGCACCGAAGCCCGCCGCACAATCCATACGTTTCGGGCCTTCTGCGGTGCTTTTGGAAGTACAAACACTGCCATCCAGCTGAGGATAAACCAGCGCCTCAGTGGAAAACACGCAATCAATCCCTAACTTGCCTTTGCTGTTCTTCACCACACCAAAGTCGCCTTTCAAGCGCTCACGCAGTTTTGCCGCCAGCGGATCCTGAATAGTTTTGGCTAAATCGCTGACCTGAATCTGCGTCGGATCGATTTGCCCGCCCGCACCGCCGGTAGTGATCAGCGGGATTTTGTTACGACGACACCAGGCAATCAGCGCGGCTTTCGGGCGCACACTGTCAATCGCATCAATCACGTAATCAAAACCAGCTGACAGCATTTCAGCGGTGTTATCCGGCGTGATGAAATCATCAATGCAGATCACTTCGCACTCAGGATTTATGGCGCGAATACGCTCCGCCATCACCTCGGTTTTCGCTTGTCCTACTTTTCCTTGCAGGGCGTGGATCTGGCGATTGGTGTTGGTAATGCAGACGTCGTCCATATCGATCAGCGTGATTTTACCAATCCCGGTGCGCGCTAACGCTTCGGCGGACCACGAACCGACACCGCCGATACCAATCACACAAAAATGGGCGTCGGCAAAACGCTGCAGCGCCTCTTCCCCATACAGACGTGCCGTACCGCCAAAACGTTGCCGCCAGGCATCGCTGACTACTTTCATATCAAACCTTTTGATGCGGTGCGCATGAATACGCACCCTACAGAAACAGTGATGGACGCATTGGATCGCGAAGACTGGCGACCCATGGCAAATCAGCTGAATACTCCCGCTGATTTGCCGCAGGGAAGAATATCAATTCGCCCCGATAATCAGTGAACCATTATTGCCATTTTGCGGATTGCTGAACAGCGGCTGTCCTGCACCTGGCGCGGCTTTCAGCACCCAAACGCGGCCATAGTGATTATAAAATCCGGCAAGATGCGCAGCGTCTGGACCCACACCCTGATAGATGTCGAAGTGCTGACCTTTAATCGCCCCACCCACATCCAATGCCACCATCAGGCGCATCTCATACTTGCCGTTAAATTTGCCCTTCTCGTTCAACTGCGGCACTTCGGCTAACAGCGCCGTGCCTGCGGGAATCAATGAACGATCGGATGCGACAGACGCTTTGGCAATCAAAGGCACTGCGCTGGCACCGCGCACCGGCACATACTCTTCTGGCTTAAAGAACACGAACGATTGGTTGGTCTCCAGCACGTCACGCACCTGCTCCGGCGTATGTTCCTGTGCCCACTGGCGGATGGCCTGCATCGACATATCTTCGCGCTTCACTTCACCGCGATCGATCAGCTCTTTGCCGATACTGTGATAGGCCCAGCCATTTTTACCGCCGTAGCCGAAGAAGCGCAGTGGACGGCCGTCACCGAAATCAACGTAGCCGCTGCCCTGCACGTCCATCATGAAGTTGTCGATCAGCGAGTTGCTCCAGGCAATCACGTAACGATCGTCGAGTCCGCCACTATATATAGAAGCACGGCTCGGCAGTTTCTGACCGCGTGTGCGTGGTGGCATGCGGTAAATCGGATACTGGAACTCCCCCTGACGCGTATAGCGAGCTTCCACCACCGGCGTGTAGTAGCCGGTAAACTGCACATTACCGTAGTTATCGGTGCCTTCCATCTGATAGGCGTTAAGGCCGAACTGACTCAGCTGACGGGTATCGGCACCGGAGAGCAGCCAGTTCTGTATGGCGCTGTAAGTCCCGGTATTGCGGCTGTATAAGCCGCTGGAGGCGCTCTGAATCTGCTGAATCTGTACACCAAAATCTCTGCCATTCACCGGACGCCCTTTGGCATTCGGTTCATTGACCAGCCCGAGCGGTTGCTCCAGCTTGCCATCAATATACTGCTGACCACGGTCAGTCGGTTTAGAACTACAACCTGCTAACAGCGCGAGAAACGCGCCAGTAAGTGCATACTTCGCCCAATGTCCTTTCATCACTTTCTCTTTTTCTCGGTTGTTTGCACCGCGACGATAGCAAAGGGGCAGAGAGAATGAAATCCGCCACGAGTTACCGCGCTCACATCTGTACAATTAATCGCCCAATGGCACTATTAATCACCAACTGGCTGTAAATTTAAGGCTTTAACACAAAAAGGGGTTGCATCGCCGCGCGTCGAGAGTATAGTGCGCATCCACGGACGCGGGGTGGAGCAGCCTGGTAGCTCGTCGGGCTCATAACCCGAAGGTCGTCGGTTCGAATCCGGCCCCCGCAACCAATTCTTCTTAAGTGAAGAGACAATTTGAAAGTCGTGTAACGCGTCAGACGGACGCGGGGTGGAGCAGCCTGGTAGCTCGTCGGGCTCATAACCCGAAGGTCGTCGGTTCGAATCCGGCCCCCGCAACCAATTGTCTTAAGAAGAATACAATGTGAAAAGTCGCTTAACGCGGCAGACGGACGCGGGGTGGAGCAGCCTGGTAGCTCGTCGGGCTCATAACCCGAAGGTCGTCGGTTCGAATCCGGCCCCCGCAACCAATTACAGATAAGCACCTTAACGGGTGTTTTTTTGTTTTTGGCTTCCGATAAAAAAGCGGCACAGTGGCCGCTCTCCTCTCAGCGACGCGCCAGCACCGCACCTTTATCGAAATACGCCTTAATCCCATGCAGAATCGCCTCAGCCACCTGATGCTGATAACGCGGCGTGCGCAGCTTACGCTCCTCCTCCACATTACTGATAAACGCGGTCTCCACCAGAATCGACGGAATATCCGGGGCTTTGAGCACCGCAAACCCCGCCTGATCCACCGTGCGTTTATGCAGGTGATTAATGTGGCCCATGCGCGATAACACCTCTTTGCCGAATTTCAGGCTGTCGCTGATGGTCTGCCGCTGCACCATGTCGAACATGGTGTGATCCAGATAGCGGTCACCGCTCATGCTCACCCCACCAATCAGATCCGATTCGTTCTGGGTTTGTGCCAGGAAACGTGCGGCGGTGGACGTTGCGCCGCTGGTCGAAAGGGCGAACACCGACGAACCGCGCGCCGCACGGCTGGTAAAAGCATCGGCGTGAATCGAGACAAACAGATCGGCGCGCTGTTTACGTGCTTTCGCTACCCGCACGCGCAGCGGGATAAACACATCCTCGTTGCGCGTCATATACGCCTTCATGTTGCGCTCTTTGTCGATCAGCGCCTTCAGATAGCGACCAATCTTCAACACAATGTCTTTTTCGCGCGTTTTGTATTTGCCATGCGCACCGGGATCTTCGCCACCGTGACCGGGATCGATCATGATGATGATTGGACGATCGCGCCCCGCTTTGCCCGGCAAAGGTGCTTGCGCCGGTTGATCACGCTCAAGATCGCCCTGGTTGTAATCGTTCAGTAACGCCAGTAGCGGATCCTCTTCCGGCGAGGGCTGGCTCGGATAGAGATCGACCACTAAGCGATGTTTGATGCCCGCAACCGGTGCCAGCGTGAAGATCTTCGGCGCCACGTTGCGTTTCAGCTCCAGCACCACCCGCACCGTGTTGGCATCAAACTGGCCAACTCGCGCATGTTTGATATAGGGATCGTCAACGCGCACCTGCTTATCCACCCCTCTCAGGACCGGATTGATATGCAGGTTATCGATGTCGATCACCAGACGATCGGGATTGCTCAACGTGAACTGTTTGTACTTGAGGGGGACGTTCGACTCCAGCGTCACGCGGGAGTAAGTTGACGAAGGCCAGATGCGCACCGCCACAATGTGCTGACTGGCCGCCAGCCCGGTTCGCGTTACGCTTAATAGCATGAGCGCACCCGCGCCCTGCAATAATCGTCGTCGTGTAAAAGCCTGGGACATGCCGCTCCAACTGCCGTGTAGTGTCTAAAATATCGTCAATTGACGAGAGGAAGGCGAAAACTTTGCTTAGCAAGCCGTGGGTTGTTTTGCCAGAAAAACCAGATAATGCAGGCTGTTAGCATGGGTTGCATCAGGAAAATCGTAAAGTAACGTCAGGCCCGGCGCTTGCAATAGCTGGCAAAAGAGCATAAAAATACACAAATTACGAATAAACATTCACAGAGGGTTTGCCGTGAAGGAACGTAGTACTGAACTGGTTCAGGGTTTTCGCCATACCGTTCCCTATATAAATGCCCACCGTGACAAGACCTTTGTCATTATGCTTGGCGGCGAAGCTATCGAGCATGAGAACTTTTCCAACATCGTTAACGACATTGGCTTGTTGCATAGTCTCGGCATTCGCCTGGTGGTTGTCTATGGTGCCAGACCGCAGATCGATGCCAGCATGGCCCAGCAACAGCTGGAACCGATTTACCACAAACACACGCGCGTAACCGATGCCCAATCACTGGAACTGGTGAAGCAGGCTGCAGGACGTTTGCAGCTGGATATCACCGCACGCCTGTCGATGAGCCTGAATAACACCCCGTTGCAGGGCGCGCACATCAACGTGGTAAGCGGTAACTTTATTATTGCCCAGCCGCTGGGCGTTGATGATGGCGTGGACTACTGCCACAGCGGCCGTATTCGTCGTATCGATGAAGAAGCCATCCATCGTCAGTTGGATAATGATGCCATTGTGCTGCTCGGCCCAGTCGCGGTGTCGGTGACCGGTGAAAGCTTTAACCTGACATCAGAAGAAGTGGCCACGCAGTTGGCGATCAAGCTGAAAGCCGAGAAGATGATTGGTTTCTGCTCCGAACAGGGCGTCACCAACCGCGAAGGCACGATTATTTCCGAACTGTTCCCCAACGAAGCACAGGCGCGTATCGATGAGATGGAGAACGACGGTGATTTCCTGTCGGGCACCGTGCGTTTCCTGCGCGGCGCGGTGAAAGCCTGCCGCAGCGGCGTGCGTCGTAGCCACCTGATCAGCTATCAGGAAGATGGCGCATTGATTCAAGAACTGTTCTCGCGTGACGGTATTGGTACGCAGATTGTGATGGAGTCCGCTGAGCAGATTCGTCGCGCCACCATCAACGATATCGGCGGCATTCTCGAATTGATTCGCCCGCTGGAGCAGCAAGGCATTCTGGTGCGTCGTTCGCGCGAGCAGTTGGAAATGGAGATCGACAAATTCACCATTATTCAGCGCGACAATCTGACCATCGCTTGTGCCGCGCTCTATCCTTTCCCGGATGAGCAGATTGGTGAAATGGCCTGCGTGGCGGTGCATCCCGATTACCGCAGTTCTTCACGCGGTGAGCTGTTGCTGGAGCGTGTAGCCCTGCAGGCACGCCAGATGGGGTTGAAGAAGCTGTTTGTGCTGACCACCCGCAGTATTCACTGGTTCCAGGAACGCGGCTTTACGCCGGTGGATATTGAATCACTGCCGGAGAGTAAGAAGCAGATGTATAACTATCAGCGCCGGTCCAAAGTGCTGATGGCGGATTTGCGCTAACGGCGGGGAATGCCATCTAACGCGGTTAAGGGCAGTTAAGGGCAGCGTAGGATAGGTTTCGCTAAACGGTCTGGAATTGCCCAACATCTTAAACTGGTAACGTTGTTTGGATGCGCATCCACGCGCATCCAATCAAACATCTGCATTGACCTGAGGTCGGTTTCTTTACCGACCTCAACTCTCGCTCAGAATGACTCTCCGCTTAACCGGTCCAACAATCCGCTGCGACGCTGAGTGCGTAATTGCACTGCACGACGAAACACGCCTTCATCGCTGTACAGGGTTAACTGTTTGCGCGCACGCGTAATGGCGGTGTAAATCAGTTCGCGAGTGAGTACCGGTAAAAACTGTGCCGGCATCACCAGCGCGGTATGGTCGAACTCCGATCCCTGCGATTTATGCACCGTCATCGCCCAGGCCGTATCATGCGATGGTAAGCGGCTTGGCTGTACGGCTTTGATGCTGCCATCCGGCAACGGGAAGAAAACTTTCAGCAGCCCTTCATCATCAAACAGCGTAATGCCGATATCGCCGTTAAACAGCCCAAGCGCGCTGTCATTGCGAGTCACCATCACCGGACGGCCCTGATACCAGCGGCTGCCCCCCTGCGGACGACGAATCAGCTGCATCTGCATCAGTTTTTGCTCGATGCGCTGATTTAATCCCTGCACGCCAAACGGCCCTTCGCGCAGAGCGCACAACAATTGGTATTGCCCAAATGCATCAAGTATCTCTGCGGGCTGTGCACGCTGACTCACCAGATGGAGAAATGGGCGATAGCCTGCCGCGATCTCAGTCAGCATCGCCTGATATGCCTCGCCATCATTAAGTGGCTGGCGAGAAATATCGCTAAAGCCCGCGTTAAATGCCGCATCGACTGCCTTTGGCTCGCCTGCATTGACCGCAGCCGCCAGCTTGCCGATGCCCGAGTTAGCATCAAAGCGGTAACTCTTGCGCAGTAAGCAAATGGCATCGCGCACAGCAGGCGCGCGGGCATCATCGTGGCCTTCAACCTGGCAACCGGTTAAGGCACTTAGCTGAGCTGCACGCGCGACGCTGTATCCTGCTTCTGCGCAGCGACAAATATCGCCCAGTACCGCACCGGCTTCTACTGACGCCAGCTGATCGCGGTCACCGAGGAAAATCACGCGCGCCTGTGGCGGCAGTGCGGCGATAAGATTGGCCATCATGCCGAGATCGACCATTGAAGCTTCATCCACCACCAGCACATCCAGGTGCAGTAAATTTCCGGCGTGATAGCGCAGGCGCTGGGTTTCTGGCTGTGCACCGAGTAAACGGTGCAGTGTGGTGGCCTCCGCCGGGAAACGCTGGCGTTCAGTGTCGCTGACCGGCAGTTTTTGTAGCGCCTTGCCGAGCGATTCGGTTAATCGCGCCGCCGCTTTGCCGGTTGGAGCTGCAAGCTGGATGCGTAGCGCGCCCTGGCTTAGGCGAATCAACGCCGCCAGCAATTTTGCCACCGTGGTGGTTTTTCCGGTGCCTGGGCCGCCGGAAATGACTGCAGTTTTCTGCGTTAGCGCCACCGCTGCCGCGATTTTTTGCCAGTCATCGGGTTCAGTACCAAACAGGTTATCCAGCACGTCGCGCACGGTTTCACTGGCAAACTGCTGGGTTGCAGACTGCGCCTGAAAGAAGTGTGCCACCTGCCCTTCGTTATGCCAGAGACGATGCAGATAAAGACGCCCATCGCTGAGAACTATCGGCGCTGCCTGCTCGCTGCTGTTGCTGTTGCTGTTGCTGTTGCTGTTGCTGTTGCTGTTGCTGTTGCTGTTGCTGTTGCTGTTAGTCAGAGCAGGCCAGCCAGCCATCACTTGCGTCCAGTCCTGCGGTTCACCCGCAGCCAGCCAGATAGCCTGCGCCAGTTCAGGATGGCGGCCATTGAATAACCCTTCACGGCTCAGCTGTGACAGCGGTAAGCAAACGTGCCCCTCACCCGCTTCTGCGCTGAGACAGGCAGCCGCCAGGAGGCGTGCTGGCTGCGTGTCATCCGCCAGCAATAGAGCAAACTGAACATCTAGTGATCGCAGTAAACGCAGCTCAACCGCCTGTTGTAGCAGCGCTGTAATGCCACTCATGCCGAGTCTCCCTGCCCGCGAAACAGGCTATCCAGTTGTGAAACAAATTCGAGGGTTGGCCGTGTGTGGAACACGCCGTTGGCCGGTGAAGTGCCATCCATGCCACGCAGGAACAGATAAAACACGCCGCCGAAGTGCTGCTCGTAGTCATAATCTGCCACGCGATGTTGCAGATAGCGATGTAGCGCCAGCGTGTAGAGCTGATATTGCAGATCATAGCGGTGGTCGATCATCGCCTGTTTCATCGCCGCTGGGGTATAAGCTTCGTGGCTGTCACCGAGCCAGTTGGATTTATAATCCAGCAGGTAATATTTGCCCTGCCAGCGGAACACCAGATCGATAAAGCCCTTTAGCATCCCCTGCACCTGACGAAAATCGAGCGGCGGCGCATCGGACGATAAAGCATCCTGACGGATCAGCGCATCCAGATCACTGGCGGTCAGCAAACCGTCAATCGGCAAATAGAAGCCCATCTCCACCAGGCGATCGCTGGCCTGCACCTTACCCAACTGTATCCCCTGATTGTTAAGCGGCGTGCTCACCACACGCGCAATCCAATCCGTCAGCATCGGTTGCCAGTGCAACGGATAGCCATTCTGCTGCAGATGCTGCTCCAGCAATGCGGCCGTGGGGGGCTGTGGGAAATCGAGAGATTCGAACAGTTCATGCAGGAAAGTCCCCGGCGCGGCGCCGCGCGGGAAATGGTGCGGTGTCAGTGCAGCTTCAGCGATCTCTTCCTGCTGTTCTTCGCCTGCGGCTTCCAGGTCAAAACTCGGCATCACATCCAGCAGCCGCTGGCTGCCGTGCTGCTGCAAGCCGGAGTAACTGGTGACACGCCAGGGTTCCACCAACGTGCGGCTGACGGTGCGGGCGGCCAGCGCGTCATGAGCGGCATCAGGTGCCTGCCAGCGTTCGGCTTCCTGATCCTGCACGCGCATCACTTCAGTGCCCGCGACATTGATCTGATTGAGCAACACGTCCAGCTGTTCCGCTGTCGCCGCTTCACCGCGCTGCAAAAGATGGCCCAGTGCGCTTTTATGCAGATCGCTCTCGCCTTCTTTTTTGCGCGTGCCGCGAAACAGCGGTGCCACACCTACGCTACAGTGATACACCGAACGGGTAAGTGCCACGTACAGCAAGCGCAGGTCTTCGGCCAAACGCTCCTGCTCGGCCATCGCCAGGCTTGCGTCATCAGCCTGCAGATCCAGCACCGCCTCAAAATTGTCGCGATCGTGATACAGCGCGGTATCCGCCTCGCGGAATCCGGCAGCGAACGGCAGCCATACCAGTGGGTATTGCAGACCTTTGGATTTATGGATAGTGACGATCTGCACCAAATGGCGATCGCTTTCCAGACGCAATTGCTGGCTGGACGACTGGCTGTCCGGGCTGGCTATCTGCTGCGCCAAATAACGCACCAGCGCGTGCGGGCTGTCGAGCTGCGCCGCCGCTTCCTGCATCAGTTCGCCCAGATGCAACAAATCGGTCAGGCGGCGTTCGCCATTTTCTGAGGCGAGCAGGTTTTCTGCTAGCTGACGTTCCTGTATCAGCTGGCGCAGCATCGGTAGTACGCCGCGCTGCTGCCACAGCAGTTGCCAGCGGGCAAAAGTGTCTACCAGCTCATCCCAGCCGCGCGCATCCTGATCCAATGCATCCAGCTGTGCCGCATCGAAGGCAAACAGCGAGGTTGCGAGCGCCGTGCGCAGCATGCGCTCCTGCTCGGGAGCCAGCACCGCCTGCAATAACCACAGTAACTCGCGCGCTTCCGGCGTGGTGTACACGCTGTCGCGATTCGATAAATAGACCGAGGGAATGCCAAGCTGGTTGAGTGCTTCACGGATCAGATTGGCTTCGTTGCGGCTACGCACCAGCACCGTAATATCCGATGCTTGCACTGGGCGCTGCGCGGCCGCTTTACCCAGCAACGCACGCTGTTGCTGCCCCGCCTGTAACCAGTGGCTGATATCCGCGGCACACTGTCGCGCTAACGCCTGCTGATAATCGCCGACGCTGCACCCGTCGCCCGGCAGCAGCCAGAAACGCAGTGCCGCCTGATCCTGGTTATCCAGTGTGAGAGAAAGCGTCTGATTTGGCTCAGCGAAGTGCACCGGCAAGAAAGGGATAGCATCAAAGACAAAAGGCGCTTCGAGCCGATTGAACAGCTGATTGACGCTCTCCACCATTGCTGGCGAAGAGCGCCAGTTGGTGTCGAGAGTGTAATGCGCGCTCACTTCATTGCGCGCGCGGATATAGGTAAAGATGTCTGCGCCACGAAAGGCGTAAATGGCCTGTTTTGGATCGCCAATCAACAGCAATGCATGCTCGGGTTGATTACCGTACAGCGTGCGGAAAATGCGGTATTGCTGCGGATCGGTGTCCTGGAATTCGTCGATTAACGCTACCGGAAAACGCTGACGAATCGCCTGCGCCAGCATTTCTCCTGCAGGCTGCTGCAGAGCATCATCCAGTCGGCTCAGAAGATCATCAAATCCCAGCAGCGCCTGCTGGCGTTTCTCTTTCCGTACGGCGGCGCGGATATCCACCAGCGCGCGCGCAATCACCAAATCGCGCAGTGAAATCGGCTGAGCCAGGAACCGGTCGATGGCTGCAAACAGGGCATGGTGCGGAGGATTTCCCTTTTTGGTTTTCTCCTCCAGCACCTGTTGACCAAAGCGCGCCAGCTCCGCGGGCACCTGATAATCCTGGGTTTCACTCTGTGCCCAGAAACTGACCTTATTTACCCACACCGGCAGGTTTTTACTGCTGTAGCTGCGTTTGTCCACATCGGACTGACCCACCAGCGTCAGCACCTCTTCACCCACCGCGCGCCACTCGGCTTTGATCGCGTTGATGCGCGCCAGGTTTTGATTGTGGCGCGTCGTCAGTGTTTCATCGTTAGCGGGCGGCAACAGCAGGTTGGGAGACTCGCCCTGCAGCCATGGCCGCAAGGTCGCCAGCAACTGCTCCGGGCCACTCCACTCGCTGATAATCACGCGGGCGATATCCAGCGAGAGCGGATAACAGTGGCGTCGCCAGAAATCAGCCGTGGCCTGACGCAGCAGCTGTTGCTCATCTTCAATCAGTTGCTGTTCAAACAGCATGCCTGATTCAAAGGCGTTGAGATTAAGCATGCGCTGACAGAAGCCGTGGATGGTAAAGATCGCCGCTTCATCCATCTGTCGCTCTGCCGCCAGCAGCAGCGATGCCGCGTCACCAGGATGCGGCATCTCCTGTAGCAATTGCTTGAGCATCGGATTGCGGCTGGTGCCGCGAATGCAGGCCAGCCGCAGCTCATGAATATTGGCGCGGATACGTCCGCGCAGCTCAGCAGTGGCTGCCTCAGTAAAGGTCACCACCAGAATTTCCTCGACCGACAGTGGCTGGGCATAGGCATGTTGCCCGCCCAACCCCAGTAATAGACGCAGATAAAGCAGACCAATGGTGAAGGTTTTGCCGGTTCCGGCAGACGCCTCAATCAGCCGCTCGCCACGCAATGGCAGCGTCAGCGGATTGAGCGGTTCTGGCGGCTGAATCAGACTCATTGCGCGTCACTCTTAACCGGCAGGGATTGCTGTAGCTTCTCCACCTGATCCCAGGTCGTGAAGCCCGGCAGAGGTGCATAATCATCTTTGGTGGCGCCATCGTGGCTACCGCCAATCTGCGAAATCATCGCCATGCCCTGCTGTTCCAGCACCGCTTTATGGAAGAAATCGGCCACGCCCTGCGGCGTGAGCTTTTGAATCTGCTCGATGGCTTTTTCACGGGTATCGAAAGCAAAATTCTGCCGATTGAAGTCACGGCTGTAGCGATTCGCTTCTTCATCAAGCGTTTGCGGGCGCTGTTTTAAGTCGTTGATCAGCGCCTGCTGATACTGGGCAAAATCTTCCGGCTTCATGTCACGCAGGCGTTGCTCAGCCTGCGGATAGAACGCCTCGAAGCGCTGCATCAGATACGCCGGCTGCTTGCTGTTACTTTGCAGCAGGAAGCCAATCCCCCACTGGCGACCAATCGGCATCTGATACGAGAACACCGCATAGCCCAACTGTTCCTGAGTGCGCAGTTGGTTATAGAACCAGGGTTGGACAATCTGGCTCAACATGGTGCTGTTGGCCATGCTTTGATACTCGTCGTAACCCAGTGGCACGTAGAGTGCTGCCAGTGCAGAATCCGTGCTGCTTCCTGCGGTTTGCAGGTTGGCTTTCATGGTTTTATCAATCACCACGTAATCGCTGTGCCAGTAACTGTGGCCATCGCTGTGCAACTGCTGTTGCAGGTCGGCACCCAGCTGTTTAACGCGATCGGCAGAGAGGTTGCCGACCACCATCATTTCCGGCGTGGCGTTGCGCAGTAACGCATCACGGTAATCCGTCACGTCTTTCAGTGTCAGATCTTTCACCAGCTTACGGCGTGTTTCACGCTGGGTGTAAGGCAGTTGCGATAGCATCTGCATCGGCTGAATCGCCTGCTCGAAGGCTTTGCCCTTCTCGGCGGCTTCCAGTCGATCAAGATACCAGGATTTTGCCTGTTCCAGCTGCTGTGCATCAGGCTGGAAGCTGGCGTAGCCCTCAACCAGTTTTTTCAGCAGTTCCGGTAAGCGCTGGGTAAAGCCACTGGCGCTAAATACGATGCCGTCATCTTCCCCCGTAGAGAAACTGATGCCGCCCACCGATGCCTGCGAGTTCAACTCATCCAGCGCCACGCTGGAGAGATAATCATTCAGACCAAACAGCACCTGCTGACGCGCATCATTGATGGCGGATTTATTACGCAGCGCCAGGGTGATGGCCGCTTTAGGTTCGCTGGCGTAAAACTGGCTCGGCATCCAGTAGATACGCATGCTGTCGCCGCTCGTGAGCGCTTCCGGATGCGTATACGTTTTGCCATCGCCAGGCATAATGGAGAAATCAGAAGGGATATACGGATTCAGCGTCGGCATCGACAGCTGAATCTGCGTACCACGCTGCTGCCAGTCACTGAACTGTGCATCACTGATTTTATCGACCTGGTAAGGCGCATTGACAAAATAGGCTTCTTTGTTGTGCGGCTCATTCGGGCTGATATACCAGATGCGGGCATTTTGCGGCGCCATCTCATCAAGACGAGATTTTATTGCCGCGGGATCGAAGTTATCCGCGAGGTACGGTGCATCCAATGTGTGATCCACCGGCACGCGAAGCATGGTATCCACTAACCATTCGATGTAATCCATGTCGCGGGTGATCGACGGATAGCGGAAATCCAGCGCCAGCACATGCGACACCTCATCGAAATAGCCCTTATCGATGCCTTTATTACGCAGCATGTCGAGGTAGCTAAAGATCGCCGCCACCACTTCATCACGCTGGGCCAGGCCTTTGTCGGTCAGGGAGACCGTGATAGCAAACACGCCGCTGTTGCGGTCTGTCATTGGGTCGGCACCGGCATTCACCCCGTCAGCCAGCCCCTGCTTTTGCAGCCAGTCGTTAAGAGTGTTTTTACTGCGGTTGCCCAGGATGTAGCTGATCAACGTATCGGTTTTGCTGCGGAACTGGTCGCTGTTGTTGGCGATGCGGAATTCAACTTTAAGCTGTTTACGCGGTTGGGCAGGCACGTAGTGGATGATGATGCCTTTCTGCGCATCGGTCACCACCGGCACTTCGATTTTCGGTACGATGGCCTGATGGTTAGCCACTCGTCCAAACGTCTGGACCGCAATGTCGGCCATTTCCGGCAGCGATTTGTTGCTGTATATCACCGCTTTCATCAGATTGGCGGAGTAGTGGCTGTGATAAAACTCGGTCAGCGCCTGATGCAAATTGCTGTCAGGCTTATCGCGCAGCGTATCAAGGTTACCGCCTGAGTAGCGGGAAGCTGGATGCGCTGGATTCAGAGTTTCCGCCCCGACCTGCGCCATACGCAGGCCGTCACGCGAACGCGCCATAGTGAGCTCTGCATTAACTGCATGACGCTCACGATCGGCGTTGACCGGATCGAGCAAAGGCTCTGCAATGGCATCGGCCAGACGATCTACCGCCGGTTGCAGTGCATCGTTTTCCACTTCCAGATAGAACGCGGTGCGATAAGACGCGGTACTGGCATTGTGACTGCCGCCGTGCTTTTTCAGGAATTCGGCCAGATTATCCGGTTGCGGATAGCGTTTTGAGCCCATCAACACCATATGTTCGGTATAGTGCGCCAGCCCTAGCTGCTGATTCGGATCGTCCAGCGAGCCGATAGGCAACGTCAGTGCGGCCAGTGATTTAGGCGCTTCTTTGTCAGACACCAGCAACACCGTCATACCGTTAGTCAGCGTGATGGCCTGATAACTGCGCGGATCGTGATCGCTTTTTCGAATCGTTTCATTGATGGGCTGCCAGCCGCGATCGCTATCGGCAAAGGCATTCAGCGCCAGCATGCTCAGCAGCAGCGCTCCCATCCAGCGTGCGTAAATCCGCATTTAAACCCCTTTCTTTACCCTTTACCGCTGGCTGTGTGCCCAGCGGCGCAATAGACAACTTTTTATGATTTTGGGAACTCCCGCAAAAGCGGCGTTACCCGATTGCTATTCATCATCTTGATGCGCAAGGCGCACCGGTAAATACCACTGGCGAGCGGCGGCAACAATTACCTGCACCACCTCATCATCCAGCGTACGGCTCAGGCGCTGCAGATAAGGATCGTTGCCTTCGCCCTCTACCTGAAAACCACCCTGCCAGGCTTGCAGCAATTTGTTCAATGCCTTTTTCTGCGTGGCGTCATCGTCCAGCAACTGGCCGGATTTTCGATCAAAACTGGCATCCAGCCACGCGCCACCCGATTTGTTCAGCAACATCAACGGTTCCGTCATCCCCGCCTGATAAGCCGTCACGTATTCGTTCAACAGTGACAGCGCAGACTCAGCGTCGATGGCTTTAAAACGCCAGCGGCTTTGTTTGCGCCCGTACATGCGGCTTTCTCCTTTGCCGCCCAGCGCGCAATAAACCAGATGCTCCAGCCACAATAGCAGGCCATCGTTCATGTTCAGCACGCCCGGACGCCAGCGTAATAACCCATCAGCTTGCACCTGGGTTAACCAGCCGGTCAACTGCACTCCGTTAAGCGGCAGATTGATTTCCCAACTCTCTGCGGGCTGACGCTGTCCGCTCACTTCCGCAGCCACTTCCTGCATCTCTTCGGTCTGGCTCTGCCAGAAAAGTTCCCCAAAAGCACCATACGGCAGATTACCTGCAGCACGATGACGCATATAAAGCCGCGAGGGATCCTCACCGTTGACCAGGGTATTCAGTAGCTGCGCATTGATTTGATAACGCTCCAGACTATCCGGAGCAAACGGCTCGCTGTCCGGCAATTCGCTCTCTTCCATCCAGAAAGCCACGCCCAGCCGCTGCTGGAACCAGGCCCGTACCGGATGGCGCCAGAAGCGCAGCAGTTGTTCAAGCGAGAGCGTTTCCAGCGGCAGTGGCGGCAACTGTTGCACAAAGGCTGGCTGTGCCACGCCACTGGCGGTAGCTGCAGGCAACCACTCTGCGGCGAAGCTCTGGCCATAAGCGCCAGGGCGGAAGTTCTCTGCCGCAAAGGGCATGCGGCTATGCAGCTTCTGTAAATGCTCACGTACGCGCTGCTCGCTAACGTCCGGTTCGCACGCTTCGTCGCCCGGCAGACAAAAACTCTGACCAAGATAATCCACCAACTCTGTCACCAGCACGGAGGGATAACGCTCGGTGTTGTCCTGAATCGCGCGGCCGATATAGCTGATGTAGAGCTGATGCTGTGCCGAAATCAGGGCTTCAAGGAACAGATAGCGGTCGTCATCACGGCGGCTGCGATCGCCTTTGCGTGCCTGCTGCTGCATCAGGTCAAAACCGAGCGGCGCCAGCGTGCGTGGATAGACACCATCGTTCATCCCCAGCAAACAGACGACTTTGAACGGAATCGAACGCATTGGCATCAGGGTACAGAAGTTTATCGGCCCGGCCAGGAAGCGCTGACTGATACGCTGCTGATCGAGGCGCGAGCGCAACTCATCACGCAGTAAGGTGACGGGAATCGGTTGCTGATAATCAGCCTGCGTGCCCTGCTCAATAATCTGTTTCCACTGGGTTTCAACCAGCAGTAATGCTGCGTCGCTTTCGGCATCGCCGTTGAAGAAGCTATCGATCAGCTCGCGGCACAGCGGCAGCCACTCCGGTAGCGTACGCTCACCGGTCAGTCGGGAGCGCCACGCCTCTAAGCGAGAGAGTAATTCGGCCAGATGCCCGGCCAGTTCGGCAATTAACCCGCTGGATTCGTCGTAAGGCAGAATACCCTGCCAGTCACCGTTACGGCTTTCCAGTGCATAGCCCAATAGCATGCGCTGCAGGCCAAAGCGCCAGGTATGTTGACCGGTGGCAGGCAGTGCCAATGCTTCGACGCTGGCATCATCCAGCCCCCAGCGAATACCGGATTCCATCACCCAGCGGCGCAGCAGGCGCAGACCGCTTTCATCCACCGAGAAGCGCTGCGCCAGCGCAGGCACTTCCAGCAGCGCCAGCACCTCTTCGGAAGCAAAGCGGCTGTCTGGCAGCGCCAGCAAGCTTAATAGGGCCAGAATCGCCGGATGGGCCTGACTGGCGCGGCGATCCGAGATGGCAAACGGCAGATAACGATCCGCTGGCGCACTGGCAAATGCCGCCTGAATAAAAGGCGCATAGCTATCGATATCCGCCACCATCACGATGATGTCACGCGGCTTCAGGTCGGGATCGGCTTCCATCAGCGCCAGCAGATGATCCTGTAACACTTCCACTTCACGCTGAGCGCTATGACATACCTGCAGCGTGATGGTGCGATCGTTGGGATCCAGCACTCGTTTCTTACTGCTGTTACCCAGTTCATCGGCATGCAAACCGATCACGGCGTGGTCATCAAGGTTAAGCAGATCGGCTTGCAGACTGTGCAGCAGGTTGTCCTGCGGCATATCAACAAAGGCATCAATATCGTTAGCGGCGGATTCCATCTGACTCAGCAGAAACAGATTATCGCGCCCCAGTTTGCCCCACGAGGCCAATAATGGATTGGTAAGTTGCTGCTCGCCGAGTTCATTGAACAGCGTTGGGGCAGCCTCGGGATCGCGGAACAGCGACTGCGCTTCGTCAGACTGCATGCGGCGACGTTTGCGGCTCTGCAATTTCGCGAGGAAAGCGTAATCCTGAATATCGCCCCAGTAGTGGCGGCAGGGATTGGTAAACAGCAGATGAATATCGATATGGCGGCCAAGCGCTTCCAGCGCCTGCAAATACACCGGCGGCAGCGCGGAGATACCACAAATAAACACGCGCTGCGGCAATCCCGCCGGTGGCATTTCGGCCCGCTCCAGCGCCTGGATAAAACGCGCATACAGATTGGCACGATGCCACATCGGCTGGCCTAGCTGTTCGGTGAACGCCACCAAATCCCGCCACAGCGGTGCCTGCCACTGCTGGGCATCACTCAGGCCATCAATGAGTTCTCCGCGTTCCCAACTGTTGAGCCAGTCAGATCGATACACCAGATACTGGTCAAACAGATCGGCCACGCGGGCGCTGAGCTGATAAAGCTTGCGCTTGTCATCGTCATCATTGAGGTAGTGACGCAACGGCTGAAACGCCTCCTGCTCCAGCAAGGTGGGCAAGCGATGCATCAATTTCCAGCTCATGCTGGCTTTAGTGAAAGCGCTCTCCTCTGGAATGCCGGGCAGCACTTTGACAAACATGTTCCAGATAAAGGTCGCAGGGAGCGGAAAGTCGATATTCGCTGCAATACCAAAACTGTTTGCCAGTTCCATCTGCAGCCACTGCGCCATGCCGGGGCTTTGCACCAGCACCTGTTCGGCCGCGAGCGCATCGTTGAGCGGCTGGTTTTCAATCAGAATACCTGCCAGATTTTTCAACAGATCGAGCTGATTGGAGTGGTAAACCCGGAACATAAATCTCCTTGAGAGGGAAAACAGCGCAGCCTGGTCACTCTACCCTGTATCGCTAACGATGCCTATCACCGAGGTCACCTTAGTGACAATTGAGCTGGGCCAGACTGGCACTGCGCTGTTGTGAGCTCGTCACCGTGACGCGCTCCAGCACGCATCCTATGCCCACACTCTGCTGCTGACGATCGATCTGCCAGCCCGCCACCTCGCGCCCGAGCAAGGCTTGTCCGGCAACCTGCCACGCCTGGCGCTGCTGCCACTGCTGACTAAATCCCAGGGCCAGCGCCCGATGGTATTGCAACAGCGTGCTGATGGTCATCGCCAGCAGCAGCATCGCTACCAGCGTTTCTGCCAGGCTAAAGCCCTGCTGATCTTGCCTGCGGCTGGCAGTGCTCCGGTTTAGACAATGGACAGTAGTCAATCCAGCCGTGCGCCTCGGGTTGCAGCCGATGGCTGCGTGGTGAGACCCATTGCCAGAGGCGGAGATCACTCTTTTCATCCTGACCCGATAACAGCGCATTGCCCTCCTCCATCTGCAATAAGCAGCTTAACCACTGGTGCGCGGACTGTTGCTGACATTGCCAGCCGGACGCCGCTGGCCAACTCTGCATCAGCCCCCATTGCAGCGCAGCCTGTGCCTGCGCAAAATCTTTATGATGCTGCTGCGTATCGGCCAACAGCACCATGCCCTGTGACAACTGCGTGCGCGTGGCATGCAGCGTCAGGCTGCCGAGCAGTAACAGCATCAACACCATGCCCAGCGTGCTGTTGCCGTGCTGGCTCATAAGTTTCGTCCTTCAATCCAGTGCTCAACCTGCAGGCTTTGTATACCCGATCGCCCCGTCAGATGGAGCATTAACCGGGTGCCTTGCCGCACCACGCTAAAATGTTCGATGGTGAGGAAAGCGGGATCGGTTAGGCGTTCCCAACCGTTGCCGTTGCAGTTATCCACTGCGCGCTGCATTTCCAGCTGCCCGCTGCGCAACCGATAGCCGTAAAAATCACTGTCACTGCTGCCCACATTTTCCCAGCGCCCATTGCTGTTTTCATCCCAGCGCAGCAATACACAGCTGCCACTCGCAGCCAGAGTCAGTGCGGGACCAGTACATTGCCCACGACAATATCCCGCGCGCTGTAACGCTTTTTGCAGCGTATGAGAAAGCTGCTGTAGCTCCTGCTGCAATTGCACACGCTGCTGCAGGCGCAGATTTTGCTCCAGCAGTAGCGGCAAAAATCGCCCCACGCTGACCATCAATATCGCCCCCACCGACAGCGCAATCAGCATCTCCAGCAGGCTGAAACCGGCCTCCGCTACTCGCACCCTTTTTCTCCCGTCTGGCAGGCGCGAATACGTGCTCGCGCAGAGATAATCACCCGCCAGCGACCGGCCGCATTTTCAATCTCAATGCTGCCAGGGCGCGCCACGTCACGCCGTCCAAAGAACCCCGGCTCGCCGATGATGGCACTGAAGCGCACCCCGGCATGCGGCGGTGCTAGCCACCAGCGTGAAGGCAGTTCACAGCCCTCCGCCGGTTTTACACCTACGCCCAAACAGCCGCGTTCGCCGGGAATCAGCCACAAATTGAGATCGCTGTTATGCCAGTTAGCATGGGCGCGCAGCCGTAACAGAAAACCCTGCAGCTGCTGCACGCTATCGCGCAGTTGTTGATGCTGTTGCCAGCGCTGCCAACTGTGAAGAGCACCGAGGCTGAGTATTCCCGCGATGACCATCACCAGTAGCAGCTCCGGTAGGGTGAAACCGAGGTTTGCGTGTTTGTTCATGGCAGCCAATGTGCGCTTCAATCGAACAGGCAACAAGGCATCAAGCGGCAGGATGGAAAGCATCGCGCAGGCTGTTTTCGCGCGGTACAGGCAGAGACAAATTTTTGCGAGGAGGATACAGATAACAGAGATAAAAAAGCCCCGCACAGTGGCAGGGCTTCGGGGTCATCACTGGCGTATTTACACCGCAACCGGCGCTTTAATGGCCGGATGCGGGTCGTAACCCTCAATCTCAAAATCTTCGAAATTGTAGTCGAAAATAGAAGCAGGTTTACGTTTGATCACCAGTTTCGGCAGCGGGCGTGGCTCGCGCGTCAGCTGCAGCTGTGCCTGTTCCAGATGATTGCTGTACAGATGCGTGTCGCCACCGGTCCAGACAAAATCACCCACTTCCAGATCGCACTGCTGCGCCACCATATGCACCAACAGCGCATAGCTGGCGATATTGAACGGCAGACCAAGGAAGATATCGCACGAGCGCTGATAGAGCTGGCAAGAGAGCTTGCCGTTTGCCACGTAGAACTGGAAGAAGGCATGACAGGGTGCCAGCGCCATCTGATCCAGCTCGCCCACGTTCCATGCCGATACAATGATGCGGCGTGAATCGGGATCGCGCTTCAACTGTTCAATCACTTTGCTAATCTGGTCGATCTCTTCGCCTGACGCACAGCCCCAACTGCGCCACTGCTTACCGTAGACCGGACCTAAATCGCCGTTCTCATCCGCCCACTCGTCCCAAATCGTCACCTTGTTATCTTTCAGGTAGCTGATATTGGTTTCGCCTTTCAGGAACCACAGCAGTTCATGAATGATCGAACGCAGGTGCACTTTCTTGGTGGTGACCAGTGGAAAACCATCCTGCAAATTGAAACGCATCTGGTGGCCGAAAATCGACAGGGTGCCTGTACCGGTACGGTCGGCTTTCTCTGCGCCTTCATTCAGCACATGTTGCATTAAATCCAGATACTGTTTCATTTTACCTCACGAGTTTGTTGCTGCGGACGACGACGGAACGCCCAGATCATCATAATCACACCGGCCAGAATCATTGGGATCGAGAGAATCTGCCCCATGCTGATGCCGCCTTCAAACAGGCCAAGTTGGGCATCCGGCTGACGGAAGAACTCGACGATGATGCGGAAAGCGCCATAGCCAATCAGGAACAGGCCAGAGACACTGCCCATCGGGCGCGGCTTGCGAATAAACAGGTTGAGGATGATGAACAGCACGATACCTTCGAGGAACAGCTCATACAGCTGTGAAGGATGGCGCGGCAATACACCGTAAGTGCTCAGCAGTTGCTGATACTGCGGGTTGTTGGCCGCCAGCGCGATATCTTCACTGCGCGAACCCGGGAACAGCATCGCAAATTTGAAATTGGGATCGACACGGCCCCACAGCTCACCGTTGATGAAGTTACCGAGACGACCGGCACCCAAACCAAACGGAATCAATGGTGCAATGAAATCAGATACCTGGAAGAACGTACGTTTGGTGCGGCGCGCAAACACCAGCATCACCACGATCACCCCAATCAAGCCACCGTGGAACGACATACCGCCATCCCAGACTTTGAACAGATAGAGTGGATTATCGAGGAACAGCGGCAGGTTATAGAACAGCACGTAGCCGATACGGCCACCGAGGAACACGCCGAGGAAGCCCGCGTACAGCAGGTTTTCCACTTCTTCTTTTTTCCAGCCGCTGCCGGGTTTGTTGGCTCGGCGCACCGCCAGCCACATAGCAAATACAAAGCCCACCAGATACATCAAACCGTACCAGTGAAGCGAAATCGGTCCGATGGAGAAAATTACCGGATCGAATTGGGGAAACGAAATGTAGCCGTTAGTCATCTTTCACCATCGTTTTTTCTGCCCTGAAACGGGTCTGGCTAAGGGGTCATACCATAAAAGGCTGCGCATGATAGCACAGCCGCTTTTCACAATTGCCGTGGAAATGTAAACGCCGTTAACGGCCGCCGCGAATCAAACCGCCCAGGCCACGTCGCTCCATAAACGCGGACACCAGATGGCGCACTTCTGAAGCGGTATGGGCCGCCACGCCATTTTCACTGAGCTTCTGCGTTTCCTCGTGATCGAGGTGGCGCAACAGATACTTCACGCGCGGAATATTTTTGCCGTTCATGCTGAGGTGGTGATAACCCATGCCCACCAGCAGCGCCACGCACATTGGATCGCCGGCCATTTCACCACACAGGCAGAGTTCCAGTTTGGCCTGACGGGCTTCGTGGGCAATGCTCTGCAGCGCGCGCAGCATCGCCGGATGCAGCGGATCGTAAAGGTTCGCCACACGGGTATTGTTGCGATCCACCGCCAGCAGATACTGCGTCAGGTCGTTGGTGCCCACCGAAATAAAGTCCACACGATCCGCCAGATGCGGGATCATGAAAAGCATGGAGGGCACTTCGATCATCACGCCAATACGCGGTTTCGGGATCACATAGCCCAGCATCTCTTCCACTTCGCGACCGGCACGATCGATCAGGCGACGCGCATCGTCGATCTCATCGATATGGCTGATCATCGGCAGCAGAATACTGAGATTGCCGGAGGCCACGTTGGCACGCAGCATGGCACGTACCTGCACCAGGAAAATTTCTGGCTGGTCGAGCGTCAGACGAATACCGCGCCAGCCGAGGCAAGGATTCTCTTCACTGATCGGCATATAGGGCAGCTGTTTATCTGCCCCGACATCCAGCGTACGCAACGTCACCGGCTTATCGTAGAACAGTTGCAGCATGCCTTGATATTGCGCGACCTGCTCCTCTTCCGACGGGAATCCGTTGTGCAGCATAAATGGAATTTCTGTGCGGTACAGGCCGATGCCATCCACCCAATTATCCAGCTTCTGCTCATGCTCAGGGCTGAGGCCCGCATTCAGCATCACCTGCACCCGTTCGCCGCTTTTCAGCTCACCGGGCTGCTCCACCACGCCTTCCGCCATTTTGCTCAGCGCATTTTCTTCGGTGATTAAGCGCTGATACTCCTGCACCAGTACCGGTTCAGGATCGATCAGCACTTCACCGCGATAGCCATCAACAATCAGCAGACGTTTGTTGAGCTGCGCAGGGATGATATCCGCACCCATGACGGTGGGAATGCCCATGGCGCGCGTCAGAATGGCCGCATGGGAATTGGCGGCCCCGTCGCGCACTACCACACCGGCTAAACGCTCCGGTGGCAGCTCTGCCAGCGTGGTCGCGGTGAGTTCATCCGCCACCAGCACGAAGCGCTCAGGCCAGGCATTAGTACCGACCAGCGTATCATCGAGATGGAATAGCAGACGTTGTCCGAGCACGCGCAAATCGCCCGCACGCTCGCGTAAATATTGATCCTGCAGGCTGGCAAACTGTTCGGCGAACTTCTCGATCACCGTTTTCACCGCCCACTCGGCAACCGATCCACGATCGATCTCAGCAAAGAGATCTTTTTTCAAACGGGCATCGGTTAACAGATGCGAGTAAAGATCGAAGATCGCCGCACTCTCTTTCTGTACGCTGGCGGTAAAGCGCTTGCTGAAGCGGCGGAATTCATTGCCTGCCTCACCCATCGCCAGCACCAGACGCTCGCGTTCACGCTGCACATCCAGCGTTGAGGCCGCCGAGACCTGATCCAGCAAGGGCTGAGTTTCATCAACCCAACCGGGCGCGACCGCCACGCCAGGCGCCGCCGCGATGGCTTTCACCCGCGTCTGACGGAACTGACCAAACAGTTGGCCGAGCTGTGATTGCGATAACAAGCCCGCCATCTGCGTGGCCAGCGTCACCAGGAAAGATTCTTCGCTTTCGTCGAACTGACGATGTTCGCGCTGCTGAACCACCAGCACGCCAAGCAGTTGGCGACGGCTGATGATCGGCACGCCAAGGAAAGAGCGATAACGCTCTTCTTTAACAGAAGGAATGTATTTGAAGCTGGGATGGCTTTGCGCATCTGCAAGGTTGATCGGCTCGGCTAAACGTCCGACGAGCCCGACAATACCTTCATCAAACGCCAGCGTGACAGTGCGACCGCGCGGCTTTTTCAGCCCGCGCGTCGCCATCAGGTAGTAGCAACGACGATCGTGATCTGCGAGATAAACCGAGCAGACCTCGGTTTCCATCGCAAGGCAAATTTCGTTTACCAGAATGTCGAGTGCTTCATTCAGACGCGGAGCACTCGCCACTTTCTCTACTATTTCGCGCAACTGAGTGAGCATAAAGGGCGTGGCCTATCCTCTTTTACGTCGATGAGCGGCATTGTTATTACGCTGCCCCGCACTCTCCTGCATAGACATCACCACGCCAGCGAATTCTTTCATCACGCGGCGATAGACATCGCGCTTAAAAGAGACGACCTGACGCACCGGATACCAAAAGCTGACCCAGCGCCAACCATCAAACTCCGGCGTGCTGCTGTGTTGCACATTGATCTCCGCGTCACTACACATCAACTGCAGAAGAAACCACTTTTGTTTCTGGCCGATACACACCGGCTTTGTGTCCCAACGCACCAAACGTTTTGGCAACTTGTAACGTAACCAGTTACGGGTTGAAGCAAGTATTCGAACATCTTTGCGGTGTAAACCCACTTCTTCGAACAGTTCGCGATACATCGCCTGTTCAGCGGTTTCACCCGGATTGATGCCTCCCTGAGGAAATTGCCAGGAGTGCTGTCCAAAGCGCCTGGCCCATAACACTTGTCCTTGCCTGTTACAGATTACGATACCAACATTCGGGCGGTAGCCATCATCATCGATCACTGGACTACCTCAAAGCTAAATTTGAATAGCCTGATTGTTTCACACTCCTTACAGGCGGTAAACCACTGGATATCCGGGGCGATAGCCGAATAAAAACAGGATAACTCACAGAGTTTAGCCAAGTTATAAACAGCGGAGCGGTTTTCAGGGCGATCTTATTCACCTTTTCTGTGGATAGCTTTGTGCAGAACACGGGAATGAGTTGAATAACCACTTCGGAAAATTCTCATAAGGCAGGAAAAGAATAGCATTAAAAACACCATTAATCATAGTGATAGGAAAAAATGACAGTGTTGTTTCAACGCCGATCACTTTCTAATTATCCTCAGGTTCCATTAGCTGCTCAAAGATCCACCAGCGTCGCTTTTATCCACAGATAATGCCCTAAACCTGGTCAAAGAAAGGAAAAAAAGCGTTCAAATCACTAAAGTCAAGGCTGTAAATCGAAACAGGGGTGCTCTGCGAGGGGGGTTATCCCACCATTCTGTGGATAAGTACTCTGGAGATCCTGTTCATTGTCGATAACAAACTGGGATAACCTTGCCATAGCATCCACACCCGTCCGGCAATGCAAATAAAAAAGCACGCTTAATCATGCTATTATCACGGTTATTCACGCTGCGCGCATGTGGAAAACTCGCCCCCGCCAGCGCTGTACATCCTTTAACCAATATGAGTTTTGCCATGAATTCCCCCGTTTTATTGCCGCCGCCACCACAAGATGAAGCGGAATTACTGCAACGTGCACAACAGCTGGCAGGCCAGACGTTTGCCGCACTGGCAGCTCAGCTGGGTTTGCCGGTGCCAGCCGATTTGCGGCGGGATAAGGGCTGGGTTGGCATGCTGATTGAGCTGCACCTTGGTGCCAGCGCGGGCAGCAAAGCAGAGCAGGATTTCGCCCATCTCGGTATCGAACTCAAGACCATCCCCGTGGATGCGCTGGGCAAACCGTTGGAAACCACCTTTGTCTGCGTTGCGCCTCTGACCGGCAACAGCGGCGTAACCTGGGAGACCAGCCATGTGCGCCACAAACTGGCTCGCGTTTTGTGGATCCCGATTGAGGGTGACCGTGCTTTGCCCCTCGCGGATCGTCGTGTGGGATCGCCGCTGTTATGGCAACCGAGCGAGGAAGAAGATCAGCAGTTGCGTGAAGACTGGGAAGAGTTGATGGATATGATTGTGCTGGGCCAGGTGGAACGCATTACCGCCCGCCACGGCGCCTGGCTGCAGATCCGCCCGAAAGCGGCCAACAGCAAAGCGCTGACGGAAGCCATCGGTGAGCATGGAGAGCCTATAATGACGCTACCGCGCGGTTTCTATCTCAAGAAAAGCTTCACCGGACCGCTGCTGGCACGCCATTTTCTACTGTAAGTCAGGCGTATCGGGTGCGTATAATCGCCGTTTAATTTTCGTTTAGGATTGAATGATTCATGTTTGACTGGATTGCTGATCCCAATGCCTGGCTGGCACTGGGAACATTGACCATTCTGGAAGTGGTTTTGGGTATCGACAACATCATCTTCTTGTCGCTGGTTGTCGCTAAGTTGCCGAAACACCAACAAAACAAAGCACGCCGCCTCGGTTTAATGGGCGCCATGCTGATGCGACTGGGCCTGCTGGCATCCATCGCCTGGGTTGTGCGCCTGACTAATCCGCTGTTTACCCTGATGGATCACAGCTTCTCGGCGCGCGATCTGATCCTGCTGTTTGGTGGTCTGTTCCTGCTGTGGAAATCCAGCATGGAGATTCATGAAACCATCGAAGGCGCCGAAGGTGAGCACAAAACCAACGTCCACTCCTTCTTCGGCGCGATCGTTCAGATCATGTTGCTGGACATTATTTTCAGCCTCGATTCGGTGATCACCGCCGTCGGCTTGTCCGATCATCTGTTCATCATGATGGCTGCCGTGGTCATAGCGGTGCTGATGATGATGTTTGCCGCACGCGCCATTGGTGAATTTGTTGAGCGTCATCCATCGGTGAAAATGCTGGCGCTGGCATTCCTGATTCTGGTCGGCTTTACCCTGATTCTGGAGAGTTTCGGCATCCATGTACCAAAAGGTTACATTTATTTTGCCATGTTCTTCTCCATGGCCGTGGAGTGCCTGAACCTGATGCGCAGCAAGAAAAGCGCGGCTTAACGATGTCAAGGGCGAGCGCATCTCGCCCTTAAATTTTAGGAATGATGCGATTACGTCAGCCAGCGAAAGCATTTATTACTACACTTTTGCAGTTGAAGTAGGTTGAGGGAGATAAGAATGAAAGGGTTGGTGAGTGTCGTGGGTATTATGCTGGTCGCGCTGACGTTGAGTGGTTGCAGCAGTGATTACGTGATGGCGACCAAAGATGGCCGTATGATTAAGACTGATGGCAAACCGTCCATCGATAAAGAGACAGGTTTGGTGCAGTACACTGACGATCAAGGTCATGTGATGCAGATCAATGGTGACGAGGTCTCCACCATCATTGAGCGTTAAGTGCCAAATTCGATTGCCTGCACGATTTTTTCCCCAGTGCAGGCGATTTCCCGAACTTTCCCCCCTTCCTTCCGCGCCGCTTCACAGGATATAGTCCCAGAGGACACAACATTCCCTTTCATAATGAAAAAAGGAAGCCGGCAATGCATTATCACCGCATCCCCCACAGTACGCTGGAAGTCAGCCAACTGGGGTTAGGAACCATGACGTTTGGTGAGCAAAACAGCGAAGCCGACGCCCACGCGCAACTCGATTACGCGATTAGCAGTGGCATCAACCTGATTGATACCGCTGAAATGTATCCGGTGCCGCCACGCCCGGAAACCCAGGGATTAACCGAACAGTACATTGGCAGCTGGCTGAAGAAGCGCGGCAGCCGTGACAAGATCATTCTGGCCAGCAAAATTGCCGGTCCGGTGCGCGGCGCAGATGCGTCGATTCGCCCTAACCAGGCACTGGATCGCAAAAACATTCGTGAAGCGCTGGATGCCAGCCTGAAACGTCTGAACACCGATTACCTCGACCTCTATCAACTGCACTGGCCGCAACGTCAAACCAACTACTTCGGCAAACTGGGCTACCAGTACAGCGAAACCACCGCCAACGTGACGCTGCTGGAGACGCTGGAAGCGCTGAATGAGCAGGTGCGCGCGGGTAAGATTCGCTATATCGGCGTGTCTAACGAAACCGCATGGGGCGTGATGCGCTATCTGCAGCTGGCTGAGAAGCACGAGTTGCCGCGTATTGTGACCATTCAGAACCCGTACAGCCTGCTGAACCGCAGCTTTGAAGTTGGCCTGGCGGAAATCAGCCAGCACGAAGGCGTTGAACTGCTGGCCTACTCAAGCCTGGCGTTTGGTACTTTGAGCGGCAAATATCTGAATGGTGCAAAACCCGCCGGTGCGCGTAACACCCTGTTCAGCCGCTTCACCCGCTACAGCGGTGAGCAGTCGAATCAGGCGATTGCCGCTTACGTGGATTTGGCGAAGAAGCACAACCTGGATCCGTCACAGATGGCACTGGCTTACGTCCGTCAGCAGCCATTTGTCGCCAGTACCCTGCTGGGCGCGACGACGCTGGAACAGCTGAAGATTAACGTGGAGAGTTTCAACCTGACGCTGAATGCCGATGTGTTAGAGGAACTGGAAGCGATTCATCGTCAGTATACTTACCCGGCACCCTAACGGGATGTCATCGTTGCGGCGCAACGGTTTGCGTCGCAACGACCTGCAGCATTGATGGCCTGGTGGCTAAGACTTTGGCCCGATGTGCCGGGATGCACACCCTACAGGCGTATGACGCAGTTTTTGATTGTGTGCACCCGAATGCGCGCATTTCGGATCTATGGTCGCCATTGCTGGCAACCTGGTTTTTCAACGCACCGCCTTAACGGCGCGATTTCCACCACAGCACCGCAATCGCCACAGCAAAAATCCCACCGAACCCGATACCGGTTGCCACTGCAGGTGCACCCAACTTCACAGCGATGGTGTACAGCGCCAGCATCACCAACATCGCGATGTTTTCACCGAAGTTCTGCACGGCAATCGCATTACCCGCGCCCACCGACTCTTTGCCGCGCTCCTGCAACAGCGCATTAAGCGGCACCACGAAGAAGCCACCGAGCGCACCCAACACCATCAGTACCAGATAGGCATTCAGCAAGCTGGTTTGCAGTGAAAACACCACCACCATCACGCCAATTAATATCCCGGCGGGCATGCAGCGGCGCACGGTTTGCAGCGTCACCAGTTTCGCCGCCGCGGCAGCGCCAATCACAATCCCGATCGCCACCATGGCATTTAACGTGGTCGGCGTTTTATTGTCGGTGATACCGAGCGCCACGGGCACCCACAGCACCAGCAGGAAACGCAGCGTCACGCCTGCGCCCCAGAACATGCTGGTGCCGAGCAGGGAAAAACGCGTCTCGCCGTTACGCCACAACAATAAAGCGGAATCTTTAAAACTGCGGAACATGGCACCAAACTGCCAGCTCTGCCCCGGTCGTGCCGCCAACAGCTTAGGAATAAAGATATTCGCCACCACTGCCAATGCGTAAGTGAGTGCACACACAATCAGTGCGGCCAGCAGATTCCAGTCCGCCAGAATACCGCCCGCCACTGAACCCAACAGGATGGCAGCAATGGTAGAGGACTCCATCAGACCGTTGGCCTTCACCAGTCGTTCACCGCTGGTGATCTCGGTGAGGATGCCGTACTTAGCAGGCGAGTAGGATGCCGCACCAATACCCACCAGCGTATAGCCAAGAAATGGATTGAAGCCAAAACAGATAACCAGTGCGCCCAGCAGCTTGAGGCTGTTGGCGAACATCATCACCCGGCCTTTGGCAAAGCTGTCAGCCATCTGCCCGACAAACGGCGCCAGCAGAATGTAAGTGGCCACAAACATCATCTGCAAAATCGGCTGGCTCCAGTCGGGATAGAGCTGACTTTTCAGCACCGCCAGCGTGGCAAACAGCAGCGCGTTATCGCCAAACGCGGAGAAAAACTGCGCCACAATCACCGCCATCATATTGCGTGACAGTAACGGTGAATCGGGATTAACCGCCTGACTCATGCTTGATCCTCTTCGGCCAGCTGTTTCAGGCTGACGTAGTCTGGTTTACCGCTACCTAGCAGCGGCAGCTGTTTCATAAAGCGAATGTCACGCGGCACTGCCAGTTCTGGCGCACCGATATCGCGGGCGGCTTTAAGCAGTTGCTCACGGCTCAGTTCGCTATCAGTAGTGAACAACACTAAGGCTTCACCGCGATGACCGTCAGGGCGCAGTGACGCGGCATGCTGCTTCTCGCCCGAGGCTTTCAAAGCGATCTGTTCGACGCTTTCCAGTGACACCATCTCACCGGCAATTTTGGCGAAGCGTTTGGCACGGCCCTGAATTTGACAGAAGCCACCTTCATCGAAGCTGACAATGTCGCCGGTATCGTACCAACCGGCTTCCATCTCGCCTTCACCGTTATCGGCTACTGGCTTCTCCAGCACGCCAGGATTCTCGACGCGCAGATAACCGTTCATGATGTTCGGACCACGCAGTTGCAGACGACCGCCCTGCTCAATACCCGGCACGGAGATCAAACGTGAATCCATACCGGGCAGAATACGACCCACGGTGTGAGGTTTCGCCGCCATCGGCACGTTGATTGCCACCACTGGTGCACACTCGGTGACGCCGTAGCCTTCGAGAATGCGGATGCCGTACTTCTCGGCGTAGATTTGGCGCGTGCCTTCCTGCAACTTCTCTGCACCCGCCACCACATAGCGCAGGCGTGCAAAATCATACGGGCTGGCAAAGCGCGCATAGTTGCCGAGGAAAGTCGAGGTGCCAAACAGCACGGTGCAGTTACGGTCATACACCAGCTCCGGCACGATGCGGTAATGCAGCGGGCTCGGATAGAGGAACACCTGCGCGCCAGTCAGCAGCGGCGTAAACAAGCCGACCGTCAGACCGAAAGCGTGGAACAGCGGCAGCGCCGACATAAAGCGATCGCGCGGGGTGAAATCCGCCACGGTGCGAATCTGTTCAACGTTAGCCAGCAGGCTTTTGTGCGAGTGCACCACGCCTTTGGGATTGCCTTCCGAACCCGAAGTGAACAGTACCATCGCGGCATCTTCCGGCTGCTGCCTGACTTGTGCGCGACGCGGCATCAGCAAGTGCGCCAGAATCCACAATTTGTCTTTCAGCGTGACGGTATCTTTCAGGTCTTCGAGGTAGATCCACTGGACTTCCGTCAAGCCTTGCGGCAGGTGCTCCAGGTTGCCTTTCTCAAGGAACTGGCGCGAGGTGAACACGGTTTTGACCTGCGAAGCGGTGAGCGCCGCACGCATGCCGTTGACGCCCGCGGTGTAGTTGAGCATCGCCGGGATGCGCCCGCGCAGTGACGCCCCGAGGATCGCCGCCGCCGTGACGGTGGCATTGGGCAGCAGCAGACCAACGTATTCACCCTGCTGGCTGTAGCGTTCAAGAATTCGACCGACGCCGAGCGATTTTTTCAGCAGCCCGGTGTAGCTATCCGGCTTGAAGTTGATGTCTTCGATGCAAGCTTTAGTCAGGCCATAACGCTGGCGTGCATTGAGAAAGGCTTCAAAGAGCGTTTCCCGTGGACGCACCGCCATACGCGCTTCCATCATCACATGATGTAAGTGCTCACCCGCCAGTATGCGGCGATCGCGTGCGCGTTTGGCTTCCGGCATCGGAATGACGGTAGCAGGCAATACGCTCAGGGTAATACGTGGGAACAGGCGACGTTTAAATACCCCTGCCAGTCTGCCAAACGGCGTATATTCCGCGCCTTCAATGCGCATCGGGACCACGGTCGCACCCGATTTCGCCGCGACAAAGCCCGCACCGCTGTAGATCTTCATCAGCGATCCGGTCACGGTGATGCGCCCTTCCGGGAAGATCACCACCGGACGACCCTCATTGATCATGCGTACCAGGTGTTTGATCGACATCGGTTTAGTGGGATCGAGCGGTACGAAGTCAATGATCGGCTTCAGGAGCCGCATAAACCATTGATCGCTGATTGAGGAATAGACGGCGAACACCGGTTTAATCGGCAAAAACAGCGCCACCAAAATGCCATCAAGGAATGACATGTGGTTAGGGGTAATCAGCACTTTTTCTTTGTGCAGTGCGGTGAGATCGCCACGCAGTTCCACCCGCCATAACAGGCGAAACAGGAAACGCAGAACAGTGAATAGCATGCCAGCTCCTTAGCAGCGTTAAAATATGGCGCTTACCTTGCAGGATCTGGCGATTTTCGACAAGTGGCGCGGTGATTTATGGTGAGGAATTGAGGTGGGTGTGGTGTGTAGTCTGTAAAAATTTACCGTTGGGGGGCTGATAATTGTGAAATGCTGCTCAATGTTAATGCCGTCAGGGCTGCACTGGCGAAGCTGGTGATGAAGCAGATTGTGATGAGAAAAAGGTGATATCGCAGACTGGGGAGAGAAACCGGTGATAACGCAGTCTGGAGTCGCTTATTAGCTTCAGTGCGTGTTGTTGAAAAATAAGACTATTAGCATCGACGCGTTTTGCAAAAGAGGGAACAGGCTGCACATTGGCTTATGTGTTTAGGAAGAAGGGAACCAGATCGTGCATTTGCTCGGTGTTTGGTTCAAAAAAGCACGATGCTTGAGGCCAAAGCCTCTCTGCGGCGGTCGGGCTATCCGCAGCGCTGAGGCTTTTACGTTGGGCCAGGAGCCAGTCGCATGGATGCGACTGGCAGTTCGGGTTGGCCAGGACGGCCTTACCCGAACGGTCCGTAGGCACGACGTGGAAGCCGAGGGCACCGCGTCAGCGGCGCGAGGACGGCCCGGCCGCCGCAGAGGGGCTATGGCCCATCCGCGCACCAAAGCAGTCCATTGAACAGAGACGCTATAGCCCACCACGCCGCACCCAAAAAAGCCCACAACAGAATCAACAGCCTCAAACTCAGCTGTTCTAAACTGCCAGACAACCTTCATCTATGCTGCTAAAACTCATCCCTGCCAGAACGAATAACACTTATCCCTGCCAACCCCCGCCTAGCGCGGCGATCAGCTCAACGCTGCTCACCCACTGGGTGCTCTGCAGTGACAGTAAGCTCTGCTGCTCGCTCAGACTGCTGTTTTCCGTGGTGGCCACATCAAGGTAATCAATCATCCCGGCATCATACTGATTACGCGTCACGCGTGCTGACTCCTGCGCAGCGCTGGTCGCCAGCTGCTGTGAAGCTATCTCACCCTTCAGCGTATTCAGCTGCACCAGATAATCTTCTACTTCACCCATCGCCGTCAGCACCGACTGGCGATAATCCGCCACGCTGGCGTCATAGGCGGCGCGGGCCTGTTCCACTTTGGCTGAGGTGGCACCGAAGTCCAGCAGCGTGCCGCTCAACTCCGGCCCTAATGACCAGACGCGATTTGGCAGTGAGAACAGACTGTTGATGGCCGATGAACTCACGCCGCCAGTGGCACTTAACGTCAGATCGGGATAGTAACCGGCAATCGCTACGCCCACCGCCGCATTGGCCGCTGCCACGTTACGTTCGGCATAAGCAATATCCGGACGACGCTGCAACAACGCAGAAGGCAGGCTGTTAGGGATGGCTGGCAGCGTGGCATCCAGCTTCGCCACTGGCAGCGAGAAATCAGCTGGCGCACGGCCCAGCAACAGCGCAATGGCGTGTTCCGACTGCGCGCGCTGCCACTGATAATCCTGTGCTGAGGCGCGCGCGCTCTCCAGCTGCATCTGCGCCTGTGCCAGCGTGGCGCGTGATTCGCTGCCCGCTGAGTACTTGTTCTGAATCACCGTTAGATAGCGCTGATAGGCATCGATACTGCGCTGATACAGAGCAATTTTTTCGTCGAGGATGCGCAGCTGGAAGTAATCCTGCGCCAGCTCCGATTGGGCACTTAGGGTGATATTCGCCAGTTCGGCCTTACTCGCCTGCGCACTGGCTTTGTTCTCTTCCAGCGTACGGCGCAGTTTGCCCCACAAATCCAGCTCCCAGCTGGCGCTGAGATCGGCGGCATGCGCGTTGCTGACGCTGCGCTGCCCGGTGGTGCTGGCGCGACTGCCGCTACGCGTGCTGCTAGCGTCGTAGCTTACCGACGGGAACAGTGCCGCGCGCGACTGCGAGGTCAGCGCCTGCGCTTCACGGTACTGCGCGGCATAGCTCGCCACGTTTTGGTTGGAGATGCTCACCTGACGCAGCAGGCTATCCAGCGTGGCATCGTGATACACCGACCACCAGTCGCCTTTGCTCTGCTCATCCTGCGGCGTAGCCTGCTGCCAGCCTTTGGCTTCTTTAAAGTGAGTCGGCATAGCCATGGTGGGGCGCTGATAATCCGGGCCCACCGCACAACCCGCCAGCAACAGCGCCGCTACCATCGGGGTAAATTTCAGAACATTTTTCATCGATCAGGATTCCACATGACGCATGCGCTGCCACTGACGTTTGGTGGCGCGGCTTAAACTATCGAGCCAGAGATAAACAACCGGCGTGGTAAACAGGGTTAACAACTGGCTGAGTGCCAGACCGCCGGCAATTGCGATGCCAAGCGGACTGCGTAGATCCGCATCGCCGCCGCTGCCTAATGCCAGCGGCAAAGCACCAAAGAAGGCGGCCAGCGTGGTCATCATGATCGGACGGAAACGCATCAGACAGGCCTGCGTGATCGCCTGCTTCGGCGACAAGCCCTGCGTGCGCTCAGCATGGATTGCAAAGTCGATCATCATGATGGCGTTCTTCTTCACGATGCCGATTAGCAGAATGATGCCGATCAGGGCAATCACCGTCAGTTGGGTATTGGTGAGCAGCAGCAGCAGCAGCGCACCAACCCCCGCCGATGGCAGCGTCGAAAGAATGGTGATGGGATGGATGTAGCTCTCATACAGCACGCCCAGCACGATATACACCGCCGCCAGCGCGGCAATAATCAGCCACGGCATGGTGGCGGTCAGCTGTGCAAAGGCGGCTGCGGTACCGGCAAATCCGGCCTGAATGGTGGACGGCAGGCCGAGCTGCGCCATCGCCTGTTTAATCAGCGCCTGCGCCTGCTCCAGTGACACACCATCATTCAGGTTAAAGGCAACGGTGCTGGTGGCCGACTGACCCTGATGCGCCACCGACAGCGGCGCATTACCGCCTTTGAAGCTGGCGAAAGCAGAGAGCGGCACGCGATCGCCGCTGTCGTTAATCACATACAGCTCTTTCAAAATCTCCGGATCGCGCGTGTAGCTGTCCTGCAACGACATCACCACATGATACTGATTCAGCGTGTGATACAGCGTCGCCACCTGGCGCTGGCTAAAGGCGTTGTTCAGCATGGTATCCAGCATCTGCACATTCACGCCAAGGCGTTGCGCGCGGTCGCGATCGATATTGATCACCACTTCCTGGCCGCCGGTTTGCGAATCGGAGTCCACGCTGTTGAGCTGTGGGATCGCTGCCAGCGCGGCTTGCACTTTCGGCGTCCACTCACGCAGCACATCCAGATCGTCCGCCTGCAAGCTGTATTGATAGGTAGCATTGGCACTGCGCCCACCGATATGCAGATCCTGCGCCGCCATCAGGAACATCTGCGCCCCGGCGATATGGCTGGTCTTCAGGCTCAGTCGATTGGCGACTTCGGTGGCCGTGGCATCACGATCGCTAAAGTCTTTAAGACGCACAAAGAAGTTGGCGCTGTTGCGCGAGCCAAACATGCCGCTGCCCATCGACGACATCACGCTGTCCACCGCCGGATCGGACTGGATGATCTTGGTGAACTCCAGCATCTTCGGCTTCATCGCCTGGAACGAGATGTTTTGATCGGCGCGCAGTGCGCCCATCAGCAGGCCGGTATCCTGATTGGGGAAGAAGCCCTTCTGCACCACGGTGAACAGAAACAGGTTGAGCAACACCGTCAGCACCAGGCTGAACATGGTGATCTTCTGGTGCGCCATTACCCACGCCAGACCACGCGAATAGGCCGCCAGCAAAGCATTGAGCTGGTTTTCGATAAACTGATATAGCGGATGAGGGCGCTTGCTGACTTTCGGTTTTGGCTTCAGCAGCCGCGCGCACAGCATCGGCGTCAGGCTCAGCGAGACAAACATCGAGATCAGCAGCGAGACGGTGAGCGTCACCGCAAACTCGCGGAACAGACGACCGACAATACTGCCCATCAGCAGGATCGGGATAAACACCGCCACCAGCGACATAGTCATCGACAGCACGGTGAAACTCACTTCCTGCGCGCCTTTTAGCGCCGCCCGCAGCGGACTTAAGCCCTCTTCGATATGGCGCGTGATGTTTTCCAGCACCACGATGGCATCATCGACGACAAATCCGGTGGCGATAATCAGCGCCATCAGCGACAGGTTATCGAGGCTGTAGCCCAGCAGATACATCACCGCACAGGTGCCAATCAACGACACCGGTAGTGCCAGCGCCGGGATCACCACCGCCTGCACGTTACGCAGGAACACAAACACCACCGCGATCACCAACAGCATGGCGATCAGCAGCGTCTCTTCGGTGTCGTACAAAGATTCACGCACCGTCGGCGAACGGTCCACCACCACCTTCAGCTGGGTATCTGCGGGCAGATCTTTTTCCAGCGCTGGCAACTGCGCTTTGATGGCATCAATGGTGTCGAGCATGTTGGCGCCGGCCTGGCGCTTAATGCCCACCATCACCGACGGCTGCGAGTTAAGGAAACCGGCCTGGTACTGATCTTCCACCGAATCGTAAACGGTGGCGACATCGTGCAGACGTACCGCTTTGCCGTCTTTATAGCTGACGATCAGATCCTGATACTGCGCCGCTTTATCTAACTGACCGTTGCTGTCCACCACCCATGATTGCTGGCTACCCTGCAGAATGCCCTTGGGTTTGTTGGTGGTGCTGTTGGCGATGGCTTCACGCACCGTGTCCAGCGAGATGCCGTACTGCGCCAGCTTGAGCGGTTGCAGATCGATACGCACCGCTGGCAGCGCACTGCCCATCAGCGACACTTCACCGACACCTTTAACCTGCCCCATCGCCTGCTCGATTTTGCTCTCGGCGAGGTCGTAGAGTTCACCCGGCGTGCGCGTGGCCGAGGTGAGCGCCAGCATCACAATCGGTGCATCGGACGGGTTAGCTTTGCGATAGGTCGGCAGTGATTCCATCGCGCTCGGCAGCAAACTGCGCGCGGCGTTGATCGCTGCCTGCACATCGCGCGCCGCACCGTTGATATCGCGGTCAAGATCAAACTGCAAAATCACGCTGGTGGAGCCCTGCGAACTGGTCGAAGTCATTTCGGTGACGCCAGCGATCTGCCCCAGCGAGCGCTCCAGCGGCGTGGCCACCGTGGCCGCCATGGTCTCCGGGCTGGCACCAGCTAAGCTGGCGCTGACCATAATGGTCGGGAAATCCACCTGCGGCAGCGGGGCCACTGGTAACAGCCGATAACCCAACAAACCGAGCAGCATGATCGACAACGTTAATAGCAACGTGGTGACCGGGCGAAAGATAAAGAGTCTGGTGAGGTTCATTACTCGCTCCGCGCCTGCTGCTGTTTACGCTGCATATAGCGCTTGCCGCGCTGCGCGATGGCATCAAACCACAGGTAGATAACCGGCGTGGAGAACAGCGTCAGCACCTGGCTGACAATCAGGCCGCCGACAATCACCAGACCGAGCGGTTGACGCAGCTCCGCACCGGACCCCGAAGCCAGCATCAGCGGCAGTGCACCGAGCAGCGCCGCCATGGTGGTCATCAGAATCGGACGGAAGCGCAGCAAGCAGGCTTGATGAATCGCATCACGCGCGCTCATGCCCTGCTTGTTTTCGGCCTCCAGCGCGAAGTCGATCATCATAATCGCGTTCTTTTTCACGATGCCGATCAGCAGGATCACCCCGATCAGCGCAATCAAGCTGAACTCACTGCCCGCCAGCAGCAACGTCAACAGCGCACCCACCGCCGCTGATGGCAGCGTCGAGAGAATCGTCACCGGATGAATAAAGCTCTCATACAGGATGCCCAACACCACATACATGGTGATCAGCGCGGCCAGAATCAGCCACAGCGTGTTACCAGTGGCACTCTGGAATGCCGAGGTTTCCCCCTGATAGCGCAGCGTAATGCTGGACGGCAGATCCAGCTGTTGCGTCACTTCGGCAATCGCTTTCTGCCCATCTTCCAGCGAGTAACCGGTGTTGAGGTTGAACGACACCATCACCGCCGGGAACTGATTCAGACGCATATGCATCAGTGAACCGGTGCGCTGGTGAATGGTGGCGATCGAGGTCAGTTTCACCATGCCCGTGGTGGTGGTGTCGCTATCGGAACTGGTGGCTGAGCTGCTGCTGGATGTGCTGCCCGAACTGCTGCTGGTTGATGTGCTGGAACTGCTGCTGCTCACCGGCAGATAAACATCATCAAACGATGCTGGGGATTGCTGATACTGAGGCGCGACTTCCAGCACTACGCGATACTGGTTTGCCTGGGTAAAGATGGTGGAAACCAGACGCTGACCGAAGCTGTTGTAGAGCGCCGTATCCACATCCGAGGCGGTAATGCCGTAGCGCGCGGCTTTATCGCGGTTTAGCTCAACATAGGCAACACGGCCCTGATCCTGCAGGTTACTCACCACGCCGTTAAATTCCGGGCGCTGCTGCAAGGCGGCCACCATCTTCGGCGTCCAGCTCACCAGGTTTTCACTGTCTGCGTCATCAAGCGTGAACTGATACTGGCTCGGCGTGACCTGATCGTTGACCGTCAGATCCTGCGCCGGTTGCAGATAGAGCTGAATGCCCGCCACCTGCTCCGCCGCCTGCTGCAGCTGCTTGATCACCACATCGGCTTTGTCATTGCGCTCATCAAACGACTTCAGGTTGATTTGGATACGGCCACTGTTGAGGCTGGTGTTGCTGCCGTCAATCCCGATAGTCGAAGAGAGGCTATCCACCGACGGGTTCTGCAGAATCACTTTCGCCAGCGCCTGCTGACGCTTCGACATCTCGCTAAACGACACATCCTGCGACGCCACGGTGACACCCTGAATCAGTCCGGTATCCTGCGTCGGGAAGAAACCTTTCGGGATGGCGATATACAGCAGCGCTGTCAGCGCAAAGGTTGCCAGCGCCACCAGCAGCGTCAGTTTCTGATGATTCAGCACCACCGTCAGCAAGCGGTCGTAACCATTCACCAACTTATCGAATATTTGTCCGCCCTTACGCGAGAAGCGCGACTGCTTCTCTTCCGGGATATGCTGCAACAGATAGGCGCACAGCATTGGCGTTAGCGTCAGTGACACCACCATCGACACCAGAATCGACACCGCCAGCGTAATGGCAAATTCGCGGAACAGCCGCCCCACTACATCGCCCATAAACAGCAGCGGAATCAGTACTGCAATCAGCGAGAAGGTCAGCGAGATGATGGTGAAGCCGATCTGCTGCGAGCCTTTCAGCGCCGCCTGCATCGGCGTTTCGCCCTCTTCCAGCCGACGCGAAATGTTCTCCACCACCACGATCGCATCATCGATGACGAAGCCGGTGGCGATGGTCAGCGCCATCAGCGACAGGTTATTCAGGCTGAAATCGGCCAGATACATCACGCCGAAAGTGCCAATCAGTGACAGCGGTACCGCCACGCTCGGGATCAGCGTGGCCGCCACATTGCGCAGGAACAGGAAGGTGACCATCACCACCAGCGCCACCGACAGCATCAGCTCAAACTGCACGTCGCTAATGGATGCACGGATGGTTTGGGTGCGATCCGACAAGATGCTCATTTTCACGCCATCGGGCAACGCGGCCTGCAAAGTCGGCAGCTGCGCCTTAATGCTGTCCACCACCTGAATCACGTTGGCACCAGGCTGGCGCTGCACGCTGATTACAATCGCCGGGCTGTTATTGGCCCACGCCGACTGGAAGCTGTTTTCCGGACCCTGTTCAATGTGCGCGATGTCTTTCAGGCGCAGTGCGGCACCGTTCTGATAGGTGATGATCAGATTGCCGTACTCATCGGCGGTGCGCAGCTGATCGTTGGCATCGATGGTCACCGAATGGTATTTGCCATCGAAGCCACCTTTTGAACCATTGACGTTGCTGTTGCTGATCAACGTATTCACGTCTTCCAGCGACAGCTTGTGTGCCGCCAGCGCTTTCGGGTCCATCTGCACGCGGATAGCCGGCTGATGGCCGCCCGCCAATGTCACCATGCCGACGCCGTTGATTTGCGACAGCTTCAGCGCCACGCGGGTGTTCACCAGATCCTGCACCTGCGTCAGTGGCAGATTGTCCGAGCTGGCCGCCAGCGTGATCACCGCCGTATCGGCCGGGTTGACCTTTTTATAGGTCGGCGGATTCGGCAGATCGCTCGGCAGCAGATTGTTGGCCGCGTTGATCGCCGCCTGCACTTCCTGCTCGGCGACATCCAGCGACAGATCGAGGCTGAATTTTAGCGTGATGATCGAGGAGCCACCGGAGCTGGTGGAGGTCATCTGGCTCAGACCCGCCATCTGCCCGAGCTGGCGTTCCAGCGGTGAGGTCACAGACGATGCCATCACATCCGGGCTGGCACCAGGATACAAGGTGGTGACCTGAATGGTCGGATAATCCACCTGCGGCAACGCCGAGGTGGAGAGGAATTTATACGCGAAAATCCCGGAAATCAGCACGCCGACCATCAGCAAGATGGTGGCGACGGGACGCTGGATAAACAGACGTGACGGATTCATTTTTTGGCCGCTGTGGCAGTTTTGCTGTCATCGGCCAGAGAGACTTTACTGCCGTTGGTCAGGCGATCGATGCCTTCGGTAACAAGACGCTCGCCCGGCTCGACACCTTTTAGGATCGACTGCTGATCTTCACCAAACGCCGGGCCGGTGGTCACGGCTTTGCGCGTCACGGTGTTGTCTTTATTGATCACAAACACAAAGCTGCCGTCGCTGCTCAGTTGCAGCGCCTGCGCCGGGATCACCGTGGCGTTATTCAGAATGTTGGTTTGCAGACGCAGGTTGACGAACTGATTGGCAAACAGCGACTCATCTTCATTCGGGAAGGTGGCTTTCAGCTCGATGGTGCCGGTGCTGGTATCGATCTGGTTGCTAATGAACTGCACGCTGCCTTGAGCCAGCTGGGTGCTGTTGTCCTGATCAAAAGCCACCGCCGGTAAACTCTGCCCGTTATGCAGCGCTTTGGTGAGCTGCGCGATATTGCTCTGCGGCACGCTGAAGGTCACGGCTGCGGGCTGCATCTGCGTCACCACCACAATGCCGGTGGTGTCGGTGGTTTGCACCATGTTGCCGGGATCGACCAGACGCAGGCCGACACGGCCGCTGACTGGTGAAGTGATGCGCGCATACTCAATATCCAGCTTCGCACTGGCGATCTGCGCCTGATCGGCTGCCACGGCGCCTTTATACTGGCCGACGGTAGCGGTTTGCGTATCGAGATCCTGGCGTGACAGCGAGTCCTGGGCCGCCAGTTTTTTGTAGCGGGCCAGCGTCAACTCGGCGCTTTTCAGCAATGCCTGGTTCTGATTGAGATCGCCCTGATACTGCGCCAGTGTCGCCTGATAGCTGCGTGGATCGATCTGCGCCAGCAGCTGTCCGGCCTCGACTTTTTGCCCTTCGGTAAAGAACACTTTTTCCAGTTGACCCGCTACGCGGCTGGTCACGGTAACGCTGGCATTGGGGATCACCGTGCCCAGCGCATTGAGATACACCGGCACGTTGGCCGTCGTGGCCACGCCACTGTGCACCAGCGTGGCACTGCCGCCCATCATCGCCATGCCCGGAGGTCCACCTGCGCCCCCGCGATGACCGCCTTTTCCGCCTCCTGGTGGCATGCCGCCCGGCGCACCGCCATGGCCGCCGACAACGCGCCAAATCACGCCAGCCACGATTAACACAACAAGTAAAATGAGTAGCCATTTCAGCCAGTGGAAACGCGATTTGCCAGGGGAATTAATTGTCATCGGACTCTTCAGATAAACAGGAAAAAGGAAAATCCCCTGCACTAACAGGGGATTATTTCAAAGGAAATCATCACTGCTTGTATTATCAGCTGAAGTGCCATGGAATTTCCATGGAGAAACCGTAAGGGTAACGTTAAGGCACTCAGGCCTTCCAACCGCCTCCTAAGGCTTTATACAAGGTGATTTTCTCGCTCAACTGGCCCAGATGTGCACTGATTAACGACTGCTGCGAACTGTAAAGCGATCGCTGGGCCACTAATACATTGAGATAATTGTCTACGCCTTGCTTAAAGCGCATTTCGGAATAGTCGTAATCGCGTTGATTAGCACCGACCTCCTGTTGCAGCGCTGTCAGCTGATCCTGCCAGGTATCCTGACCGGCCAGCGCATCATTCACCTCTTTGAACGCGGTTTGAATCGCTTTCTCATAGTCAGCAATTTCAATGCGTTTCTCGATGTGCGCGATGTTGAGATTAGCCTCGTTTTTGCCGCCGTCAAAGATCGGCAGATTGATCGACGGCACAAAGGACCAGGCACCGGTGCCGCCGCCCAGCAAACTGCCGAGCGAACTGCTGGTCGATCCTCCAGAAGCGGTCAGCGTGATGCTCGGGAAGAACGCCGCACGCGCTGCGCCAATGTTGGCATTCGCCGCTTTCAGGCTATGTTCTGCGGCCATGATATCCGGACGACGCGTCAACAGATCAGATGGCAAGCCCGCTGGCGTGGCCGGGAACTGCCAGTTGACGTCCAGCGTCGCGTGGGACAACAAGGTAGCGGGCAGATCGGTGCCCACCAGCAAGCGCAGCGCATCCACATCCTGCCGTACCTGACGCGTATAGCTCGCCACATCCGCCTGCGCAGCCCGTACCGTGCTCTCAGCCTGTGCCAGATCCTGAGCGCTGCTCGCCCCGCCGTTGTAGCTGAGTTGCGTCAGACGATACGACTCTTGCTGACTTTTGGCGGTATTTTGCGCCAGATGCAGCAGATCGTTATCCGAACTCAAGGTCAGCCAGGCGGTGGCCACCTCCGAAATCAGCGAGATGCGCGTGGCGCGTTCGGTCGCGGCGGTGGACAAATAGGTTTCCTGCGCTTCATCACGCAAGCTCTGTAAACGACCAAAGAAGTCCAGCTCCCACGAGGTGACGCCCAGACCGGCGTTCAACTCGTGATAGGTCACCGCACCGCTGGTCTTGGTGTTATAGAGGTTGGCCGGTTCATGCGCCGAGGTCTGGCTGGCGGTAGCATTGATTGACGGCATTAACGCCGCACGCTGCACCGTGACGCTCTGCTGTGCCTCTTCGACATTTAGCGCCGCGACGCGCAGGTCACGGTTGTTGTCGAGTGACAGCTGAATCAGATTGCGCATCGTGGCGTCAGTGAAGAAGTTCTGCCACGGCAGATCCGCCACGTTGCCCACCGGCGTGGGCTGATCGTACTTCACGTCTACCGGCATTGCGGGGCGCTGATAGTGGGGTGCCAGCGTACATCCCGCCAGCGCCATGGCCAGCGGCAGCAGCGCCATACGGAAAGTTTTAGTGTTCATGCGTTGTCACCTCTGCGGATGCTTTTTTCTTGCGGGCGAAGAACTGCGAAACCACCACGTAGAACATCGGAACAAAGAAGATGGCGAGGAAGGTGGCGGTGATCATCCCGCCTGCTACCGCCGTACCAATCGAGTGCTGGCTACCTGCGCCTGCGCCGTTAGAGATAGTCAGCGGCAGCACGCCGAGAATAAACGCCATCGACGTCATGATAATCGGTCGGATACGCAGTCTCGCGGCTTCCACCGCTGCCTCGACCAGCGTTTTGCCTTCCCGTTCGTGCAACTCTTTGGCGAATTCCACAATCAGAATGGCGTTTTTCGCCGCCAGTCCCACCGTGGTGAGTAAGCCCACCTGGAAGAATACGTCGTTCTGCAAGCCGCGCAGCAGTACGGCACTAATAGTCCCGAGAATGCCGAGCGGCACCACCATGATCACCGAGAACGGAATCGACCAGCTCTCATACAGCGCGGCCAGACACAGGAACACCACCAGAATCGAGATCAGATACAGCTGGGTGGTCTGGTTGCCGGACGCCTGCTCTTCATACGAAATGCCGTACCACTGCACGCGGAAGCCTTTGGGCAACTGCTTCGCCAGCTGTTCCACCGCTTTCATCGCTTCACCGGTACTCTGCCCGGCCGCTGGCGATCCGAGAATCTCTTCAGAAGTCAGGCCGTTGAAACGTTCGAAGTGTGGCGAGCCGTAAACCCACTTGCCGCTGGCGAAGGCAGAGAATGGCACCATGGTGCCGCTGCTGTTGCGGAAGTACCACTTATCAAGATCGGATGGCGTGACGCGTGAATCGGCTTTACCCATCAGGTACACCTCTTTCACACGGCCGTTATACATAAACTGATCGATATAGCTGGAACCCCACGCCACAGACAGCGTGTTGTTGATGTCGGTCATGCTCAGACCCAGCGCGCTGGCCTTCTCGTCATTGATTTCCAGCTGATACTGCGGCTCATCTTCCAGCCCGTTCATACGCACCTGCGCCAGATGCGGATCTTTGTTGGCCAGATCGATTAACTGGTGCGTGGCATCCATCATCTGCTGATGGGTGTGCGCGCCAGTATCCTGCAGGTAGAGATCGAAGCCAGTGGCGTTACCCAACTCCATCACCGCCGGAGGCACCATGGCGAAGATTTTGGCGTTTTTGTAGTTGGCAAAATGCGCCATCACCCGGTTCGCCAGATCCTGCACACTTTGTCCGCTGTGGGTACGATCGCTCCAGTCCTTCAGGCGCACGAAGGCCATGGCGTTACTCTGGCCGCGACCGGCAAAGTTAAAGCCCGCCACGCCAAAGGTGGTGGTGACCACTGAGGCTTCATTCTTCTGCAGGTAGTCATTGAGATCGTTGATCACCTGCTGCGTACGCTGTGAAGAGGAGTTCACCGGCAGCGTCATCTGCACCATCATCAAGCCCTGATCTTCTGCAGGCAGGAACGTGGTGGGCACACGCGTGAACAAAAAGCCCGTCACGCCGACGATCACCAGGTAGATCACCAGGAACAGGCCGCGACGGGAAATAACGTTGTTAACGCCGCGCGTGTAGTGCATCGCGCCGCTATCAAACTTACGGTTAAACCAGCCAGCAAAACCGGTGGTCTTGTGCTCCGCCGCCGAAGGTTTGAGCAGGGTGGCACAGAGTGCAGGGGTAAAGATCAGCGCCATGATCACCGACAGCGCCATCGCCGACACAATGGTGATCGAGAACTGGCGATAAATCACCCCGGTCGAGCCGGAGAAGAACGCCATTGGCAGCAGCACCGCTGACAGCACCAGCGCAATACCAAACAGTGCGCCCTGTATCTGCTGCATCGACTTGATGGTGGCGGTTTTCGGATCGAGATGTTCTTCGTGCATCACACGCTCGACGTTCTCCACCACCACGATGGCATCATCCACCAACAGCCCTATCGCCAGCACCATACCGAACATGGTCAGGGTGTTGATGCTGTAACCGAAGGCCGACAGGATGCCGAAAGTACCGAGCAACACCACCGGCACCACCAGGGTAGTAATCAGGGTGGCGCGCAGGTTTTGCAGGAACAGCAGCATGACGAAGAACACCAGCACCACCGCTTCGATCAGCGTTTTCACCACTTCTTCAATCGAAGCGCTGACCACTGGCGAAGTGTCATACGGATACTGAATTTCAACATTATCCGGCAGTGAGTCTTTCAGATCGGCTATGGTCTGGCGCACCGCTTTGGCGGTATCCAGTTCGTTCGCCCCGGTGGCCAGACGCAGCGCGATACCTGCCGCGGGCTTGCCGTTCATGGTGGCGTCAATGCCGTAGCTCTGCGGACCGAGCGCCACGCTGGCAACGTCTTTCAAACGCACCTGCGAACCATCGCTGTTCACTTTCAACAGCACATTTTCAAACTGCTGCACCGTGGTGAAGCGGGTTTTACCCAGCACCGTGGCCTGGGTTTTCGCGCCCTGAATGGTTGGTAAACCGCCGAGTGAACCGGATGACACCTGCACGTTCTGGTTATCAATGGCGGTGGTGACGTCGCTCGGCATCAGGTTGTACTTGTACAGTTTGGCGGGATCGAGCCAGATGCGCATGGCATATTCCGAACCCAGTACCATAAAGTCACCGACACCCGGCGTACGCGAGATCGGGTCTTCCAGTTTCGATACCAGCATGTCGGCCAGATCGCCGTTGCTCAGCTTGCCGTCTTTGGAGATCAGCCCGATGACCATCATGAAGTTCTTTTGGTACTTACGGATGCGGATCCCTTGCTGGGTCACGTCGGTTGGCAACTGCGATTCCGCCAGCGAGACACGGTCCTGTACCTGCACCTGGGCGATATCCGGATTGATGCCCTGGTTGAAGGTGGCGATGATCTGCGCACTGCCGTCCGAGGCACTGCTCGATTCCAGATAGCGCAAGCCATCCAACCCGTTCAACTGCTGCTCAATCACTTGCACCACGGTGTTCTGGGTGGTTTCGGCGCTGGCCCCCGGATAAGTCACCGAGATCGACACCGCAGGTGGGGAGATATTGGGATACTGATTGACCGGCAAACTGATGGCCGCAATCCCGCCCACCAGCATCACGATAATCGCGATAACCCAGGCAAAGATGGGACGTTCAATAAAAAACTTCGACATGCCGCCTCCTTATTGCGCTGCTGCGTCGGTCATCGACAGACTGACAGCGTTGGCGGATGGCGTGTCATGAGTGCTGGCAGCGGTGGTGGTGACTTTCGCCCCAGCACGCACACTTTGCAGATTGTTCACCACCACGTTTTCACCTTCGCTCAGGCCGGAGGTCACCAGCCATTCACCTTTGATCATCTCGCCGGTGTGAATGCTGCGCTGCTCAATGGTGTTATCGCTTTTCACCACGTAAACATACGGCTGGCCTTTGGTGTCATGCATGATCGACTCCTGCGGCACCAGAATCCCCTGCTGCTGAATGCCCTGCGGGAAGCTGGCGTGTACGTACATGCCCGGCAGCAGCTCGTCATGCGGATTTGGAAACACCGCACGCAGCACCACGGTGCCGGTGGCGGTATCGACGTTCACTTCCGAGAACGCCAGTTTGCCCTGCTGGCCATACTGGCTGTTGTCTTCCAGAGAAAGTCCGACCGCCGCGGTGTTGTCATCCACTTTGGCGATCTTGCCGTTGGCTAAGGCACGGCGCAGACGCAGCAGGTCGGTGGATGACTCACTGACATCAACATAGATCGGATCAAGTTGGGTGATGGTGGCGAGATAGTCGGTTTGGCCGTTGGTCACCAGCGCACCGGCGGTATACAGCGAACGGCTGATATGTCCGGAGATTGGCGCCTTCACCAGTGTGTAATCAAGATTGACCTTAGCGGTTTCCACATCGGCCTGTGCTTCACGCTCTGCCGCAACGGCATCGTCGTAAGTCTGCTGGCTGATGGCGTGCGCAGAAGCGAGCGGCTGATAGCGTTTTGCCACCATGGCATCGTTTTGCCAGGTCGCCATCGCTTTGTCGTAAGCGGCTTTATAGGTCGCCGGATCGATCTGATAGAGCGGCTGACCCGCTTTCACTTCGCCGCCTTCGGTAAACAGGATTTTCTGGATCACGCCGCTGACTTGTGGGCGCACCTGTGCGGTGCGGACCGCCGTGGTGCGGCCAGGCAGTTGTGTCACCAACGTAACGGGCTCAGATTTTAAGGCGATGACACCCACCTGGGGTGTCGCGGATGCAGCGGGCTTTGCTCCGCCCTGGTCACAGGCTGCCAGTAAAAACACCACGCTGGCAGAAAGAAGTTTCAGGCGCATAATTTTTCTCTGGATGAAAGGAGGGATAGTCACTGATGTGATGACATGCAAAAAATCATTGTAGGGAGGGAGTGATAAGGCGGTTGTTAAGGTTGCGTAAAATATATTTTCCAAAGGAAAATGGTAAACCTTTCGTGCCATAAATGGCTGTGACATTTAGCTTTTTGCGGGTTTTTTAACGCCATGCAGGGCAACAGATTTACCCTTTCGGCTCAATTCCGCGACGACGTAGTTCGCGACGCGCCAAATCCTTCAGCCAGCACGACAGGGTGATGTTTTCATCTTCGGTCACTTCACGCAGTTGTTCATGCAACTCCGGATGAATGCGTAACTGAAACGCCGTGGAGCGGCCCTCGCCTTTTGGCGTTCGGTCTTTGGTTTTTGGCATCGGGTCACACCTCTACGAATGGCAATAAAAACGCCCCAAAGCCGCGCTACCAACACGGCAAGGGGCTGGCGAACCGAAATGGAATGCGGCATCGCGGTGCGTTACATACAGGTTACACGGCAAGATATTTTTATGTTGGCGGGGAAGTGTTAAGACTCAGACAAGAGGTGTGAGCGAGTTCGCTGAATGCTGAATTTCAGGCAAAAAAAACCCACGCATCCGCGTGGGTCGGTGCAACCGAACAGGGTGAATACCTGAAGACAGGTATTGCTGCCGCAGCAGCCGATCTTCACACCAATCAATACCTCTGGGACTTTTATCGTCGCCGAAAGTGGTGTGAGAAAACAGCCGCAAATCGCAACGGAGTTCGGCGAAATGCAACGAGGTGTGAAAAGCACCTCACGGCATTTACATCATGATTTTACTAAGATTTATCCGAAGTCGGTTTGCTGTAAATGGCGTCAGGCGCAATGTTCATATGCTTCAACACCGGCCCCATAATGCTGCCGAAAATCGGCGCCGCTACCGAACCACCAAAGTGATCGCCCGCTGTCGGATGGTTGACCATCACCACCAGCGCCACCTCAGGATGGCTGGCAGGGGCAATACCGGCGGTGTAGTTGACGTAACCGCCATCGTACTTCCCGCTGGTGCCCATTTTCTCTGCGGTACCGGTTTTGGTCGCCAGACGGTAACCCGGCACAGCGGCTTTGACGCCGGTACCGCCAGGCAATACGTCACTCTCCAGCATGTGCACCACGGTTTGCACGATTTGCGGATCGGCCACCTGCTTGCCCAATACCGGCGGTGTCACTTTGGTAATCGACAGTGGGCGATATACGCCGTAAGAACCAAGCGTGGCGTATTCACGGGCGATTTGCAGCGGTGTGACGCGCAGGCCGTAGCCAAAGGCAAAGGTGGCACGTTCAATATCCGCCCAGCGTTCACGGTGCAGCGGGAAGTAGCCCACGCTCTCGCCGGTTAACCCGAGTCCGGTCGGCTTACCCAGGCCAAACGCCTGATAAGTATTCACCAGCGCTTCAGCAGGCATCGCCAGCGCAATGTGCGATACGCCGATATCACTCGATTTCTGCAAAATGCCCGTCATGGTCAGGCGCGGCCAGTGGCCGACGTCACGAATCAAGTGGCCGTTAACGCTGTAGGGTGTGGTATCGATCACCGAGTCAGCACGCACCAGATGACGCTCCAGCCCTTCCATCACCACCAGCGGTTTCACCGTTGAGCCGGGTTCGTAGCTGTCATTGATCGCCGTGTTGCGCATCTGTGCAGGCGTGGCGTTATCGAAGTTGTTGGGGTTGAACGAAGGATAGGAAGCCATCGCCAGGATCTCGCCCGTATCGATCTTGATCAGCACTGCCGCACCGGAATCCGCTTTATTCAGCAACACACCATCGCGCAGTTTGCTGTAGAGGGTGAACTGGTCAAACTTATCAATACTCAGCTGTACCGTTGGCGGCTGCTTCGGCGGCTCGTAATCCAGCATCGCCACGATATTGCCCTCTTTGTCCTGACGATAAACCTCTTTGCCCGGCTCACCTTGCAGCACGTGGTCGAAACCTTTCTCCAGACCGTTCAGGCCATTACTGTCAGCACCGACAATGCCAATCAAAGGCGCAGCGGCTTCACTCATTGGATAGAAGCGGCTGTCGTTGTAAACCGAGCTGATGCCCTTCAGGTGCAGTTCGGCGATGTCTTTGGCGATGCCCAGTTCGATTTTACGGCCAAGATAGAGGAAGCGTTTTTTCGGGTTCGCGGTGATCTGCTCACGCAACTCTTCCGGACGTAAGTTCAGCGCCGAGGCAAGATAGGTCCATTTGGCGTTGGTAAAGTCGGGATTGGCTTCCAGCACGCGCATCGGGTCGGCGATGATATCGCGCGCCGGTACGCTTAGTGCCAGTGCCTGGCCATCACGATCCAGTAAGGTGCCACGGTTGGTGGGCAAGGTGACGGTGCGCAGTGAACGCTGATCGGCCTCGTGCTCCAGCATCGGATGCTTAATCAGTTGCAGGTCACCGACGAAGATCAACAGCAACACCATGCAGCTGAAGACACCCAGACAAATCAGGCGAAAACGAAACGGGTTAAATGGGGCTTTGATCTGGTCTTTTCCCAGAAGTTTTTTTATACGGGGCATAGCATTCCGCTGCAATAAACAGTTTTTTCAAGCTTGTTATCCGCAGTTATAAAGAAAGGTAAAGCGAGTTGACAGGAAAACTGTGTTTCAGTTCGTTAGCGGGAACGACAGGCAAAAAAAACCTGCGCATCTGCGCAGGTCGGTGTAATCAAGAAAACTTTTTGATGTTCACCCATCAATACCTCTGGGACCCTGACTGTAGCAAGGTGGCATGACGGTTCTCCATCTCTCAAACGCAACAGTTACCCGCAAAATGTAACCAGCGGTGAGATTGTTAGCACCCCATTCACATCAGGTGTTTTTTGATTTCCACCAGGCAACTCATGGCGTTAGGGCCTTGCGTCAGTGACGAGGTGCCGATATCCAGCGTCAGCACATTGGGGTTACCGGCACGGTCCCACGGCTGCCAGGTGCGGCCGAATCCGGGATCAAACCAGGCGCCAGTGGAGATAATCACCACTCCTGGCGTTAAGCCATCGGTCAGACGCACACCGGCCAGCATACGGCCACGCGCATTACTGACTTCGATTTCGTCGCCATCCGCAATCCCACGCGCACTGGCGTCCTGCGGATGCATATATAAGGTTTCGCGCCCGGCCGTTTTATTCGCTTGCACCGTGGCGGTGGCGTCCATCTGGCTGTGCAGTCGATCCGAGGGCTGAATCGAGATCATATGCAGCGGGAAATCTTCGCTCAGCGGCGCACCCAACCACTCCCGCGGCTCGCGCCACTCCGGGTGTCCGGCAAAATCTTCCAGCTGATAATCGGCAATGGTCTGGCAAAACAACTCGATTTTGCCGCTGGCGGTCTGGATCGGATGCGCAATCGGGTTAGCGCGAAAGTCATCCATAAACACATAAGGCTTGCCACCTTCCGGTATCTCAACGAAACCACGCTCCCAGAATTCACCAAACTCCGGGAAGTGGATATCTTTGCGCGCGTGCGCCACCGCACACTGCTGATACAGGTGCTCAATCCACTGCATCTCGTTGCGCCCTTCGGTGAACACCTCGCGGTAGCCGAGGCGATCGGCGATATCCGCAAAGATATCGAAGTCATGACGCGCCTGATGCTGCGGTTTCACCGCCTGATGCATCGCAAACACAAAACGATCGCGTGAAGATCCGCCGATGTCGTTGCGCTCCAGCGTGGTGGTGGCGGGTAACACGATATCCGCCATCTGCGCCGCCGGGGTCCAGACGATATCCTGCACGATCACGGTATCTGGGCGCTGCCAGCCTTCCACCAGGCGGTTAAGCTGCTGATGGTGGTGGAACGGATTACCGCCCGCCCAGTGCACCAGATGGATATCGGGATAGTGCAGGGTTTCGCCCTGGAAATGGTAAGGCTGGCCGGGATTGAGCAACATATCGCTGATGCGCGCGACCGGAATCGAGAAGTTGCCGGGATTTGGCCCGGTGCTCATCATCGGCGCGGGCCCTTCCTGACGCGGATTGCCGACGCTGTTCATCGACCCATGACCAAACGAGAAGCCGCCCCCCGGCAAGCCCGGCTGACCAAGCATTGAAGAGAGCGCAATCATCATCCAGTACGGCTGCTCACCGCGATGGGCACGCTGTACCGAGTAAGAACAGGTGATAAAGCTGCGTTTGCCGATCAGCTGCTGTGCCAGTAACGCGATACGCGCCGCCGGAATGCCGGTGATGGCACTCGCCCACGCCGGCGTTTTGGCGATGCCATCGCTTTCACCCAGCAGATATTCACGTAACTGCGGCCAGCCGGTGCAGTGGCTGGCGAGGAAGCTTTCGTCCAGCGCGTTACGGCGGGTGATTTCGAAGCCAAGCGCCAGCATCAACGCCACATCGGTATTCGGGCGAATCGGAATCCACTCGGCATTCACGAACGCCGGGCAGTCATCACGCATTGGGCTGATGTTGATGATCGGCGTGCCTTTTGCGCTCAGCTGCTCCAGCGCTGGTTTCAGGCTGTGCTGTCCGGCACCACCCGACGCCACCTGGGCATTTTTCAGCGCCAGACCACCGAAGGCGATAAAGATGTCGGCATGTTCCACCACGCTCGGCCAGTCGGTGACGCGCCCGGTGAGCGGCATATAGGTGCCAATTACGTAAGGCAGGAAGAACTGCGCGGCGCCCCAGCTGTAGTTGCCCTGCTGGTCCACCCCGCCGCCGCCCTGGAAGTAGAAACGACGGATCAGGGTGCGCGCATGGTTAACGCGTCCCGCCGATGACCAGCCGTAGGAGCCGTTGAAAATACCCGATGCGCCGTAGCGATCGCGCACGCGGCGATTCTCTTCTGCCACCAGATCCAGCGCGGTATCCCAATCCACGGCGACAAAATCTTCACGTCCACGCAGGGTGCGATCGCTGTTTTCGCGCGACTTCAACCACGAACGGCGCACCATCGGCTGGCGAATACGCTTATCCGAATAAACCAGCTCAGGGATGGTATTGAGCATCGGCGACGGGTCGGCATCAGCGAAGAAGGGCTCGCAGCCAATCAGGCGATCATTTTCGGTGACGGCGGTAAATGCGCCCCAGTGCGCCAGGTGTGGCACGCGTGTTTTCATGGTTATTGGGTCCGGCAGGCAGGTCTGAATCGTGCTGGCAGCATACCATGCCGCCCTGGCGCGCTGAAGTCTGGCTGTGAGCGCCTGATTTTCCGTACTTTTGCGACAGCGCTGGCATTCTCGCGGGTTGCTACAGGTACTGTTTTCCGTAACACTGATGGGATGTGTAAACGTTTTCCCGGATGCAAGTAACCGCATGGCTACCATTAAGGATGTTGCCCGCATGGCCGGGGTATCGGTCGCGACCGTTTCCCGCGTCATCAATAATTCGCCCAAAGCCAGCGAGAGTTCACGCCTCGCCGTTACCCAGGCAATGGAGCAGTTGCAGTATCACCCTAACGCCAATGCGCGTGCGCTGGCGCAGCAATCCACCGAAACCCTCGGTCTGGTGGTGGGTGACGTTTCCGACCCGTTTTTCGGCGCGATGGTGAAAGCGGTCGATGAAGTCGCAGGTGCCACCGGCAACTTTCTGCTGATTGGTAACGGTTACCACATTGAGCAAAAAGAGCGTCAGGCGATTGAGCAGCTGATGCGTCATCGCTGCGATGCGCTGGTGGTGCACGCCAAGAAGATTCCTGACGCCGATCTCGAAGTGCTGATGAAGCAGGTGCCGGGCATGGTGTTGCTCAACCGACTGCTGAAAGGCTTTGAATCGCGCTGCATCGCGCTGGATGACCGTTACGGTGCCTGGCTGGCAACGCGCCATCTGATTCAGCAAGGCCATACCCAGATCGCCTTTATCTGCTCGACCCACCCTATTTCTGACTCCGAAGACCGCCTGCAAGGTTACTACGACGCGTTGAAAGAGCACGGCTTACCGTCCAACGACCGCTTAGTGGCATGGGGCGAGCCGGACGAAGTCGGGGGTGAACAAGCGATGACGGAATTGCTGGGGCGCGGTAAGCAGTTCACAGCGGTGGCCTGTTACAACGACTCAATGGCGGCTGGCGCGCTGGCGGTGTTGAGTGATAACGGCATTCGCGTGCCGGAAGAGATGTCGCTGATTGGTTTTGATGATGTGCTGGTCTCGCGCTATGTGCGCCCACGACTGACCACGGTGCGTTATCCGATTGTCACCATGGCGCAGCAGGCGGCGCAGCTGGCGCTGGCGTTAGCCAACGGCACGGAAATGCCGGAGGTGACCAATATGTTTAGCCCGACGCTGGTGAGAAGGCATTCGGTGAGCGGACCGGGTTGATATAGATAAAGCGCCATACGATGTGTAGCGGCGCAATTTTTTGCGCATCGGCCAGCAACGGCATCGCTGCGAATGAGCGCGATAAATCGCGCCGCTACGGTTCACAGCGAAAAGTTAAAGCGCCGTGTGATGTTTAGCGGCGTTCGGTGACGAATCACAAATCCTGCGAATAGACCTTCACCCGCACATCCGGGAACTCCAGCGCGTCACACTGATACTGCCAGCCAAAGCGCTCGTAGTAGCCGCCAAACGTTGACCACAGCCACAGTTTTTCATGTCCGCGCTCGCGAGCATAATTCAACACATGCTGCTGCAGCGCTTCACTCAGGCCATTGCCGCGCGCATGTTCATCCACATACAGCGCGGCGATCCACGGATAGAGATCCTGACGGCTGATGAGATCACAGCGCCAGAATCCCACCGTGCCCAACGGCACATCGCCATCCAGCGCCACAAAGGTCACCGGATACTCGGCACCGTTCAGGCTGCTGCGCACAATGCTGTCGTAAAACTCGCGCGACGTCCCCTCGCCAAACGCCTGCCACAGCCAGTCGGTGATATGACTGGCGTGATGTGGGACTTCACTGAGTGGAACAATGTTGATCACATCAGCTCCAGCGCCAGCAGCTCCTGGATGGTCTGCGCACGACGAATTTCACGCGGAGCGCCATTCTCAAACAGCACTTCCGGAATCAACGGACGGCTGTTGTAGTTGGATGACATCGAAGCGCCGTACGCGCCGGTATCGTGGAACACCAGATAATCACCGACCTGAGTGGCAGGCAGTGCACGCGTCTCGACTTTACCGCCTTCCAGCTGGGTGAACACATCGCCCGACTCACACAGCGGACCGGCCACCACGCTCTCAACGGTTGCATCGCTCAGCGCGCGACCATCGGCTGGCAGCACAGAAATATGGTGATAGCTGCCGTACATCGATGGACGCATCAGATCGCTAAAGCCCGCATCCACCAGCACAAAGTGACGGCTGCCCATATCTTTAACCGCACGCACCTGAGAGACCAGCACGCCAGACTCCGCCACCAGGAAACGGCCTGGTTCAATCTCCAGTTTCACCGCATGACCAAGATGCGCCGCAATGCGGTCACGTGCGCCACTCCACAAACCGAAATAGTGCTGGGTATCAATGGCTTCTTCACCGAAGCGATAAGGAATCGACAAACCACCACCGGCTGAAATCGCTTCCAGATCCTGACCAAATTCGATGACCTGATCGACCATCGCGTCACACACCTGCTGCAGGTGGCCGTAATCAACACCGGAACCGATGTGCATATGCAGACCCACTAATTTCAGGCCATGCTGCTGAATCGCTGCCAGCGCCAGCGGCAGATCGCTATGCCAGATGCCATGCTTGCTGTTCTCGCCACCGGTATTGGTTTTTTGACTGTGCCCATGACCAAAACCCGGGTTGATACGCAGCCACACTTTATGGCCCGCAGAGACCGCGCCAAGCTGATGCAGCATATCCACAGAACCGGCGTTGACCGGCACTTTTAACTCGGCGATACGCGCCAGGGTTGGCTGATCAAAAACGTCAGCGGTGAAGACAATATCTTCGCCGCCCGGCTGGAAACCGGCGGCCAGGGCGCGCTCAATTTCACCCAGGGAAACGGAATCGACCTTGACGCCCGCCGCACGCATCAGGCGCAGAATGTGAATGTTGGAGCAGGCTTTTTGCGCAAAACGCACCACGTCAAACGCGCTCAGCTGGGCAATGCGCTGCTGAATGATGGCGGCATCGTAGGCCCAGAATGGACCGGCATAACGCTGGGCCAGCGGCAGTAAATTGGCGGCGGTCAGGGCCGTTTCGGTGTTGTTCAGTGGACGTGGCATCTCAATTCTCCTGTGTCTTTGCCACTATTTAGCCACAGCAAGACGATTCAGAAAAATATCTGTTTTAGCATCAGCTATACAAATATGATATGGATTAACGGAGGAGTGATGGCAAAAATTAACTGGCGACATATCGAAATTTTCCACGCGGTGATGACCAGCGGCAACCTGACGCAAGCCGCCGCGTTGCTGCACACCTCGCAGCCAACCGTTAGCCGCGAGCTGGCGCGGCTGGAGCAGCAGCTCGGTCTGGAACTGTTTGAACGGGTGCGCGGACGATTGCAGCCAACGGTGCAGGGTTTGCGGTTGTATGAAGAGGTCCAGCGATCCTGGTACGGTTTGGACCGTATCATGGATGCAGCGGAAGGCTTGCGACAGTTTCGTCAGGGCGAGCTATCGATTGCCTGTTTGCCGGTGTTCTCGCAGTCACTGCTGCCACCACTGCTGCAACCCTTTCTGCAGCGCTATCCGCAGGTCAGCCTGAACATCATTCCGCAGGAGTCGCCGCTGCTGGAAGAGTGGCTGTCGGCACAGCGCTACGATCTGGGTTTGACTGAGACTCAACATGCGCCAGCAGGCACCGAACGCGTACCGCTGCTGACCTGCGATGAAGTGTGCGTGCTGCCGCCCAACCATCCGCTGTGCCAGCGTGAGGTGCTGACGCCGCAGGATTTTCAGGGGGAGAATTACGTCAGCTTGTCGCGCAGTGATAGCTATCGTCAGCTGCTGGACTCGCTGTTCCATGAGCAACAGGTGGAGCGCCGTTTAGTGCTGGAAACGCACAGTGCGGCATCGGTATGCGCGATGGTGCGCGCGGGGGTGGGGATTTCGATTGTGAATCCGCTGACGGCGCTCGATTACGCCGACAGCGGTGTGGTGATGCGCAGATTCAGTATCGCGGTGCCGTTCACCGTCAGTCTGGTGCGGCCACAGCATCGCCCGGCGTCAGCGCTGGTTGATCATTTCTGCGACCACCTGCAACAGCAGGTGGCCACCTTTACCCAACGCATTGTCGAGCGTCTGGTTTAAGCGCGTACCGTTTCGCCCTGCCCGCCTGATTTGCGGAAGGTGATCAGACAGATGACCAGACCGACCACCGCCAGTGCAGCGGCGGCCACCGGCACAGACGTCAGGCCGTAGCCTTTATCGATCACTGCGCCGCCTACCCAGGCACCGAGCGCATTACCGACGTTGAACGCCGAGATGTTCAGCGTGGAGACCAGGTTAGGTGCATCTTTACCATGACGCACCACGTTAATCTGCAAGCCAGGCACGGTAGCAAAGGTCGCCATCGCCCACAGGAACAGGGTGACTTCCGCCAGCCACAGCGCGTGGCTGGTCCAGCTGAACAGCAACGAGAAGACGGCGATCAGCACAAAGCTGAGGATCAGGCTGAAGGAAACTTTCCAGTCGGCCAGTTTGCCGCCGAGGATGTTACCGACGGTTAAGCCCGCGCCAATCAGGAACAGCGTCCAGCTCACGCCACGATCGGTAATGCCGGTCACCTGCAACAACAGCGGCGCGATATAGCTAAACAGTGCAAACATCGCAGCGGCAAAGAACACTGTCATCAGCAGCGACAGCCACAGTTTGCCATTCGCCAGCGCACTGACTTCACTCGCCAGATGCACCGGTTTCTCTTCTTTGTTGGTTGGCAGACTGACAATCAAGGCGATAAAGGCAAAGATGCCAATGATCGCCACGCCCCAGAAAGTGGCGCGCCAGCCAAACATCTGACCAAACCAGGTGCCGAGCGGCACACCCAGCACGTTGGCGAGGGTTAAGCCGGTGAACATCAGCGCCACTGCCGAGGCCTGACGGCTGGGTGCCACCAGACTCGCCGCCACTACCGCACCAATCCCGAAGAAGGCCCCGTGACAGAGTGCGGTGACCACGCGCGCCAGCATCAGCAGGTTGTAGGTGTACGCCAGCGCGCACAGCACGTTGCCGATGATAAAGATGATCATCAACAGAATCAGGGTTCGTTTACGCGGCAGCTTCGCCGTCAGCAACGCCATGATCGGTGCACCGATGGCTACGCCCAGTGCATAACCACTGATCAGCCATCCTGCTGAAGGGATCGTCACCTGCAGATCGCCCGCCACTTCTGGCAGTAATCCCATAATCACGAACTCCGTGGTGCCGATGGCGAACGCACTCAGCGCCAGCGCCAGTAATGCAACAGGCATAACACACTCTCCTAAAATGTTTTGCAGGCAGGCCGCACAACGAACGCCGTGCGGTTACAACGGACGCTTATAGATATTTGAACTGCGTCACATTCTGATTAAAGCACAGGCTTGGCAGCTCAACCAGCCTCCACGCTGCAAGGCTTTTTTGCTCACAGCGCAATAATCCCCGCGCGCGAAAGTGACTGCAGCTGACCACTGAGACAGATGGCACTTTTCACGCTACGCTTGATTTAGCTGTGATCGTTGTCACAGCAATTCAGCTTTCGGCGAGAAATCAATCAGTAAAGGATGGGCGCGCATTGCCGATACCTCAACCAGTTACGCGGTGATGCGGTGTCAAACAATGCAGGGGGAACACCTATGCGATGGCTGATCGCACTGACAGTGGGTTGCCTGAGCGGCTGCTCCGTGGGGCACTATGAGTACAGCAAAGAAGCCGCAAAACGCGTCGATATGACCGTAACCGGCATTCCTACCGTGCTGGGCATTGGCGCGCTGGGCACCACCATTCCACTGACGCCTGAATACAGCTTAACGGCCGCGCACGTGGCGAAATACTCGATGTATCGGGTGAAAGCCTGGCATCCCGAGTGCGATATCGCCGTGGTGTACCACAAGAACAGCGAACCCAATCTTCCTCCCCCGTTCCGCAACAGCCATATTGGCGACAACGTGAATCTCTATGGCTATAGCTTTATTTCTGCCATGCCGGTGGCCTCAAGCGGCAAGAATTTGATCAACACCACACTGGCTAACGACTGGAATAAACCGAGTTGTGTGGTGGTCGCGGCGAATGCCGGTGTAGTGAAAGGCATGTCGGGTGGTGCGGTGTATAACGCCAGCGACGATACGCTGGCGGGAGTGATTGTCGGCTACAGCAGCGCGATTGATGACAACAAAAGCGGCAAGACCTTGTATAAGGATGTGGCGCTGTATGTGCCTTATGCACGCTTCCAGGCGTGGCTGGATCAGGTGGTGAAGTCGTAATTACGCGGGCACCCAGGCCCCTTTCAGCTGCACCTGCGGGAAACCGGCAGTCAGAATACGCAGTTCGGCATCACGCGGGGTGTTGTCGCCCTGCCCCTGAATGCTGACGATATCCTGTGGGCAGGCGGAGAATGCCACGTAGCAATCCATCTCAGCGCGCAGCACAATGTAGTCGCCTGGCTTAGTCACCACCGGCAGCGTTCTCAACGTGATACCATCCGGCTGCACCTGAATATTCATAAAAATATTTAGAGACGCCAGGTTGCCGTGCGGCAATTCGACACCTAATTCGCGCATGCCTTCAAACAGATTATCGTGGCAGTTACGGTGATATTCAGTACAGCCCAGCAGCTCATAACGACGCGCATCGCAGGCCGCCATAAAGGAATCATGCACGCCCGGTGAAGTATCTGCCACCAGGGTCAGAATCGGGTGACGCTGGCTGGTGATAAAGCTGTCACCGACTTTGGGATTAAGACGCTGGTTCCACACGCGCGTCGCTTCCATACACATATATTCACTGACGTCTTCGGCGTTGTACGCCCAGCAATCCACTACCTGAGTGCCATGCAGATTGATCACCTGCACCGCTTCCCCTTTCTTCAGACGCACCGCTTTGCCGTAGCGCGCGGGAATGGTGATCGCTTCACGATGCTGATATTCAGCGGACATAGTGTTCTCCTGATTAATGCTGCATGCCGCGACGATAGCGCGTCATGCGAGATTCAAGGCCGCGTGCCAGCCAGTCGATCAGACTGTTGAGCAGCCAGTAACAAAGCGCCACCGTGAGATAGATCTCCAGCGGCGCGTAGGTATCTGAAATCGCCTGTTTGGCGGCGTACATAAACTCCTGCACCGAGACAATCGACAGCAGCGCCGAGTCTTTAATCAAACCAATCATCAGACCGACCAGCGGCGACAGCATCTGCGGCAGGGTTTGCGGCAACACCACATCGCGCAGCTGTTCACTGCGGCTCAAACCCAGCACGCGGCAAGCTTCCCACTGCCCCTTCGGCAATGCCTCTATTGCCGCACGAATAACCTGTGCGATATAGGGCGCGTAATAGAGCGTCAGGGCCAGCACGCCCACCACCGGCGATGACAACGTGATGTCGTACTCCGGCAGCACAAAATAGAGCAGGTAAATCACCACCAGCAGCGGCAGTGCCAAAGTTAACCCGCTATAAAGGTTGAGCAAGCGCAACCAGAACGGCGAAGCGCGCATTAGCAGTAATGCCATCAGCCCACCCCACGCCAGCGAACAGAGTGCGGCGACAATGCACAGTTGCAGCGTGGCGATCATGCCGTCTCCCAGCGAAGGCAGGGAAGTGAGAATGGCTTGCCAATCCATCAGGCGATCCTCCGTTTAGCTTCCAGACGTCGGGCAGCGGCAATCAGCGGCATGGCGATCAGCAGATATCCCGCCGCCACCAGCAACAGCACTTGCGTGGCTTCGTAGGTGCGCGCAATCACAATCTGACCGGCATAGGTCAGTTCGGTCAGCGCCACCACCGAGGCCAGCGGCGTGGTTTTCAGCAGGATGGTGAACTCGTTAACCAGCATCGGCAGGCTGGCACGCATCACCTGCGGATTGATCACATACCACCAGGTTAAGAAGCGGCTGAGCCCCAACGTGCGTGCAGCTTCGAGCTGACCGCGCGTCACCAGTGAACGATTGACGCGCAAAATCTCTGCCACGTAAGCACCGCTGTTAAGGCCGATGGCAATCACCGCGGCCAGCATTGGCTGACCGCCCAATCCCAAGCGCGGTAAGGTGAAAAACACCACGAACAGTTGCACGATGGCCGGTGTACCGCGCATCAGGCTAACGTACAGCCGCCCGATCGCACGCCAGATCCAGGCACGGCGCAGTTGCAGGAAGCAGCCAAGCTGCCCCATCACCACGCTGACCAATGACGCCAGTACCGTAAGTACCAAGGTCATCAGCAGGCCGTGTCCGAGTTCCGGCAGCGCGGCCACTACCTGTTGATCCAGCCCCATGCGTTACTCCGCGATAAAGTCGTGCAGGTTTTCCGCCACCGACAGCAGCAGCGGTGCCGGTTGATCGTTGCCCTCGATGCCGGTGTTGCAGGCCGAGACGATAAACTGCGTATCCATCACCACGCGACAGGTGATGCTGTCGCCTGCCTGGGTGAGATTGGGCTCCGGCAGGATGTCACCGGCGCGCGTCAGTTTGACGTGCATAAACAGGTTGATCGGGTCCGGCAGCTTCGGCACTGCCATGCCCAGGCGCGCCAGTTCGCCGCTCACCGCTTCCAAACAACCTTCACCCTGATACCCTTTTTCCGTCAGGAAGGCGCGGGTAGAGGCGGGCAGCAGCAGGTCGTGACGTTTCACGCTGTCTTTGCCCAGCACCATCATCGGACGGCGACGGTTGTTCACCAGACGCATACCGGAACCTAGCAGATAGCTGTTGCTGAAGACGCGGGTATGGTGCACGGAAAGCCACACCGCCGGATCGGCGATGCTGAAGCCAAACAGGGAAGCCACCGCGCCGTCGCCCTGCGCCGTGATGCGCAGCAACTGGCCGCGCAGCACCTTAATCGACCCGACGCTGCCCGGCTCAACCGTGACCGGCTGAGCCAGCGTGCGTTCAGCGGTCTCTTCATAACTTTCACGCATTAACAGCATGATTCATCTCCTCTGCGTGAAACGCGTCACTCACCACGATATCAATCGGCGTGACCTGTAAACCGTTACCGGGAATGATGTCCTGTGGGCAGGACGATACCGAGCAAATCAAATCGCACAGCGCTTCAAAAGTAATGCTGTCGCCCGCTTTGCTGTTGGGATCGGTCACTTCCATCCGGCCATCGGCGGTCACCGGGCCGTTCTGGAACAGGTTGAACGGTTCAGGCAGCGAGAAATACGTCACGCCAAAGGCTTTCATGCCCTCCAGCAGGTTATCGACGCAGTTGCGATGGCCTTCAACGCCGAAATCGACGCTGAAGCGGGTGCGATCGCAGGCCGGTACGTTGGCATCGTGAATGCCGATGCTGTCCGCCAGAATGCGCAGCATCGGACGGTTTTCACTCGACCACAGCGCATCGCCGGGCTTAAAGAACAGCGAGCGCAGATGCTGGCGGGTATGCACCGGCGACAGCTTTTCATTCAAATCATCGGCATTGACCGCGACGAAATCCGCCGCCTGCTGCCCTTCACTGTCAATCACGGTAATAAACTGGCCCTTACGCACGCGGAAGGTTTTGCCATGGCCCGCAGGCACCGTCAGGTTGCACTGGCACATAATTACTCCTGGGGAATGAAATCGCTGGCGGGCACGGTAAAGGTGGTGCCGAGATACTGCTGCTGCAGCTTCGTCAGTTCGCCATCTTTCTGCATTGCCAGAATATGGTCGCTGATGGCTTTGTTCAGGCTGCCGTCTTCTTTGCGTGTTGCCCAACCCATCCACTGCGAAGGCCCAACTTCACCCACCTGCGCCACTTTTCCGGCGTATTTTTTCGCGACCGGGGCCAGCACGGAGATGTCGTCGTAAACGAAGTCAGCGCGTTTGGTCATCAGGGTGCTAACCGTCTGATCCAGCGAATCCACGTTGATGATAGTGATCGGTTTTTTACCCTCTTTTTTCAGCTGCTCGTTGAAGCCTTTCAGCAACTGCTCTGGCACGCTGGCGGTTTTTACCGCGCCACGCAGGCCAGACAGGCTCTCCGGGCTGAGCGTTTTGCCGCCGAAGGTGCTGGCTTCACTTTCACGTACCAGCACGCCGTTAACGGTTTTGCTGTAAGGCACGGTGAACAGCACTTTCTTCGCGCGCTCGGCGGTAACGTTAAGAGAAGAACCTTCGGCGTTGAACGAGCCAGAGATCAGGCCCGGCAAAATGCCGCTGAATGCGGTTTTCTGAAACTCCAGTTTCACACCGAGATCTTTGGCGAAGGATTGCATGATCGCCACGCTATAGCCGGTGATCTCGCCTTTGTCGTCGGTGTATTCGTATGGAGGAAAGGTTGGATCGATACCAACGGTAATTTTGCCGCTGCTTTTGATGTCACTCAGGGTATCGGCTTGCGCCTGCGCCATGGTGCCAACGGAGAGAAGTGCGGCGATCAGCAGTGCTGTTTTTTTCATTGTGGTGTTTCCCTGGTGTTGGTGAAATGTCTTTTTCTACTGAGCATATTTTGTGCCAGTTTTTTCACCACCCAGCTAACACCTTTGGGGTAAAGAGGGTATTACTGAATAAAATCAGTGAGAAACAATTGTTTCTTTATTTTAAAAGTTAGTTTCTCAGGTTTCATAAACGCGAAAATGGACTGCGAGGATGAGACGATAGTTGCACATTTTTGGTGCGAATGCTGGCGCACGGCGCGCCAGAACGGGGCACTATTCGAGTTCGTCGAGGGATTGGTGCAAGGCTTCAACCTGCGCCAGATAATCATTGCTGGTTTTGCCCATTTGCCGGGCCACCAGTGAGCAGAGCAGATTGCATACGCCGGAGAGCGCGGCGGTGCTGTCGAACATCAGGCTGCTGTCGGTGTGGCAGCGCACCACCCACTGCGCGTGACGCGCTGGTTTGCCGGAGAGCACATCGGCGATATACAGCATCGGCACGTTGCGTTCTGCCAGCGCATTCATCGCCGCTTCCAGCGCAGGCATACGGCGACGCAATCCAACGCAGATCACCACATCCTGCTGATGCAGCGCGGCGAGATGCTCCGCCAGCGAATCGCCGGGGCGCGGCAACAAACGCACGTCAGGATGGATATGCACCAGATCGCGGTAAATCAGCTGGGCAATGGTCTGGCTGTGACGCCAGCCCATCACTACCACGCGGCGTGATTGGGCAATGGCGCTCACCGCCTGCTCTAGCTGTTCACTGTCGAGCGTGCGATAGCTGTTGACCAGATTAGCGATCTCTTTTTCCAGGTGCTGCTGCATGATGCTGGCCAGCGGTGATGCGGTTGGCACGGCCTGCAAATAGAGCGGTGAACCGCTGCTCTGCATCTCACGCGCCTGACGGCGAGCGGCTTCATAGCTTTCGTAACCGAGATGACGGAAAAAACGCGTGGTGGTGGCTTTGGAAACGCCCGCGCTCTGTGCCAGTTCAGTGGCGGTATTCATCGCCAGCTGGCCGGGTGCGGCCAGCAGCACGTCAGCCAGTCGCTGCTCGTGGCTGGAGAGTTGATCCCAGTGCTGTTGAATCCGGCCCTCTAACGTTGCCGCTTTTGCACTCATGGTGATTCCCTGAAAATAAAAAAACTATCCTGCACAGAGCGTGCCGGGTTGTCATCAGGAATTTTGCCAGGGGAATAGAAATGAAAATGCCGTCGGGTAAAAAGCAGCGTCATAAAAAAGGCCGCCATCATGGCGGCCTCTAAGGCCTACGGCAAAGTGCGCGGATTTATGCGCACCGATTTGCCTTACTTACTGGTTGGACGCAGAGCCGGGAACAGGATCACGTCGCGGATGGTGTGGCTGTTGGTGAACAGCATCACCATACGGTCGATACCAATGCCGAGACCTGCGGTTGGCGGCAGGCCGTGCTCCAGTGCAGTGACGTAGTCTTCGTCATAGAACATCGCTTCGTCATCGCCTGCATCTTTGGCATTAACCTGCTGCAGGAAACGCTCAGCCTGATCTTCTGCATCGTTCAGCTCGGAGAAGCCGTTACCGATTTCACGGCCGCCGATGAAGAACTCAAAGCGGTCGGTGATTTCCGGGTTCTCGTCATTACGACGTGCCAGAGGTGACACTTCAGCCGGGTATTCAGTGATGAAGGTCGGCTGAATCAGGTGTGCTTCGGCGGTCTCTTCGAAGATCTCAGTGACGACGCGGCCCAGCCCCCAGCTCTTCTCTACTTTGATATGCAGCGATTTGGCAATCGCAACGGCTTTATCAAAGTCTTCCAGATCGTTCAGGTCGGTTTCCGGACGGTATTTCTTGATCGCTTCACGCATGGTGAGCTTCTCAAACGGTTTACCGAAATCGAAGGTGTGGTCACCATAAGGCACTTCAGTGGTGCCCAGCACATCCTGCGCCAGGGTGCGGAACAGGCTTTCGGTCAGTTCGATCAGATCTTTGTAATCCGCATACGCCATATAGAGTTCCATCATGGTGAACTCTGGGTTATGACGTGGCGAAATACCTTCGTTACGGAAGTTACGGTTGATCTCGAATACACGATCGAAGCCGCCTACCACCAGACGCTTCAGGTACAGCTCTGGTGCAATACGCAGGTACATGTCGATGTCGAGCGCATTGTGATGGGTGATGAACGGACGGGCTGACGCGCCGCCAGGGATCACCTGCATCATTGGGGTTTCCACTTCCATAAAGTCGCGGTTAACCATGAACTGACGGATGCCGGCCATGATTTTGGAGCGCACTTTGAAAGTATTACGTGATTCGTCGTTAGAGATCAGATCGAGATAACGCTGACGGTAACGGGTTTCCTGATCGGCCAGGCCGTGGAATTTATCCGGCAGTGGACGCAGCGCTTTGGTCAGCAGACGCAGTTCCGTGATGTGGATCGACAGCTCACCGGTTTTGGTCTTGAACAACTTACCGCGTGCGCCAAGGATATCGCCCAGATCCCATTTTTTGAACTGCTCGTTGTAGACGCCTTCTGGCAGATCGTCACGTGAAACGTAGATCTGAATCTGGCCGCCAACATCCTGCAGGGTGGCAAAAGAGGCTTTACCCATGATGCGGCGGGTCATCATACGACCGGCCACGCTCACTTCAACGCCGAGCGCTTCCAGCTCTTCGTTCTCTTTCGCGTCATAGCTGGCGTGCAGCACATCAGACGTGGTATCGCGACGGAAATCGTTAGGAAACGCGATGCCCTTTTCACGCAGCGCGCTGAGTTTTTCGCGACGCGCTTTCAGTTCGTTGTTTAACTCAAGGGCGGCATCAGCGCTCTGCGGTTGTTGTTCAGACATGTCGGTTCCTTATAACCCTGCTTTTAAACTTGCTTCAATGAAGCGGTCAATGTCGCCATCCAGCACCGCTTGCGTATTGCGCGTCTCTACGCCGGTGCGCAGATCTTTGATACGTGAATCGTCGAGCACATAAGAACGAATCTGACTGCCCCAGCCAATGTCGGATTTGTTGTCTTCCGCGGCCTGCTTGTCGGCGTTCTTCTTCTGCATCTCATATTCGTACAGTTTTGCGCGCAACTGTTTGAAAGCTTGATCTTTGTTCTTGTGCTGTGAACGGTCGTTCTGGCACTGCACCACAATGTTGGTCGGCAAGTGGGTAATACGCACAGCAGACTCGGTTTTGTTAACGTGCTGACCACCCGCACCCGAGGCGCGGTAAACGTCGATACGCAGATCGGCGGGATTGATGTCGATATCGATGTTGTCATCCACTTCCGGGTAGATAAACACCGAACTGAATGAGGTATGACGACGGCCGCCGGAGTCAAATGGACTCTTACGCACCAGGCGATGGACGCCAGTTTCGGTACGCAGCCAGCCAAACGCGTAGTCACCGATGATTTTAATGGTGGCGGATTTAGTCCCGGCCACTTCACCGTCTGACTCTTCAATGATTTCGGTTTTATAACCTTTGGCTTCCGCCCAACGCAGGTACATGCGCAGCAACATACTGGCCCAGTCTTGCGCTTCAGTACCGCCAGAACCGGCCTGAATATCCATGTAGCAATCGGCGCTGTCATACTCGCCAGAGAACATGCGACGGAACTCGAGTTCGCCCAGCTTGGCTTCTAAACCATCCAGCTCGATAACGGCTTCGTTAAAGGTCTCTTCGTCGTCGGCTTCTACCGCCAGATCCAGCAAGCCCTGCACATCTTCCAGGCCCTGACGCATATGATCTAAGGTTTCTACTACCGCTTCCAGCGAAGCACGTTCTTTACCCAGCGCCTGCGCGCGTTCAGGTTCGTTCCAGACGTCAGGCTGTTCCAGCTCGGCGTTTACTTCTTCGAGGCGTTCTTTCTTGGCATCATAGTCAAAGATACCCCCTAAGAACGTCGCTGCGCTCGGTGAGGTCTTGAATACGATTTTTGACCGGATTAATTTCAAACATGGCTTTTCAGTCTTTTTTGACGATTCGGTGAAAGGGGATAAAAAGTAACGCGCTAGTTTACCCGAAACTGCGCGTACTTTGTAGCATTGCAGGTATGCGAGATAGTGCAACAGTGCGCCCAAAGGGATTCGGTTACCCACCATGGCGAACCAGGGTCACTCGCTGCAGGTTACCGGGTGCGCTTTGACACGCCCCCGAATGAATGATGCGGTTATAGCGGCCAGATATGGTCGATAATCAGTTGAACCGAGCGGTTGCCACGGTATTCGTTGATATCCAGCTTATAGGCCAGCTTCACCTGACGCACGCTGGTGTCAGGCCACAGGGTGGTATCAACGTTAAACGCGATGCCATCCAGCAACGGACCGCCGCCCAGTGGCTCGATCATCACCTTGAGATGACGTTCACCCACCAGCTTTTGTTGCAGCAGTTTGAACTGCCCGTCGAACACCGGTTCCGGGAACGCCTGGCCCCAGGGACCGGCTTCACGCAACATCTCAGCGGTGTGCAGCGTGAACTCCTGCGCATGCAGTTCGCCGTCCGACCAAATCACGCCCTGCAACGCTTCGCCATCCAGCCACTCATCAATCAACGCAGCAAAACGCTCGCGGAACAGATCGTATTTTTCGGTTTCCAGCGATAATCCGGCCGCCATGGCGTGACCGCCGAACTTGATCATCATGCCGGGATAGAGCGTGTCGAGACGCTCAAGGGCATCGCGCAGGTGCAAGCCTGCGATCGAGCGACCGGAACCTTTCAGCGTACCATCGCCAGCGGGCGCGAAGGCGATCACCGGGCGATGGAAACGCTCTTTCAGCCGTGAGGCCAGAATGCCGACCACGCCCTGATGCCATTCGGGATGATAGAAGGCCAGCCCCAGCGGCAGATCGGTGTGCTGGCGTTCCAGCTCATCACACAGCGCCAGCGCTTCGCTCTTCATGCCCTGCTCAATCTCTTTGCGCGTCTGGTTCAGCGCATCAAGTTCGTTGGCAAGCATGCGCGCCTGCGCAATGTCTTCGGTGAGCAGCAGTGCCACACCGACCGACATATCATCCAGTCGACCCGCCGCATTCAGGCGCGGTCCAACGGCAAAACCGAGATCGCTGGCCGCCAACTGACGCGCATCGCGGTTGGCGATCTCCAGCAGCGCACGAATCCCCGCCCGACATTTCCCAGCGCGGATGCGGCTTAAGCCCTGCCACACCAAAATGCGATTATTGGCATCCAGCGGCACCACGTCAGCCACTGTACCCAGCGCGACCAGATCCAACCACTCCGCCAGATTGGGCTCGTTTCGGCCATCACTAAACCAGTTCTGCAGACGCAGATGCGCACGCAGCGCCAGCATCAGATAAAACGCCACGCCCACACCGGCCAATGACCGCGAAGGGAAGGCGCTGTCATTGAGATTGGGGTTAACGATCGCTTCCGCGTCTGGCAACGTTTCGCCAGGCAAGTGGTGATCGGTGACCAGCACCGGAATACCGTGCTGATGGGCAGTCTCCACGCCTGCATGGGAAGAGATGCCGTTATCCACGGTGAGAATCATCTCTGCACCGCGCGCGCGCGCCTGTTCGACCACTTCAGGGCTCAGGCCGTAGCCATCTTCAAAGCGGTTAGGCACCAGATAATCGACGTTGCCGCCCATGCTGCGCAGCGCTAAGACCGTTAACGCGGTGCTGGTTGCGCCATCGGCATCGAAATCACCGACCACCACAATACGGCGACCGGTTTCCAGCATCTGATTCAGTAAGGCTACCGCTTGATCGATGCCACCCAGGGTTTGCCACGGCAGTAGGTTTTTGGCACCGCGCTCAAGTTCGGCGGCCTCTTTTACACCGCGTTGCAGGTACAGGCGGCGCAGTAGCGGCGGAAAGGTATCAGGTAAGCTGGCGTCGGCCTGAATTTCACGCCGACGCAGTTCGACAGAATGCATCACTGTGGATTAACCGCCTCGCTTCTGACCATCAAGAACCTGTTTCAGCTCCTGCGGGCCCTGATAGCCAGGGATCATCATGCCGGTATCGGTAAGAATGGCAGGCGTGCCCTGAATGCCGTACAGGATGCCCAGTTGATAATGCTTATCCAGATTGATTTTGCAGGTTTCTGGCGCATCCATCTGCGGCGCATCGCCTTTCATCGCTGCATCAAAGGCTTTGTTGCGATCGGCGCTGCACCAGATGGCGCGCATGGCTTTTTCCACCTGACCGTGCAGACCTTCACGCGGGAAAGCGAGGTAACGCACGGTGATGCCCAGCGCGTTGTAGTCGGCCATCTGCTCATGCAGCTTACGGCAGTAGCCACAAGTGATGTCGGTAAACACGGTAATCACGTGCTGCTCTTTTGGCGCTTTATAAACGATCATTTCCGGCGCCAGCGCGGTGATTTTTTTGTCCAGCAGCTGGTTGGTGACGTTCACCGGCTGCGCACCGCTAACATCGTAAAGCGGGCCCTGAATCATGTGTTTGCCATCTTCAGAGACGTACAGCACGCCGCTTTCGGTCAACACGGTTTTCATGCCTGGCAGCGGTGAAGACTGAATCTCTGTCTGCTGCAATCCGAGTTTTTTCAATGCTTGCTGAATGGCGCTGTCATCGGCATGAGCCAGACCGGCAAAGGCGCTGACCAGCAATGCCAGCATCGTTAACTGTTTTTTCATCTCAATTCCTTGTTGCCGCGGTTCAAGCACGCGGATGATGCTGTTGATGTAACTGACGCAGGCGCTCGGTAGCCACGTGCGTATAAATTTGGGTGGTGGAGAGGTCGCTGTGTCCCAGCAACATCTGTACGACGCGCAAATCCGCACCGTGGTTCAGTAAATGTGTGGCAAATGCGTGACGAAGCACGTGTGGTGATAGCTTTTCGCTGTCGATACCGGCAAGGGTGGCATAGTGTTTGATGCGATGCCAGAAAGTCTGACGCGTCATTTGTTGCGCGCGGTTACTGGGGAACATCACATCCAGCGTTTGCCCATTCAGCAACCACGGCCGACCGTGCGCCATATAGTGCTCCAGCCAGTAAATCGCTTCTTCACCTAATGGCACAAGTCGCTCTTTGTTACCTTTGCCGATCACGCGCACCACGCCCTGACGCAAACTGATGTCGCTGAGGGTTAAACCCACCAGCTCCGACACACGTAAACCGGTGGCATACAGCAGTTCCAGCATCGCCTTGTCACGTAGCTCAAGCGGCACATCAATACTCGGCGCCTGCAGCAGACGTTCTACCTGGTTTTCACTCAGATCTTTTGGCAATCGCTGCGGCAGTTTGGGCGCGGAGAGCAGTGCGCTGGGGTCATCACTACGCAGCTTTTCGCGATAGAGGTATTGAAACAGACGGCGCATCGCGCTGAGCGTACGCGCAGAACTGGTGGCCTTGTAGCCGCCTTCGACGCGTTCGGCGAGAAACTGCTGCAGGTCAAGCGCTTCCAGCGTCAGCAGCGTGCGTTCGTGGTGGTGTAGCCAGCCGGTGAGCGTTTGCAAATCCTGGCGGTAGGACGCAAGGGTATTTTGCGCCAGATTACGCTCAATCCAGAGCGCATCCAGAAATTGTTCAATCAGATCGCTATCCTGCACGGTTCCCCCCAAACACGTGTGAAATCGTGCTCATTATGCCTGAAAGTCACCTGCTTCTGGTACAATTGCGCCAAAGTGAGTTTCAGTCAGAGCATTAATTGCATGAATATCGGTCTGTTTTACGGTTCAAGTACCTGTTACACCGAGATGACGGCGGAGAAGATTCGCGATTTTATCGGTGAAGAGTTAGTCACGCTGCACAACCTCAAAGATGAGGATCCCTCGCTGATGGAGCAGTACGATTTGCTGATCCTCGGCATTCCCACCTGGGATTTCGGTGAGTTGCAGGAGGACTGGGAAGCAGTGTGGCAGCAACTGCCCGCGCTGAATTTGCAGGGTAAAATTGTCGCGCTGTACGGCATGGGCGATCAGGCCGAATATTCAGAATGGTTCCTGGATGCGCTCGGCATGCTGCATGAATTGCTGCAGCCGATGGGCGTGCAGTTTGTTGGTTACTGGCCGCTGGAAGGCTATGAGTTTGCCAGCAAAAAACCACTCACGGCTGACGGCACCCAGTTTGTCGGCCTGGCACTCGACGACGTGAATCAGTTCGAGCTGAGTGACGATCGTGTCGAACAGTGGTGCGAACAGATTCTGACGGAAACGGCCGCACTGCTTTAACGCGACGCATCTCTGTCACGCAGAAAACAGCAGGCGCGCAGTGAGCGCCATGCATAGGGCGGCAGGTTATCCATCATCAACCACAGCCGCCAGCGCGTGCCCTGCTGGTTTTGCAACGTTAACAATACGCCGAAAGGCAACCAATCTGCCTGCCGCGCTAATTGCCAGCGCTTTCCATGCCAATGCCAGTCACCCTGTTCATCCAGCCCTAAGCGACCGGTGCGCTGCCTGAGCCGACGCTCATTGCGCCCGCACTCCAGCAGCATCAGAATCAGCAGCGGGGCTTTGCCCCACGCCCAGCCCTCGGGCCACTCAAGACTCAACAGCCAAACGTTGAACAGCACATACAGCGTCACGTTAAGCGCCCGAGCGCTGCGTGACGGCTGCACATCACATTGGAACCGGTCCGCGTTCACGGTTGCGTTGCTGAATCAGTTGCACCATGCGCTTGAACTCTGGATCAGCGGGCTCGCCGTGGTTCATCAACCAGTTAAACAGGTCAGGATCGTCACTCTTGAGCAGGGCGATAAACACCTTCTTATCGGTGTCAGTGAGCGAGTCATATTCGTATTTGAAGAACGGCATGATGGAGACATCCAGCTCCAGCATGCCGCGACGGCACGCCCACTGAACGCGAGCTTTATCATGAATTTCCATGTGTCTTTTTTCCATGGCTGAAAACAGTGGCGCTCAGTGTACCTGCTTTTTTCTCTGCCTGCAGGCGCAGCGCTGAATGCTGCGTGATATTGCGCACAACAGTTCTACCCATTGCAGGGTTATCACGCGATTTGTGCGCCAGATGAGGTAAACAGGTTGCAAAGCAGCACTGCTCTTTTAACATTGGAAGCAATATTGTTATTAATCAGGACGCACCCATGCCGATTTTCACCCTTCCGCCACGCCAGCCTGCTGCGGCCTCACGCCTGCCATTAACCCTGATCTCCCTCGACGAGTGGGCGCTGGTGTCGGTGCAGGGCAAAGACAGTACGTCATATCTGCAAGGCCAGGTCACTTTAGATGTTGCTGCAATGGACGCCACCCAGCATCGTCCGGCAGCCCATTGTGATGCCAAAGGTAAAATGTGGAGTAACCTGCGTCTGTTTCATCGCGGCGAAGGTTACGCCTACATCGTCCGCCGCAATCTGCGTGAGCAGCAACTTAACGAACTGAAGAAATATGCGGTGTTCGCCAAAGTCACCATCGCTGCCGATGATGATGCAGTGCTGCTGGGTGTGGCCGGTTTTCAGGCACGCACGGCACTGGCTGATGTGTTTGCCACCCTGCCGGATGCAGAAACACCGGTGGTACAACAAGGCGAGAGCACGCTATTGTGGTTTGAACACCCCGCCGAACGTTTCCTGCTGGTGACCACGCTGGCTCAGGCAGAAACGTTGAAAGAGAAGTTAGCCGGTGCTGCACAGTTCAATGACAGCACGCAGTGGCTGGCGCTGGATATTGAAGCGGGCATTCCGGTGATTGAAACCGCCACCAGCGCGCAGTTGATTCCGCAGGCAACCAACCTGCAGGCACTGGATGCGATTAGCTTTAAGAAAGGCTGTTACACCGGTCAGGAGATGGTGGCGCGAGCTAAATTCCGCGGGGCCAACAAGCGTGCGCTTTACTGGCTGGCGGGTAGCGCCAGCAAAGTACCGCAGGCTGACGGTTCGATGGAGCTGCAAATGGGCGACAAATGGCGTCGTACCGGCACCGTATTGAGCAGTGTGCAGCTGGATGACGGTAGCGTGTGGGTGCAGGTGGTGATGAACAACGATCTGGAGCCGGACAGTGTGCTGCGCGTGGAAGGTGATGAAGGCGGGAAACTGACGATTCAGCCACTGCCGTATTCATTGGTCGATTGATTTGCATTCCAGGTGCGCATGAATGCGCACCTTAAGTAACCTCGCATGTTTCCCCGTAAGGTCGCCATTTATGGTGACTTTGTCGAAAGTCACACCCGGTGATGGCACTTTTTATATCAACCGCTCAGTAAGATCAGGCGACATAAAAATAGATCGCGCAGAAGTGCAACACGCTGCCACCCAGCACAAAGCCGTGCCAGATGGCGTGGTTGTAGGGAATACGCCGTGAGACATAGAAAATCACCCCCAGCGAATAGACAATCCCGCCCGCAGCCAGCAACCACACACCTCCGGCTGACAGCCTGGTCGCCAGCTGATAAATCACCACCAGCGACAGCCAGCCCATGCTGAGATAAGTGATCAGTGACAGTACTTTGAAACGGTGCGCAATGGTCAGTTTGAAGATGATGCCTGCCAGCGCCAGACTCCAGATCACCACCATCAACCCTTGCGCCAGCGGTGATTTCAGTCCCACCAGCAGGAAAGGGGTATAGGTGCCCGCGATCAGTAAATAGATGGCGCAGTGGTCAAATTTCTTCAGCCAATATTTCGCTTTCTGATGTGGAATGGCGTGATAGAGCGTTGAGGCGAGGAACAGCAAAATCATGCTGCCGCCATACAGGCTGTAGCTGGTAATCGCGATGGTGTCGGCTCGCATTTCAACCGCTTGTGTTAACAGCAACACCAAACCAACGATGCCGAAAATGCAGCCGATTCCGTGGCTAATGCTGTTGGCGATCTCTTCGGCTAGCGAGTAGCCCTGAGCAAGTATACGATTCTGTGCCATGCGCTAACGTCCTGGAAAAAGGGTTAAGAACTGTGTTTTTTATCAACATCAGGGTAACCGGGAAAAATTTCAGAGTACACATGTACGCTAAAATAATTCTATGACAGGCGTGTGACAAATGGCCGATGGCAGCGCCGTTGATCACGCTGCCTCACTGTCGGATAGTCAATCAGAAGATTAGCGGCCACCTGCCGCATCAATAAAGGTGCCGGTGACGTACGAAGCGGCATCGCTTGCCAGCCAGATGATAGCTGCGGCGATCTCTTCGGCCTGACCGCCGCGCTGCATCGGTAGTGAGCTGGCAACACGATCAACTCTGCCTGGTTCCCCCCCATCCGCGTGCATCTCGGTATAGATTAAGCCCGGCCGCACGCTATTGACGCGAATGCCCTGCGCCGCCACTTCCAGTGATAAGCCTTTGGTCAGGGTATCCATAGCCCCTTTTGACGCCGCGTAATCAACATACTCGCCTGGTGCACCGAGACGCGCTGCCGCTGAGGAGACATTGATGATCGAACCGCCTTGCCCGCCGTGTGTGTTACTCATGCGCTTGACTGCTTCACGACAGCAGATAAAGGTGCCAGTAACGTTGGTGGCGAACACGCGCTGAATACGTTCTGCATCGAGATCTTCTACGCGGCACTGCGTGAACAAAATCCCGGCATTATTGACCAGCACGCTTAGGTTGCCTGCCTGCTGATCAAGCTGTTGGAACATGCGCACGACCTGAGCTTCATCGGCGATATCCGCCTGCACGGCAAAGGCGCTGCCGCCCTGTGCTTCGATCTCAGTCACGACCTGCTGAGCTTCAGTGGCGCGCTTACGATAGTTAACCGCAACACGATAACCCGCCTGCGCCAGCATCAAGGCTGTTGCGCGTCCAATGCCACGGCTACCGCCGGTGACTAATGCCAAATCCATGTTGCCTCCAAAATAGAAAAAGGGCCGATTTCTCGGCCCTCAGAATAGGGATCAAAATGTGTTTAGCCAAAATAATTTGAGTTGCACAAGGCAGCAGGCCCCACCCTTCCCTCAAGCCCATATAAGTCCGTGAGCGAGGTGAATGAGTGCCGCCAATACAACGGCGGCCCTGAGCATAACGGCTAAATTATTGGTATTCGCTCATTGGAACACAGGAGCAGAACACGTTGCGGTCACCAAACACATCATCCAGGCGCTTAACCGTTGGCCAGTACTTGTTGGCGCTACCAGCCGGGAACACTGCCAGTTCGCGGGTGTACGGATGCGCCCACTCGCCAACGATCTCCATCTGAGTATGAGGTGAATTTACCAGTGGATTATCCTCGGCTGGCCATTCGCCATCAGCGACGCGGTCGATCTCCATGCGGATGGAGAGCATTGCATCGATAAAGCGATCCAGCTCGATTTTGCTCTCTGATTCCGTTGGCTCAACCATCAGTGTTCCGGCCACCGGGAAGGACATGGTTGGCGCGTGGAAGCCGTAATCGATCAGACGTTTGGCAATATCCAGCTCGCTGATACCGGTCTGTTCTTTCAGCGGACGAATATCGAGAATACATTCGTGCGCCACACGGCCATCGCGACCGGCATACAGGATCGGATAAGCAGATTGCAGACGGCTGGCAATGTAGTTGGCATTCAGAATGGCTACCGAACTCGCCTGCTTCAGACCTTCCGCGCCCATCATACGGATATACATCCAGCTGATTGGCAGAATCGAGGCACTACCGAATGGTGCGGCAGAGACTGCGCCTTGCTGCGTCAGCACACCATCAATTTGCACCACGCTGTGACCCGGTACAAACGGAGCCAGATGCGCTTTCACGCCGATTGGGCCCATGCCTGGACCGCCACCGCCGTGCGGAATGCAGAAGGTTTTATGCAGGTTAAGGTGCGAGACATCTGCGCCGATGTAACCTGGCGTGGTGATGCCCACCTGGGCGTTCATGTTGGCGCCATCCAGGTAAACCTGACCGCCATACTGATGCACGATCTGGCACACTTCACGAATGGTTTCTTCGTACACGCCGTGGGTTGAAGGATAGGTCACCATGATGCAAGACAGCTCATCGCCAACCTGGGCGGCTTTCTCACGCAGATCGCCGAGGTCGATGTTGCCTTGTTTATCACAGGCCACCACCACCACTGCCATGCCCGCCATCTGTGCGGAAGCCGGGTTAGTACCGTGCGCAGAACTTGGGATCAGGCAGACATTACGTCCACCTTCGTTGCGGCTCTCGTGATAACGACGAATCGCCAGCAGACCAGCATATTCACCCTGCGCACCGGAGTTTGGCTGCATGCAGAGTGCATCGTAACCGGTGAGCTGCACCAGCCACTGTGACAGCTGGCCAATCATCTGCAGATAGCCTGAAGCCTGTTCCGCCGGGCAGAATGGATGCAGTTCAGCAAACTCTGGCCAGGTGATCGGAATCATTTCGGCTGCAGCGTTGAGTTTCATGGTGCACGAACCGAGCGGGATCATCGCCTGGTTCAGCGCCAGATCCTTTTTCTCCAGGCTGTGCATGTAACGCATCATCTCGGTTTCGCTGTGATGACGGTTGAACACCGGATGGGTCAGGAATTCGCTTTCACGCGACATGCCTGCCGGGATCGCGCTGTTTTCCGCGGCTACGCTGGTATCCAGAGCATCAATCTCCTGACCGTGCGCATCACCCAGCAGAATGGCAAACAGCGTCTGCACATCCTCGCGTGAGGTGGTTTCATCCAGCGTGATACCCACGCCGTTGAGCACGTCACTGCGCAGGTTGACGCCAAAGCTCAGCGCGCGATTCAGCACTTCAGCTTTATCGGCGACTTCAACCGTTAAGGTATCGAACCAGCTGTTATGACGCAGTTTCATTCCACCGTTTTTCAGGCCAGCGGCCAGAATACTGGTCAGACGATGAATGCGTGAGGCGATGCGCTTGAGGCCCGCCGGACCATGATAAACCGCATAAAGGCCGGCGATGTTCGCCAGCAGCACCTGTGACGTACAGATGTTGGAGTTGGCTTTCTCACGACGGATATGCTGTTCACGCGTTTGCATCGCCATGCGCAGTGCGGTGTTGCCTGCGGCATCACGTGAAACACCGATGATACGACCCGGCATTGAACGTTTGTGCTCATCGCGGCTGGCGAAGAACGCAGCGTGTGGACCGCCATAACCCATCGGCACACCAAAGCGCTGAGCGGAACCGAAAACGATGTCTGCGCCCTGCTTGCCCGGTGCTTCTAACTGCACCAGCGCCATGAAATCGGCGGCCACGCTCACCACCACTTTGCGGCTTTTCAGCTCGGCAATCAGTGCACGGTAGTCATGCACTTCACCGCTGGTGCCCACTTGCTGCAGCAGCACGCCAAACAGGTCATCGTGATCCAGCGCTTTGCTGGCGCTGTCGATGATCAGTTCAAAATCGAAGGTTTCAGCACGGGTGCGCACCACATCCAGCGTTTGCGGATGGATGTCTTCGGCGATAAAGAATTTACCGGCATTTTTCAGTTTGCTGACGCGCTTCGCCATCGCCATTGCTTCGGCTGCCGCTGTGGCTTCATCAAGCAGTGAAGCAGAGGCGATATCCAGACCGGTTAAGTCCAGCGTCAGGGTCTGGAAGTTCAGCAGCGCTTCAAGGCGGCCCTGCGATACTTCTGGCTGATACGGGGTGTACGCCGTGTACCAGCCTGGGTTTTCCAGCATGTTACGCAGGATAACCGGTGGGGTGATCACGGCACTGTAGCCCATGCCGATCCAGGATTTGTAGATTTGGTTCTGACTGGCAATGGCTTTCAGCTCTGCCAGCGCTTGCTGTTCGGTCGCGGCATCACCGACCGCAGGCGGGCCTGGCAATTGGATGTCGGCAGGCACGATGGCGCTGATCAGTGATTCCAGAGAGCTGGCACCAATCGCTTCCAGCATGGTGGCCTGCTGCGCGGGTGTAGGACCGATATGGCGCTCAATGAAGGCACCGTTGTGTTCAAGCTGGCTGAGAGTCTGGGTCATTTGCAGTAAATCCTGAATCGGGCTGGGTTACAAAAATGGCATTAAATCAGGCAGATAAAAAAGAAGGCGCTGCAATGCAGCACCTTCGATGACTACCGGTTACTCGTCGATAGCGCCTTTATAGGCATCGGCGTCGAGCATCGAATCAAGTTCTGAAACGTCGCTGGCTTTAATACGGAATAACCAGCCTGCGGCGTACGGTTCGCTGTTGACCAGCTCCGGTGCGTCGGCCAGCTCTTCGTTCACGGCAACGATTTCACCGCTCAGTGGGGCATAGATGTCTGAGGCGGCTTTCACCGACTCCGCGACGGCACAGTCATCACCGGCAGCGAAAGTGGCGCCCACATCAGGCAGATCCACAAATACCATATCGCCCAGCAGTTCCTGCGCGTGTTCGGTGATACCCACGGTGAAGGTGCCATCGGCTTCTTTACGCACCCACTCGTGACTATCGCGGTATTTCAATTCATTAGGCACATTGCTCATCGCCATTTCTCCTGAAAAATTACTGAGCGACCGGTTTACCGGCGCGAACAAAAATCGGTTTGGTGACTTTCACCGGCATTTCACGATTGCGGATCTCTACAATCGCTTGCTCACCAATGCCCGCTGGCACACGTGCCAGCGCGATGCTGTAACCCAGCGTCGGGGAGAAGGAACCACTGGTAATAATACCCTGCTGTGGCTGACCTTGTTCATCGGTGAAACGTACCGGCAAGCCGTTACGCAACACCCCTTTTTCGGTCATGATCAAACCCACCAGCTTCTCGGTGCCTTTTTCACGTTGCGCTTCTAACGCCTCGCGGCCGATGAATTCGCGATCGGTCGGTTCCCAGCTCACAGTCCAACCCATGTTGGCCGCCAGCGGTGAAACGCCTTCATCCATTTCCTGACCGTAGAGATTCATCCCCGCTTCCAGACGCAGCGTGTCACGCGCACCCAGGCCAGCCGGTTTGACGCCTGCCGCCAGCAGCTTCTGCCAGAAATCAGCTGCTTCACTGTTCGGCATCGCAATTTCATAGCCAGCTTCACCGGTGTAACCGGTGGTGGCGATGAACAGGTTTTCGCTTTGCACACCAAAGAACGGTTTCATGCCCGCTACAGCTTCACGCTGCACCGCAGTAAACAACGTCTGTGCTTTCTGCTGCGCCTGCGGGCCTTGTACGGCAATCAGCGCCAGGTCGTCACGCTCGGTGAGTTCGACGCCAAACGGCTGAGCGTGCTGTTTGATCCACGCCAAATCTTTCTCACGCGTCGCGGAGTTCACCACTAAGCGGAAAAAGTCTTCGGTCATAAAGTAAACAATCAAATCATCAATGACGCCAGCCGAAGCATTCAGCATGCCGGTGTAGAGGGCTTTGCCGGGTTGCGTCAGTTTGGCGACATCGTTGGCCAGCAGATAACGCAGGAATTCACGGGTGCGGACACCGTGCAGATCGACGATGGTCATGTGGGAAACATCAAACATACCGGCATCGTTGCGCACCACATGATGCTCATCCATTTGCGAGCCGTAATGCAGTGGCATCATCCAGCCATGGAAGTCCACCATGCGCGCACCGCATGCCTGATGCTGTTCGAATAGAGGCGTTTGCTGAGTCATAACCATCCTGTGAAAACAAGTGAGTGTGACGCGCCTGCGCCGCCTGTGCAGGCTGACGCAAACGTTCTCTTTGTGCTGAAGTTACCACCGAACGCGGCGATTAACCATAAGGAAAACGAGGGCGAAACAGTACCACCCTTCAGCACGCATCAAACCCACCCCAGCACAATTCACTGCATTTTTGTGATTAACCGCGCATAAAATACAATTAATAACGATAAACACAGCCTGATAATGGAACACACGCCTCAGTACGGGAAATAGGTCCGGCGAACCCGCGACACCTTCATTAGTTAAAGTAATGCGAATTGGCGAGTAAAATTAGAATAAATCAAACGAGGCGCAATTTGAGTGCAGAGGCGCACCAGAGCAGTGCATAGGGTGAAAAAGCTATTTAAGATGCGCTTGTCCAAACACAGCCTGCAACGTCCCAGTGCAGACGTAACTGTCATTTTAGGAGCGGCTTTTGGTATGACGAGACAGTGATTCATGCAAAAAAATGGCGCCTGAATCGGCGCCATTTAAAGAGAATTTAACGAATCCAGCTGGGCATATCATTTAGCCCCATGGCCTGCTTCAGCATCATCGGTTTGACGCCCGGCAATGTGTCAGCCAGTTTCAATCCCACATCACGCAGTAGCTTTTTCGCCGGATGGGTGCCGGCAAACAGATCACGGAATCCCTGCATGCCAGCCAGCATCATTGCCGCACTGTGCTTGCGGCTGCGCTCATAACGTCGCAGATAAAGGTGCTGCCCGATATCTTTCCCTTCCTGATGCAGACGACGAATTTCACCGATCAGTTCCGCGGCATCCATGAAGCCAAGGTTAACGCCCTGTCCAGCCAGCGGATGAATGGTGTGCGCGGCATCGCCCACCAGTGCCAGGCGGTGCGCGGCAAAGTTACGGGCATAGCGCGCCATCAGTGGGAAGGTTTTGCGCTCGCTTTCAACATGGCACAAGCCGAGGCGCATATCGAAGGCGACCGACAAATGCTGGTTGAATAATTCTTCTGGCATCGACTGCACGCGGGCCGCTTCCTGCGGTGAGAGCGACCAGACGATAGAGCACAGGTGCGGGTCCTGCATAGGCAGGAACGCCAGAATGCCGTCGCCATGGAACACCTGACGCGCAATCGCATCGTGCGGCATATCGGTGCGGATATTGGCGACCAGCGCGTGATGATCGTAATCCCAGAAGGTAATCGGGATATCAGCTTTGTCGCGCAGCCACGAGTTTGCCCCATCCGCGGCAATCAGCAGGCGCGCACTCATCATGCTGCCGTCCTGCAAAGTGACGAACGCTTCGTTGTCGCCAAAGGCCACCTGCTGCAACTGCGCAGGGGCAAATAAGGTGATGTCGCTACACTGGCTGGCGCGCTGCCACAGTGCGCTGTGAATCACTTCGTTTTCAATAATATGGCCGAGATGGGATAAGCCTTGCTGCTCATCATCAAAGCTGATGGAACCAAAGCTGTCTTGATCCCACACTTCCATGCCGTGATAGGCACTGGCGCGCAACGCCAGGATACTGGACCAGACATCCAGCTTTTGCAGCAGACGTTCGCTGGCAGCATTGATCGCCGAGACGCGAATCGATGCGGCGCTCGCTGGATCAAATTGTGGCTCAGGTGCTTTCTCCAGCACGGCAACGCGCAGGCCGCTGCCCTGTAATCCGCAGGCGACGGCCAGACCTACCATGCCGCCACCGGCAATAGCCACATCAAATGTTTGCATTGCTGCCCCTTAATTCATGCTCAACGCTTCACCCAGCCGAGCGTGCGCGCGGCAAGTGGGTTTCGCAGCCATGGCAGATGGTCCATTGCCACCAGCCCAAGATTTCTTCCCGCCACTAAGGGCGCATAACGATTGGCAAACAGCCGCACCAGACCATCGGTCACGCCGATTGTCGCGGCGCGATCCGGTTGACGGCGTGCAGCGAAGTGCTGCAAAACGCCATAGCCGCCAACATCCTGCTGCTGACGATGCGCGCCTGCCAGCGTTTCCGCCAGCGACATCACATCGCGCAGGCCCAGGTTAAAACCCTGGCCCGCAATAGGATGCAGCGTTTGCGCCGCGTTGCCCACCAACGCCAGGCGATGCGCCACCTGACGTTCAGCGTTTTGCAGCGCCAGCGGGTACACTTCGCGCTGGCCGGCATGGGTAAAACGCCCTAAGCGCCAGCCAAACGCCTGCTGAAGTTCGCGCAGGAAAGTTGCGTCATCCCACTGTTTGACCGTCGCTTCAGCCTCAACGGGGTGACACCATACCAGCGACATGCGATTGCCAGACATCGGTAACAGCGCCAGCGGGCCATGCTCGGTAAAGCGTTCAAACGCACGGCCCTGATATGGCTGCTGCGTGGTGACGTTGGCAATCACCGCCAGCTGCTGATAATCGTCCCGCTGCCAGGTCATGCCGCATGAAGCCGCAAGGGGCGAACGTGAGCCATCGGCTGCCACCAGCAACGCGCCCTGTAGCTGCTCGCCGCTGTTGAGTGTCACCGTGACAGACTCTGCTGATCGCACCACCGTCGTGACGTAATCCGGGCAGCGCAGCGTCACACCAGGCGCACTTTTCAGACGCTGGAACAGGCGCTGGCCCACATCAAACAGCTCAACCACCTGCCCCAGCGCTGGGACCTGATAATCATCCGCCTTTAGCTGCACAAAACCGGTGTGGCCACGGTCAGAGACGTGAATATCCGTGATCGGCGTGCCGCAATCTGCGAGCGATCGCCATACATCGATATCCGCCAGTTGCTGACAGGTGCCCGCCGCTAACGCAATCGCCCGGCCATCAAAGCCCGGATGTTTGCGGCTATCCGGCAGACTGCGCTCAATGAGCGTGACGGGCAGTTGGCCTTGCGTCAGATGCGAAATCGCCAGCGCCAGGGTTGCCCCGGTCATGCCGCCGCCTACAATCAAAATGCTCATGCGTGGCGTGCCGCTGCCATCAAGGCTTCAATCGCATCCGCATCTTTAACGACGCTGTCGGTCAGGTTTTCGTTGCCGTCAGCGGTGATCACGATGTCATCTTCGATACGGATACCGATACCGCGATACTGCGGTGGGACTTTGGCATCCGGCGCAATGTACAGGCCAGGTTCAATGGTCAGCACCATGCCCGGTTCGAGAATGCGGTCACGGCTTGGTGTACCGTAATGGCCGACGTCATGCACATCCAGCCCCAGCCAGTGACTCAAGCCGTGCATGAAGAACGGGCGGTGCGCCTGCTCTTCGAACAGCGTATCGATATTGCCTTCCAGAATACCGAGATCGACCAAACCGGTAATCATGATGTGCACCACTTCGTCATTGACGTCGTGGATACTAATGCCAGGGCGGAACATCGACAGCGCTTTGTACAGCGAGGCCAGCACGATGTCGTAAATCTCGCGCTGAGGTTGGGTGAATTTGCCATTAACCGGGAAGGTGCGGGTGATGTCCCCGGCATAACCGTGGAATTCACAACCCGCATCAATCAGCACCAAATCACCATCGCGCATTTCACTTTCGTTTTCGGTGTAATGCAGGATGCAGCCGTTCTCACCCGATCCCACAATGGTGTTGTAAGAAGGGAAACGTGCGCCGTGGCGATTGAATTCATGGTGAATTTCGCCTTCGAGCTGATACTCAAACATCCCCGGACGGCAGGCTTGCATCGCACGAGTATGCGCCAGCGCACTGATTTTTCCTGCGCGGCGCAGGATTTCAATCTCAGCTTCGCTTTTGAACAGGCGCATATCATGCACCCACGGACGCCAGTCGGTGACGGTAGCAGGCGCGCTGAGATTCTGACGGAAGCCGCGACGCAGTTTTTCCAACGCGCTGAACACCAATTGGTCAGCTTCTGCGTACTCACCCTGAGCGTGATACACCACATCAAGCCCGTTAAGCAGCTGATGCAATTGCTCACCGATGTCATCCCACGGTAAAGCGCGGTCAACGCCAAGCTTAGCGGGTGCGGCATCTTGCCCGAGGCGGCGGCCAAACCAGATCTCAGCGGTAAGGTCGCGAACACGATTGAACAGCACGCTGTGGTTATGCTTGTCATCACTTTTGATCAGCACTAGCAGCGCCTGCGGTTCATTGAACCCGGTGAAATACCAGAAGTCGCTGTTTTGGCGGAAATTGTATTCCGTGTCGTTGCTGCGGGTCACTTCAGGTGCAGCGAAAATCAAAGCGGCGCTGCCTGCTGCCATACGGGCAATCAGCGCCTGACGACGTTGCTGGAAAGTATCCAGTGTAATCATGTTTGCACTCCCTGTTGAAACGGGCACCACGCGCCCGCAATAACGCACTTAGTGTAACGTTGGCTTTTGCACTTCCGGCGCAGTTGGTGTGTGCTGACGAGTGAATGTGTCATGGCAAAGCAAGGCCGCCACGCGCACATACTCAATCACTTCTTCCAGCGACTGCTCCAGCTCTTCCTGATCTTCATCTTCGTCGTAACCGAGCTGCGCGATGGTGCGCAAATCATCAATCGCTTCGCCGGTTTCGCCAGTGACTTTATCCAGCTTCGGCTGCGTAACGCCTAAGCCGAGCAGGAAATGATTGACCCAGCCCGCGAGCGCATCCGCGCGATCGAAGACGGTGATGTCATCGTCTTCCGGCAGCATCAGCTGGAACATGAAACCCTCGTCTTCCAGCGTATTGCTCAGATTTTCATGCAGCGCCTGCAGCGGCTGTGACAGGCTTTGTGAAAACGCCATGCCTTCGTTGGTGAGGTCATGGACCATGGTTTTCCAGCGGGTGTCTTTGTTGCCACCACACAAAATGCCGGACAGCAATCCGTGCATTTCGGCTGGCGTCATGCCCACGCCCTGCTGAGAAAGGGCTGCGGCTAGCGCGTTGTAACCAGGAGTTTCGTTCTGTAAAGACATAGGCTTTGGTCGTCGTTGGCAGAATAAGTTCGTGTTATGCTACCACCAGGTGCCTCAGGGTTTCCAGAAAAGGGGTTGTAACTTATATCGCGGCTCTATATAGTTGCGCACCTCCCAACCCATTGACAGGTAAGGGAGATGCGAACAGAGTAATCAGTCAGGATGGTGGCATGTCTGCACAACCGGTAGATATTCAGATTTTTGGTCGTTCATTGAGAGTAAATTGTCCTCCCGAACAGCAAGATGCGCTGAATCTGGCTGCTGAGGATCTCAATCAACGGTTGCAAGATTTAAAAGTTCGCACTAGAGTCACCAATACAGAGCAACTGGTGTTCATCGCCGCCTTAAATATCTGCCACGAGCTGGCACAGGAAAAAGGCAAGACGCGCGACTATGCAGCAAACATGGAACAACGTATCCGCATGCTGCAGCAGACCATTGAACAAGCATTAGTTGAGCAAGGTCGCATAACTGATCGCCAGGGCCCTAAATTCGAATAACACTTCATGGTACTCGTGTTAGAGTGACGGTGAAGTCAATTTTCTCTGAGATGTTTGCAAGCGGGCCAGTCCCCTGAGCCGATATTTCATACCAACAGAATGTGACGCTCCGTAACCTGTGAGCATGCTCGGTCCGTCCGAGAAGCCTGATGGTTGCGACGGCATATTCACCTTGAACCAAGGGTTCAAGGGTTACAGCCTGCGGCGGCATCTCGGAGATCTCCTCTTTCGTCCCCTTCGCCAGAGACTCATGTTTCAGCAAGGCGGCAAGCAAATGAATCCCAATCAGCTTAACAAATTGAGTGATTGGGGTGCATGAGCGCAGTTAACCCCCTGTACCTGAAGTATGACGCGAATCTCCCGCTTCGCATGATATAGTTGGCCAAATAGCCGACTCTGCCGGGGGGCATCATGACCGCACCTTCCCTACTTGATCGCCAGGACATTCGTCAGCATGTGCGCCATCTGCGTCGCAACCTTACGCCTGAACAGCAGGAACAAGCTGCCGATCTGCTCGCCGAGCACGCTATCAACTTTGCGCCTATCGCTAATGCTCAACGCATCGCGCTGTTTTTATCTGTCGATGGCGAAATCAACACCCGCCCGCTGATTGCCAAGCTGTGGCAGCAGAAAAAGCAGGTTTATTTGCCGGTACTGCATCCTTTCGCTCCCGGCCATCTGCTGTTCCTGCGTTATACACCTGAGACCTCACTGACCCCGAACAAATTGCGCATCCCGGAACCGCCGCTGGATATCACGCAGATGGCCACACTCGATCAGTTGGATGTGATGCTGGTGCCGTTAGTGGCATTTGACCACCAGGGTCAGCGATTGGGCATGGGGGGAGGTTTTTACGATCGCACCCTGCAGCACTGGCAGCAGCATGGCTTTTTACCGATGGGCATTGCGCACGATTGCCAGCGTGTTGAGGCATTGCCAGTCGCGGCATGGGATGTCCCCTTGCCTGCTATTTTGACGCCGTCAAAGCTGTGGCAGTGGGATAGCGCAGAACAATAAAACAAAGGGCGCCAAACGATGTGGCGCCCTGAGCAATCAGCAAGATGAACGGGCACGCATGGTGCCCTGAATCATCAGTACAGCAGACGGGCGCGAATGGTGCCCGGAATCGCTTTCATCAGCTGCAGCGCTTTTTCCGCCACATCTTCTTCTGCATCGATATCGATAACCACATAACCCATTACCGGCGAGGTCTGCAGATACTGAGCGGCGATGTTGATGCCCTGCTCGGCAAAGATCTGGTTAATCGCGGTCAGCACGCCAGGACGGTTCTCATGGATGTGCAGCAAGCGGCTGGCGCTGGCAGCGTGCATCGGCAGAGACACTTCCGGGAAGTTAACCGCAGACAGCGTAGAACCGTTGTCAGAGTATTTCGCCAGCTTGCCCGACACTTCCAGGCCGATGTTTTCCTGCGCTTCCTGAGTCGAGCCCCCGATATGTGGCGTCAGGATCACGTTATCAAACTCGCACAGCGGTGAGTTGAACGGATCGCTATTGGTCGCTGGTTCAACCGGGAAGACGTCGATGGCCGCGCCGGACAGATGCTTATTCGCCAGGGCGTTGCACAGGGCTGGAATATCAATCACGGTACCGCGTGCGGCGTTGATCAGCAGTGCACCCGGCTTCATCAGCGCCAGCTCTTCAGCGCCAATCATGTTCTGCGTTGAAGCGTTTTCTGGTACGTGCAGGCTGACCACGTCGCTCATATTCAGCAGATCTGACAGGTGGCGAACCTGAGTTGCATTCCCCAGCGGCAGTTTGGTTTCGATGTCGTAGAAGAACACATGCATGCCGAGGCCTTCGGCCAGCACGCCCAACTGCATGCCGATATGGCCGTAGCCAATGATACCCAGCTTCTTACCGCGCGCTTCGAACGAGCCGTTAGCCACTTTGTTCCAGATACCACGGTGTGCTTTGGCGTTCGCTTCAGGAATCCCGCGCAGCATCAGCAGCATTTCACCAATCACCAGCTCAGCCACTGAACGGGTGTTAGAGAATGGCGCATTGAAGACCGGCACACCGCGTTTTGCGGCCGCATTCAGGTCAACCTGGTTAGTACCGATACAGAAACAGCCCACTGCGACCAGCTTCTCAGCCGCCGCAAAGATCTCTTCAGTCAGTTGGGTACGGGAACGGATACCAATGAAGTGCGCATCGCGGATGGAGGACTTCAGCGACTCCGCATCCAGTGCCCCTTTGTGGAATTCGATGTTGGTGTAACCTGCAGCACGCAGATTATCCAGTGCACTCTGGTGAACGCCTTCCACCAGCAGGAACTTAATCTTGTCTTTTTCCAGTGATACCTTTGCCATTTCCCGACCCTATTCAGAATTCAACGAGGACTACCATAAGGTAGCCTTCTGCCAAAATATCAAAAATTTCGAGCGCGGCAATACAAACGATTGCCTGACCGCCAGCACGCGCCCACGTTGAGGCAGCACAAAGCCGTACAAAATCGTGGGATGCGAGTGCGCCGAAGTACGAACCTGCTGTTGATGAATCTTTTGTGACATAAGTCACCAAATTTCACCCCAGCAAGAAAAGATGTTTTGCAGATGGAAATAACCGGCGCAGCACCCGCGCCGGTGAGTACGCTATCAGATCAATAAGTGATGGTTTTCACACCCTCTGCCGTGCCGATCAACGCCACATCAGCGCCACGCGCTGCAAACAAACCTACGGTGACCACGCCCGGCAGCGCATTGATGGCTTTTTCCAATGCAATCGGGTCGAGAATACGCAGATTATGCACGTCGAGAATAATGTTGCCGTTGTCGGTCACCACGTTCTGACGATACTCAGGCTGGCCGCCCAGCTTCACCAGTTCACGTGCGACAAACGCACGCGCCATCGGAATCACTTCCACCGGCAGCGGGAAGTTGCCCAGGATATCCACCTCTTTGGAGGCATCCGCGATGCAGATGAACTTTTTCGCCACCGCTGCGACGATTTTCTCACGCGTCAGCGCTGCGCCGCCGCCTTTGATCATCTGCATCTGTGGATTGATTTCGTCCGCGCCGTCAACGTACACCGACAGCTCATCCACGTTATTCAAATCAAAAACCGGAATCCCCAAAGCTTTGAGTTTTTCCGTCGAGGCTTCCGAACTGGAGACCGCGCCTTCAATCTGATCTTTCATGGTGCCAAGCGCATCAATAAAATGCGCCGCTGTTGAACCGGTGCCAACGCCAACAATGGTGCCGGGTTGCACGTATTGCAGTGCTGCCCAACCAACCGCTTTTTTCAGTTCATCCTGGGTCATGGTATGTTTAAAACCTGTGCGACATCGAAGTGCGCGTAGTATAAAACAAGGCGTCGTAAAAATGCGCGGCTGTTAACGCATCGATTTAAGCCTTTGGAAGCCAGCCCGCAAAAAAGCGCCGCAGCACAATATGACAGTTTTGTGGCATAGTACTTTCCATCCTGAACGAGAGAGAACAACAATGAAACGCCCGGATTATCGAACGCTTCAGGCGCTGGATGCTGTGATTCGCGAGCGCGGTTTTGAGCGTGCGGCCCAAAAACTCTGCATCACGCAGTCTGCGGTGTCACAGCGCATTAAACAGCTGGAAAATTTATTTGGTCAGCCGCTGCTGGTGCGTACCGTGCCGCCGCGTCCGACCGAGCAAGGACAAAAACTGCTGGCACTGTTACATCAAGTCGAGCTGCTGGAAGAAGAGTGGCTGGGTGATGACAACGGCGGCACCACGCCATTGCTGCTGTCACTGGCGGTCAACGCCGACAGTCTGGCGACCTGGCTGCTGCCTGCGTTGAAAGATGTGCTGGCCGATTCACCGGTGCGTCTCAACTTGCAGGTGGAAGATGAAACCCGCACTCAGGAACGCCTGCGCCGTGGCGAAGTGGTCGGTGCCGTCAGTATCCAGCCGCAGCCGCTGCCGAGCTGTCTGGTGGATCAGTTGGGTGCACTGGATTATCTGTTCTGTGCGTCGCCAGACTTTGCCGCGCGCTACTTCCCGAATGGCGTCACGCGTTCGGCTTTGTTGAAAGCTCCCGCGGTGGCGTTTGACCATCTCGATGATATGCATCAGGCGTTTTTACAGCAGAACTTTGATCTGTCACCGGGCAGTGTACCGTGCCACATCGTTAACTCATCGGAAGCCTTCGTGCAGTTGGCGCGTCAGGGTTCGGTGTGCTGTATGATCCCGCACTTACAGATTGAGCGTGAACTGGCACAAGGTGATTTGGTGGATTTGACGCCGGGTCTTTATCAGCGTCGCATGCTTTACTGGCACCGATTTGCGCCAGAGAGCCGCTTAATGCGCAGCGTGACGGATGCGTTAATCGCGCACGGTCATCGCGTATTGCGTCAGGATACGGCGACAGCCTAATCCCAATTACCGATGAGCATAGCGGCGCAGTTTATCGCATGAATGAACAGCAGTATTGCTGCCGTTCAGCGCCATAAATCACGCCGCTATGATTCAACACATCAAATTACTGAGCTGTATTCGGCTTAATCTCGAACACCACATCGACCTGATCGTCAAAGTGAATGCTCTGCTGCTCATAGGTCTGCTGCGCGGTGGTATCCGCAGGTGCGGCAGCCGCTTTGTACATGCGCGCCATTGGCATTGGCTGATAGTTCGCCACGTGATAGCGGATGCTGTATACCGGTCCTAATTTCGCATTAAAGCCTTCTGCCAATGCGCTTGCCTGCTGAGTGGCGTTAGCAATCGCCGCTTTGCGTGCCTGATCTTTATAAGCATCGGCATTCGCCACGCCCAGCTCTACTGAACGGATTTCATTCAGGCCAGATTTCAGCGCGCCGTCCAGCAACTCATTCAGTTTATCCAGCTGACGTAAGGTCACCTGCACCTGACGCACCGCACGATAACCTTTCAGTACGGACTTCCCTTCTTTGGTGTAGTCATACTCGGGTTGCGTGCTCAGGTTTGCCGCATCAATATCTTTCTTTTCGATACCGTTCTTTTGCAGGAAATCGAAATATTGCGCCACGCGGTCATCAGCTTGTTTTTTCGCATCTGCCGCATCTTTCGAAGAAACATTCACCACGATGGAGAGTGTCGCGATATCCGGACGGGCATCCACGCTTGCCTGACCGGAGGTCACAACATGCGGGCCATTCGGGACTTCACCCGCTTGTACCATCGCTGACATTACGCCAGTGCTCATTACGGCGGCCAGCGCCAGTGCTTTCAGTTTCACGAAAGTCCTCCTTGAAGGTTCAATTTACAGGTCGCCACTATGGCTAAACCTAAAACACATTACTATGCGTGATGGTCTGAGTTTGAAATCACCAAAAAGTTCGGATAACGGCGGTTTTAACGTATCCGCGATCGCAAAACCAGGCTGACAGATTCGCGGAAAGTTCGCCTTGGTGTTTCTATTAAAGAAACAATTCTAGCCTCCGGGAGAGTTGTATTATGACAGAACAGCCCCTTAGCCACAGCGCCGTTGCCGTTCGCGCCGGACGGACCCGATTCCTGATGTTGGGCCTGGTGTTTATCAACATCATCATCAACTACATGGATCGCACCAATCTCTCCGTGGCCGCCACGCAAATGGCCGGTGAACTGCGCTTTACGCCAATGGAGATGGGGTTGATCTTCTCAGCATTTGGCTGGATCTATGCGGCGCTGCAAATCCCCGGAGGTTTTCTGATCGATCGTCTCGGCGCGCGTCTGGTTTATGGCATCGGGCTATTTGCCTGGTCTTTGATCACCGCTTTGCATGCACTCGCCAACAGCTTCGGTGCGCTGTTTGGCCTGCGCCTGGGCGTCGGTGCTTTTGAAGCGCCGGTGATGCCCTCGAATAACCGCGTGATTTCCAGCTGGTTCCCGGAACAGGAGCGTGCCAGCGCCATTGGTATCTACTCCTCCGCACAGTTTGTCGGACTCGCCTGCATGACGCCGCTGCTGTTCCACGTGCAGGATGCCTTTGGCTGGCGCGGGCTGTTCCTGATGACCGGTGTGGCCGGGATGATCTGGGCGCTGGTGTGGTATCTGCTTTATCGTGAACCGCATGAACACAAAGGCGTGTCAGAGGCTGAGTTAAACTATCTGCGCAGCAACGGTGCCTTACTGGAGAGTCGTCAGCACACACAACAGCCGAAAGCCCAATGGGCCGATCTGGCGCAGATGTTCCGCAGCCGCAAACTGGTGGGCATTTACATCGGCCAGTTCACCATCTCCGCCACCTTTTGGTTCTTCCTCACCTGGTTCCCGACCTATCTGGTGGAGTATCGCCATATGGGCTTTATCAAAAGTGGCTATGTGGCTTCAGTGCCCTACTTTGCCGCCTTCTGTGGCGTACTGCTGGCAGGATTCGCCTCAGACCGCATGATTCGGCGCGGCGTGTCACCCAGCGTGGCGCGTAAACTGCCGGTGATCCTCGGCCTGTTCCTGACGCTGTTTATTCTTGGTGCCAATTACACCGATGACTCGACGCTGATCGTGCTGTTTATGTCGCTGGCGTTCTTCGGCAACGGGCTGGCGACCATCACCTGGGTGTTTGTCACCGCGCTGGCGCCGCGCCATCTGATTGGCTTAGCGGGCGGCGTATTCAATTTCACCGGCGCGCTCTCCGCTATCGTGGTGCCGATCGCCATTGGTGCATTGATCGATGGGGATAACTTCGCCCCAGCACTTGGCTTTATTGCCGTGCTGGCCGCGATAGGCATTTGCAGCTATCTGTTCGTGGTCGGGAAAATCGAGCATGTCAGCGCGCACTGATCAGCACTTGCGCCAGCGACTGCAACTGCGTCACCCGTTGCTGCAGATGCGCATCGTCTGCCTGCCAGATTTTGGCAAACGCCAGCGCGGCGCGGTTGTTATTGATTGGCTGCGCCATGCTGATTTCGCCGTCATCACGGTGCCAGATCAAATGGTTTGCATCGCGCTTGCGCGCCAGCAACGGCGCCATCTGCGCCCACTGTTCGTCGGTAAATCGTGGACGCAACTGCTCATCACTCTCTGTCGCCAGCAGCGACACACCAATCACCGACTGCCACGCTGGCAGCATGCGGAAACCGGCCAGCGCCTGACTGGCACTGGTGCGCTCACCCGGTTCGGAGTGCCAGATGTAAATCACCTGGTCCTCCCACAACACGCCCAGCGCCACCACGATGTCGCGCGGCGCGTGTGCTTCCAGTTGCGGCAGCGCCTGGGCAAACAGCGAGGAGCCGCGAATCGCCTGCGCCGCCAGCGCATGAATCCCCGGGCCGGGCAAATAGCGGCGATGTTCATCCTGAATCGTCAGGCCAATCGAGGCCATGGTCATCAGCAGGCGGTTAACGCGTGTGCTGTTCATGTCCATCTGTCGCGCCAGTTCACGGCAGCCCACGGCTTTATCGCTGGAAACCAAATACTGCAAGCAGCGAATCCCATCAATCAGGCTTTGGTTGGGTTGAGAAGACATAGTTCACCCTGTGGCGCTCAAAACACCAATCTTAGCTTCAGCATGACAGGAAGCAAATGATGCAGACTTTCTCTTCGCAAAATGCGCGCCACTTCCCAGAGCAAAAAATACAGGCCGATCTGTTGGTGGCGGGCGGAGGGCTCGCGGGCGTGTGCGCCGCACTGGCCGCCGCGCGTGACGGATTACAGGTGGTGTTGGTTCAGGATCGCCCGGTGCTGGGTGGCAACGCGTCGAGTGAAGTGCGCTTGTGGGCCAACGGGGCGACATCGCATATGGGCAACAACAACCGCTGGGCGCGCGAAGGCGGCATCATGGGCGAGATCATGGAGGAAAACCTGTGGCGCAACAAAGAGGGCAATCCGGTGCTGTTCGATATGGTGCTGCTGGATTTGGTGCAGTCGCAGCCCGGATTAACCCTGTTGCTCAATACCGTGGTCACCGATATCGAGAAATCAGACCGTCATTTGCAATCGGTGCAGGCCTTCAACGCCATCAATCAGACCCGCTATCACGTTAAGGCCAGCCAATTTATTGATGCCAGCGGTGATGGCGTACTGGGATATCTGGCGGGCGCAGCGCATCGCGTGGGGGCGGAAAGCGTTGAAGAGTTTGGCGAAAAGATGGCGCCGGGCGAACACTTTGGCCACAAACTCGGCCACTCAATTTACTTCTATACCAAGCGCAGCTCGCAGCCAGTGCGCTTTGTTCCGCCCTCTTTCGCGCTCAAAGAGATCACCGCCATCCCGCGATATAAACGCCTGACATCCGAGCTTAACGGCTGCGATCTGTGGTGGCTGGAATGGGGCGGACGGCTCGATACGGTGCACGAAAGTGAAACCATCAAATGGGAGCTGTGGAAAATCGTCTGGGGCGTCTGGGATTACATTAAAAACTCCGGCGAGTTCCCGGATGCCGACACGCTGACCATCGAATGGGTGGGCCTGATCCCCGGTAAGCGTGAAAGCCGCCGCTTTGTGGGCGACACCTTGCTGTGTCAGCAGGACATCGTTGAACAGCGCGACCACTACGATGCCGTGGCCTACGGCGGTTGGTCGATTGACCTGCATCCGGCCGATGGCGTCTACAGCGAACACGACGGCTGCCGCCAGTTTCACAGCAAAGGCACTTACACCATTCCGTTCCGTGCGCTTTACAGCCAGTCGCTGGATAATCTGCTGCTCACCGGTCGCTTAATTTCAGCCACCCACGTGGCCTTTGGCAGTGCGCGCGTGATGTGCACCTGCGGCGTACTGGGTGAAGTGGTGGGACGTGCGGCGGCGATCTGTCAGCAGCAGCAACTCACGCCAGCACAGTTAGCCCAGCCTGCTCACGTAACGCAGCTGCAGCAACGCCTGCTGCGCGAAGGGGCATACATCCCACGCCAGCAGCTTGCGAACCCGGTCAGCGATGCGCAAATCGAGGTCAGTAGCACCCTGCAACTCAGCGCCCTGCCCGCCGATGGCGGTTGGCAGTCGTTGCAATCGCGCTGTGCGTTGCTGCTGCCACTGAAAGCCGGTGAGCGCTTACCGACGATGTCCGTGCAGCTTCGCGCCAAACAGACGCAGAAACTGCAGGTTTCGCTGCTCACCAGTGACAATCCGGCCAACACCTGCGGCGATCAGCATATCGCCAGCCAGACAATCACGGTTAACGACCAGGGCAGCTACCGCCTGAGCTTTGATTACCGTGCGGAGGTTGATCGCTACTTATTTATCGCCTTCGAAGAGCAGCCAGAGATTGAAGTGGCACTTACCCGCCAGCGCTTGCCAGGCGTGATGATGGTGTTCAACAGCCTCAATCCGCGCGTTGCCAAACGCACAAGGCAGATCAATGACGGCGATTACGGCGTGGATGAGTTTGATTTCTGGCTGCCGCGCCGTGCGCCACATCAGGTTCTGCTGGCGTTCGCGCTGGAGACGCCGCTAAAACTCTGGCATCGCGATTATTTACTCAACGGCAAATTGCGTCCGGAACAGCACACCAACTGTTGGGTGCCAGCACTGGATGATGCTCAGCCGACGGTCACCTGGCGATGGGAACTACAGCAACACGCACGCCAAATCACCCTGCTGTTTGATAACGACTTCGACCATGCGATGGAGACGGTGCAGATGGGTCATGCACAGGCAGTGACGCCGCACTGCACCACACATTACCGGTTATGGCTGGATGAGATGTTACTGGTGGAAGTGAAGGACAATCATCACTCGCTATGCCACCACGCTGTGCCGCAGGATGTCAGTTTCCGGCAGATACGCTTAGAGCTGATTGCCAGTGCGGGCGCGCTGCCCGCACTGTACGGTTTACATCTGCATCAGAACGCGGCAATGCCCTGACGCGCTAACTGGATGGCGATAAACCACATCACACCGCCCACCAGCAGATTGATGATGCGCTGGGCGCGCACTGTGCGCAGACGCGGTGACAGCCATGCGGCTAACAGCGCCAGACCAAAGAACCAGATAATCGATGCGCTCACTGTACCCAACGCGAACCACTGGCGCGCGGCGGTAGAAGGCAACTGACTGCCCAGGCTACCGAGCACCACGAAAGTATCGAGATAGACATGCGGGTTGAGCCAGGTCACCGCGACGATGGTGGCAATAATGCGCCAGCGGCCTTGCTTCATCACCGCATCATCGGCCAGCGTCACATCACCCTGCCATGCGCTGCGCAGTGCGCCCCAGCCGTACCACAGCAGAAACGCCACGCCTGCCCAGGTAATCAGCATCAGCAGAATCGGGGACTGATTCAGCAATGCGCTGCCGCCAAAAATACCGCCGCAAATCAGCACGATATCGCTCAGGGTGCACAATCCTGCAGTCATCAAATGGTAGTGGCGTTTAATGCCCTGGTTCATCACGAATGCGTTTTGCGGGCCCAATGGCAGAATGAGTGCAGCCCCAAGAGCAAGCCCTTGTAAATAAACAGATAACACGTTGATAGTCCTGAATAACGAGGTAATGCGATGCAGTATAGTGACGCGAGGATATTAGTGGAAATTGAAAAATTTAATCAGGCATTAGAGAAAATAATAAGGTCGCCATAAATGACGACCTTTAAACGATGTTGTGCAGTTTACCGTTCAAAGCACAACGCTACTGAGTGATTACTCGGCTTGTGCAGCCTGCTGCTCACTTTTCACCTGGTGTAGATGCACATCCATCTGCGGATACGGAATGCCAATACCCTTCGCGTCCAGTGCACGTTTGAAGTTCTTCAGCAGATCCCAGTACACGTTCTGCAGGTCACCGCTTTTGCTCCAGCAGCGCACCACAAAGTTCAGTGAAGAGGCGGCCAGTTCGTTCAGACCGATCTGAATCCCCATGTCTTTCAGCACACGCTCATCGGCTTCGACGACTTCACGTAACAGCTCGATCACCTGATCAACGTCCGCATCATAGGCCACGCCGATAATAAACTCGTTACGACGAATCGGCTCACGCGAGAAGTTAACGATGTTGGCGGCGATGATTTTACCGTTCGGGATCACCACGATTTTGCCATCCACGGTTTTCAGCGTGGTAGAGAAAATCTGCACGTTTTGCACGGTACCCATTACGCCCAAATCAACGAACTCACCGGTTTTGAACGGACGGAAGGTCACCAATAGCACACCCGCTGCGAGGTTGGACAGAGAGCCTTGCAGTGCCAGGCCGACGGCCAAACCGGCGGCACCCAGTACGGCAATCACCGAGGCGGTTTGCACGCCCACGCGACCCAGCGCCGCAATTAAGGTGAAAGCGATAATGCCGTAGCGCACCAGGGCAGAGAGGAAGTCTGCAACGGTAGCGTCGATATGACGCGCCTGCAGCACGCGATTGATCGTATTTGAAACGATACGCGCAATGAACATACCAATAATGATGGTGATGATCGCCGCAACGATATTCACCGCATAGCTCAGGATCAGTGCCTGATTACGTACCAGCCAGCCGCCGGCACTGTTAATGCCATCGACGACATTTAAGTCTTCCATTTGTTAGCCCTGTTGTTGAGTTTCCCGCAGGAAAATGCAAAAACGGCCAGATTAGCTCCGGCACTCCCGTGTACAAGGGTAAACAAAAATGGCATGAAGCGCCAAAGATGGGCTGAATTTACTCACTATTCCGAATCGAATGCATAAAAAAAGGCCCTTTCGGGCCTTTTTTGTACTGTAAGGAAAAATTACAGCACGTCGACAGCGTTCAGCTCTTTGAAAGCCTGCTCTAAACGCACAACCATTGAAGCCTGTGCAGAGCGCAGCCATACGCGTGGGTCGTAATATTTCTTGTTCGGGCTATCCACGCCATTTGGGTTACCCAACTGGCCTTGCAGATAGTCTTCATTCTTTTTGTAGTACTGCAGGATGCCGTCCCAGGTCGCCCATTGGGTATCGGTATCGATGTTCATCTTGATTACGCCGTAACCAATAGACTCTTCGATTTCTGCAGCAGAAGAACCTGAACCACCGTGGAACACGAAATCCAGCGCATTGTGCGGCAGATTGTGTTTCTTGGTCACGTATTCCTGAGAATCACGTAGGATGGTTGGAGTCAGTTTCACGTTGCCTGGCTTGTACACGCCGTGCACGTTACCGAATGAAGCGGCGATGGTGAAACGCGGGCTGATTTTGCTCAGCTCGGTATACGCGTAATCAACGTCTTCTGGCTGGGTGTACAGGGCAGAAGCGTCCATATGGCTGTTGTCCACGCCGTCTTCTTCGCCACCGGTGCAACCCAGTTCGATTTCCAGGGTCATGTCGATTTTCGCCATGCGCGCCAGGTACTTAGAAGAAATCTCAATGTTCTCTTCCAGTGATTCTTCTGACAGGTCAATCATGTGAGAAGAGAACAGTGGCTTACCGGTTTTCTTGAAGTGCTCTTCACCGGCATCCAGCAGACCGTCGATCCATGGCAGCAGTTTCTTAGCACAGTGGTCGGTGTGCAGAATAACTGGCACGCCGTACTGTTCAGCCATCAGATGCACATGGTGCGCACCGGCGATAGCGCCGAAGATTGCTGCGCCCTGTGGCTTGTCGGTTTTGAAACCTTTACCGGCGATGAAGGCAGCACCACCATTGGAGAACTGAACGATGACCGGCGCTTTAACTTTGGCGGCAGCTTCCAGTACCGCGTTGATGGAGTCCGTGCCGACGCAGTTAACTGCAGGCAGAGCGAATTTGTTTTCTTTCGCTACTTGGAAAACTTTCTGAACGTCATCACCAGTGACAACGCCGGGTTTTACGAAATCAAAAATTTTAGACATGGTTGTGTCCTGTTTCGTTACCGTTCATCCCACAAAGGGACGTCGATTTTTTGCCCAGGATGGGCAAGCCTTCAGACGGCGCCGAAGCGCCGCCCCCAAAAATTACTGCTTAGCGCGCTCTTCCAGCATCGCTACAGCGGGCAGTTTTTTGCCTTCCACGAACTCGAGGAATGCGCCACCGCCGGTAGAGATGTAGGAGATCTTGTCTTCGATACCAAACAGATCAATCGCTGCCAGGGTATCGCCGCCGCCCGCAACAGAGAACGCGTCGCTGTCTGCAATCGCGTTCGCCACGATTTCGGTGCCTTTACGGAAGTTCGGGAATTCGAACACGCCAACCGGACCGTTCCACAGGATGGTTTTTGCCTCTTTCAGCAGTTTTGCCATCGCCTGTGCGGTTTCGTCACCGAAATCCATAATCTCTTCGTTATCCGCCACTTCGGAAACCTTTTTCACGGTTGCCGGAGCAGTTTCAGAGAATTCCGTTCCGACGCGAGAGTCGGTTGGAACCGGAATACCGTGCTCGTCACGCAGCTTTTTCGCCGCTTCAACGAAGTCTGGTTCGTACAGTGATTTACCGACGTTGTTGTCGATAGCCACGAAGGTGTTAGCAATACCGCCACCGACGATCACGGTGTCAGCGATTTTCACCAGAGACTGCAGCACGTCGAATTTGGTCGACACTTTAGAACCACCCACAACCGCCACCAGCGGACGCTGTGGGTTGCTCATGACTTTACCCAGCGCTTCCAGCTCAGCAGAGAGCAGCGGGCCAGCACAAGCGATAGGGGCGAACTTGCCCACACCGTGGGTTGAAGCCTGCGCACGGTGCGCAGTACCGAAGGCATCCATCACGAACACGTCGCACAGGGCGGCATATTTCTTCGACAGCGTCTCTTCGTCTTTCTTCTCGCCTTTGTTAAAGCGCACGTTTTCCAGAACCACCAGTTCACCCACGCCGACTTCAACGCCGTCGAGGTAGTCTTTCGCCAGGGTCACGTTAGTGCCGTTCAGTTTGTCTTTCAGGTAGTTAACAACAGGCAGGAGCGAGAACTCTTCGTTGTATTCACCTTCGGTCGGACGACCCAGGTGAGAGGTAACCATCACTTTCGCGCCCTGTTTCAACGCCGCTTCGATGGTAGGCAGAGAAGCACGGATACGTGCATCTGACGTCACTTTCCCTTCTTTAACTGGCACGTTGAGATCGGCACGGATCAGAACGCGTTTACCAGCAAGATCCAGATCGGTCATCTTAATTACAGACATGGTGAACCCTCTCGTTGATTCTCATAAGTTTTGCCAGACGCAGTCCGCGTCTTACCTGAAACCGCTTGCGGCCATTGCTAACGTGGTGTCGATCATGCGGTTAGCAAAGCCCCATTCGTTGTCACACCAAACCAAGGTCTTGATCAGGTGATGACCACTGACCCGCGTTTGCGTGCCATCGACTATGGCACTGTGCGGATCATGGTTAAAATCTACTGAGACTAACGGTAATTCCGTATAGTCAACTATACCACGAAACGCCCCTTCTGACGCGTTTTGCAGCAACGCATTGACCTCACACGCCTTCACGGCTTCACGTACCGAAACGCTCAAATCAATGGCTGTCACGTTGATCGTGGGCACGCGCACAGCGATGGCTTCGAAGCGGTCATTAAATTTCGGAAAAATACGGGTAATGCCCGCAGCAAGACGCGTATCCACCGGAATGATCGATTGGCTGGCGGCACGGGTACGACGCAGATCGCTGTGATAGGCGTCAATCACCTGTTGGTCGTGCATTGCCGAGTGAATCGTGGTCACGGTGCCCGATTCAATACCGAAGGCGTCATCCAGCAACTTGATCACCGGAATAATACAGTTGGTGGTGCAAGATGCGTTGGAGACAATGCGGTCAGTTTGTTTAAGAGCTTGTTCGTTAACGCCGAACACCACGGTGGCATCCAGGTCATTACCGCCCGGGTGCGAGAACAACACCTTCTTCGCGCCCGCTTGCAGATGTGCTTCGCCATCTGCGCGGCTGCCATACACGCCGGTGCAATCCAGCACGATATCGACGTTCAGTTCCTGCCATGGCAGTGCATCGATATCGGCCAGGTGCAGAATGCGGATGGTATCGTCGCCCACGAACAGCTGATCGCGCTCCTGGCGCACATCCCAGGCAAAGCGGCCATGGCTGGTGTCATACTTCAGCAAATGCGCCATGCCGGTGGCTTCAGCCAGTTCGTTGATCGCTACCACGGTAATTTCAGCGCGGCGGCCGGTTTCATACAAGGCACGCAACACATTGCGTCCAATACGACCAAAACCATTAATTGCTATGCGAACGGTCATCTCACTTCCTGCAACAACACCCAAAAAAACGTGCCAAATACCTTGAGCGTTTCGCTGCGTTTTGTACAGGGAATTATTGCCCGCTTAACGTTGCAAAATGATGCCACTCAATTGCAACTGAAACGGTTCAGCTAGAATAAAGCATGCACGGAATAACAGGAATGATTGCGATCAATTGCGCTGCTGAATATTGGATCTACGTCACATATTTCGCATGTAAAAATTATTACTGCAGGAATAATTGAAGCGTTTCAGGTTGAAGGCGGGGTCTGAAATGAAAAAAGGTGCGCATAAAGCGCACCTTCGTTAGCGATCATCTAACCTGTCGGGCCGCCCTTGATGGCGACCGCTGATTACAGAATAGATTTCGCGGTGTTCACCACGTTCTCAACGGTGAAGCCGAACTCTTTGAACAGCAACTCTGCCGGAGCAGACTCACCGAAGGTGGTCATGCCGACGATAGCGCCATTCAGGCCGGTGTATTTGAACCAGTAATCCGCGATACCCGCTTCGATAGCCACACGCGCAGCAACCGCTTTCGGCAGCACAGATTCACGGTAAGCCGCGTCCTGCTTGTCAAAGGCATCGGTTGAAGGCATAGAGACAACGCGCACTTTGCGGCCTTCGCTGGTCAGCTTGTCATAAGCTGCAACCGCCAGTTCCACTTCTGAACCGGTAGCGATCAAGATCAGCTCTGGCGTACCTTCGCTGTCTTTCAGCACATAACCACCGCGTGCCACGTTTGCCAGCTGCTCAGCGGTACGATCCTGCTGCGCCAGGTTCTGACGAGAGAAGATCAGAGCTGATGGGCCGTCTACGCGCTCGATAGCGTATTTCCAGGCAACCGCAGACTCAACCTGGTCACATGGACGCCACAGGCTCATGTTTGGAGTCACGCGCAGGCTGGCCATCTGCTCAACCGGCTGGTGAGTTGGACCATCTTCACCCAGACCGATTGAGTCGTGGGTATAAACCATGATTTGACGAATCTTCATCAGTGCAGCCATACGCGCCGCGTTACGCGCGTATTCTACGAACATCAGGAAGGTTGCGGTATACGGCAGGAAACCACCGTGCAGCGCCAGGCCGTTAGCGATTGCGGTCATACCGAATTCGCGCACACCGTAATGGATGTAGTTACCAGCTGCATCTTCGTTGATTGGCTTAGAACCAGACCACATAGTCAGGTTGCTTGGCGCCAGGTCAGCCGATCCACCCATGTATTCCGGCAGAATCTTACCGAAGGCTTCAATCGCGTTCTGGGAAGCTTTACGGCTGGCGATTTTAGCTGGATTAGCCTGCAGCTGTTCGATGAACTTCTGCGACTCAGTTTCCCAGTTAGCTGGCAGCTCGTTGTTGGTACGACGCGTGAACTCAGCAGCCAGTTCAGGATGAGCAGCAGCATAAGCAGCAAACTTCTTATCCCATGCGGATTCTTTCGCCTGACCAGCTTCTTTCGCATCCCACTGCGCGTAGATGTCTGAAGGAATTTCAAACGGCGCGTGGTTCCAGCCCAGCTGTTTGCGGGTCAGTGCGATTTCGTCGTCGCCCAGCGGTGCGCCGTGTGAATCGTGGGTACCCGCTTTGTTCGGTGAACCGAAACCGATGATGGTTTTGCACATCAGCAGTGAAGGTTTGTCTGAAACCGCTTTGGCTTCTTCTACTGCTTTCTTGATGGCGTCAGCATCGTGGCCATCTACGCCACGCACTACGTGCCAGCCGTAAGCTTCGAAGCGAGCGGCGGTATCGTCAGTGAACCAGCCATCAACGTGACCATCGATAGAGATGCCGTTGTCATCATAGAAGGCAACCAGTTTACCCAGTTTCAGGGTACCGGCGATGGAGCACACTTCGTGTGAGATGCCTTCCATCATGCAGCCGTCGCCCATGAACACGTAAGTATTGTGGTCTACGATGTCATGGCCTGGACGGTTGAACTGTGCCGCTAAAGTGCGCTCAGCGATGGCGAAGCCTACTGCATTAGCGATACCCTGGCCCAGTGGACCGGTGGTGGTTTCAACGCCAGCGGTGTAGCCGTATTCTGGGTGGCCTGGAGTTTTAGAGTGCAGCTGACGGAAGTTCTGCAGCTCGCTCATCGGCAGGTCGTAACCGGTGAGGTGCAGCAGGCTATAAATCAGCATGGAGCCGTGACCGTTAGACAGCACGAAGCGGTCACGATCTGCCCACAGCGGGTTAGTCGGATTGTGGTTCAGGAAGTCACGCCACAGCACTTCGGCGATGTCCGCCATGCCCATAGGGGCACCAGGATGTCCCGATTTGGCTTTCTGTACTGCATCCATACTTAACGCGCGAATGGCGTTGGCAAGCTCTTTACGAGAGGGCATCTTCTACTCCAGGTCGGATTAATGCTCCGCCGCGCTTAACGTATTGTAATTAATCAGTTATCAGGCGAAGCGAGAAAAAAGTCGCACATCAATGTACATGAAACGCAGGGCAAAAGTACATGTGTCGACGTGCTAAATAGCGGGTAAACGGTTGCAATTCGGGGCTTGTCTGCTAGCCAGTGAACAGGATGCGAGCTATAAACAAAGCGTTTGAACACCGATCTCAATTTCAGGTGTTTGTTTTCTCTACCTTGTTACGCAAAGGACCTCTAAATGAAAATCCGCGCCACGATACTTGCTGTGGGAATCGCTTCGCTGCTGAGCGGTTGCGAAGGAATGGACAACAACGCGCTGCTGCAATCCGGCGCGCAGGCTTACCAGGCTTATACGTTGAATGATTCACAAGTGAAGCAACTGAGCGATCAGTCCTGTGCCCAGATGGACAAAGACAACCAGCTCGCGCCTGCCAACAGTGAATATCAGCAGCGCCTGAACAAAATCGCCGCTGCGCTGGGCGACAACATCAATGGCGTGCCGGCCAACTACAAAGTCTATCTGACCAAAGATGTGAACGCGTGGGCGATGGCCAACGGCTGCATCCGCGTTTATAGCGGCTTGATGGATATGATGACCGATAACGAAGTGGAAGGTGTGCTCGGCCATGAAATGGGCCACGTTGCGCTCGGCCATACGCGTAAAGCGATGCAGGTCGCCTACGCCACCACGGCAGCACGCACTGCTGCGGCCTCGGTGGGCGGCGTGATTGGTCAGCTATCGCAGTCACAGTTGGGCGATCTGAGTGAGAAGCTGGTTAATGCGCAGTTCTCGCAGACCCAGGAATCGCAGGCAGATGATTACTCTTATGACCTGCTGAAAAAGCGCGGTGTTAATCCACTCGGCTTAGCCACCAGTTTCGAGAAGCTGGCAAAAATGCAGCAAGGGCAATCAAGCTCGATGTTTGATTCGCATCCGGATTCCGCAGCGCGCGCGCAGCATATCCGTGACCGTATTGCGGCAGATGGCAAATAATCGGCCACAAAAAGGAGCGCCTTGCGCGCTCCTCTTCTCAGCTTCAACAGCTAGCGCTTAAACAGATTATCCACCATCGAACCCAAATCCATCTGGTTGTTGTGCAGACTCTGCTCATCCAGTTGACCTTGTGGCGACATCTTATCTATCAACTGCGGCAACAGCGCCGCCAGCGTGCCAGATGCACCATTCACATCGGTGCCCAGCTTATCGGCCAGCGACTGCAACTCCTCCTGCCCGAAAGCACTCTGAATCTCACCGCCGCCGACCTGTTGATTGCCGCCAGTACCGATCCACGACCCCAGCACCTCACCAAGCCCACCTTGTTGAAACTTCTGCAGCAGCACTTCGATTCCGCCCTGCTCCTGCACCCAATTCCAGATCGCCTGCAACTGACCCAACTGATTGCCTTGCCCGTTGCTGTTCCCCAGCGAACCCACTAATTCATCCAGAAAGCCCATGGTGACCTCCAAAGATTGAGTAACCGTGATTAACGAAGCGATTAATAACGCTACGCCCAAAAGTATAGCTACAGGGTGCCGATAACGAATTGTCACCTTTAAGCTGTTGAGGCATCAATGCGAGAAGCGTGACAATGGTCTGTATTCGCAGACGAAGCCATTTCATGGTGAGTATGGTCTACACTGGCCGTTTGTTTGCAGGCGATATCAGAGAGATTCACTGGAGCACCACAGAGTATGATGACCATTCTGATTATTCTCGCCGTCGTCATCGCGATTGTGCTGATCGGCGCGTATCTGGTGGTGAAGTCCGCCGCTCAGGACATCAATGGCGACTATTAGGAACCGGGTAAGTCGAGGGCAAATGATCGCCCTAAGTTTTTAATCTTTGTATCAATACCAACGGTTGATTTAAGGACAAGGCTCTTGCCCTGCCCTTACCAGTATTAGCCTTTATTTGCGGCCTGCACGTGCAGCATATCCAGCGCCAACGTAGCCGCAGCCAGGGATGTCAGATCGGCGTGATCGTATCCCGGTGCGACTTCCACCAGATCCATCCCGACGATGTTCATACCCTGCAAGCCACGAATCAGCTTGGTAGCTTTATCGCTGGTCAGTCCGCCTATCACTGGCGTGCCGGTGCCCGGTGCATGTGCCGGATCCAGACAGTCGATATCAAAGGTCAGATACACCGGCAGATCACCCACGGTGCGTTTCACTTCCGCCAGAATGTCATCGACGCTGCGATCGTTAACCTGCGCTGCATCCAGCACGTTAAAGCCAAGGCTCTTGTCGAACTCAGTGCGGATACCAATCTGCACAGAGTGATTCGGATCGATCAGACCTTCTTTCGGCGCGGTGAAGAACATAGTGCCGTGGTCGAAGGTTGGACCGTTAGAGTAGGTATCAGTGTGCGCATCAAAGTGCACCAGCGCCATTTTACCGAAGTGTTTCGCGTGTGCGCGCAGCAGCGGCAGCGTAACGTAGTGGTCGCCCCCAAAGGTCAGCATACGCTTACCGTTTGCCAGCAATTTCTCAGCGTGCGCCTGCAGTTTGTCAGAGAGATCCTGTGAATCACCGAATGCGTAAACCAGGTCACCGCAATCCACCACGTTCAGACGCTGACGCAGGTCGAAATCCCACGGCCAGCGGCAACCTTCCCATGCAAGGTTAGTGGAGATCTGGCGAATCGCACCCGGCCCTAAACGGCTGCCCGGACGACCTGACGTTGCGGCATCGAAAGGTACACCGGTGATTACCCACTCAGCATCGCTGTCGTAAGGCTGGAAGTTCACCGGGAAGCGCATGAAACCGAAGGCGTTAGAAACCAGGGAGTTATCGTACTGATTGCCCAGGGTGTTATACATAACTTGTCCTCTTTAAGATCCGTGAGTCGGTTAGCCACTAAAATATAGGTAAAAAAAATCCCCTCCGCGTCGTTAGGCCCGACGAGGAAGGGATTTATTGAACGTAATTATTGCGGAGATTTTAATGCTCTGCAATCGACGCTTTAATGACTTTTGAAATGAATAGCTGATATCACTTTAGCAGCATAGGCACGCATGAGGCATTTCACCAAAATTGCCATCTCACTTCCGTTCGAGTTTAGTGAGAGCATTAGGCTGGGCGGCCTCTGAAGGAATATCGAGCCAATCGGACTTACCGTAAAAGACAGCATTAATTTGCGTGTTATAAAGCAAATGAGTGCGAAAGCGCTGGAAAAGTTTCTTATCGGGGACAAAATCCGACCGCCAAAATTGGTTGAGCGGCCCCTGCCAGGTCAAGCCTTCGATGTTGTAAAGCGCCTTACCCATCACTTTAAGCGGCTTATTGTGGATTAATGCCGACAGACCGGCGGTACTGTTCACCGTGATCACTGCCCGGGTGTGAGTCAGTAAAGCGGGTAAAGAGAGATCGTGCACATAGATAACCCGACCGCTGATGCCATATTTTTCAGTCAGCACGTTTATAAGGGCGCCATAAAAACGATGGCCACGATCCATTGGGTGGTGTTTAAACACCAGGTGTCGCTCTTTCGGCGCATGACGGGCAAATGATCGCATCACCGTTTCAATATAGTCTCGTACGTCTTTATAAGGGCTGTGGTGGATGATCTGACTGTCGTTATAAACCTGCAAAATCGCCAGATAGTACTGATTGTCCAGTTCGCCGGTGATATGGCTCAACATATTGCGTTGCTGCCAGCGGTAGACGAGTTTGCGGCGACCTGCACGTATCCAGCAGCGCATCTCATACCAGGGTGAGAACGACTTATGATGCCTGTAGCCTTTATAACGGTGGCGGCCAAACCAGCCTGCCAGATAATAAACCGTGGCATGGGCGGCACGATTATAGGCGCTCGGTTGCCACGGCGTTGGCTCTTTCAATTCAGGCAACGGCTGTTCGCGGTAATATTTGGCATCAATCGGCATTGAAGAGAAAGCATTTACGCCCCCTTTTTCAAGGGTGATATAAAACGGACGAAAGTATCCCTCTTCGAATGCCAGGAAATCGATCGACTGGGTACTCGACCATTTCTTAGCTTCGACATGCATCGGGCGGCAGTCACCGAAACAGACAATGGTGTCAAAAGGGTACTCTTTGTGCAGCTCACGCAGCCAATAAGCAAATTTCTTCGCCGATCCGGTGTAATGCAGCGCGATTTCTTTCGCGGCATACCATGAATCCCCGGCATTGAAGCACACTTGCTTCACTTCACGATGGCTGTTGTGCAACCAGATCGCCAGACGTGAAAAGCAAGGGCCCATTGGCCCTTGTAAAAAAAGATATCGTCGGCCATTAAGCAAATGGCGGATAGCTGGCTCTTCCATTATTTTTTCCCAAAGCGATTCCGTCGCGGGATCGCATATATGAATGGCTTGATGGCCGCTTTTCTTTCATTGATGGGGATAAACAGTTCGCTAACGAAATGTCTGCACGAGGTAGCTCAATTTAATTTTCCAGCGTTGCCAGCGGCTGGATTTCTGCGCCGAGGAGTTGCCATGCTGCGCTAACTGGTGGATTAATTGCTCCGGGCTCATCCACAAACCACTCTGCCAGTCGATATAACGTGGATAGGCGACCAGCGTTGTATAAACCAGCGCAGCCAAAGATAAATGACGCTGGCGACGTTCAGCGGGGTGGATATCGTTAGTCAGCCCCCAACCGCTATAAAACGGCTGGCCCCAGGTGGTGACTTTCACACCCTGCACCAAGGCTTCAAAACCGCTCAGCGAGGTCATGGTATGCAGCTCGTCTACATGCGGATAGAGACTGGTCAGGCCGATATCCAGCACCTGGCTATCGACACAAGACATTAAACACGCCTCAGATATCGCCCCTTTACGGTTGCCTGCTACCACGTCTGGATGAGGTTTAAACAAAATATGAGCTTCCGGTCTGGCGGCACGTACGGCCCATAGCAGTTGTTCATTGCTATGAATGACCGGGCTACCCGTCAGGATCGATGCATCACCATCGACCTGCCCCACCACCAGCAGCAGCGGACGACCATCATCAGGCGGCGTGAAAGGTTGCACATTACCGACGTTGTATTTACTGACCCCATTCTGCTTAAGCAGGTCAATTAGCGCCGCGCCGCGCGCCAGCTGTTTTTCTGTCAGTTGCTGTTGATTCAGCATTTGTTCGATCCGGCTAGGCCGACGGCTGTCGAAATAGATCCCCACAGGATCAATGGAGAGCGATGAAGGGCGACACAGATTAGAGCCCAGACCTCGTGAGCGGATAAAGCCGTCTTCCACCCGTATAGGGTTGGCGAGTTCAGGATGATGGCTGCCCCAGACCAATACCTGCTCATCAGAAGCCACCTGTTTTGGTCGCTTACGCACAAAGCAGATCTCCTCGGCGAGCGGCGAACAGAAAGCACGCATAAATGCGCGTTTCCACAGCGAGAAGCCCACCAGATACAGGCGGCGATAATGCGGAGTCTGTTTCTGCTGACGCGCGATAATAGGCAGCACCTGTTCCACTTCACAGCGCTTACCTAGCACCGGATCAAGATAGCGCGGATAGTGAATCAACGCCGCTGCCACCAATTGTGGCAAGCTGACCTGAACCTGACGACGCGCGCACTTTTTACTGTCGCGAGTCAGCCCCCAGCCTGCGTAGAACGGCATGCCAAAGCAATAAATAGGTTTGCCTAGCAATAAGGCCTCAAATCCCATCTGGGATGAAACGGTGTAGACCGCGTCTACCTGATTGAGCAGTGCATGGGGATGGCAGTGATCGGCTACCACTTCCACATCATCCATCTGCAAACGCGCCAGTACGCCACTTTTTCTGCCCAGACGGGTATCCGGGTGAGTGCGTAGCAGCAGCCGGGCATCAGGATGGTTGCGCCTCGCGGCGGCGACCATATCAATGAAATCCGCTTCGCTAGCAAGCGCGCCAGGGATCGAGAGATCACCGGCCACCTGATCAATCAGCAACACTTTTGAGCGAGGGTCGTTTTGCAGACGTGTGGCCAGCGCTTTTGGTAAATCGCGCGCGGCGCCGTAACAGTTGTATTTGGTGATCCCCAGGCGAAGCAGTTCGCTCGTCAGCTTCTCAGCTCTCGCCAGCATAGCAGCATCGCATGGCGTGACGATTAACTGCTCCAGGTAACTAGGCTGGCGGGCATCATAGTAAACCCCTACTGGATCAACAATCAGGGAGACCGGGACGCCTTCTCTGGCAGGGTGGCCAATATAGCCGATAAAGCCATCTTCCAACTGCCAGTACGCCAGCCCGAGCTTCTCGGCTCTTTGCTTTATCTGGCGAGTATTGGTCTTTTGGCCCCAGCCAACCAGCACATCGTCTTCATCGAGCGTCATACTGGTTTTGAAGGCATGTAATGTGTGGCCAAGCATCGGCTCAAACCGTGCTTTTTTGGCAAGGATTCCGGCTGAACCTGTGTAAAATTTCATTCGAACTCTGCGCGGTAGAAACTCCCCGCGCCATCGCGGGGGAGTGTGACTCAGATAAAATGCTCTGCGTCTGGGAGGGACTTAGCAATGCGGTCTTTGGTCGAGGTGAGAATCTCGCTGTCGATTTTCGGCCACGTGATGGCTAAGGTCTCGTCATTCCAGCGAATGCCACGGTCACTTTCCGGCGCATAGTAATGGGTGGTTTTATACAGGAATTCTGCGGTGTCGCTTAGCGTCATAAAACCGTGAGCAAAACCTTCTGGAATCCACAGCTGGCGCTTATTCTCACCCGATAAATGCACGCCTACCCACTGACCAAAGGTCGGGGAACTTTTACGGATATCCACCGCCACATCGAACACTTCACCTGCGATACAACGCACCAGTTTGCCCTGCGCATGCGGCGCGAGTTGGTAATGCAGGCCACGTAATACACCCTTAGAGGATTTTGAGTGGTTGTCCTGGACAAAGTTTACGCTGCGGCCAATGGCAGTTTCGAATTGCTGGTGGTTAAAGCTTTCTAAGAAGAAGCCACGATCATCGCCAAACACTGTTGGTTCAAGAATAAATACATCGGAAATTGCAGTCTGAATAACATCCATGGTTGAAGCCTGATTCAAAAGAGGCGCAATGCCTCAGAAAAAAGAAAATTACTTAATCATTTTCAGCAGATACTGCCCGTAGGCATTCTTAGCCAGTGGAGCGGCTAATTTGCGCACCTGGTCGGCATTGATGAATTTTTTACGGTAAGCAATCTCTTCAGGGCAGGCCACTTTCAACCCCTGCCGAGTTTCAATCGTCTGAATGAAGTTGCTGGCCTCGATCAGGCTCTCATGGGTGCCGGTATCCAACCAGGCAAAACCACGGCCCATCATGGCGACTGATAGCTCGCCCTGTTCAAGATAGACGCGGTTAAGGTCGGTGATTTCCAGCTCGCCACGCGGGGAGGGTTTCAGACTTTTGGCCATCTCAACCACGCGGTTATCGTAGAAATAAAGTCCGGTGACTGCATAGTGGCTCTTTGGCTCCAGCGGTTTCTCCTCCAGGGAGATCGCTTTACCATCTGCATCAAACTCCACTACGCCATAGCGCTCAGGATCATGCACATGATAGGCAAAGACCGTACCTCCCGCCGATTTGCTCGCAGCGGCCTCCAGCTCTTTTTGCAGGTCATGACCATAGAAGATGTTGTCACCCAGCACCAGTGCGCAGTCGTCGTTTCCGATGAAGTCTTCGCCGAGGATAAAGGCTTGAGCCAAACCGTCTGGACTTGGCTGTACTTTGTAATGCAGATTCAGGCCCCATTGGCTGCCATCGCCTAGCAGTTGCTCGAAGCGCGGCGTATCTTGCGGAGTGCTGATGATCAGAATATCGCGAATACCGGCCAGCATCAGGGTGCTCAACGGGTAGTAGATCATCGGTTTGTCATAGATTGGCAGCAGCTGCTTGCTCACCGCCATGCTCACCGGATAAAGGCGAGTACCAGACCCACCAGCCAGAATAATACCTTTACGCTTGCTCATAACTCTTCAATGCTTCTTGTTGATGACGATAAAAGGGGAGCCACTGTGCCACCCCAGACAAAGTTCACTTCGATTAAAAAGGCATCAATAGCCTCACTTGATCTGTTTACCTGGCGAGGATTTCGGCCAGCATGCGATCCACGCCGACCGTCCAGTCCGGCAGCGTCAACCCAAAGGTGCGCTGAAACTTGCAGGTATCAAGGCGTGAGTTATGTGGACGTTTAGCCGGCGTTGGGAATGCACTGGTCGGGACGGCATTCACCTGAGTGACGGCCAGCTCAATGCCGGCTGCACGTGCAATGGCGAATACGCGCTGAGCATAATCAAACCAGGTGGTGGTGCCAGAAGCGATCAGGTGATAAAGCCCGGTAACTTCTGGTTTATCCTGTGCGATACGGATCGCATGGGCTGTGCAATCGGCCAGCAGTTCTGCACCGGTCGGCGCACCAAACTGATCGTTGATGACCGACATCTCACTGCGCTCATTACCTAAGCGCAGCATGGTCTTGGCAAAGTTGGCACCACGAGCGGCATACACCCAGCTGGTACGGAACACCAGATGACGAGAGCAAAGTGCAGCAGCCTGTTCGCCCGCCAGTTTGGTTTCACCGTAAACGTTCAGTGGTGCGGTCTGGTCTGTTTCCAGCCAGGGATTTTCGCCGCTGCCGTTGAAGACGTAGTCGGTCGAGTAGTGAACCAGCCAGGCACCCAGCACCTCGGCTTCTTTCGCGATGGCGGCAACGCTTGTAACGTTAAGCCGCTCGGCAAAATCGCGCTCGCTCTCGGCTTTGTCCACCGCCGTATGGGCGGCGGCGTTCACAATCACGTCTGGCTTCAGCAGACGAACGGTCTCAGCCACCCCCGCCGGGTTATTGAAGTCCCCGCAGTAGTCGGTGGAATCAAAATCCACCGCGGTCATCCGACCGAGCGGCAACAGCGCACGCTGTAACTCCCAGCCCACCTGACCATTTTTGCCAAACAGAAGAATATGCATCAGTGACGTTCCTGGTAGTTTTTCGCGATCCAGTCCTGATAACTGCCGCTTTGAACGTTATTCACCCACTGCTGGTTATCCAAATACCATTGCACGGTTTTACGGATGCCGGACTCGAAAGTCTCCTGCGGCTGCCAGTTCAGCTCATGGCTCATTTTGCTGGCATCAATGGCATAGCGGCGGTCATGGCCTGGACGGTCGGCTACGTAGGTGATCTGCTCGCGGTAAGAACTGGCTTTTGGCACCATCTCGTCGAGCAGATCGCAAATAGTGTGCACCACGTCCAGGTTCTGCTTCTCGTTGTGGCCGCCAATGTTGTAGGTCTCACCTACCGCACCTATGGTGACGACGGTGTAAAGCGCGCGGGCATGATCTTCGACATACAGCCAGTCGCGGATCTGATCGCCTTTGCCGTAAATGGGCAGCGCTTTGCTATCCAGCGCATTGAGGATCACCAGCGGGATCAACTTCTCCGGAAAGTGATACGGCCCGTAATTGTTGGAGCAGTTGGTGACGACTGTCGGCAGGCCATAGGTGCGATGCCATGCGCGCACCAGATGATCGCTAGAGGCTTTAGACGCAGAGTAAGGGCTGCTTGGCGCGTATGCTGTGGTTTCGGTAAAGAGCGGCAACTCAGTGCCTGCACTGACTTCATCCGGATGTGGCAGATCGCCGTACACTTCATCAGTTGAGATGTGGTGGAAACGGAACGCCAGCTTGCGGTCTTCATCCAGCTCGCTCCAGTAAGCGCGGGCCGCTTCAAGCAGCGTATAGGTGCCGACGATATTGGTTTCGATAAAAGCGGCAGGCCCCGTAATAGAGCGATCCACATGACTCTCAGCAGCCAGATGCATCACCGCATCGGGTTGATGGGTAGCAAAGACCCGATCCAGCTCCGCACGCTGACAAATATCGACCTGTTCAAAGGTATAACGGTCACTTGCCGCTACATCGACCAGCGATTCCAGATTGCCTGCATAGGTAAGTTGATCAAGGTTGATCACTGCATCCTGAGTTTCACGGATGATGTGGCGAACAACAGCAGAACCGATAAAACCGGCTCCCCCAGTTACAAGGATTTTCATAAGCAACTTTTACTTTCTAGTGAATGAAATGGTCACCAAACAACGGTGTTTGCTCTGCGTTTTGACCGTGTTTTAGCGGCAGGCGCATGTAAATACATGGTCTGCTTTAAATTGGAGTGTTTTATTTGCCGGTGCGTTCGGTATTAATACAATAACGAGTACGTATATTCTTTCGCATTATTCGCCAGCGATAGGCGTTTTTGGTCGGAATTGACCAACAGTGATATTGCCTCAATCCACTTTTGAGGATCGTTATTCAGCAATACGCCATTAATATTCTGTTCGATAAAATCACTATAGGGCGCGCAATTGCTGTAAACCCCTACTGCACCCATACGAATGAAATCATAAAATTTGACTGGACCGCGCGCCCTATTGAAGGCCGACTCCAGTAAAGGTGCCAGACCAATATCGATTCGGTGGTGCTGCGTGTAATCCAGATAGTTTTGCCAACTCATCGGATGCAATACCGTCACGCGTGGCAGATCGCGATAGAGCTTATAAATCTCGTGCTCACCAAATATTTCGAAGCTGGCTTGTGGACACTGCGCCAGCACGCCTGCCATCACCTCGCGCAACCAATACTTCTCGGCCTGATGCGAGCTTGAACCGTGGTAGGCGATTTTTACGGGCTGCTTTACCGCAAGCAACTGCGGCGTGGGCTTAGCAGGCACCACATCGGGATTGAGGTGCGCATACTTTCTCGCCAGATACGGCGTCGATACCCAGATACTTTCACAATGCGAGGTAATCCAGCGATGCTGAGCGGCAGAGCGACGAATGATTTTGGTCCGATAGCCTTTAGGCAACGCCGTCAAAGCCGATGGATCCAATAGATCGTCATCCATGAAATAAACCACCTGTGAGAAGTGATCCATATTACGGGCGATTTCGCGCTGCCAGGGGGTGGAAATAAAGCGGATGACTACAATAGCGGTTCCGTTATCCACGTCGATAGTGGGTGTGGTTAAGGTATCCACTAGCTGACAGCGTGCACCGGGAAAACGACCTCTGATGGCAGCTTCAAAATAGGCCAGCGTCGGTGAATTGCCCTCATGCAAAATCAGTAATGTGCGGCACTCTGTCCCACTGCTTTGCTTATTCAACTTAAGATAGGGTTTAAACAGCGCCCTCCTGATTAATTCGTCCATGGCAGTACCACATTAGGAGTATGACTTAACGAGAAATCGGGTCGGTCGTAGCTCAGGTTAGGATTATAAGCCGGATCGTGTTGGAGCCGCCTGGCCCAGCGCTTTTTCATATAGCGCAGCTCACCCCGCGAGCGAGCCAGTTGCTCCGGCGTCACATCTTTGCCACGAGATACCGACTCATGATGGTATAGCTCAGCAAACGGCGTCCAGACGATGCGCCAACCCGCCTCGCCGACCCGCAGACAGTAGTCCACATCGTTAAAGGCCACTGGCAGGTTTACTTCATCTAATCCATCAAGAGACAAAAAAAGCTCACGATGCGTGAGCAGACAAGCTGCGGTCACGGCAGATAGCTCCTGAGCACTCACCGCCCTGCGCTGGTAGCCAGGTTCATCAGCCGCCAGCCCACTATGAAAGTGATCGGCACAGCCCCCCGGCCCAACCGCATCCCCCGCATGCTGAACCCGGCCATCACCGTAATAAAGCCGAGCCCCGACGATACCCACGCCCGGGCGGAGAAGATGGGAGACCATTTCATCCAACCACAGCGGGTTGATCACCTCAGTGTCGTTATTAAGTAGACAGATAAGCTCGCCAGTAGCCTCTCGCACCCCGGCATTATTTATGGCGGAGTAGTTAAATGGGCGATCCCAGGCAATAACCCGTACGCCGTATTCCTTGCTGATATAGGCGAAATAGGCAAGCGTCTCGACATCGTCGCTTTGGTTATCCATCACCATGATTTCGATGTTCGGATAATGGGTCTGCTGCACCAGGCTCTCAATGCAGGATCTGAGATGAGCTAGTCCATTGCGAGTAGGAATAATCACCGACACGCGCGGCAGCTCAGCTGGCAGCGGCCAGCGCCAGCGGCAGATCCCATGCGGTGCCGACTCCAGCGTCACACCGACAGGCAACTCTTGCAGCATGTTTGCCAGCGTTTCATAGCCATCCTGCTGTGGTAAATCATCCGGGATATGCATCAATAGAGCCGGGATATGTGCAATATCTTTGGGCGCTATCAGGTGTGCCAATTGCAACCATCCGTAATAGCTCCCAGCCCCATTCTGCGGGATAGAGAATTTCCCCTGCTCACGCCACAGTCCACACCAGCCAATATAGTTCTGGCTGTGCAACAGCGTCTCGTTCCAGTCTGGCTTGAAGACGGGCGAGTGGCGCTTACCTTTGTCGTCCAGCAGATCGTGATCGCCGTATATCCATTGTGCATTCGGTGTCTGACGTAACTGATGCGCCAGCCACACCAGCGCTGCTGGAGCGATTTCTGCTCCCTCCGGAATGGCCCATTGCCACTCCCCCGCTGGCCGATCAGCGGCTGGAGGCTGTTCCAGTACGGTTATATGCGATGCCGGGTAACACAGTGCAGCGATGCTGTTTAGCGTTCGCTGGCGGCCCGCCTTATCTCCGCCGCTCACCAGATGCAGACACACTCGAGGCAAATTGCCCCAGCGGGTCAGCAGACGATCAATGAGGCGTCGCTCACCAGGCTGCACGGTATCGAAATTAGCCAGCCAGTGTTCGTAGGCGTGCAACGGCCTGTCGTCGCGGATCTTACCTACCAGCTGATAAGCCTGCTGTAAGTCGGTAAACCACAGATGCCATGACAGCCCCAGGCGTCTGCGCTTTTGCGCGTTTAGCCGCTGATAGAAATGCCATACCCGGCGTAAACGACGCCAAAGGCTGGTGCCCGCAGACACCGGCGCAAAGCAGGTAATATTCAGCTGACATTCTGCCCCTTCACTGCTAGCAAGAAGACCCACTTCACAGGCACCCACAGGCAGCCAGACTAGCTCGAGCAAAGTGCCACGGCGCGTAATCGGCAAAATTTTCTCGTGCCAGATCCCTTGATTGCACTGCCAACGTAACCGGGTTTCACCGCGTGATTGGTCAGTACGCAGAGTTCCCCGAAGCAAGAACCAACCCGCGCGTAATAAAGTGGTTTCTGGCAGTGCCAGAGGGTGCCAGTGGTGATTGCTATGCATAAGAGGTTTACAGCCATGAAATGGGAAGGCTCGCTTCTGACTCCTGTCAGAGAATGAAATACGTCGATTAGCCGATGAGCTTTTTTACCCGGGATGCCAACCAGGAGTCGCTCTTCTGTGGACTCTCTTGCTCTGGTTCTGGCAAGGCATCCAATTGCGCTTGTATTACTGCCATCTCTGCTTTGACTTTAGGGGCCAACGCTGCCGCCAATAGACAGGTTTCGTCGTTGCGGTCATGGGCTTTAAAATAGGCTTTATGTTTTACACGATTGGACGTGGCCGCGCTGCCGCGCAGGTGTTTACCGAGCAAGAACTCTTCTAGAGATTTAACAACATAATGGTTAATTCGTACCCCGCTCCAAAGCACTTCAGCACTAACGCCGTTGCCGTGTTTTGGATGTAAGACCAAATCATGGCCCTGCGTATCGATATAACGGCCAGAGCGCAGATCGGCATGATGTGGATTGTTAAAGTGATTGACGCAGTTGGGTCTGACAATACTCTTAAAATTCTTATTGGCATTGAATTGCTGAGGGGCACGTTGGGTAAAGCGCTCTGTTACCAATCCCTCTTCAGCGAACAACTCACCGCTTGAACCAAAGTTTGCCCAGTTGAGCGCAACAGCACTTACCGAAGGGTCGTCAAACCATCCTTTCAGACTGGTTATTAAACTTTGCTCAGGACCGAGGGACACCAAAAATTCATCGGCATCGATAAATGCCAGCAAATCAATATCAGCGTCGCAACTACGTAGAATACGCTCGTAAGCGGGTAACTGCGGCTTTTGTTCAGCAACTGTTGGGAAGTCCAACACAGTTGCAATCCCCAGCCTTTCAAGCCCGTTGAGTAAAGTACGGGAACCATCATTACTCCCGTTATCGGCAATAATGAATCCGCTTACTCCTACAACCCTGTGGTATGCAACCCATTCTAAAAGGGCATCTATTTCGTTTTTAACAATTGCAGCAACTAATAATTTCAAAATGCACTCTCAGTCAAATTTCGGGTAAGTTGTCGCCTGCAAGAACTACCAATAACGAGGGATATTATTTTTAATTGGCGCATCTCAATCTGACCCAAAAAGATCGCGGGAATAAACTTTATAGGCTACATCGGCTAACTCATTAGCCATTCGGTTGCAGAGAATAACATCACTAATCGCTTTGAATTCTCCGATATCTCGAATAACCCGAGAATTAAAGAAGGTATCTTCTTTAATCGTTGGCTCAAAGACGACAACCTCGATCCCTTTAGCTTTGATACGCTTCATGATCCCCTGAATAGCGGATGAGCGGAAGTTGTCGGAACCCGCTTTCATGACCAAACGATGGATGCCTACAATCTTAGGCTGGCGACTAATCACACTGTCAGCAATAAAATCCTTGCGGGTGATATTAGCATCGACAATAGCGCGTATCAGATTACTCGGTACTTCCTGATAGTTCGCTAACAACTGCTTGGTATCTTTAGGCAGACAGTAGCCGCCATAGCCGAACGAAGGGTTGTTATAATGCGTACCTATACGTGGATCCAGACCAATGCCTTCAATAATCTGGCGACTATCTAGTCCATGTGACTGAGCATAGGTATCTAGCTCATTGAAATACGCAACGCGCATGGCGAGATAGGTGTTAGCGAACAACTTGATAGCTTCAGCTTCGGTAATGCCAGTAAGCAACACCTCAACATCCTTCTTGATGGCACCCTCTTTCAGCAGATCGGCAAAGCGCTGCGCACGCTCACTGCATTCACCCACCACGATTCGCGAGGGATAAAGGTTGTCATACAGGGCACGCCCTTCACGTAGAAATTCAGGTGAAAAGATTATGTTTTCTGTGCCAAATTCCCGTCGCATCCGCTCGGTAAAGCCCACTGGAATGGTGGACTTGATGATCATGATTGCTTGCGGGTTAATGCTGATTACGTCCCGAATAACGGCTTCAACGGTGCTGGTGTTGAAGTAGTTCGTGTTTGGATCGTAATCAGTTGGCGTGGCGATAATGACAAACTCGGCATGGCTATAGGCTTCGAATTTATCGAGCGTAGCCCGTAGGTTGAGAGATTTGTTAGCTAAATACTCTTCAAGTTCTTTGTCAACGATGGGTGATTTACGTTGGTTAATCAGCTCAATTTTTTTAGGGATGATATCAAGAGCAATAACCTGATGATTCTGGGCTAAGAGCACAGCATTAGAAAGACCTACATAACCAGTACCTGATACTACCAATTTTATATTATTTCTCTCACTCATTTGGAGCCACCCAACATGGCATCAATCAATACTCTATTGCCTCTTGAATATCTTAAAACATCAATATAAAAGTGCTGATTATAATCACTCATCGAAATATTATGATCTGGTTTTATTAAAGAATTGGAGCGTAAATCATCAAATAACGACTCAACATTATTAAACTTACTAGGGGAATTTGGCTTTATTAAACCTTCATGATTTGGAAACCGCGAAACAGAACTCATATCGCCAATTGTAGAATAGCTGGTTTTCAAATCAATATGTGGTTTGAAAAATGAATCAAAGTTACGCCTCGGTATCATCATCACTTTACTATCCCAAGAGGAAAGCAACTCCGAAGCATAAATTGAAGAACCCTCAATAAAAACAATTTCCTTTGCTTTAGATAAAACATCAACCTGGGTCGAAATAGAATGCATCTCAGGCGCGAAATATTTAAAACCATTGGAAATCAATAAGGATGATATGTAGGACTCCCCCATTATGGAACCACTATCAATAATATGAGACCTACCCAAGTATATTTTATCAAATGATAAATCATTAGCTTCATTTTGATTATTGACAGGGAATGCAATAGACTCTAACTCATTTAAATACCAAGGCTCAACTCCGCACTGTAAATTTGAACCTGGTTCGAAATACGTAACCTGCTCAAAACAGGTGGTTTCTTTAACAAGAAAACATTTTTCTTTTGGTATTCCAAAAGAGTTCAGTATATCTAATAAAAAGCCAGGCATTTGCGTTCTACTAATTCCTGGAATTGCGAAGGATGCGCAACAAAAAATGACACCATCAAAAGAGCCTTTTCTGTAGCCATAAAGACGGTGCATTGACTCAGTAAGAATATGCCCGAAATGCAAATATAACGGCCCAGCAAAAAGATAATTACCCTTTATTACTTCCGTTTGTTCCCCCTCGGCAGGAAGAGTCAAAGACCCATCTATAAATTTTTTATTTTTTCTCATCACCCTCGAGTTAAAAGGCTTCTTCTGCGGACCACCAATAAACATACCATCTTTCGAAATGAAATATGGGGACATTAAAACATTAAAGTCAACTTCCTTTGAAAAAGTCATAATATTTATACTTTTTAATGGTGCGTGTGATTTATTTATACGAAGTCAACTTATAAAAGCCAACCAGACTCATATTTTCACTTTAACAAAAAAAAGCTAAAATATGATCGACATTTAAAACACAACGAATTGAAACAGGGAGAGTAATTAGTCAATCAAATAATAAAAAAACTAATCACATCGTTAACATGCCAATTAAACATCCCAAGCTGCTTTTGTGAAACCAAATCGATGCATTTCTTTTTCAGACCATTGATTCTTTTTAAACATCAAGTCAAATTCTTCACTTTTCTTTTCATTTTTACGCATACCATCAGTGGCTTTTTGAAGTTTATGATAGACCACTGCCTGACTGGTATAAAAAATTCTCATATTCAACATGTGGCGTAAATAGTCACACATAATTCTGTCTGAACGATAATGCCGGCCAAATTCAGCATCCAGGTATCCAACCTGCTCAACTATTTCACGGCGCATATAAGTACAAAAGAAGGGTGCGAAATTAATTTCAACCTTCTCTCCATCGTGAAATAAAGGCACTGCCTGAATGTTATTATGATGCCGAGATAGATTAACATCACAATCCATACTGGAATTTGCAAATGGTACATGAGTAGTGATAGTTTTTGTTCTAGCGAATAATACCTGACGAGGCACGACCAAGCCGATATTTAAGTCTTGATAAGCCGTCTGCTGCATTGATTTTAAAGAGTTTCGTGTAATTAATGCATCATTATTAAGCAATACAATATCACTATTTTTCCTGGCGATTGCTATACCTTGATTGACAGCATAGGTAAACCCTGCGTTAAATTCATTCTCGATATAAACAATGCCAAATTCATCAATTGCTTTCCCAGCGAGCCAACTGCGCACCTCTGTAGAAGAAGCATTGTCTACCACAATTACATCAACATATTGCCTGTCATAATATTTTCGGATTAATGATAGACAATCTTTAATATCATCCAAAGACTCATAATTAGGTATAATGATTGTCACATGGTGGTCAAGCTTAACTTTAGGAAAAAGATATTTAGTAAGTTCCTTTTGGTTGAAACGAAGCAGTGCTCTACCTTTAATAAACTCTCTAGTATTGTGTTGCTCGCGAACAATATCAATATAGCCATTCAACGAATTATCGTTAGTAATGGCATTTTCTGCCAGTTCAAAAAAATAATTTGAGAGAAGAACAGGCACTGAAATTATCTTAAACTCGCTGCTAATTTTTAGGATCAGATCCCAGTCAACAAAACGTTTTAGTCGCGTATCAAACATACCTGTCTTTTCAAATACCAACTTACTATGCATAAAACAATTGAGGTCTATGTAATTTCGATTTTCCAGCAATCCTTTATTAAAGCTGCCAAATCGGATGGCAAAAGGCTCTGGGTGATTACTACGATAGAGATATTGTCCCGAATAAGCTGCTTGTGCATAAGACGACTGGTGAAGTGCCGCAACCATAGCTGTAAGATATTCTGGTTGCCAAGTATTATCTGAGTCCAGATAGGCTATCAGTTCACCTTTTGCAGCGCGAAGGCCAATATTACGTGCTTCTGAAACGCCTGAACGACCAGGACCCGCAATTAAGCGCACCCGCTCATCATCAAAGCTTTTTACAGCATCTGCCGTATCATCGCTGCTACCATCATCTATCACTATTAGTTCGAAATGTGGATAGGTTTGTGCCAGAACAGATAAAATAGCTGCTTTGATCGTTTCTTCTCGGTTATAGGCAGGCATAATAATAGTGACTAGTTCAGTCAGATTATGCTCTTTAGTGTACGCCATTAAGCGACGACGCAGGTTTTCCATCATGGCGAAGCAACGTTTATCTTCTTCGCGGAATGGGGCATAGATCATGGGATTAACCATGGATTCGGCTAAGAATTCTTCGAAGTTAGTAAATTTACGATTATGTTGCCATGACGTTGCAACTTGTTTGAGAAGCTGACCACTCTTTGCGTCCAATAATTCTAATTGATGTGTTCTGCCATCCATAAATTCTGCAGGTACACTCATGCGGAATCCATGTTTTCCCTGATTGATTTTATTGAGGGCAAGGTCTTCACGTTCGACATTTGCAATAATATGATACGGTTTCCCATCAATTTTAATCAGTGCAGTTCTCGACTTTTCATCTCCAACCTCTGCCAACCACCCATACAATTCCCCACTACCACCACCTTTCAGATTAAAATCACCACGGATATTTTTATTCATATTGTTCGTAGTGAGTTTAGGAGTGGTCGAAACTGCAGGGGAGTTTTTTATTTTTGTTGGATCACAAGGGTGACGATTAAGAAAACGTCCTATTTTTTGATAGTGGACAAAGGGATCCATACCGGATAAAACCACATCCTTGTAATTATCCAGATACCATTGTTTATCGAAGTTTTGCATTTTTCATCTTCCTGAAATTAGATGGTGCGGCCTTCACCTTTACCGAAAATAATATAATGAATGAGGGGATTCATCCCCTCTTCAGCAACGTCTGGATAACGTTCAAGGTATAAGTTGCCATTGAAATTTTCGCTTGGATTAAGGCCCATCTTGTATCCAACTGACAAATAGTGTTCAACTGGACTCAATGAAAACTTACCAAGTTCAGGGCAAAACTTTTGATACCAATCAATATCAAAAAGACCTGACTCTTTGATTAATTTTATGTGTTGCTCTTTCCTTCCGACTTTTTTATTTTTATTAAGTCGTCCTGAAATAATTCTAGCAGGCTTAGAAACCTTCCAGGTTAATGTGTTTTTGAATTTCACCAATGTTTTATTGACACTCTCAAGTTCTACTTCACGTGCCATTAATGTCCTTTCACTTACTTCAAGTAATTTTGCAAGGTTAGCTAGTTCATCATAGCGAGTCGCAAGACTTTCTTGAGTAAACGTATTTATATCTGCTAATTCTTTATTTTTCTTCTCAGCATTAGCCAGGGATTTCATTGTCATTTCTAATTGAGCTATCAAATCATTATTTTTTTGTATTAAAGTTGTTTTTTCTGTACCAATGCCATTTATTATCCCACCCATCCTGGCAAGCTCTCTGATTTCAACCTCGGCATCAGCATCACGCGGTTTCATCATTTCTTGCAGTTGCCTTTTTTCGGACGTCAAATGAAATGCTTTACTTTGAGTTATTTCAAGTTGAACCTTTAGATCTGAAATGCTATCAGAGATACCAGTCAGTTCATTATCCTCCTGACTAATCAGGACTTGCGATCTTGAATTATTAACAGGAGTATTATTTTGCGGTTGTTTTTTTGAAGTGTTACTTATTGTTCTTCGCATAATCTATTCCGTAATTACCTATTTCCGCGAAAGTTATGATTAATAAAAATCCACTATTTTTATTGCGACTTCAAACAAACAAGATAATACAATTTCCCATTTGCTTTAAGCAGATTATTGAATGGCGTATTTTAATTAAAATAAAGATAGTACAGATGAAACTTGAAGTTAATTTTTTTAATAATGGAGCCATGTATAATATTATCCATGGCTAACTTAAAAATTAACCATTTAGCATCTTTTATTAGTCTTGATGTTCACGTAATGTAGCAAGCCCCATCACGATCAGACCATATAGCAGACACAGCAGTACGGCGATGGTGGCAAGATTATAAAGCCTGCGTGGGTATTCAGCATCTTCAGCCAACGTTGGCTGACTAACAATAAGAAGATGTTTAAGTTTACGGTAAGCCTCTATTCGGGCTTGCTCCAGACTGATAAGACCGGTTTTATAGAGTTCTGCCGCCAGTGTTGCCTCTGTCTCAACATCCATATAGCTGGCAGTCACCTCGTTCATCGCATCTTTATCTACGCCGGTCAGTTTAGATTTCTCCTGAGCAAGTTGCTGAGTTAAGGCATCGACTCTGGCCTGCACAGATAAAACTGAAGGTGCACTCTCTTTCATGTAGCTTTGAAACTGTTTTAACTGGGCTTGCTGCTGTGCCAATTGAGCTTCAATCTGGCTGACTACTCCCATACGGGTGATGCTGGATGATTCAGGACTGATAAGATGATGAGTGTTCTGAAACTCCAGTACTTTCGCTTTTTCACTCTGTAACCGCTGGTAGGAACGATCAACCTCTTTCTCGACAAATGCCAGCTGTTCCAGTGCGACCTGGTGCCCAAGCTTATTGATAAAACCTTCGGATTCCTTAAGCATAACCCCTACCACACGCTGGCCATAGGCCGGGTCAAAAGCCTGAAACTCGATGGTTAGCACTCCGGATAAATCATCCAGACGTAAAGAGAGATGATCTCGGTAATACTTGAGGAAATCTTCCCGGCTAACATTACCAGGTAAGCGAGAGAAAAAATCCACTTTGTTGCTCTGATAATGGGCTTTCAATCCTAGCTCTTTGTCTAGTTTGTTCAGCAAATCGGCAGACTTTAAAAAATCCTGGATAATCAGCACATCTTCATGGTTACTACCACCAAGCCCTAGCATCGACAAAGCATCAGGCATCATCTTAATTTGATCTGCTTGCTTAACCACTATATCCGCTCGGCTCACATAGCGATCCGAAGCAATGAACCCAAAGTAAATTACGGCAATAGCAAAACAGGCCATTACCCATTGAAATCCACCTAGTCTATGGCTTTTTTTCCAGGAGCGATGTGCCAGGCGATAGCCACTTGAATCGACGATAAAATGTTTAGGTTTGGTTTTTAATTTGTGCAACTTACGCATCAAACCGGAAGATTTGTTGGAGCGAATTGGCTGAGTCATTTTTAAGGCTTGTTATAGGTTCTGATAAATACGGATGGCATCGTCGATATCTTCGAATATTTCAAGCGTACTATTACGCAGTAAAATCCCCATATCGCATTGTTGGCGTAAATTTTTCATATCGTGCGAAACCATGATTAAACTAGCGGTCTCGCGTTTTTGCGTGAATGTATCAATACATTTTTGCTTGAAGCGAGCATCGCCCACGGAAGTAATTTCATCGGTGAGATAGATATCAAAATCGAACGCCATACTAACGGCAAAAGAGAATTTTGATTTCATGCCACTGGAATAACCTTTGATAGGCAACTCGAAATGCTGACCAATTTCCGAAAACTCTTTCACCCATTCTTCAATGGATTGCGTATCTCGCACCCCATGTATACGACAGACAAATCGAGTATTCTCCCGCCCTGTCATGCTGCCTTGAAAACCTCCATTGAGAGCTAATGGCCAGGAAACACGACATTGACGAGTGAGCTTTCCCTTACTGGGCATGTCCATCCCGCCAAGAAGACGTAGCAAAGTTGATTTACCCGCCCCATTGGCACCTAGAATACCTATATTACGTTCACGTGGCAGCGTAACGCTAACGTCACGCAACACATAATTACGCCCAAATTTGGTGGGATAATATTTCGAAACGTTATCAAGAATAATCATATTTATTTCGCTTTAACTTGCAATCAATCGGCGATGGCTCAGTCGATAACAGCTCATTGCAAACGTTAGCAGGACCAACGTTAAACTTGCTAAATATGCCCAGCTAACATCAGGACTGATATAACCCGCAAGCCAGCCAGATCGCATCAACTCAACTGCATGTACCAAAGGATTCCACATAAACCAGTGTTTGAATTGGGTGGGTACACTTGCAAGGGGGTACATGACGCATGAAATGAACATTAATGGCATCATCATTAAATTGAGAAATTTATTTGCTCCTTTAAATAAATTAGATGCTATGCAGAAGATAATGCCTAACGAAAATGAAAAGGTCATTAGCAAGAGATAAATTAGAATGACTTGTAAGGGGTCATTGGGGATAGCATCGAAACCAAACCATAATAATCCCAAGACAAGAACACAACCCACTACCAAGCCAATAATGGCTTCCAGGATAAAGCGCGCCACAAACGTTGCGAATGGTGTTACCTGACGATAGCAAAATAGTCCCATATTAGCATCGACGGCAGACTGCAACTTGCTTACCACATTTCTAAAAAATAAAAAGGGCAGATAACTTGCAGTCATAAATAGTGGTGCAGGTGCCCCACCAAATCCGCTTTGTCCGCGCATACCAAAAATTAGGCTAAAGACGCTAATGATTAGCAACGGATCCAACAGCGCCCAGGCATACCCCAGCCGATAACTACCAAATCTGGTTTTCAGTTCACGAATAAGCAGGCCAAACGTTACATCTCGGAGTACCTGAAATGGACTGCGAGGCGTTTGGTTAAGAATGGGTTTAAACATAGCAAAGCCGATATCACAGGACGGGCCCACAGTAAGCGAGCCCGTAGTGGGTGTTATCTCAGGACCACGTTGGCCGCCACAGCAACCTGATAGATGACCTGAGTAATGTCCTTGATGGACTGCATCATTTTGCTGTCCACTTTCGGCATGACGAGAATCTGATCGCCCGGCATCACGCTACCGGCGTCCTGGAACTCCATCAGACCGTTGGCATGCACCACAGCAATACGCTTGTCATTCGCGCGGTCGGTGAATCCCCCCGCCCAGGCAACATAATCGTCAAGCCTGGCGCCTTCGTTGTACACCACCGCTTGCGGCATCATCACTTCGCCACCCACCTGAATCAGGTCGGTTTTGTACGGGATCACAATCTGGTCGCCTTGTTCCAGCATGATATTGGCAATCACGCCCTTGTCAGACACCACCACTTTACCCAGCGGCTGGACCTTACGCGCCTTTTCCACAAACTGCATGACAAGCTCTGCCTCTTTAGTACGAATAGAAGCTTCACCGTCTGAATTGGCGGGTGCGGTAAACACACTACGTTCAAGGCGATTGAGGGAGTCTTCCAGCATCTCTTTCTGACGTGCGGCCACACTCTTACGCATGATGTAGATCGAGCCGTAATCCGCCATGTTTGGATCAATAGGGATGTGGTTTAACAGATCGTGAAGACGCGTCTCTTTACGTACGGTGAAATAAGATGGCCCGCGGTAACTACCGATGATTTGCACATCGTAAACCTGCGCATGCATATCATCATTAAACAGCACTTTGTCGCCGTCTTTTAACTGGATGCGGTCAAAATCTCTGTAGGGCATATACACCGAGAACGGACCGTTTGGACGATCGCCAATTACCCCGACGTGACTCACCTTGGCAAGAGGCAAGGCAAATGACACCAGTTCAGAACCCAGCGCGCTGCTGTTATTTAATTCGAAGCGAAACGGATTGCGTACTTTACCGGCCACACTGACCATCGGACCCTGCGACTCTACCAGGATCACGTCCTGATCTTTCAGCGACAGCTTTGGCATCCTGCCCTGCTGCATAAATTCATACAGGTCAATTTCCTGAACGACGCGATTTTGGCGCAGTACCTTAATATGGCGATAGCTACCACGATCGGAATCAATGCCGCCTGCGCGCTTCAGAAAATAGAGCACGCTATCAGACGATTGTCCGGCATATTGACCTGGACGGATGACCGGACCAGAAACAAAGACACTCACTGGCGTCGCCGTGAGTAAATTGACATAGACATTGACGTTATTAGTAAATACTTCGCTGATATGACTGGTGACAAGTGCATTCACTTTACTGGCGGTCACGTTATGGACATTAATTGGCCCAACGTCAGGAATGAAAATATTACCCTGATTATCAACGGTTACTACGTTTGAGAAATTGACTGCGCCCCAGATCCATATGTTGATCTTATCGCCGGGTGCGATCAGATAATTATCGTTCAGCCCGTCACTGCGTTCGGTTTCATAGCCGCCGGCAAACAAGTTGGCGCCGTAAGGGGGAGGCAGACCCGATTCAGACTGCGGCAATAATTTACGTACATCACTCTCACCCGGCAATAGCATTCCCTGCCGGTTTTGTTGCGTAAAGGTTCCGGTGGTGGAGGTGGTATTCGCCTGTCCGCTCATTGCCTGCTGGCCGCCAAGGTGCATTCGACCATCGCCAGTATCTGCCGGACTATTCATACCAAAAGCTTGCGCCTCTGCTTTCGTCGGTGCGGCCAGTGCAGCGTATGAGGTGCAAATCAGCAGCAAGATGGCACTCAATTGCCGAAATTTCGTTATCTTCACAACATTTCTCTTTAAATTTATTGCACGACAAGGAGGTCGCTGGCAGAAGCCTGCTCAAGTTGCGGTACCTGATACCATATCCCGTCGTTTTTACAGATCACGCCGAGCTGCGACGAGTTGACGTTGCGGTTACGCACTAATTCGATACATTCCTGCCCCAAAGCAGAGACATAACGCTGCCCCAGCGTATAGGTATGGCTGCTAGCGTTTAGCGTGGCACCCTGCGGTAGGGTATTCAGGGATTGCTGCAAATTGTTTGGCATAGCCTGCAGACCGGGTGTTGCAGCTTGATTAACAAGCGGCCTTGATGCCTTAACCTGCTTCGGTGAATAGGCGCATCCACTCAAGATGAGGGTGACTGAAATCACCAGAAGACGAGTGACGTTGTTCATAGATCAGTTTTCCAACAATTTAAAATCTGGAAGGCGAAATAGCCGTTGAAGGCATCCAATGGTCATTATTTGCCAAACTATCGCGAGGTATTACCAGAGCAGGAACGGCATGAAATGCAGAAATAGACTGATACGTTGCTGTATATCCATAGCTACCGCACGGAAATGATCCGCTTGAAAGAGATGTTCACCATGATTTCCTGCCGATATCCCCTGGCAGACAGCTAACGCTTATTAATCGGTAATTTATTTTTTGCTAATGAATTACTCACACCAGACAACGCCCAGGAAACTTCAGTGCGGAACGCTTTGAGCGCTGATATTAATCGGCACGAAGATTTTGGATGAAGTTCCTTTGCATGGAATCCTGGAGCACAGGCTATCGGCATGCTTCCAGACAGGTGGAATCATGACGCACTAATTACATTAAGATTTCTATCCTATCCTGCTCAAAACCAGACCGGACCATCACACCGTGAGGCAAGCCAAAGCGCGAGCGTAAGCGTACATTTAACGAGTCAGGTGGTTAGCTCTTTTTAATTTTTCGCCCTGCGTTACTCACGGTGAAAACTGAAATACGCAAGGGGGTAGAAATTCGATATGCTTTGTAATATATGGCACTAGCCCGCACAATTTTTGTAAGTAAATCTCTATTTAAACTCTCAAATTCAACAGACTATCCCTGCATTAAAAACAAACACAATTGGCATAAATAGCCTAATTTAAGGAAATTAATGGTCGATTAAGTTAACAAGGCGACACACTACACTAAAATCCACTAAAGGTTTCTAAAAAACATCAAAAAGCTTCCAGCAATTGCTACTTCAACTGATTAAATCAATAAAAAAGCAGAAAAGCCCCAAGACCAGTCTTGTTTTCTGTCATGAATACTTGCATGTATTCGATAAAATATTAACGCTAATACTTTGTAAAAGACGGCAGTATTAAGCTTTATTCAATGCATTAATCCTGAAACTAAATATAAATCCATCTTAATTAAGACACCTTACACACAAAAAAGCCGCCGTTAACTCCTCAACGGCGGCTCTTAAACATCGAGATTTTGCGATTAGCGTTCGCGCATCGCCTCTTTGGCTTTATTAAACGGTTTCACCAGATAATCCATGATGGTCTTCTCGCCGGTCTTGATATCGACAGTAGAAACCATCCCCGGACTGATCGAGTAGCGCTTACCGGCTTTGTTCTGCACGTAGTCGTTATCAGTGCGGATAAATACGCGATAGTAGTAAATCTCCGGCTTCACCTCATCCTGGATGGTATCCGGTGAAATGCTTTCCACCACGCCGTTCATGCCACCATAAATCGCGTAGTCATAGGCCGAGATCTTCACCACCGCACGCTGGCCGGGATGGATAAAAGCAATATCACGCGGTGACAGGCGCGCCTCAATCAGCAGGCGGTCGTTGAGTGGCACGATGTTCATCAGTTCACCGTTGGGAGGGATCACCCCGCCGACGGTGGAGACTTTGATATTTTTCACGATGCCGTTCATCGGCGCACGGATGGTCAGGCGCGTCACCGTATCTTCGCGCCCTTTTATCACCTCAGCCAGGCTGTCCGCTTCGGCACTGGCTTTCGCCAACTCCTCACGCGCCTGCACATAGTATTGCGAGCGCATGTCGGTGAGTTTCAGCTCCAGATCCGATTTATCGCGCTGCAAACGCAGCACTTCAACGCTACTGGCGGCACCCGTTTTGGCCAGCTTTTGTGTGATCGCCAATTCCTTGTTTGCCAACGCCAGCGACTCGTTGAACTGCTTCGTCGAATCAGAAAGCTGAGCGCGTTTGGTTTTGTACAACCGCGTCTCGGAGGCAATCAAATCAGGATAAGCTTTGAGCTCATTGGGGAACGTGAGGGGATCGTCGTTGACCTCGGCTCTCAGGCGCGATGCCGCCGCCAGTGCCGCCCGATAGCGCGCCGCACTCTCGCCGACGCTGGATTGAGAACGTGTCGCATCCAGACGCGCCACCACCTGCCCCGCTTTCACCCGATCGCCTTCGTGCACATAAAGCTCGGTAAGGATGCCGCCTTCTAAGGATTGCAGCACCTGGTCACGTGAGCTCGGGATCACTTTACCCGTGCCGGTTGAGACTTCATCCAGCGTGCCAAACCAGGCCCACACTAGCGATATCAGGATCAACGCGGCGCTGATGGTTATCAGCCTGACCGCACCGGTGTAGTGGGTCTCAGATTTCAGCTCCCCCAACAGATCGTCAGAGGAATCGACTTCTGCCGCGGTAACCAGTCGCAGTTTGCCGGGAAGTTGCTTCATCATGGACGCACCTCCGGTGGGTTACCGCCGGCACGCGGTGGCGGCAACGCATTCTCTTTCGGGCTGTCCATCACCAGTTGCCCATCTTTCAGCACCAGCACGCGATCCACCAGCGCAAGGATCGCCGCACGGTGCGTCGCCACGATCAACGTGCGGCCATTCAGCCACGCGCCCAGACGTTCGATGAACTCCTTCTCGGTATGATCATCCAGCGCCGCCGTGGGTTCATCCAGCAGGATAATGTTGGGATCGCGCAACAGCATGCGAGCCAATAGTACCGACTGGCGCTGGCCGCCTGATAAGCCTACCCCGCCTTCCATCACCGGATGATCGAGACCGAGTGGCAAGCGACGAATGAAATCCGCCCCGCCGCTGACCGTTAATGCACCGAAGATGGCATCGTCAGTCGCGTGGGCCGCGCCCATGGTGAGGTTTTCACGCAGCGTGCCGTGGAACAGGCGTGCGTTTTGCGTCATCAAACCTACGTTGCGGCGCACATCCGACACATCAATATGCGGCAAGCTGAGGTTATCCAGACGCAGTTCACCGCCCACCAGATCCATGCCGCCGATCATCGCTTGCAACAAGGTCGACTTGCCCGAACCGTTGCGACCCAGCACGGCAATACGTTCACCCGGTTTGATAGTCAGACTTTTGATGCGCAGCGCGATGGTGAGTGAATCGGTGTAGTAGCGGAACATCGCATCATTGAACTGATAATGACCAAACAGCACCGGACAATGGATGCGCGTCTCATCTTTACTGTTCTCCACCGGCAGATTCATCAATGCATCCAGACTGCCTTTGGCGGCTTTCACCTGCTGCCAGCGAGCCAGCACCCCACACAACGTCGCCATGGGGGCAATCATGCGTGAAGAGAGCAGCGAAGCTGCAACAATCGCACCGGTGGTGATATCACCGTTGATCACCATCGGCGCACCGACCACGATCACGCTGGCATACACCAGCCCCTGCACCGTGACACCCCAGCTGATCAGCGAATGCATCACTTTGCGCATCTCCACACCGGATTGCGCCGTAATGCGAATGTAGCTGTTCCACTGTTGCAGGAAACGGTCCTCCGCCTGCATCAGCTTGATGTCCTCCAGCCCCTGCACACTCTCCACCAGCACCGCATTACGCAGCGTCGATTCCTTCAGATTTTGCTGCGCCAGCTTTGACAACTTCTTCTGGCTGAGAATGCCGGGCAGCACCATCAGGATCACCGCAATCGGCGCAATCCACGCCAGCTGTGGCGCAATGATCGCCATCACCAGCATAAACAGCAGGAAGAACGGCATATCAACAATGGCGGAAACGGTGGTTGAGGTCACCATTTCGCGGATCGATTCCAGCTCGCGCAGCTGCGAAATAAAGGTACCGGTGGAGCGCGGCACTGCACTGTTACGCAGCCGCAGCGCATGGCCAAACACGCGATCCGAAACACGCATATCGGCACGTTTACCCAGCAGGTCAGTGACATGATCGCGCCCAACACGCAGGATGTAGGTGAACACCACGGAGATAATCACCCCAATATAGAGGACATACAGCGTGGGATAGGATTGCGCCGGAATCACGCGGTCATACACCTGCATCGAGAAGATAATGCCGACCATCGCTAGCAGGTTGAGCAGGAAGGATCCCAGCATCACGTGGCCATAAGGCCGCAGGTCATGTAGCACCAAACGCCGCAGCCAATCTGGCTTTACCGTTGCCAGATAGCGATCGACGCGGCTGTCTTTGGCGGCGGTGACCGGGCGCAGTGCGGCGGCAAAACGAATCTCCGGCAGCAGCGTTTCCAGCGCAACGGGCGCCGGTTGCTCATCTCCCGAAAAGTGCACGCGCACTTCATCTTCACCATCAAAGTGGGTGATGACACCGACCTGTCCGTCGGCCAGCTCCACTGCCAGCGGCAGACGCCAGCTGGTGATTTCCCACTTGTTCTCTTCGTACAGCTGGAGGGATAACCCCGCCTGACGCGCTAAATGGCGCAGCGCTTTGTCGCGCGTCTGTTTACCCTGCCATTCGGCGGCGGCCATAATCATGCCCGGAGAACAGGGCAAACGATAATGGGTAGCGATCTGAATGATCGCCGTCGCCCATCCATTTAACGGAACGTGACCGTCGGCACCACTGCTGGTATCACCATTCGGGGCATCGGGAATTTGTAATTGGGTCATGGCTGGATCTCCACATTCTGGATCCGCTGATTATTCAAAGCGAACGCCGATCGGATATGCCCGGTGCTGTATAAGCAGTCGAGTTGCAACGATCGTAATTGACTGATGGTTTGCTGCAGGGTGAAACGGGTCTGGAATACTTCCTGCTCGGCGTTCAGCACGTCCAGCAGCGGACGGGTGCCGAGTTGCAGATACTGATCCTGATAGAGCTGCTGGGTTTTCTCACCCAGCGTCTGTTGCCGCCCCATAATCGCCAGACTCTGCGACAAGCTAAGGGCTGCACTTTGCGATTCACTGAGTTGCTGCCGTGCTTTCAGGCGCGCGGAGTTGACGGCCGCGTTGGCCGCTTGCAAGGCGTTGGCAGCGGCGTCACGCGCGGCAGTGATCCCGCCTCCCTGATAGATCGGCATCTCCACTTTGACGAAGGCCTGATACTGAGTGCGATCGAGCGTTTCACTGCCGGAGTAGTGATTGTTGAGGTAGTGCGTCACCTGGGGTTCCAGCGAAATCGTTGGCAGGTTCTGCGCGTTAGCATTATCCAGTTTTGCCTGTGCCTGATTGGCCTGTGCCCATGCCGACAGCACTGCCGGGTTGAGTTTGTCATCCGCTTTACCCACCGCGCAGGAGCGCGTCAGATTCACCGGAAAATCCTCATTCACTTTCTTCACCAGCGGCCAACCGAGATAGGTCGCCAACGTGGCACGCCAGCGATCGAGGTTGGCCTGATACTGAATCAGCGTGGTGCGCGCCCCTTCAATACGCGCATCAGTTTGCGTGGCATCGGAGAGCGAAGCCGCGCCTTCATCATTTCGCTGACGGGCCAGATCGCCAATTTTGCTCAGCGCATCGAGTTGCTGCTGGGCAATTTTCACCAGTTGCTGATAGCCCTGCACTTCCACCAGCGCGGAAGCCGTGTCATGTGCCACCGTATCAATACTCACCAGCACGTTGGCTTGTTCCATCGCCACGCCAGCTTCAGCGGATCGCACCGAACTGCTGACTTTGCCAAAGTCATACAACATCTGCGAAACCGATAACACAAACGATGGGCTGAACCCCTTCTCGGTATAGGCATTGCTGTAGCCGTTGTTCATCCCGCCGCTGATCTGCGGATAATATTTGGCTTTCGCCACATCCACCTGGTTGGCCTGTTCCAGCATTTTCCCCACCGCCTGCGCGATATCCGGATGCCACTGAATGGCACGCTGTACGGCCTGGTTAATCGTGAGTGAATCCGGGACGTGAGCCAATGCGGGTTCGGCCACTTCACCGGTTAATGACGGCAGATCCTGCTGCTGTTGCGCCAGGCCTGCGGAGGTGATTCGGCTGGCCGAGGTGAGCGCATCACTGGCAGCCATGAGTTGTGAACAATGAAATAAAGCGATGCCCGCACAGAAGACGCTGAGCTTAGAGTAACGGCGAGTTGGAGCGCCTGATTGCATCAAATCCATCGATAATCCACCAGTCAGTAAAAGGAAAGGGGCTCATCCATGAGCCCTTACTGCATCCTTGCTACGCGCGGCCCCTTATGCCGTGTGAGTCTGGTGCGGTTGCTGCAGCAATTCCTCCAGTGAAACGTTGACACCTTCCAGCGTTATCAACTGGGTACTGCTGTAACCCGTACCGGTACCGTCACGGTCAATTGAGAGCACGGTATTGCCATCTGAAGTATGATCCACTTTCACGAAATCATTAATATTACTTGTGGAATCATTCCAGCCGATTAGCAAGTTACTGATGTCAATTTTGTCGCCTTGCGCAACATTGAAGTCGGTCCAGGTATCGTGACCGTTCCCTCCCGTTGAGTCTGCACTCGCTAACAGGTGATACACCAGGGTATCGGCACCTGCACCGGTCGTGATGGTGTCGTTGTAGGCACCGCCGGTGATGGTGTCAGCCCCTGCCGTTCCAGTGATAGTCGGATGCAGGTCGATAGTGAAGGAGTGCGTGGTGATGGTGCCATCGGTTGCTGCCAGCGTGTAGCTGAACACCTCTTTATGCAGCAGGCTTTGTCCATCAACCCCGGCATTAAGCGTATAGGTGTAGCTACCGTTGGCTGCAATACTCAGCACACCATAGTCCCCGGCAATCGACGTGGTACCCACGCTGTGAACCGTTGTGACATCACCGTGTTCATTAGTGATACTCAAGGTTCCGGTATGCGTCGTCGAGTCACCGTAGATACTGCCGCTGGCATCGTGATCACCGGTTGAGGTGGTTTCCGCCAGCAGGCTGTTCACGGTGAGCGACGTCGCTGCACCGTTATGCAACGTGACCGTCAGGGATGCAGAAGTCACCGCACCACTCGAATCCCTCACCGAGTAAGTGAAGGTGTCGGTGGTTGGCAAGGTACTGACATCCAGTCCCGCCTTCAGCACATAGGTGTAGTTACCGTGTGAATCGATGGTCAGCGTACCGTAAGTGGTATTGATCACCGTGTTACCACTCGCCGCGACGGCACTGCCCGATACCGTCGTCACCGCCGTACCGGTTGGAACCGTACCCGCGACTGAACTGGTGTCGTTGGTCAGCAGGTTACCGGTCACCGTTGAGGAAACCGTCACAGCATCCAGCGTGGTATCCGTCACCGTAGTGATGGTGGTGCTTGGCAGCAGAGCAATACCGCCACTCGAACCAATCACCACCGCATAGGTACCCGCACCGAGTCCGCTATAGGTGACGTTGGCACCGGTCTGCGTACCAATCGACAGCAAGGTTGTCGCCAGATAGTTAGATGTCACGCTCTTCAGCGTCCAGGAACCATCCGTATTCTGCTGGTAGAGGTACAGCGAGTAAGTCGATACCAGCGCAATACCACCGACCGAACCGTGCAGGGTCACGGTGCGAGTATCACCCGTGCCCACACTGAAGGTATAAGCGTTACCGTTAGACAGAACGCCGACGCCCAGCAGATTGCCAAGGTTCACCGTGGCCAGAGCCGCATGCGAGACGCTGGTGGTGCCGTTATTCACCGTTTGCGTGGTCGTGCTGTAGTCCACCTCATTGGTATCGTTGGTGGCCACAATACGAATCACCCCAGCCAACGCTGTGGATGGTGAAACGTTGCCCGCACGGTCGGTCTGGATGACCGACAGTGAAGCACCTGTGGTCTGTGCAGTGCTCAAGGTCACCGACCAGGTGCCCGCAGCGCCCACGGTCGCGGTACCCAGCGAGTTACCGTTGGCATCACGCACCGTCACCGTATCGCCCACTTCACCATTACCGGTTACGGTGGTACCCGCCGAGTTAATCGCCAGGTTCGTTACCGCCACCGGTGCCACGGTATCGATGTTCACCGTGGCCGTAGTGTTGCCGGTACTGACGTTGCCCGCCGCATCCGTAACGGTGGTGGTCAACGGATGCGCACCGTTCGCCAGAACCGCAGTGGTGTAGGTCCAGGCACCGGTACTGCCTACAGTGAGGGAGCCGAGAACGGTCGCGCCATCATAGATGGTGACAATTGCACCCACTTCCGCCGTGCCACTCAAGGTTGGCGTGGTGTCTTTGGTGTACGCACCATTGGCCAGCGTCACCGGCGTGGTGCCGGTATCGTCGGTAATGGTCAGCGTACTCGCCGTTGGTGCCACGGTATCGATGGTCATGACGGTAGAAGCCGTTGGGCTGATGTTTCCTGCCGCATCGGTCTGCGTCACGTTAATGGTGTGCGTACCATTGCTCAAGGTGGTGGAGATAAAGCTCCACGTACCATTACTGCCCACCGTTGTTGTGCCCAGCAGCGTGCTGCCGTCATAGATGCTGACTTTCGCACCAACTTCGCCGTTACCACTCAACAGCGGCGTATTGTCGTTGGTGGAACCATTGTTCGGGATGGTCACCGCTGTACTGACGTTGTTGTTCGCCGCAACCAGACTGGTCACTGCCGCTGGAGCCACGCTATCGACAATCACCGTGGCTGACGTGGTGCCGCTGACGTTGCCCGCTGGATCCGTCACGGTGACATTGATCGGGTGACTACCCTGCGTCAATACCGTCGTGGTATAGGTCCATGCGCCACTGCTGCCCACTGTCACAGTGCCCAGCAGCGTCGTGCCATCGTAGATCGACACTTTGCTGCCCACTTCCGCCGTACCACTCAGGGTTGGCGTCGTGTCATTGGTGTAACCGCCGTTCGCCACAGTGGTGTTGGTGATGTCGTTGGTAATCACCAGGGTTGATGCCGCTGGCGCTACGGTATCCACGGTAATGGAGACCGTTGCGGAAGCCGCACTGGTGTTACCCGCTGCATCGGTCACCGTGACGCTCAACGGATGGGTACCGTTACTCAACGTGGCCGTGGTGAAGGTCCATGCACCGTTGGTCCCGGCAGTCACTGAACCCAGCACCGTTGTACCGTCATAGATGGTGACAATGGCATTCGCTTCTGCGGTACCGCTCAGGGTCGGCGTCGCATCGTCGGTCACTGCGCCATTGGCCAGCGGCCCCTGACTCGCGCCAACATCATCGGTGATCACCAGGTTGGTGACCGCATTCGGCGCCACTGTGTCGATGGTCATCACAGTTGAGGCATTCGGGCTAACGTTGCCCGCTGCATCTGTCTGGGTGACATTCAACGTATGGCTACCGTTGCTCAACGTGGTGGAGATGAAGCTCCAGGTACCGTTGCTGGCGACGGTGGTGGTGCCCAGCAAGATTGAACCGTCATAGATACTGACCTTAGCCCCGACCTCACCCGTACCACTCAACAGTGGCGTACTGTCGTTAGTGACGCCATTGTTCGGGATTGTCACCGCCGTGCTGCCATTGTTATTGGCAGCCACCAGAGTCACCGCTGCCGGAGGCGTGGTGTCGATAACCACTGTGGCGTTGGTTCTGCCACTGACGTTACCGGCTGCATCCGTGACCGACACGCTGATGGTGTGCGAGCCTTGCGTCAAGGTCGAGGTTGTGAAGGTCCACACTCCCGAACTGTTGGCGATAGCCGTACCCAGCGTCGTTGTACCGTCATAGATAGTCACTCGACCACCGGCTTCCGCCGTACCACTCAGCGTTGGCGTCGTGTCGTTGGTGGAACCCCCGCTGGCGACCGTGGTGTTGGTGACATCGTTGGTGATCACCAGCGTTGCGGTATTTGGCGCCACGGTATCCACGGTGATAGTGACCGGTGTTGAGGATGGGCTGACGTTACCCGCCGCATCTTTCACCGTCACACTCAGTGGGTGAGTACCATTCGTCAATACCGGGCTGACGAAGCTCCACGCGCCGGTGCCGCTGGCGGTGGTAGACCCCAGCACAGTCGTGCCGTCATACACCGTGACAATCGCGTTCGCCTCAGCCGTACCGGTGAGGGTTGGCGTGTTGTCGTTGGTGGAACCGCCGGTTGGCACCGTAGTGCTGGTGACATCGTTGGTCACCACCAGGTTAGTGACGGTGTTAGGGACGACAGTATCCACGGTGAAGGTAATAGATGGCGTGTTACTGACGTTGCCCGCGGCATCTGTCGCCGTCGCCGTGATGGTATGCGAACCTTCACTTAACGTGGTTGAAGTCCAGGTCCATGCGCCCGTGCTGCTGGCCGTCACAGAACCGATCTGCACCCCGCCATCGAAAATTCTCACGACACTGTTCGCTTCCGTGGTGCCGCTCAGCGCAGGCGTGTTGTCATTGGTACTGGTGCCTGCGTTAATCGTCACCGGCGTACTGCCGTTGTTATTGGCTGCCGCCAGGGTCAGCGTTGGTGCCACGGAGTCGATGTTGACAGTGGCATTGGTGCTACCACTGACGTTACCGGCCGCATCTGTTGAGGTCACGCTAATGGTGTGCGAGCCCTGGGCCAGTACTGCGGTGGTAAAGGTCCAGGTGCCATTGGTGCCAACCGTGACCGAACCGATTTGCGTGCCACCATCGTAAATCTTAACGAGACTCCCCACTTCCGCCGTACCACTCAGCGTTGGCGTGGTGTCATTGGTGGAACCGCCGCTGGCGACCGTGGTGTTAGTAACATCGTTGGTGATGACCAGCGTCGAAGCATTCGGCGCCACGGTATCGACAATCACGGAAACCGGAGTCGATGCCGGACTGACGTTACCCGCTGCGTCTTTCACTGTGACACTCAGCGGATGTGTCCCGTTGCTCAATGCCGGGCTGACGAAGCTCCATGCGCCGGTACCGCTGGCCGTAGTGGAACCCAATACCGTAGTGCCGTCATACACCGTGACAATCGCGTTCGCCTCAGCCGTACCGGTAAGGGTTGGCGTATTGTCATTGGTTGAACCGCCGTTTGGCACCGTGGTGCTGGTGACATCGTTGGTGACCACCAGGTTAGTGACCGTGGCGGGCACGGCGGTATCGACCGTGAAGGTGATGGACGCATTCGGACTGATGTTGCCCGCCGCATCGGTCGCCGTCACGTTGATGGTGTGGCTACCGTCAGCCAGCGTAGTGGATGTCAGACTCCAGGCACCGTTGCTGCCCGCGATAACAGATCCAAGCAGGACTCCGCCATCGTAGACTTTAACCACGCTGCCCGCTTCCGCCGTACCGCTGATGGCTGGCGTGTTGTCGTTGGTGCTGCTGCCTGCGGCAATCGCCACCGGCGTACTGCCGTTGTTGTTCGCCGCTGCCAGGCTCGCTACCGCCGCCGGAGGCGTGGTATCGATCACCACCACAGAAGAGGTGGTACCACTGACGTTACCTGCCGCATCGGTCACCGTGACGTTCAGCGTATGAGAGCCCTGCGTCAGTGCCGTTGAGGTGAAGGTCCATGCACCGGTGCCGCTGGCAATTGCCGCGCCCAGCAAGTTCGTACCATCGTAAATCGAGACGCGACCGTTGGCTTCCGCCACACCGCTCAGTGTTGGTGTGGTGTCGTTGGTCGAGCCACCGTTAGGTACGACGGCCGTGGTGTTATCGTTGGTGACCACCAGTGACGTCGTTGCCGGCGCCACGGTATCCACCACTACAGTGAAGTTAGTGGCCGTACTGGTGTTGCCCGCCGCATCACGGACGGTGACACTGAGTGGATGCGATCCTTCACTCAGTGCTGCAGTGGTGAAGGTCCAGGTGCCACCGCTTCCGACGACGACCGAGCCGAGAACGGTGGTGCCTTCAGAAATCACCACAATGTTGCCCGCCGTCGCGGAACCGCTCAGGGTTGGCGTGTTGTCATCGGTAGATGCACCACTCGTCAACGGACCCTGCGAGGTGCCCACGTTGTCGTTCACTACCAGACCTGTAACCGGATTCGGCGCGCCTGTCACCACGGTAAAGGTAATCGAGGCATTCGAGCTGGTGTTGCCCGCCGCATCGGTCGCCGTCACGTTGATGGTATGGCTACCGTCAGACAGCTGCGTTGAGGTGTAGCTCCACGCACCGGTGGTGGCATTCGCCGTCACTGAACCCAGCAGAATTGTGCCGTCATAAATTTTGACGACGCTGCCTGCTTCTGCTGTACCACTTAGCGCTGGGGTGTTGTCGTTGGTACTGCTGCCTGCGGCAATCGCCACTGGCGTGCTGCCGTTGTTGTTGGCGGCAGCCAGGCTGGTGACGGCTGCTGGCGCGACGTTATCGACAATCACAGTGGCGGATGTGGTGCCGCTGACGTTGCCCGCGGCATCCGTGACAGTCACACTGAGCGGGTGACTACCCTGCGTCAATACCGCCGTGGTGTAGGTCCATGCACCATTACTGCCCGCAATGACAGTGCCCAACAGATTCGCACCATCGTAGACGGACACGCGGCTTCCCGCTTCCGCCACACCACTTAGCGTTGGTGTGGTGTCATTGGTATAACCGCCATTGGCCACCGTGGTGTTGCTGACGTCATTAGTGACCACCAGCGTACTCGCATTAGGCGCAATGCTATCAATGGTGAAGCTCACGGTAGAAGAACGCGGCCCAACGTTACCCGCCGCATCGGTGACTGTGACGCTCAAAGTATGCGCGCCCTGGCTCAGAGTAGGCGAAATAAAGCTCCATGCACCCGTTGCACTGGCTGTCGTCGAACCCACTACGGTGTTGCCGTCATAGATGGTGACAATACCGTTAGCTTCCGCGTTACCGGTGAGCAGCGGTGTGCTGTCATTGGTAATACTGTTATTAGCAATCGCAACCGGAGTGCTGCCATTGTTATTGGCGGCCGCCAGGTCGGTCGCTGCCACTGGTGCGACGGTATCAATGGTAAAGTTGATGGTTGCGGAATCCGTGCCCGCAAGATTTGTCACGTAAATAGAGTGAGGACCATCCGCCAGCGTAGGTGTAAAGCTCCACTGTCCACTCGCACCAACGGTAACGCTACCCAATACAGTACCCGTGCCATCGTGGATGATGATCACATCACCTTCTGCCGCTGCACCGGTCAATACTGGCGTACCGTCTTTGGTCACCGCACCATTGTTCAATGTTACAGGCATACTGCCGCTGTCATCGGTAATCACCAGAGTACTGCTGGTGGTTGGCAAGCCCGCTTCGATGTTCAACGTGAAGGCCGGGGAGCTGGCTGCACTGACATTGCCCGCCTGATCCGTCACGGTGAAGGTGAAGTTGTGAGTGCCGTTTGACAACCCGTCAGGCGGCGTGAAGGTCCAGTTGCCACCCGTTGCCGTCACGGTGCCAAGCAGCGTAGTACCGTCGTAGATCGATACCGTGCTGTTCGCTTCCGCTGAGCCGCTGAAGGTTGGAGTGTTGTCATCGGTGGTTTGACCCGATGACAAATTACCGGTAGATCCCCCCTCGTTATCAGTCACCACCAACGTACTCGTATTCACCGTTGCCGGTGTAGAGGTATCAATGGTGATTTCAACAGGAGTGGTTGCTGGCCCGGTGGTGCCTGCTGCGTTGGTCACTGACACCGAGTAAGTGTGCGGGCCATCTGCCTCAACGGCGGTTTCATAACGCCAGACACCGTTACTTGCCACCGTGGTGGTCGCAACCTGCACTCCATCAATGATGATATTGATAGTGGTGCCCGCCACACCGGTTCCGCGCAACACCGGCGTGTTGTCGTTGGAGAAGCCATCATTCGCCACCAGTACCGGCGTGGTATTGGCGTTGTTGTAAATCGCGAACGTCAGGACTTCCGCCGGCGTGGTGTTATCCACGGTCAACGATACCGACGATTCCGCACTCACGTTGCCGGCTGCATCGGTTACCGTCACATTGAGCGTGTGAGTCGCGTTCGACAGCGCACTGGTTGTGATGCTCCAGCTGCCGTCTGAACCTGCCGTAGTGGAACCAACCAGCGTTGTGCCGTCATAAACACGGACGATAGCGTTCGCCTCTGCCGTGCCGCTGATTGCCGGGGTGTTGTCGCTGGTAGTTCCGCCATTTGGAATGGTTTCTGGCGCCCCAGTGTTGTTCTGCAACAGCAGGTCGCCCGCTGGCTGCGGTGGTGTGCCATCAATGCGCACAACTGTCGCTGCAGACGTACTGACGTTACCCACTTCATCTGTCACCGTCACTGTCAGGGTATGCGACCCATCGGTTAAGGTTGGCGAAGTAAAGGTCCAGGTACCGCCACTGGTGGCCGTGGTTGAACCAATCACCGTGGTGCCGTCGTAAATGGTCACCAGACGGTTGGCTTCCGCGTTACCACTAAGCGTCGGCGTGCTATCGTTGGTCAGCCCATTGTTGGCGACGACAACGGAAGTGATGTCGTTGGTCACCACCAGCGTTGGTACTGCTGGCGGAGTGGCGTCTACGGTGAAGTCAACGGTGTTCGCAGCCTGGCTGGTGTTACCTGCCGCATCCGTTGCCGTCACACGCAGCGTATAGGCGCCGTCATCCAGCGCTGGCACGCTGAAGCTCCATTGACCATTACTACCCACCGCCGTACTGCCCAACACCGTGGTGCCATCATAGATCCGGATAATGCTACCCGCCTCTCCGCTGCCACTGAGGAACGGCGTGCTGTCGTTGGTGATGCTTCCACTCGTAATCGCTACTGGCGTAGTACCGTCGTCATTGCTGGCCGTAATCGCACTCGGTGCCGCAGGTGGTGTGGCATCAATCACCGCACTAATGGTGGTCGTACCGCTCACATTACCTGCCGCATCGGACGCACTGACACTGAAGGTATGAGAACCGTCCGCCAGCGCCGTAGGTGGCGTAAAGCTCCATGTGCCACCGGCAATAACGGTTGTGGATCCCAACACCCCACTGGCATCAGAGATAGTGATAATGCTGCCCACTTCCCCATTGCCGCTCAGCACTGGCGTGTTGTCGTTGGTCAGTCCGCCGTTTGGAATGTTAACCGCACCATCAATGTTGTTGGTCAGCACCAGGTTGGTTACCGATGGCGGTGCTACGGTATCAATGGTGACGGTCACAATGTCGCTGATCGGACTGGTATTGCCGGCCGCATCCTGCACCACCACGCTCAGATTATGGGTACCATCTGTCAATGTTGGTGAGTAACTCCAGTCACCACTGCCATTCGCGATAACCGTACCGAGAACGGTATTGCCATCAGAGATAATAATGGTGCTGTTGGCTTCCGCTGTACCGCGCAGAACCGGTGTACTGTCATTGGTCGTGCTGCCGCTCGTAACAGGCACTTCTGTGCCGCTGTTGTTATTGGCGAGCGTCAGACCTTGCGCTGCATCCGGTGCTTCACTGTCCACCGTAAAGGTCAGGGTTGGTGAATTGGCACTGGTATTACCTGCCGCATCCGTCACCGTAACACTCAGATTGTGCACGCCCTGATCCAGGGTGTCGGTGGTGAAACTCCAGTTACCACTGCTGCCTACCAGCACCGAACCGATTTCGCCAGCACCGTCATAAATCCTGACGATACTGCCAGCCTCGGCACTGCCGGTTAGTTGTGGCGTGGTGTCGTTGGTATAGCCGTCTGCTGCAATCGGCACCAACGTGCTGCCTTCGTTGTTGTTGACGGTCACGCCTTGCGCCACATCCGGCGCTTCAGTGTCAATATTGATCGTGACCACAGCAGAAGCCGGGCTGACGTTGCCCGCTGAATCCGTCACCGTAATGGTCAGTGGATGCGCACCATCATTCAGCGTATCCGCTGTGAAGCTCCACACGCCCTGCGCATTGGTGGTGACGCTACCAATCGCCGTATTGCCATCATAAATGGTCACCAGGCTGTTAGCCGTAGCGGTACCACTCAACACTGGCGTGTTGTCGTTGGTATAGCCGTTGTTCGCCACTGGTTCCGTTGGCAAGGCATCGTTATTGGTGACCACAAAGTCTGGCGTAGACGGAACAGAAGTATCCACCGTTATCGTCACCGCATTACCCGCAGCACTGACGTTGCCTGCCGTATCGGTGGCGGTGGCAGTCAGTGTGTGAGCGCCGTCGGTCAGGGTCTGAGTCGTGAAGTTCCAGGTACCGCCGGTGCCAGCCTGAGTCGAACCGATCAGAGTGGTGCCATCGTAGACTTTGATGATACTGCCCGCTTCCGCCGTGCCGCTCAGGGATGGTGTATTGTCGTTGGTCACTCCGGTTAGTGTATTGCCACTGTCATCTTTCGCCACCAAATCACTGATAGCGTCAGGTGCGATGGTATCTACGTTGAAAGTGATGCCTGCAGAAGGTGCACTGCTGTTGCCTGCAGTGTCTGTTGCAGTAACCGTAAGAGTATGGCTGCCCTGGCCCAGTGCTGTAGTAGGCTCGAAGCGCCAGATGCCGTTAGTACCGACAATCGCCGTCCCCAGAACCGTACTGCCATCACGAATGGTCACGGTAGCGCCCACTTCGCCGGTTCCGCGAATAACAGGTGTGGAGTCATTAGTGGTGCTGCCCGCAGTGATCACCACGGCAGTACCGGCGTTGTTATTGCTGAGACTGGTCACCACCGGAGTCGCTGGTGGTGTGCTGTCCACGGTGAAATCAATTGCCGCCGATGGCGCACTGACGTTGCCAGCGGCATCGGTAACGGTCGTGGTGATGCTGTGCGGACCCTCGCCCAATACCAGGGTAGGCGTGAAGGTCCAGGTGCCGCCAGTTCCCACAACCACGGTGCCCAGCACATTACTGCCATCAAGGATGGTGACCGTCGTGCCCACTTCCGCCGTACCGCTCAGAACTGGCGTATTGTCATTGGTGACGCCGCCTGCCGCAATCGGAATAGCGGTACCGCTGTTGTCGTTGCTCAGTTGCAAGCCGGTGGCTTCAGACGGCGCCTGAGTATCCACGTTGAAGGTAATCGCCGTTGATGGTGCACTGCTGTTACCCGCTGCATCCGTTACCGTTGCCGTCAGGCTGTGTTGGCCCTGGCTCAAGGTTGGCGTTGAGAAGCTCCATGTGCCATCTGAGCCCACGGCCACACTACCGATTACGGTGGTGCCATCACGAACGGTAATGATGCTGCCTGTTTCGGCGGAACCTCTCAGCAGAGGTGTGGTGTCGTTGGTTGATCCACCAGAGGCGATTGGCGTTGGCGTACTGCCATTGTCATTGCTCAGTGCCACATTCAGTGCGGCTGGAGGCGGAATAGTGTCAACAGTGAAGGTAAATGGTGTTGAAGCACTGCCGGAGTTACCGGCTGAGTCCGTGACCACCGCCGTCAGGCTATGGCCTCCTTCCGCCAGCGCCGAGGCAGGTGTGAAGGTCCAGTTACCATCACTCCCCACGATCGCGGTACCGATTGCCGTGCCGTTATCGCTGATTGTCACGATACTGCCTGCTTCAGCGGTGCCGCTAAAGACTGGCGTGGCATCATTAGTGGTACTGCCTGCGGTAATAGGCACCGCCACACCCGTTGAATCATTACTGAGTTGCAGACCACCGACTTCACCCGGAGAGGTGCTATCGACAATGACAATCACTTCAGAGGTTGGCGCACTGCTGTTGCCTGCCGGGTCAGTAACCACGGTGGTCAGACTGTGACTGCCCTCATCCAGCGGCGTGGTGGGTGTGAAGCTCCAGGTGCCACCGCTGCCGACCACGACCGAGCCAAGCACGGTGGTGCCTTCAGTGATGGTAACGGTACTGCCTGGCTCAGCCGTTCCGCTCAGGGTTGGTGTGGTATCGCTGGTTGAACCGCCAGTGGCAATTGGGGTGCCATCGTCTGTAGAGAACTGCAGCCCTCCTGCCGCTGCAGGTGCTTGTGTATCCACGGTGAAGCTGATGGCTGGTGAAGCCTCGCTAACGTTACCTGCCGGGCTGGTCACCGTCGTGGTCAGACTGTGATCGCCCTGGCTCAGCGCTGGCGTAGTGAAGCTCCAGGTCCCCCCGGCGCCTACCACCACGGTGCCCAGAACCGTGGTGCCATCCAGCACGGTAACAGTGCTGCCAACGGCGGCTGAACCGGTTAACAACGGTGTTGTGTCATTTGTCGCACCATTGGTAATCGGTACCGCCGTACCGCTGGTGTCATTGTTCAGCACCAGCCCACTTGCAGGATCCGGTTGCGTAGTGTCCACGTTAAAGGTGATCGGTGTGGTTTCCGGACCGGTGTTGCCAGCCGGATCCGTCACGGTGGTCGTCAGGCTATGCGCACCCGACTCCAGCGGCGTAGTTGGGGTGAAGCTCCAGCTACCATTGCTGCCAACGGTGACCGAACCAATCTCCGTGCCGTTGTCAGAAACTTTCACCGTGCTGCCCGGTTCGGCGGTACCACTCAGGACTGGAGTGGTGTCATTGGTCGTGCCATCTGCGGCAATAGGTACTGGCGTGCCGCTGCTGTCATTATTGAGCTGCAGACCACTCGCTGCACCAGGTGCGGTGGTGTCTACGGTGATCACGATAGGCGTAGATGGACCGCTGGTATTACCGGCAGGACTGGTGGTGGTTGCGGTAATGCTGTGGTTGCCCTCACCCAACGGATCGGTTGGGGTGAAGCTCCAGGTGCCGCCTGCGCCGACAACTACTGTGCCCAGCACTGTGCCGCCATCTGAGACGGTGATAGTGCTACCTGCCGCAGCGGATCCGCTCAGAACTGGAGTGGCATCATTCGTTGCCGTGCCGGAGGTAATCGGTACTGGGGTGCCGCTCTCATCATTACTCAACGCCACATTACCCGGTGCAGCAGGGATGGTGGTATCAACGGTGACGGTAATTGGCGTGGTTGCCGCACCGGTATTGCCCGCAGGGTCAGTTACCGTGGTGGTGAGGCTGTGGCTGCCATCGCCCAACGGTGAAGTTGGCGTAAAGCTCCAGTTGCCGTCATTACCCACCGTGGTGGAGCCAATAACCGTACCGTTGTCAGAAACATTGACGGTGCTGCCAGGTTCGGCTCGGCCACTCAGCACCGGCGTGGTGTCATTGGTGGTGCCGCCAGTGATCGGTACGGCTGTGCCGCTGGAATCATTGCTCAGCAGCACACCTGTTGCTGCTGCTGGTGCAGTGGTGTCGACTGTCACAATAACGGGCGTACTAGCCGGTCCGGTGTTACCCGCCGGATCGGTCACGGTTGTGGTCAGGCTATGGCTGCCATCGCCCAGCGGCGTGGTGGGGGTATAGCTCCAGGTGCCATCGCTTCCGGTAGTGGCAGTGCCCAATACCGCGCCGCCATCAGAAACGGTTACCGTACTGCCCGGTTCTGCGGTGCCGCTCAGGGTTGGCATGTTGTCATTGGTGCTGCCGCCAGACGTAATTGGTGTACCGCCATCATTGCTAAGCTGGACGTTGCCTGCCGCTGCTGGAGGTTGCGTATCAACCGTCACGGTCACAGGCGTCGATGCCGGGCCGGTGTTACCCGCCGGATCCGTCACTGTGGTCGTCAGGCTGTGGTTGCCATCACTCAGCGGTGGTGTGGTGTAAGTCCAGGTGCCATCGCCGCCGACTGTTGTCGTACCGATGACGGTGGTGCCATCTGTAATGGTGACAGTACCGCCAGGCTCACCGTTACCTTCCAGAGTCGGCGTTGTGGTGTTAGTGCTGCTGCCCGATGGAATCGGATCGCCATCACCATTGGTCAGGCCAACGCCCGTTGGTGCCGCAGGCGCCACGGTATCGATGGTAACATTGATCGTCGGTGTATCGCTGATCGCGCCAGTGGTTGGGTTTGTCGCGGTGGCATGGAAAGCATAGGTGCCATCCGTTAGTGCGGCTGGCGTAAAGTTCCACTGTCCGTTACTGCCCGCCGTGACACTACCGAGTACGGTGGTGCCGTTGTAAATGGTGATCAGATCACCCGCACCGGCCTGACCACTCAGCACAGGCGTGCTGTCATGAGTACTGGAGTTATCCGTCAACTGCACAATAGTGCTGCCGCTGTCGTCCGCTACCACAATGAGTTCATTGGTGGTTGGTACACCTGCATCAATATTCACGGTAAAGGCCGGTGATGCCGGACTCACGTTACCTGCGGCATCGGTCACTGTAGTGGTGAGGTTATGCTGGCCATTGGTCAGTGGCGAAGCTGGCGTGAAGCTCCAGTTGCCATCCGTGCCCACTGATGCGGAGCCCAACAGCGTGGTGCCATCGTAAACCTTAACGATGCTGCCCGCTTCTGCCGTGCCGCTCAGGGTTGGTGTGCTGTCATCGGTGGTCGTACCGGAAGTCAGCGCCCCGGTGCTGGTGCCTGCATCATCAGTCACGACCAGTCCACTAACCGCCGCTGGCGCCGTGGTATCAACGGTAAAGGTAATCGGGGTGGTGGCTGGGCTGCTGTTACCTGCCGCATCTGTTGCGGTAGTCGTCAGGCTATGGCTACCCTCTCCCAATGCTGGGGTGGTGAAGCTCCAGTTACCATTGCTACCAACAGTCACACTACCCAGCACAGTGTTGCCATCACGAATGGTGACCACGCTACCCGCTTCGGCGCTGCCGCTAAGGACTGGCGTTGCATCATTGGTGAGGCTGCCATTGGTAATAGGCACTGACGTGCTGCCTGAATCGTTATTAATCTGCAAGCCGGTCACTGCATCAGGCGCCACCGTATCCACGGTGATATTGATGGTGAGGGTATCGGTGATATTGCCCGCTGCATCGGTGATAGTGCCATGAATTGCATGCGGGCCATCACTCAGGATGCCCATTCTGAACAGCCATTGTCCGTTCGCGCCTGCGGTGGTGCTGCCAAGAAACTGGCTACCGTCATACAGGGTGATGATATTGCCGGGACTCGCCGAACCAATCAGCACTGGCGTAGGATCGTTGGTGGTGGCTCCATCAACCAGCTGCTCAACGGTGTTGCCGTTATCATCGATCACTTCCAGAGAATCACTGGCCGTTGGTAGATCGGCCTCAATATCCACAATAAATGGTGGGCTGGCAGGGCCGACATTGCCGGCGGTATCTGTGGCGGTGATGGTGAAACTATGAGAACCGTTGTTCAGAGCCGGAGTCGTAAAGGTCCATGTGCCATCAACGCCCACGGTGGTGTTACCCAACAGTGTGGTGCCGTCATAGATGCTCAACAGCGCATTAGGCTCACCCGTGCCGCTCAGCGTTGGCGTGTTATCGTCAGTCACCGCGCCAGAAGTCAGTTCACCTTGTGAATCACCCACATTATCGGTGACCACGAGGTCACTGACTGCGGCAGGTGGCGAGGTGTCCACAGTGACAGCAATCGGAGAGGACGCTGGGCTGGTATTGCCCGCAGCATCGGTAACGGTAGTCGTCAGGCTATGACTGCCTTCACCGAGTGCCGGTGCGGTAAAGCTCCAGTTGCCATCGCTGCCAACGGTTGCCGTGCCCAGCACATTGTCGCCATCACGCACAGTAACGGTGCTGCCAGGTTCAGCCGTGCCGCTCAGCACTGGGGTGTTATCACTGGTGGTGCCACCTGCCGCGATTGGCGTAACGGTACTGCCGTTGTTATTGCTTAGCTGCAGATCGCCTGCCGCCGCTGGCGCAACGCTATCAATCGTGATGTTGATGGTGACAGAGTTAGTTGGATTACCGGTGCTGTCGGTAGCAACGGCATGGAAGGAGTAAGAACCATCCGCCAACGTAGAGGGAGTGAAGCTCCACTGACCGTCGGAACCTGCCGTGGTGCTGCCCAGCAAGGTGGTGCCGTTGTACAGCGTGATAATATCTCCGGCGGCGGCAAGGCCGCTGAGAACCGGTGTTTTATCATGCGTGCTGGCGCCGTTTGACAAGACTTTCAGGGTGCTGCCACTGTCATCGGTGACTTGCAGCGTACTGGTAGTCGGTGGCACTCCCGCAGCAACAGTGATGCCAAATCCGGTGGTTGCCTGGCTTACATTTCCCGCCGCATCAGTCACCGTGGTGCTTAACGTATGGCTGCCGTTGCTCAGAGCTGGCGTGGTGAAACTCCAGCTGCCACTGCTGCTTACTGCAACACTTCCCAACAGCGTCGTGCCATCGTAAATTTTTACGATACTGTTCGCCTCGGCGTTACCGCTAAGGGTCGGCGTATTGTCGTCAGTCGTTGCTCCGGTCGTGAGCGGCCCGGTGCTTGCGCCAACATCGTCAGTGACGACCAGATTACTGGCAGCCGCTGGCGCCTGGGTATCGACGGTGAAGGTGATAGGATCTGATGCAGCGCTGGTGTTGCCTGCAGGATCGGTCACGGTGGTGGTAATACTGTGGCTACCCTCTGAGAGGGTTGGGGAGGTAAAGCTCCAGCTGCCGTTGCTGCCCACTGTGGCGGTGCCAAGTACGATAGTACCATCACGAACGGTAACGGTGCTGCCAGGTTCTGCTGTGCCGCTCAGCACTGGATGAGTGGTGTTGGTCGCACCACCAGAAGCAATAGGTTGGACAGTGCCGTTATCGTTGTCACTGAGCTGCAGGCCTGATGCCGCATCAGGCACAATCGTGTCAATGGTGATAACGATGATCGGCGTTTGCGTCACGCTGCCATCGCCATCGGTATCGGTGACAGAGGCATGGAAGTTGTAAGTGCCATCTGCAAGTGCAGCTGGCGTGAAGCTCCACTGTCCATCCGGGCCCGCCACCACACTGCCGATTTCTGTCGTGCCGTTGTAGAGGGTGATCAGTGCACCGGCAATTGCCAGCCCACTTAGCGTTGGCGTGCTGTCATGGGTGCTGGCGCCATTAGTAAGCTGCACCAGAGTGCTGCCGGTGTCGTCGGTAATTTCCAGTGAGGTGGTGGCTGGAGGCAGCCCAGCCTGCACATTAAAATCAAACGCATCAGAAACCGAGCTGACATTGCCGGCTGCATCGGTCTGCGTCACGGTAAGACTGTGCGCACCGTTGCTCAGCGCTGGCGTAGTGAAGCTCCAGGTGCCATTGCTGCCGACCACCGCCGTGCCAATCAGGGTGTTGTTGTCATAAACGCTGATCACCGCACCCACTTCACCATTTCCGCTCAGGGTTGGTGTGCTGTCATCGGTCGTTCCGCCGCTGTTTACCGGTGTTGCAGTTCCTTCAGCATCCCCACTTAAGGCCAGACCCGTGGCGCTGGCCGGTGCTTCGGTATCGACCGTGAAGGTAATGGTGGTCGCTGCGCTGGTGTTGCCCGCCGCATCTGTCGAAGTGATGCTGAGGGTATGACTACCCTGAGCTAATTCTGGGCTGGTGAAACTCCAACTGCCGTTACTGCCAACGGTTACGCTACCAAGTACAGTATCGCCATCGCGAATGGTGATGATGCTTCCTACCTCGCCTCTGCCGCTCAGCAAAGGCGTGGTGTCATTGGTGGATCCACCATTGGCGATCGGCAATACCACCGAGCCTGCATTGTTCCCGACATTGAGATCACTCACCGCTTCTGGGGCAGTGGTATCCACGGTAAAGGTAATCGGATCGCTGGCGGCGCTGGTATTACCAGCCGCATCGGTCGCGGTGACGGTCAGGCTGTGTGAACCGTCTGCCAGCGCTGGTGAGGTGAAGGACCATGTGCCATTTGCACCCACCACGGTGGAGCCCAGCAACGTTGTGCCATCATAAACGCGAATAATGGCACCGACTTCGCCGTTGCCACTTAAGGTTGGAGTGTTGTCATCGGTGACTGAACCCGTGGTGATCGCGCCCTGATAGGGGCCAACGTTGTCACTGACCACCAGGTTGGTCACTACGGCTGGAGGAGTGGTATCGCCTCCACCATTGTTGCCTCCACCATTGTTGCCGCCACCGTTATTACCGCCTCCGTTGTTACCACCACCGGTACTACCGTCACTGACTGCGGCATTACCGCCGCCACCGCCTGCCGAGCCAGCAAACATCGCCCCCAGGCCCGCCAGCGCTGCGCCACCGATACCGAAGGCCGCGATGGTGCCATCATTGGTGGTGTTCTCAGCTAACAGCCCTTCGGTGCTGTCAATGTTGACGTACTGGAACCCATCAGTGCCCGGATCTTCAACCCACCACAGTGCACCTTTGTCGTCCTGTAGCACCAGATCACTGTCGCCTGCTGCTGTATAAAAGTTATGAATAACAACCACTTCACCAGATTTTGTGGTGACGACTAAATCATTACCATTGCGTGTGAAAGACTTAATATCTGATTGATTAAGGTGAAGTTTAACCACGCTTGGCGCAGTTAAGTTGACTTGAGAGCCGCTAACTTCAGAGGCTACTGTCCCACCTTTAGGAGTGATAGAGATATTATTCATTTTATCGAAATCCCGCGCAGTTATTAAATTCCATAAAAACGCCCGGTATCCGCAGATACCGGCTTCAATGGCGAATAATCCAGATGACTATTCACTTCTTCTCTTGGTCGATTTCATACAAACTCATGATGAAATCGCGCTGAGCCGAGTTAAGCCTCCATCCTGGGAATGGGCTGGGTTTATTTTTCAGCGGAACAAAGGGGGAAATGCCTTTATTTTCCATTGGGCGAGCACAAATCAAATTGAATGCAATGAACCCATTTTTAGACATTTTTTCTACCCCGATTGTAGTGGCCGAACCCGCACAAACTCAGGATTGCTTAAGAAAATCATTTAGATAGACACTCTGCCAGTGATAGCCCTGCATACCGTAGATCGCTTTATGCGCCAGCAAATCGAGGTGTGATGGGTTTTCAACGCCTTCAACAATCACGCCTTTGCATAATTGGTTGAGGTGGCTAAGCAGCGTGTCAAAAATGTGACCGTCGCCAAATTGCCAAAAAAAATCTTTGTCAATCTTGACGATTTCAAATATTCCGCTATCGAGCATAGTCAGGTTGGAATAACCCGGACCAAAGTCATCAAGCCATAAAGGGGCGTGTGTCACTTTCGCGACACCTTTTAATATCAGCAGGTCTGCGCTGTTAAAACGCGCGGTAAAGAAGGCGGATATCTCTAAACGCAACAACGTTAAACTCGCCAGTTTTTGTTGTATTTCAGCATCTTCAAAAATACCGGCGACGATATCTCTATCCACATTTACACTGACTACCTGATCAAACCCTTTCTGGTATAGCTGAATAAGTTTTCCGATCTGGTGGAGGAATAACTGCCATTTCTCGTCAGCAGGAAGCCGACTGAAGAACCCCTCATCCCTGCAAGGGTTACGTTTATTATTAATATCTGCATCATCTGAGAATCGGGTTAACAATTCCCATGCAATCAACTCGCCGGCTTTACCATGAACGGGTTCCAGCAAGAAAATGTATTCAAATTGATTGCTCATTTCACAGTCCCTTCCGCAACTTACTGATACTCCTGAACTGTCAGGATTACTCATGTGAGATGTAAGGGAAACATCGATAAATCTTAACACGTTAACTGAAGCCTAACGTAGGACTTACAGTTTGCAAAATAGATTTCAGTAAAGATCCAACCACACTTTAATCGTTTAAATCTATCAATTTTCATAGTAAACTTATTTTACTTTCACAAAATTATCGGATAATTCCTGGAAAAATTTAAGTTAATACCAGCCTTGACAGATATCAAAACAACGAACACATTGAATTTATTGTATAAATTATTCTTAATTTGTCTGATAAAGATAATTACATCGCAAAATTCATTTTTTTCGTTCTGGAATACATGGTTCCAAAAGACGTCAAAAAATGTAGTTTCCTGATGGGACTATTCAATCCTTAATGTTTAAATTTTTATTATACATCGATAAGAAAACATAACAGATTACCTATCCAATCCTTACAAAATCAGTAACTAATGCAGGGATATTCGGGATTGAAGCGAAGCGGTTCTTTAGCTTTGTGAATAAAAATGAAGGGGATAGAAAACACGTATTTTAGGCGCGAGTTATAAATGGATGATTAACATTTATTGAGAGTGATCTTCATCACAATTCAAATAAAAAATGGGGAAATAAGAAAATAGAATGGCAGGGAAATAAAACGGGCCCTGTACAGGGCCCGCTATGCGTATTAACAGTTACTCATCTTCAAGATAGGTGTAACCATATAAGCCACTTTCAAACTCTTCAAGGAACTGTGCACGCAGCTCTTCGTCGATGTCTTTCTGCTGTGTCACCTGATCGCGGAACAGCGTCATCAAATCGTTCGGGTTCAGCTGCACATACTCCAGCATGTCTGCCACGGTATCGCCTTCATCTGACAATTGCACTTCAACGCTGCCATCCGGGAAAGCGAATACGTCAACCGCTTCGGTATCGCCAAACAGGTTGTGCATGTTGCCGAGGATTTCCTGATACGCGCCGACCATAAAGAAGCCCAGCATTGGCGGATTATCAATGTCGTACTCTGGCATCGGCATGGTGGTGGCAATACCGTCGCCATCCACGTAGTGATCGATGGTACCGTCGGAGTCACAGGTAATGTCGAGTAACACTGCACGACGTTGAGGGATCTTGTTCAGCCCTTCCAGCGGCAGCACCGGGAATAGCTGATCGATACCCCATGCATCTGGCATTGACTGGAACAGCGAGAAGTTGACGTAAATCTTATCCGCCATGCGCTCCTGCAGTTCATCAATGATAGGACGGTGCGCACGGTTACTCGGGTCCAGATGCTGCTGGATATAATGACAGATGCTTAAATAAAGCTGCTCTGCCCAGGCGCGCTGGCCAAGATCGTAAGTACCGGAAGAGTAGCCGGTATGGATGTCGAACAAATCCATCTGGCTATCGTGCAGCCATTCACGCAGCGAACGGCGGACGTTCGGCTCGTGCATCTCCTGCCAGGTATCCCACAGGCTCTGAATCGGACGTGGTGAATCGACATCTGGCGCCACTGGCGTACTGAATTCGTTGCGCTCTACACCGATGATGTTGGAGACCAGCACGGTGTGGTGCGCGGTAACCGCACGACCGGATTCGGTGATGACGGTTGGATGCTCCAGGCCGTGCTCTTCACAAGCGTCACCAATCGCCCAAATCACGTTGTTGGCATATTCGTTTAGGCCATAGTTCACCGAGCAGTCAGACTGCGAACGCGTACCTTCATAATCCACGCCCAAACCGCCGCCGACATCGAAGCATTTGATGTTCACACCGAGCTTCGCCAGCTCAACGTAGAAACGCGCCGACTCACGCACACCGGTGGCGATGTCGCGAATGTTGGACATCTGCGAGCCAAGATGGAAATGCAGCAGTTGCAGGCTGTCGAGACGACCGGCTTTGCGCATGATATCCACCAGCTGCAACACTTGTGACGCCGCCAGACCGAACTTAGATTTCTCACCACCGCTCGACTGCCATTTTCCGGAACCTTGCGAAGCCAGACGCGCGCGAATCCCCAAACGTGGGATCACGTTCAGGCGCTCCGCCTCTTCCAGCACCAGGCGCACTTCGGTCATTTTCTCGATCACCAGGTAAACCTTGTGACCGAGTTTCTCGCCAATCAGCGCCAGACGAATGTACTCGCGGTCTTTATAGCCATTACAGACGATCACCGAACGGGTTTTACCCGCGTGCGCGATCACCGCCATCAGCTCGGCTTTCGAACCGGCTTCCAGGCCCAGCGGCTCACCGGAGTTGACCAGTGATTCAATCACGCGCTTATGCTGGTTAACCTTGATTGGGTACACCAGGAAGTAGTCACCTTTGTAGCCGTAGGATTCACGCGCACGTTTGAAGGCGGCGTTAATCGAACGCAGGCGATGCTGTAAAATCTGCGGGAAGCAGAACAGCGCAGGCAGACGCTGGCCATCGGCTTCACGCTCTTTAACCAGTTTCGCCAGGTCAACGCGCACTTCCGGCTGATCCGGATCCGGACACACGCTGATGTGCCCCAGCTCGTTGACGTCATAATAGTTATTACCCCACCAGGCAATATTGTAGGTACGCAGCATTCTGCTCGCTTCCTGATCGTTCATCGCCACCTCCTGCATGGAGCGGAGTACACCCTGTTCGCCAGCTGACGAACCCTTGATATTCTTCATGTCGTCAGACATCGCGAACCTCAATTTTCCGTTGAAATATGAAACAGTTGCCGGGTCTTGCTATTGTGAGTCCGGGTAAACATTTCCCCATCCTGCTGAGCTCCGATTATCGGGTTGCCGTGCACGTTGCTGACTCTAAGTGTAAAACACCACGCTGTAGTCAGTAAAAAACGGGCCAAAAGCCAACGCTTTTCACCGCCTAAGACGAGTGAAACACAGTGACAGAAATGAGGGAATAGCTTAGCCGGCGCTCGTGTCGGGATAATTACCGCAACGCGCAAAACTTCGACGAGAGAAAAGAATAAAACTGGATTGGGATAGGATTGCCAGCGCGCCCATTGAGCGCAGTGAACCGAAAAGAAGAGAAGTGTGGTTCATTACTTTTATCACCTCCAACGCCTGCAAACAGCAAACGAGAAACGGCCTGGGTGAAAATCAGAGAACAGCTCTGACGGCGCGACGCACGGTGGCGTCATCCTTTTGTACTGTGGTCGACAGCAGCGGCGTTTTATACAGTTTGCAGGGTGAAAAAGCAAAATCTTTGTCTGGATTTTGTGGAAGGTGTCAGGAACTTCTTCCATCTGCCCACTTGCGTAAACGTGCGGAATCCGAAAAAGCACTGGAAAAGTGCTCACTGTGTGACCTAGAATAGCCGTCCAGATGGTTTTCCATCTAAACTGGTTAACATCCAGGCGGTGTCGGCGATTACGCCAATACTCCCTACTGCTCGCGGCTTTGCCTGAAGGGGCGTCGAGTCGGCCTGGTCCACTTACGCTATGCAGTCGAATTCAAACCATTTGTAAGGTAAAGAACAGAATGGCTAAACACCTATTTACATCTGAGTCCGTATCAGAAGGACATCCTGATAAAATCGCTGACCAAATTTCCGATGCCGTGTTAGATGCGATCCTTGAACAGGATCCTAAAGCACGCGTGGCCTGCGAAACTTACGTTAAGACCGGTATGGTGCTGGTTGGCGGTGAAATCACCACCAGCGCATGGGTGGATATCGAAGAGATCACCCGTAATACCGTACGTGAAATCGGCTATGTCCATTCCGATATGGGCTTTGATGCGAACTCTTGCGCCGTACTGAGCGCGATTGGCAAGCAGTCTCCTGACATCAACCAGGGTGTTGACCGTACCGATCCGCTGGAACAGGGCGCGGGCGACCAGGGCCTGATGTTTGGCTACGCCACCAACGAAACCGACGTGCTGATGCCTGCTCCGGTAACCTACGCCCACCGTCTGGTGCAGCGTCAGGCTGAAGTGCGTAAAAGCGGCTCACTGCCGTGGTTGCGTCCGGATGCGAAAAGCCAGATCACTTTCCAGTACGATGGCGGCAAAATTGTCGGTATCGATGCGGTTGTCCTGTCGACTCAGCACGCTGAAGAAATTTCGACAGCCGATCTGCGTGAAGCGGTGATGGAAGAGATCATCAAGCCGGTTCTGCCTGCTGAGTGGGTGAATGCCAGCACCAAATACCACATCAACCCAACTGGCCGCTTCGTGATCGGCGGCCCAATGGGCGACTGCGGTCTGACCGGTCGTAAAATTATCGTTGATACCTACGGCGGCATGGCGCGTCACGGTGGCGGTGCGTTCTCTGGTAAGGACCCGTCTAAGGTTGACCGTTCTGCAGCTTACGCAGCACGCTATGTGGCGAAAAACATCGTGGCGGCTGGCCTGGCTGACCGTTGCGAAATCCAGGTTTCTTACGCGATCGGCGTGGCTGAGCCAACTTCCATCATGGTGGAAACCTTCGGTACTGAGAAAGTCTCTACCGAACAGCTGACCCTGCTGGTGCGCGAGTTCTTCGACCTGCGTCCATACGGTCTGATTCAGATGATGGATCTGTTGAAGCCAATCTACAAAGAGACCGCTGCTTACGGTCACTTTGGTCGCGAGCACTTCCCGTGGGAGCAGACTGATAAAGCTGCTCAACTGCGCGAGGCTGCAGGCCTGTAATTTAGCCCGCTTCAGCGAAAACAAGTCGCTCAATGCGTAATGCCAGTCCGTTAATTCTGACTGGCATTTTTTATTGCTGTCATCTTAGCAGCCTCAACATCCAAACTATCGTTAGACGTCGTTTATTCGTTTCATCATGTAACCCGGTGATGCTACTTCGAACGGACAAATCACTCTTTCAACCAATCCTTAACTGCTCGCAATTGCGCCTGGGCCATCCTTTTTTGTTGTTTCGATTTGTTTCATAATCCCACACAAATCACATGGAAAACGTAAAGGGAGTTATATATGGCATCACCATCTGGCATTGGCCCAAGCGGCGCGATTCAGATCTTACATAACAATATGAGAGAAGCACGCAGTCGCGGCTATGGATGCAATATGGCATTGCCGCAAACCTACTACTGGTTCTACCAAAAAGTCCGCGGGCGTGGGCCATGGGATTACAAACAATTTGATCCGTACTGGGCCGCATTTGGTAACTTTAATTTTGGTGCGACGGGTACTGCAGCGGGTATTCCAGCTGAGATTTTACTCATGGGGGCCGGATGGGCACAGTCCCGTGCCGGAACCTCACGTCCTGAATGGGGAAACTGGCGAGGTGGCCCGCCTTATGGTGATGACCCCGAAGACCAACGTGCAATCCGTGAGGGCATCAATTATGCGCGCCAGAACGGTTATTAATGGTTTCCACTGGCTGATCACGGTCATGCTATTGGCTTTCGTTTGGTTTACGCATCAACCAGATCCCCGCGCGGATGATTCACTTCAGAGTGTGCGACAGGTCAGTGCGGGATTATGGCTTTACACTACGCAAAACAATGATGGCGGGGCAACGGTGCCAACCGTTTTCCGTTATTACTTTCATGATGCTAGCGGAGCAGATGTGAAGGAGCTAAATGCAGATTTCCCATTCCTGACAGGAGGTGGAACAATATCCTCCGTTGCCGTAGATGGTGACAAGATTCATGTTGATTACAGCGGAAAGGTATACGGTATTGAGAACAAATCCGGCCCGTACTCCCTGAGTTATTCGATAAAATAATCCAGTACTAATCTGCATTGGGTCCGCTTATTGCGTTATGCCAGCCAGTTAATCCTGACTGGCATTTTCTTTTTTTGACAATGCTGTCGACTCATCAAAGCTGAACGGGTTTGTCCAATTCTCCCCTCATGAATGTGGCCCTTCATGTCTTCTAATATCTCCCCCGTTAGTCAGCCAGCACATTTTTCCCCGCCGTCTACACTTCATTTTCAATGTTTACAACAAAGTGTTAACGATTACATTTTGAAAACCTTTTGTAATCTGTCATTTAGCGAATTTTCAGCGTAGTTATTCGTATGAAAATGCGTTATTTTCAGCGTCGTCTGATAGCCGATATTTAGAGAGATGTCAGAAACTTAAAGGGTGCTATACCTTACTGGTTACGTAACTATTTCAGGCGGAAAATGCTGGATTGCAGGGTTTCAGCGTGTGTAACCGATTACACTGATGTGATCATCCTCACTTTTTTCCGTCGGCAGGTTTCATAACATTGATAAAAACAATGATAGATAAACTTCGGAGGCATTATGCCTGGTAATACTCATAAGAGCAGAACGTCGAACAAGATGATGACCTTGTTTGTCTGCTTCTTAGCGGCTCTGGCCGGCCTGCTGTTTGGTCTGGATATCGGCGTTATCGCTGGTGCCCTGCCCTTCATCGCAAAAGATTTCAACGTCACTGCACATGAGCAAGAGTGGATTGTAAGCTCCATGATGTTTGGTGCGGCTGTGGGTGCAATCGGTAGTGGCTGGATGTCTTCACATCTTGGCCGTAAAAAGAGCCTGATGGCAGGTGCGATTCTGTTCGTGATCGGTTCACTGTGGTCAGCCATGGCGGTTAGCCCAGACATGCTGATTGCTGCACGTGTAGTACTCGGCCTGGCAGTCGGTGTCGCGTCTTACACTGCTCCTCTGTATCTTTCTGAAATCGCACCGGAAAAGATTCGTGGCAGCATGATTTCTCTGTATCAGCTGATGATCACCATCGGTATCCTGGGCGCGTATCTGTCTGATACTGCGTTTAGTGACGCAGGCGCATGGCGCTGGATGCTGGGTATCATCACCATTCCGGCCGTGCTGCTGCTGGTAGGCGTATTCTTCCTGCCAAACAGCCCACGCTGGCTGGCGGCGAAAGGCGATTTCCGCAGTGCAGAACGCGTGCTGGCTCGTCTGCGTGATACCAGCGAACAAGCTAAACGTGAACTGGATGAGATTCGTGAAAGCCTGAAGATCAAACAGTCTGGCTGGCAGTTATTCCAGAGCAACAGTAACTTCCGCCGTGCGGTGTTCCTGGGCGTGCTGTTGCAGGTGATGCAGCAGTTCACCGGGATGAACGTCATCATGTATTACGCGCCAAAAATCTTTGAGATTGCAGGCTTCGCTAATACGACTCAGCAGATGTGGGGTACAGTCATTGTCGGTCTGGTCAACGTACTGGCGACCTTTATTGCTATCGGTCTGGTGGATCGCTGGGGCCGTAAACCGACCCTGGTGCTGGGCTTCATCGTGATGGCTGCCGGTATGGGCATCCTCGGCACCATGCTGCACATCGGCATTAACTCCGCTTCCGCACAATACTTTGCTGTCGCCATGTTGCTGATGTTCATCGTTGGTTTTGCGATGTCTGCCGGTCCGCTGATTTGGGTGCTGTGTTCAGAAATTCAGCCGCTGAAAGGCCGCGACTTCGGTATCACCGTGTCGACCGCAACCAACTGGATTGCCAACATGATCGTCGGTGCCACCTTCCTGACCATGCTCAACACGCTGGGCAACGCGCCGACCTTCTGGGTATACGCAGGTCTGAATGTGTTCTTTATCCTGCTGACCGTGGCGCTGATTCCAGAGACCAAAAACGTCTCGCTGGAACACATCGAGCGCAACCTGATGCAAGGCAAAAAACTGCGCGATATCGGCCAGCAATAAGGTCGATAAGCGATACGAAGGGCTGCCGATTGGCGGCCCTTTTTTTGTGCGTTTCGTCAGGTGCGCATTTGTGCGTACCAGGTTATCCTGCCCGGCATGAAAACACCTCGCCTTCCCATTGCCCTGCAACAAGCCGTGATGCGCTCGTTGCGTTACCATTTGCAGCTCGCCAATGAAAAGCTGGAGCGTCACTATGACGAGCCGAAGCTGGTGTATCAGCAGCGCGGCACCGCTGCCGGTACGGCCTGGCTGGAGAAATGGGAGATTCGCATCAACCCGGTGCTATTGCTGGAGAATCAGCAGGCCTTTGTGGACGAGGTGGTGCCGCACGAACTGGCGCACCTGCTGGTATGGAAAACCTTTGGCCGCGTGCCGCCGCACGGCAAAGAGTGGAAGTGGATGATGGAGAGCGTGCTCGGCGTTCCCGCGCGTCGCACCCATCAGTTCGAAATCGCGTCGGTGCGCAGCAATACCTTCCCCTATCGCTGCCGCTGTCAGCAACATCAGCTCACCGTACGCCGCCACAATCGCGTGTTACGGGGTGAAAGTGAATACCGCTGCGTGCAATGCGGTACTTTGCTGCAACCTGGTGAATTTTCAGCAGGTTAATCCGTTTATCTGATTTCCCACCCTGCGCCATTCTGTTACCCTGCCGCCTTTTTACGCATCAGGTATTTTTTGGAATATGTCTCGCAAAACGCTGTTGTTACTCTCCTTATTAGTTGCCCCTATTAGCGCCTTCAGCCTCAGCATCACGCATTACAATCAAAATAACTTCCAGCAGGCCAAAGTGGTCGCCGCGCAGATCAATGCCGATGCGCCCGCCGAATTTTACTGCGGCTGCAAAATCAGCTGGCACGGCAAGAAAGGCGTGCCCGATCTCAGTAGCTGCGGCTACAGCGTGCGTAAAAATGCCAATCGCGCAGAGCGTATTGAGTGGGAACATGTGATGCCCGCATGGGAGTTCGGCCATCAGCGCCAGTGCTGGCAAAACGGCGGCCGTAAAAACTGCAGTAAAGATGCCGATTACCGCCGCATTGAAAGCGACCTGCACAATCTGCAGCCGGCGATTGGTGAAGTGAATGGCGATCGCAATAACTTCCAGTACAGTCAGTGGAACGGCGGCGACGCGCAATATGGTCAGTGCGCAATGAAAGTCGATTTCAAGCAGAAGCTGGCGCAGCCACCCGAGCGTGCACGCGGTGCCATCGCCCGCACCTACTTCTATATGCGTGACCAGTATCAGCTGCGTCTTTCGCGTCAGCAGACCCAGCTGTTCACCGCCTGGAACAAGCAATATCCGGTGAGCCAATGGGAGTGCGAACGCGATAACCGCATCGCGCAGGTACAGGGAAATCACAATCCCTATGTACAACAGGCTTGCCAGCGCTAAAAGCGCTACCCTACACTAGCTTTTTTCCGATTGGGCCGTGTCAGATGACACGGCATAACGCTGGCAGGAACCGCATGCGCATACCTCGCATTTATCATCCCGAACCTCTTGAAGTTAACAGTGAAGTCTTCCTCGACGAAGATGCCGCTAACCACGTCGGGCGCGTGCTGCGCATGACCGCCGGTCAACAAATTGAGCTGTTTGATGGCAGTAATCTGACTTTTAGCGCCGAAATCACCCAGGCTGATAAAAAGCGTGTAAAAGTAAGGGTCCTTGCCAGTCAGCCTGATGACCGTGAATCTCCGCTCCATCTCCATCTTGGGCAGGTGATGTCGCGCGGCGAAAAAATGGAATTCACCATCCAGAAATCGATCGAACTCGGCGTGAACGTGATTACACCCTTGTTTTCGGAGCGTTGCGGCGTAAAGCTGGATGCTGAACGACTGGCGAAGAAGATTCAGCAATGGCAAAAAATTGCGATTGCCGCCTGTGAACAGTGCGGCCGTAATCGTGTGCCGGAAATCCGTGAAGCGATGACGCTGGAAGCCTGGTGTGCCGAGCAGGAAAGCGGTTTAAAGCTCAATCTGCATCCGCGTGCCAGCCACAGTATTAACACTCTGCCGCAGCCGGTTGAACGTGTACGCCTGCTGATTGGTCCGGAAGGCGGCTTATCCGCAGACGAAATTGCCATGACCGCGCAGCAAGGTTTCACCGATATTTTGCTGGGCCCACGCGTGTTGCGTACAGAAACTACCGCACTGACGGCCATTACGGCACTTCAGGTGAGGTTTGGTGACCTGGGTTAAGGGATACTTTTAGGGTTTTAAAACTACGCACGTGAAAAGCCGCAGCGCTGTCACGGAACGGGGCAATAAATTCCCCCTTTGAGGAGAGAATAATGATTAAGCTTGGCATCGTTATGGACCCAATTTCGTCCATCAACATTAAAAAAGACACCAGCTTCGCCATGTTGCTGGAAGCACAGCGCCGTGGTTACGAAATTCATTACATGGAGATGGGCGATCTCTCCCTGCGCGGCGGCGTCACTTACGCCCGCACGCGTCTGTTAAGCGTGGAGCAGAACTACGACAAATGGTACGAGTTCGGTAGCGAGCAGGTGATTCCACTGGCCGATCTCAACGTGGTGCTGATGCGTAAAGATCCGCCGTTTGATACCGAATTCATTTACGCGACCTACCTGCTGGAGCGCGCGGAAGAGCAAGGCACGCTGATCGTCAACAAACCGCAGAGCCTGCGCGACTGCAACGAGAAGCTTTACACCGCGTGGTTCGCCGATCTGACGCCAGACACGCTGGTGACCCGCAATAAAGAGCAGCTGCGTGCCTTCTGGCAGGAGCACGGTGATGTGATTCTCAAGCCGCTGGACGGCATGGGCGGTGCCTCGATCTTCCGCGTGAAGCAGGACGACCCGAACTTTGGCGTCATCACCGAAACCCTGACCAACCACGGCCAGAACTTCTGCATGGCGCAAAACTATCTGCCAGCGATCAAAGAGGGCGATAAACGCGTGCTGGTGGTGGATGGCGAGCCGGTGCCTTACTGCCTGGCGCGTATCCCACAGGGTGGCGAAACCCGTGGTAACCTGGCAGCTGGTGGCCGCGGTGAAGCACGCCCGTTGAGTGACAGCGATTGGGAAATCGCCCGTCGCGTGGGTCCAACGCTGAAAGCTAAAGGGCTGATTTTTGTCGGTCTGGACATCATTGGTGATAAACTCACCGAAGTTAACGTAACCAGCCCAACCTGCGTGCGTGAAATCGAGGCTGCATTCCCGATCTCGATCACCGGCATGCTGATGGATGCCATTGAGAAACGCCTGGGCTGATGTCAACGGCGTGTAAGCGCCGTGAGAACCCAAAACCGACGTGGCTGCGGCCGCGCCGGTTATTTTTGGTATACGAGTGAGAATGAATTTACAGCACCATTTTTTGATTGCGATGCCGTCGCTGCAGGACCCGCTGTTCAAACGCTCGGTGGTGTATATCTGCGAGCACAATGAAGATGGCGCCATGGGCTTGATCGTGAATAAGCCGATGGAAAACCTGACGGTCGAAGGCATTCTGAAGAAACTTAAAATCAGCCCATCAGAACGTGATCCTGCCATTAAGCTGGATAAGCCGGTGTTCGCTGGCGGCCCGCTGGCGGAAGATCGCGGCTTTATCCTGCACTCTGCCCAGAAAATTTACTCTTCCAGCATCCGTATCTCTGATAACACCGTGATCACCACTTCACGGGATGTGCTGGAAGCGATCGGCACCTCAGAACAGCCCGATAACGTGCTGGTGGCGTTAGGTTATTGCGCCTGGGAGAAAGATCAGCTGGAGAATGAGCTGCTGGAAAATGCCTGGCTAACCACACCCGCGAACAGCAATATTCTGTTCCAGACGCCGATAGCCGAGCGCTGGCGTGAAGCTGCACGCAGCATGGGCATCGATATTCATAATATGACCAGCGATGCAGGGCACGCGTGATGGCCAGTGAAACTTTGCTGGGCTTCGATTTCGGCACCAAAAGCATCGGTGTGGCGGTCGGTCAACAGTTAACCGGCACCGCTCGCGCTCTGACCGCGCTTAAAGCGCAAGATGGCACGCCAGACTGGAAGCTGATCGAGAAGCTACTGAAAGAGTGGCAGCCTGATTACGTGGTGGTGGGCTTGCCGTTGAACATGGACGGCACCGAACAGCCGTTAACCGACCGCGCCCGTAAGTTCGCCAATCGCATTCATGGCCGTTTCGGTGTGCGTGTTGAGCTGCAGGACGAGCGGTTAAGTACCGTGGAAGCGCGCGCCGACCTGTTCGAACGCGGTGGCTTCCGTGCATTGCAGAAAGGTCAGGTCGATTCACAATCGGCGGTGATCATTCTGGAAGATTGGTTCGATACGCACTGATTGAAATCCAGGTGCGCGTGAATGCGCACCTGACAAATTGCGGCAACAGCTTGCTTGTTATTCGCTCGGCTATTGTGCTCCCGACATTTACGGCAACCTGCAAACACGCCAATCAATTCTGCCACTTGTATTGACTCACAGTCGCGCAAATCATGCCCCGCCCTTTTGTAACGACTCGCAGGCACTCAAATCATGCCCGCTCCCTTGTATCGACTTGCAAGCATTCAAATCATGCCCCGCCCTTTAGTATCAACTCGCAGGCACTCAAATCATGCCCGCTCCCTTGTATCGACTTGCAAGCATTTAAATCATGCCCCGCCCTTTAGTATCAACTCGCAGGCACGCAAATCATGCCCGCCCTTCTGAATGGACTCGCAAATTCTCAAATCAATCCCGCCTGTTGTCGCGCCTGTTCGCTCTGCGCGAACGTCTGCATCCCTGACTGCGCACCGGTTTGCAGCACGCCAGGCAGTTGATGCATCTTGCCCTCGCGGATTAAATTGGTCACCGCAGGCGTGGCCACTAACACCTCGAACAAGCCAATTCGCCCACCGTTTTTTGCCGGCACCAAACGCTGCGCCAGCACCGCTTTCAAACTGCCCGCCAACTGGGTGCGCACCAGGTTTTTTTCCTCGGCAGGAAACACATCCACCAGCCGATCCACCGCTTGCGTGGCACCTCGCGTGTGCAACGTGGCCAATACAAGATGCCCAGTCTCTGCCGCCGTCAGCGCCAGTCGAATGGTCTCGCTGTCACGTAGCTCACCCAACAGAATCACATCCGGGTCTTCGCGCAGCGCCGCTTTCAATCCTTGCTGGAATGACACCGTGTGTGCGCCCACTTCCCGCTGCTGTATCAACGAGCGCTGGCTGTGATGCACAAATTCAATCGGATCTTCCAGCGTAATAATGTGGCGTGCCTGTTCGCGATTGAGGCTGTCCACCAGCGCGGCCAGCGTGGTGGATTTACCGCTGCCGGTGGCACCCGTGATTAAGATCAGCCCCTCTTCCAGCTGCAACAACTGCGTTACCACGTCGGGCAGTTGCAATGGGTTGATGTTGGGCGCCTGGCTCGCAATCAAACGCAGCGCCAACGATAAACCGTGGCGCTGCATAAACAGGTTGGCACGCAAACGCACGCCGCTTTGCAGGGTGATGGCAAAATCAACGTGCCCGCTCGCTTCCAGCTCATCCTGCTGCACGCCGCTGAGCCACTGTTGCAAAAAGGTTTCCAGCCAGTCGCCATCCAGTGCGGTTTGCTGTGGGATCGGCTCCAGCACCCCCTGCCGGCGCCAGTGCGGTAAATGTCCGCTGCAAAGGTGCAGATCGGCGGCGTTATGCTTTACACTAAGGGCCACAACTTCATCCAAATCCATTTAACTTCTCCTGACTATGACTTCCATTGAGCACAACCTACAGCAAGTGCGTGAGCGTATCGCCACTGCCGCTGCACGCTGCGGCCGCGCGCCAGAAGAAATTACCCTGCTTGCAGTGAGCAAAACTAAACCTGCGAGCGCAGTCGCAGAAGCGATTGCTGCGGGTCAGCAGGCATTCGGTGAAAATTACGTACAGGAAGGGGTTGAAAAGGTGGCTGAGCTGGCCGCACATCCTGAACTGCAGTGGCACTTTATCGGGCCGCTACAATCCAATAAAAGCCGCCTGGTGGCGGAGAATTTTGCCTGGTGCCACACCGTGGATCGTGAACGCATTGCACAACGCCTCAACGATCAGCGCCCGGAAGCGTTGCCGCCGCTTAACGTGTTAATTCAGGTAAATATCAGTGACGAGAACAGCAAATCTGGCATCATGCTGGAGGCCATTCCGGCGCTGGCGGCGCAGATAGCCGCATTGCCACGTCTGCGCTTGCGCGGATTGATGGCGATCCCGGCGCCGGAGTCAGATTACGATCGACAGTTCGCGGTATGTCAGCAGATGGCTGACGCGTTTAACGCTCTAAAACAGGATTACCCTGACGTCGATACGCTTTCTCTGGGAATGAGCGACGACATGGATGCGGCAATCGCCGCAGGCAGCACCATGGTGCGCATTGGCACCGCCGTATTTGGCGCGCGGGATTATGCGCGACCTTCACAACAATAATTGAGGAACCTCATGTTAACAATGACGTTTTTAGTCAAAACGCTGATCGACCTGTACGTGATGGTATTGCTGCTGCGCATCTGGATGCAGTGGTCACGCTGTGATTTCTATAACCCGCTGTCACAGTTTGTGGTGAAGATTACACAGCCAATTATCAAGCCGCTGCGCCGCGTGCTGCCAGCAATAGGCCCGATTGATACGGCCTCGCTGGTGCTGGCCTTTGTGCTGACCACTTTGAAATATCCGGTGCTACTGTTAATTCAGGTTGGCGTGTTCTCGGTGGATCCCACCAATCTGTTAGTTGGCCTGTTGTCGCTGGTGAAATCCGCCGGTTATCTGGTGTTCTGGGTGATCATCATTCGTTCGCTGATGAGCTGGATCAGCCAGGGACGTGGCCCGATTGATTACGTGTTGATTCAGCTGACTGAACCGCTGATGGCACCGATTCGCCGTATTCTGCCTGCGATGGGCGGCATCGATTTCTCTGCCATGATTGTGATTCTGGTGCTGTACGCGCTGAATTTCCTCGGCATGGACCTGTTCCCAGGTCTCTGGTATTTGCTGTAATTCGTTAATCTGGAACTGTTATGCAAAAAGTCGTACTCGCCACCGGTAATCCGGGCAAAGTTCGTGAACTGGCCGATCTGTTAGCGGCCTTCGGCCTCGATATCGTGGCGCAAACCGAACTGGGCGTTGAGTCAGCGGAAGAAACCGGTCTGACCTTTATTGAAAATGCCATTCTCAAGGCGCGTCATGCTGCGCAGATCACCGGTCTGCCAGCCATTGCCGATGACTCTGGTCTGGCAGTAGATGCCCTTGGCGGCGCGCCAGGCATCTACTCTGCGCGCTATGCCGGAGAAGACGCCAGCGATCAGCAAAATCTCGATAAGCTGCTGGTGGCGCTGGAAAACGTGCCGGATGGCGAGCGTCAGGCGCAGTTCCATTGCGTGCTGGTTTACCTGCGCCATGCTGAAGATCCGACACCGCTGGTGTTCCACGGCAGTTGGGCGGGTGAAATTACCCGTGCAGCCGCAGGTGAAGGCGGCTTTGGTTACGACCCGATTTTCTATGTTCCTGAACTGGGCAAAACTGCAGCAGAGCTGAGTAAAGATGAAAAGCGCGCTGTTTCCCACCGTGGCAAAGCATTGACGCTGTTACTGGATGCGATGCGCAATGCCTGAGTTACCTCCGTTAAGCCTGTACATCCACATTCCGTGGTGTGTGCAGAAGTGTCCGTACTGTGATTTCAACTCCCACGCGTTAAAAGGCGAGGTGCCGCACATCGAGTATGTGCAGCACCTGCTCAGCGATCTTGAACAGGACCTGCCGCTAACCGCTGGCCGTGAAGTACGCACCATCTTTATCGGTGGCGGTACACCAAGCCTGCTGAGCAGCAATGCGATGCAGATGCTGATGGATGGCGTGCGTGCGCGCCTGCCGCTGGCGGCCGATGCAGAGGTCACCATGGAAGCCAATCCGGGCACCGTGGAAGCGGATCGCTTCAGCGGCTACCAGAAAGCCGGTATTAACCGTATTTCGATTGGCGTGCAGAGTTTTAGCCCGCAGAAACTGGAGCGCTTAGGGCGCATTCACGGCCCTGATGAAGCGGTACGTGCCGCCCATCTCGCCGCCGGTCTTGGTCTGCGCAGCTTTAACCTCGATCTGATGCACGGCTTGCCCGATCAGTCACTGGAAGAGGCACTGGACGATTTGCGTCAGGCGATTGCGCTGAATCCGCCGCACCTGTCGTGGTATCAGCTGACCATCGAGCCGAACACGATGTTCAGCTCGCGTCCGCCGGTATTGCCGGATGACGATGCGCTGTGGGACATCTACGAACAAGGCCATGAGTTGCTGAGTGCCGCCGGTTATCAGCAGTATGAAACCTCGGCCTATGCGAAGCCGGGTTATCGCTGCGAGCACAACCTCAACTACTGGCGCTTCGGTGATTACCTCGGTATCGGCTGTGGTGCGCACGGCAAGCTGACGCAGCCGGATGGCAGAATTGTGCGTACGGTGAAAACCCGTCATCCGCGCGGCTTTATGCAAGGTAATTACCTCGACAAGCAGCACGATGTGGAGAACGAAGACAAGCCGTTTGAGTTCTTTATGAACCGCTTCCGTCTGCTGGAAGCCGCTCCACGTGCAGATTTCAGCCGCTATACCGGGCTGGATGAACAAGTGATTCGTGCACAGATGGATGCAGCGATCGAGGCAGGTTACGTGGTGGAAACCGCAGAGCAGTGGCAGATAACCGAAAAAGGGAAGTTGTTCCTGAATTCGCTGCTTGAACTGTTTATGTAGTCCAAACAGTCATATAACCCAGCGGCACGCTACTTCGTCCCGCTGGTTTTTTTTAACCTTTAACGCCCTGCACTAACGCTTTGCGCTGCCCTTCCAGATCCGTCACGCGATTACACACCTCATGACCGAAGTTCTGGAAGTCCTGTTCCTGCTTATTCCATTCTGCCTGAACCGCCTGCTGCAGACCGCCGAGGTTGCCCATGATCGCCTGCAGTGGATTACTGCCGCTGGCGGCCTGGCTGCTGCCCATCTCGTTCAGACTATCCTGCATAATGCCGCCCAGCGTGCTCTGCACCAGTTTTTCGCCTTCGGCACGCACCTGGTCAATCGCCTGGTGGTGGAAGGTCAAACCATCCGGGCGATGCTCAATGATGCGGTTCATCTGCTGCTTCAGCTGTCCGTCCAGTTTGGTCAGGCGATTGCGCACGTTGCTGTTGGCACCGAGCTTTTCCACAATCACTTTATCCAGCGCCACACGGCTGCGCTCCAGACGCGTCGAGGCCCCGTTATCTACCCACGGCAAATCCCGACGTAACGCATTCTGATAGTCGATGGCTTTCTGTCGCGTGGCGTTATCCACGTTGGCTTTCTGCCCGTTAAAGGTCACATCGCCCTGCGGTGAGATTTCAAGATTACCGTTGGTGCCGACCACCTGCACGCTCTGCGGTTTGATGATCACATCATCCTGAGGATTAACGCTGCACTGATAATCAGCCTGCGCCTGTGTCGCTGCGGCCAGCAGCAGTGCGGTAAGAAGCGCCTTACGAACCATGAAATCTCCCTAAAATGAAAAGCCGCCCACGCCTTGCTGTTAGGACAGGTCAGGCACAGGCGGCGCAGCGAATTTGGTGACGGTCAGCGCACAGTTATCGGAGCGCACCTGAGTACATAAGAATGACTCACGTTGCTCGCCCCTTTCGGAGCCGCCCTTTGGGCGTACAAGTCGCTTTCGCAACTTGTGAGCGCACTGCCCGGCGCCAAAAGCGCAAGTGAGCTAGCCTGAAGCGATATCTCAGGCCAGTAGAGTACTTAGTCCCACCAGACGTCAAAGAGTTCAGTTACCTGAACATCTGACAGCTCGCGTTTCTCCAGCCATTTGCGCACCAGCTCACGGTGCTCATCGGTGCACTTACCGGTTTCCTGCAGGCAAACCAGACCTTCCCACACCAGATAACCGCTGCCGTCATACGCCAGGCCATTGGGATCAATCACTTCAGTAATAAACTGATCCAGCGTGGCATCAATCTGCTCCTCGGTGGTGCCTTCGGCAAAACGCCAGGCAACAGAGAAACCTAACTCCTGAAACTCATCGATATGCAGTTTTTTACGTAAACGACGGCTACGCTGTACGGCCATTATTTAATCCTCTCAAACATCAGATCCCAAACGCCATGGCCCAGTCGCTGCCCGCGCTGCTCAAATTTCGTTAACGGACGCGTTTCCGGACGCGGCACGTAATCATTACCTTCTGACAGGTTCTTATACCCATCCACGCTGTTCATGATTTCCAGCATGTGTGTCGCGTAATCTTCCCAGTCAGTGGCCATATGGAACACACCGCCCAGTTTCAGCTTACGCATCACCAGCTCGGCAAAAGGTACCTGCACAATGCGACGTTTATTGTGGCGCGCTTTATGCCATGGGTCCGGGAAGAACAGCTGAACCATGCGCAGTGAGTTATCCGGAATCATCTGCTGCAGCACTTCTACTGCGTCGTGACACATCACACGCAGGTTTTCCACGCCTGCCTCTTTGGCAGAAGCCAGACAGGCTCCCACGCCCGGCGCATGCACTTCAAGACCGAGGAAGTTCTGGTGAGGATTATTTTGCGCCATGGTCACCAGTGAGGCGCCCATGCCAAAACCGATTTCCAGCACCACTGGCGCTTCACGGCCAAACAGTGCTGCCAAATCCAGCGGCTCCTGCTGGAACTCGACGCCCATCTCCGGCCAGTAATTATCGAGCGCGAGCTGCTGTCCTTTCGTTAAGCGCCCCTGGCGGCGCACAAAACTGCGGATACGGCGTAATGGCCGCCCGTTCTCATCAAATTCCGGGGTGATGACGTCATTAATCATGTTGAAGCCTGCTGGTTAGCCTTTTCTGGGAAACGGGCATTATGCAAAGTTAGATAGCAGAAGCAAGCCTTTGCAATCTTCCGGTTTACACCCCGATGTCTCTGTGCTGGAATTCCTGCCTGATTGTAGAGCAAACACGGAATATTTCCTCAAATGATGCAAGCGCCGCAGTTCGCGCAACAGGTGCTGGAGTGGTATCAGCGCTTCGGCCGCAAAACCCTGCCGTGGCAGCAGGAGAAGACACCTTATAAAGTGTGGCTCTCCGAAGTGATGCTGCAGCAGACGCAAGTTGCCACCGTTATCCCTTACTTTGAACGCTTTATGGCGCGCTTCCCGACGATTGCCGATCTGGCCGCTGCACCGCTGGACGAAGTACTGCATCTTTGGACCGGCCTCGGCTATTACGCCCGTGCGCGTAACCTGCATAAAGCGGCGAAGCAGGTGGTCGATAAGCATGGCGGTGAGTTCCCGCGCAATTTCGATGACGTGGCCGCACTGCCCGGTGTCGGACGCTCCACCGCGGGTGCGGTGCTGTCCTTATCGCTCGGCCTGCATTTCCCGATTCTGGATGGCAACGTCAAGCGCGTCCTGGCCCGGTGTTATGCGGTCGGTGGCTGGCCGGGCAAAAAAGACGTTGAGAAACGTTTATGGCAGATTAGCGAAGAAGTGACACCTGCCGAAGGCGTAAGCCAGTTTAATCAGGCGATGATGGATCTCGGCGCGTTAGTGTGCACTCGCTCACGTCCTAAGTGTGAGATTTGCCCGGTCAGCAACGGTTGCGTCGCGTATGCCAACAATAGTTGGGCCGAATATCCGGGTAAGAAACCCAAAGTAACCATTCCAGAGCGCACCGGCTGGTTCCTGATGATTCAGCACGGCGACGACGTATTCCTGGAGCAACGTCCGCCGGTGGGATTATGGGGCGGTTTGTTCTGCTTCCCACAGTTCACCAGTGAGCAAGCGCTAACTGACTGGCTGGCCGAACGCGGCATTCACGCCAAACCACAGCAGCTGACGGCTTTTCGTCATACCTTCAGCCATTTCCACTTAGACATTGTGCCTATGTGGCTGGCGTGGCCTTCTGCCGGGTCGCTGATGGATGAAGCGAGCGGTCTCTGGTATAACTTAGCGCAACCACCGTCAGTGGGTTTGGCTGCCCCAGTAGAGCGTTTACTGCACGAATTGCGCCATCCCCAGCAACTGGCACTGCACACGCGCGTGATCCAAGAGGAAGAGTAATGAGCCGCACCATTTTTTGTACGTTTCTGCAACGCGACGCTGAAGGGCAGGATTTCCAGCTCTATCCAGGCGAGATCGGTAAGCGCATCTACAATGAGATTTCCAAAGAAGCCTGGCAGCAGTGGATGTCCAAGCAGACCATGTTGATCAACGAGAAAAAGCTCAACATGATGAACCCGGAAGATCGCAAAGTGCTGGAAAAGGAGATGATCAATTTCCTGTTCGAAGGCAAAGATGTGCACATCGAAGGTTTCACCCCGCCAGAAAAATAATCGTTCAGGGCCTTCCTTTGAGGCCCTCTTTTTCGAATCAGGCACCCTTTTACAATGAATAAAAAACTGATAGCGCTGTTAGTGATTGCTCCACTTTTGGTTTCCTGCTCCGGACAAAAAAAATCGCAGTATCACGAAGAGTGGGTTAAGGACACCAACGGTTTCGACATCCTGATGGGGCAGTTCGCCGCCAACATTGAAAATATTTGGGGTATCAATGAGGTTCTGATCGCTGGACCGAAGGATTACGTCAAATATAGCGACAGCTATTACACCCGCAGTCACATCAACTTCGACAGCGGTAGCATCACCATTGAGACCATCGCTGGCACCGATCCGATGGCCAGCCTGCGCCAGGCGATCATCACCACGCTGTTGATTGGTGACGATCCGGGTAATGTCGATCTCTACTCCGATGCCAATGATATTCAGATCAGTAAAGAGCCGCTGCTTTACGGCCAGGTGCTGGATAACACCGGTCAGCCGATTCGCTGGCAGGGCCGCGCCGCCAGCTTTGCCGATTATCTGATTCAGAACAAACTGCAAAAACGTACCTCTGGCCTGCACGTCATCTGGTCGGTCACCATTCCGATGGTGCCAAACCACCTCGACAAACGTGCGCACAAATATCTGCCGCTGGTGCGTAAAGCTGCTGAAGAGTACGGCGTGGATGCATCACTGATTCTGGCGATTATGCAGACCGAATCGAGCTTCAACCCCTATGCGGTCAGCAACTCCGATGCGCTGGGCTTGATGCAGGTGGTTCAGCACACCGCTGGCGTGGATGTGTTCCGAATGAAGGGCAAATGGGGTAAACCGAGCCGCAGCTATCTGCTCGATCCTGCCAATAACATCGATGCGGGTACCGCCTATCTGTCGCTGTTGCAGAAGAGTTATTTAGGCGGGATTCAGGATCCAGTGTCACGCCGTTACGCGGTGATTACTGCTTACAACGGCGGCGCGGGCAGCGTACTGCGCGTGTTCTCCAGCGATAAAGATCGTGCCTTCGCCAAAATTAACGACATGTCGCCAAATGATGTGTATCAAACGCTGACCACCAGCCACCCATCGGGCGAATCACGCCGTTATCTGTACAAGGTGAATCAGGCACAGCGTAGTTATCATCGGTATTAATCATCAACTGATGAGTTAATGCATTAGTTATTTTAGGGGCAGACAGAGAGAAAAACATTGACTCTGACTGCCTCTTTTTTAATTACCCTCGCAGGGATATATCCCGTCGATAAATTTCGCCTGACCTCACAAAAATAAGAAATCAATATGGTGAAACTTCTCCCATCGCAACGTGTTGTTTTTACAACCACACGCACGACCTGCCTAACATTTATATTCTATATTCTTTCGTTTTCTTCCCATCTCACATTCCCGCCCTGATTGACCCTTTTTTCAATAAGGTGCAATGATTATTTCACGTCCCCACAGATAAATTAACAACGTCCTATATCGCTCTATAAATAATTTCTGGCATTGATTTAAATAATTAAAATATCGATGGAGATCACACTTCATCGCGGAAAATAACATCGTATCAGGCTTATCAACATTATTTCATCAACACGGATGCTTGCATCCCGTGGGATATCCAATGTCATGCCTGAATTGCTAAGAGGAAATGTATGAGCCATTCACCCGCAAAACAGGATTCGTTAGGCGACGGCCTTTCAGATCGACAGGTTGGTATGATCTCCATCGCTGGCATCATTGGTGCCGGTTTATTTGTCGGTTCCGCGAATGCCATCGCCACGGCGGGCCCGGCCGTGTTGCTCTCCTACGCGATGACCGGTGTGCTGGTACTGCTGGTGATGCGCATGCTGGGGGAAATGGCCGTGCTGCAACCCGATTCGGGGTCCTTTTCCACCTACGCGGCGAAAGCCATTGGTCCGTGGGCCGGTTTCACTATCGGCTGGTTATACTGGTGGTTTTGGGTGTTACTGATTCCGGTTGAAGCGATTGCCGGTGCCGATATTCTGCATGCTTATTTCCCTTCCATTGCCTCGTGGCAATTTACCACTGCGATTATCCTGTTGCTCACCGTCACCAATCTTTTTAGCGTTAAAAATTTTGGTGCCTTTGAGTTTTGGTTCGCGATTATCAAAGTGGTGGCGATTATTGGATTCATTGGCATCGGCATTGTGGCGATTTCCGGATATTGGCCACTGGCGAATGTAAGTGGTGTGGCGCATTTATATAACAGCATTGGCTTTATGCCGCACGGATTTGGCGCGGTATTAACCGGCATCTTGCTGACCATCTTTTCATTCTTTGGCGCGGAGGTTGTCACCATTGCCGCCGTGGAATCAAAGGACCCCGGTAAAAAAATCAGCCGTGCGATTAATCTGGTGGTTTACCGCATCGCATTATTTTATTTGCTGTCTATTTTCCTCGTGGTGTCGCTGGTGGCATGGAATGATCCGCAGCTGTTAGCCCAGGGCACTTTCCAGTATGTGTTATCCACACTGAATTTCCCCGGTGCCAAACTGGTGGTGGATTTGGTAGTGCTGATTGCCGTGTGCAGCTGCATGAACTCCGGATTATATACCGCTTCACGTATGCTCTATTCTCTGGGTAAACGCGGCAATGCCCCGGCCTCTTGTGCCACGGTATCCAACGGCGGCGTGCCACGCGTGGCGGTATTGGCTTCCACGCTGGCGGGCTTTGTCGCCTGTATTGCCAACTACGCTTTTCCGGGCGAGGTGTTTGCCTTTCTGATCTCCACCACTGGCGCGATTGCATTGATTGTCTATCTGGTGATTGCCGTTTCACAGTTGAGAATGCGAACGGCGATGGAAAAACAGGGCATCACGCCTGATTTTAAAATGTGGTTGTTCCCGTGGCTGACCTGGCTGAGCATTTTGATGATTGTCAGTGTGCTGGGCTATATGTTCTATCTGCCGCAGTACCGCTACGAGAGCTTGATGACGCTGATGGTGACGTTTATGGTGCTGTGCGTCGGTGTTTACATTACCGGTAAACGCCGCAAGCAGGCAGCATATCCGGCAGGAAGGCTGGCTAAAGAGAAAATTCAGGTGGTTCGACACTAACAGGATGCTGACGGCGTGCGGTGATTGCACCGCACGCCGTCAGGCAGGTTAGCGCACCATCATATTTGCCACTAAGTGTTTACGTCCGCTGTCATCTTCCTCGGTGTAAACCCCTTGCAGCTCCGGTGAGAAGCCCGGCAACAAGTTGATACCCTCTTCCAGCGCGAGGAAGTAACGCTGCACCGCGCCACCCCACACTTCGCCTGGCACCACGCACAGCACGCCTGGTGGATAAGGCAATGCGCCTTCGGCAGCAATGCGCCCTTCAGCTTGCGCAATTGCCACCAGTTCCACCTCACCACGGATGTAAGCCTGATGCGCATCCTGTGGATTCACTTCGACTTTCGGGAAGCAGGCTTCGCGGAACATCGCTTTCTGCAGATCTTTCACATCGTAGCTGACGTAGAGATCGTGCATCTCCTGACACAGGCGGCGCAGCGTGTAGCCTTTATAGCGCTCGATGTTTTTGCGATAGACGCTCGGCAGCACTTCAGCCAGCAGCGCATCCTCTTTCACATGGTGTTCAAACTGCTCCAGCATCGCCACCAGATGCGCCATCTTCTCCGGATTCTCCGCTGGCGTCAGCAGGAACAGGATGGAGTTGAGATCGCACTTCTCCGGCACGATACCGTTCTCGCGCAGGTAGTTCGCCAGAATGGTCGCCGGAATACCGAAGCTGGTGTATTCACCGCTGGCGGCATCAATGCCTGGCGTGGTCAGCAGCAGCTTGCAGGGATCGACCAGATACTGCTCGCTGGCGTAACCCTCAAAGCCGTGCCATTTCTCGCCTGGCGCCAGGCTGAAGTAAGCCGGATCGGCGGCGATAACCTCGGTTTCCGCCGACTGCCACAGCTTGCCGTGCACTTTCTCCGGCAGGAACGGCTGAATCATCTCGCAGCGTTCCAGAATCGCTTTACGTGCATCAATGCCGATGGTGACGCATTCGTGCCACATGCTGCGTCCGGCTTCACCTTTGTGCATGCGCGCATTGATATCCAGCGCGGCAAACAGCGGATAGAACGGGCTGGTTGAGGCGTGCAGCATAAAGGCGTTGTTGAGACGCTTATGTGGACAGAAGCGTTTCTGGCCACGGATGTGGTTGTCTTTCTTGTGAATCTGCGAGGTTTGCGAGAAGCCCGCCAGCTGCTTATGCACCGACTGAGTAACGAAAATGCCGGGATCGTTCTCGTTCAGCTCCAGCGTCAGCGGCGAGCAGCCTTCCATCAGCGGGATAAATTGCTCATAGCCCAGCCATGCCGAATCAAACAGGATGTAGTCACACAGATGGCCGATGCGATCCACCACCTGACGCGCGTTGTAGACGGTGCCATCGTAGGTGCCAAGTTGGATGATCGCCAGACGGAACGGACGCTGATCTTTGGCGCGATGTGGCGCGACTTTCTGCACCTGTTCGCGCAGGTAGGCTTCATCAAAGCAGTGCGCATCAATGCCGCCGATAAAGCCGAACGGATTACGTGCCGCTTCCAGATACACCGGCGTAGCGCCCGCCTGAATCAGCGCACCGTGATGGTTGGATTTATGGTTGTTGCGGTCAAACAGCACCAAATCGCCGCGCGTCAGCATGGCGTTGGTCACCACTTTGTTGGCGCTGGAGGTGCCGTTCAGCACGAAATAGGTTTTATCGGCGTTAAACACTTTCGCTGCGTACTTCTGTGCATGCTTGGCCGAACCTTCATGGATCAGCAGGTCGCCCAACTTGACGTCTGCGTTGCACATGTCGGAGCGAAACACGTTCTCGCCATAGAATTCATAAAACTGACGCCCGGCCGGATGCTTACGGAAAAACGCCCCGCCCTGATGGCCCGGACAGGCAAAGGTGCTGTTCTGCATATCAACATAGCGCGTCAGGGTATCGAAGAACGGCGGCAGCAGGTCAGACTCATACGCCTGCGCGGCTTCTTCCAGCGCTTCCCACTCTTCCGGTGCACCGTTGATTTCCCCGGTCACGCCCGGCAGCTTCAGCACTTCTTCATCGAACGCGTTGGCGACAAACACCGGCAGATTAAAGCCGGTCTGGCGCAACAGCGTTAACACGCCACTGCGTGTATCCGCCAGTGAGACGACCACCGCCGCCACATCGGTAAAATCAGTATTGTCGAGCGTCACCACATCACGCGCGGTGTTCAGGCTCAGGCTTGGCGCTACCGCAACGCTGGCAGCGATTTTCAATGGATTCATAACACAAATCCCCGTAATGAAGGATGAGTGGGTGCCAGTGGCACAGCAATGAGGAAAATTCCCCGGCGAATAACGTCTTCGGGCGGATCAACCGCCGCAACCGATAGACATCAGTAAAGTCAGATCGCGTCTGTCTTTAGTCATGTCCAACAGCATAGCGCGTTAAGCTGGCCTCACCGCATGGTGAGCGAGAATTGCGAACAACAGATGACGGAGGGCCGCTTATCGTAAAGCGAACGGAGACAAGTGCAAAAGCGCATTGTACCGAGCATGGCGGCGTCCTCAGAGTGGATGGAATCAGTGGAAAACTGCGGCGCAATGATGGCATCTTTTTTTTACTGGAACAACCCGTTGCAACGAGATTGATACGCATAAGCAACATTCAGCAACCATCTGATTAATAAGTGAATATCAAATCATCGAGTGATAAAAACGCTTAAATATCTTTATGTTATGCGAATTTATGCAAGGTGCGTCCGCCTTCATGTTGCTCCCTGTTTCCAGAGGAGTAATATGGCCCGCACTTTCCTCAATCAGCCGGAGGCTGCATGTTTAAGGCATTAGTCATTGAAAATGATGAGCAGGGATACCGCACTTCCCTGCAGGATCTGTCAGAACAACAGTTGCCCGATCAGGATGTCACCCTCGAAGTCAGCTACTCCACCCTCAACTACAAAGACGCGCTCGCCATCTGCAATAAAGGGCCGATTGTGCGTCAGTTCCCGATGGTGCCGGGTATCGATTTTGTCGGTCGGGTGATCAGCAGCCGCCATCCAGAGTGGCAGCAGGACGATGTGGCACTGCTCACCGGTTGGGGTGTGGGTGAAAAGCATTGGGGCGGACTGGCGCAGAAGGCCAGCGTTTCTGGTGACTGGCTGGTGAAAGTGCCTGCGGCTTTAAGCCCGTTGCAGACCATGGCGATTGGCACCGCCGGCTTCACCGCGATGCTGTGCGTGCTGGCTCTGGAAAAACAGGGCATCACGCCGCAGCAGGGTCCAGTGCTGGTGACGGGTGCCAGCGGCGGCGTGGGCAGCTTTAGCGTCAGTTTGCTGGCCCGTTTGGGGTATGACGTGGTGGCTTCCAGCGGCCGCGCCAGCGACAGTGACTATTTGATTAACACCCTTGGCGCCTCATCGATTATCGATCGTGCTGAACTGAGTGCGCCCGGCAAACCCCTGGCGAAAGAGCGTTGGGCCGCAGCGATTGATAGCGTCGGCAGCCATACGCTGGCCAATGTGCTGGCAGGCATTAAGCGTGATGGCGTGGTGGCTGCCTGCGGCATGGCACAAGGTCTGGATCTGCCTACCAGCGTGGCACCGTTTATCTTGCGCGGCGTGGTGTTGGCCGGTGTGGATAGTGTGATGTGCGCTAAGCCGTTGCGTGAGCAAGCGTGGCAGCGTCTGGCTGAACTGGTGGATGGCGCACTGCTGGAGCAGTTAACCAAAGTCATTTCGCTGAGTGAAGCGCGTGAAGGTGCTGAAGCCTTGCTGGCGGGCGAAGTTCGTGGCCGTCTGATTGTCGATTGCCGGTAACTTTTTGGGCGCCATCAATGGCGCCCCGCTTCTACGCCCGCAGCTGAATTTGCGGTCTGCCCTGCTCTTGTGGCATCACCACGTGCAGCTCAGCCTGATACCAGCGCGTCAGCGTGGTTTCCGTCATCACCTCTGCGGGCGAGCCCTGCGCCACCAGCTTGCCCTGATGCAACAGCAGAATGCGATCGGACCACAGCGACGCCAGATTGAGATCGTGCAGCACGGTACAGACGCTAAAGCGGCCGTTGCGCGTCAGCTTATGCAGCAATCGCAAACTGTACTGCTGCCAATACAGGTCGAGTGCGGAAGTCGGCTCATCAAGAAACAGCCAACCGCGTGGACCATCATCATGCCATAACTGCGCCAGCACTCGCGCCAGCTGCACGCGCTGCTGTTCCCCACCGGAGAGCGAACGATAATCACGCTTCGCCAGTTCCAGGCTGCCGGTGATGTGCATCACCTCTTCAATCACCGCTTTGGATTTGCTGGCAGGCCAGGGCGCACGGCCCATCGCCACCACCTCTTCAGCAGGCAGCGGGAAGGTCACACTGTTTTGCTGACGCATCACCGCACGACGTTGCGCCAGCGGTTCACGCGGCCAATCGTTTAACGGGCGATCGCCGAGCCAGCACTCCCCCGCTTCAGGCATCAGAAATCCCGTTAACAGGCGCAACAGCGTGGATTTACCCGCGCCGTTGGGGCCGATCAAAGCGATCATTTCTCCTGGCTGTAAGGTGATCGAGACATCATCAATCAGCGCACGCGTGCCATGACTAAAGCGCAGGCCGCGAGCCTGCATTGAATCACTCATTCATCCCCCTTTTCTGACGCAGAATCAGCCAGAGAAACCATGGTCCACCAATCAGGCTGGTGATCAATCCCACCGGCATTTCCGCCGGGATCACCACCGTGCGCGCCAGCGTATCCGCCAGCAATAGCAAGATGGCTCCCGCCAGCGCCGAACCCGGCAGCATCCAGCGATGATCGCTGCCGACGCAGAAACGCATCACGTGCGGCACCACCAATCCGACAAAACCGATAATCCCGCTCACCGACACCGCCGTGCCTACCAGCAGCGCACTCAGCACCAACAGTTCACGCTGGGTGCGCTTCACATCAATGCCCATGTAATGCGCGTCTTCTTCACCGAGTTGCAGCAGGTTAAGACGGCGCGCACGGGTCTGGATGGCAATCAACGCAGGAAGAATCAGTACAGCACACACCGCCAGACTAGGCCATTGTGCCGCGCTCAAACTGCCCATGCCCCACAGTGCCAGCTGGCGTAACTGCTGGTCATTACTGAGCCAGGAGAGCACACCCACCGCCGCACCGCACAAAGCGTTGATGGCAATACCGATCAGCAACAAACGTGACAGATTCCCCAGCGCCAGCCGGCTGAAACTAAAAATCAGCAGTGTGACGATCAGGCTGCCGATAAACGCAGCAATCGAAGGCAGCCATAGCGCCAGCAAAGGCGGCAAGCTGAGCGGAACGATAATAGAAAACGCTACGGCCAGCCCGGCCCCGCTGCTGATGCCGAGCAATCCCGGATCGGCCAGCGGATTGCGGAACAGGCCCTGCATCACCGCGCCAGAGACTGCCAATGCCATACCGAGCAACACCGCCAGTAACACGCGCGGCAGGCGGATGTTCAGCCAGATTTGCCACGCCATATCGCTGAGCGGTGCATGGAACAGCGTGCGCATCGACAGCGGCATGGCACCAAAATTGGCGGCCATCAGCATGCAAACCACCATGCTGATTCCCATCATTAGCAGCCAGCGCATCACGGCGGTGTTAGTCATGTTTTACCGCTTCGGCGGCTTTACGCAGCTTCACGATGGTCTCCGGCGTATCAAGACCAAAGCCCAACATGGCCATCTCATCGACCACCAGCAAGGCGTGATGCTGGCCTGCAGGTGTTAACGCCAGCCCGGGCAGCGACCAGATTTTCTCTTCGCCGCCCAGCGTGCGCAGGCCATCTTCACCGACCACCACCAGATCCGGCGCGGCAGCAACCACACCTTCCTGTGACAGCTGCTGATAATGCGGGATTGCCGCCATGGCGTTGACCAGACCGGCACTGCGGATTGCGGCGTCAGCACCGGTTTGGTTGCCAGCTGCCTGAGTGCGCATGCCACCGTGTGCCATCACAAACAGCACTTTCACCGGCAGCGGCTGCTGGGGAATCTGCGCGCGCTGCTTGTTCACTTTCTCAATCAGCGCCTTCGCTTCTGCATCACGATGCAATGCTTTACCGATGGTGGCGATCTTTTCCGGGATGGCGTCGAGGCTGGTTTTGCCGGTGACATCCACCACTTTCACGCCAGCGCTCTCCACCTGCTGCAACACCAGCGACGGTTTCGCCAGCTCGCTGGTCAGCACCAGCGTAGGCTTCATCGCCAGAATGCCTTCAGCATTGAGCTGGCGCATATAACCGATATCCGGCAGCTTGTTGGCCTGCGCCGGGTGCTGGCTGGTGCTGTCGCGCGCCACCAGATCGGCCTGTGCATCTAAGGCATAGATGATTTGCGTCACGTCACCGCCAATCGAGATCACCCGTTCCGCGGCAAATGCCGGCAGCGCCAGCGCGCCCAGCAGTAACAGCGTCAGACGTTTCATGCTGTCGCTCCCAATGCAGTGACCTGCTCACGCCAGCGCGCCTGCTCTGGCGTACCTTCACTACGCTGACCATACAGCTGCGCGATCTGCGTGCCATCGGCAGCAAAGAGTTCGAGGCTGGTGACAAAGCCATCGCCACTCGGTTTGCGCGTCACCCAGCTCTCGGCGATGTGGTCCGCCATCAGGTGCAGCGTGAATGTTGGATTGAAGATGTTGACCCAATTGTCCATCGGCATCAGCTTCTCCACCGCACCGGTGAAGATCTGCGTGCAACCCCGGTTGCCAATAAAGATCATGATTTCGTTGCCATCCTGCTGCGCCTGCTCCAGCAGTTGAGCCAGCGAATCGTTGCTGACCTGACGCGCCAGATCGTCCGGCACCGCGTGAAACGCCTGCTGGCGAGAGATATTATGGCGCTTCAGTAAGCCAAAGAACTGATGCACATCGGTGATGGCGCGCCATTCGGCTTCCACTTTATCGGCATCAATGGCGCGGCTGTGTTCTGGTGCGGCGGCAGGTTGTGGATCGAGTGCCGCAGCGGCTTCGATAGTGAACTCAGCGATCAGCGCATCCCATGCCGCCATGTCGGTATTGTCAGTGGTGTAGATTTTCAGCACCGCATCCGCGTGGCGATCAAAGATCTGAATACTTTGACGCTCGCCGCGCGCTGTCTGCTCACGCAGGAAGAAGGCGCTGTGCCACTGTGCCGGGAACAGACGCTGATCGAGCGCACGCGGGTTGAGGATCAGTCCGGCATGTTCGCCGAGGTGCAGGTTCTCATATTTGCCGACCTGCTCATGCACCGCATATTCGTTGCGGGTGATGCTTTTGGTTTCGCCAACGGCTTCCAGTGCCTTTAGCAACGCCGGGAAATCTGCTTTTAACGCTTGCGCATCCTGTCCGACGCGCGCTTCACACAGCTGCGCTTCGCCAATGCCCATCAGGGCCGCAAGATCGCGGGCATACTTCTTCGGATGTTCGCCCTTCAGCGCCAGGTAGTGAACGTAACGTGGGTTCATTGCTCTTGCTCCATGAAAAGGCCCTGCGCGAACGCAGGGCGAAAAAGTGATCAGAAGTCGACGTTCACACCGAGTTGGAAGGTGCGGCCTGGCATCACAGCCAGGTTAATGTCATTGCGATCTTGAGCGGTATCGCTGCTCAGTTCGCGGCTACTCAGGTAATCCCAATACTTACGGTCAGTGATGTTATAGATGCCGCCGCTCAGCTTGACGTTTTTAGTGACCTGCCAGTAAGCCGTAGCATCCACCATGCCGTAACCCGGTACGCGCATGTAGTCATCGGTTGAATCCGTAATCGCGGTGCCGGTGTTGGTATAGGATTCACGGTTAGTGGCGGTCGCCTTCTTGCCTTTGACGAAGGTGGCCGTCAGCGCTGCTCCATAACCACGGGCTTTGTCATCCCATGCCACGCCCACAATCGCCTTCATTGGCGCTACGCTCTCCAGATCGATGTAACGGTCTCCGAGATAACTCGATTTGGATTTGCCTTGGTTGTAACCCAGGGCAAATGTACTGCTCAGACCGTCCACTTCCGGGAACCAAGTGCCGTAGTTAACTTTGGTCGAAATCTCAGCACCATAAATGTAGGCCTTATCACGGTTCTCAGCCTGATAAGTCGTCGCGATGTTGCTTGGCACATTGACGAATTTCTCTGGATTCGCTGCACGGCGATAACGCGTATATGCAATGAAGTTTTTATAGGTGTTATAGAACGCTGAGGTATTGATAGTAATGCCTTCAGTAGGTTGTCCTTTCAGACCCCACTCGAAGTTGTTACTGGTTTCGGTTTTCAGGTCCTGATTACCAATCAAGGCATACTGTGCGCCAGGAATATAGTTGGCGCCCAAGTTCCACGAGCCATACAACTGGCTGGTGGTTGGGAACTCAACACCACGCTTGTACTGCAGATAGGTCGTCAGCGCTGGCGTCAGATCATACTGGAAGGTCAGCGATGGCAGCACCTGGGTATCGGAATTGGTTTTACCATACAGCGCCTGAACCTGATCTTCGGTCAGTACGGCACTGTTAGCCGTCAAACTGTCGAGATTTTTTGGCTTCGTGCTCTGATACATAACGCGCACGCCGGGAATAACGGCAAAGTTGTGGCTATCAAGATCGAAATTGATCTTATCTTGTAGGTAACCGGCGACAGCATAAGTGCGGCTATCAGATTGCGGCTTAGTGATCGCGGTATATGTGCCAGGCGTTGGGTATTGGCGGAATGGACGTTCACTATCATCCAAACGCGCATTGAAGCCCGCACTCAACTCATGTCGGCCAACGTTTTTGGTGGCACGAGTATCGAACCCATAGGTATCGACGTTGTAATCAGAGTAAACCGTGCCATATGCAGTAGCACTGGTTGGATAGTAAGTGTTGTCATGCGCCTGGGTCTGCTGCCAGTAAACACGGGTGGTCAGCGTATCAATGAAATCATTGTACGGCGTCCACTCATCGGCCAGGTTGATGCCCCAACGGCGAGTATCACTCTGCTGCTGTGCAGTACCCCAAACGGTGTTACCGCTGGTGTCCCAGGTGTCGTAATGGCTGTGATTGGTTTTGTGGTAGTAGTCAAAGGTCGCAGTAAATTTATGCTGATCGTTTGGCTGCCAGATGCCTGAAGTCATGAAAGCATCGGAGTGCCAGTTGGACGGATAGGCATCAATCACGCCGCTGTTGTTTTCGGTTTCCTGACCATCGCGTCGGCTGTAAACAAACAGGCCACGCAGTTCGTCATCACCGGCTGCAGCAGTGATGCCGTTGTGCCAACTGCGGTCTGAAGAGTTGTAGCCGCTCTCATAACCAAAGTAAGTATTCTTTTCGCTGCTGAGATAGTCGTCTGCGGTCTTGTTGTGGAATGAAACGTTACCGCCAATCGAGGTGTTGGGTTGATCGACCGCTGTCGCTCCCTTCTCGATATCGACACTACCGAACATGTACGGATCGATGTAGTCACGGCCAATACCAAACGTATTGTTACCGGTACGGCTGACGTACGGACGGCCTGTGGCATCAGGAATGGGAATACCATCGATATCCATCCCCACGCGGTTGCTTTCCAGACCACGGATGTTATAGCCGGTATAGCCCGCACGGTCGAAACCGCTTTTGCCGGAGGATGAGCCGCCGCTGGAACCTGTCGCACTGATCAACGGCTCATAACGCATGATCGAACCGAAATCGTTCGCGCCGCGTTTTTGCAGTTCACTGGCGGTAATGGTGGTTTTATTGCCCGCCTGCTGCTTAGGTGCAGTGACGGTCAGCGTGGCTTCATTGCGTGTCGCTTTATCTGAAGAAACAGCAAGTGTCGTGTTATCGCTGGCTGCATAGCTGCAAGCGGCGTGAATAGCGGAAGACAAAATCGCAACTTTAAACAGACGTTGCTGGGTCATTCCCTGAAAGAGTGAAGACATGCGCGAAATACCTGGTTAATTGTTAGTATTCGCTCACTGGATTGCCGCCAAAAAAACGCGAAAAGCGTTAATAAACCGTAAAATGTGTGGACTTATTTTATGTAATAAATAATTTCGTCAGGAATGTAATGCAATTGGTAATCATTATCAATAAACTTTACACTAAGATGTATCTTAGACCGCACATTTTGTTAACTTGTTTATAATCAATAATTAAGAAGAGGCGCCTGATGTCGCAAAAACCGGCTGTGACGATTTACTACTGCACGCAGTGCAACTGGCTGCTACGTTCGGCGTGGATGGCGCAGGAACTGCTGCACACTTTTGCCGAAGATTTAGGCGCAGTGACGCTGAAACCTGGTACCGGCGGCGTGTTTGAAATCTCGATTGATGGCACGGTGATTTGGGAGCGTAAACAGGAAGGCGGATTCCCGGATGCGGCCGCGCTGAAACAGCGCGTGCGTGATTTCTGCTGGCCGGATCGCGAGTTAGGGCAGGTGGATAAGAAGAAGCCGGGTTAATCCTTGAGCGGAGCAATGCGCATGCCCTTAAGTCGCATCGAACATGACAGAATCGCCAGACATAGTGCCCGACGGCTCAACCCTCAGCCTCCTGTTCCAGCGGCCACAACAAGCGATCCTGCGCGGTGCTCAGCGTGACGATGGCTGGATGATAAATGGCAAACGGCTCGGCCAGCGGGCACGCCAGATATTTGCCGTGCTGACTCGGCACAAACTCCGAGCGCGGTAAAAAAGCCGCGCCCTCAAAGCCCTGCTCCATCATCTCCAGCACCAGACGCGGTTCTGACACTTTGATGCTGATATTGATGTGGCTTAGGTTGCTAAACAGGGTGTTACGCAGCACTTCATAAGTGCCTTCACCACCAATGCGATGTAGCAAAATTAACGGAATCCCGTTGAGATCGGTAAAGTTGAGGGTTTTTCCCGCCAGAATCGCGCTGTAATGCGCGGAAACCACGGCGATAGTATCAATCGGTTCCAGTTCACGCACAAACCACGCCTGGCGATCGTGTGGCACCTGCATCAGTGCAATATCGACACGCTGATCGACCAGCATCGCTTCCAGATGGCTGGAATCGGACACCACCACGTTGATATCCCAATCGGGCCGGTTCTGGTAATAATCCATCAGGATCGGGGTGAAATAACGCAGATACAGGTAGGAAATACCGATGGTGACGCGGCGCTGCTTGTGAGTAGCAATGGTTACCGTCTGCCGCTTTAAACTGTTCACCTGGCTGAGAATATCGCAGGCACGACGATAGAGAAAACTGCCCGCTTCGGTTAACACCATGGCACGTGGCGTGCGCGTAAAGAGCGGTGAGCCAATCTCCTGTTCTAACTCTTGCAGACGTTTTCCCAACGGCGGTTGTGCGATGTTCAATAGCTTCGCGGCTTTACTGATCGATCCCTGTTCCGCTATCGTGCAAAAATAATGCAATCGTTTCAGATCCATAATCCCTCCGCGCCCTGTTCGCGCTACTTTACCATGGCCGAAATCGATCCAACCGCGCTGAGCGCAAGCTTAGTGGATATACATGCTCCATAAGTGGCTGATCGGCATTACCAGCACCAGCGCCGGTAACATATTCGCCACCGGGAAGGATTTGATTCCGGCAATACGAAAGCCCGCCGCCAGCATCACAAACCCACCGGCTGCGGTGAAATCACTCATCATCGGTGCCGTGGTGTGCGGCATAATCAGTACCGCCGCCGAGGCCAGCACCAATTGCACGATCAACTGTGGAATGGCAATTACCGCCACCGCATAACCGAGCAGCGTGGCAAATATCGCCGCCGTGAAGATATCCATGATGGATTTCACCAGCAGGATATTGGCATCGTGGGTCATGCCTTCGGTCATGGCACCAATAATACCGGTGCCGCTGGCGCAGAATAACACCATGATGGCCACATACTTTTCAGTGAACGCTTCACCACTCAATCCACCTTCTGCTGGCTGGCTTTGAAAACGGCTCACCAGCCCTTTCGCCAGATTTCCCAGTCGACCTATCTTCTGCTCCAGATAGGCATATTCACCCAGCGCCGCACCGAGGATTAGCGCCAGAATTACCGCCGGCAAACTGTGGATCTTGCCGATCAAAACAATGCCGAGGCCCATCGACGACAGGCCGAACGTCATGGGCAACGCGATGCGCAGCCTCTCTGGCACTCTGGTGCCAAGAAAGGCGCCCACCAGCCCGCCAATCAGCACCGCGCTGCCGTTGACAAAGGGTCCCACTACCATAATTTACTCCTTACTTATCGTTATGTTTTCACCCCAGCGTTTGAGGTTGCCCACATCGAGATCGAACAGATCGAGGGCGCGCGCCACGCTGTGATGGACCATCTCATCCACGGACTGCGGCTGCTGATAAAAAGCCGGAACCGGAGGATAAATAATCCCTCCCATTTCCGTGACTGATTGCATATTGCGGATGTGCGCCAAATTAAGCGGCGTTTCTCGTACCATCAGCACCAACCGGCGCCGCTCTTTCAGGATCACATCCGCTGCTCGCGTCAGCAGATTGCTGGTCAGCCCATGGGCAATCGATGCCAGTGAGTTCATTGAGCAGGGCGCCACCAGCATGCCGAGGGTTTTAAACGATCCGCTGGAAATCGACGCGCCGAGATTGCTGATGCTGTGCACCTCATCGGCCAGATCCACCACATCCTGCCGTTGCCACTGGGTTTCCATCGAACGCGTCACTTCTGCGCCTTTGGTCACCACCAGATGCACTTCCACATCCTGATCGCGCAGCAACTGCAGCGCCTTCATGCCGTACTGAAAACCCGACGCGCCGCTAATGCCGACGATAATGCGCCTTCTGCTCACTGCTACCTCACTTACTCAAAATCAGGAAGAAAACGTTTCACATCCACCTCTTTGAACTTCGAGCGTTCAAAGTGCGCCTTCATGTGCCACGGCACGGTGCAATCAAAGATGGTTTTGCAGGTCACGCCCTGTTGGCTAATGCTGGCGCTGTATTCCGGCACCTGTGAAGGATCGAGCGGATGGCAGCGCACACCAGGAATGGTGAGGTGATCGACATCGCCCTGATAGCGGGTTTGCATCGCCCACAGAATGTCGTCGGTGTCGAACACATCGACATCGTCATCCACCAGGATCACATGTTTGAGTTCGGAGAAAGCGGCGAAGGCGATCAGTGCCGCCTGGCGCTGGCGTCCTTCATCCACTGCGGAGGCTTTTTTGAACTGGATGACGGCCAGTAATTTTCCGCCGCCAGAGGTGTGCGCATTGACGTTCAACACGCGACCCGGCATCGCACGATCCAGCATATCCAGAATGCTGGCTTCAGTGGGAATACCCGCCATGCTGACGTGCTCGCCACTCGGGCCTAAGGTGGTTTGCAGAATCGGGTGTTTGCGATGGGTGACCGCTTTGACCTTGATCACCGGCAGCGCATCCTTGGCTTCGCCGGTGTATCCCGGAAACTCGGGCATCGCTTTACCGGTATTGGTGTTCTGATCTTCCCGCACGCGCACGTTCGGCAGCAGTTCACCTTCAATCACGATTTCAGCATGGGCGATGGCTTTTTCATTGATGCTCACGCACGGCGCTAACTGCACCGGATAGCCGCGCAGCGCACCGGCAATGCTGAGTTCGTTGTAGCCCAGCGGCGTGGTCGGTGGTTCAAAGCAGGCAGCGATCTCAATTGCCGGATCGACACCAATACTGATCGAGATAGGCAGCGGCTGTCCGGCCTTTTCGGCTTTTTCACGGAAGGCGTCGATGTGACGACCCGGCGTCAGCCACATCGAAAGCTCATCACGGCTCTGAATGCACAGGCGATGGATAGTGATATCCGATTCGTGGGTTTCCGGATCCGAGGCGTAGCACATGCCCATGGTGAAATAGGGGCCGGCATCTTCTTCGGTATTGGTGGGCGCAGGTAACAGTGTGCGTAGATCGAAAGCCGGATCTTCCGCATAGTGCACCACTTCCTGGCACAGCGGTTTGGTGCTGGTCACTACCGGTGCAATCGCGTGGTGAACCGAATCTTTCAGCAGGAAGCCTAGCTTTTCAGGCGGGCAGTTGAGCAGATGGCCGACGCGCTCACGAGTCGACATCAAACCGGTGACCACGCGCACATCAGGGAAGCCTTTAACCTTATTGAACATCATCGCCGGACCTTTGCGGGTTGGACGTTCACAGGTGCCACCTGCGCCGACATAGCGATAAACACCAGACAGTTCGGCGTGTGGATCGACTTCAGTATCGGTGCTGACAAACTCGCCTTTCAGGCTGGTGAGTAGCGCGATGGCCGAGCGCAGATCGTGCACGGCTGGGGTTTTATTTTCAGACATACTTCTCTCCATAAACGCGTTAACTGCGATGGAGAAAAAGTAGCGCCAAATAAAAAAGTTAAAAACTACCTTTTATATTCACAGGCTAAACCTTTTTGGTATGCCAGTAATAAAATATGTAGTGATGTTTTAATTTAATTAATTTCGTAGCAGAAAGGTTAATACCACAGGCAATAAAAAAGGCGCGATTGTACGCGCCTTTAACCTGTTAACTGTTCGAAATTTTTTCCGTCGCTTCGTTCAGTGCATTAATCACAATTTCGAGCGACTCAGGCGAAATATCTTCCTGGGATAAACGATGATTCAGCGTGTGGCGAATATGATGAATCGCCTGCTCGACTTCCGGAATACTGCGATTATTCACCAGAATCGCCAGCGAAGTCAGTCGATCAATAATATTGGCAATATTCTCGCCGTTCTCGGCTAATAATGCGCGACCACCTTCATTGAGTGCGTAGGCTTTACGCGATGCATGTGCATCCACCACGCGGATCGCGTCCATCTCTTCGAGCAAAGTGAGGTTAGGATAGATGATGCCAGGGCTGGGGGAGTATTCCCCTTTGGACAGCTCTTCCACTGACTTGATCAGCTCATAGCCATGCGCAGAACCGCTGGCGAGGAAGTGCATCATTAACAGGCGGATATCACTGGCATCCAGCATCCTTTCACGGCGCTTTTTACGCGCACCTGCACAGATTGCACGTTGTGCATTATCGGACTGCCATGGAAAATCCCGCTGCTGTTTCATTGCCTTCCCTGAGGTCAATTAAGGGAGGTTGATAGTAGTCTGCCGCCTGGCAAAATTCAACACAGGCGGCAGCGGGCGCGGCGAAGTCAGTTATTTCTGATGCCAGTACGCCACCGCGCGTACGAAATCAGTGTGCGCACCACGGCGTTGCGTGAAGTAGTCGCTCAGCAGTTTTACCGCTTCACCTTCACCGGTCAGCCAGATGAAATACTCTTCTGTGGGCAGTGAGATCTGATCCAGCTGCGCAATCAGCGGGCCGAGGTTATCTACCTGCATGCTGCCACTGCCGAGCCAGGTCACCTGCACATTTGGCAGATCGCCGAGGTAATCACGCCCGGTGGTTTCATCGGCGTAGGCCAGCAGATGGATCTGCTGCGCCTGCATCTCAGCGTAGCGACGCTTAAAGGCTGGCAGACCGGTCTCATCGCACACGTAAATCTGGCAAGCATAATTCACGGGCACCACGCAGGAGCCACGCGGTCCGCCCATGGCGATTTGATCGCCTGGCTTTGCCTCATTCGCCCAGCTGCTGGCCACGCCGCCATCGTGAATATAGAAATCGAGCGTCAGGGAATCCGTACCGTTAAACGCCAGCGGCGTGTAGTCACGCGCAGCCGGACGTACGCCACCAGGCCAGACGATCCCTTCTTCGGTCATTTGCGGCAAGGCCAAAGCACTGCCAGCGTGGTCCGGGAAGAACACTTTGATGTGATCGTCGAACGATGGCGAATTGAAGCCCGCCAGATCGCTGCCGGTAAACTCGATGCGCCAGAATTCACCGGCGATTAAGGTTTTGCTCGCCACGGTGATATGGCGGAAACGTAATTCGTTGCGTACGCGCTTCGGTGCGCGTTCGTTAGTGTTTTTTTGCAAGTGTTCTCTCCAGGCAGATGCATCATGCTGACGTCCCTGCCAATCGGTGTATTTAAAGGATTGCCAGCGCTTCGGCGGCCATTTCCGCGACCTGTGAGTCGTTAGCGCCGTGCGCCCCGCTCACGCCAACCGCGCCAATCACTTCGCCGTTGAGCCATAAAGGAATACCGCCTTCCAGCGGGGTGACGCCGGGCGTGGCCAGAAAACTCGGGCTGCCAGCGTTGATGAAGGTCTCAAATTCTTTTGACGGTGCACGCAGCAGTGCTGCCGTGCGCGCTTTGCCCAGCGCCACCGTTGGGCTGATGCCAATCGCCTTGTCGCTGCGATCCAGGCTCACTAACTCGCCCGCACGATCCACCACGGCCACACTGATATGCCAGCCGAATTCTGCTGCGGCCTCAAATGCGGCGTTAATCACCACGCGCGCGGCTGCCAAAGAGATGGTGTGATAAGGGTTTGCCAGCGCACTGCTGGCCGATGCTGATTGTTTATCCATAATTTTGCCCCGTACCGGACGTCAGAAGTCCGCGCATGAATCAAACGTTATCGAAAATCATTCTCATCTGACGTCAGGCAGAATAGCTATGATATATCTTCGTTGCAATGCCGAAAAATGCTATTGGGAAAAGTTGCAGTATTTTCGGTGTGGCCTGGGTAGGTATTAACGCCGACGGGGGTTTCAGGAGAGCACCGCAGCGACCTCTCCCGCATAGGGAATTGAGTTCGACTCGCGGACAACAGCAAGCAACGATCGCGCCGCAACAAACGTGCGGCGTGCCATCGATATTAACGGAGTAAAGCGCGGTAAAACGGAGGTGGAAATCAGGCCTGATGGTTACTGCAGTTGACGAAGCTATTGTCATCCTGGCTGTGCTGCGGCAGCGGGTTATCACCCACAATTTCATGCTGCTGGCAGTGAGTCTGATGAGGATGCAGGCCGCCCGGCGGAGAGAAAGGCTCAGCCATCTGTGCACTTGCCAGCGAGGAAAACGCCACAAGCGCTGTCATGAGGAACAACGGTAAAAGTCGCATAATTTTTTCTTTTTCACTTTAGCGGTCCAGAGCGGACCAGGAATGCAGGTGATTATCCAGCCTGATGTGTGGCGGCTGGTGTTTTACGCGGCCAATCAGGTTTCAATGAAGGATTTTACGCCAGTTACGGCGAATATTTTATAAAATTGTGCGGTTAGTCACAGATAACCGCACGATTTATGCATTAGCAGGTGGAGACCGGAATGTAGAAAGTGCCCTGCAGCAAATCGGGCGTGCTGTATTTCAGATCCAGCTTGAGCAGGTCTTTACCTGCCCGGCGCGCCACACCCAGTGCTGGCAAGTGGTTATAGTAAATTTCGGCGGTAAACGCGTTGATCTCTTCCGGCGTACCGTGCCAGTCAATTTCCGCATATAAACCACTCTCGCCGGTCCAGTTCTGCACGTTGCGCGGCAGCACATCGGCATACTGACTTTCCAGTGCCTGGAACAAACTAATGTGCTGCTGATCGGCAGAATTCACTCCCGGACTGAACTGGAAGCCCAGCCAGCCACGGCTGACATGTTTACCGGCAAAGCGGACAAAATCGCGGGTATGCTGCGCGACCACCTGATTATGATGATCGATGTACTCGCCAAAGCGGCATTCCCACTCAATCACTTCGCCACACAGCTGCAACTCCGGCTTCTCGGCCAGACGCGCGTTGACCCACGAACGCTGCGTGGAAATACGACTGTGGAAATCCTTCATCAGCATGTCCGGGATACGACGATAGGCGCCGGGCGTCATGGAGAAGTGGCTTTTGAATACCCTCGTGAAATTCTGCTGGTTATCGAAGCCAAAGCGCACGGCAATATCGATCAGCGGCATGCTGGTCAAACGCAGCGCCATCGCTGACATGGTCAGGCGACGCTTGCGCGTATACGAGGCCAGCGTTTGGCCGGTCATCTCTTTGAACATGCGCTGCATGTGCCACTTGGAGTAACCAGATTTCAGGGTAATCAGATCGATATTGAGCTCATCGGTCAGATTCGCCTCTATCCAGTCCACCAGATCGTTGATGTACTGTTTTTTAAGATTCAGGCTGAGCATGATTTTTTCAATCGAGTGATAAGTGTGAAGGTAATGAATTTGCGCGATTAGTCACATAAATATAACAAAAACGTATTACTTACGTAAGGAAGAGTAAAGGCAGCGAGGCGGGAAAAGCATTAATTGCTTAGGTTACTAACGTTTTAGGGTCAATTTTTGTACTGCGATAATGTGAATAAGGTCGCTATTACCAGCGACCTTCACGCAATATTTGTAACGGGGTGCACACTGTTGCGAAACCGGTCTCTGTGAAGACTCAGTGCGTATGCATACCTGCCGCGTTCATCATCATACGAAACAGTGATGCCACCACCCCCAGTGCCAGCACGCTTGCGCCATAAATAATGACCAGCCACATCACCCGCTTCCACCATGGCGACGGCGTTACCCTGTCTTTCATCTTGCTGACCTGGATTGGCATATCAATGGTACCCCTCATCGGCTTTGATTTTTCCGCGGAACACGTAGTAACTCCAGAAGGTGTAACCCAGAATCACCGGAATAATCAGTAAAGCGCCCACCAACATAAACGCCTGGCTGCTGGCCGGAGATGCGGCCTGCCAGATAGTGATCGACGGCGGTACGATGTTTGGCCAGATGCTAATGCCCAGACCGGAAAAACCGAGGAAAATCAGCGCCAGCGTCAAAAGAAACGGTGAGTAATGCGCCTCACGCTTGATGGCGCGCACAATCCCCCACGAGCACAGCACCACCAGTAGCGGAACCGGCAGGAACCAGAACAGATTGGGACGTGAGAACCAGCGTTGCGCGATATCCGCGTGGGTGAGCGGCGTCCAGACACTGATAATGCCGACCACCAACAGCAGCGTCAGGGTAAGTGGCGTGGCCAGCGCTGACATTTTGCGGTGCAGGTCGTGCTCGGTTTTCATAATCAGCCAGGTGCAGCCCAGCAGTGCATAAGCAATCACTAAGCCAATACCGCAGAACAGCGGGAACGGCGCCAGCCAACTCATTGCTGAACCGACATATTCACGGCCAGACACCGGGAAACCATTAAGAATGGCGCCCACGGCCACGCCCTGACTGAAAGTCGCCAGCAGCGATCCGGCGATGAACGATTTATCCCAAAACGGACGATGCTCTTCAGTGGCTTTAAAGCGGAACTCAAACGCCACGCCGCGAAAAATCAAACCGATAAGCATCGCGGTTAATGGGATCGATAGTGCATCCAGCAGCACCGAATAGGCCAGCGGAAAAGCGCCGAACAGCGCCGCGCCACCCAGTACCAGCCAGGTTTCGTTACCGTCCCAGACTGGCGCCACAGTGTTGACCATCATGTCACGCTCGATCGGATCTTTGTTGAACGGCAACAGCAGACCAATGCCCAAATCGAAGCCATCCATCACGATATACATCAGGGTGCCAAACACGATGATGGCGAACCAAATGATAGAAAAGTCGATCATAATTATTGCTCCCCACGTTTATGGGTATTGGCCGCAGACAGCGGACGAGCCGGTGTGTGCTGCTCGCCCGGGCCACCGTGCGCCACTTCTCTACCTTCGCCGGTCACTGGACCTTGTTTAATCAGGCGCATCATGTAGTGATAGCCGACACCAAACACCGAGCAGTAGACCACGATGAACGCCATCAGGCTGATGCTCATATGCAGATTGCCATGGGCGGAGACCGCATCAATGGTGCGCTGCACGCCATATACTACCCACGGCTGGCGACCCATTTCGGTGGTGATCCATCCCGCCAGAATGGCGATCAGTCCCGATGGCCCCATCAGCAAGCAGAACCACAAAAACGGCCGCGACTGATACAGGCGCTTTTTCACCCGCAGCCACAGGCTGATCACTCCCATACCGATCATCAACAAACCGAGCGCTACCATCACGCGGAACGACCAGAAAATCACGGTAGAGTTTGGGCGATCCTCTTTCGGGAAGGTTTTCAGTGCCGGGATCTGCTTCTCGAGGCTGTGCGTCAGAATCAGGCTACCGAGATAGGGAATCTCCAGCGCATATTTGGTGCGCTCCTGCTCCATATCCGGCACACCGAACAGAATCAGTGGCGTGGCTTCACCCGGCTTGTTTTCCCAGTGCCCTTCTATCGCCGCGATTTTGGCTGGCTGATATTCCAGCGTGTTCAGGCCATGCGCATCGCCGAGAAACGCCTGAATCGGTGAGACGATCAGTGCCATCCACAGCGCCATCGAAAACATCTTGCGCACGGCTGGGTTGTCATTGCCGCGCAGCAGATGCCAGGCCGCAGAAGCGCCGACAAAGAAGGCACTGGCGAGGAAAGCCGCGGTGGACATGTGCAGCAATCGGAACGGGAATGACGGGTTAAAGATGATCTTGAGCCAGTCCTGCGGCACCACAACGCCGTTTTCGATGATGTAACCCTGTGGGGTATGCATCCAGCTGTTGCTGGCCAGAATCCAGAAGGTCGAGAAGATGGTGCCTAACGCCACCATGCAGGTGGCGAAGAAGTGCAGACCAGGACCGACGCGATTCCAGCCAAACAGCATCACACCGAGGAAACCTGCTTCCAGGAAAAAGGCGGTTAACACTTCATAGGTGAGCAGTGGCCCAGTGATACTGCCGGCAAACTGCGAGAAACCACTCCAGTTGGTGCCGAACTGGTAAGCCATCACCAGCCCGGAGACCACGCCCATACCGAAGTTAACGGCAAAGGCTTTGGACCAAAAATGATAGAGATCGCGATAGGTCTCGTTGCGGGTTTTCAGCCACATCCCTTCGAGCACCGCCAGGAAACTGGCGAGGCCGATGGTGATGGCTGGAAAAATAATATGGAAGGAGACAGTAAAGGCGAACTGTATCCTTGCCAGGTGAAAGGCATCTAATCCAAACATTGCTTACCTCATTGCCACAAAGTGCACTGGAATTTTTACTTATAATGAACAACAGCGTGCGGGGAGTTATTTCGTCTTATCGAATGAAAGGTCGCACTAATGTAAAGGGAAGACGCCAGAACGAAAATAAACAGAGGAAGTCTGTAAAACTATAACAGTGTTTTTTGATGGCGATCATTGTCTCAACCAGAGACTAATTGATTGATATGATAGCCCCAAGGTTAACAATCATCATTTATTGTGACGATATTGTTATTAATCCATGAGTCAGAACTTCAGCGTTAGCAAGTAAGCAATTCATTTGATTATTATTAAATGCAGACAACAGAAAGGTTAATTAACTTTCTCGCTAAATGGCGTGTCAATAATTCCAGACAATATGGTGTTATCCCGATTGTTAATTAAAATGGCCTGTTTTTAATACCAAACGATATATTTTTCCAGACCTGCACTCAGCGCATCGCACTCTCTTCACTCTTAACGCTTTGCGGCATAGCGTTTGCAAGCATTAACCCGCTGTGCTTTTTTAGAGCAGCAAAGCCATCGGTTAATCAGCGAAGGAGAGGTTATGACCCGTCTTACCGCACAGGATTTTCCCCAGGAACTGCTTGAGTTATATGACTATTACGCGCACGGCAGGATCAGTAAACGTGAGTTCATCACCCTGGCCGCCAAATTCACCATCGCCGGCATGACCGGTGCCACCCTGCTTACCGCCATGAGCCCCAACTATGCACTGGCGCAGCAGGTTGAATTTACCGACCCTGAGATAAAACCCGAATACATCCATTACCCTTCCCCGCAGGGACATGGCGAGGTGCGCGGCTATCTGGTGCGTCCAGCCAAGGCAACCGGCAAAGTGGGCGCGGTGGTGGTGGTGCATGAGAATCGCGGACTGAATCCGTACATTGAAGATGTCGCACGTCGCGTGGCCAAAGCCGGATATATCGCGCTGGCACCGGATGGCCTGAGCTCAATGGGCGGTTATCCGGGTAATGATGAAGAGGGTCGTGCAATGCAGGCCAAAGTCGATCCCACTAAGTTGATGAACGACTTTTTTGCTGCCGTCGATTTCCTGATGCACCACGAGGAAGGCACTGGCAAGGTGGGGATCACTGGCTTCTGTTACGGCGGCGGTGTGGCGAATGCTGCTGCAGTGGCCTTCCCGGAACTGGCTTGTGCGGTGCCATTTTATGGTCGCCAGCCCAAAGCGGAAGACGTGCCGCGCATCAACGCCCCGCTGCTGCTGCACTATGCCGCGTTAGACAAAGGCATCAACGAAGGCTGGCCAGCGTATGAAGAGGCGCTGAAAGCTAACCATAAAACCTATGAAGCCTATATCTATCCCGGCGTAAATCATGGCTTCCACAACGACTCGACCCCGCGTTATGACAAAGCGGCAGCAGAGTTAGCGTGGAGCCGGACATTGGGGTGGTTTGAGAAATATTTGCACGGCTAATAACGTCAGTACCCAACAGCGAGACGCGCAGCGAGGACGGCCTTCAGGCCGCCCTTCTTCTCCCCTCTACAGCGCGAAATGCCGTAATGCATCGCGGTTAATCTCAATGCCTAATCCCGGCCCATTAGGGATTTGCACCCCCCCTTTTTGCTGCACAATGGGCTCAGCAATGATGGCCTGTCGAATCGGATGCTCGGTTTGATCGAATTCAAGCAGCGGCTGAACCGGCTGTAATGACGTGGGCGTATGCGTGGGCACTGTCGCCATCCATTGCAACGAAGCTGCAATACCAATGCCGCTGCCCCAGACATGCGGATTGACGCGCACACCAAAAGCCTGCGCCATGTCAGCAATCTTCTTGCACTCTGATAAACCACCGGCCGCACAAATATCGGGTTGGATAATATCCATCGCCTGCTGTGTCAGCACTTCGCGGAAACCATAGCGGGTGAATTCGCACTCGCCACCGGCTACCGGGATATCAATCGCGGCTTTCACTGCACGGTAGCCGGCTAAATCTTCCGGCGGCACTGGCTCTTCAAACCAGCCAATATCCAGCTCTTCCACTTCCCGGCCAAGCCGAATGGCGGCTATCGCGTCATAGGCATGATTTGCATCGATCATTAGCGCAGCGTCTTCGCCAATGGTGTCGCGAATGGCCCGCGTCACGGCCGCATCCTCACTCACGCCAAATCCCACTTTGAGCTTCATTGCCTGGAATCCCTGCTCTATGTAACCCGCCGCTTCTTCGCACAAATAGTGCAGCGGATCCCCACTGTCACGCCGATACAATCCGGTGGCGTAAGCCTGCACTTCGGTTCGCGTGGCGCCACCCAGCAGTTGATAAGTCGGGACGCCAAAATATTTACCGCGCAGATCCCACAGCGCGATATCAATGCCGCTTAATCCCTGAATCACCGCGCCTTTTTGGCCGTGGTCGCGCAGTCTGGCGTAAAGTTCCTGCCAGAGAAACTCGCTGCGCAATGCATCTTCGCCAATCAACATCTGCCCGAGTTCCTCCACCACCGCTTTGGTGATGCGCGCCGGACCGTAGCACTCTCCCCAGCCAACCAGCCCCTGATCGGTAACGATCTCCACCAGCATCGCGGTGCGGGTATCATAACGGGCACGTGAATAGGCGAACGGTTGGCTAAGTTTGGCACTCAGCAGATGCGTGTTAACGGCGGTGATTTTCATGATTGTGGCTCCTGCGGGGTGTCAAAAATTTCACTCATGATGCGTCCATCGAGATCGCGTGTGTTAAGGCCAAGCCAGTGCGCCAGCGTCGCCGCCGGATCGGTCATGCGGTAAGGCCCTCGCAACTGTCGCGGATGGTAGTAACCTTGTCGAATGCCTTTGCCCCATGCCAGCATCACGCCATAGTTGGAGCCAAGCGCGGTTTCTGCGGTGGGTTTCTGCGGGCCATGATTTGCGCCAGGCTCCTCCACAGCACAAATATCTTCACCCGTCTGGCTAACGCCCCAGACGAAACCGGTGTTGTAGGCAAAGACAATGTCGCCTGCGCAGTCGCCCCAGAATCCCAGAGCCACTGCATCGTCACGTCGCAGCGCGATACTCACCGCGTTACGCACGCCATCGCCCTCCTGCACCTGCCAGCCGCTCAGTGCCTGCAGGGTTCGAGCGCAGAGATCGTCAACCTGCTGTGGCGCGACGACATCATGATTCACAAAGATTTCCAGGCCGCCACGCTCTGCTTTGAGATAGAGCGGCGAACGGGCCATATCCGGCAAGCCTTGCGCGTCCAGCACGGCCAGCGCCTGCTTTTGCAGATAACGATAGATGTCGCACATATAGCTGTTGGGCACAGCGCCGTGATCGGAGGCGAGCAACACCAGCGTTTCTTCGTCCGTTTCATCCAGTAAGCGGCCAATACTGCTATCAAGAATTTGATAACTGCGCCGCATCACCGCGTCGTATTGCTCTGCCTGCTGTGCATCAAAGAACGGGGAGTCCGGATCGGTCTGCCCAAGGCAGTTGTGGTGCGATTCGTCCACCAGTCGGTGCACCGTGGCCCACAATGCAAACCCCTGGCGTTGCGTTAATTCCAGTGCGCTATCCACCAGCCACTGTGACTGCTCATCGCCCTCCTGCCAGGTTGCCGCCAGATAAGGGGTATGTGGCGCCGCTTTTGCCACCCATTTGCTGAAGAAAGGTGTTTGCTGCTGTAAATAACGCGTATCACTGCTTAGGGCATCGGTACGCGTTACCTGGCTTTGCAAAATTTCGATATTGCCCTGCGTGTCGCATTCACCGCAGTAAAAACGCACGCTGCCAGGAATGTCATAAGCGGCAAGCGACAGCCAGGGAGACCACTCTCCGATCGGCAGGACAACCCGCTGTTCACCGAGCAGCAGGGAGGGCTGTCCCTGCTCAACCTGCAGCGTTAACGCCAGCTCATCACCCTGCCCGCCGCGTAACCACAGGATATAACCCTCTTCGCTCACCTCAAGCGCCTGCCACGCGCCTTTATTGTGATACGCCAGCGCACTTTTCGGTGGCCAGCCCAGCGTTTGTTGCTTTGCACCGCCCTGACCTAAACGCTCGGTGAGACGCGTGGTGTGCCCCATCGGACGGAATATCTCGCCCGGCCACGCCTGCGCACGTCCCCAATAGGGCGCAAAGCTGAAGTGGTCGCCATCGGCTTTGACGCTTTCCGGAAAATGCACCAGTGCCGCACGCTGTCCAGCCTCTTGCAGGGTTGCCAGCAAGTTGTGGCTTTGCTGATTGTCGGGCGGCAATCCCTGGCCAATCCAGCTGGTGCCGGGACTCTGCCCGGTCAGAAAGGTCACCCAGTTCACATCGCCCCATGCCGAGATAAAGGGCAGCAACTCCGCTGCAGAACCCTGCTGTAACATACGGGCAATGTGGGGCAGCGCGCCCTGTGCCACATAGCGTTGCAGCAGCGGCATCGTCAGGCCGTCAACGCCAAAAATAATCGCCTTGCGCATCGTAACTCCTGTCAAAGAGAGGGCGTGAGTCGCACGCCGGGAGAGGGATAACCGGGCTGCTGCATCAGCCCTTCCAGAATACTTTGCAGGCTACTGCGGATGTGTAGTCGCATCGCCTGTTCGGCCGCATCGGCATCGCGCGACTGCATGGCCGCTAAAATCTGACAATGCTCGAGCCAGGATTGCCATTTACGGCCTGGCAGATTCATCGCGATAACGTGAAAAAGCTGAAGACGATCCAGATAAAGCGTCATGATGCTGCTGATATAAGGATTGTCGGCGTGCGCAAAGATCAGCGTATGGATCTCATCACCGGCATCGGTGGCATTCAGTTCATCGTCACGCAGACCTTGCTCCAGCGCGGCCAGCTTATCCGCCATCACCGCCAACTCATGATCAGGCGTTCGCTGCGTCGCCTGCCGCGTGGCAATCCCTTCCAGTGCCTCACGAATGACAAACAGCTGTTGAATATCCTGCAATTTGATTTCGCTGACGAACCAGCCTTTGCGTGGCGTCAACTCCACAAAGCGTTCCTGCTGCAGGCGATACAGCGCTTCACGTATCGGCGTGCGACTCATGCCCAACTGGTCAATCAATCCCATCTCTGTCAATGAGCTACCCGGAGCCAGCGTCAGTGACAAAATCATCTCTTTGATACGCCGATACGCTATTTCGCTGAGCGAAGGCTTGTAGCCAGGACTCTCCATTACGCTTCCTCCCCAACATCGCGCAGTTCAAAACGTTTGATCTTGCCGACCATGAACAGATAGAAAAGGATCACTGCCACCGCATGCGCGATCACAAACCACAACACGCCGTTGAAAGATCCGGTGAGTTGCAGGATGAAGCCGATGATGATCGGCGTGGTGATGCTCGACGCATTGCTAAAGGTGTTAAGCACGCTGCCGGATAAACCTGCGATCTCTTTTGGCGCGGTGTCAGCGTTGACCGTCCAGCCCATGCCGCCTATGCCTTTGCCGAGGAAAGAGGCCGCCATAATCGCGATAACGGCAGTTTCTGAGTCGGTGTAATTACACAGCACCATTACGCAACACAGCAGCATGCCGCAGACAATCGGCAGTTTGCGCGCCAGTGACAGCGACATCCCGCGACGAATCAGCACATCTGACAGGAAGCCGCCCATAATGCCGCCAAGGAATCCGCATACTGCCGGAATGGCCGCGACAAACCCCGCTTTCATGATGGTCATGTGCTTTTCCTGCACCAGGTAAACCGGAAACCAGGTGATGAAGAAGAAGCCAATCGCGTTTAAGCAATATTGCGCAAGGTAGATGCCCAGCATCATGCGGCTGCCGAGCAATTGCTTCAGCCAACTGAGGCGCGGCTTGTGCTTATCGCCATCCATATTCACCAGCGCCCCACCCTGCTGCATATGATCCAACTCAGCCTGGTTCGTCATCGGATGGGACAAGGGATCGTGCACCAGTTTGCGGAATAGCGGCAGGAAGGCGATGCCGATCAGACCCAGCACGGTAAACACCGAGTGCCAGCCGTAGGTATGTGCCAGCCAGCCCATCAGCGGGGCAAAAAATACGGTGGCACCGTATTGCGCGGAGGCAAAGATCGCCGCCGCCGTGCCGCGCTCAGAAGCCGGGAACCAGGCTGCTACCAGGCGACTGTTCGCCGGAAATGACGGTGATTCCGCCGCACCGACTAAAAATCGCAGACAAAACACCACCACGACCGCCGCCGCGCCAGTGACAAAACCCGCGAGACCCGTCATCAGGGTGAACAGCGACCAGAAAAAGATGCTCAGGCTGTAGATCAGTTTCGAGCCGTAGCGATCCAGCAGCCAACCACCCGGCAGCTGGAACAGCACATAGGCCCAGCCGAATGCCGAAAAGATCACGCCCATGTCTACGGCGTTGAGTCCGAGATCTTTTGCCATCCCCGGCCCCGCCAGCGAGATCGAGGCGCGGTCGGCATAGTTAATCAGCGTGACAAAAAACAGCACGGCGACCACCAGCCAGCGCACGTTCGTTCTGCGTGCACTGATCGCCTTATCCAGCGTTATAGATTTAGATTGTCCCTGTGGCATGACGTACCTCATGACGACAGCATTAACCTTTTGGCCGTGGTGTTTTTGGCCCCGTAACGCATCAAATTCAAGTTGGATGCGGATTGTATACAACGTAGATACAGGCTGGAGAGCGCGCCAGCGGGGTTACGGGTAACCGCCGTTTTTTGGTCATAAAGTGTGAGAAGGATCGAGAGATTCAGGGGGAGATCAGGAAAAAATGTGAAAGTGATCAGGGTAAAAAACGAGTGGGTCGGCACTCTGCGCCGACCTCGCGATTCAGGCGGATTGCGCATCCTTCACAATGCGGTGCACATTGCTTTCCAGCCAGTCGGCCAGGCCAATCACGTGCCCTTCAACTTCACGCCCGAGCGGCGTCAGGCGATATTCCACATGCGGTGGCACCACTTCATAGGCGATACGCTCGATAAACCCATCTTCTTCCATATAGCGCAGCGTTTGCGCCAGCATGCGTTCACTGACGCCACCAATCTTGCGGCGCAGCTCGCTAAAACGCAGCGTTTCTTCGCGCAGCGCTAATAATACCAATACGCTCCAGCGGCTGGTGATGCGCTTGAGCACGTCGCGTGAAGGGCAATTGACGTTAAGCAGCTCGCCGCGGATAAATTTATTACTCAATTTTTCAGACATTTATGCTGCCTCTTCCAAACTAACAAATCTGTAAGTACTTACTAAAAGTTAGTTTATCCCTTAGGCTGATTTCATTCCAGCTCAAACTGAAGGAGAACATCATGATTGCGATTACCGGTGCCACAGGCCAACTGGGCCGTTTGGTGATTAACGAGTTACTGAAAAAAGTGCCTGCCAGCGAAGTGATTGCGGCAGTGCGTTCACCTGAGAAAGCAGACGATTTGAAAGCGCTGGGCGTGACGTTGCGCGCGGCGGATTACAGCAAGCCAGACACGCTGAAAAGCGCGTTCAGCGGCGTCGACAAACTGCTGCTGATCTCTTCCAGCGAAGTCGGCCAGCGTGAAGCGCAGCACCAGGCGGTGATTGATGCGGCAAAAGCGGCGGGCGTGAAGTTTATCGCTTACACCAGCCTGTTGCATGCGGACACCACCACGCTGGGTCTGGGCGTCGAGCACCGCGCCACAGAAGCAATGCTTAAGGCCTCAGGCGTGCCCTATGCCCTGCTGCGTAATGGCTGGTACACCGAAAACTATGCCGCCAGCATTGCCCCAGCGCTGGCGCATCACGCCTTTATTGGCGCGGTCGGTGAAGGCCGCATCTCATCGGCCGCTCGCGTGGACTATGCCGCCGCCGCCGCTGAAGTGATCAGCCGTGACGATCAGGCTGGTAAAGTGTATGAACTGGCTGGCGATGAGAGTTATACGCTGGCCGAGTTCAGCGCCGAGATTGCTAAACAGTCTGGCGAGCAAGTGGATTACATCAATCTGCCCCCTGCTGAGTTTGAGGCAGCATTGAAAGGCGCCGGTTTACCGGATGCGTTGGCAGAACTGCTGGCGGACTCCGATGCCGGTGCCGCACAAGGCGGGCTGTTTGATGACAGCCGAGCGCTGAGCAAACTGATTGGTCGCCCGACCACGCCTTATGCCGAGGTGATTAAAGCCACACTGGCAAAATAATGCCTGTTCAGGCCAGCGAAAGCTGGCCTGATTCCCGTCTCGTATGCCACCAAATGATCAAAGCCAAACGCGGTATTTAAGCCAAATAATGGCGATTTTCTTATTTACAGATAATTCTGTGCACTGATTTGAACCAGTATTTAAAACACTGCTTTCACTTCCTGAAATATAGCTTGTTGTAATCGCTGTAAATTCACTAAAAAGCCGGATCAATCGACAAGATTTATTACGTTCATAGATATTTCGCATTGTTGTCTCAGCTATTCAAAGCTCTATAATTTGTGCTTTGAGCAACCAGGCAATTTCAGGAGGCCGCTATTAATACTAACCACCAGCAACGTCAAGCTTTCGGGGAACACGAAGCCCATGCTGATCTGGGGTATCAATACGATCCTCACGAATTTATCCGCGAAGGCATGGAGGATTCCGAGCCGGAACCGGAGCTGATCCAGGGTCTGCCCGCGCCAGATGCGCTCACCCCTGCCGATCGCTACCTTGAACTGTTCGAGCACGTGCAGATGTCGCGCATATTTCCGGATGGAAAAACATTCCCGGACTGCGCGCCAAAATATGATCCGCTGGATATATTAATCCGCTATCGTCGCACTCGTCGCTCGGCCGAATTCGATCTCGAAAAATTCGTGCATGACCATTTTTATTTACCCCAGGTGAATGAAAGCTTTTATGTTTCCAATCCGGATAAATCGTTGACGGAACATATTGACGAGTTGTGGCCGGTGTTAACCAAAATGCCGCAACAGCATTTACCGCACTCATCGCTGCTGCCGCTGCCAAAACCTTATGTGGTGCCAGGCGGGCGTTTTGGTGAGACCTATTATTGGGACTCCTATTTCAGCATGCTTGGCCTCGCAGATGCCGGGCGTGACGATCTGCTGCGCGATATGGCAGACAACTTCGCATGGCTGATCGATAACTACGGTCACGTGCCCAATGGCAATCGCACCTATTATCTCAGCCGCTCACAGCCGCCGGTGTTTGCCCTGATGGTGGAGCTGTTTGAAGAGGATGGGATTCGCGGTGCCAAACGTTATCTCGACCAGCTGATGAAAGAGTATCAGTTCTGGATGGATGGCGCGGGCGAGCTGATGCCACATCAGGCTTATCGCCACGTGGTGCGCATGCCCGATGGCTCGCTGCTCAACCGCTACTGGGATGACCGCGACACGCCGCGTGATGAGTCGTGGATGGAAGACGTGGAAACCGCCAGCAAATCGAGCCGACCGGCTAATGAGGTGTACCGCGATTTGCGCGCCGGTGCCGCATCGGGCTGGGATTACTCCTCGCGCTGGTTGCGCGATCCACAGCGTCTGGCCAGTATTCGCACTACCCAGTTTATCCCTGTGGACCTGAATGCGTTTCTCTACAAGCTGGAGCTGATGATTTCCACCCTGTCGCATGCTAAAGGCGAAGAGCTAACGGCGCTGGCGTGGCAGAAAAAAGCCGATACGCGTAAGCAGGCGATTCATCGTTATCTGTGGGATGACACCGCAGGCGTGTACCGTGATTACAACTGGCGCGACGAACGCTTTGGTGCCTTCACGGCAGCGGCTGTGGTGCCGCTGTTCCTCGGCCTGGCCACGCCGGAGCAGGCACATCTGCAGGCGGTGGCGCTGCGCCAGTTGCTGCTGACGCAGGGCGGTCTGGTGACATCGATGGTAGAGAGCGGTGAACAGTGGGATAAACCCAACGGCTGGGCACCATTACAATGGATGGCGGTAGTGGGTCTGAATCACTACGGCGAAGAGACGCTGGCGACAGAGATTGCCGTTAACTGGCTGACCACGGTGAAGAACTTCTATTCGCTGCATCACAAGCTGGTGGAGAAGTACGACATCAGCGGCGATCGCGCCCGTCCGGGTGGCGGCGGTGAATATCCACTGCAGGATGGATTTGGCTGGACCAACGGTGTGACTCGCAGGCTAATGTCGATGTACGGACATCTGCTGGCGGATTAAAACAGAAAGGGCGCATCAGGCGCCCTTTATTCTCTCTAATCGTTTTCAACGTCACGCAATCTATTACGCATCTGAAGGCAGCAATACTGCTGCCAGACAGCGTCATTAATCGCGGCGCATCGAAACCGGTAGTTATTTATTTCCCTGCAAGAACGCCAGTAAGTCGTCGTTCAACTGATCCTGATGCGTCACTGCAAAACCGTGCGGGCCGTTTTCATACAATTTCAGCTCCGATCCTTCGATCATCTCGTGTACCAGCTTACCGGTGGCTTCAAAGGGTACGATCTGATCGTTGCTGCCGTGGATCACCAGCGTCGGCACATCCACTTTGGCGATATCGGCGCGAAAATCGGTTTCCGCAAAAGCCGTGACACAATCGATTGTGCCTTTCAGTGAGGCCAGCAGCGCGATATTCAGCGTCTGCGTCATCACGCCATCTGAAATAGTCTGTCCGGCATTGGCACCATAAAACGGCGTGGCGAAGTCTTTGATAAACTGCGCCCGGTCTTTACGCAAGCCGTCTTTGATACCATCAAACACTGCTTTTTCAACACCTTCCGGATGATCATCGGTCTTACCGAAGATGGGCGTCACCGCGCCCAGCAGCACCAGCCCTTTCACTTTCGCCGTACCGTAGCGACCAATATAACGAGAGACATCACCGCCGCCCATTGAGAAGCCCACCAGCGTGATGTCGTCCAGTTGCAGATGCTCAATCAGCGCATGGATATCATCGGCGAAGGTATCGTAATCATAACCTTCCCACGGCTGCTCAGAGCGACCAAAGCCGCGACGGTCAAATGCAATCGCACGATAGCCGCGTTCGGCGAGGAAATTTAGCTGGCTATCCCACATATCGGCATCCAGCGGCCAGCCGTGGCTGAACAGCACGGGCTGACCTTTGCCCCAGTCTTTGTAATACAGGTTAACGCCGTCTTTTGTTTTGAATGTGCTCATGTTTTTTGCTCCGTTAAGTGAGTGATGTTGTGTCTGCCAATCAAACTACATTCGGTTGCTGCAAAAACCTAAAGCAGAGATTTTGACAACTTGTTCAAAGATTTTTGCCCTGCAAAGCTGTCAAAAAAGCCTGAACAAGTTGGCCGATTTTTTCCGCTATCAAGCGTCTGGCGGGATTCGTAAGGTGCATACATCGCACATTTACAGGAACACGATGATGAGCCAGCAAAACCCAACAACGCCACGCGGCGGTGCTTTTTCTCCCTTCGCCTACGGGCTGTTCGCCCTGATCTGGACCGCCTCGGTACTCGGCAACACCGGCAGCTTTATCCGCGACGTCGCCAGCGCCTGGTTAGTCACCGGCTTATCCGATAACCCGACCGCCGTGGCGTTGATGCAAACCGCTGCCACCCTGCCGGTGTTTCTGTTGGCACTGCCAGCGGGCGTGCTCTCCGATATCGTCGATCGCCGCCGTCTGCTGATCGTGGTGCAGATTCTGATGGCCAGCGTCAGCGGCACTCTGCTGGTGCTGTCGCACCATCACTGGCTCACCGTAGAGTGGCTGATCGGCCTGACCTTTGTCGGTGGCATTGGTGCCGCGCTGTTTGGCCCGGCCTGGCAGGCGATTGTCCCTGAACTGGTGCCGCGTCATGAACTGAAAAACGCCGTAGCGCTTAACTCGCTGGGCATCAATATTGCCCGCGCTATCGGTCCTGCCACTGGCGGTTTGCTGCTGGCAAGTTTAGGCGCCATGGCGGCCTACGGTGCCGATGTGGCGAGTTATTTTTTCGTTATTGCTGCCCTGCTGTACTGGAAACGTCCGGCGAAAGCCAAAACCGAACTCAACGAACACTTCTTTGGTGCCTTCCGCGCGGGCCTGCGCTATGTCAAAGCCAGCCGTGAACTGCATCGCGTGTTATTCCGCGCTGCGATGTATTTCGCCTTTGCCAGTGCCATCTGGGCGCTGCTGCCGCTGGTAGCGCGCACCATGCTGCACGGCACCGCCGGCTTTTACGGCTTGCTGCTGGGCGCAGTGGGCGGCGGTGCGATTGCCGGTGCGCTGCTATTGCCGCGTCTGCGCAGCAAACTCAGTAACGATGGATTGATGCTGCTCTCAGCGGTGCTAAGCGCACTGGTGATGCTGGCCCTGGCGATGAGCCCGCCGCAGTGGCTGGCGCTGCTGTTGATGCTGGTGCTGGGCGTCGGCTGGATTATTGCACTGACCACCTTGAACGGCGTAGCGCAGGCGGTGCTGCCGGATTGGGTGCGCGGTCGCGGTCTGGCGGTGTATCTGATGGTGTTTAACGGCACATTGGCCGGTGGCAGTCTGGCGTGGGGTTTAATCGCGCAACAGCTCGGTCTGGCTACCACGCTGATGGTTGCCGGGGCCGGTCTGGTGATCACTGGCGCACTGCTGAAACGTCTGGCACTGCCTGCGGGTGAAGCCGATCTGCAACCCGCGGAGCATTGGGCCATGCCGGTGGTGCACGACGATGTCGATGTGCGTCATGGTCCGGTGTTGATTCAGATTCGCTACCGCGTGCCGCAGGAAGATCGCGCCGCATTCAAAAAGGCGATTCACAAGCTGGCGCAGTCACGTCGTCGCGATGGCGCCTATTCATGGGGACTCATGGAGCAAACCGACGATCCAACTGCATTGCTGGAGTGGTTTATGGTGGAGTCCTGGCAGGAGCATATGCGTCAGCACCAGCGTGTGTCGCACGCCGATGCCGAACTTCAGCAGGCCGTTCTGCAATATCATCAGGGTGAAGAAGCCCCGCAGGTCAGTCATCACATTGCGATATAACAGCCTTTACGCGGGAGAATAAATCTCCTGCAATCCAGGAAGCGTGAGCAGGTGCTCACGCCACCAGGTTGCCGCATTGCCGGTCGCGGATTCATTCCACGCCATATACGCCATATCGCGGCGGCATTCGCTATCCAGCTGGCGCGCCACCAGCGCGCCACTCTCCAGATGCGGCCTCGCCAGGTATAACGGCAGGTAACCACAGCCCAAGCCATCCAGTTGCGCCTGCAGTTTCGCCGGGAAATCATGCACGCTCAGCGTCTTCTGCTCATCCAGCACACGTAAATCGATACCTGCACCGTGACGAGACGAGTCATGGACCGTCACCGCGCGGTACTGACGAATCTGCTCGCGCAGCAGTGGTTCAGGTGCGGAAGCGAGAGGATGCTCCGGTGCGACAGCAAACACATAATCCAGCCAGCCGAGCGGCTGGCAGACAATCTCTTTGCGCGTGGCGGGTTCCTGCACCGCGCCAAAGACAATGTCCGCTTCGCCATAGTTAAGCGCTTCCCAGCAGCCAGCCAGCACGTCCTGGCGGAATTGCAGCTGAGTATGCGGATGCTCCTGATAAAACTGATCGATTAACGGGGTCAGAATGCGAAACGGCAGCGATGCATCGACGCTGATCACCAACTGGCTTTCCCAGCCGCTTTCGACGTAGCGCGCCTGTTGCTCTAACTCATTCACCGCGCGCAGCAGGGTGCGTCCTTTTTCCAGCATCAAACGCCCGGTCGGGGTAAAGGTGGCGCGATGTCCAGAGCGATCCAACAGCGTAATCTTAAGATCGCTCTCCATCTTCTGCACGGTGTAGCTCAACGCCGACGCGGTTTTAAACAAGCGCGCAGCCGCGGCGGCAAAGGTGCCGTGGCGATCCAACGCATCCAAAATCAGCAGCGCCTCAAGGTTTAAACGCATACCCCATGCCTCCCCAAAAATTGTTGAACAACAACCCAAAATCTATCCGTTATCAATAAACGCTCTCATTTCGTATTTTTTTACTCAACGACGCAAGCACTTTCACCAGCGGAAACTCAGGAACTTACGATGAATTACTCACAACAAGCCAACCATGTGACGCTGGTGATTACCCACAGCATCCTGCCAGAACAGCAGGCCCATTATGAGCAGTGGCTCGACACCATCATGCCGCAAGCCGCGAGCTTTCCTGGCCATCTTGGCGTCAACGTGCTGCGCCCGGTGCACGGCGACAATGCTTACACCGTGCTGATTCGTTTTACCGGACTGGATGAGCTGTACGCCTGGCTGAAATCGGATCAGCGCAAAACGTTAATCCAGAACCTGCCAACGATGCTGGCACAACCAGAACATATTGAGGTGCGCCCTGGCGCCGCGTTCTGGTTTACCCCGACGCAAAAAGGCCAGGTCAAACCGGCGAAATGGAAACAATACTTACTGACGCTGGGGGTGATTTTTCCCTCTACCAACCTGGTGCCGTGGTTCTGGAATCAGGTGTTGCCCGCCGCGCACGGCACGCTGTGGGGCCACTTACTGAATGATGCCAGCGTGGTGGCACTGGTGGTGTTCCTATGGATGCCGATCGTTACCCGTGTTTTAAAACAGTGGCTTATTGGCCGCAACGCGTAATCTAACTGGAGAAGAGATGATGACAACGGCCTCACTGATTTTTACTAACGGCAAATTCCACACAGTGGATCGCGCCAACCCGTTAGCCACTGCGGTGGCGATCAAAGACGGCAAGTTTCTCGCGGTAGGCAGCGAAGCGGAAGTGATGAGCTTCGCAGGCAAAGATACGCAGATTATTGATGCCAAAGGTCACACCGGTATTCCCGGCCTTAACGACTCGCACCTGCACCTGATTCGCGGTGGCCTTAACTACAACCTTGAACTGCGCTGGGAAGGCGTACCGTCACTGGCCGATGCATTGCGCATGCTGCGTGAACAGGCCTTGCGCACACCTTCACCGCAGTGGGTGCGCGTCGTTGGCGGCTGGAGTGAATTCCAGTTTGCTGAACGCCGCATGCCGACGCTGGATGAGATCAACGCCGCCGCGCCGGATACGCCAGTGTTCATCCTGCACCTGTATGACCGTGCCCTGCTGAACCGCGCTGCGCTACGTGTGGTCGGTTACACCAAAGACACGCCGAACCCACCAGGCGGAGAAATCCAGCGCGACAGCAATGGTAATCCCACCGGTATGTTGATTGCGCGTCCTAATGCCATGCTGCTGTACGCCACGCTGGCGAAAGGACCGAAGCTGCCGCTGGAGCAGCAGGTTAACTCCACACGTCAGTTTATGCGCGAGCTGAATCGCCTCGGCCTAACCAGCGCCATTGATGCGGGTGGCGGCTTCCAGAACTATCCTGATGATTACGATGTGATTTCCGAGCTGCACGCCAAAAAGCAGCTGACGGTGCGCATCGCCTACAACCTGTTTACCCAGCGTCCCGGCCATGAACTGGAAGATTTCGAGAAGTGGACCGATATGCTGAAGCCGGGCCAGGGCACCGATTTCCTGCGGCACAACGGTGCGGGCGAGATGCTGGTGTTCTCGGCGGCAGATTTCGAAGACTTCCTCGAACCACGTCCCGATCTGGCACCGGGTATGGAAGATGAGCTGGAGCGCGTGGTGCGTCATCTGGTGGAGCATCGCTGGCCGTTCCGCTTGCATGCCACCTATAACGAATCGATCAGCCGCATGCTGGATGTGTTCGAAAAGGTAAACCGCGATATTCCGTTTAACGGCCTGCACTGGTTCTTTGACCACGCCGAAACCATCACCGAAGCCAACATTGAGCGCGTCAAAGCGTTGGGCGGCGGGCTGGCAGTGCAGCATCGTATGGCGTTCCAGGGCGAATACTTTGTCGATCGCTACGGCAAAGAAGCCGCTAAACAGACACCGCCGGTAGCACGCATGTTGGATGCAGGCGTGCCGGTCGGTTTGGGCACCGATGCCACGCGCGTCGCCAGCTACAATCCATGGACTGCGCTTTACTGGCTGGTCTCCGGCCGCACCGTCGGCGGCATGCAGTTGTACGATGACAATGCGCGAATTGACCGCGAAACCGCGCTGATGCTGTGGACCAAAGGCAGCGCCTGGTTCTCCAGCGAGCAGAATGCCAAAGGGGAAATCAAAGTCGGTCAGTTGGCGGATCTGGTGCTGCTGTCGAAAGATTTCTTTAGCGTGCCGGAAGAGGAGATTAAAGGGATTGAATCCGTGTTGACGCTGGTCGATGGCGAAGTGGTGTATGCCGCAGGCGGCTTCACGCCGCTGTCACCGCCACCGGTGCCGGTGTTGCCAGAGTGGTCTCCGGTGGTCACCGTGCCGGGCCACTACCGTAGCGCGCCACCGCAAGCCAGTGGTCGTGCGGCGATGATGCCGAAAGTGCACCAGTGCAGCGGCCCTTGTGGGGTACACAGCCACTCGCACGATGTGGCACGCCAGTCTTCGGTGCCGGTGTCGGATAACCATGCCTTCTGGGGTGCGCTGGGCTGTTCGTGCTTCGCGTTTTGAGTTAAAGGCGGTTTATGGCCCTCTCCTGGTGAGAGGGCTTTGCTGCAAATGGGGACACAGACTTTGGCGGTGGCGCGGGTCTGTTTCCACAATCGCAAAGGATTACCCCGCCAGGCCAAACCCTTGCTTGCCGTTCTTCTTAATCTGGTACATCGCTTCATCGGCACGCGTCAGCGCCTCATCAAAACTAAAGTGCGGCTGCACCGTCGCCACGCCAATGGAAGCACCAATCTGCGCATGGCCGTTATCGACATCGAACGGCGTCAATGCGGCATCCAGCACCGCCTGCATCATGATGCGCACTTTGGGGAAATCGATCAGGAACGGCATCAGCAGCACAAACTCATCTCCACCTAAACGGCCCACCACCACGTTCGGTGGCACCTGGTCAAGAATGCGCTGGCTGAGTTGAATCAGCACTTCATCGCCACTGCGATGGCCGAGCGTGTCGTTAACATGCTTAAAGTTATCGAGATCGATAAATGCCACGCACAGCGGCCCCTGCGCTTTCATTTTGCTGAAATGCGTTTGCAGCGCGTGGCGGTTGGTCAGACCGGTTAGCGGATCGTGATGCGCCAATGAAGAGAGTTGCGCTTCATACTGCTTCTCTTTGGTCATATCGATGTGCGTGCCGGTGACTTTAAGCGGATTGCCTTCTTCGTCCCACTCGGTCACACGCCCACGATCCAGCACCCAGGTAATTTTATCGTTCTTACCCAGCATGCGATGCAGCGCCTCATAGTAAGGCGCACGCCCTTCGATGTGATCGTAAAACGCCTTGAGCACTTCATCGGCGTCATCGGGGTGCAGGCGTTCGCGCCAGACTTCAAACTGCGCTTTGGTCTCTTTCGGCTGGAAACCCAGCATCGAACCCCAGCGTCGATTGAAAATCACCAGCTTGCCGCTGGGAATATCCAGCTGCCACAAACATAAACCGGTTCCGTCCAGCGCCGCACTCAGCTTGTTACGCGCGTCATGCGCTATGCGCTTTAAGCGCGCATTATGCTTTTTCAGGTTCTGAATCTGCTGACGCAGCGCTTCTTCGGACATGATGGCTGACGGAGAGGAAATAAGGGCTATTTTGCCTGCCAGGAAGTTTCTGATAAATAAAACAAATGAAAAGCCGATCAGTAGCGGAAAATTGCATCAAGCTCAGAGGGAACGGCGAAGCATTGAGGTTATTTCAGCTAACAAAACTTTCTTTATTCCTGCAAGGCAGTAGAAAACGCGCCAGCCGCCTGGGCCAGCGCCCTGTAGGTCTACTCCGATTCGCCAAAGCGCTGATCAAACATCGTGACAACCTGATGCAGCACACCCGCCTCGTCGCCTCCTTCACATACCACTTCCACGCTGCCACCCGCTTTGATGCCAGCGCGCATGATGTTCATCATACTGCTGGCATTGACGTCTTTGCCTTCGTAGCGCAGCGTGACGCGGCAGTCATGGCCTTTTAACGCCTTGGCCAGCTGTGCCGCCGGGCGCGCATGGATGCCAGTACTATTTTTCACGGTAACGATTTGACTCAACATGACGGTTCTCCTGGTTAATGGGGGAAATAACGCCTTCCTGCTGCAATTTAAATTGATAGAACGCCTGCCAGCGCTGCTGATAACGCTGCAACGCGTGGCCGCGTTGTGGGTCGGGTTGATAGCACTGCGCCACACGCACCTCAGGTGGAGGCACATCCGCACAGGCAATCAGCAGCGCGCCCACGGATACCGCTTCATCAAAGGCAATCGCTTCTACCGTTCGCGCCAGACTGTCAGCCTTGAGCTGAAGCCACAGCGGATTGCGTGTGGCCGGACCAATAACTTTCAGTGCGGGGCCCGCAGGCACCGCAAAACAGGTGAAGCAGTTGGCAAACTCCATAGTCAGCCCAAACAACACCGTTAATAGCAGTTCATCGTGCGGCAACGTATCGCTCAGACCGTACATCAACCCGCGCGTATGGCGGTTTTTATAAGGCGAGCCGGACCCACGCAAATGCGGGATAAACAGCGGTAATCCTTCCGGCTGCCACTCATCAGCCAGATAACGCTGCGTGGCTTGTACCAGTGCGGCATCGATCTCCTCGCGCGACAGCCGAAAAGTGCTGCTCACCCACTCCAGCGCAAAGCCCCCCACCGGCAGTGAGGCGAATAGCGTGAAATGGTTGTCCCGCGAATAACGCCCGTTGGCGAGTTTGTCGCGCCGGGCTTGCTCATTGAGCAATGGCTGTGGTTGCAGCAGCAAGATGCCTTCGGTGGTACCGGTAGAGTTCAGCACCTCGCCGGTTTGCATCTGTAGTGCCCGCGCGCCCACCATATGATCGTGCCCAGCCAGCGTGACGCACACCGGCTGGGTTAACCCCAGTGCCTCACGGCACGCGGGTGTCACCCATCCCGCCACTTCACCCGGCGTCAACAGAGGGGCAAAAGCATCGAGCGGCAGTTGCAAAATATCGGCGGCCTGCGCCGACCAGCTTCCCTGCTGGAGATCGAGACACAGCGTGCGGCTGGCGAGCGTGGTGTCGGTTCGCTGTGCGCCGGTTAATCGCCACAGCAGCACCTCCGGCGCATGCAGCCAGCGCAAACCATGACGCCCGCGCAGCGCATAGTTATCCAGTAGCCAGCGCATCTTGAAGGCCGAATAATTACTGTGCAGCGGCAAACCGGTGATTTGATACAACCGCTGGCTGTCCGCTTCGGTTAAGGTGGCGAGATACTCTTCGCCCCGACGATCATACCAGGCCAGCATCGGCGTCAGAATATTGCCAGCCTCGTCGAGAAACACGCCGGACTCACCAAAGCTGGCAATACTGATATGTGTCACCGGGCAATCCGTTGCCGCGATCAGGCTGCGCATCGTCACCACCACCTGCTGCCACAGCGCTTCGATATCGAAATCGACGTTGCCAGTGGGCGAAGTGATTTTGGGTGTGACGAACTTACGCTCATCCAGTCGGGACGCATCCCGACGAGAAAAACAGGCGACTTTACAGTTAGTCGTACCGATATCAATGACGATGGCCGCAGCGTTCTCAGGCATACACGGCACCTCGTGTCAGGCGGAAGATGCCCCACAGCACCAGACCCACCACTGGCACCAGGCCAATCGCTATCACGTTGCCGTTGAAGATTTCCAGCAGCCAGAAGCGGAACGGGTTGCCGCCGTCAAGGAAGCTGGAGACCTGGCCGCTAGAGCCTTCGGCAAACTTGAAGTTCACGTCTTTCGCCATGCCGGTAATAAAGGGGGCGATTTTGGTGGCAATCCACAGGTCGGCCACGATCACGGGAATCGCCGCCAGCACGGTGCGGAAGATGTTGCCACGACTGGCCAGCGCAATCATCGACGCCATCACCGCGAGGTTCGCCAAATCGCCCAGCGGCAGCACCTGGTTGCCTGGCAGGATAAAGGCGATGAACACGGAAATCGGCGTCAGCAGCAGCGCGGAAGAGATGATCGCCGGGTTGCCCACTGCCACCGCGATATCCAGCCCGATATAGAGATCGTCACGGCCTGGGTATTTAGTGTTGAGGTACTTCTTGATCGCTTCCGACAGCGGCAACAGGCCTTCCATCAGGATGCGCACCATGCGCGGCAGAATAAACATCACGCCGCCAATGCTGATACCGAGCAGCAGGATATGCTTGAAGTCATACCCGGCGATAACCCCCAGCAGCAGGCCCAGAATGGTGCCGACCATCATCGGCTCACCAAAGATGCCCAGCTTCTTCTGCACGGTTTGTGGATCGATGTGGATACGGTTGAGACCCGGAATCTTGTCGATGATTTTGTCCACCAGCAAGCCCACCGGGAAGAACACCACGGCGGACAGCGTCGGCAGTGAAATCCCTTCCAGGCCGAAATATTTCTGCACCATCGGCGCGGACCAGTCTGCCAGCTTCAGTACCACAATGGCGGCAATGGCAGCGGCCAGTAATCCGAAGAAGAAACTGCCTGTGCTGTAGTAAACCAGCGTCCCAGCCAGCGCGAAGTGCCAGTAGTTCCACATATCCACATCGACGGTGCGAGTGCGGTTTAATGCCAGCATCGCTACGTTGATTAGAATCGTCAGCGGAATGACGAACGGTGCAATCGGCGATCCCCAGGTAATAGCAGAAAGCGGCGGCCAGCCGAGATCCACTACTGGCAGGTTAATATTGGTGCGCTCTACCATTGCCTGCGCAGCCGGGCCAACATTACTGGTGAGAATATCGAAGATGGCGTAGATCCCGACGAAGCCAATGCCTACGGTTAACGATGAGCGCAAGGCTTTAGCCGGTTTGACCTTAAAGCACAGTGCAAGAATAAACAGCACCAGCGGTAATAATACGGTTGGGCCAAAACCCAATATATATTGCACCACTGTGTAGAGGCTATGAGCGATTTCATTCATGGCAGACCCCTTATGACGGGCGTAAACGTACCTGGCGTTAGCGCCCTATTATGGCAATCGGATTAAATAAATAAGTAATTATTGGTTTTTCAAAATTTCGACAATTTTTTCCAGCACTTTTTCTTCGCCGACACCGGTAATAATCGGTAAGCCGTTAACCACCGGGATATCTAATTCATAAGGCACTTTAGTGGTGGACACCACCAGAGCAACACCGTCGGTATTATTGGGCAAAGAAGCGACGTTGGTTTGCGAGTAATTCACATTAAGACCGTGCTCCTGGCAATATTCCATGACTTTCTCTGTCACGGCAGTGGATGTGGCAATGCCGGTAGCGCATACAAATAATATCGTCTGGCTCATACTTCACCTCGTTCGGTCATGGTTTCTGTGATGCGTTGATAAATTTGCTGATCGTTAAGCTGCAATAATTGCTGCATAAAATCGCTATCCTGAATCAGTTCCATAATCCAGCCCAACACATTTAATTGCTTGTTACTTTCACTCAGTGCCAGCAGAAACACCACGCGTACCGGCACCGGCTCTGGCTCGCCGCCCATATCGGCAAAGGTCACCGGCTGCGGCAGAATGCCGATACTGATGGCGTTGTGGCGCACATGGCGATGGTCGGTATGAGGAATCGCTACGCCTACCGGTTCCGTCGGTAAGCCGGTGGGGAAATCCTGCTCACGCGCCAGCACATGATCGGCAAAATCCGCGACCACCAGCGCTTCCTCCACCAGCGGCTGTGCCAGTTGGCGAATCACCTGATCAACACTCAGCCCCTCATTGAGGTGCTGCACATAGTGCGGCTTAAACTGGATCCCCTGCATACGCGGCCTCACTGATATCATTCAAACGCAGAATCTTGTGGTAGACCTCATGTTCCACCGCCTGCCGTGCATCAGCCATCACCGCCGCCAGATTGGCTTCGTTGTGGTTTTTCTGCCATGCGTGACCGACGCTGGTGATAAAGGAACGGCGCAGGTCGCTGGCGATGTTCACTTTCACCACCCGATGATTAACAAACTGCTGCAAGATGCTGTCCGCGATACCGGAACCGCCGTGGATCACCAGCGGGATGGGCGTGATCTGCGCAATTTCCGCCAGCAACGGCAGATCGATGCGCGGAATGTCATCCAGTCCGTGCACATTACCGACCGAAATCGCCAGCAGGTCACAACCGGTTTCGCGCACAAACTCCACCACCTGCTGCGGGTCGGTTTTGCAATCCGCTTCGCTGACGTAATCGTCTTCTTTACCGAGAATCGCACCCAGCTCAGCTTCCACCGGCACGTTGTAGTTCTGGCAGAATTCCACGGCCTGACGCGTCAGCTTGATGTTCTCTTCAAACGGCAGCGCAGCCCCATCGATCATTACCGAAGTAAATCCGGCACGCACCGCCTGGCGGATATCATCCATATTGCGGCCGTGATCGAGATGCAGGCTGATCGCCACATCCATCTGTGCTGCGCGACGCTGCACCATTTCATAGATGTAGTCATAGCCGGACAAACGCGCATTGGTGGGCGCGATTTGAATAAAATTCGGCACGTTACTGCGTTCAATCGCATTTAATATGCCGAGCGTGGTTTCCAGATTGGTGGTATTAAAGGCGCCGGCCAGCACGCGCTTATTTTCCAGTTGACGAATAAATTGATGACCGTTGACTAATGGCATGTCAGCTTACCTCTCTTCGTTGCAGAACGGTGCCCAAATAATATTTATTCCCTTTTAACCAGACATTGCCGAATTCCACCGGCAATTCACGTGAGAAAAACACCAACTGTTCTAAATGCAGTACCGGCGCATCCTCACTGATATCCAAAAAATGTCCGCGTTCATTACCGATTAAGCGCGCGGCATAGCGACTTTCGGAATAACGTATTTTCTGTTGCGATAATCGTTCGATGGTGGGAAACAGGTTATTGTGATTAAAATCCACTTCGGCAATGCCGGGTACCAGTTCCATATTGATGCGATTCTCAATCAGCATCACTCTTTCATCATCGATATAACGTAACCGCTCCAGATAAAGAATTTCCTGCCCCGGTTTAATGCGTAATTTTTCGGCAATATAACGGTTGGCCGGTTCAACCCGCGTGGCGATCACCTGTGTGCTGAAATTAATTTGCTGGCTTTCCAGTGACTCGGCGAAAGAGAGCAACCCTTCCCCCAATGGATAGCGAATGTTTTCTTTCTTAACGAAGGTGCCTTTGCCCTGCACTTGTACCAGCACACCTTCTTTGACTAACTGCGCAACGGCTTTTTTCACCGTGCCGCGACTGACGTCAAGCATATCCATGATCTGGAACTCCGAAGGAATGCGGTCATCCTCCACCAGATCGCCGGTATAGATACTCTCGCGAATCCACTCCACTACCTGCTGATAGAGCGGGACCTGCGAAGTCTTACTCAATGTTTTCATGGCGCGCACCTGAACATTCAGAGTTGTCTATGGACAATCATGTACAACTTCGAGGCTTATAGTAGGGAATTGCGTCTGACGAGGGATCGAGGGCAGTCACGTTTTCGCGTACCGGATCTGTGACATAAAAGTGTGATCTACTTCTCACTGAAAAGCTGGGCACTGCGCTTTCGCCGAAGAAATTGTGTTCTGTGACGCGGATCAACAGATATTCGTTGGTCGATGCTGTGATCATGTTTACTAGAATGGTAGTTTAACAGTTATCGCAGCAACACGATGACGGTGGATGAGATTATGCAACTGACAATGCGTTGGTTTGGTCCCAAAGAAGATAAAGTTTCGCTGGAATATATTCGCCAGGTGCCGGGTGTGCGTGGCGTAGTCGGCGCGCTGTATGACGTGCCGGTCGGGGAAACCTGGCCGAAAGATAAGATTAAAGCATTGGTTGATCAGGTACATGCCGCCGGTCTGACGGTGGAAGTGATCGAGAGCGTCAACATTCATGACGACATCAAGATCGGCCTGCCGAGCCGCGATCAATATATTGAGAACTACAAGCAGAGCATTCGTCACCTCGCTGAAGTCGGCGTGAAAGTGATCTGCTACAACTTCATGCCGGTATTTGACTGGATGAAGACCGACATGAACTACGTGCTGCCAGACGGCTCACTCACCATGGCGTTCGAGAAGAAAGGCATCGATAAGAGCCTCGACGAAGTGGTGCAGGAAGTGTTGGGCAACTCAAACGGTTTCGCGTTGCCAGGCTGGGAGCCAGAGCGTCTGGCGAAAGTGCAGGATCTGTTTGCGCAATACAAAGACGTTGACGACAACAAGCTGCGTGAAAACCTCGCTTACTTCCTGAAAGCGGTGATCCCGGTATGTGAAGAAGTGGGCGTGAAGATGGCGATCCATCCTGACGATCCACCGTACTCGATCTTCGGTCTGCCACGCATTGTGAAGAATCGCGAAGACCTCGACTGGATCTGTAACGTGGTGGATTCGGAGGCTAACGGCATCACGCTGTGTACCGGATCGATTGCGGAAGATCCGCAGAATGATGTGTACGGTATTCTGGCCGAGTTCTCACGTCGTAAACGTATTCCGTTTGCGCACGTGCGTAACATCAAGATTATTCAGGACAAAGACTTCTACGAGTGCGCGCATCCTACTGAGTACGGCTCGCTGGATATGTACAAGGTGCTGCAATCGATGCACGACAACGGCTTCGATGGCTACATCCGTTCCGATCACGGCCGCTTTATCTGGGGCGAAACCGGACGTCCGGGCTACGGCTTGTATGATCGTGCGCTGGGCACCACTTACCTGATGGGTCTGTGGGAAGCGCTGGAAAAGCGCTAATTCACCCCGCCCTCCAGGCCGCTGATAACAGCGGCCTTTTTTATTGCCGTCAGTCTTCCCAGCACGTTAACGGAAAACCTCATCCCAACCCTTAAACAGCAGGCTGGCATTCACGCCGCCGAAGCCAAAGCCGTTCGACAGCACATACTGCATCGCCATCGGCTGTGGTTTCAGCGCCACCAGGTTCAGCCCGGCAGCGGCTTCATCGGGATGCAGCAGATTGAGCGTGGGCGGTGCGATTTGATCGCGCAGTGCCAGGATCGAGAAGATCGCCTCCACGCCGCCCGCAGCGCCCAGCAGATGCCCGGTGGCAGATTTGGTCGAGGTGATCGCCACATTGCTGCCGGCAAACAACGTGCGGATTGCTGCCAGCTCACCTTTATCGCCTACCGGCGTGGAGGTGGCATGGGCATTGATATGCTGCACCTCTGCTGGGGTGATGCCCGCCTGCGCCAGCGCGGTTTCCATCGCACGGCGCGCACCCTCTCCGGTTTCCGGACCGGCGGTGAGATGATAGGCATCGGCACTGGTGCCATAGCCAACTAACTCCGCCAGCGGTGTCGCACCGCGTGCCTGTGCATGTTCCAGAGATTCAATCACCAGCAGACCCGCGCCCTCACCCATTACAAAGCCATCGCGGTCACGATCAAACGGACGAGATGCCTGTTCAGGGTGATCGTTAAATCCGCCTGACATCGCTTTCGCAGCCGCAAAGCCCGCCAGACTGACGCGATGGATTGCCGCTTCGGTGCCGCCGCACAGCGCGATGTCCGCCTCGCCGCTGCGGATCAATCGTGCCGCATCGCCAATCGCCTGCGCACCCGCCGCGCACGCCGTGACAGGGGCGCCAATCGGGCCGCGAAAACCGTGGGCAATCGACACATGTCCCGCCGCCAGATTGGCGAGGAAAGAGGGAATGGTAAATGGCGATAAACGACGCGGGCCGCGATTGGCGGTGGTTTCAACCGCGTTGGCAATTTCGTTGAAACCACCAATGCCAGTGGCGATCACCGTCGCGGTGCGCTGGCGACCTGCCTCATCCTGCGGGAACCAGTTGGCTTGCGTCAGCGCTTCTTGCGCCGCCACCAGCGCAAACTCAATAAAGCGATCCATTTTTTTGCGATCTTTTGGCGCGATCACGCGCTCGGGATCGAAGCCATGCTGCGGATCTTGATCCAGCGTGGGCACTTGGCCCGCCACTTTGCAGCTGATGTCCTGCACCATCTCGTCCGGTAAGGCGCTGATCCCCGATTTTCCCGCCAGCAGTGACTGCCACACCGCTTCCGTGCCGCAACCGAGCGGGGAAACCATCCCCATACCTGTAATCACAATACGTTTCATCGATAACTCCTTAAGCTGCGGGCTTTTTCATCAAAGGCACCAGCAGAGCAGCGATACAAAATCCGACCATGATCAGCCAGAATGCGTCCGAAAAAGCCTGCGTGCGTGCCTCGCGCAGGGTGAGTGAAGCCAGCGATTGCAGCGCCGCCGTGTGCGCCGCATCCGGGCTGAGTCCGTTAAACATCAGGGCTGCGGTGCGCGATTGCAGATAGTCGCCCAAGGACAAACTGGCACTGTTGAGGTGATCCGCCAGGCGGCTGAAGTGCAGATTGGTGCGGTCATTGAGCACGGTGCCGCACAGCGCAATGCCGATGGCACCACCGAGATTACGCATCAGATTAAACAGTCCTGAGGCTAATTTTAGTCGCGCGGGTGGCAAGCTGCCGAGCGTCAGCGTCACGGTGGGCGCCACCGCAAACTGCTGCGCCATGCCGCGAAACGCCTGCGGGAACAGCAGCTCTTTGGCACCCCAGTCGTGGGTGATCGGCACAAAGAAAAACATCGATACACCAAAACTCGTCAGGCCAAACGCCAGCAAAATGCGCAGATCGACGCGGTTCGCCAGCCAGGCATAAAGCGGGATCGACAGGATCTGAAAAATGCCGGTGGAGAAGATCGCCAACCCGATCTCCAGCGCACTAAAGCCGCGCACCTGGCTGAGAAACAGCGGCGTGAGATAGATGGTGGCGAAGATCCCCACGCCAGCCATAAACGAGAAATAACAGCCGAGGCTAAAGCCTGGATCTTTTAACGCGCGCAGATCCATGATCGGCTTGGCGTGGTTTAGCGTGCGGAAGATAAACAGCACGCCACACAGCAATGCGATCCAGCCCGTGGTGGTGATAGTACTGTCGTCAAACCAACCCCAGCGCGGCCCCTCTTCCAGGGTGTACTCCAGACAGCCCAATGATAGCGCCAGCAAGACAATGCTGAAGTAATCCGCACCGCGCAGTAACTCGGGATTCGGCGAGTCGATCCTGACCAGCAGCGGCACCGCGATGGCGATGTAGATGCCGGGGATAATGTTGATGTAAAACAGCCAGTGCCAGCTGAAGTTATCGGTGATCCAACCGCCGACCGTGGGCCCTAGCGTCGGGGCTAATGAGGCCAGCGCCCCCACGGTGGCAGCCGCAATCACTCGCTGCTTACCCTGGAAAAAGGCAAAGGCGGTAGTGAACACCAGTGGAATCATTGAGCCGCCCGCCAATCCCTGCAAGGCGCGAAAGGCGATCATGCTCTGAATATTCCACGCCCAGGCGCACAGCAAGCTCATTACCGTAAATCCGCAGGCAGAGACGGCAAACAGCCAGCGCGTTGACATCACGCTCGCCAGCCAGCCGGAAAGCGGAATAATGATGATTTCCGCGATCAGGTAGCTGGTTTGCACCCACACGGTTTCATCATCTCCCGCCGACAAACCGCCGCCGATATCCCGCAACGAGGCGGAGACAATCTGGATATCCAGCAAGGCGATAAACATGCCGATGCACATGGTGGCAAAGGCGAACACCTTCTTGCTGACCGGCATCTCCGCCGGTGCCATCAGCGGTGCAGCCACGCTGCTCATCGCGCGCTTCTCTCATCCACCGTCACCGTGACGGAAAGACCAGGGCGTAACAGACCCAGCACCGCCGCGTCGCCGTCCAGCACAATGCGCACCGGCACGCGCTGGACAATTTTGGTGAAGTTGCCAGTGGCGTTTTCTGCCGGAAGAATGCTGAAGCGTGAACCGGTGGCTGGCGACAGGCTGCCAACGTGGCCATTAAAGGTGCGACCGGGTAACACGTCCGCGACGATGCGAGCCACCTGCCCCGGCTTCATATTGGCCAGCTGGCTCTCTTTGAAGTTGGCATCGATCCACAGCCCTTGCGCAGGTACCAGCGACAGTAGCTGCGTGCCGCTGCTGACATAAGAACCTGACCAGGCGCGACGATTGCCCACCACACCATCAAAGGGAGCGCGGATTTCAGTGTATTCAAGATTGAGCTTAGCCATCGCCAGCCCCGCTTGAGCCTGAGTTAAGGCGGCTTTGGCCTGCTGCTCACGGGCATCCAGCACCTGCAACTGGCGCTCGGCAACGGTTTTGTCGGCACGGGTTTTGCTCTCTTCGGCCATCGCCTGATGGTAATCGGCCTGAGCATGATCGCGGATCTGCTGGGATACCGCAGAGCTGCTGGCCAGCGCACTGTAGCGGCGCTGATCCGAGGTGGTTTTCAGTGTTACCGCCTGCGCTGCCAGCAGAGAGGCGTGCGTGCCCGCAATAGTGGCAAGTTGCAGCTGGCGCGTGGCGGCGATATCGCTTAACGCGGCCTGCTGTGCGGCCACTTCCCCCATTGCCTGATCCACCGCCGCCAGGTAATCACGGTTATCCAACTGCACCAGCAGATCGCCCTTTTTCACCTCTGCGTTGTCCTGCACCGCCAGCGTGTGGATGTAGCCCGACACTTTGGCGGAGATGGCACTGATATCTGCGCCAACATAGGCATCATCGGTCGAAGGCATAAAGCGCGCGGTGTGCCACCAGTAGTAGCCATAACCTGCCGCCGCTACACCGCCGATTGCCACTGCCAGCAGCAGAGCGGATTTTTTGCGCGTGCGGGTCATGGCTGTTTCTCTGTAACAGGCGGAGAGAATTTCAGCGTGCTGTCACCCGCGCGTTTTTTCTGCAAATAATCATGGCGATAGTGCATGATCGGCGCCGCTGCCGGGCCGGGCACCATTTGGTATTTATCGCTGGTGAGCGGTTGGCCGTTTTCGCTATCGACCAGCTGCGGTTTCACTGGACGCTGGGTGGCGGTTTCCACCAGCTGCATCTGCCTTCCTTCCGGTGAGAAGTGGGTGCTGCCCCACTCGGCCAGCGCCAGGATAACGCCACGCAAATCACGTCCGGCGGGCGTAAGGTGATATTCGAAGCGCATCGGCGTGGTGCTGTAACACACCTTTTCCAGCAAACCATCTTCCACCAGCTCTTTCAGGCGGCGCGACAGGATGTTCGGCGCCACGCCGCTGTTTTTCTGGAATTCGTCAAAACGGGTAAAACCGGCCAGCGCATCGCGCATGATTAGCATGCTCCAGCCATCGCCGACACGGCCAAGGCTGCGCGCAATCGGGCAGGCCATTTGATAGAGCGGTTCGTTTTTCATGGTGGGTATTCCGCAGAGGATCTTATACGGCATACTGTTGCAGAGTGACTATCATTTTGCAAGTGACTTGCATAATGAAAGCAAGGAGTGTTCATTGTGGAGCGAGAACTTGCCAAAAAAAACGGCAGCCACACTGGGCTGCCGTTTCATCACAACTTAGCAATATCTAGGTGCGCACGCGCAGCGCCGCCTCAATCTTGTCAGCGATCTTAGTGACCACATAAGCAATCACCATGTAGAACACCACCGCAATCAGGAAGGCTTCGAGGTAGTAGAAATTCAGCGCCGCCGTCAACTGCGCCTGGGCAAAGATATCCACCACTTCAATCGCAAATGCCAGTGACAGGGCTTTCATGATCACCATAAACGCATTCGCCAGGTCGGGGATCGCCGCCACAATAATCTGCGGGAACATCACCCGACGGAACAGCTGTCCACCGCTGTAGCCGAGCGACAAAGCGGCATCGGATTGTCCACTGTCGAACGAGTTCAGCGCGCCTTTCCACACCTCGGCCTGGAATGCCGCGACACAGGCACTCAGCGCCACAATGATGATCACCCAGTTCGGCAGTGAATGGGCATTCACCTCGACGCCAAACAGCGTGGCAACAAAGTGCAGCGCCGGTGGCAAGCCGTAATAGGCGAGGAAAATCACCACCACCATCGGCACGCCTTTGAAGGCGATTTTGTAGGTGATCACCAGCTGGCGCAGCACTGGAATGCGGCGATGTTCGATAAAGGCAAACAACCCGCCCAACAGCGTCGAACAGATAAACACCGTCACCGCCATCAGCAGCGTCACCGGTACCGCATCGAGAATGCTCCAGAAATCCGGCAGCAAAACCTCAGCATCAAACATGGTTTGTCTCCCCGACTCAGACGCTGGTGGTGAACTTCACGCGTGGTGCAGACTTCGAGCTGTACTTCGCATGACGTTGTTCAAAGAAGCGAATAACCAGCCACGCTACACCGCACAGCAGTGAATAGAGCACGGCCAACACCAGATAGGTGCCGAACTGATACTGGTTGTAATCGCGTTCCATAATCAGGTGCGCGGTCGCCATCACATCTGCCGCACCGATGTACATCACCAGCGCCACGTTATGAATCAGATAGATAATCGCATTGCCGTAGCCCGGCAGCGCAAAGTGCACCGCCTGCGGGCCAATCACCCGCAGCATTTTCTGGCGGAAGCTGTAGCCAAGGCTGTCGGTGGCATCGTGCTGACCCCGTTCCACCGCAAGGTATGCCGGGCGCATCACTTCCGACAAATAACCGCCGTGATACAGGCTCAGGCCGATCATCGCCGCCACATTGGCGGTAAAGAAGTCACCAAGGCCGAAATTATCGGTGATCAGCGGCATGCCGTAGAAGGCCACAAACAGCTGCAGCACCACGGGCACGCTGCGCGCATAGGAAACATAGAGATCGGCCAGCTGGCTGATCACGGGAATACGGCGCACGCGAAAAACGGTGGCGATCAGCGCCAGAAAGAACCCGGCAATCATCGCCACAAACATGATGCCGAGCGTCAGTGGCAGCGCCGACAGCAGTTCTGGAATCATGGAGGATAGATTCACGGTGAAACACTCCTGCTAAAAAGGACAGCATGCGCCCGGCTCAGCACCGGGCGCAGTGAATCTATTACTTCATGTACTTAGTGACTTCTTCGCCAAACCACTTCTGCGCCAGCTTATCCAGCGTGCCGTCGTCTTTCAGTTCTTTCAGCGCTTTGTTCACATCATCGTTCAGGGCCTGGTTTTCGGCAGAACGGTGGATCAGCACATAGGTGTTGTTGATCACCACCGGCTCACTGGCTTTGATCGCCAGCTTCTGATTGTCGATCACCGTCTGCTCACCGAGGTTTGAAGGCAGGATCAGCGCATCGTATTTCCCGTTCTGCACTTCTTTCAGGCGATCCGGGTAAGGCACACCGGCGCTGGACGCTTTGATGGTGATTTTGTCGTTCGGGTTATCCTGCTGCCACTGGGTGACGAACTTATACACGCCGCCGCCTGCGGTCACTGGCACGATATTCTTGCCGACCAGATCTTTCATGCCGTTGATATTGCTATCGCTGCGGCTGTAGATCTTCATCAGGCTGGCACCGATCGGTGCATCCGGGATCAGGAACTGTTTGCTGCGCGCTGGCGCTTTGTAGTAACCGCCGGTCGCCATGTCGTACTTGCCAGTGACCAGGCCGGTTTCCTGCGCGATATCCGCCGCGCCTTCCATCACGAATTTGTACTGTGGCAGTTTGGCGTTGATGGCTTTCAGCACGTCCGGCTCGTAACCCTCAGGTTCGTGACCGATCGCGCCCCATGACAGCGGTTTGGATTCCGCAGCGGTGGCGATTTTGATGGTGCGTACCGCGTCAGCAAAGCTGTTACCGCTGATCAGGGCCAGGGCGATGATACCAGGCGCGGCCAGGCGACGTAATGTGGTTTTGATTGCAGGCATGTCTTTGATTCCTTTAATTATTAGAATGCTCGTTCTGAACTGAGGAACTGTGCAAGGCGCGGCAGGGTTGGGTTATCAAACATCTCTGCCGGACTGCCCTGCGCGGCCACGACACCTTGATCCATAAACACGATGCGATTCGAAATGCTTTTCGCGAACTGCATCTCATGCGTCACCAGCAGCGAGGTAATGCCGGATGACGCCACGTCTTTAATCACTTTCAGCACTTCACCCACCAGCTCAGGATCGAGCGATGAGGTCGGTTCATCAAACAGCATCACATCCGGACGCACCGCCAAAGCACGGGCGATACCGGTACGCTGTAACTGGCCGCCAGACAGTTGCGACGGATAGTGATCGAGCTTGGCACCCAGACCCACACGCTCCAGCTCCTGCACGGCGATGTCGCGCGCTTGCTGTTTGGTTTTACGCTGGATGACGATCAGCGGATCCATCACGTTTTCCAGCACCGTCATGTTTTTGAACACGTTAAACTGCTGGAACACCATGGCGGTGCGCAAGCGGATCGCCTGGATCGCCGCTTTATCCGGTGACTGGTAATCCATGCGGATCTGATCCAGCTGAATCGTCCCGGCTGACGGCTTCGCCAGATAGTTGATGCAGCGCAGCAGTGTGGTTTTCCCGGTGCCGCTTGGCCCGATGATCGATACCACATCGCCGCGTTTTACCGACAAATCAACCCCTTTCAGAATCGGATTGCTGCCGTAAGAGAGCGTAATATTGTTGAGTTCTAACATCCGCTGCAGCCCTTATTTGTTCAGGTCAGCATGGCCGAGCACATGCATCAGACGGTTGGCCCAGCCAAAAATGGCGATGGCGTGGATCAGATCGATAATCTCCTGATCGTTCATGCCGACGGCACGCAGTGCCGCCACATCTTCCGGTGTGGCCTCAGAAGGCGTAACCGATAAATGGCGGGCAAAGCGGTAGATCGCCGCATCGCGTTCACCTAATACATCCGCTCTATCAAAATAGATGGCACTGACCACGGCGTCACTGTCAGCTAACTGTGCATGACGGCGCGCATGCACCACCGCGCAATAACGGCAGCCGTTGACGATCGAAGCACCCAGCGCGCCCAGCTCACGATCGGCGCGATCGAGGCCACCTTCGACATACATGATGGCGTTGAAAAGCCCGGTACGTGCGGTGTAGCTCTCAGGATCGTGCACCAGCGTGCGCACGTACTCGGAGATCTTCTTGTTCGATGGCGTCACTTTCATCGCATCAAGCTGCGCCGGAGTCGCCTGTTCAACATCCACTGGCGTGATATACGGATGCCAGTGCAGCGGCTTGAGATTAACCGACGGAATCATGCGGACCTCATCAAACGTAAGCCAGCCGCGACGCGCGTCTGGAAGTTAACAAAGGCGATCAGCTCAGAGAGCGCAACAATTTGCGGGTTGCTCAAACCAGCCTGCTCCAGCAAGCGTATATGCTGTTCGGTAGCCTGAATCGGCTGCTGCGTCACCATGTCAGCATGGCGCGCAATCGTGGCCAGTGGCTCTTCCGCTACGGCGCAACCCGAGGCCAGCGCCAGCAGGGCTTCAGACGGATTCAACGCCGCCAGCTGCGCCTGGTAATCACGTTGCAGCGGCGCATCGTAGTTCAACACCGCCATACGCTGCGCCAGTGCCAGACGCAGATCCGCAGGTAAACCCTGATCCTCTTCTGGCGTGAGTACTGACACACGGCACGCTTCCGCGCCCTCAACAAATTCGGGACGCAGGCGGCGCGTCTGATACAGCGCCTCTTCTGGTGTTAATCCGGCTGCTTGATCAATAGCGTCGCTCACAACGCGTTCTCCTGTTTTAGTAACGGGGTTGAATCCACCCATTCATCGCCCTGTAATTCAGGGGTGTCAAAAGCTTGTAAGTTGGCGTAGTGCTGCTCGACGTCCTCGGCAAACAGCGAGGCGGTAATACCGCGCACCAGGCGATCGGCCCCCGCGCTCACCGCAGGAATGTCGCCGGAGACTTTGCCGTGCGTCAGCATGGCGGCATCGTTGAAGCAGTGGATGTGTGCCAGCATCGGGCAGGCATCAGGCGTTAGTTCGCGGAACTCGAATGCAGGACCGAGATCCGGCGCTTCCAGCAGGCTGTGGCGCGGATTGCCCATCTCAGGCTGATAGCGACCATCGGACCAGCTGCGAATATGTGGCGCAATCGCGGCAAACTCCGGGCGGCCGTGGAAATCATTGGTGAAGCCCGTCGCGGCGATCAAAAAGTCGTAGCGCAGCGCGCCCTGGGTAGTTTCAATCAGCAAGCCGTCTTCTTCCTGTTTAACGGCGTTAATGCCGCAATCGAGGAAGAAGCGCGCGTTCTCATGACGGGATACGCGCAGAGTGGAAGAGCGCGGCGGTGGCGTTTGCGTCGCGGCGGTGTAATCGACAAATTTCCATTTCCACGCATCCGGCAACTGATGCATGCCGTGCACCACGCCCTGACTGCCAATGCCGGTCATCTTGTTGATGCGCGGCATTTCTTTGCGGCGAATCAGCAGATCGACGGCAGCAGCGCCCTGTTCCAGCGCGGTGGCCGCGTTATCCATCGACGAGGCGCCTGCACCAATCACCGCAATGCGCTTGCCTTTTAAGGCCGTGAAATCGATGTCATCAGCGGAGTGTGCCCAGAACTGGCGATCAATGCCCCGCAGGAAATCCGGCACGGCGAAGCCACCGAGGCCTGAACGTCCGGTGGCCAGCACCAAACGGCGCGTGTAAACACGCTCGGTTTCGGCACCTTCCAAATCCAGCGCAATTAAATCCCCGGCCTGCGCAATGCTGGTGACGCGCACGTTGTTGTGCACCGGCAAATTCAGCACCTTGCGGTACCAAATCAGGTAATCCATCCACTGCGCTTTAGGGATTTTGTCCAGCTCCTGCCACGCCTCTTTGCCCCACTGCGCCGTAAACCAGGCGCGGAAGGTCAGCTGCGCGAGGCCCAGTGCCGGGCCATGCAGCGTTTTCGGTGAGCGCAGGGTTTCCATGCGCGCAAAGGTGATCCACGGACCTTCCAGTCCAGCGGGGGCGGCGTCATAAGCCACCACATTGCGGATGCCGGTGAACTGTAATTTGGCCAGTGCCGCCAGACCGCACATGCCCGCACCAATCACCACCACATCGCGTACCGATGCACTCTGAAAGGTGCGTTCCGGTACCCAGGATTTGGCGGGCAGTTCCAGAAATTCCAGATCCTGCTGAAGCTGAGCTTCTAATGCAGCAAGACCTTTGGCGGCATACGTCATAGAGAGATTTCCCAAGTGTCAGCGATCGCGTTGAGAGCGAGCGAAAACGATGAAAACACGCCGATGACCCTACCTTTTTAATTATCTATAAAACACATAATAGGTAGCTAACAATCATCAATACGCATAGTAGGAGCTAAGTTTTCGCATAATCCTCTTGCCCTAAATGTGAGTCAAGATTTTCGCTCAGGATTTGACCAATGGATTTCTTATATCTTATGCCGAAAAAGTTATAAGCGTTGAAAATGAAGGGATTCATCGCGCCTGATAAGTCAGGAAGCCGCGGTGCTTTATCCTGCCGCTGTAGCGTAATAGGGCTATTGCGTGCCTAATGCATTCGGTTCAGATGCGTAGCGATGCGCTTCATCTCTAATTGAAGCGCTAATGCTGTTGGATGAACTCAATTGCCCCGCTATGACTCCTGGTTTATCACTCGCATGATGCGCGGATGTTCACTGGCAGGCAGACGTTCAAACCCTGGCAGCAGCTGAGTAGCGGCGTCTGCCAGCGCTTCCACCAGCGCCTGCGCAGCGCTGGAAATCTGGCGGCCTTGCGGCGTGATCACGCCAAAGAAGTAAGGGATGTCCTCCTGAATCGGACGAATCGCCACACCGGCCAGCGGCATGCCCCAGCCGGTGACCGGTTCGAGGATCGCCACGCCCAATCCGGCACGCACGCAGCCCAGAATATTTGCCGATGAGTTGGTTTCGATAGTTTCCAGCAGCGGCGCTTTGACTTTCTTCAGCGCTTTTTCGTAACGACTACGCAGGCGTTGCGGACTCCACGGTGCAATCAAACGGCGACCAGCAAGCTGGCTCAGCGAGAGCGCGCTGTGTGCCGCCAGTTCATCCTCTTCCGGCAGCGCAATTACGCACTGTGATTGCCCAATCCAGTGCAACTCCACCGCATGATGCTCCAGCGGCAAGCTGCACAAACCGATGTCTGCTTCAGCGGTAATCACCGCATGTGCCGTCTGTACGGCGGACTCACTAATGATTTGCACTTTGTTCTGTAAATTGAGCGCGGCCAGTGCCTGCGGCAATAACCCGGCGGCCAGCGCAGGCGTGGCAGCAATACTGAGCGGGCGATGCTGCTGATGGGCGATCTCTTGTGCACGGAGTCGGATCTGTTGCAGCGACAGCAGCGCTTTCTGCACATACTGATGCAGCTGCAGCGCCTCTTCCGAGGGATGAATACGCGGACCATTGCGGATAAACAGCGGATAACCCAGCGACTGCTCCAGCTCCTGAATCAGGCGGGAAACGGCGGGCTGCGAGCGGTTTAGTGCTTTGGCGGCCGCCGTCACGCTGCCGGCTGAAATTACCGCCGAGAAGGCTTCCAGCTGACGCAGATCGAGGTCGTTTAACAGAGTCATCGCGTGGTTACTTCCCTAAGTCATTGATCGTTCCCGACAATCATCCGGGAAAAAATCCATCATAGAGAGAGTTACGCGAATTAGCCACTGCGGGAAAACTGCGTGTTGGTCGCCATTAAAGGCGACTCTACAGTGAAGGGGGCACATCAATAGCGCTCATAATTTCAGGATGCGCATTGGCAGTTACCGATCATTTCAGGGTGCGCATTAATGCGCACCGGAAGCAGCACCTTAATATTCAGCGCACCTTATTCTGCGCAAAATCGCTGTAATTCTCTCTGGTAATCAGTTGATAAGGAATAAAGGTATCCTTCGCCACCTTCTCGCCTTTCACCAACGCCACAGCCGATTGCACTGCGCCATCGCCCTGACCTTTGGCGTCCTGAAACACCGTCAGGCTCATCTCTCCGCTCTTGATGAACTGCAGCGCATCTGGCGTGCCATCAATGCCCGCCACCTGCACATTTTTCGCCTCCGCCTGCTTCAGCGCCAGAATGGCACCGATCGCCATCTCATCATTGTTAGCAACGATAGCGTTGATATCCTGACCGGTGAGCAGCCAGTTGGTGGTGACATCATTGGCTTCTTTGCGGAAGAACAGCGCGGATTGCTTATCCAGCACCTTCATGCCCGGATGCTGCGCGATGACCTCTTCGACCCCTTTGGTCCGTTCGCGGGTATCTTCGCCCGACAGATTCCCCATCAGGATCATCACATTGCCTTTATCCCCCATCTTCTTCGCCAGTGCTTCCATCTGCATTTTTCCGGCCAGACGTGGATCCGATCCAACATAGGCCATGCGATCACTCAACGGTGTTTCTGGCCGACGGTTAACGAACACCAGCGGCACGTTAGATCGCTGTGCCAGTGCGATAATCGGTTTCATCGCCTGGGTATCGGTGGGCGTAACGATAATCGCATCAACGCCCTGTCCAATAAAGGATTCCACCTGCTGCAACTGCTGTGCGGAATCCCCTTTTGCATCCTCAAACTGTCCTTTTACATCGCCGAGTTGTTTCATTTTGCTCGCCATCGCCTGCCGCAGGATGGTCTGAAAATTATCATCGAAATGATCCATGCTGACGCCAATGCTGAGGTCTTTCGCCATCACGCTCACGGGTAGCGCGCACAGCAGTGCCAGCGCGGTAAGGTGTTTTTTCAATTGCATAATCTGACCTTATTGTATTGATCTGTAGGGGGCAGAATCGGCGCATCCTTACTCGGGATAGGCACCGGCAACATTCTGGTCGTAATCGATTAATGCACCGGTCATCACACCGGCATCCTGACTGAGCAGATAGCTGGCAAGGCCTGCCAACTGCTGCGGCTTACAAAGCTGTCCCATCGGCTGTGACGCCACGGCACGTTCCAGCCAGCCATCCGTCGCGCCGTGATATTTTCGTTGGGTGAGATCCTCGCCAGGCGTGTCCATCCAGCCGGGCAAAATGGCATTGCAGCGAATACGGTTGCCGCGATAGGCATTGGCCACGTTTTTAGTCAGCGTGGCGAGTGCACCTTTGGAGGCGGAATAAGGTGCCAGATAAGATTGTCCACAGTGCGCGCATTGAGACAGGATATTGACGATCGCCCCGCCGCCGCCCTGAGTCAGGCGATGGCGCACAAAACCCTGCATCAGAAAGAAAGGCGCACGCGCGTTGGTATTGAACATCTGGTCCCAGAGTTCAACGGGCGTATCCACCAGCGTGCCGCGAGCGCCCAGTGCGGCGGCATTCACCAGCACGTTCACGTCGCCAAAGGCTGCGACCGCCCGCTTGGTTAATGCCAGGCACGCATCCACATCCTGCAAATCCAGCGCGATGAACTGCGCGGTGGCGCCCAGTTCAGCCAGTTCGGCACTAGCACGCACGCCCTTCTCTGCATCACGCCCGGCAAGGATCAATCGTGTGCAACCCTCCCGTACCAGTTGACGTGCGATGGCAAAACCCACGCCCTGTGCGCCACCAGTCACGATGGCAATGGTATTCGTATGTCGGCCCGCAGTGTTATGCATGATGGAACTCCTGATCTAATCCAGTGAGGTGCAGGGGTTTGCCGAGTCTGAGTGACTCAGTGGCGGCTTCCGCCAGCAGTGCGGCTCTCAGTCCGTCCAATGCATTGACCGGCATCGGTTTGCCGCTCTGTGCACACTCGAGGAACAGCCGCATCTCTTCCACATAGCTGGGCCCGTAGCGCTCCATAAAGAATTCCAGAATTGGTGCGGCGCAGCCCGGCGCGTTGGGTGAATAGCGCGTAAAGCCTGACTGGCGCGGGTTGTCGGACATCACCATCCCTGAGGAACCAAAGGCTTCAATGCGTTGGTCGAAGCCATAGCTGCAGCGACGGGAGTTGAGGATAGTGACGAGCGTGCCGTCTTCCGCCAGTAGCGTCACGCTGGCCGTGTCCACATCCCCCAATCGACCGATTTCGGGATCGATAATCGACGATCCGTGCGCGGTGATACTGACAAACTCTTCGCCGACGATTCCGCGCGCCATATCGAAATCGTGGATCATCATGTCGCGGAACAGGCCGCCGGAGCGTGGAATGTATTCCAGCGGTGGCGGGAAGGGATCGCGACTGGTGATGGTCAGTTGCTCAAGGCGACCAATCTCACCGGCCTGTACCGCATGGCGCACCGAGGCATGCCCACGGTCAAAGCGGCGATTGAAACCGAGAAACACCCGCTGAGCCGCCTCACTGCCAATGATCTCAATGCAACGCCGCGCATCCGCCAGGCTGCTGGCTAACGGCTTTTCACACAGCACCGGTTTACCGGCATGGGAGGCTGCGATGATCAGCTCCACGTGGGTATCCGATGAAGTGGCGATGACGACCGCATCCACCTGAGGATGGTTGATAGCCGCAGCAGCACTGGATGCCACCGCGGCACCGGTTTCTGCAGCCATCGCGTCAGCGGCTGCGCTAACCGGATCGTACACCGCCACAATTTGCCCGCCCGCCTGGCGAATGGCGCTGGCATGGACTTTCGCCATGCGGCCAGCACCGAGCAGCGCAATACCTGTTAATTGCGTCATGTTTAACTCCTGAAATAAAAAGGGTGGCATTGGCTGAATAATTCACGCGCTTTTATCTTTACTCTTTAAATAAAGACAGGTTGCTGCGCTGATTATTGGCCTTAAAAATTCACTGAATCGTTAAATAAACTCTACGCACATCACCCTTTGAAATTAATTGATGCTGAAATCTTGATCAAATGCTGAATTGGCGGTAAACATTCACTCAATGAGGGGTTCCCATCAAAATGGACGGTTAATGTGAGTGATATCAAAAAAACCACGTTGGATCAGATAGCTGCAGCGGCGGGCGTCAGTTTGAGTACCGTAGACAGGGTGATGAACCGACGTGGCGGCGTCTCACCCGCCAGGGAAGCCAAAGTGCTGGAGTGGGCCAACAAGCTCAATGTCGATCGCGTACTGTTTCGCGGCTATTTGCCGATGCTGCGCGTGGCGATATTGATGCAATCACCGAAGAATCCGTTTTATCGCGGCCTGCGCAATGCATTCGCCGATATTGGCGCCACTCTGTCGGATATGCGCCTCAACTGCTTTATTCATTATCTCGACCTAACTAAACCACAGGGCACCATCAAACAGATTCATCAGATTGCCTCGGTGAATGACGCGATGATTGTGGTGTGCCCGAACGATCCTGATGTCGCGGAAGCGCTACGACAGATTTCCACCAAAACGCCGGTGGTAACGCTGGTTACGGACATCCCAACCAGCGGGCGCATTGCCTATGTAGGGCCGGACAACCGTCAGATGGGCCGCGCCGCCGGGGAACTAATGGGCCGATTTTGCGGCAGCCAGGGCGGTGAAGTGCTGGTGGTATTGGGGATGCAGCACATGATCGGGCACGAGGAGCGAGAGATGGGATTCCGCTCGGTGCTGCGAGAACGCTTCACGCAGTTTGCCATCAGCGAGACGCTGGAAAGCGGCGAGGACCAAACGCGGGCGGGCGAAGTGGTACGCCGCGCATTGCAAAACAATCCGAATATTCGTGGCATTTATAACGTTTCAGCGGGCAACACCAATATTACCCAGGCAATAAGATCTCTCGGACTGGAGCAGCAGATGGTGTTGATCACCCATGAACTCACCACTGAACGTCGCCGCATGCTGCGCGAAGGGGTGATTGATGTGATTATCGATCAGAATCCGCACGAAGAAGCGCGACGCGCGCTGGAGATTATTGCGGTGCATTTTAATCGGCTGGAAAGCGATAAACCTCCCGGGAGCTATACGCCGTTTAATATTTATATTCGCGAGAACTGCCCGCCGGAATCGGAGTTTAATTAGCGACGGCGTGATGTTCTGTAAGGAATCTATTACATCAATAGTGGGTGATAAGTACATTTCAATCATTGACCACTGACATATTAAAAACACAATAAATAATACAATCCTCTTATTAAAAACACATAAAAATACTTAAGCCACCAAATACAGCTCTTTTTAACCCATCATTCGACTAATGACTCCCCCATTTTTCCTAACCAGCAGGAATAAGATGAAAACATTATTTGCATTCATTAGCTTAAGTTTTTTCATTATTTCATTAAATGCTAATGCCGTAATAAATATTACCCGAGCTGAAATCCCCGCGGGTGCGAACAGAATTGAAATCAGTTATAGCGTATCAGGTGGAAACTCAAGCGCATCAATTGGCTGTAGTGCGAGCTATTGCGGATTTGGTATCTGGGTGGTGAATAGTAGTCGTGCATTTAACACCTCACGCTATGTACTGCAAAGTGGTACTGGAGGGGTTCCTGCTACAAATACCTGGTCAAATGCGAACACAGCCTTTTTACGTTTTTATCCCGCTAGTGACTCATTTTCAGAGATGATACCTATCGGAGGCCCCCCCCTATTCTGTATGCGTTGGAGGAGCGCAAAACAATGTAGGTTATCTTTACAGAAACCAACCGGGAACGTCATGCCGGGCAGTTTCAACGGCTCCTGTTCCCACTAGCTGCTCTTTCTCCGGCTCTCCCAACATTGATCACGGTACACTTCAGGCAGACAAAGTGAACGGTAAGCAGAATAGCGCCTCTATTAACGTCTATTGTAATCGTGCGACGAATGCCACTATCGCCAGCCTGGGTGGCACCATCAATCTCGGGGGGGGGTGTGACTTCAACGCTGACCTTTGACGGCCGTAGCTCGGGGTCCATTTATCTGCCCAGCGGCAACTCTACGCATACAGTATCCTCAACGTTGAAAGCAACCAACCCAACTCCCGGCGATAAGAGCGGAAGCGGCACCATTGTGATCAATCTGCCTTGAAGTCGCTTTAATGAAGGCTGCGTCTATCTTCCCTTCACCCTGCCCGGCATTAGCCGGGTTTTTTATCGCGAAACTTGCATAGTAAACGATTGCGCCAGAAACTATTCTCTCCCTAATCCTGATTCGCACGGAAGAGAAAGGAATGGCGTTATGACGCAGAATGGCATCCCAGCTAACCGAACCTTGCTGCTCGCGCTGCTGGTCGCAGTCACCTTCTTTATGGAAAACCTTGACGCCACCGTCATTACCACCGCGATTCCCCAAATGGCACGCGATTTCGCCGCCAGCCCGGTGGCGCTTAACGTCGGCGTCAGCGCATATTTGTTAGCCGTGGCGGTGGGTATCCCCATGAGTGGCTGGCTGGCGGAGCGCTTCGGTGCGCGCAACGTTTTTGCCTGTGCCATTCTGATTTTTACTGTGGCGTCGATACTGTGCGGGCTCAGCGACACCTTGTGGATGTTCGCATTGAGCCGCGTTTTGCAGGGAATTGGCGGCGCGATGATGGTGCCAGTAGGACGCATGGTGGTGCTGCGTGTGACAGAAAAAAAGGACATGGTGAAAACCATCGCCTTTATTACCTGGCCAGGATTGATTGCCCCGGTACTCGGTCCACCGCTCGGTGGCCTGATAGTGACTTATGGACATTGGCCCTGGATCTTCTGGCTCAATATCCCACTCGGCATTATCGCCATTATTGCGACCGTTTATCTGGTGCCCCAATTCAAAGCACAGCAAACACGTCCATTTGATGTGCGCGGATTTGTGCTGACCGCTACCGCCTGTACCGCGCTCATTATCTCTTTGGAAGCGCTAGGGCAAATGTACCTTAATCTCGGTATTCCATTGCTGTTACTTGGCGTGTTATGTAGCGTTCTGGCCTATCGCCATAGCTTCAGCCATCCACAACCGCTGCTGCCGTTCAGTGCCATGACCATTAATACCTTCCGAAATGCTGTTGTCGGCGGTTCACTTTTTCGTGCTTCAATAAACGCCGTGCCGTTTCTGCTTCCTCTGCTATTCCAGCTTGGCTTTGGCTGGAGTGCTGCGCAGGCAGGCGCCATGGTGCTGTGGGTATTTGCCGGTAATCTGGCGATGAAACCGGCCACCACCTGGTTGATGAAACGCTTCGGCTTCCGACGGGTATTGATGGTAAACGGCGTCATCAGCCTGGCAGCGATGTTAGGGTGCTTGCTACTCAGCCCTTCACTCGGCTACTTCGCGATTGCCGCCATTCTGTTTATTGGCGGATTGTCGCGCTCGCTGCAGTTCAGTTGTTACAACAGCTTAGGGTTTGCCGATGTACCCCAGGCCAAAATGAGTGACGCCTCTGTGGTGTTTAGTATCTTCTTCCAGTTCAGCATGAGCGCCGGCATTGCACTTGCCGCCCTGTTCTTACGCGGAGCCATGCTGTGGCACGAGCATGCAACCATTAAGCAGAATGACATTCATATCGCTTTCGCGGGTGTAGCTTTGCTGGTGCTGATGTCCTTGTTTGATGTCTGGCGGCTGGAGAAAAATGCCGGAGCACAGGTGCTGAGTCGTTAACAATAAAACTGCCTGCGCGGATAATGCGTGGGCGGCTTTATTCATGGCTAGCTCATCAGGAGAATCATGGCTTATTAATAAGTATCATTAACTGTTCTCGTAATATTTCCGACGCTGCTCACATTAACCGCTATCTTGCGATGTTATAGTTTTCAGCAATTGGATCGATAGGTTATTCAGATTAAAATACCGACATCCTGTTTCCTCTATCCTTTTATCACTTCATTTGTAATACATCCCTGACAAATAGCCCATTCACTCACTACATCATCAGAAAATAAATCTTATTTTCATCAGATTGCTCGCTATTCATAATACCTTCCAACGACGCCAATAAAAAGAATCATAAGGCTGAGCGAAAATGAATCGTGCAGTTTATAACCTGCATATTCAAGGAGCACCTGATAGCAGTGTGCAAATACTGACACTTCGTCAATATAAAGGCGTAATGCATCGCTTACACCTCTGATGAAGCATCAGTGAATACCATGTTTTAAATATAAAAACATCGGCAAACAAAATGGAAGATATTAAATGAAAAAGTGTATTATCGCCCTGTCCGTATTAAGCCTGTTTACTGCTTCCTCTGTCTACGCTGCAGGAAACACAGGTAAAGTGACTTTCACCGGTTCTATCATTGATTCTCCGTGTTCTATTGCCCCAGGATCATTAGATCAAACTGTATCGCTGGGTGCCATTTCTAACGTGCTGCTGGCAGACAGTGGCAACACGGGTAGCTCAACCCCTCAGATTTTTAAAATCGAACTGGAAGATTGTGTTATCGCCACTGCCGGTACGAATGACAAAGTGACTGCACGCTTCACCGGTGCAACCTCTTCCTATGATCCAGAAAGCCTTGCGTTGACCGGCGGTACCGCACGAGGTGCATCAATCCAGATGTTCACCAATGACGGTGAGAAAGTGAAAATTAATACCCCAACTGCCGCCCAGCAAGTATTCAACGGCAGCAATACCCTGACCTTCACCGCCAATGTTAAGGGTGGTGGATCTACTGCAACCATCGTTCCCGGCACATTCCAGGTGCCTGCGAACTTTGTGCTGAGCTACAACTAATCGGCCATTTCTCTCCCCTTAACCTGCGGCGATTTTGTCGCAGGTTTTTTCAACTGGATAAACTGGGAACGAATCTTTGAAGCGTATGATTTCAAGTAGTTTTAAACCCGTGATTCTACTGACCATCATACATATATCGATGCTGGCGAAATGTGCCTTTGCCGCGGGTGAAAGTATCTCACAAGTGCACATTACTGGGTCCATTGTTGGAGCCGCTTGCAGTATTAGTTTAGGTTCGCCCGACCAGACGATAAATATCGGAAACCATCCCGTTAGCGAAATGATAAAAGTAGGTCGTGGGCCAAACCACTTCTTCTCAATCGCTTTATTAGGTTGCATGTTGTATGAAAATGACACACAGCAATCTGAAATAACCAGCATGAAACTCATGTTTGATGGTGAAGAAGATGGAGGTCATTTCAAAGTATCAGGATCTGCAAAAGGCATCGCGATGATGATTAGCGATCATCATGGGAATCTGGCCTTTCCTGGAAAGCATCTGAGTCAGAGCAACGTAAACCGTGATCTGCAATTTAACTATCGGCTAAACCTGATTGGTAACAAGGACGTCATTCGCTCAGGCGATCTGCATTTAACGCTTCGTTTTAGAATAGATTACAATTAAAAAGGAAAACTATTATGCTGATGCGCTTTTTTTGGCATGTTGCTGCCATTTCATTAATAAGCATATTAGTGTTTTTTTCCTGTATCCTGGGAGCGAGAATCACGCTCGCTGGCTCAGACATTCAGTTCAATACTGATGTGCTGGATCTTAAAGATCGTAGCAACATCGACATTAGCCAGTTTGCACGTAAGGGATTTATTTTACCTGGTGCATATACTCTCGCAATAAACATCAATTCAATCACGCTGCCAGAACGCGTGGTCAATTTCTATGCCTCTGAAGAAAACGAAAATGAAACCTTAGCCTGTATCACTCAGGAACTCATTCCTCTTCTGGGTTTGAAGGATAAGTTCTCCTCGCAGCTTCAATGGTGGCATCACGGGGAATGCTTGAATCTGAACAGTGTTGCAGGGATGTCAACGCGAGCTGATTTAGGTAAATCAACGTTACTGATCAACATTCCTCAAGCTTTTTTGGAATATAGCAGTTCTTCATGGGATCCCCCCGCACGATGGGAAGAAGGCATAGCGGGTGCGCTGTTTGACTATAACCTCAATTTTCAGACCATTAAGCAAAATGCGGTAGGCAGTAAAAGTCATACAAATTTATCGGGTAATGGCACGACCGGTGCCAATCTGGGTGCCTGGCGCGTACGTGCGGATTGGCAGGGTCGATATGACCATCAATCTGCAGGTGGCGGCGCACAAACTCCGCAGAACTGGGACTGGAATCGGTTTTATGCGTTTAGGGCAATAAAAAGACTGGGTGCCAAATTAACGCTGGGCGAAGACTATCTGAACTCATCGATTTTCGATGGCTTTCGTTTCACGGGTTTTAGTCTGGCGACAGATGACAACATGCTGCCCCCGAACCTACGCGGCTATGCTCCTGAGATCAGTGGTGTGGCGAAAAGTAACGCCAAAGTCATCATCAGCCAGCAGGGTCGCGTCATTAAAGAGGTGCAAGTAGCGGCAGGCCCTTACCGCATTCAGGACCTTGATAGCGCCGTTTCCGGCAATCTGGATGTTCGCATTGAAGAACAGGATGGCAATATTGAACAATTTCAGGTCAATACAGCGACTATCCCTTACCTGACCCGCCCAGGACAGATTAGATACAAGTCCTCAATAGGCAGACCTTCAAATTTCGCACATCACACTGAAGGGCCACTCTTCGCGACGGGCGAACTCTCATGGGGAATCAGTAATGGTTGGTCCCTGTACACCGGTGGAATGGGCGGTGGTGACTACCATGCCCTGTCTCTTGGCGTCGGCCGGGATTTACTTGCACTGGGCGCAATTTCCACAGATGTCACTGTCTCAAATTTAAAAGACCATAACCGTGACACGCAGAGAGGCAATGCCTGGCGCGCAAGTTATGCCAAACGATTCGAGGATACAGGTAGCCAGGTATCATTCGCTGGCTATCGTTTTTCGGATGATGGTTTTCGTTCGATGGGAGATTACCTCAATGGTTTAAAAGGTAATGTCGATAACGGGCGCAGCAAAGAAATGTATACGGTTTCTTTGAACCAGCAATTTGAATCGCTAAACCTTGCCACTTATCTCAATTACAACCATCAGACGTATTGGAATCAGCAGGCAAATGACCGCTATGACTTCTCATTGTCAAAAAACATGGATTTGATGAAGTTTAAAAATGTCAGCCTGTCATTAACTGCATATCGAAGCGCATTGGGTCAAAACAATGACAAAGGCGTATATATGTCATTATCACTACCTTGGGGGCAATCTGGCACCGCCAGTTACAATAACTCTTACTCAAAAGGTAATAACCTCAATAGCGTGAGTTATTATGATCGTATTGGTGATGCTGATTCCTATCAGATTAGTGCTGGCGTGGCTAACAGTGATGCTGATATCGGAGGTTACTACACGCACAAAGGCAGCCTCGCCCAATTAAACACGTCAGTGAGTTACCGTGAGAGTCAATATCAAGCATTAGGTGTGTCACTGCAAGGCGGTGCAACCCTCACTCCAAATGGTGGCGCATTTCACAGTAGCAGCGTTGCGGGTAGAACACGTATGTTAGTTGATACCGATGGCGTTGCAGGTGTGCCTGTTTCCGGCTACGGTCACTCGATCAACACCAACTATTTTGGTAAAGCCGTTATTACGGATATCAATAGTTATTATCGTAATAGTATCCGAATCAACCTCGATAAATTAGCTGATGACATTGAGGTAATGAAATCCGTTTCACAAGGTACTTTAACTGAAGGTGCTATTGGCTACCGCACGTTCAATGTTACCCATGGTGGAAAAGCCATTGCCACGGTCCGTCTTGAAGATGGTTCAGCACCGCCTTTTGGTGCAAGCGTATTTAATCTGAAAAATCAGGAAACCGGCATTATCAACGATGATGGCAATGTCTATTTGAGCGGTATTCAGCCTGGCGAAGCGATGACGGTGCGCTGGAACAATGCCGATCAGTGCACCATAACGCCTCCACTGAATCTAACCAATGAAATAACCACAAACTTACTGCTTCCTTGCATTAAAGTTTAATCAAGAAATCACTTATAAATATTACATTTAATAATTAAGAGATGAATTCTCATGAAAAAAATAACATTGAAAAAAGCAGACATTATCACAATAACACTCAATACTGGCGTTCAATCTGCCGTTGCAGCTGTCTCTCTTGACCGAACGCGAGTCATCTATCCGGGTTCAGAAAAATCAGTCAGTTTAACAGTCAGTAATAAAAATGAATCACTGCCTTATCTCGCCCAGGGCTGGCTTGAAAATGATAAGGATGAAAAACTTGAAAATAACACGCCTTTCATCGTGGTTCCTCCCATTCAACGCATCGAACCGAAAGAAGAAAGCCAGGTCAAAATTCAGGCTTTAACCTCCTCTGAGGCATTTAAACATCTTCCTGGTGATCGTGAGTCGCTCTTTTATTTTAATTTAAGAGAGATTCCACCTAAAAGTGACAAACCCAATGTCCTGCAGATTGCATTACAGACACGAATCAAATTTTTCTATCGTCCGGCAGATTTAGCCGAAGCCGCTGCGGCACAGCATGCAACGCCTTTTCAGGAAAAAATGACATTACTAAAATCAGGGGACAAATATACAGTTAAAAACCCTACCCCTTATTACATTACACTGATTGGTGCGAGCGCAAAAAAAGAAGGCAACGTTATCAAAGGATTCGAATCTATCATGATCCCTCCGTTCAGCCAGGCTCCATTGGGAGGGAGTGCATCCTCATTGGGTAAAAGCCCTGTTTTAGTTTACGTGAATGATTACGGTGGCCAGCCCTCGCTAATATTTAGCTGTAAGGGGAGTGAATGTCATGTGGATCCTCAGAATAATGGATAACCGGACATGCTGAACAAGAGAATAAAATTAATGATGAAGAAACTCGCCCGTAAGTGCATAGTATCACGCATATACGTTTCCGTTGTGGCCATGCTATTTTCACCACTGGCCATAGCGGTATTTAAAAATGGCGCACTTGAGAGCCACTTTGGTGTATTACGTGTTTATGGGACGTTGACTGAAAGCGCATGCTATTTAGATATGCATTCAGCCGATCAGTCGATTAATTTAGGTAATATTACGACCGCAAACTTCCATAATGTTGGTGATCAGGGGCCATTAATTCCTGTGTCACTAAAATTACATGATTGTTTGCGTCCTGCTTCAGACCCTCAACGGGAAAGGGATAATGTCGCCTGGAGCGCACATCAACCGGCGGTGTCATTTTCTTTCACTGGCGTAGAGGATGCTGCTAACCCGCAGCTTTTCCAGGCTCAGGGCGTTAAGGGTATTGGTTTGCGTTTGAAAGACGCATCATTCAATAACGTTATTATTGGTCAACGAGGAAAGCCAGTGTTATTGCGACCTGATGATAGCCAGATCGTATATTATATTACTACGGAACGTACCCGAGGTGAATTAAGTGCTGGCAATTACTCTGCCAATATAAACTTCAGGCTGTGCTATGAATAGTAAGATTACACCATTTGCAACCACCTGTGTTGCTATATGCTTAATGAGCCTGCCCCCGATCAATTCTGTATATGCTTTTTCTGTGAGGGCTACCGTTAAAGTCAAAGTCCTCGCGCCTCCCTGTGATCTTAACAAAGGAAACGACATTGCTGTCGATTTCGGCAAAGGAATTCTCGCGTCGACGATTAACGGGAAAAATTATGAAAGAACGCTATCTTACACACTTGAATGCCCTGCAACGGTGTCAAAACTGCTAAAAATGCAGTTTTCAGGTACGGGGGCTGCATTTAACTCAACCCTATTGAGTACCAACAAGAATAACCTGGGCATTGAGATCAAATATGACGGCGTTAAGGTGCCCGTTAATGATTGGTTCAACTTTACCTATCCTGACCAACCTGTTTTAACAGCTGTCTTAGTGAGAAACAGTACGGGTGGGATTAGCCTGGGATCATTCTCTGCGACAGCAATGCTGACGGTTGAATATCAATAAATGTTATTTAGTGGTGAGGAGCACTCACTCGGTCCGCTTCAAGGAATGCTGCATAATCGCAGCATTCCTATGTCAGCAATCTACGCGCTAAAATGACCTAAGCGCCGTTTCCAGCCGATCCAGCGCGCAGAGAATGCCATAGCTGCGCGCCTGCTGATCATCGGGCAGCGGCAACCAAATGTCGGCCTGACTCGCCAGATCCAGCTTAGTTGGACAAACGGCAATCACCGGCGTTTTTTGAATATGTGCATGATGCACCGCGCTGAGCACGCTGCTGTTCACCGCATCCGGCGCGAGGATCAGTAGTAAATCTTCCGGCTGCAATCGGCTCAGCGTCATACGCAGCAGGTTATCGTCCTGGATCCATGCCAGCGCCAGACCTGTCGCCGTTAATCGCTGGTGTACTTCAGCCACCAGCGGCGTAGTCTGCCCTGCCGCACCAATCAACAACACGCTGCGAGCTTTACGTAACATTCGTGCCGCCCGCTCCCAGGTCGCGGTTTCAGCCAATGACCACTGCTGGGCTAACGCCTGATGAATCACCTCCAGCTGCGGAATACCCTGCACGTTTGACGCTGAAGGCACCGAACTGGCCCTGGCCAGCCGCATACGCAATTCGCGAATATCTTCACAACCCACAGAACGGGCAAAACGGGTGATGGTGGCAGCACTGACTTCGGCGCGTCCGGCTAATTGCTCGATCGTAGCCGATGCGGCAAACGCGATATCGTTAAGGATCGCCAGCGCCACACGATTTTCCTGCTGGCTCAGCGATGACTGGCGCTGCCGGATGACATCGATAAATGCCCCTTCCTGCTGTCCTGCTTTGCGCACCTGATGCAGGAAATCATCCAGATCGCGACAGCCCGCTGAAGCGGCAAAACGGTGCAACACATCCGTGCTGACGCCAGCCTGCTTAGCCAGACTCTCCATTGTCGCCTGCGTGCTGACGTGCAGGTTTTCCAGAATAAAACGCGCCAGCTTAGATTCCGGCGCATCCGCGCGTGCCGACTGCTGCCGCAGTTGCCAGACAATATCCATCCGCTCACCACATCCTCTCGTTGCGAACACTCATCATGCATGAAAATATTTTTCAGTGTGAGTTTTTTTTCAGCAATTTCACCACTACCAGCGTTAAAAACCGCTTATGTTAACGATAAATTACAGCACCGATCACAGTCATGAAAAATATTTTCACAAACAATCACAGCATAAATAATTGATTTAAAATGTGTAATTATCCATTCATCAGAAAATCATCTGTCCAGAGGGTATTTACACCGTCTCCAACACAGGTCTTTAATGGCCCCGACAAATCACAGGAGGAAATCATATGCGTATCGTACTTTGCTGTGCTGCAGGGATGTCCACCAGCATGCTGGTCAACAAAATGCAAAGCGCGGCTCAGGGGCGCGGGCTGACCATTGATATCAAAGCGGTGCCGGTAGCGGAATTCGAACGCATCCTGCCGGATGCCGACGTGGTGCTGCTCGGCCCGCAAGTGAAGTTTGAAGCCGCCCGCCTGACTGCCATCGCCGCGCCACAAGGCAAAGCTGTCGCCGTCATCGACATGATGGATTACGGCATGATGCGTGGCGAACAGGTGCTGGATACCGCCCTGGCGTTGCACACCTCGTAATACCTCCGTTTTACCCAAATTGACCGAAATAAACACGGCCTTGTGCTGTGGGGGATTCTGCATGTCCGAAGAAGTGGTTATCGAGTTTGAAGAACAAATCATGCTGCTGCTGGTACAGGCCGGTGCCGCTCGCAGTGCAGCACTGAGCGCCCTGCGATTGGCGCGTGAAGGACAGTTTGCTGCTGCCGAGCAACAGCTCATGGCGGCGAAAGAGAGCGTCAATGGCGCGCATCAGCAGCAGACGGCATTGATCAGTCTCGATGAAGGCAGCGGCAAACTGCCCGTCACCCTGATTTTGGTACATGCCCAGGATCACCTGATGAACGCCATGCTGGTGCAGGATCTGGCGGGCGAAATCATTGAACTCTACCGCCGCACTGCGGCAGGAGGAACCGATGCTTAAGATAGCCATTATTGGTGGTGGCAGCAGCTACTCACCGGAACTGGTCGAAGGGATTATCAACCGTTACGCGCAGTTGCCGGTGACTGAACTGGCGCTGGTGGATGTGGAATCAGGTCGAGAGAAAGTGAATATTATTGCCGACCTCACCCGCCGCATGCTGCAGAAGAAGGGATTAGAACAGGTCAACGTCAGCGTGCACTTTGAGCTGGATGATGCCATCCGTGGTGCCAGTTTCGTGCTAACCCAGCTACGTGTCGGCCAGCTGGCGGCGCGCGCAGCCGATGAACGCCTTGGCCTGAAATATGGACGACTCGGACAGGAAACCACCGGCGTAGGCGGTTTTGCCAAAGCCCTGCGCACCATTCCGGTGATGCTGAATGTGGCGCGTAAAGTGGAAGAGCTGGCGCCCGATGCCTTCATCATCAACTTCACCAACCCTGCCGGCATCGTCACTGAAGCGGTCTCGCGCTATAGCAACGCCAAAATCATCGGCCTGTGTAACGTACCGGTGAATATGCATCATATGATTGCCGGTATGCTCAACGCGCCATGGGATGATGTGCAGTTGCGCTTTGCCGGGCTCAATCATCTGGTGTGGGTGCATCAGGTCACTTGCCGTGGCGAAGATGTCACCAAACAGGTGATTGACCAACTGTGTGATGGCCAGTCGCTGACCATGAACAATATTAAAGATATGCCGTGGTCACCGCAGTTCCTGCGTGCCCTCAACGCCATTCCCTGCCCTTATCATCGCTACTACTGGCAGACGCCACAGATGCTGGACGAAGAACAGGAGAAAGCCAAAAACGGTCATGAAGGCACCCGCGCTGAGCAAGTGATGAAGGTCGAAGCGGAGCTGTTCGCGCTGTATGCCGATCCGCATCTGGCGCATAAACCGGAGCAACTGAGTTTCCGTGGTGGTGCTTATTACTCTGAAGTGGCGGTTGAGCTGATCAGCGCGATTCACAACAACAGCGGCAAGAATCTGGTGGTGAACTGCCGCAATAACGGCGCGATTCACGGCCTGCCCGATGACGCGGTGGTGGAAGTGAACTGCCTGGTAGATGCTCAGGGCGCGCACCCGTTAATGTTTGGCGAGTTGCCACCGTTGATGAACGGCCTGACACAGCAGATTAAAGCTTTCGAACGCTTAACCATCGAAGCGGCGGTACATGGCGATCGTAATCAGGCATTGCTGGCGCTGTTGGGCAACCCGCTGGTCGGCGATGTCGCGACAGCGGAAGCCCTGCTGGACGAAGTGTTAACGCTGAACAAGCCGTGGTTGCCGCAGTTCTCATCGGCTCAATAGCGCCGTAACGGTGCAATCGCGAGAATGCGGCTCCAGATATGCCCGATAAACCGTGCCGCTGCGCAATTGAGGGCATCTGGCAATTTAAGGTCACCTGCACCAACGCTCGCAGCACGAATTATCCGCCGCTAGCGTTGGTGCAAATGGACCGCTTATTATCATTTTGTTGCGCCATTGAGCCTGAGGAGGCCCTGTGTCCAACCGTACTCTTATTGAACGTTATGTGTTGCCCGCAGCGCTGAAAGTCGCCGGACAAAAGCATGTGCTCTCGGTGCGTGACGGCATCATTCTCAACATGCCGTTTATGCTGATTGGCAGTTTCTTCCTGATCTTCGCCTACCTGCCAATTCCGGCGTGGGGCCATTTGATGGCGGATCTGTTTGGCGACACCTGGCGCAACAAATTGCTCTATCCGGTGCGCGCCACCTACGACATCATGGCGCTGATCTCCAGCTTCGGTATCGCCTATCGTCTGGCGGAGAAGTACCGCACGCTGGATCCGCTCACCAGCGGCGCCATGGCGTTAGTGGCCTTTGTGATGACCATTCCGCAGCAGACCCTGTTTGCCCCAGTCGAAAATGCACCCGCACAGCTGGTGACCGGCGTGCTGCCGATCTCGATGATTGGCAGCCAGGGCTTGTTCGTGGCCATTGTGATTGCGCTGATGTCGACGGAGATTTATCGCTTCGTCCATAGCCGCAATCTGGTGATTAAGATGCCGGAAGGCGTGCCGCCTGCGGTGGCAAAATCCTTCCTCGCACTGGTGCCGGGCTTCTGCGTGCTGGCAGTAGTGCTGATCATCCGTCTGGCAGTAGAAGCCTCACCGTTTGGCGACATCAACAACCTGATCGCCACCGTGATTGGTTTGCCGATGCACCATGTTGGCGGCACGCTGCCGGGCATGATCTTCTCGGTGCTGCTGATCGGTATTCTCTGGACGCTGGGGTTGCACGGCGATGCCATTGTGCTGGTGTTTATCCAGCCGGTCTGGCTCTCCAACATGAGTGAAAACCTCGAAGCGTTCCAGCACAACCAGCCGATTCCGCACATCTTCACGCAGCAGTTTTATGATCTGTGGATAGCGCCTGGCGGCACCGGTGCTCTGCTGGGTCTGGTGATCTTTATGCTGATCCGCTCTCGCAGCCGCCAGATGAAACAGCTGGGTAAGATTGCCGGACCCGCCGCGCTGTTCAACATCAGCGAGCCATTGGTGTTTGGCATTCCGCTGGTGATGAACCCGTACCTGTTCCTGCCGTTTATTCTGACGCCGGTGGTGCTGGTGATTATCTCCTGGGCGGCCATGACCACCGGACTGGTTGCCCCGCCAGCTGGCATCGCCCTGCCGTTTACCACGCCGATATTTGTCAGCGGGTATCTGGCAACTGGGGGGCACATTTCAGGCACGGTGTTACAGGTGGTTAACCTGGCGATCTCGATGGTGATCTACTATCCATTCTTCCGCGTATGGGATCGTTTGAAACAGCGCGAAGAACAGCAAAGCGAACAGCAGGCTCAGGCTGTAGCAGGGAGTGCGGTAGTTTCATAATTTCCGGCCAACCCCTGCGCGGCAATAGCGATACGCATGACTGCGCGCCCTGCAAAATAGGTTTAACGATTTTGCAGGGTCGCCGTGTAGTCGCATTGCCCGCCATTCTTCCATTTTCCGCAATAATGACTTCGCAAACCCGGCTATTCTGCCGCGCCACAGGCTGTGCCAACCTTTAGACAGGGTTCGGGATCATCCCGGCCACCACTAAAGGACACTGATGATGAAACTCTACCACTTCCCGCTTTCTGGTCATGCGCACCGTGCACGTCTGTTCCTGTCCCTGCTCGACCTGCCACACGAGGTGATTGATGTTGACCTCGCTAACGGTGAACACAAATCCCCGGCGTTTCTCGCCATCAACCCATTCGGCCAGGTGCCGGTGCTGGAAGATGACGGCGTGTATATCTCCGACTCCAACGCCATTCTGGTTTATCTGGCGAAAAAATCAGGCCGCAGTGAGTGGCTGCCCGAAGATGCGCTGGGCGCGGCGCAGGTACAGCGCTGGTTATCGGTGGCGGCAGGCGAACTGGCTTATGGCCCTTGTGCGGCACGCTTGATTACCGTGTTTGGCCGCCCGTTCAACCCTGACGAAGTGATCGCCCGTGCGCACACCATTTTGGCGCTGATGGATCAACATCTGACAGGACGTGAATGGCTGGTCGGCGATCACCCAACCATCGCGGACATCGCTCAGTACAGCTACCTGATCGGTGCACCGGAAGGCAACGTGGATCTCTCTGGCTATCCAGCGGTTAATGCGCTGTTGCGGCGTATCGAAGCGCTGCCGGGTTTCGTTCCTTTCCCGCAAACCGCTGCCGGTCTGCGCAGCATCGCGTGAGTTAGCCATCATGGGCGAGAAACTTCCGGTATGGCATGCAGGTGAAATTGCCCTGCAGCAGCAAGCGGGCGTGGCTGAACGTATGGCAGAAGTCGGCCAGCGCGTGATTCGCGACTACATGCCCGATCAGCATCGTGACTTCTACGCGCAACTGCCGTTTATTGTGGTGGGCAGCGTGGATACGCAAGGCGACGCCTGGGTTACGCTGCTGGAAGGCCAACCCGGTTTTATTTTCTCGCCCAATGCCACCACGCTGGATATTGCCGCCCAGCCGGATCCCCGCGATCCGGCTGCTGCCGGGTTCACTGATGGCGCTCCGGTTGGCCTGCTCGGCATTGAGTTGCACACCCGTCGCCGCAACCGTATGAATGGCGTGCTGAGCGCGATTGGCGGTGGCTTTCGGGTACAGGTGGAGCAGAGTTTCGGCAACTGTCCGCGCTATATTCAGCTGCGCGATTTCCGCTTTGCTCGTTCTCCCGATGAGCTGGCTATTGGTGAGGTTGAAGTCCTCAGCACGCTCGATGAGGCGGCCCGCAACACCATCGCCACCGCCGATACGTTTTATGTCGCAACTTATAATGAACAACAGGTGGACGCCTCGCATCGCGGCGGCAAACCCGGTTTTGTGCGTGTGGATGACGATGGCCTGCTGACCATTCCCGATTTTAACGGCAACCTCTTCTTCTCCACGCTCGGCAACATCCATCAGAACGGGAAAGCCGGGCTGCTGTTTGTTGATTACCACAGCGGCGATACGCTGCAAATGACCGGCGATGCCAGCGTGATCCTCGACTCGCCGGAGATCGCTGCATTCCAGGGCGCCGAACGGTTGTGGACGTTCCGCCCGCGCCGCATCATGCGACGTCATGCCGCTCTCGCCTTGCGCTGGGAAACGGAAGCAGGCGGTATCTCACCGGCGTCAGAAATGACGGGTGACTGGCAATCGGCTGCCGAACGCCTGCGTGCCAGCGAACTGGCGCGACGCTGGCGGCCTTTTAGGGTGACGAAGATTGTCGATGAGAGCGCATCGATTCGTTCGTTCCATCTGATGCCAGATGATGGCGCCGGTTTGCTGGCGCATCAGGCCGGACAGCACTTGCCGATTCGCGTGCAGTTGCCTGGTACAGACAAACCTCTGATTCGTCACTACACCCTGTCGGTTGCGCCGTCGGACGGTTTTTATCGCATCAGCGTCAAACGCGATGGCGTGGTCTCGTGCTATCTGCACGATCATCTTCGGGTTGGTGATCGAATTGATACCCGTGCGCCAGCCGGTGATTTCACTATCGATGCACAAGAGACACGCCCAGCGGTGTTGATGGCGGCGGGTGTCGGCATCACCCCGATGCTGGCGATGCTGCGCCATCTGGTTTATGAAGGACGCCGCAAACAGCGCATGCGCCCGACCTACTTTTTCCAGTCCGCGCGCAACAAAGCGGAACGCCCTTTTGTACGCGAACTGGATGCGTTGCTGGCGGACTCACAGGGCGCATTCAAAATGGTGCGCGTGTTGAGCCAACCGGACGGTGCCGAACAGGGATTCGATTACGATGTCGCTGGGCGCATCGATATGGCGCTGCTTTCCAAGGTGCTGCCCTTTAACGACTACGACTTTTACCTGTGCGGCCCGCCGCAGTTTACGCAGGCAATATATGACGGGCTGCGCAGCTACAACATAGCGGATAGCCGTATTCACGCCGAAGCCTTTGGCCCGTCCTCGCTGCAGCGTCACAAAGATGAAGCTGAATCCGAACTGGCGCTGCCTGCGATAGCCACTCATGACGTGCCGATTAAATTTATGACGTCGCTGAAAGAGGCCCGCTGGACACAGCAAAGTGGTTCACTGCTGGAACTGGCCGAAGCGCGTGGCCTCAGCCCGGAATACAGCTGTCGTGAAGGGCATTGCGGCAGTTGCAAAACCCGGTTGCTGCGAGGTGCAGTCACTTATACAACCCGCCCGAGTGCCAGTGTGGCTGAGGATGAGGTGCTGATCTGCTGCGCGGTTCCGGCCCAGCAGGATGGTGACGTTGACGAAATTCATCTGGATATTTAAATGTGCGCGACTGCCCGACATTCAAATTAAAGTCATAACGCACAGTAACCGATAACAGAATCATCACCTGAATCGGAGCAGTACGATGCGCATTCAACCACTGATTTTACTACTATCCATGTGCACGAGCGGGCTGACCCTCGCGCAAAGTGTTGAATTACGCGTCACGGGCGTCATTCAACCGTCAGGTTGCAAAACGCAGGTCATTCAGCCAACACTGTCGGCATCATCACTCAGTACGCCTTATACGTTTCAGTGTCAGCCGGGAAATAATGCGGTATTACGCCAGGCTTATACACCTGATGGCGCGAAGATCGACATAACCGCTACCAGGGGTAAACCCGGTGAAACCCATGGCCAACTGACTTTACATCGTATGCCCGCCACAGGTACGCATAATGCTTACCTTGAGGTTTATTACTATTAGCGACATGCGTAATGTTTATACGTTTGAGCATTGGCGTTGTAGTTGAAGTGAAATTAAGACGAGAAAACCGAACAAGATTATCAATATCGCGGCTGGCATGAATTTAAAACCAGCCGCACATGACACATGCTTTATTTATCTACCGGCCCACAACCACCGATGATTTTAGATATAGATACTGCCGGATGAAGCAAGTAATCGTAGTCACAGTTCTTTTCTTTGTTGTATACGCTTCCAGTACACCCAGACAGCAGAGCCACTGCCGCAGCGGCAATTGAAAACTTGATGAGCTTATTCATAATAACGCGTCCATTTGTTAAAAGTGTTTTTGAAGATGTTGAATTTCTGTTCTCATTCATTTAAAAATCAAGAGACCACTGAGAATAGCAAGCAACAGAACATAAGCACCTTACAGCGCTTATGCGATTAATTATTAATTAAATATATAACCAAAGACAACATGACGAACCATCTCATTACTATCATTTTTTGATTAAATTTTTGTAGTGAAAACCTGACACCCCATATTAATGTCAGAATATCTTTCAGGTTGACAATCTTATTTACCTGATAAAGAGTTAGTTGGCATTTTACTCAAACAACCAGGCAAGTGTTTAATCGGTTATTTTCGTTATTAAGAATGAATCGGTATTCATGTCGAATCTGGTCTTGAAACGACCATATAATGTGGGCGACTACGCAAAAATGAAAACACGTCATCATTCATACTGGCTCTAAAAATTCATCATATGTAACATTATCCACAGTTATTGTATTAATGTTAATTAGGGACAGATTATGGCACTTCAGGGAACATTGATTCTAAATGGCGCAGATTATGTGCCTTTCAATCTTTACGGCGTTGGCGTTTTTATGGCGTTTTCAGGCAAAGGCGCTTACATGAATAACGCTGCATGTGGAGCAATCCCCAATGAAGGCCCAATACCACCGGGTAAGTACTGGATTGTAGATCGTGGTAGCGGTGGCCGCTTATCGAGATTGATAGCAAAGTCCCAGGATTTCTATAACAGAATGTACGAAGGTGCAGAGTTTGACCATGACGAATGGTTTGCTTTGTTCAAAGATGACTGGACTATTGATGATCACAGTTGGATTGATGGAGTTAAACGTGGATTATTCAGGCTTCATCCGGGTCGTGTATCGAACGGATGCATCACTTTAGTTCATAACTCCGATTATGCATTGATTCGTAATGCATTAATGCAGACTTCATTGATACAAGTTCCCTGCATGAAATCATTGATGGCACGCGGTTGGATTGAGGTAATTGCCAGTGGCAATAACAACACTTGCCCGTAAGATATTTAAAGTCATCTTCTATTTGGCTTTGTCGTTGGTCGTCGGGCGGACATTAGGTAGTCCTGAAATATGGTTCGATCATAAATTGGCAACCCATATTGCACATTTTTTTTACGGAGAGGGTGAGATTGGAGCAGACAATTTTTATGAGTTATATTTCTACATTTCCGTGATCACGGTATTTTCTATAACTACTGCAATTTACATTTTAACAATGAAGTTACTACGAAAAATAAGGAGTATTTAAATGCCAATCCCTCCCTACATGTGGCTCAAAGACGATGGCGGCGCAGATATTAGAGGCTCTGTTGATGTGCATGACCGTGAAGGTAGTATTGAAATCATCGGATTAAGCCACGGTATCAGCCTTCCGGTTGATACCGCCGCTGGAAAAATAACCGGCACACGCCAGCACTCATCAATGCGTATTGAAAAGGAAGTTGATAGTTCAACGCCCTATCTTTATAAAGCGTCAGCTACCGGTCAGACGTTGAAGAGTGCTGAAATTCGTTTTTACAATATTAGCGATGCGGGGCAAGAGGTCTGCTATTACACGGTTCTGCTGGAAAACGTGAAGATCACCAGCGTTCATTGTGGCGTACCCAATGTGAAATTGTCTGGTAACGACAAGATGAATCATTCGGAAAGCGTCAGCATGCAGTATGAGAAAATCACCTGGCGCATTGTGGATGGCAACATTCAATACGCCGATGCGTGGAACGAACGTCCTACTGCTTAACGCTGGCTTTGCGAGAGCAGTCGCTGGGCTACAGCAATGTCCGTAGCAACTGAGGGATGAGTGAATGCCTTTTACGAGGACAGAAAATCATCAGTCCGGCAGGCAAATCACCGCACATCCGATTTGGACTGTAAGCCGCACGCCCTCCGTGAAAACCGCGCTGGAGCTTCAACTCCCGGAGTAACGTTTACGTCACCGGTCTGCGTGCAGGCCAAGAGCGCTAGCAATTGCTGGCGCTTTTTTATTTTCATCTCCGCAAAACGACTTTATCGCTGACATCTGCTTTAAGCGGCAGGACACTGGAACGGCATTGTTGTTGTCTCAACGACCAGCCAATGTTTCAGCAGCTTGAGAGAAACGCTGACGCGGTTGCCATCTAAAACTTCATGACCTGAGAGAGGTGCTGCTTTGTAGTGGTTGATCCGCTCAACCTCTTAATGCGGATATCACCTATGTGATGAGGTTCGTTGTACTGACCAGCCAGCGCGGCATAGCTATCCGCGCTTCCTGACGGAAAGCATTTATCCGTCAGGGATGAATGTTTCTTCGTCACTGTTTCCCACTCCTGGAGTAAACATCATGACTGCTACCACTACTAACAACGCTGCAAACTACATCAACACCACTTCCACTAAAGCTGAATACTTCAATCTCAACATCAATGGCCTAGGTTATTTGAGTAACATTCGCAGAATTTAAACCCTCAATGGTGGCTTTATTAGCGTGGTGATTAATGCGCTAAGCGGCCCCACTCTCAACCCTACCTATGTGCGCTTTGATGCCACTGTCGCCGGTAAGGAAGCAACGGACCTAATAAGCCGCTGCCAGAAAGCCGTAGACGAGGACCAGAAAGTGCTGCTTGGGTTTACTCTCAGCAACCTGACGTCTGACATTTTTACCCTCAACAAAGGTGATCATGCAGGCGAACAGCTGGTTAGCCTGAAAGCCAGACTGATTAAGGTCGATTGGATCAAGATTGGTCAGGCGATGGTTTACAAAGCGGAAAGAAGTGAGTCCAATCCGCCCAGAAGTAGCACCCAGCATCCTAATTATGCTGAAAATTCCTTTTAAATCGAACAAAAAGCCTATGGTGAGAACCCTAGGCTTTTTTTTTAATTGCATAGCATTCAAAAGTAGTATGATTTTTGATCCAAGTATAAATTGAATTGAAGATTCCATAAAAAAAAAGTTAGTATAAACTGATAAAAAATATTTAAATAATTTAACATTTTGATTTTTATGGATAAAAATTCATGTCACTTTCAGATAAGCTTTCTCACACACAAACATTGATGAATTGTATTCATTGGTTTCAACAAACAATTTCAAAGCCTGTTGCGAAATCACACCATGGCGTAGCGATAGATTACCTTGATATTGAAGAGAAAAGATCTCTATTTATCAAAGAGTTAAAAAGCACAGCAATTCATTGGGTTTATTCGAGTGAGAAATTCAAAGAAATTTTTGCTAAGGAAATGACTGAGAGGGGTAATGATGCTCTCAATGTAATCGGTGCAATCAATGAAATAGTCAATATGAAATTCAGGAAAGGACATCCTAAAGGCCAGTACGGTGAATTATTATTATTTAATTTCATACAACACTTTTTTAATGCAGTGCCCCTTCTAAGAAAGATGTCAATAACAACCAATCCTAACCTTGAGCGTAATGGTGCAGATGCTATTCATTATAAAATTGAGGATGGCAAACAAGTTTTTATTCTGGGTGAGTCAAAATGCTATGCGTCGAACTACAAGTTTAATGCAGCGTTATCTGATGCGGTTGATAGCATAATAACGTCAATGAAAAACATTCAATCAGAACTCGAAATTTATCGATATGAGGACTTCATTGATCCAGACTTACAAAAAATAGCTGATGATCTGATAAAAGGCCGTTTAGATAATCCTTTTTTTGAACTAGTGTGTCTTGTTGTATATGAAGAAAATACTTCAGTAGACGCTCCAACCGCAAAAGAAATCAAAGATAAAATAGAAAAATGTATTGTGGATCGATGGGAGAAAACGCAAGACGACTTATATAAAAATGTTAAAGAAGCTTACACGTTGAGATTGAATTATATTGTCTTCCCAACGTGGGCTTTAGATAACCTCTTAGAATTGTTTGAGAAATAAAAATGAACAATAAAGAAATATTGCAAAGCCTTCTCGAATTCGAAATGCTATCTTTTTCTCAACGCTTAGGTCTTAAAGATAAGAACGAGACTACGTTAGAACACCATCTTGTTTTAAAATCATTGAGCTCATTATCGTCACTAACTAATAGTGATGATTCTGAATATCAAAAACAATACATTATAACAGTCTGTTCAATAATTTGGACTCATTGTAAGTCTATTAATAAAGATGAACTAAGGCAAATATTATCACCTATAATGTCTGGCATTGGCTTCTCTCCAAGCATCAATATGCTGGACTCCACTTTGAAAAAGGATGGAGTGTATTCAGAGTTTAACAGCTACTTGGATAAAATAACCATAGCCTTAAATGATCTTAAGAACCAAATAACTCTAAATGATATCACTTACACATTGACATCCTTTCAAAGGGAAATTTGGGAATCTATAAAAAAACAAAAAATAACAGGGGTATCCGCCCCCACATCAGCTGGAAAATCTTTTATTATTTATTTGAAAATTATAGATTTAATAAATAATGGGGCAAAGAAGATTGTCTATGTTGTGCCTACATTAAGCCTAATAAGTCAAGTAACATCCGATTTATCAAACCTTCAAAAAAAACATAAATTAGACCCACTCCCAATATTAAACTCATATGATGAAAATATTGAAGAATGCATTTATGTTCTAACACAAGAAAGAACAATAACAATCCTCTCCGATCAAAAAATCAAAGAGTTAGATTTATTAGTTGTCGATGAAATCCAAAACATTGAAAGAGTTGAAGATGAAAAGAACGAAAGGGCCAGAATATTATATGATGCTCTAATGGATCTCCGCTTAGATGTTAATATAAAAAAAATAATACTGAGTGGCCCACGCCTTAATAATATAGGCTCTCTGGGGTTTGAATTATTTGGTGAGCTTTCTGATGAAAGAATGACAGATGCGCCTCCTGTACTAAACATCACGTATTCAATATCTAAAGAAAATAAAAACTACTACTTTAATCAATATTCCTCATTACTAGCAAATCCAATAAGAATCAAGATTGACAATGATGAAATAATTGGTGGCTTTGGCAAGGTGAGATATAATGATGAATTCAATAGCTATCTTAATGGCATCTTGGAACAATTATCTGATGATGTAAACATTATTTTCTCGCCAACAGCAAAACAAGCTAGAGTATCTGCGCATGATCATTCTATAACTAGGGAAGATGCTGATGATGAATATTTGGTTGAGTTATCAGAATATTTTAAAAACAGTGTACATCGCGATTATCAGCTTGCCAATATAGTTAGAACTGCTGCAGCATACCATACAAGTCGAATACCAATGCATGTTAGACGTTCGATTGAGATTGCTATATCTGAACAGAAGATAAAAAATATATTTTGCACAACAACTTTAATGCAGGGCGTTAACTTACCTGCTAAAAACATAGTCATTAGAAATCCAAACTTATTTATTAAGAAATCAGATGGAGCCGCAACACTATCTCCATATGAATTTTCCAATCTGAGGGGACGAGCGGGAAGATTACTTACTGATTTTATTGGTCGCACTATTGTACTTGATGAAAACTCCTTTGAAGCATCCAACAACACTGATGATTCATTATTTTCAAATGAATACAAAGATATCAGTACAGGATATGGGGGCGTTTATGAACGTAATTCAACATTTATAGATGCCACATTGTCTAATTCAACTGTTCTTTCTGAAAACACTTCAAAAAGTTTAGTTACCTACATTAGACAAATGCTTTACAGGCATGGGGTTGAAGCAATTAAGAGACTCCAAAATGTTGGTATTCATCTTGATGCTGAAGTCATAAATAATACGATCGCTGGACTGAATGAACTAAAAGTTCCTCGAGCTGTTATTCTACAAAATAGATACTGGGATCCGTTTGATCTTAATGAGCTTTATCACGAGTTTCAAAGTAGAGAGCTAAGGATTACGGGGGGTATTTTCCAATTAAACCTCTGCGAGTTATTCCTAAGCCTGATTGAACTAATGCACGGCAACTTCGATTATTACTTTAAAAAATACCTAGGCAATATTAATGATAGTAGATATTTTTATGGTATAGCTAAAAGTGCTGAGAGTTGGGCAAGAGAGACACCATTAAAGATGATTCTTGAAAACAGATTTCAGAATAACGATACTGACTTGCCAGAATCGCTTGATAAAGAAATTGAAAAGTTAACAAAACATGTTAGTTACGGATTGCCCATGCTGATAAAACCTTTAGTGGACATGAGCGAAAATATTAGCTTAATATCCCAGATTGAATCGGGGATGTTCCATCCGATTACAAAGCATTTATCTGAACGGGGAGTACCTCGTGAAACAGCAATAAAAATTAGATTACTTAATCAGAATGCCACTCCTGAGGAATTAAACTGGCCTGTAATAATGAACAAATTGAACTATTGGGAAAGAATTCACATTCAACATCTAACTTGATGTCAGGAAAGGGAGGTTTTATTTACCTCCCTTAAACGTCACATTCTAAAATCATTTATTCTTTGCAAAAAAACAATCTAATATCATGTTCTCAACTCGACCATTCATATGAGGGTGAGCTACGTGAAGAATAAAATTTTCTTAATGTATTTCTTTATTCCTGCACTAACGTATGCATCAACGTTAAATAGTGACATTAATAAATATTTATCTGTGTCAAAGCCTTCTTATAACGAAAAAATCATCACTAGTTTGAATACTGAAGTTGAATTAAATCAAGTAGAACAACAGCGTTTTAATGATTTGATGCAAGGCCCTCGAGGTAGCTTATCACCACATTTGGATCCATTATCGGTACTTGGCATTGAAGCCCGCAACGACGCCGAACGCCGTCACTACGCCGAACTCTGGGTAAAACAGGAATACGAGCGCACCGAAAAGGAGCTCAAATTCCAGCGCGAGGTTGATGCTGCCTGGAAACGCCTGATGCCCAACATGCTGCCGGTTAACATGGGCAACGCAGCTGGTATAGCGCATGATTTCGGTGGCCGCCTCGCGCTATTCGTGCGCGAAGCAGATTGCCAGCGCTGCGATGCCAGACTCTCCGCCGTTCTCGCCGATAAACGCCCCGTTGATATCTACCTTGTCGATAGCGAAGGCAGCGATCAGAAACTCCGCAACTGGGCACAACAGCACCGCATTCCCGCCGAACAAGTACGCGAACGCCGCATCACCCTTAATCACGATGCAGGCCGCTGGATACGCTACGGCAACGGCATCATGCCGGTTCTTCTCCAGCAGGGGGAAAGCGGATGCATATCGCAGCGTTCTAACCATCGCTTTATTGTTGAGTGCCGCCAGTTCTGTGGCGTCAACCAGCATGCAAAGCGTGCCGTCGGGTTATCAGAAAGTCGCATTGCAGCACGGCGTTCCTGCAGAATCACTTTACTCGCTGGCGCTGGCTGAATCATCACGCAAGCTGCCGCATGGCACGCGCCCGTGGCCCTGGACAATCAACGTTGCGGGTAAAGGATATCGCTATGAAAGCCGACAAGCTGCCTGGCAGGCGCTGCAGCAGTTTATGAAAATCCATCCGCTTAAGAGAATCGATGTCGGCATCGCGCAGGTCAATCTTGGCTGGAATGGCCATCGCTTCAGCTCAACGTGGGATGCGTTTGACCCTTATATCAACCTGAACGCGGCTGCACGCATTCTTCGCGAATGCTGGGAACGCAGCCCCGGCAGTTGGTTGAAAGCCGCTGGCTGCTATCACCATCCGGCTGGCGGCAAACCTGCAGCGCGCTATCGGCAGATTGTCAGCGAAAAGTTGTCCTCACTCTCGCCAATTCAACCCCGGCCAATCGCAACGAAGGCCCCTGCCAATCTCGCGAGTAACCAAACACCTTCAACCGAAATCATCTGGACAGAACCCCGGAGGCAGCAATGAATAAATTGATGCGGGCTGGCGCGATCGCCGCGTTGCCATTTCTCTCACATGCGGAACTCAACGTTATCGCTGATCTCGGCGGCAAACCGGCAGCGCTGTTCTATGAGGGAATCAACGCTGAGCCTCAGCCGCAACAGCAATCCATCCAACCTGATTACAGTGAAGGTTCAGTGTTGCCAGTGGCAACACCTGAACTCACCCCCGGCATCATTGAGCCGCGCGCGCTGAAACTGCCGGGAATTGGTGCGCTGTTTCTGGTTGGTGATGATGAGCAATCGCAGGAATGGTTATTTCGTAACGCTGAGCGGCTTGGGCGTCGTGGTGCGGTTGGGATGGTGGTGAACGTCGGCAGCTCGTCATCATTGCAGCAGTTGCGCCAGATTGCGCCTGCTCTGCAGCTCACACCGGTATCAGGTAGCGATCTGGCGCGCCGCCTTAAGTTGGAACATTACCCGGTGCTAATCACCGAGAATTCAATGAGTCAGCAGGTTTCAGCCGAGTGATGGGATTTGCCGGATTGCATGGAATGCCCCATGCAGCGCTGATGATCCTTCCTCTGTTCTTCATCCTTTTTCTGGCCCTACTGCGTGCTTACTCGTGCTGGCGCAATCTGCATCACTTGGCACGCAGCACGTCTGAATCCTGTCAAAAGTGAGTCACTACTATGAGCGATCGCTATGTTATTGAAGCACTACTGCGTCCTGCAGTTGAGTTCAACACCACGCTGGTAGCCGCCACCGCCAGCTATGTCTGTGTGGCTGCTCCCTGGGCTGTCGCGCTGTCGCCATCGGTGAGTTATGTCACTGCTACCGGCTTTGCGGTGCTTGCCGCCGTACGCGCCCGTCAGGGATGCCAGGTGATCAGGTATCGCCGAAATCTGCGCCGCTTGCCGCGCTATGTGATGACCAGCCGCCAGTTGCCGGTAAGTAATCACCGGCTGTTCCTGGGGAAAGGTTTTCTGTGGCAGCAAAAACATACTCAGCGCCTGCTCGATACGCGTCGTCCTGAAGTCGAAAAATATGTACAGCCAGCTAAGGTCCATCAGTACGCGCGCAGGCTTGAGCGCGCGTGCGAGCATTCTCTGCCCTGGCTGTCATCAATGATTTCAGCTGATACGCCGCTGAATCCGGTTCGCCCGCTGCCACCGGTTGGCGGCAATCCGGCGCTGCACGGTATTGAGCCGAATGAGCGCGATGTGTCTATGGATCTGCGCGAACGAGTTGGCCACACGTTAGTGGTTGGCACCACGCGCGTGGGCAAAACACGGCTGGAAGAGTTGCTGGTCACGCAGGATATCCGGCGCGGCAATATCACCATTGTCTTCGACCCCAAAGGCGATGCCGATTTGCTAAAACGCATGTGGGCTGAAGCGCACCGCGCCGGTCGTCAGAATGACTTCTACGTTTTCCATCTTGGCTGGCCAGAGATCTCAGCGCGTTACAACGCGGTTGGCCGCTTCGGGCGCGTGTCGGAAGTGGCTTCGCGCATTGCCGGTCAATTAGGCGCTGAAGGTAACAGCGCCGCGTTTCGCGAGTTCGCCTGGCGGTTCGTCAACATCGTGACGCGCGCGCTGGTTGCGCTTGGCCAGCGCCCCGATTATTCGCTTATCCTTCGCTACGTCACCAACATCGGCGAGCTCTATCAGCGCTACGTGGAACACCTGGTTGATAAGCATCTGCCGGAGCTGCGCAGCAAAATTGAGAATGGCAGTAATGTGCTGAAGGAGAAGGATCTGCCGCGTAATATGCAGGGACAATCAAACGCCACGCGCATCTGGGCAATGGAGCTTGCGCTAAGCTCTGAAGCCGGTAAAAAGCTCTACGATCCCATTCTGGAAGGTCTTCGCTCAGCTGTACGTTACGACCGAACCTACTTCGATAAAATCGTCGCCTCATTACTGCCGCTACTGGAAAAACTCACCACCGGCAAAACGGCGGCGCTGCTTTCGCCTGACTATGAAGACCTCGACGATCCGCGCCCGATTTTTGACTGGCAACAGGTGATTCGCCAGCGCGGCATCGTTTATGTCGGGCTGGATGCGCTTTCTGACAGTGAAGTCGGCGCTGCCGTTGGCAACAGCATGTTCGCTGATTTGGTGAGTATCGCGGGCCATATCTACAAGCACGGCATCAATGACGGTCTGCCGGAGAATGGCGAAGGCAAGCTGCCGATCAGCCTGCACTGCGACGAGTTCAATGAACTGATGGGTGATGAGTTCATTCCGCTGATCAACAAAGGCGGCGGCGCGGGCATCGAGGTGACGGCCTACACCCAAACGATTTCTGACATCGAGGCGCGCATCGGTAGCAGTGCCAAAGCTGCGCAGGTCACGGGGAATTTCAACACGCTGATCATGCTGCGCGTGCGAGAGAATCGCACCGCCGAGCTGCTAACCAGCCAGTTGCCTGAAGTGGATGTGTATTCCAAAACGTTGGTTTCGGGTTACACCGATATCACCAACCAGGAGCAAGGCACCGATTTCACCTCCAATACTCAGGACCGCGTGAGTATGGTGAAAACGCCGATGCTCACTCCGGCTGACATCATCAATCTGCCTAAAGGCCAAGCGTTCGCTCTGCTGGAAGGCGGCCAGCTGTGGAAGATTCGCATGCCGCTGCCTGCTGCTGATAAAACCGATTTGATGCCAGAAAGCCTGCAGAAGATCGCTGCTGAGATGCGACGCAATTACCGCACCAGTGAAGCGTGGTGGTCTGGTGCTGCTGGCGCAGAACCGCCGGGAGGTGAATGATGCCACCACCAAACACATCGGCACCACCAGCACGCATGCAGCAGCCCAAAGAGCATGGCTTTATGTTTAATCTGTTATGGGGATGGCCGTGGAAGCTGATCGGTATGCTGCTGGCTTCGCTGTTTTTTAGCCTGGTAATTGAGTACATCGGCATAGCATTCTTCTGGTCAGATCAAGGTGCAGCGCATAGCCAGCAGGTGATGCAGATCGAGAGCGGTTATCTCTCTACAGAGTTTACGCGCAGCTTGCTGCTGTCACAGCCCACGGTGACGGTCACTGCCTGGGTAACACAGGTTTATCAGTGGCTGGTTGTCGATAGCGGTTTGCAGGGATGGATCGCGCAGCAGAATCAGGTAATGGAAAGCGGTGGTAATGCAGTTGCTGCCAGCTTGAGTGCCGGTAGCCGCTGGCTGGCATCGGCGATGCAGGAATATCTGCTGGCGACGGTGTATGTCGCTGTGGTGACGCTGATTCGCGTAACTATTTTGGTGCTTTCAATACCGCTGTTTCTGATGGTGGTGCTGGTCGCGGTGGTTGATGGTTTGGGACGGCGAGATTTGCGGCGTTATGGCGCGGCGTATGAATCCAGCTTTGTTTATCATCATGCAAAACGCTTCGTTAAACCCGCGTTCTATGTGCCCTGCATGGTTTATCTGTCGTGGCCATCGGCTGTGTACCCAAACCTGCTTTTGCTGCCTGCAGCGCTGATGCTGGGAATGGCCCTGACGGTGCTTACGGCATCGTTTAAGAAGTACCTCTAAGCTGGACGACAGCGTGCAAAGCTCGACTTTGTGCGCTGTCGTCAGCAGGTAAGCCGCAGTAGCGGCGCGGCAGAATCAAATCAAATTAAGAAAGAATCCTATGTGTTTTGCTAGAACAGCCTCAACCTAATAAAGCCAAAGTGAATGACCGCTTTGAGCGAACACCAGCTCATGGTAGAGCATATGTAGCGCAGCAATAACTTAAATATTTTAAAGCCATTGCAGATGAATAGCTCCGTACAGACCTGTAACATCATGAAAAATTGGATATTATTTTCATCGTTTAAAACGATTGATAGCAGCATCGGTTACAGGTGTAAAGAAGGATACCAGCGTACCTTCAGGATCCCGAATCTGCATGGTTCTGTTTCCCCAGGGCATGTTTTTGGGTTCATGAACAAATTCCAATCCATACTCTTTTAATCTAATGAACTCTTCATCAACATCCTTGACCATAAATTCAAGAATTGCTGACTGATTGGATGCAGGGCGGGCACAATTTTCTTTAAACAAAGCGACTGTTTCTTCGCTCCCTATTGCTACTACCGCCACAGGTGTGATGATTTCTGCGAATACTGGCGCAAGCCATTCAGCCTGATATCCTGTTATTAATTCATAAAAATTAACGACCTTTTTGATGTCTTTTACAATAAGTCTTGTGGATACTAATTCCATAAACTACTCCTTAATGCTGCGCGATGTGCAGCTGACTGGGGAATAATCACCCAGCACTGCTGACAGCGTGGTGGCAACAGGAAAAAAAAATGAGGCGGGCAGACAGGCTTTTCCAGATTATTCAGATCCTCAGACGAACAAAACTTCCGGTAACGGCAGCAAGGTTAGCTGATGAGCTTGAGGTATCTAAGCGCACCGTGTATAGGGATCTTGCTGATTTGGCAGGACAACGGGTTCCGGTCGAAGGTGAGCCTGGCTCGGGCTATAGACTAAGTGAATATTTTGATTTTCCCCCTCTAATGCTCACCCCAGATGAGCTTGATGCGTTATTGCTTGGTGTTGAACTTGTGCAGCGCCTGCCGGATGCGACACTTGCCAACAATGCAAAAGATGTATTATCAAAAATATCGTCAGTGATTCCGAGCAGGTTGCAGAATGCTTTAAACCCATCGGCTGTTCTTTTAAAACCAGAAGAACCCGTAACCAATAAAATTGACACCCGACAGATCAGAACGGCAATTCGTGACGGTAAAAAGCTTTTGATCGAGTACCGTTCCGCTGATGGAACTATCTCCAAAAGAGTCATCTGGCCGATCGTACTTGGCTATAATCAGACTCATTGTCTCCTCATATCATGGTGTGAAAAAAGAGAGAGTTTTAGACATTTTCGTACCGACCGATTATTAAACGTTTTGTACTTAAATGAACACATAAATTCTGATAGAGAATCTCTCAGATTGAGATGGGAAGAATGGCGAGAACATGAGTTATCACGACTCAGTGGGGTGAAGTTAGAATGAAAATTAGAACTATAAATAAGGACTTTTTCTCCATCATTATATTTCGCTGAATCAAGTGTATCTAAGTCACAAGAGAGAGGGCCTGTTTATGATATACTCTGGCATGTTTATCCTTTAATTTTAAAATTCTCAACACCTGCTATTGGTACAGTGCGGACTGCCATGCAGGTAAATATCACCTGCTCCCAGAACTGGGAGGTCCTCATACTATTAACCCTAAATTAGACGACAGCGTGCAAAACTCGACTCTGTGGCTATCGTCAGCAGACAGGCCGTTGTTGCGGTGCTGTGCTGTGCTGTGCTGTGCTGTGCTGTGCTGTGCTGTGCTGTGCTGTGCTGTGCTGTGCTGTGCTGTAGATTAGACTTTAGCTAAAGAATGTTTATCGATTTATTTTTTAATATTGTTGCCTGTGAATTCACATATTAATTTCTTATTTTTGTTGAAATACATCTAGCACGATCTCACATTCCATTGTTAATGCTCATTTTTAAGTCATG
>JRUP01000080.1 GCA_000773965.1 Enterobacter cancerogenus
GCGCAGTGCCGATGCGCACCTCGCCTGCGCCTGCCATCGTGGCATAGCGACCCGCCAATATATGCACGCCCTGTTTAATCAACAGCTGGCGATGTTTCACTGATCGCGGGACTGCCGATGGGGCACTTTGCCGTGATTGCGCCGCCACTGTATAGCCACTTTCACGCGCTGCAGGCGTTGTCACAGACGCTGATTGCGCGCGGTCATCGCATCACCTTTGTGCAACAGGATGATGCACGCCTCCTGCTAACGGATGAATGTATAGGATTCAGCACCGTAGGTGAGCGCAGCCATCCCGCCGGTTCTCTGGCACGGGTGTTACAGCATCTGGCCTCGCCCCTTTCGTTATGGCGGGTAATCAGTGATATCGCCGCCAGCACCGATATGTTGTGTCGTGAACTGCCTGCGCGTTTAACCTCGTTGCAAGTCGATGGTGTGATTGCCGATCAGATGGAAGCGGCGGGTGGCTTAGTGGCAGAAGCGTTGCACCTTCCCTTTGTTTCAGTGGCCTGCGCGCTGCCGGTGAATCGCGAGCCTGGCATACCGCTGGCGGTGATGCCGTTTCGCTTTGGTCAGGATGAAAAATCACTGCAACGTTTTCAGGCCAGTCAGGATATTTATGATCGCCTGATGCAGCGCCATGGCGCGGTGATCAGCCACCATGCGCAACGATGGGGTTTACCCGATCGCCACAGCCTGCATCAATGTTTGTCACCGCTGGCGCAGATTAGCCAACTCGTTCCAGCATTTGATTTTCCGCGCCAGCAACTGCCCACCCATTTTCACGCTGTGGGTCTGCTGCAGGCATCGAATCCTCCCCGCAGTGCCAGCGCGCCCTGGCCAGAATTGCGACAGCCGGTGGTTTATGCCTCTTTTGGCACCTTGCAAGGTCATCGTTTTCGCTTGTTCCTGCATCTGGCACAAGCGTGCCGCAACCAGCAGCTCTCGTTGGTGATTGCCCATTGTGGCGGTTTGGACGCCAATCAGGTGCAGCAGCTTAAGCGCGCCGGTGCCGCGTGGGTGACGGATTTTCTCGATCAGCCAGCCGCGCTGCAACATGCGCAGCTGTTTATCACCCATGCCGGACTCAACAGCACGTTAGAGTCATTGGAATGGGGCACCCCGATGCTGGCGCTGCCGCTGGCCTTTGACCAACCCGGGGTGGCGTCTCGTATTGCCTGGCACGGTGTCGGTCATCGCGCGTCTCGCTTTAGCCGCGTGCATCAGCTGGAGCTGCACTTGCAGCAACTGCTGGCGGATGACGGCTATCGGCTGAGGATCTCGCCGATTCAGGCGCAGCTACAGCGCGCCGGTGGTTGTGAGCGAGCCGCTGACATTGTGGAGCAGGCATTAGGTCAGCAACGCGTTGTGCTGGCGGAGGCGACCTGATGCTCAAACATTATGATGTGATTTTAGTGGGGGCCGGCCTGGCTAATGGCTTGATTGCGCTGAAGCTGCGTCAGCGCCAACCCCAGTTGCGCATTCTGATGCTGGAAAGTCACGCGCATCCGGCAGGTAATCATACCTGGTCCTTTCATCAGGACGATCTCAGCCCCAATCAGCTTCAGTGGTTGCAACCGTTGATTGCCTATCGCTGGCCCGGCTATCAGGTGCGTTTCCCTACACTGCGCCGCAATCTCAGCGGGGAATATTGCTCAATCACCTCTGCAGATTTTGCCCAACGGCTTTATGAGGTCATGGCGGATGATCTCTGGATCAATACCCCGGTGAATGAGGTGCGACCCACCCAGGTCACCCTAGCCGACCATCGCGTACTGCATGCTGCGGTGGTGATTGACGGTCGCGGCCTGCAACACACGCCGCATCTGCAACTCGGCTATCAAGCCTTTATCGGTCAGGAGTGGCATCTGGCTAAGCCTCACGGTTTAACGCAGCCAATCTTGATGGATGCCACAGTGGACCAGCAGCAAGGCTACCGCTTTGTCTACACCTTACCGCTGAGTACAGATCGTCTTTTAATTGAAGATACGCACTACATTAATCAGCCCACGCTGACAGAGCACACCGCGCGGCAGAATATCGCCGACTACGCCAAAGCGCACAAATGGTCATTGAGTCTTCTGCTGCGGGAAGAGCAGGGTTCGCTGCCGATTACGTTGAGTGGCGATATCGATGCCTTCTGGCAGCAACAGCGTGATCAACCCTGCAGCGGGCTGCGTGCGGGCTTGTTCCACGCCACCACGGGCTACTCGTTGCCCACAGCACTGGCGCTGGCAGAACGCATTGCCCAACTGTTGCCCTGTGATGCGACAACGCTCAGTCGCGCCATCGAACAATTTGCGCGCGAGCAATGGCGAACGCAGCGTTTTTTCCGGCTGCTCAATCGAATGCTGTTCTTAGCCGGGCACCCGGAACAGCGCTGGCGTGTGATGCAACGCTTTTATCGGCTCGATGCCGGATTAATCAGCCGCTTTTACGCCGGGCAACTCCGCCTCGGCGACAAAGCGCGCATTTTATGTGGCAAACCGCCCGTGCCAATCGGCGAAGCGGTGCGCGCACTGATGACGACCTCTTCTAAACCAGGGAAGAAATAATGACACGCACTTATGTGATTGGCGCCGGTTTCGGCGGCCTGGCGTTGGCTATTCGGCTGCAGGCGGCCGGTATTCCTACCACGCTACTTGAGCAGCGCGATAAACCCGGCGGACGCGCCTACGCATGGCAGGAACAGGGCTTTACTTTTGATGCCGGGCCCACGGTGATCACCGATCCTACGGCGATTGAAGCGCTGTTTACGCTGGCCGGAAAATCACTCAGCGATTATGTCGAGTTAATGCCGGTTACACCCTTCTATCGCTTGTGCTGGGAGGACGGTAAACAGCTCAACTACGACAACAATCAACCGTTGCTGGAGCAGCAAATTGCCCGCTTCAACCCGGCCGATGTCGCAGGCTATCGGCAGTTTCTCGCCTATTCACGCGAGGTGTTTAAAGAGGGCTATCTCAAGTTGGGGACAGTGCCTTTTTTGCATTTCCGTGACATGCTGCATGCTGGCCCTCAGTTAGGCCGCTTGCAGGCCTGGCGCAGCGTTTACAGTATGGTGGCAAAATTTATACAGGACGATCACCTGCGTCAGGCATTCTCTTTTCACTCGCTGCTGGTTGGCGGTAATCCTTTTGCAACGTCCTCGATCTATACCTTGATTCATGCGCTGGAACGCGAATGGGGCGTATGGTTCCCACGTGGCGGCACGGGAGCGCTGGTGCAAGGCCTGGCTAAGCTGTTTACCGACCTGGGTGGCGAATTGTTGCTCAACGCTGAAGTGAGTCAGCTGGAAACCCAGAGTAACCGCATAACTGGCGTGCAGTTGAAAGATGGTCGCCGGTTTGCAGCTAATGCGGTGGCGTCAAATGCCGATGTGGTGCATACCTATGATCGGTTGCTGCGTGGGCATCCTGCCGCCAGCAAACGTGCGGCCTCACTGAAACGTAAACGCATGAGCAATTCGCTGTTTGTACTCTATTTCGGTCTGAATCACCCGCATTCACAGCTGGCGCATCATACCGTGTGCTTTGGCCCGCGCTATCGTGAGCTGATCGACGAGATTTTTAACAGCAGCCAGCTTTCAGACGATTTTTCGCTTTATCTGCATGCACCCTGCTCCAGCGATCCATCATTGGCTCCGGCAGGCTGTGGCAGTTTTTACGTATTGGCACCGGTGCCGCATCTCGGCACGGCGGCGATTGACTGGCAACAGGAAGGACCGCGTTTACGCGATCGCATCTTTGCTTATCTGGAGGAGCACTATATGCCGGGACTACGTCAGCAACTGGTGACGCACCGCATGTTTACGCCGTTTGATTTTCGCGACACGCTACACGCCCATCAGGGATCCGCGTTTTCGCTGGAACCGATTTTGACGCAGAGCGCATGGTTCCGCCCGCACAACCGCGATGCGGATATCGCCAACCTCTATCTGGTCGGGGCGGGCACGCATCCCGGCGCCGGGGTACCCGGTGTGATTGGCTCGGCGAAAGCCACTGCGCAGTTGATGCAGGAGGATCTGGCTGGATGAATCGACAACCCCTGCTGGAGCAAGTGACTCAAACCATGGCGGTCGGCTCGAAAAGCTTTGCCACCGCCGCGAAATTATTCGATGCACCCACGCGCCGTAGCACGCTGATGCTGTATGCG
>JRUP01000081.1 GCA_000773965.1 Enterobacter cancerogenus
CAGCGGAACAGGCCCGGAAGGGGTGCGTCACTTCAGGGAGGGGGATACGATGCCGGCCGACCGCATAACGCGCATTCAGTCCCGCCCCTGGCCCTTGCGTGACAGGTACACGGAGGAAGAGCAGCCCGTGACGTGGCGTTATCTGGGAGAGGCATAGGACAGCGTAAGTCGTTTAACAGCAGGGAGAGCAGTCATGAAAAAAAGGTACAGCCAGCGACACGCCGCTATCGGGATGCTCTGCCTGCTGCTGGCAGGGTGCGATAACAGCGCTTCCCCGTTTCAGACAAACATGAGTGATATCCCGCCGCCCGGCGGGGCCAGCACCGGGCTGGCCTTCACCTGCAGACACGAGATTATTCCGGGGCCGGAAGCTGATACTGATGTGCTGTTCAGATATGCTCGCTGGTTGCAGGTGAACAACCAGCTCAGGCAGGACAAGGTCATAGACCTGGAAATTGCCCGTCTCTATCGCATTGCGGCAGAAAACGGACATGCCAAAGCCACCATCAATCTGCAGAACGGGTCGCTGCGCGGGCGTTTTGGGCTGACTGCATCAGAAAGACGCCGTTTCAGCCAGCAGCTTATCGATGCCGGGGTCGCCAGCGGCTACTACTTTATCGCTATCTATCTTCAGCATGGTGCTGCGGGGCTGAAGCAGGATGAGGACATGGCGCTGCGTTACTACCGTAAGGCGGCTGATGAAGGGAGCGCCCAGGCGCAGGCTTATGTGGGCGAAAAGTTATCCTGGCTTGAGAATACCGGGGACATAGTCCGCCTGATGAGGCGTTGCGCAGCAGAACAGGGGGACGGGAAAGCCGCGCTATCGCTGGGAATTAACCTGATGGAAAAAAAGAATTATGAAAAGGCAGCTGAAGCATTTCAGTTGGGGGTAGCTGCCGGTAATGAAAATTCTGCAAGCTTTTTAGAAGAAGGATTTTACGGTCCCGAGCCTACTGACAGTATCTATTATCTTGGCCAGCAAAAAGACCCCGAACGCGCACGGCGTTATAAGGCTATCTGGAAGATACTGTCAGGTTACTCCTACGCCCATCCCACCGTACCCGAAATCAACGACATCGTTCCGTTACCGCCCGCGCCTTTACCAGAATGGGACGGCAAACTGAAGTGGCTGGAGGCCCGCGAAGCCAACATCCCGCCGGAGAAACCGGGTGAGGCGCTGATTGCCCGGCTGGCGAAGAAGAAGCACCTGAACCCGGCGACCGGCAGGCCGCTGCCGGAATCACCGGACTTTGATAAACAGAGCGCGTCGCTGCTGCTGTGCCACAGCGGAGAACCCTGCCCGAGAAGCGGCTACTGGCAGACGGCCTGGATACCGGACAGCGGAACAGGCCCGGAAGAGGTGCGTTACTTCAGGGAGGGGGATACGATGCCGGCTGACCGCATATCGCGCATTCAGTCCCGCCCCTGGCCATTGCGTGACAGGCACACGGAAGAAGAACAGTCCGTGACGTGGCGTTATCTGGGCGAGGCCTAGAACAGCGTAAGTCGTTTAACAGCAGGGAGAGCAATCATGAAAAAAAGGTACAGCCAGCGACACGCTGCTATCGGGATGCTCTGCCTGCTGCTGGCAGGGTGCGATAACAGCGCTTCCCCGTTTCAGACAAACATGAGTGACATCCCGCCGCCCGGCGGGGCCAGCACCGGGCTGGCCTTCACCTGCAGACACGAGATTATTCCGGGGCCGGAAGCTGAAGCTGATGTGCTGTTCAGTTACGCCCGCTGGCTGCAGGTGAACAACCAGCTTAAACAGAACAAAGAGGTCGATACGGAGGTCGGGCGCCTCTACCGGATTGCAGCAGAAAACGGGCATGCCAAAGCTACCATCAATCTGCAGAACGGGTCGCTGCGCGGGCGTTTTGGGCTGACCGCATCGGAACGACGCCGCTTCAGCCAGCAGCTTATCGATGCCGGAGTCGCCAGCGGCTACTATTTTATCGCCATCTATCTGCAGTACGGGGCGGCAGGGCTTAAGCAGGATGAGGACATGGCGCTGCGTTACTATCGTAAGGCGGCTGATGAAGGGAGTGCTCTGGCACAGGCTTATATAGGCGGCAAGCTATCACCAAAAGGGATGGCTCCAGACATAGCTAAAGAGATGCTGTTCTGTGCAGCAACGCAAGGATCAGGAGATGCAGCTAATAAACTGGGAAATATGCTAGCCGTGAATAAACAATTCCTAAAGGCAGCCGAGGCATTTCAGTTAGGTGTTGTTGCCGGGGATAGAAGTTCCGCAAGTTTTCTAGAATCTGGATTTAATGGCCCTAAGCCCACTGACAGTCTCTATTTTCTTGGCCAGCAAAAAGATCCCGAACGTGTCCGCCGCTATAAGCTTATCAGGCGAATACTTGCAGATTACTCTTACGCCCATCCCACCGTACCTGAAATCAACGACATTGTACCGTTACCGCCCGCGCCTTTACCAGAATGGGACGGCAAACTGAAGTGGCTGGAGGCCCG
>JRUP01000082.1 GCA_000773965.1 Enterobacter cancerogenus
GGGTGACAAAACCGCCAGTCCGTTGCGTGAACTCTCGGCGCTGACACGCAAACAGGTGTTGCTGACGCTGGCGATTGGTGCGATCGGCAGCGGTGGCTTGTTCTCGGTGTTCAGCTACGTGAAACCTACGCTGACCGAACTGGCACAAATGCCAGTGAGTTGGATTCCGGCGGTGCTGGCGTTATTTGGACTCGGCATGATCATCGGCAACGTGGTGGGTGGTCGTCTGGCGGATCGTGGGCTGGAGAAAACCATTCGCATGGTGCTGATCTGGTCGGTGCTGGTGCTGAGCGTCTTTGTGTTCACCGCGCATTATGCGTTTGCCGGTTCACTGAATGTGATGCTGGTGGGCACCATGGTGGCGCTGGCGAGCGTGCTGCAAATCCGTTTGATGGATGTGGCGGGCGATGCGCAGACCATGGCGGCGGCGTTGAATCACTCGGCATTTAACCTGGCGAATGCGCTCGGCGCATGGCTGGGTGGCGTGACCATTTCTGCGGGCCTTGGCTGGCAGTCAACCGGTTGGGTCGGTGCGATTCTGGCGGTGTTGGGCTTGTTGATCCATGGTATCGCGGTGCGCGATGCACGGAGAAAGTCGATTACGTTTGCGCACGAAAGCGCCTAGTTGATTCTTATCGGGCGGCCATCAGGTCGCCCGTTTTATTATCCTGCCAACTTTTCCTGCAAAAACGCCATAAACACCCGATTCACTTCGCTGCGCTGACGATGCTGTGGATAGAGTGCATTCAGATTGAGCGAAGCCGGTTGCCAGTCATTCAATACCGTCATCAAATCACCGCTGGCTAAGGCCGGTGCCACGATAAACTCCGGCAGTAGAATCAGCCCCAATCCAGCCACTGCCGCATCACGCAGCATCTCGCCGTTATTGCTCACCATCGGGCCTTGCACCGCCATCACCTTGCGTTGTTCACCGTTAAACAGTTCCCAGCCGGTCTGGCTTTCTCGCCCGTAACGCAAACAGGCGTGATTGAGCAGATCCTCTGGTTCACGTGGTGCGCCCGCGCCCTGAATGTATGACGGGCTGCCACAAATCACGCGGCGAAACACGCCCAGACGTTTGGCGATCAAGCTTGAGTCGGGCAGGGTGCCAATGCGGATCGCCATATCAAAGCCTTCACCGACCATATCAACGTAGCGGTCCGCCAACTCCACCTGGAACTGCAATCCGGGGTGCTGACTGAGGAACTCGGCGATATACGGTGACAAATGGCTGATGCCAAACGACATCGGAACACTAAGACGAAAGCTGCCCTGCAACACCTGTTGCCGACCAGATACCGCCTGCTGGGCTTCCTGCACATCATCGAGAATACGTTGCGCATGTTGGGCAAAGAGTTGGCCGTTATCCGTCACCGACAGTTTACGCGTGTTGCGATTCAGCAGACGCGCACCGAGTGATTCCTCCAGCGCGGCAATACGGCGGCTGACGTATTGCTTCGACAGCATCAACTGTTCGGCGGCGGCGGTGAAGTTACCGGCTTTAATTACGGCGACATAAATACGAAGATCTTCTATCTGCATATTGTCCACTTTTCGGTGACAGTCATTGTCAGGTTAGCGCATTGTTGGGCAAATTAGTTTACGTATACTTATCCTCATTCGGAAGGGCAAGCGTCTTTCCACCGCACATTTGAGGAGCAAACCATGATTGAACAACGTCTGTCAGAACAACGCGGAGTGGGTGACCACGGTTGGCTGAATTCGCATCACACTTTTTCCTTCGCGAATTACTGGGATCCTAAACAGACCGGTTTTTCCGATCTGCTGGTGATCAACGATGACCGTGTCGCGCCGGGGCGTGGTTTTGGGGCGCATCCACACAACAATATGGAGATTATCTCCTATGTGCTGGACGGCGCGCTGGAGCATAAAGATTCAATGGGCACCGGCTCGGTGATCGTCCCCGGTGATGTGCAGTTGATGAGCGCGGGCAGCGGTGTAACGCACAGCGAGTTCAACCACTCGAAGAGCGATAACGTGCACTTCCTGCAAATCTGGATTGTACCGGGCGAGCGCAATACCCAGCCGGGCTATCAGCAGATCTCCGTGCCAGAGAGCGAGAAACGCGGGCAACTCCGTTTGATTATCTCGCCGGAAGGGGAAGAGGGCAGCCTGAGCGTTCGTCAGGATATCCGCATCTATGCCGGTTTCTTTGATGGTGCCGAGCAGCAAACTTTCGCACTGGATGCCGATCGCTACGCCTATATTCATGTGGCACGCGGCAGCATCGAAGTGAACGGCGTGAAGTTCAAAGAGGGCGACGGCGCGCGCGTACGTAATGAGAGTGCATTGCACTTCGCTCAAGGCGATAACGCAGAAGTGCTGTTGTTTGACCTGCGTCCGCTGGAAGTGAATCATCCACAGCGTTAAAACAGATCAGGGCGTCTTAACGGACGCCCCGAAGCCTATGCGTTTTGCTTGCTTAACGTCGGCATGAATGAGCAACACAATGCTGCCTATGTCGCGATGACCGGTTTACTTAAGCTTCAGTGAGCTTTCAATCAAGCTTCCATCTTTATGGGTAATGGTTTAAGGGACGGACCAGAGTTCGCCCCTTATCAGCACCGGCTTATAGTAGCGACTGCGGCGATACCGGCTTGCCGGTTTTCAATGACTCCAGCGCTGCATCCGCCAGCAACAACGCCTGCAATCCATCATTACCGCTCGGATATTGACCTTCGCCTTTTGCCAGCGCATCGATAAAGGTCGCCAGTTCATTGCGATAAGCATCAGCATAACGCTGCAGGAAGAAGTGCTGCGGCTTCTGCGCCACCACTCCGTTCGCCACGGATTTCACCAGCTGTGATTCCAGCTGATTCGTTACCTGCAACATCCCTGCACTGCCGTGTACTTCAATACGCTGATCGTAGCCGTAGCTGGCACGACGGCTGTTGGTGATCACCGCCATCTTGCCGCTGGCGCAAGTGAGGGTGACAACGGCGGTATCGACATCGCCGAGCGCTTTAATTTCGGGATCAACCAGCGCCGCCGCGCTGGCGTACACCGATACCGGCTCTTCATTTAACAACCAGCGCGCCATATCAAAATCATGAATCGTCATATCACGGAACAGACCGCCTGAGACTTTAACGTACTCGGCGGGCGGTGCGCCTGGATCACGCGAGCTAATGGTCACCAACTCGGTTTCACCAATCTCGCCATCACGCAGACACGCCTGCAAATGCGCCATGCTCGGGTCAAAGCGTCGGTTAAAGCCAACCATCAATGGCACGCCTGCTTCACGCACCGTGGCTAAACAGCTTTGCACGCGCTGCAAACTTAAATCCACCGGCTTCTCACAGAAGATGGCTTTTTTGGCGCGCGCGGCGGCTTCAATCAAATCTGCATGGGTGTTAGTGGCGCTGCAAATCGCCACCAGATCAACCGAACTGTCCGCCAGAATGGTGTCGAGATCTGCCACTTTAGCGCCGTATTTCTCAGCCAGCGCATTGGCAGCAGGTGCGTAGACATCCATCACATACGCCAGACGACATTGCGGATGCGCGGCGATATTCCCGGCGTGGATCTGTCCAATACGGCCAGCACCTAAGAGAGCAACATTGAGCATTTTTTAATTCCTATGAGGGCGACAGGTGATGGCGCTATTAAGCGTATTGGTGAAGTTTTAAGTCAAAGTAAAGCCTGAAACGGATGCTGAAAGGATGAGGCCGATCACATGAAAATTTGAGGTTAATGACCTCAAATATATGAATATTCTCTGGATTCATGGAGTTATAACAATTTGATTATCAGTGTCTTATCAAGCTACTGTTTCATCCATGAGGTGAAGGACATCAGGAAATATCATGACGCTGCAAAACTGGAAATCGCCATCCATTAAAGCCATCGCGCAGGAAGCGGGCGTGAGTCCCGCCACCGTTGACCGCGTGATCAATGGACGGCAAGGCGTGCGCGAGGTGACGCGCAAGAAAGTCGAAACTGCCATGGCGCGATTAGGGCTGAGTGGCACAGAAGACCCTCGCGGAGCGGCAAAGCGTATCGCGATTGTGTGTGAATCCGGCACCAGCTTTGTCGCGCAGCTTGAGTTGCATGCACGCGCGGTAATGCGTGAACGTCCACAGCTACACATCACACTGGATACGTTGCCGAGTGCGCAATTCAACGCTGACCGCTTTAGCAAGCTGATTGAACGCCGCGCCACTGAAGCCAGCGGCATTATTCTGGTGTGTCGCGATGAGGTGAAGATCAACCGTGCGGTGAAAGCCGCTATTGATGATGGTGTGCAGGTGATTTGCCTCACCAGCGATCTGCCCAATTCACGGCGTACCGCATATGTCGGTATCGATCAAACCGCCTCCGGCGCGACTGCCGGTTGGTTTATGGGCCGCATGCTGCCGCCGCAGCAACCAGGCAATATTTTATTGATTTGCAGTTCGACTTATCGCACCCAGGAGGAGCGCGAGATCGGCTTTCGTCGCGTGCTGCGAGAGGCTTTCCCGTGGCTGACGATTCGCGACCGCGTCAATATCAACGACGAAGATGAAACCGCCTGGCACAGTGTGAAAAAGTGGCTGGAAGAGAGCAAACCGCTGGCAGGGATTTACAACACGGCGGGGGGCAACGAAGGCGTAGCTAAAGCGTTAGAGGCATTTGGTGTACAGGATCAGGTGATCTTCGCCGGGCATGAGTTGAGTGAATCGAGTCGCTTGCTGCTGGAGAAAGGGACCATGGATATGGTGCTGGGGCATGACATGCGGCGCGAGATCGAGCAGTGCCTGGCGATATTTGAACAGCCGCTGAGTGAGCGCTTGCCGGAGGATGTGAAAACGCCGCTGCTAATTTATCACCGCTATTCTTATTTTTCTTGAACTTCAATCAGCTAGATTTCCAGTACCCTTGAAACATGCTTATTTTCAGCATGGTGTTGAAATATTGTGCAGCTGACGTATCATGTAGTTATGTTTCTACATTCTCAGGAGGCTGTTATGGGTATCTCAACAATTTCGAGCCGTTCGTTCAATCAGCAGGTATCAGCTGCGAAAAAACTGGCGGAGGAAGGCCCTGTATACATCACTGATCGCGGAGAACCAGCCCACGTATTGATGACGTTTGAGGAATATAAAAAGCTAACGGGTACACGACGCAATATCCAGGATGCACTTGCTATGCCCGGTGTCGCTGATATCGATTTTGATCCTCAACGAGTGGACATAGACTTCAGGGATGTGGATTTTTCATGAGATATTTGCTTGATACCAATGTCATTTCGGAAATGCGTAAGGCAAGGACGCCCAAAATTGATCCACAAGTATCCAACTGGACGGATACGGTAGATGCGGGTGATATGTTCATATCAGCGATTACGATTATGGAGATCGAAAAAGGCATCCTTCAGGTGTTGCGAAAGGATGTGCGTCAGGGAGAAATGCTACGCGAATGGTTTGCATCAGTGGTATTACGTGAGTTTTCAGGCCGTGTACTGCCTTTTGATGCCGAAACTGCCATTTATTGTGCGAGCCTTCATGTACCCGACCAACGTTTCGCGAATGATGCAATGATCGCGGCCACTGCCTTTCGTCATGATATGACTGTAGTTACGCGAAATACCAGGGACTTTGAAGGACTAGGCGTTATGTTGCTCAATCCATGGGAGTGGCAATAACATCATCAGAACACATTTAAGAACCGGAATAAAATAATAAGACTAATAAGGCTAATAAGACTAATAAGCGATATGTGGCTATTTTAATTACAGGGTTATTTAATTGAACGAAATCCGGCGCTGTTATTGACCGGTATCTATCAGCCTCGTATTTCTTATATCCAGGTCAATAACTGTATTATCGAACTAAATGTCATTTACCAACGTCAATGAATTATTAATGCAGAGGGGCTGAGCCTTCATTTGCTCTGGCCGTTTATCCATGTCCAACCCCCTCGATTTCGTCCCTTGCGGCTTCAATCACCCGCTCTGAGTGTTTTGCCAACATATCCTGTGGGCGTTGACCACCAAGAAAGCTGTTCACTGACAAGAACCAGAACGCGATTCCCCAACCATCTTTATGATCTGCGAATATCTTCAACACCTCAGAGAGCGCTTTCAATGGTCGGAATTGCGTATTGCGATCCAGACCGTAATCAGGGAAGTAATCAATGCCATTGTGGTGAATCGCAAATATCTGGCCGCTTTTTTTCCATTTATTCGGTTGAGCACTGGGATTGGTAGTACTCAAACCGGCTAACTGCGAGACGTCAGCGGCGGTTAACCAGTTCCCACTTTCCAACACGGCTTTACGTGCTTGCAACAGCATGGCCGCTTCTTTCATCAGGTG
>JRUP01000083.1 GCA_000773965.1 Enterobacter cancerogenus
TGGCTGCTTTTGATGTGTGTCAATCCGGCACTATGCCACACCAGTTATAATATAAATTATTGATTAAATTATATAACCACAATTAACACACACTACAGTGCCGTTTGCAGTGCCGGATTGACACACCAAGCGGCACTGCATTAGCACACAATCAGGCACCGCACTAACACACAATCAGGCACTGTACTGACACACAATCCGGCACTGAAAAGTGTGTCAATCAGCACACAATTTAATTCATACTCGCTAAATACAGCTCAGAACACATTCTAAGCATATGTTTTTAAGACACTAAACTGCAAGATAACATCTTGCGTGGGGTGTGATGAAATCTTACCCCTCAAAAGCGGCTTGTTAAATAACGCTATCTTCCTGAATTCTTTATATCCGTGACGAAGTTAATCAGAACCCCGTCAGCGCATCGTGCGCGCCTGTAACGAATTATCTTGCCAGGGATGATCTGAGCGCGTATTTTTCACACCAACCCGCCTGGCGCTTTATGCGCATGCACGTGAGATTATCAGAATGAAATGGTTTGCTGTTCTCGGCCTTGCTGCTGTATTCAGCGCACAGGCCGCACCCGAAATGTGTTTTACAAAAGCCGGTCAGGATTTTGGTATTGATCCGCGCCTGCTGATGGCGCATTCAATACAGGAGTCGCGCATGCGTAATAACGCCCTGAATACAAAAAGCAGCGGCGGAACGCATGACGTGTGTAATATGCAGATCAACAGCTCTCACTTTAATCAGCTGAAAATATTCAATATTACGCGGGAAAGGTTACTCAAAAATCCCTGCATCTGTATTTACACCGGCGCATGGATCGAGGCGCGTAACTTCAGGCAGTACGGCAGGAACTGGGACAGCGTCGGGATGTATAACACCGGACCCAGTCCGAAGCTGATAAAACAGAGACGTGAATATGCGGCCATCATCAAAAGTATTTACCGCGTGCTGATCGCCCGCGATGAGGTGTACGCCGCGATGTCACAGCAGAATAAAAAAACGCCCGCGCCGGAAAGCTTTCTCAGCGCGGACGTTAACACCGTTTCAAAATAGCCCCGGCTACCGGGGCTGACGGTTATGATTTCAGCTTTGCAAACTCTTCGGCCATTTTCCACAGCGCCTGATTCAGCTTAATATCGCCATCAATGCCGGTTACCGGTCGTGTAGTGGTTCTTTTTCCCTTCGCCGTTCTGCCGGAGACGCCGCCCTTAATCAGATTCTCCTGTACGATATTAAATGCGGTCCACAGGTCGGTGCCTTTGTCATACCAGGCGCGCGGCTGAATAATTCGCTCAGCGGATACCGGCGGCTCTTTTCCGTCATATTTATACTCCAGCGCCAGCTGCCCCAGCAGGCGGCGTTCTTCGCTGTTGACCTGAATCGCTTTCATGGTGCCGATATTATTTTCCACCTTATCGAACACGCCCAGCACCTCATAAGCGCCTTCGATAACCTGCGACACAATATCCCCTTTATGCGGCACGCTGATTTCACCGAACGATTTCCAGCACACCAGACCGTTACTGCACACCTTACGGAAAATACCGGGGATCATTTTATAACTGCTGGAGCCGTCATGGCTGTTCAGTAATACGATTTCGGGCACCTCTTCGCCGCCGTTATTATTTCCACGGCGCAGGCGGATCATGTGCTTGGTAAACTCACGACGCTCAGGATCGCGCACGCGCGACTGACTGGCATAAAAAGGTTCAAACCCTTCTTCACGCAGTTTATCCAGCAACGTAATGGTAGGGATATAAGTGTAACGATCTGAGCGCGAATCGTGTTTCTCTTCGGAAAATGCACTCGGCACGACGCGCATTAATTCTTCATTGCTCAGCGGGTTGTTTTTACGGACGGAAACGGGAGCAGCGTAGCGGGTTGATAAACGGACCATAGTAATATTCCTTAAATAAATGAGAGTGAAAAAAATAAATTCTGTAACCGGGCTCACTGCCCGGCGTCGTAGTATTCGCGGACAATAACAAATCCGGTGTCATATTCCTGGACGGCAACGGGATACCCGTTCCGGACGTAAATCTTCAGGGCCTCAGGCTCCGGGGTGGGCTCCTCAATCAGCGTCATGTCGGCAAATCGCGCCCAGTGCACGCCCGCCACGCCGGTAAACTCACCGTTTGCGCGGAGCCAGCTGTACAGGTCCGAAAATTCAGCCGGGCTCAGGACGCTGTTATCCTCGCCCTTCACCCGTGTTTCGGTAGATTCGGCAGCGGCGGTTCTGACGTTCTGTGTGTTCATGCTGGTTCTCCTGTTTTCGGTTGCTGAAACCATGTTTCGGTGAGTTCGTTGCGGCGAAGGGCAAAGG
>JRUP01000084.1 GCA_000773965.1 Enterobacter cancerogenus
CCGAGCAGGATCAGCTGGAGGATGCGCCTGCCTCTTCCTTCCCCGGCAAGTTGACCCAGCTGTTGTGGACGCGCTTCCGCCACTTTGCTGGTGCGGCAGAGAAAGGCTGGCTGATCGTACCGTGCGAGTTAATCGATCACAACGGCGATGCGTTGCGTGAATTAGTACTGCGCTATATCAAGCACTGGCAGCTGCCGCCGGAATTTGCCCGCTGGGTGCTGGACCACTGTGCGTTTTACAACACGCTGGTGGATCGCATTGTCACTGGTTATCCCGCCGATGGCACTGATATCGCTGCACAGCTGGGTTACGAAGATCGCTATCTGGTGGCGGGCGAAGTCTATTACCAGTTTGTGATTCAGGGGCCCGATGCGCTGGCGCAGGAACTGAAACTCGCCGCGCTGGCGCCGGAAGTGAAGTTCGTCGATGACATCACGCCCTACAAAGCCCAGAA
>JRUP01000085.1 GCA_000773965.1 Enterobacter cancerogenus
ATGGCGCTGCGTTACTACCGTAAAGCGGCTGATGAAGGCAACGCCCAGGCACAGGCTTACGTGGGCGAAAAGTTATCCTGGCTTGAGAATACCGGGGACATAGTCCGGCTGATGCGGCGTTGCGCAGCAGAACAGGGGGACGGGGAAGCCGCATCTTCGCTGGGAATTAACCTGAAGGCAAAAAAGAAATATAAAGAGGCAGCCGAAGCATTTCAATTGGGGGTGGCTGCCGGTGACGAAAATTCTGCAAGCTTTTTAGAAGAAGGATTTTACGGTCCCGAGCCTACAGACAGGCTCTATTATCTTGGCCAGCAAAAAGACCCCGAACGCGCACGGCGCTATAAGGCTATCTGGAATATACTGGCGGATTACTCCTACGCCCATCCCACCGTACCCGAAATCAACGACATCGTACCGTTACCGCCCGCGCCTTTGCCGGAATGGGACGGGAAGCTGAAGTGGCTGGAGGCCCG
>JRUP01000086.1 GCA_000773965.1 Enterobacter cancerogenus
CATCATGGCATTGATTGTGAATCCGATTCTGGTGTTCCAAAAGATTCGCCGTAATCCTTATCCGCTGGTGTTTACCTGTATCCGTGAAAGTGGCGTGACCGCGTTCTTTACCCGCAGCTCTGCCGCAAACATTCCGGTGAACATGGCGATCGCAAAACGCCTGAATCTTGACGAAGACACTTACTCCGTCTCCATTCCACTGGGTGCGACCATCAGCATGGCAGGCGCGTCTACCACCATCACGATACTGACGCTGGCAGCGGTGCATACGCTGGGGATTTCTGTGGATGTGCCGACGGCCATTCTGCTGAGTTTCGTGGCCTCGATTTGTGCCTGTGGCGCTTCCGGTGTGGCAGGCGGTTCGCTGCTGTTGATTCCGGTTGCCTGTAATATGTTTGGCATTCCGAATGACCTGGCGATGCAGGTGGTGGCGATCGGTTTTATCATCAGCGTATTGCAGGATTCTGCCGAAACGGCGCTGAACTCGTCGACCGATATTCTGTTTACCGCAGCAGTGTGCCAGGCAGAAGCCGAGCGCGAACCGCGCACGGTGTCTGAAGCAGAATAAATTGGCTCTGCACAGGGCGGCATTCATGCCGCCCTTAAGATAAGCAGGTGTGATTGTTGTCAGATGCACATCGATCGCACCTGATGTTTACAGCGTGACACCACTCTTAAATATCGCTAACTCGCGGAAATCATTGGCTTCGTTACGCGCCGGTTGACCGTTGGCAATCGCCACAATCATATCGACGAAATCCTCCAGCATCTCCGGCATGCTCATGCCCTCAATCAAACGCCCGGCATTAAAATCGATCCAGTGCGGCTTCTTCTCTGCCAGCTGCGTATTGGTGGCAATCTTCACGGTAGGCACAAATCCGCCGTACGGCGTGCCGCGCCCGGTGGTGAACAACACCATATGACAACCTGCGCCC
>JRUP01000087.1 GCA_000773965.1 Enterobacter cancerogenus
TTTATGCCCTCTCTTCGTCGATGCTCCTTTGCCCTTCGCCGCAACGAACTCACCGAAACATGGTTTCAGCAACCGAAAACAGGAGGACCAGCATGAACACACAGAACGTCAAAACCGCCGCTGCCGAATCTACCGAAACACGGGTGAAGGGCCAGGGCATTCCTGGCGTCAGTCAGGCGCTGGCGTCGGGCCTGAATTTTCTTGCCGCGCTGCACACAGAGCGCATGACGCTGGACGAGCGTCTGGAGCTGCTTTACGGCTCGCTCAGCAATCTGGCGGAGCACATGACCCACACCGTAACTGACTGGTCGCTGCCACGTCCGGTATTGCCGCTGGCATCCTGCCAGGCATGGCGCGCGGCGCAGTCGCTGGTACACGGACTGCCGGGCATCGATGGCGAAGCTGCGTGGCAGTCGGCAATGGGTGACCTGCGCCTGCTGCTGAAAGCGGGGTATGCGATGCACGTGGCGAACGTGCACTAAGCCGGCATAAGCGCCGGAAACAGATTAAAGGGGCAACACGATGAAAGAACAGTTTACCGCCGCCACGCTGGCGGCCACTCAATCAGAGATCCCGGGCCTGACGCCGGGGCTGGCAGAAAGCCTGGCGGCCCTGACGGAACTGGGAAAGCACCGCCTCAGCGCCAGCGAGGAGCACGAGCACCTGTGGTTCACGCTGCACGATATGGCGCAGCAGATTGCCGATACCGTTCAGGACAGTGCGCTGCCGCTGTCTTCGTTCCGGGCGTGGATTGTGGCGAGCCATATCGTACACGCGCAGTTCGGCAGTCGGGGCGAGGTGGCCTGGGGGCGGGCGAGCGGCGCACTGGCGGCGCGCCTGACCAACATCAGTCTTTGCAGGGACCCCGGTAACGCACAGACGTAAAAAAGGCAGGGTTGCCCCTGCCTTCTCAACGGTCGCCAGTTACCGCTGGCGGCCTTATCAAAACCAAAAGCTCAGGAGAGTTATATGAATTTTGACCCGCAAATCGTCGCACAGGCGCAGGCGTTTGTAAAAGGCTTTAACAGCGGTCGCGGCGTACGCGTCCCAAAAATGACGTTCAGCAACTGGCCGCACTTCATGCGCGCCGTGCGCCAGCAGCTGGAGGTGCAGTCATGAGCCTACAAAATACCCTGTCCCCGGAGGCAACGCAGCACAACGTGACGCAGGCCGATATCGCGCGCGCGCTGGGCGAATTCTGCTTTATCCGCCTGGACAACGGCGATGAGGCCTTTTATTACAACGGGTTCTGGCTCACCGGTGCGGACGGCGAGAGTAACGAACCGTCTGTGCTGGGTCTCGCGCAGCGCACTGCCCGGGCCGGCAGCAAGCATCTGCGCTGCGTCGAGCTGCCGGTGCCGGAGAACAGAGAGTGGTGCTGGGATGACGTGGTGAAAGAGCTGGCGCGCTGCGCCGTGACGCGCGAGCTGCGCGGTGAGCTGACAGTGACTGGCAGCGAAACCGGATACGGACGAGGCATTCACGTGTGCAACGATCCGCTGCTGAGCGGGATAAACAGTAACCTGTGGTTCCCGCTTAATTCGGAGGAGAGCTGGTTTGTGGGCATTGAGCGCGTGCTGATGATGAATGGCGTGGCGGAGAACGTGGTGCGCATCGAGTCGCTGCGCGACTGCGCGGCATACCATGACTGGAAAGTGGTGTATAACCGGAACGTTATCGACTAAAGCGAAAAAAGGCAGGGGAGGAGACCCCCTGCCTCCTTTCACCGCCCGCTCGGGAGTGCCGGACGGTTTTGCAGCTTACCTTGAGGAAACTTCCGGTGTTCCCGAGCTAACTATAGCACCGGGCCGGACACGCAATGATGCCGCGATCACAAATGGTTATGTTCGGATGGCAGGAAATCCGCAGAACGTCGCGAAAGGCGCTGTAAAGCATAAGGCGGATGGGCCTGCGGGCCGGGAAAACCCGGTGCTGACGCACCGGCTCTCTCCCTTCGCCTGCGCTTTCTCCCGGGGGCTGGTCTTCTCTGCGTCTTCTCTTCTTTCTTCCTGCTGCTCCTCTGAATCATTAACCCCATAAGGTCACGGACCATGGCCACCTTCGGCTCCCCGGCAGGCCGGGTCGTCGAGCCCTACTGCGCTAACCGGCATAGCCGGTAAGCTCCGCCGGACCGCAAAGGACCGCGTTCCGGGCCTGACGGCTAGGGTCTGATGGCTGAGGTCAACCCCTGCAGCGGGCGTGCGCCCGCGCGTTCACTGGCCACATAAAGCCGTGGCCGCTGAGGACCGGACCGGCGGAGCCGTCCGGGGTGTGTTCGTGCTCATCTCCCCTCCGGCTGCGCATGTTCCGGCCAGCCCGTTGCGGAGGGCTTTTCGTAGCACCGCCGGTTCGTGCAGAAAGGGGTGAAATGCACGCCGGTAAAAACTTTTTGCCAGGTGCCGCAAAAACTTTTTGCCGTCGCCCCTTTATGCCCTCTCTTCGTCG
>JRUP01000088.1 GCA_000773965.1 Enterobacter cancerogenus
CAGTTTATCTATATAGAGAACCAGTATTTCCGCTGGCCGCCGATGGCCAAATTAATTACAGAAACTGTAGCAAAACAAATAAAAAATGGTCGCGATCCCGAAAAAGATGGTGTTCTGCATTTGTTTGTAGTGACAAATGTTACAGATGAGGGGATAGGGTCGGGTACCGTTAATACCCAACGCATGCTGGATTTACTTGGACGGGCCGATACCATGCCGGGTATCACCAAGCTTAAACTGAAAGAAGAATTTCGAAACAGCCTGCCCAGCGATCCCTCAATCAACGCTCCCTATGGAGAGAAGCTGAAATACATTTATGAACGGGATACTGCAATAAAAGAAAAAGAGAAAGAAATAGATGAGAGCGTTATTCCCCTTGTAGATATACCTGGTCTAAAAGTGCATGTGTGCTCGCTGGTCGCAATGGATTCTCCGCCAGATAAATGGATGCCTGTTTATATTCACTCCAAGTTGATGATTATCAATGACGTGTTTACCACGCATGGTTCTGCCAATATTAACACCCGCAGTATGCAGGTGGATAGTGAGATGAATATTGCTTATGAATGGGGCAATGTGACGCGGGATTTAAGAAGAAGATTATGGAATTTGCACACTAAAGGTAAGGGGGGGCAAGATAATCCTAAGGATGCATTTAAAATCTGGGGAACTCTTCTTAAAGATAATCAAGAGAATCAGAAGCCAGAGAATGGAAAGTCTCCAGATGTGCCATTAATTAAATTTAACTATGATAAACCTAACTGGAGTGATCTGGACTAATGCGCAAACTATTAATATTGTGCAGCCTGCTCCTGACGGGCTGTGATGGGGGCAATGCTCCGCTAGTTTTTAAAAAGGATAATTCTATGGGCTCCCTCAGCAACATCAATGCCCGCCTGGCATTTTCCTGCCAGCATGAAATTTTACCTAATCCTGATGCTGCTGCGGATATTTTGTTTAAGTATGCTCGTTGGTTACAGAAAAATAATAACCTTAAGCAGGACAAGTCGGTGGATTTGGACGTTGCGCGCCTCTATCGGATTGCGGCAGAAAACGGGCATGCCAAGGCGAATATTAATCTGCAGAACGGTTCACTGCGCGGTCAGTTCGGATTAACGGCGACTGAGCGGCAGCGCTTCAGCCAGCAACTCATTGATGCCGGGGTCGCCAGCGGCTACTACTTTATCGCTATCTATCTTCAGCATGGTGCTGCGGGGCTGAAGCAGGATGAGGATATGGCGCTGCGTTACTACCG
>JRUP01000089.1 GCA_000773965.1 Enterobacter cancerogenus
GCTCAGCGACGAGGCCATGACCGACCCGCTGACCGGGCTCTGCAACCGGCGTGGCTTTACCCTGCTGGCGGACAGGAGCCGCGAAGATGCCTCGCAGTGCGTGATTGCACTTGATATCGACCACTTTAAGAAAATTAACGACTGGTACGGGCACGATGCGGGTGATGCGGTGCTGGTCAGCCTGGCGGGCCTGCTGCGGCAGGCCTGCCGCACGGGAGACGTGGTCAGCCGCTTCGGCGGCGAGGAGTTTATTCTCCTGCTGCCGCAGACGGCGCTGGAGGATGCGGCCCGGACGGCGGAGCGCATCCGCGAGGTAGTGAGCACCACGATGTTCCCGTTCGTCGGGGCCATGACGGTGTCGGCCGGCGTGGCGTCCCTGGCCGACTGTGGCAGCCGGGAAGCGCTTCTGCGTCGCGCCGACGAGGCCCTTTATGAAGCCAAAGGCGCCGGCCGTGACGCGGTCATCGTCGCCGGGCCGGAGGGATTCAGACGCTACAGGACGCCCGCCTGAGGGCTGTCAAGCGGCGGCGGCGGGTCAGCACTGGCCGCGCAGCTTCCAGGACAGCCACTCGTCAAGCTCCGGCTCCGGCAGCGGCCGGGAATAGAAGAAGCCCTGCGCCTGGTCGCAGCCGTACTCTGTGAGCGCGGTAACCGTATCAGCGTCCTCAACGCCTTCGGCCAGCACCGTGTAGTCCAGGTCCTTAAGCATGGCAATAATGCTGCGGGCGATAATGCGCGAGGCGGTATCGGACGAGATTTCGCTGATGAGCGTGCGGTCCAGCTTGATGACGTCCAGCGGCATGCGCCGCAGGTAGCTGATGTTGCTGTAGCCGGTGCCGAAGTCGTCCAGAGAAATCCCGAACCCGCGCAGCTTCAGCATCTCCAGCCCGCGCATCGCCGCCGGATTTTCAATAATCCGCTCCGTCTCCAGGCACTCAATGCCCAGCAGGGAGGGGGATAGTTTCGCTTTTATCATCTTCGCCTCCAGCGCGTCGGCAAAGCCCTCGCGCGCAAAGTCCCGGCTGCTGGCGTTTATGGTGATGGGAAGCTGAATGCAGCTGTTGCGTAGACGCGTCAGGCGGCCGATGGCGCGGTCCGTGACCCAGGCCGTCAGTTCGCTCAGCAGTGACGTCTGCTCGGCCAGCGGCAGGAACAGCGCGGGTGAGAGCTCGCCCCGGACCGGATGGCGCCAGCGGACCAGCGCCTCCAGCCCCACCGGCAGGCCGCTGTGCAGGCAGATCTTGGGCTGGAAGGCGAGCCAGAGCCCTTTATTTTCCCGAAGCGCGGCGGCCAGGTCGTTCATCAGCGTAAAGTCCTGGGTGTGGCGCGCGTCGCTGGCCTCGCTGAAGCGCATGGCGGGCACGCCCCGGCCGATGGCTTCGTGCAGCGCGCTGACCGCGCGGCGCAGCGCCTCCTGCGCCGTCACGTCGCCGGGGGTAAAGGTGACCTCCCCGGCGTGGGTGCTGAGCGCCACGGCGATGCCGTCGCCCAGGTCGGCGCTGATCCCCTCCAGGCGCCCCGCGACCCAGTCCGTACTCATGTGGCTGTCGTCGCGCGTCAGGACGGCGAATCGCCCGGTGGCAACGGTGTAGAGCAGCTCGCCGGGCGCCGGGCGCAGGCGCAGCGGCAGGAGCGTGGCCACGTCCTTCAGCAGGCTCTCCACCGGGGCCATGCCCATTGAGCGCGCGAGTTCATAGGCGCGCGGCATGTCGATGCAGTCAATCAGCACCAGCCGGCGCCGGGTGCGGTCACCGGAGGCGGCCAGATACTGCAGGTCGCGGATGAGGCGCTGGCGGTTGGGCAGGCCGGTGACCGGATCGGCAAACCCGGCGGAGTGCCAGGCCTCCAGAAACGACATCACCAGCGCGGCCAGCAGCTTCAGGGTGGTGACCTGCTCGGCGCCAAACGGGTGCGGCGCGGTGTCCGTGACGCACAGCGTGCCGAGCACGATCCCCTCGCGGTTTTTGAGCGGCACGCCAGCATAGAAGCGAATGAAGGGCGAGCCGGTGATGAGCGGGTGGGTCACAAAGCGGGCGTCCAGCCAGGTGTCGGGCACCACCACCGCGCGGTCGCTGTCGACCGCGTGGCGGCAGAGGGAGTCCTCGCGCGAGGACTGCGTCAGGCCAAAGTTGTGGGCGGCCTGCACGTGCTGGTGCTCGTCGTCCAGCACGGAAATAAAGCTGCCGGGGATGCCGAGCGCCTGGCTCGCCAGCCGGACAAACTTGCGCAGCACGTCGTCGCGGCTGTCGTCGGGACTGCGCAGCGCCTTCAGCGCCCGCGCGCGGCGATCGTCGTCGCCGGTAAGATTCATCAGCATGGGTTCCTCCGCCCCGGCCTGGTTCCGGTGCGAAATTAAAAAGAAAAAGTGTACGGTTATAAACCGGTATAGAAGACAATTTCTGCGAAAGGGAAAAGCAATGACAACTTTCTTATGGCGCTCACTATAGGCGCTATCTGGTCTGATGTCAGGTTTATTTACTTTAGCGAATTAATTGCTGCAGCACGATTCTTTTATTTTATCGTCGTGATGTGTCCTTTTTTAATTATTCCTGCCAGACTCTCTTCAAATAAATGTAGTGCGCGACTTAATCACGCACGCAATTAATATAAACGATAATGCTTCTTATTATTTTAAAATAATAACAACACCGGGGAAAACCTCATGCAGCTACTCAGACACTTTACCATCCGCCGCGTCGTGCTGTGGATGATGATCCTCTCCCTGGCCGTGGTGGCGCTGGCCGGCAGCTACGGCGCCTTGACGCTGCGCGAAATGTACCGCCACGCCGACCGCGCCGACGCGCTGACGCAGCAGCTGACCTTTCTGACCCGCGCCGGACTCGTCATGCAGGACGGGACGGCGGCCGAGAGGGCGGCCCTGCTGAACGACGCGCCGACTGACGCAGCGTGGGACAGTTATCGGGCGGCGCTGAGCGCGCCGGACCGCTATCCGGCCGCCGCCCGCGAGCGCCTCGGCAGCCTGACGCAGCAGCTGGCCGCCGACGACGCGCCGGTGATGGCCGAGCGCCACCGGCTGGAGGTGATCCTTATGAGCGCGCTGCTGGCCGCCGCCGCCCTGCTGGCGTTCTGCGACCGTTATCTGCTGGTGCACCTCGTGCGCCCGGTGGCGAAAATTCGCGCGCACCTGAAGACCATCGCAGGGGGCGACCTTACCCGCGAGCCGGAAGACCTGGGCCGCAACTGCGTCGGGCAGCTGGTGCCGCTGGTCAGAGAGATGCAGCACAGCCTGCTGGACGCGGTGGCGGCCATCCGCGACAACGCGGTGATCCTGCACCGCGAGGCCGGTGAGATTGCGGCCGGCAACGCCGACCTGTCCGACCGGACCGCCACCCAGGCCGCCGCGCTGGAGCAGACCGCGGCCAGCATGGAGGAAATCACCGCCACCGTTGCTCATAACGCAGAAAACGCCCGCGAGGCGCGCGAGCTGGCGGGGCGCACCGCCGGCACCACCCAGCGGGGCGCGGAGCTGGTGCAGACCGTGGTGGCCGCCATGGGCGGCATCGCGGAGGGCTCAGAAAAAATCCGCCAGTTCACCGCCACCATCAACGGCATTGCCTTCCAGACCAACATTCTGGCGCTCAACGCCGCCGTTGAGGCCGCCCGCGCCGGCGAGCAGGGACGCGGCTTTGCCGTCGTGGCCACTGAGGTGCGCGCGCTGGCGCAGCGCAGCGCGGCCGCCTCAAAGGAAATTGAAGGACTGATTGCCGACACCGTGGCGCGCGTCAGCGACGGCCGCCGGGCCGCCGGCAGCGCCGGCACCACGATGGATGAGGTGCTGCGCGGCGTCGGCGGGGTCAACGAGCTGATTGGCCAGATAGCGCTCGCCTCGGAAGAGCAGAGCAAGGGCATAGCCCAGGTCACGCTCGCCGTGGCGGAGCTTGACCGCGTCACGCAGCAGAACGCCACCCTGGTGCAGGAAGTTTCCGCCACCGCGGGCAGCCTGAGCGGGCAGACGACCGCGCTGGGCGGCGCCATCACCCGCTTCACGCTGCCGGATGAGGGCGGTAACGTGGCGGGCTCCCCGCCGGCGCGCCCGCGTCTGGTTGAAGTGAAGACCCCGGTGACCCCGTCACAACAAAGCGACTGGGTGGCCTTCGGACATCACTGACACTCAGGGCTGAGCGGTCGCGCTTGATGCGCCTGACGGATAACCAGCCCCCTGCGGGGGAGCATGCCCGCCCCGCATCAGTCGCGCGGGGCGAGTGGCGGCGGGTTTTTCTCCAGCCACGCGCGCACGCGCACGGCTTCCGGGCCCGCCTCGCGCACGGCCCGGGTCAGACGCTCCTGGGTTGTGCGCAGCTCCAGCGTCCAGAACGTAATCTGCCACTGCTCCCGGACGTCTATGCGGCTCAGGTCAGCGGGCACCCGCCGCTGAATATAATCACGGTTTTTCATCAGGTTATCCTTTTTATCAGTACAGGGTGTGGCGGCGCGATAAATATGGCCACCGGTAAGCCCTGCCTATCCTGGCGAATAATTATCCGGAAAATACCGGAATAATCCCTGTGTCAGGATTTCGTTAAAAAAGGAGAGCATTCCTGGGCCGGTGCGGAAAATTAAACGCTGGCGTGAAATAAATAAGGCGAAACGGCACGGTGATTTATTTATTCCCGGGGAGTCGCTCATCAGTAAATACCGCGGCGCGCGCATTGCAACGGGGCGTGAAAGTTTAGATAATGTAATGGTTTTTTATCATCCGCTGCACCCGCCGCGCTATTGTCGCCCTGCCGGTCCGTTCCGGCCCGCACCTCTGAAGGGAGTATCCTCTGGGAAATCAGCTTTTATACCGGCCCGTCGCGGTCGGTTCCGACGTCCGCGAGCTCCGCCTGGCCGCCGGCCTGTCGCAGGAGGCCGCCGCCGAGCGGTTTGAGCTCAGCCTGCGCGTCTGGCAGATGAAGGAGGCGGCGAAAAATCCCGCCCCCCTGAGCCAGGGAGAGTACGAACTCCTGCTGCTGCTCGCCGGGCGTCACCCGCACTATGCCCTTGTGCCGCAAAAGAAAAAGTAGCAG
>JRUP01000009.1 GCA_000773965.1 Enterobacter cancerogenus
GCGTTTATGCAGCAGCTGGGGCAGCTGACGGAGGCCGGCGTGCCGTACACCCTGCTGATGACCGACCTGGACGGCTTCAAGGAGGTCAATGACACGCTCGGGCACGCCGCCGGCGACGCGCTGCTCTGTCACGTGGCGGAGCAGATCCGGCTGGTGTGCGCGGACGCGGTCACCGCCGCCCGGCTCGGCGGCGACGAGTTTATCATCCTGCTGCCGGGCGGAAGTGCCGGTGCCGGCCTGACGGCGGAGCGCCTGATTGCCGCCGTGCAGACGCCTTTCAGCTACCACGGTTCACCGGTAGTCGTCGGCGCCAGCACCGGCATTGCCGCCTATCCCGAACACGGAGAGGACGCCTCGTCGGTGATGTCGGCGGCGGACCTGGCGCTCTACCGGGCCAAGGCGTCGGGCAAGGGCTGCAGCGTCCTGTTCCGGCCAGAATACCTGGCGGCGGAGCAGCGCCGCCGGCGCTTTGAGCGCGAGCTGGAAACCGCGGTGCGCCAGGACCAGTTCATCCTGCACTACCAGCCGCGTTATGACGCCGGTAGCGGCCGCCTGCTAGGCTGTGAGGCGCTGGTGCGCTGGCAGCATCCTGCCCGCGGCCTGCTGCTGCCCGCTGATTTTATTGAGATGCTGGTGAAAAGCCCGCTGTCCGTGACGCTTGGTGAATGGATTATCCGCACCGCACTGGCGCAGGTCCGCCAGTGGCAGGTCCGCTGCCCGGAGCTTCGGGTCAGCGTTAACCTGTTCCCGCGTCAGCTTTCCGGACCCGGGCTGGAAAGCGTGCTGCGCGAGTCGGCGGGCGGCGACGCCGTCTTTGTGGACCTGGAGGTCGATGAGCCGCTGCTGGCGGAGCTCGTTCAGGATGCTCCGGCGCAGTTCGCAGCCATCCGGCTCACGGGGGCTGCATTTGTTATCGATCACTACGGGCGGACGCTGGGCGCCATCAGCCTGCTGCGGCACGGCTTCGTCAGCGGCTTCAAGATTGACAAGTCGCTGACCCTTGAGCTCGGCACCAGCATGCGCGTGCGGATGATGTTCCGGGCCATCGCGGCGCTGGGAAAAAGCCTGGGTCTCAGCGTGGCGGCAGAGGGGGTCGAGGATAAGGCGCAGCGGGCGTTCGTGACGACCGCCCAGTGCGACATCATGCAGGGCAACGGGCTGTGCAGGCCCCTCACGGCGGCGGCGTTTGAGGCGCTGCTTCACACGGAAGATGACAGCATGACGCTGACGGACGGCTGATGGTACGCGCCCTCAGCGGCCCATCAGCCAGTGCGCCAGCTTATCGAGCAGCAGGAAGGGCAGCGAGCCCAGAAACAGCAGGCCCCGCCCGACCCTGCGCAGGGCGCTGCTTTCATGACAACAGGCCTCGCCACTCCTGCTGAGCGTCAGCCGTTCGTAGTGTGCCAGTTCATAGTTGGTGGCGGGCGCCAGGCTGAGAAGCCCTTTCAGGGCCGCTTCCGGGCTTTCGGCCGTCAGGCTGCTGTCCCACCGGTGGTGCAGGCGGAGACCGGCTACCGTCAGCGGCGGGTCATCCCTTCGCGCTGCCGCACCTCCTCCAGCGGTGATAAAGGTTCAGACGGATTAAGGCCCTGAAGCTCAACCCGGGTAGCCGCCGGCAGCGTGGCGGCCCATGCGGCAAGCTGCTGCAAAAGCCAGGTGCCGATGCCGCATCCGCGCAGCGGCGGGGCCAGCACCAGGCCACCGGGGAGCCATTGCCACGCGTCCCGGCAGGCCGCGCCGGCCAGGGGTGAACACCGCGCTGACGGTTCCCGGAAGGGCGCCACGCGGCAGGGCAGACAGCAGGTGCCAGGTGAGCCTGAGTGTGCGCCCGGTTCTGGAGCCTGCGAAAGGTGGGTCTTCCCGGGCAGACACCAGCATGCGAAACGGCGCGTCAGGTTGAATGCCGGCGGGTAGCCGGCAAATCGTCAGGACGTGTTCCGTGACGGGTGCAGATTGTGCGGC
>JRUP01000090.1 GCA_000773965.1 Enterobacter cancerogenus
GGGATCACCGTATCCAACTGACGACCGCCGTGATTCGAGACCACAATGCCGTCGATGCCAATGGATCTACAGCGCAATGTATCATTTCGACTCAGAATTCCTTTAATCACCATCGCGCCCGTCCAGCGCTGACGAATATGTTCGATATGCTGCCAGGTGAGATGGCTGCGCCCACTGAAGTCACGCACGGCATTTTTGGAAAACAGCGGTGCGCCACGCACTGCGTTGTTGTTCTCGAAACACCGTCACGACCAGTACGGATATGCGCGCACGCTTGACGCGATCCACCAACGCATCAATCTCTTCCAGCGTCTTTGGCAAATAGGCCTGGAACCACATCGCCGGATTAGCCGCAGCCACGTCCTCCAGTGGAATCAACGAGGAACCGCTCATAATAAAGGGCACGTTCTTGCTCGCCGCTGCCCGCGCTAAAGCAATATCCCCCTGAAAACTGGTGATGGCAGAGATGCCCATCGGCGCAATACCCACAGGCGCCGCATAGCGATGACCAAACAGATCTACCTCAGTATTACGTTGCGACACATCGATCATGTTTTCCGGTATCAGGCCGTAATGAGCATAGGATTGCTGAGTGTGATGGAGCGCAATGTTGTCCTCAACACCACCGGACACATAAGCGAACAGCGGATGGGGCAGACGCTTTTGGGCATATTTCTCGAAATCATTTAACGAGAGGCAACGTTGGTACAGTTTGCGCATGGGCTAGCGATTCAGCTGTGAGGATAAAGAAGAGAAAAGTCATGCTATTGCAAGAAGGGGATCTGGCAAATGCTTTAAATGGCATTGCATATCTGAATAAAGCATATGGGCGCACCTTAGTGCGCCCATCGTTAATTAATGTTGTTCCCAGGTATGATATTCGCCATCACGTCGGCCTGGGGCCGTTTCAGGCAATCGCAGCAGGCCTACAACGGAAATCACCCCCAGTACCGCAACATACAGCGCCAGGCCATACCAGTGCCCATCGGTGGCCTGCAGGATTTTCACCGCGACTAAGCCAAGCACGCCACTGCCAATTAACGATCCCACCTGCCAAATCACTGCAATGCCGCTGCAGCGAATATGCGTCGGGAACAGTTCCGGGAACCAGGAAGCCTGTGGGGCGTAGCACATACTGTGGCCCAGCGTCAGCGCGACAATCATCGCAATTTGCGTTAGCCAGTAGCTGTTTTGGGACAGGGCATAAAAGAACGGCACGATGGAAATCACAATCAGCAGTGCACCCATCATGTATACCGGTTTGCGACCGATCTTATCGGATAACGCCCCCATCAGCGGAATGGCAAACACCTCGAGAATCACCGCTACAATCATGCTGTTCATCAGTATGCCGGCGTCGAGATTGTTGGCTTTGCCCCACGCCAGGATAATCACCGTGAAGAGGGCAAAGGCGCAAGCTTCAATTAATTTAGCCGCCACACCATTGATGACTAATTTCGGATTACCGCGAATCACTTCTTTTAACGGACGCGATTCGGCGGCCTTGGTTTCGCGAATGGCGGCGAACACTGGCGATTCATCGATGCGTAAACGAATAAACAAACCCACGATGACCAGCACCGCACTCAGTAAGAAGGGTACGCGCCAACCCCAATCCATCATTTGTTCCGCGTTCAGGGAGGCATTAAGAATCGCGAACAGTGCCAGCGGCAGCAGGAACCCAACCGGCGCACCGATTTGTACCCAGCTGGCAAAGAAACCACGACGTGACGCTTGCGAATATTCTGCGGTCATCAGGACCGCGCCAGCTTGTTCGCCGCCCACGCCAAAACCTTGCAGCAGGCGAATGGCGATCAACAACACCGGTGCCCAGATGCCGATCTTTTCATAGGTTGGCAGCAAGCCAATACAAAAAGTACCGAGACCCACTATCAGGATGGTGGCCACCAGCGCTTTTTTACGTCCCACTTTGTCACCAATATGGCCAAACACAATGCCGCCAATCGGCCGGGCGAGGAAGCCAACGGCATAAGTCGCAAATGCGGCGAGGGTGCTGATCAAAGGGTCGTGGCTGGGGAAGAACAGGTGGCCAAAAAACAGTACTGCAGCCGTGCCATAGGCAAAGAAATCATAATATTCCGCCGCGGTGCCAATCGCCGAAGCACTGGCGACACGACGAATGAGTGAGGTGTGATTTCCCTGTGCCGTTTGGGTCTGAGTAAAAGTGGAAGATGCCATAGTCAAAATCCTGCAGGTTTATAATTTTAGACTACCATACAAGGATGTTTGTTAGTTTGTTGCGCGAACGATCACAAATTTACGATGGCGCGAATTTACATCCTCGCTTTGATTTCTGCCTTCGAGAATCGACAACATATCAATTTTGAGTCAATTATTTCCGACCCGCTACAGCGCTGCGCTTATTAAGCTTCATAACATTAATATTCAAAATAGAATGGATCTATTTCACTGGGAAATCGTTTTTTCTGTTATCTGCGAATATCGATAATAAGAATATATAAACCTCATTAAACCCAGTAATGAATGGGCCTTAAATTTAGACTAATGCATTGATATAAATGAAGATGAATCCATTAAGTTATTCCGTGTTACCTGCTGATTCCCAAGGGTTAATTCTTAATTTGACTTAAACCCCCTTGTTCACCTTAACTCCAGCTAGACGTTTTCTTTACGAAATGATGAGATAACTCGACATAATACGCTCTCCATTCTTGTTCTCACGTTTATTAAACCAATCGTCATGCGCGGTATTAGTTTTTGCCGCGCGAAAAATATTATTTTCTCTCTGGAGGAAAGGATGTTATTTAAATTAAAACCGCTGGTTATCAGTTTGCTGGCTGCACAAGGCATTATGATTCCTGCGATGCAAACCAATGCCGCCGTTATTCAACCCTTTGACCCTGCGAAAAATGACAACAAAGTGGGGGTGTTTTGCGTGTGCAACGGCAGCACACAATCGCTAACAGGGTTGCCGCAATTTACGCCGGGTAAAAGTGGCGAATTGCAGGTCTCCATTGGCGAGTTACAGGATCAAGGCCGGTTGGTGACAGATAACAACTTATTAGGTAAAGAGAGGTTGAGCTTGGGGGCGCAGGATTTCACGATCTCCGTGCCTAATGAGGATCACCGCTCTTACAGCAATTTTCAGACTTACAACACTGCCGCGTTAAGCAATCTCGCCCCGGTCGATGGCAGCACCCTGGTCACCGATTTCGAAGAGGTGAAGAATCAGCAGTACATTGATTCGCGTGTTGCCTCAGTGAGTAATGGCACTATCAACGTGCAACTAGGCACTGAGGGAGCCAGCACGGTGGCAAATGGTTGGGAGATGGCGGCAAAGCAGAGCCGCTTATTCACTGCCAGCAACAAAGGCAACATGAACTGGGATTCGGATAACCGTATCACATTCACCGCGACGCAGATTCCTGCCGTGTCGCGATGGGGCCTGAATGTGGACAATCTGGTGGCGTATAACGGCGCATTCAGTGTGACCAGCCTCTATGGCGATACCACCGACTTCAACGTGACGTCATTGACCGATCTGCAAAACTACAACGACTGGCTGATTGAGCAACTGCAGAATGGCCAAATTAGTTCCGCTGACTACAACAACGAATTTAATAAAGCAGTGACGCTCAGCAGCGGGCAGGTGGTGTGGGGAGTGAATACCCCGGATGACGATGAAGCTTTCCTGCCAATAGGCGAGCGCGTGGTGCTCAGCGCTGACGGTGCCAATGCGCGTGCCACTATTGAGGCAGGAAAAACCCTTGAGGTGGCGAATGCCAACGGCGGAGCGATGCGCGCGGACAATGGTGCCACCGCAACCATTAACGGCAAGTTAGCGAGTACCGGTAGCGGAATCACCGATAATGATGCCCTGGTATTAACCAATGGCAGCAGCGGCATCAACAACGGTGTGATTAATAGCGGTTTCTTTAATAACGCCGACGGGAGTGGCATTGATAACAGCACGCTCGGCATTAACGGATTAGCGGTAAATGCCAGTGATAGTCACTTTATCAACAACGGCATTATCAACAGCGCGGGATCATCCGTTGTGCTGGATAACAGCGAAGGGGTGAATAACGGCACCATCAATCTGGTCGGCGACAACGGCAGTGCGACAGCGGTGACGCTGAGCGGTGATGCGAGCACCTTTACTAACAACGGCACAATCTATCTTGGCCGTACGCCGCAAAATCATCCCGGTGATGCAACGTCTGACGTTATGCTGGATAGCGCCACCGGTATCCTTCAGTTGGGTCGCAACAGCGCAGTCAACAACGGCTACATCATCATGGGTTCGGGCGTACAAAGCGGCGCGGCGATGAGCGTGTCTGGCGGCGCGGATGCCGTCACCCTGAATAATGGCGTCATTGATGTCAATGGTCGCGGCACTGGACTGGCGGTGATGGACTCTGGCAGCGGCGGTCAGGTGGGCAATGCCGGAGTGATTAACCTGAATGGCGATAACGGTACCGGCCTGTTGGTGACGGCGAATGACGGTGCTCTTTCGCACGCCTGGTCGAGTGGCCCAATCAATATTGCTGGCAATGCAAATGTCACGGAAGGAACACGTAACACCGCAGTATGGGTGAACGGTATCGATAGCGGCGTCGCTTCGGCGGAGATCAGCGGACCGATCACCTTAAACGGAGTTGGCGCGATTGGGATACGCGCGGAAGGCAATGCCACGGTGAATGTGTCGCAGGCAGCTCTACCCACGGGTAATAGCGGTGCCGATCAAATCACCTTTCTCGCTATGGGGCCGAACGCAAAAATTTTACTGCCCGAGAATGGCCACTACGGGGTAACGGGAGATAACGCATCCATCTTTCGTGTGCAGGATGGCGCGAGCTTTGATGGCAGTGGCATGACGTTAACTTCAAACGGCAACCTTTCCACCGCCGTCCTGGGCAGTGGTGATAACACCACGGTCAGCACTGGCAATGCCATCTTTAATCTCGGCGAAAATGGCATCGGGTTGCGTATTGAGGGTGCTGCGCAGGGCACGATTGACGCTGCAACCACCGTCAATATGAATGGCATACATAGCATCGTGGCACAGGTACAAGGCAATCGTACCGACCTCAATGGCAATATTACCAACTCCACAACGCTGCCTTACACCAACACGCTGCTGACTAACAATGCCAATATCTATGGCTCGCAGGATCGGCAGATTGGTTTTATTGCCAGTAGCTCTGGGCAGCTGATCAATAACGGTGATATCGCACTGGAAGGCAGCAACACGGTGGGGATTGGCTCGCTCGGCGGCAATGCCACCAACAATGGCACTGTGTCGATCACGAATGGCAGTACCGGGCTTTACACCGAGGGTTATACCTATTCGGTTGGCGCTCGTGCGACCAACAACGGCACGATCAATGTCTCCGCCGGCAATGCCAGCGCGACACAGCCTTCCGTGGGCGGCGTGGCTTTTGGGGACGCAGCTTATTTCTACCAAAATGGCACCATCAATCTGTACGGTGAACATGCGGTAGGCGCGCAGGCTGGCAATGGCGGTACGGTAGTTATTGGTGAAGGCAGTCAAATTGCCTTCCATGCTGCCAATCAAATCGGTTATCAGGCGCTTGAAGGCTTTAGCAGCATCAGCAACAACTCCAATCTGATGACGGATGCGGAGAACATCTCGTTACTGAGTGCAGGCGACGGCGGCTATATCAATAACCAGGGTACCGTCACCGTCAATGGCGACAACAGCCGCGCGGTGGCACTGACGGATGGCGGCCTGCTGATCAACAGTGGTTCGATTTCAGCTTATAAAGGTGTGGCTTTGGATGCCTCATCAGGAGCGTCAACTTATCGGCAAAGCAGTGGACAGATCTATTCCGAAGGGACCGCTGCCATTCGTGTTGGCAATGGCGGTTCGCTTAACATTATTGGTGATGGGCAAGGCGAACAGTACAACAGTTATAGCAGCAATATCTGGTCCAGCGGTGACGCAGACACGGTGTTGATTGATAACGGTGCCGCAGGATTTAGCGCCGATCATGTGGAATTGAGTGGTGCCCGCAATCTTATTAATAACCGCGCAGAAACCAGCAATATCGCCCTGAATTATGTGCGACTGGACGTCAATGGTGGCAATGGCATCCGCTCGGCAACGTCGTTTGGCTATGACGACCATGTCTATCTCAATGTCAGCAGCAACAGTCTGACCAACGCGCCCGGTATCGGCTATCTGTTTGCTAATGAAGACGGTTCTGTCACCCACAACGATTTGACCCTCGGTCCCAATTACACCATTTTCCTTTCGGGTGCCAATACTACCGGCGTACGCGCTAATACGACCGGCAGAGTGATTAACGAAGGCTTTATCGGTGTGTATGACTTTAGTGGCGG
>JRUP01000091.1 GCA_000773965.1 Enterobacter cancerogenus
CGGGTTCAGGTGCTTCTTCTTCGCCAGCCGGGCAATCAGCGCCTCACCCGGTTTTTCCGGCGGGATGTTGGCTTCGCGGGCCTCCAGCCACTTCAGTTTGCCGTCCCATTCTGGTAAAGGCGCGGGCGGTAACGGAACGATGTCGTTGATTTCGGGTACGGTGGGATGGGCGTAGGAGTAATCCGCCAGTATATTCCAGATAGCCTCGTAACGCCGGGAACGCTCGGGGTCTTTTTTTAAACCAAGATAACTAATAGGGTCATCTGGTAAAGGTTCATTAAATCCGTATCTTAATAAACTTGCCGAAGAAGAGCTACCCGCGGCTACCCCTGACTGATATAAACGCACCGCTTCCTGGTAATTTTTACGATTCTTATAAATAATACCCATTATCATCGCGGCCTCTCCCTCTCCCTGCTCAGCAGCACAGAGATACATCTGCCTGGCAACATCCGGTGCGATATCAACCGGCTCAAGTTTTTTGGCCAGATACACCTGTGCCAGCGCGCTCCCTTCATCAGCCGCCTTACGGTAATAACGCAGCGCCATGTCCTCATCCTGCTTCAGCCCTGCCGCCCCGTGCTGCAGATAGATGGCGACAAAGTAGTAGCCGCTGGCGACTCCGGCATCGATGAGCTGCTGGCTGAAGCGGCGTCGTTCCGATGCGGTCAGACCAAAACGCCCGCGCAGCGACCCGTTCTGCAGATTGATGGTGGCTTTGGCATGTCCGTTCTCCGCTGCAATCCGGTAGAGGCGCCCGATCTCCGTATCGACCTCTTTGTCCTGCTTCAGCTGGTTGTTCACCTGCAGCCAGCGGGCGTATCTGAACAGCACATCAGCCTCAGCCTCCGGCCCTGGAATGGACTCTTTTTTACAGGCAAAGGCCAGTTGGATATTACTGTTGGAATCCATAGACATTTCCTTATTGCCGATAATTGCAGTATTAGTTTGGTCACATGCCGCGACCAGTAAGCTGGCAATCAGTAATAATGCACGCATTAATCCCAATCCTTGAGCACTGATTTTTCGTATAAAAAACCAATTAACGGTGCGATAGGCTCTTCTTTATCACTCATTTTCCTTCCATTATTTTCAATTATTAAAGTCCACATATCAAATGCATCTTTAGAATCATCTTGCATCCCTTTGCCATTGGTATGAAGCCTCCATAACCTCCTCCTTAAATCCTGAGTCACACTGGCCCATTCGTGAGCAATATTCATTTCACTGTCCACCTGCATGCTACGGGTATTAATATTGGCGGATCCATGCGTAGTAAATACGTCATTCACAATCATTAGCTTGGAGTGAATATAAACTGGCATCCAGTTGTCAGGGGGGGAGTCCAGTGCAACAAGAGAGCAGACATGGATGTTTAAACCAGGCCGGGGCTCAGGGACAATCGTACTTTTTTCAATTTCAAGTATCTTTGCGTCCAGCTCTCGCTGTTTCTTTACAAATTCTTCAACATCTTTAGGTGTATACATCTCTGAAACAGGCGTTGTTCCTGCTTCTCTCCGGAGTTTATCAATCTGCATTTGTTTTGTGATACCCGGAATTATTTCCGCCCGTCCCAGCGTCTCAAGCATGCGCTGGGTATTGACGGTACCCGACCCTATCCCCTCATCTGTGGCGTTGGTCACTACAAACAAATACAAAGCACCATGTTTATTATGGTCTCGCCCTTTGCTTGTCTGTTCTTCTGCAATTTTATTGATCAACTCGGCCAGCGGCGGCCAGCGAAAATACTGATTCTCTATATAGATAAACTG
>JRUP01000092.1 GCA_000773965.1 Enterobacter cancerogenus
TACTCTCTATAGTGGTTGTTTCTACTCTCTATAGTGGATGTTTGATCCTTTGCCCTGCAAATCAACGATCTTGCGATCGATATGGGATCTTCAAGTTCTTCCGATATGTGCATTGCATTAAAAGCTTACTCTCTATAGCGGTTAGCTACAAAATCAAACATCAAAAATAAATATTATAAATCATACCCTTAAGATATTTAAACAAAAACAAATAACCGCTATAGAGAGAAAGCTCACTCTCTATAGCGGTTATTGCAGGATGCGAAAATCCCGCAATTGCGTGCGTGTTAGCAGGATCTCAGGCTAAGCCGCTCATCAATGCCATCAGCAGCGCTATCCACTGTAGTGAGTAACTCCTCCCTATAGTGGATATACAGAGAAGGAAAAGCAGTTTCCGGCAGTGAAAGTGAATAACTCAATGATAATAAAACAGTAAGTGTTGAGATTTAGGCAATGTTGAACATTAATCACACTGTTATCCGAACAAATATCCCTCAATAATCCTCAAACAACTCAATAAGATAGAAGTGATAACGTCACTTCCGTCGAATAACCACTATAGAGAGTA
>JRUP01000093.1 GCA_000773965.1 Enterobacter cancerogenus
AGCCGCGGCGAGCCTTTAACAATTATCCGCATCGAGATTCAGGAGCAACCTGAGTAAGTCAGATATTTACGGTTAAACTAAGGCGGACGACTGGCTCACGCAACTCTGTGCGCAGGGCCATATCAGTGCGGCCCCGTCCCGGGGCTTAAATTATTTTATGCACCGGGCACTTAAATATAAACGCTTACGACTCGCCTCTGCCGGTTAACTGAATGTCAGGTGACATCGGATATACAGGACGCCAGGTCCGGGAAGCGCCGCTTCGAACAAACAGATTCATATTTAAGCACAGCGCCAGTGTGAAAGTGGCAGCATATTTTCGCTTCGGCAATCAGTCAGTCATTGGAGACAGAAAACATAAATGAGAGAGTTAATGAACATATTCTCTGCAGGAATCTCGTTATGGAGAAAAACCATTGCGTAGATCCTCTGGCTTTACTGCACCTGAACAGGATTAAGCAGTCTGCCTGCGGGTGCGCCCTTTCGGAATCGGATGCCCATTATATGCACAGTGCTTCTGACAGTACGAGTTACCTGCTCTGACCCGGGTGCAGGTCAGAGTGAGAGATATTTTCTCAGGATGGAAGACACAACATCAATATATCAGAAAAACATCAGCCACTTATAATAAAAGGAAAAGATTCAATTTATTTATCCTTATTAATCCATAGCCGATAACTATGCAACTCATTTAAATTCCGCTCCGCCATTTGCTATAGTAAAAACGTGGTTAAAATTTTTCTCATTCTTTTTTAAGCGAGGTATAAACGTGTTGTACAGCGAAGACATGACCGGTCACGCAGTTATTGGTGAAGCAGCAGTCAATCTTGCCGTGCGTGAAGAGGAAATATCCGTTGATGCTCTCCTGACGGAGCTGAACATTATGCTTAAAGCAGAGAAAATCAGCAGCCGCAGCCGGCGCATCAGCGATGCCATCATCTGGCTGCGCGACTTCCGGACCGTCGGTGCGCGCGGGAGTGACAATAAGGAATGGATGCTCCCTAATGTTGACAGCCACAGTGCCGGCGGCGAGGCCACCATTCGCCTGCAGGCTGATGATGAAGATGAAATGAGATAACCACAACCCCAAGGAGCGGGCGCTCAGCGTCCGCCTTCACCTGACTTCGTAAGATGACTGCCTGCGCGCGCCATTATTAACGAAGCGCACCCCAGCGCCTTTTAACCTATAATTTCTCTGTCATCGGGTAAACTCTGCAGATGCAGCGCTGCCGGCCACACAATAACAATCCGCAACACCACTTTTACCGCCGTCATCCGCTCAGGATGCTCCGGCAGGGACCTTCACAGCATGA
>JRUP01000094.1 GCA_000773965.1 Enterobacter cancerogenus
AGCCTGAGCCTGAGCCTGAGGCAGAAGAACCAAAATCGCGCGGAGGTTTTTTAAATGGTTTGAAAGCAATTATTGAAAAGTTTCGAAGATAGTTTAGCTATTGATTTTTAGTTTATATGCGTTATAAGTAATATGTCAAGGATGACAACTTAGCAAGGATGCTTACTATGAACGGATTACAAAGATATTTGCCAGATCAAAGGTTTTTGATTTTACTTAATAGATTCATTGTTAGATATGATGAGTCTGAGTGCAATAAAGAAAAGATTGTTAAGGATGCATATCTTTTCTGTGTAGGCTACTTTTTTAAATATCAGCATGACTATGAAAATCCTTATCTAAAAGGGCCAAGTAATATTATTGCTGTTTTAAGTTCGGCTTTACTTAGTTCTAATTTCTACACAATACCTTCCACTATCAGTCTTGACCGAATTCTATATTTCTACAAGTTTATTGTTGAATATATAATATGGAATGAGCATGAGGTAGAGACGGTATTCAAAAATCAGGAATTAGGTTTTAGAAAAGAAAATTCCTGTGAAATTAAAGAATCATCTTTTCGTAAGAAAAAGAGGTTGTAATAACTTTTCATTACTGAATCCCAGTTTAATAACTTCTTAAACAATGGCTTTTCGACTTTCTCAAAGGGCAGTCGGAAAGGCCATTATTTTAAGCATTTACAGACCCTCACTCACTTGTCCTGCTTCCTGCTGAACCCTGAACCCTGAAC
>JRUP01000095.1 GCA_000773965.1 Enterobacter cancerogenus
CCTGCGGGCGTCCTGCCACTCTCCGCACTGGACGGAGATACGTTCTTCAGTTTACTTATGATTACCGCCATCAGGGCCGGTCAGGGCACCAAATGCCAGCACGTCAGCGTCGCGGCTCTCACGCGACTGTACAAACTCGCTCTGCACCTCGCCCAGCGCCAGGGCAATGGCTGCACGCCTTTCCGGGTTCGTCTCGCCGCCGTTCATAGCGCGAAGCTGGCGTGCCACGCCGTCTGCGCTAATATCATCTTCGCTGCTCATCAGCGCGACCACTGCCTCGCCCAGCACAACGTCGGCCAGACGAGTTAAATCTTTATTATTCATACCCGCATCTTCCGGTTCGTGCCTTCCGGGCAGGATGGCAGGACGGCCATTCCGGGCGGTCCTGAATGCATGCTGCGGGTCCCGCCTCATAACACCGGGGTAACTCAGCGTTCAAACAGCATGCCGATTAGCGTCTGGTAATGACGCTC
>JRUP01000096.1 GCA_000773965.1 Enterobacter cancerogenus
ATGTCGCTCAGCATGCTCTGTTTTTTGAGGTAGATGGTGCCGCCAATGTAACCCAGGTAACTGCCGTCCGGCGTGAAGAGCGGCTGCGACAGGAACACCACGTAGTTGCCCGTCGCCGAGGTAAAGGGCGACGAAATAAACGGCTTCTGCGTGGCAATAGCCTGCCGGCTCGCGTCGGAATGCAGCTTTACGCCAATCAGGCTCAGGCTCTCCGGCGAGGTCGCCGCGATGATGGCGTCACGGTTAACCACCACCACGGTATTAAAAAAGCCGGACTGCAGCCGCAGGCGATCGGTCTCGCCCCGCAGCAGCCCCGGATCGGTCAGGCCCTTAATCTGGCCGGCGCTCCAGGCGAGCTC
>JRUP01000097.1 GCA_000773965.1 Enterobacter cancerogenus
GTGACGCGACTGACGCCACAAGGACGCTTCGTGACTAATGATTCACAAACGCTGATTCGCTGGCTGAAAGCCGGTTGCGGCATCGCCTATGTCCCCCTGATGTGGGTGATTGATGAGATTAACGCCGGGGAGATCGATATTCTGTTCCCGCAATATCACTCTGAACCGCGCCCGGTGTATGCGCTCTATACCGAGAAAGACAAGATGCCGCTGAAGGTGCAGGTGTGTATCGATTATCTGACCGAGTACTTTAAGCAGGTGGCGCAACAGTATCAGCAGCATCGTAAGAGTTAATGGTCTGGGCGCCATACAGGGTGTCCCTACGATGCGCGAAACGACTATTTGGAAGGTGCGCCATAGGGAAACTCAGACTGTTCGATAATCTGCAGAGTCCGCCATGCGAACATCAACTTACGGTCATTCGTAGAGGCCGCCGTGGAATCATCAGACTCCACGGCCATTTGGAATGGTGCGTCATGGGGACATCAGACTTTACTGTCATTCGGAAGGTGCGCATTGATGCGCACCAGGAATGGTTATGCAGTTCCGCCGACGGTGATTTTATCCAGCTTGAGGGTTGGCTGGCCGACGCCGACCGGCACACTTTGCCCCTCTTTACCGCACACGCCAACGCCTTTATCCAGCGCCAGATCGTT
>JRUP01000098.1 GCA_000773965.1 Enterobacter cancerogenus
GGTAAACAGACCGCCCACCGCGTTCGATCCCACCGACAGCGTGGTGGCCAGGGTTTTGAGCACCAGCAGGCCAACCAATCCGGCCAGGACATAGTGCCCATCGATGATTTTCACAATCACTTCATAACCGTTGCCCAGAATATCGGTGGAGATCAGCGCCAGAAAGCCCACCGCTAAGCCACCAAGGCCCAGTCGTGCTGGCAATGATTTAATACGACCAAATAGCGTTTTGCTGCGGGCAATCAACTTTATCAGCAACCAACCGGCAAAACCGGCCACCACGCCAATCAGAATGGTCATCAACAAACTGCTGATATCCATCTGGAACAAGGCTTCGGAGAGCGGATAGAGCGCACTACGAAAGCCAAGTGACCACATGGTCATCACCGCCACCGCCGAGGCGACAATCAGCGGGATTAACCGCTGTAGCGCCGAGATACCAAAGGCAATTTCAGCGACAAATATCGCCGAGGCCAGCGGTGCGTGGTACACCGAAGAGAGCCCGGCCGCTGCCGCCATCGCCACAATATCGCTGTTACGCATCTGCGGAAACCAGCGGCCCATCAGGCTGCCACTCAGCGCGGAGAGCTGCACCATCGGCCCCTCTTTACCAATCGAAGCACCGCTGCCGATACTGGCAATCGAGGAGAGTGCGCGGAACAGCGAAGTTTTGGTCGGCACCGCATCCAGGCGCGCGTTGATCACTTCGAGGTAATCGGTTTTGACCGTTTCCTGTTTCTCTATCGCCACCGCATAGCGCAGAAAGAAACCCGCTAGAACCCCGCCCGCGCCCACCAGCAGCGGCCAGAA